>NZ_PDHO01000009.1 GCF_002887815.1 Mycobacterium sp. ENV421 | reverse complement strand
TCGTGTTCGCGACCTACGCCGGGATCTACTTCTGGTTCCCGAAGATGACCGGCCGCCTGCTCGACGAGCGGCTGGGCAAGGTGCATTTCTGGCTGACACTCATCGGCTTCCACACCACGTTCCTGGTGCAGCACTGGCTCGGCAACGCGGGCATGCCCCGCCGCTACGCCGACTACCTACCCACCGACGGATTCACCACACTCAACATCATCTCGACCGTCGGTGCCTTCATTCTCGGCGTGTCGGTGCTCCCGTTCGTGTGGAACATCTTCAAGAGCTGGCGCTACGGCGAGGTCGTCACGGTCGATGATCCGTGGGGTTACGGCAACTCGTTGGAGTGGGCCACCTCGTGCCCGCCGCCGCGGCACAACTTCACCGAGCTGCCCCGAATCCGTTCGGAGCGACCGGCATTCGAACTGCACTACCCGCACATGATCGAGCGGATGCGCGCGGAGTCTCACGTCGGTAGCGCGCACGGTCCGCAAGCGGGGACATGACCCGGGCCGACGAGAACGTCCGCACCTAAGCATTGACTACTGTCCCAGCCGCTGGGCAGACCGAGCCCTCGACGGGAGGCAGCCGATCGTGCGCCTGCATCGACTCCGGGGCATCGGGATCGTTTAACCGCCTGGAGTGAGATTCACAGCCAACCCGTGAAGAAGCAGATCGAGGAAGCGGTCCAGTTCGGCGGCGCCGTCGTAGGAGGCCAGGGCGGGTGCGACTGCGCGTACAAGGGGGAATTCGGTGATCGCGAGCCGATGCAGACCGAGACGCAGTACGTGGTCGGTCTCCTCGGGTCGCTCGATGACCTCCTGCAACTCGTTGAGGATATGGCCGTAGAGGAAGCCGAACAGCAGCCGGTAGATGTGGAGCGCCTCGTCGCCGGTGAACCCGGCGGAGGTGAGCAGTGCGAGGACGTCTTCGAGAGGGCGCAGCATGCCTGGTGGTCGCTGTCCAAGCGGAGTGGCCAACGGTCGAGTGACCAGCAGCGGCACCACATTCGGATGGGTCAGGGCCAATTGCCGGAAGGAGTGCGCGACGGTGCGCAGTTGACCTGCCCAGTCGGGGTCTGCGGTGTCCACCGATAGCTGCGCGAGCACGATCTCGGCGACGCCGTCGAGCACCGCGGCTTTGTTGGGTACGTGCCGGTAGATCATCACCGGATCGCGGCCCAGTGCCTCGCTGAGGCGGCGCATGGACAATCGATCCACGCCGTCACGGTCGACGATCGCCTGCGCCGTTTGCAGGATCATCGACCGGGTGAGCTGATCGTTGTCTCGAGCGGCCGCCGGCGCGACCTGTTCGCCATCGCCAGCGCCTGCAGTTGGCTCGCCCGGCGGTCTCGTCATTGCCGTTGCACTTCCTTCCGCTTCCCGCATCGTCGTGGGGTCCTAAGGGGCATGTCCACGCTACAGGTCAACGACGTAAGTCAACACTGTGTTCACAGTGTTGACTTCAACGAACATGCAGCGTGTACTGGAGGTCTAACACCCGGATCAGAGGCCTCAACATGATCGTCATCATTGGATTGGTCGTTCTGCTCATCGCAGTGTTCGTGGGGTTCACCGGCGTACTGGCCAACGCGGGGGCTGCACATCCGTTGACCGAGAACTTCTCTGTGCTCGGCTATCACGTGACCGGCTCGACCGGGACGTTGTTTCTCTTCGGCATCGTCGTCGGCTTGGTAGCGATGCTGGGACTTTCAGTGTTACTCGCCGGCGCGCGACGCACTGCCGGCCGCGGCCGCGACGCCCGAAATCAACTCGCCAGGTCACAGCGCGAAACAGCGGTTCTCAACCACGAACGCGACGAAAGGGTTGAACGGCAGCCCATCGCTACGACCACCGGCCCAGAGACGAACCCCCAACCGGCACCGACCCGCCGCGCCAGGACTCGCCTGCTCAGTCGATTCTCGCGCGACACAAGATCAACCGAAACCCCACACGTCGCCGAACGCCGTTAACCGCTCACCCGAGCCGAATTCTGTTGCACACAATGGTTTTTGACCTACGAAAGAGAGACTCCGCAATGAGCATCGGTAAAAAGCTCGCACACAAGGCCCAGGCCGCCAAAGGTGCCACGAAGAAATATCTCGGCCGCGCCACCGGTAGCACCCGGCTGCGCACCGAGGGACGCGTCGATCAGTTCAAGGGCAACACCAAACAGGCAGGAGACAAAATCGTCGACGCCTTCAAACCATGACACAACAGCGCCTACGCCACAAACCGCCGCATCGAAATCAGGTAAACGTCATGATCGTCCTCGGAATCATCCTCATCGTGCTGGGGTTGCTGCTGCCCAGCCTCCTACCCACCTTCGCCTTCGCGCACATAGTTCTGGTCATCGGAGTCATCCTCCTGGTGGTCGGTTTGCTGCTCATGCTCATGGGGCGGATGGGACATGCGGTCGGCGGCCGACGTCACTACTACTGATCGGACCACTGAATCACCGGGGCGCAGAATCGCGCGACGACGAATTGCCAGATGCCCCAGCTCAGTTCAGAACGCCGAGACAGCTCCATCGCAATCGATGCCAACTAACGAACCACTCAACAAATTCAAGGAACCGCCATGACAACAAGCACCATCCTTCTGATCGTCGTCATCGTGGTCGCGGCACTTGTGCTCGTCGCCGCAATCGCGGTGGTGGCACGCAACAAACGCATCCAAAGCCGTCGAGCCGAAGCCGCAGACATCCGCGACAAAGCCACCGAGGACGCGCACATGGTCCGGCAACGCGAGGCGCTCGCCGATGAGATCGCCGCCAGGGGCCGTGTCGCTCAGGCCGAGGCCGACGCCAAAGCAGCTCATGCCGAGGGCCTGGAGCATCAAGCGCACATACGTCGCAATGACGCCAGCACCGCCCGCGACAAAGTGAATGAGGATTTCGAGCGCGCCGACAAGATCGATCCGGACACCCACCGCGACGACACACCGCGGGAGGACGCCGAATCCCAAGGCAGCGTTCGTGATATCCCCGCGTCAAGCAACGCAGCCCATCGGTGACCAGACTGCGTAGCCTCGTCAACCTCCGCTAGCCCGCCATGGCCCCACGCACCAAAATGTAGGGGCGTCTGGCAATTCCGGGGCTCGGCGCCGGACATCTTGGGCTCAAGGCGCTCAGTGACTCACCGAGGTGTTCCCCCAGATCAGCCGTGACTAACCGAGCCGATTAAGACCCAGCGACGACAAATAGACCACGGAAAGGACCAACGATGTCAGAAAAATGGGACATATCCAGAATTGGTAAGCCGGAGCTTGAAGTCGGTGAAAGCCTTCAGGAAGCGATCATTCGGCTTCAGATCCTGCCTCTCCCCCCGTTTGCCTGGACGGATTGCTTCCTGCAAACGGTTCGCGGACATCAAGTCACGATCACCGGGACAGAGAACCACCCCGACAAAATTGAGGCCGTCGCGCGTCCCGCGGATGTCGAGGAAGTCCTTCGAAAGATCGACTCCGCGATTGACAATGCCAACAAGTACGTGGAGAAGGTCGTGCACGCCAGGCGCCTCACTGACACTGGCATCACGGAGGTCGCGGCCGATGACAGGAAGAAGCTTCAATCTGAGCTCAACCAGCTCGCGGAGCGACTCGCCAAGCCTGAATATGCAGGTGTCACAGGCTCCGAGTGAGCGCATCAATTCTGGCGGACGGCCCCTGGAGGCACCGGGCCGTGGCTGCTGTGGACTACGGCCTGCGTCGTCGATTCCGCGGACTTGGAGCCCGTTGCGCGATGGATAGTCAAGATTAATTCGGCGGGAATCGGTTTGCCTGCAGATGGCATCGCGGTGAACGCCGAATCTTCGTGGCGCGGGCTGAACGATGAGGCTACAGTTCGCTCGGCGAGGCCAACTCGTTAAGACGCCTCACCACGTTCGTCAGCCGATCCTCGGGAGAGCTGCCATGTCGATGACGCCGAAGGCGCCCGTCACGGCACTGCCGGCGATGCTGACCGCCACACAGGTCGCGGCAGCTCCGGTCGATGAGGTCCTCGGCTGGCTGAATAGTTCCGCGCAGGGATTGTCCAGTGCGCAGGCCTCTGAGCGACTGCAGCGTTTCGGCCCCAATGCCGTTCGGACCCATCATGTCAACGCGCTCGCGGTGCTCGGCCGTCAGTTGCGCAGCGCGGTTCTGATCTTGTTGGCGGCCACCGCCGTTGTCTCGTATTTTCTCGGGGACAGCGTGCAGGCGATCATCATCGGCGTGATCTTGGCCGCCAGTGTCGGGCTGGGCTTTGTCAACGAATACCGCGCCGAGCGGGCCGCAGCGGCTCTGCACTCGGGTGTGCACCACACCGCGGTCGTTCGCCGCGACGGCATGTTCGCGGCGCTCGATGTCACCCAACTGGTGCCCGGCGATGTGATTCGGCTGTCGCTGGGCGAGGCCGTGCCTGCAGACCTGCGCATGATCGAGGCGACCGGTCTGGAATGCAATGAGAGCATCCTGACTGGGGAGTCAACAGGCTCGGAGAAGTCGCCCCACCCGGTGGCTGCCGATGCCGAGCTGGCCGAATCCACCGATCTGGCATTCATGGGCACGATCGTCAGCGCCGGCGAGGGAGTTGGGGTGGTGTATGCCACCGGGCGAAACGCCGAATTCGGCCGTATCGCGGCCGGTCTGGGTGAGCGGCAGCCCGAGACCGACTTTCAGGTCGGTCTGCGCCGGTTCTCCTATCTGCTGTTGCAAGTGGCGATCGCGTTGACGGTGCTGATCTTGGTCAGCAACCTGTTGCTGCGTAAACCGGTGATCGATTCAGTGCTCTTCTCACTCGCCATCGCTGTGGGGATCACTCCGCAACTTCTGCCGGCGGTCGTCAGCGCCAGCCTGGCGACAGGGTCACGCCAACTGGCCAAAGCCAGGGTGTTGGTCAAACGCTTGGTGTGTATCGAAGACCTCGGCGACATCGACATCCTGATCACCGACAAGACCGGTACGTTGACCGAAGGCCGGATCAGCCTGGTCGACGCAGTCGACCACGCCGGCACGCACAGCGACTCAGTCCTGCGTCTTGGGCTGCTCGCCACTGATGTCGACCCGACCTCGGGTGGGGTCAGCGCAAATGCGTTGGACGCCGCACTCTGGGAATCGCCCGAGGCCAAGGATCTGGTGGGCGCCGGAGTACGACGTGTTGGGAGCGTGCCCTTCGACCACATCCGCCGAGCCACCTCGGTATTGGTCGATGACAACGGCAAACAGATCGTGGTCCTCAAGGGTGCACCTGAGCAAGTGCTGGCCCGATGCCGGATGACCCCGCAGAACACACAGGGCACGCAGGAAACGCTTGACTCGTTGTTCGCCGCCGGCCGCCGGGTGGTCGCGGTGGCCGCCAAACCAGCGGCCGAACTGACCACGATCACAACTGACGACGAGTGCGATTTGACGTTGGCCGGGTTCGTCGTCTTCGCCGACGAACCCAAAGCCGCTGCGCGCCAGTCCCTGAACCAACTGGCCGCCCTGGGCATCGAGCTCAAGATCGCCACCGGCGACAACCCCCGGGTGGCCGAAAAAGTCTGCGCCGACTTGGGTTTGGCGTCCAAGGGCACCATCACCGGTGCGCAACTGGAGGCACTCGGCGCCGACGACTTCAGCGATGCCGCGCAGAATCACACGATCTTCGCCCGCATCTCCCCGGAGCAGAAGGCGCAGCTGATCACCTCCGCGCGGCGCACTGGTCGATCGGTCGGCTTCCTCGGGGACGGTGTCAACGATGCCTTGGCACTGCACGCCGCCGATGTTGGAATCTCGGTCGAAAGCGCCACCGACGTCGCCAAAGACGCCGCCGATGTGGTGCTGTTGGAGAAGGACCTCAGTGTGCTGGCAACGGGGGTGGCCGAGGGCCGGCGGATCTTCGCCAACACCATCAAATACGTGCTCATGGGCACCTCGAGCAACTTCGGAAACATGTTCAGCGCCGCCGCCGCGTCGGCCCTTCTGCCGTTCCTGCCGATGCTGCCCAGCCAGATCCTGTTGAACAATCTGCTCTACGACAGCTCACAGCTCGCCATTCCCACCGACCGCGTCGACGAGGACCAACTGCAGGCACCCTCACACTGGAACATCGGCTTCATCCGGCGATTCATGCTCACTTTCGGCCCGATCAGTTCGCTGTTCGATTTCCTGACCTTCGGCCTGATGTTGGGCGTGCTGCACGCAGGTGCCACCGAATTCCGCACCGGCTGGTTCGTGGAATCGCTTGCCACACAAACGTTGATCATCTTCGCGATCCGTACGCGCAGGGTGCCGTTCTTCCGCAGCCGGGCCAGTGTTCCTTTAACGCTCACCAGTGTCGCCGTGGTTGCAATTGGCATCCTGATCACGATTTCGCCGCTGGCGCGCCCCCTTGGCTTCGCCGCGCTGCCGCTGCAGTTCTTCGCCGCCCTCGGCGGGTTCGTCGTCGTCTACCTGATCCTGGTGGAGTTGACGAAGAAGTGGTTTTACGCCGAACAGACCCGCCTGGCCGAAAAGCCGCAGCGCACCCGCGGCCGCGAACATCGCATCCATCGAAGGGCCGCACGATTCAGTCACTCAGGCGCCATCAGCGCAAGCCCCTGAACGGTCGCATTCCCCAACCCCGAAAACGGCTTGACCGAACGTGCACCACAACCATTGAGCGCTGGAAGCTATTGCAGCGCACCACCTTCTGAATCCCAACGCTCCTGCGCAGCGGCTCTTTGGGTGCGAGATTCCCTATCTCGCAGGCTGATCATGAGAAGGCCATCGACGGTCGAGTCGTCGTCCGGGGCCGCCGCGGCCATCATGGCGGCATGCGCGCGGTCCGGCTGGGTGTGGGGCGGGACCACCAGCAGCACGATCCTGCTGCCGCCGAGTCCGAGAACTTCGACAGTATTGGGCGGCTGGAGACGGTATCCGTCGAGGTGTACGGCGCCGTCGGCCGTCCCGAACTTGGCGGGTGCATTCGCCCAGTCGCTGAACTTGTACAGCACCCGGTCGACGCGACCCAGTCGCACCGAGAGGACCGCGAGCAAATCGGGAAGCTCCGCGGCCAGGTCATCACTGTGCGGCCACCATGCCCCGTCGACATATCCACTGTGTGGCGCTTTGGGTTTTAGGCGTAGGCGCGGGGTGTGTTCGGGCGGTGTCGGGTGTCGACCCGCATCGGTTCGGAACTGTCGCGGCGTCATGGTGTCACTCCTGACGCAGAATCCCAGATTTCTCGCGGACCGCGATTCTGGCTCTGCATCTCCAGTAAACGCCGTTCTCGGCCGGTTGGGCGATGTCCTGGCGACGTCGTCAGCGCGGGCGATCAGGAACGACGAGAGTCATGCGGGTTGATATCCCCGCATCCGCTATTCCGCTTGGCGGAAATACGGCTCGACCGTGCCGCTGACCTTGACGACCATCGGATTGCCGCGGCGGTCCTTGGCGGTCGGGACTTCCACGCGCACCCAACCCTCGTCGACGTTGTATTCGTGAACGTTGGTCTTTTCGGCGCCGTTGAAGCGAATGCCCACGTCGCGCAGGAGCACCTCTTCGTTGTAGAAGGGGCTGCGCGGATCAATGGAGAGGTGATTCGGCGGAACGTCTGGGTTCTGATCCTCGGACATTATGGCTTTCGCTAAATCCTGCGTGTTGGTTTGACGTCCTAGAAACTACGCGCCGCTGACCGGCGCGACCAAACCAGCAGCCTCAGCGATCTCGTCTGCCGGAGAATCGACCGTGTGCAGCTGTCGCAACCCATCGTTAGCCCGACACTCGTCGTCATATGCCTGGTGATGGTGCTTGCCGCCGGCGCCGTGTACTGGTCAACGGCGCTCGGCTCGCCGTGGACAGTCCCGCGCGCCGCGGTGCGGGCAGTCCTACAGTTAGCCGCCGTCGCCGCCATCCTGACCACCGCACTGACCAACCTGCGGACGTCGCTCGCGGTACTGGTGGTCATGTTCGTCGCAGCAACGATCACTGCAGCGCGCCGCAGCCAATCCAACCGTTCCTGGCTGCTGGGGGCGGCACTCGCCACCGGCATGATCTCGGTAGTGCCATTGTTGCTCGCGTCCGGTCTGGTGCCCATGACTGGAGTCGCCATCGTGCCCATCGTCGGGATCCTGTTGGGCAGCACGATGACCGCCGTCGCGGTCGCAGCGCGGCGCGCGCTCGACACCCTCGGCACCCGCGCTGGTGAGGTCGAGGCGTTACTCAGCCTAGGATTCAGCGACCGGCTCGCGCGCATGGAAATGATTGGGCCCACGGCTGCCGATGCACTCCTGCCGAATCTCGACCAAACCAGAACGGTGGGTTTGGTCACGCTCCCAGGCGCTTTCGTCGGCGTGCTACTCAGCACAGGGTCGGCAATGCAAGCCGGCGCAGTACAAATACTGATCCTGCTGTCCATCCTTTTATCGCAAACCTGTGCGGTCGCCGTGACACTGGAGCTGATCGCGAGGGGCAATATCGTCCGCGACCATGGCGCACCGGTGCCAGCGCGGAGAGGGTTCTCGCTGCGACGCCGGTCATCCACGGGCGATACACGATCCTGAGGGCGGATAGTTCGGTCCCGGACCGGAGGCGGTCGGTGCGCTTGCCGCACGTCTCAACTACGGGCAAACCGCGTCACTGCAATAACTTGGAAAGCGCTGTCAGGCTTTGCACCTCGGTCGTTGGGTCGGGATTGTTCTTCCGTACCGCATGTAATGCGCTGTCGATCTGACTGTCGAGGTGGTGCCAAGCGGTTTCGTCCATCGGCCGCAACGTAGATTCGTCGGCGTCCCAAGCGGTTTCGAGGTCGGTGATTTGATTCTTCGCTCCGATTTGGTCGCCGGCCGTGACCTTGGCAAGGGTGTCATCCACGATCGAGCGGAGGCGAGCGATCTCGGGGGCTGGGAAGTGGGCGCTTGCTGGGCCTGCGTTCCCTGGTAGAGCAGGCGCACTCGCCACCGGACTGTCTGGCTCTTCGTCGCTGTTGGCGGTCTCGTGAGGCCGCATACCGGCCCAAGCCAGAACTGCGACGGTCACCACCGCGGCAACCAGGTAATAGCCGAGTAGAACACGCTCGCGACGGGGGGTAGTGGTGACCAGCGGGGCGTGGCTGCGGTCGTAATCCTCTACTACGTCGGTGCGGCTGAAAGTGAGGTAGCCGACGGTCGCGAGGATCGCGGCCAGAAAGACGATGCTGGTCACGGCGGTACCGATTCCAAGGCCACCCTGCGACCAGGGCGAGGCCAACCAGTCGCCGAGATTGGCACCCAGTGGACGGGTGAGGATATAGGCGAGCCAGAACGACAACACCGCGTTTGCACCCATACGCCAGCCAATGGCGATCACGACGATCAGGCTGGCGGGTAGGAGCACCGACATTCCTGGACTCCAGCCGGTGATTTCCAGCGTCCAGTCGCCTGCCGCCGTCCCAAGGGCGAAGGTGACCAGAACCGCAAGCCAGTAGAACAGCTCTCTAGGCAGACTCACGATGCTGTGTATCGAAAGCGTCCGTTCTCGGGCGTACCAGATGGCGAACACGACACCCAAGGTCAGGGCAAAGGTGCTGGTGCTCAGCACAAGTGGGACACCGAACTGGTCAGTGAGAATATCGGTGTACAGGGTGCCGGTCACCGAGAGCATCACGACGGCGAGCCAATACACAAACGGGACGTAGCTGCGCAGACTCAGTTGCCAGGCCAAGACGACGGCGAGGACTGCGGTAAAGATGAGCGCGGTGACGATCAGCCCGACGCCGAGCGTCATGTTGATCCAGTCGGCGAAGCTTTCGCCGACCGTGGTGCAGAGGATCTTGATAACCCAGAACCACACGGTGACTTCGGGAACCTTACTGAGCAGGTTGCGTCCGGTCATCGAACTAGTGGTGTCGGCCGTTTCTGTCACGACACGAACCGTAGGTAGCGCTCGCTGAGCACACGCTGAGAGGCAGTAAATACAACACCGTTCAATCTGCTTCGTTGAGGCTCACCGTCGTTATCGTCAGTCGGCCGGTACGACCGCAGTGAGCGAGAGTCATGTCAACCAGTCAGATCACCCTGCTCGGCGCCTTTGCCGGGTTCACCATCCTTCTCGGTCTGCCGATCGGGCGGTCATCGAGTTGCTCGGCGTCACCCGCACTGCCGATCTGAAGATGGTCACCACCCGGGGTGTGTTCCTCGGGTGCTCGAGGCGCCCTGAGGCCCAGCGCGGAGTCGCTTGTGATGCGTGATGAGTATCAGCTGGGAGCAGGCCAGGTAGTTTGTCGCGCCGCTGATTGCCCGAGACTGCTGCACAGTAGAGGAGTGAACGAGGCAACCTTGTCAAGGTCCGGACTATCGCGGCTGGGGTCTCGTCTGCGACTGCCGCACTGGAGCATTGCGGCCCGATCTGCCTTTATCGCAGGAACCGTCGTCTTTGTCGCGTACACCTTGACCGGCGCGGCGTTGACCGGCGTCTTTTATCGCTCGCTGATCGCCGGGGTCGATGCAGCCGCCGCGGCGAGGGTCCGAGACGTCTCTGCCGGCTTGATCGAGGACACGCCCGCTGATCTTGACGACCCACTGTTGGCGACCGACCAACGCATCGATGCGGTGCAGGTCATCAGTCGCGACGGCCTCGTTCTGCGTCGCTCTGACAGCGTCTCCGACACCCCGTTGATCCCTCTGCAACAGGTGAGCGCCACCCTGCGGACGGGGATGACCCCGACGTCCTCCCCCGACGGCGACATGCGGATAAGCGCCCAATCGATCACTACCCCCAAGGGCTCCTTCGTCGTCCTGGTCGGCGGTGGTGATGACGCGGCCGAAACCACCGTACGTACCGCAGTCATACTGCTGTTGCTGGCCGCGCCGGTGGTCGTCGCCGTCGCCGCTGGGGCGACGTATCGCTTGGTGCGACGATCTCTGAGTTCTGTGGACGCCATGCGCGCCCGGGTGGCAGCGATCAGCACCTCGGAATTGGCCGAGCGCGTGCCGGTTCCACCTGGCCGCGACGAGATCTCGGCACTTGCCCTGACGATGAACGACATGCTCGATCGCATCGAAGCGGGCCACCTGGCGCAGCGCCAGTTTGTGGGAGATGCCTCCCACGAGTTGCGCAGTCCTTTGACGGCGATCATCTCCGCACTCGACGTGGCGGTGGCTCATCCAGAATTTCTCGACATCGAATTAGCCAGGGACACTTTAGTTCCCGAGGCACAACGGATGCGCACACTGGTCGAGGATCTGCTGCTTCTGGCACGCGCTGATGAACGTGGCCTCGCATTTGACCGCGACCAGACCCGCCTCGACGAGATCGCCGCCGGCGAGGTTGTTCGGCTGAGGCGAAGCAGCACGCATACGGTGCATGTCGCCACCACTCCGGTCGAGGTATGGGGCGACGGTCCCGCGCTGTCGCGAGTAGTGCGCAATCTGCTCGACAACGCTGCCCGCCATGCTGTTTCAGCGATCGACGTGACAGTTGCCACCCGCAGCGGCCAAGCAATCCTGACCGTGGCCGACGACGGTCCGGGAATCCCGGCTGCTGATCGTCAGCGGGTGTTCAACAGATTCGTCCGCCTGGACACTTCCCGGTCGCGGGGCGGCGGCGGGAGCGGGTTAGGCCTGTCTATCGTCGCCGAGATCGTCGCCGCCCATCACGGCGATATCACCATCGCCGACCGGCCAGGCGGGGGCACTGTCATCAACGTTCAGCTTCCCGTTGCAAATATCCCAGATTCCAGCCGGTAGCCCACGCCGCGAATCGTCTCAATAGTGTTGGCTCCGAACGGTATATCGATCTTTCGCCTCACATAGCGGACGTATACCTCGACAATGTTGTCCGGGCCTTCGTAGTGTGGATCCCACACATTGTGCAGGATGTCAGCCTTGGTGCAGACTGCGTCTTTGTTGCGCATCAGATAGGCCAACAAACTGAACTCTCTGGGGCTCAGATCAATCGATGTACCGTCTCGCGCCACCACATGTCGAACCGGGTCGAGAGTCAGATCGCCGGCCGTCATGACGACCGGTCGTTCTGGCGCACCGCGGCGAGCCAGGGCGTGCAGCCGAGCGACGAGAACCACGAATGAGAATGGTTTGACGAGGTAGTCGTCGGCACCCAGATCGAAGGCGTCGGCTTGGTCGTATTCGCCGTCCTTCGCGGTCAACATCAATATCGGCGTCCATATGCCGCGAGCGCGCAGCCGACGCAGCACTTCGTAGCCACTCAGCTCGGGCACCATGATGTCCAACACGACCACGTCGAACCGGTTCTCGGTCGCCTGCCACAGGCCCTCGGTGCCGGTTGCGGCATGGACGACCATGAATCCTTCTGCACCTAAACCCAGTTTGAGGCTGGACGCGACGTGGGGTTCATCTTCGACGAGCAGAATTTTCACCCTGACACCCCTCTACTGGGTCATGGCAACGGTAGTGCAAGTATGCCGAACGGCCGGCGCGCCGCCGCTAGGTTTAGAGCATCCGCGCATCGGGGTCAACGAGAGCGCAACGGATCTCCACGGCGGCACGCCGGCCTCCATCGGCGGACCTAACGGGGTGCAGTCGCGCGACGGCGATGCCGCGCCGAGTCATTTCCGACACTGCACACGATGCCAGGAGTGCGCTGAGAATTCGCTGAGCAGGGGTCGCGGCCGAATTGTGTCAATTCATGTTCCAGGGTTCGCCGTAGGTGGTGACGCTGTCGCCGGCCTTGGAGATCAGGCGAGCGAAGGGGCGCAGCAGCACGCCGCCGGCCGCACCGGTGACGGTGCCGTGGGCGTTGGCCACCGCGACCGAGCCGTTGGGGCCCGAGACGTCGACGGAGAACGTGGCGACTTCCTGGATGCCGGGGCCGTTGCCCAGGTCAGCGGAGATCGACACACCCGGGAACAGGTTCGGGGTGATCACCTGGTTGAGCGGGGCGAAATTCCTCGGCGAGATACTGACGTCGTCGAGCAGGATGTTGGGGGTGGTGTAGCTGAAGTTGATGCCCACACCCAGCGACCACGGGAAGCCCACCTGGTAACCCAGCTCCAAGGTGCCCGCGAACTCATCGGCACCCGGGCCGACCACGCTGTAGACAGCCTTGCCGGAGTGGAACCACTCCCGAGTCAGCCGGTTGCGGTCCAGCGGGAACACCCCGTTGAGGAAGGTGTCCCACTGCTGAATCGTCATCGTGCGGCCACCGCCGTCGACCAGACTCAGCTCATTGTCCAAACCTGCGTGCGACGTGCCCGTCCCGACGAACAACGCCGCGACAGCAGCGATCACCGCCACCAGCAACCGACCGATAAGCCTCATATTCCTCCGTCACCCTTGCCGTGACCGCACTGGCAGCCGTGGCCACCGTGTGTGGAAATCGTCAGAGCCACGCCTACCGATCGCGAGCGAGCGAGCGGGTGGGTAGCTCGATATCCGGGCGCTCACCGCTGAACCGTCCGGGGCGGCGAGCATCGCACCAACGCGCTGAGAGGACGCTGAAAGCGGGCGCACTACTCCTCGGTTAGAGGCCCCGCAACGCCGCAAGGGGCGCTCGGCCCGCAGATTTGATCGCGACGGTGGCGGTAGCTGCGATCGTCACCATGATCGCGGCGACGAGGGCACCGAGATACCACCACGGGATCGCGAGGGCTTCCGGTGGTGGATCGAACACCCCTTTGAGCAGAGCGACCAACATTGCAGCGACAGCCCACATCACGGCCGACCCACACGCCAGACCGACTACCGCCACGAGCACGGCATCCGCGACCACGAAGGCTCGGAGCCGCTGTGGCCCGGCGCCCAGGGCGGTTGCGATCGCAAAATTGCGCCGCCGTTCGCCGAGGCGCAGCACGAGTACCAATGCGGCAGCTGCTGCCGCCAGCAACAGGCCGAAGCCAAGCTCGATGCGGCTCAACCCGCCCAGGTCGACCGCGGTGAGGCTGGACCCGACGGTGCCGCGCACAGTCGCGATATCGGTCACGATGGCACTGGTTCCGACCAGCGCCCGCACCCGGGCGGCTACCGCACCGGTGTCGCGACCACCGGTATCGATCAGAAAGGCTCCCACGGCGTCGCTTCCGGTGTGTGCGGCGACGTAGCTGCTGTTGGCGACGAAGAAGCTGTCCTTGGGCGCTGTGGGGAATTCGGAGACCACGCCGATATAGCGAAACGGCACCATCACAGGCTGATGGCTTTGGGTGTCGGTGAGTCGCAGATTTATTGTGTCGCCGGGACGCAGTTGGTAGTCCTTGACAGTTTCGGCGCTGACCAGAATCGAATTAGGCTGTGCAGCAAGCTGACTGAGTAGCCGCTTGGCGGTACCGCCTTGAAAGTAGTTGTTCTGCAGGGCCGTAACACTACCGATCGTGTCGGGGTTGACTCCGAAGAGATCCTGAAGGTCGGCACCGATGTAGGCGAAACGGTGTTGGATCCGTTCGACCCCACGTACACCGGGAATTGCGCTCAGCGAGGACGCGGTCTGTGCCGGCACCGAGGATGCCGGGGGTTCGGTCACCGTCACGTCGGCGCCATTGGTCAGCAGTGCATCCACCTCGGCTTGAGTGCGGTAGGTCGCGTTGAAGACGGCGGTCGACCCCGCGAATGCCGTGGCGAGAGCCAGCAGCACCATCGCCGACGCCAGGGAACGCCGTCGCCGTGCGATGGTGTTCGTGATGACCGGCGCGAGCGGGCCGGCCAGTGGCCGCAACGCGGCGCCGACCAGTCGCTTGCCGCGGCCCATCAGTAGATCGGCGAGCCGCCAGGTCAGCAGCGCGGCGCCGACCCACAGCAGCGCGGGCGCGGCGAAGGCCCAGTACGACACCGAAATCGTGGGTGTCCCTTCGGGTGCCAGCACCAGCTGGTAGCCGGCGTGGCGCAGTGCTAAGAACACCGCCACGCACGTCGCCAGGGCAACGATGTCCAGGCCCCACCGTGCCCACGCCGGCAGACCGGCGGGCGCATGGGTGGTCGGGTCGGCCGGTGCGTGGCTTCGCCGTAGGTCGCGCCAGGCCGGCAACACCATGGCCAGACCGGCGATGAGCATGCCTGCCAACACCGCACCCACCGTCCACCACAAGGTGCCACCAGTGCCGAATACGCCATGTCCGACGGCGACCGCGGCGCCCAGTCCGACGACCGCCCCGCCCACTCCGACGACTGCGGCTTCGGCCGTGGCGACGCGCAGCAGTTGTCGCGTAGTCGCCCCGCGGGCACGCAGCAAGGCTTGCTCGCCCCGACGTCGGGTGACGCCGGCGGCCACCACCGTCGCAGTGAGCATTCCGGCGAGCACAACCGCGGGCGCTCCGAGGAATAGGAACAGGATTTGCGCGTAGGCAGCGTCACTGCGGGCTGCGGCCAGCGTCGCGCCGAGATTGTCGCCGACCACAGCACCCCCGGCGCTGCGAGCCTCCAGATTATGCGCTGCCCCCGCCACCTGACGGTAGGCGGCACCAGGATCTGATGGCAGGTCATGCTGAATGGAGGCATGGATCTGGGTGAACACCAGATCCGGTCGCGCGGCCGCCAGCGGATCGAATATTTCGTGCCACTGCGGCCTTCCAACAAGCACGACGTTGTCCGGCGGCGCTGGCGACTGCGTACCCGGCGGGGCACCGACGTTCTGGAACAGCTGATCGGCGGTCGGCAGGTCGATGACTCCGTTGACGACTACGGCGACGGGCTGCAGGCCTGCGCGTCCAATCTGCACCGTGTCACCCGGCTTGACGTGAAGGTTCGCAGCGGCCTGCTGGGCGACGAGGACTCCCCTGTCGGCTCCCGCCAGTGGCCGGATCACCCCGTGAAAAAGCGACGAGTAGTCCGATGGAACGCCGAGGACCAGGCCGGGCCCCGTAGCCTGCGCCGTGTCGGAGGTCTTCGCTGTCAAGCCCGTGCTATGGGCGTAATCGACAGTCACCGCGGCGCGGACGATGGGTGTCGAGCGCACCTCGTTGAGCACGGTAGCGCCGGTGCCGGCCTGAGGTTGTACCTGCACCTGCCAATCGACGACACTGCGGGCCGCGGCGCGATGGGTCATGGTGGCCTGCGCCGAGGCGACGAACGAGCCCAGGGTGGCCAGCAATGCGACCGCGACGGCCACTCCGATGGCGGTGAATGTCAGGCGACCGCCGCGTCGCCGCAACAGTCCGCAGGTCCACAGGCCGATCACGATGCATAGTCCAGTCGCCCATCGCGCATGGTCCAGCGACTGGTCAAACGCGCCGCCACTGCGTCGTCGTGGGTGGCGATGATGATTGCCGCACCAGTGCTGTCAGCTGCGGCCAGTAGCGCAGTGATCACGCGCTCGCCGGTGCGGCGGTCCAGACGCCCGGTCGGCTCGTCGGCAAGGATCAGTTGAGGCCGGCCCGCCAGCACCCGAGCTACCGCGACGCGCTGAGCTTGACCGCTGGAGAGGTCCTCCGGCAGACAGTCGGCCAGCTCGGCAATGTCGACTTCCGCGAGCGCCAGGTGCGCGCGCCGGTGCGCATCGGTAGCCGAGATTCCTTCGAACAGCATTGGTAGACAGACATTTTCGACTACATCAAGGTCATCGAGGAGGCTTGTTCCCTGAAACACGACGCCGACGCCGGCAGGCCTGCCGCACTGTCCAATGCTCAGCGCAGGCCAGCGCACGGTCCCGCTAGTCGGGATGTCGAGGCCCGCGATGAGGTGCAGAAGGGTCGACTTGCCCGACCCGGAACGACCGGTCAGCGCAATGCGCGCGGCCGGCGGAACGCGGCAGGTGACATCGCGCACTGCCGCCACACCGCTTGCGTAGAGCCGATTTACATCTGCGCAATGCACCACGTCGGTGTCGGTGCGGTCATCGATGGTCACCCGACCATCCGCCCATCGCGTAGGCGGATCACTCGGTCGGCGGCATCCGTGACCGCCACGCTGTGGCTGGCGACCACCACAGCGGCACCCCGGTCGGCTGCCTGGCGCAGCAAGTCCAGCACCACCGCCTCGGTGACGCTGTCGAGCTCGCCAGTCGGCTCATCGGCCAGCAGCACCGCGGGATCGTTGACCAGTGCCGCCCCGAGCCCGGCGCGCGCGAGTTCGCCACCGGAGAGCTGGGACGGGTATGCGCCCGCACGTGCGCCTATTCCCAATCCGGTCAGCAGTTCATCGACTCGGTGGGAGTTCGTATTCTTAGCCAGTGCGCCGATGAGTGTCAGATTCTGCGTAATGGTCAGGTGCTCAAAAAGATTCGTCGATTGAAACAGCAACCCGATGCTGCTTGCTCGAATCGCGCATCGGGCACGCTCGGGCCGATGACTGATTCGCACGCCGGCGATATGCACAGAACCACCGTCGGGGTCGTCGGTGCCTGCCAGACATGACAGCAGGGTAGATTTCCCCGAGCCCGACGGTCCGGTGACGGCGACCAATTCCCCGCCGGCGACCGATAGGGACACTCCGCGCAGTGCCTGTGTTTCCTCGTCCTCGCTGCGATAGAACCGGTACAACTCGTGGGCAGTCAGAGCCGCGCACGGGTTCATCATTGCCACGCAAAGGAATTGATGATGGTGTTCCACGGGTCGACGTTGTCCGCACCAACGGGCCCGGACAGGGTGATCACGGCAGTGTGACCGTTGCGCCAGAACTCATAGCGCTGCACTTCGTCGGTCGCGCTCTTTCCGGTCACCGGGTTCGGTGTCCCGGTGGCTTTATAACTGGCCAGGATCGCCGGACCGGGCTTAGCCTGCACGACGCTGACCACACCCGGCTGATAGCCGGGCGTGGCAGCAGCAAGTGCGGGAAGTACCTGTGTGGTCACCGATTCGACGGTGGGCGCGCTCGGTTGCGTCCCAGTTTCCAGACGCACCATATTGGTCTTGTCCGTGAATACCGTCGCATCGCCCTGTGCGCTGCGTGCCCAACCTTCCGGCACCGACACGGTGAAAGTTCCAGCCGGAACAGTGAAAGGGACATAGGCCTGGGTATCGGGAATGTCCCCGGCAGGGTTCACCTCCGATACTGCCGCACTGGGCCCGCGCGCAGGCGGCCCCGATGGCGCACCGGCACAACCACTTAGCAGCACGAAAGAGGCGAGTGCCGCGACCCCGGCGGCGTGTCTCCGGACGTGCGTGCTGACCATTTCATCTCCCATCGCAGCCGCTTTGCTCATTCGAGGCTGCCGCTTCGGCGCTGAGGCGACGCTGAGAGTCACCGACGCAGGGCGCTCCGGGCGTATCCGAGTCCAATTGCTCCCGCGCCCGCCCGCGTGACCGCCGAGCAGCACGGGCAACCATGCTCTAAATCGCTTGGCTGCCAGGGCAGCCCCAATACGTGACGCACAAGCAGCTCGGTCAACCACAAGTCACGGTGGTGCACCGGCCACCGCGTAGGCCGGTGATGGATCCTCCGAACCACCGCTGTTGAGAGATCGCTGAGAAGCGTTGGCTCCACGACCGTCAGCGGGGTAGCGTGCCGCCGTGCACTACCCACACGACCAGACCCGATGACCACGCGAAGGTACCCCTCGCCGTGAATTCGCACCTGAGTTACGTCGAAGCCCTGCTGGTCGGTGCGCTTCAGGGTGTCACCGAACTGTTCCCGGTCTCCAGCCTCGGCCACTCGGTGCTTCTGCCAGCACTCGTCGGCGGGCGGTGGGCGGCCGACCTCAACGTCTCGTCGCACGAATCGCCGTACCTGGCGTTCATCGTTGGTCTGCACGTGGCCACCGCGGCGGCGCTGCTGGTGTTCTTCTGGCGCGACTGGCTGCACATCGTTTCAGGTTTCGTCACGTCCGTGCGGTATCGCCGGATCGAAACCCCGGCCGAGCGGTTGGCATGGTTGATCGTGTTAGCGACGATCCCGGTGGGCCTGTCCGGGCTGGCGCTCGAGCACGTGTTTCGCACGACTCTGGGCAAACCCGTCCCCGCCGCGATCTTCTTGATCCTCAATGGGCTGATCCTGTACGGCGGAGAGCGGATGCGCCGCCGCACGCCCGTACTGGTGTCTGCCGAGCACGCCGAGCACCAGGAACTGACCGGGTCGACGGGCAACGCCGTTGACGACCGCCTGGCCGGGCTTTCCCTGGCTCAAGGTGTTCTCATCGGCTGTGCGCAAATCCTGGCACTCTTGCCCGGCATCAGCCGCTCGGGTGTCACGATGGTCGCAGGCATGTGGCGTGGGCTGTCACACGAGGAGGCTGCACGATTCTCCTTCCTACTGGCCACGCCGATCATCCTGGCCGCGGGTCTCCTGAAGATCCCGGATCTGTTCGGCCCGCTGGGCACCGGGATACATGGCCAGGTATTGGCCGGCAGCTTGGCATCCTTCGCCGCCGCCTATTTCTCGGTGCGGTTTCTGACCCGGTACTTCGAAACACGCACGCTCACACCATTTGCCATCTATTGCGTGCTGGCCGGCGGAGCCAGCCTCTTGTGGCTGTCGTGTCGATAGCTCACCGGCATCTAGCGTTTCCCGGACCGTCGAAATCGGCGGAAGGACACCTCATCCTCGGTGGCGATCAAGCTCCCAAACAACCCGTCGCTGGGCGCCTCACGAATTCCTGCGAGGCTGGCTAGGACGTGACGCCGCCGGGGTGGGCTCGCGCGATGAGGTCCTGGATGACCTCGAAAGTCTTGCTGTACCAGGGTTCGCTCGACGGATCTGTCACGAGCGCCACCACAATCACCGCGGAGATCAGGAGGGTGACCACCGCCACCCGGGTCGACCAGCGCTCCCAGAACTCTTTCCGGGGCGGCAGAATCTGACCATGTGGCGCGGACCTTGGGTTTGACGACACAGCTTAAACATAGCTAGCCCTGCTGTGACGACGCTGAAGACAGCAGGTTTCGCCCGCATCTACACGCGAGTGTGGTTGGCACGTTCACCCTCGTAGTCGCTCGCCGCCCGGCCTGAGCAGCCAGAAGGATGTCTCGGCGGCTACCGACACCATGAGTGCCACATTGCCCGACCGACGCCGGAGGGACGAGATAGTCGCGAGACAATCTGAGGTGCCGCCACACTGTCGCACGTCAAATGGCTGTGCCGCGCGCCCGCAAAATTAGAACGTCGTGCCTGGTGGAGCTAAGGGGATTCGAACCCCTGACCCCCACACTGCCAGGACCGGGCAGGCTCCAGGACCAGGCAGTCAATGGCCAATTCGGCCCGTAGATCACGTCGTTTGCAGTCGTCACTGTCGTCAGCGTTGTCGTCAGGGCGCGACTTCCACACAGGTCGGCAAAGAACCAACGGCCGTCTCGGCTTTGCGGTCGGCTGGTCTTGATCGAACACGCTTCGGAGTTTCGATCCGCTACGGGCCAAGTAGCGCCAGCGGAACCACTCCAATGCCGTCGGGACGACGGTAGGCGTTGGGCCCGGTATTGATGATTACCGCGTCGAGCAGGTCCTCGCCGAGGTGGTCGGCCAGCCAGCGCAAGTGCGCGATATCTCGACCGTCGACCGTGGCGGCCAGCTTCACCTCGACCGCGAGCACTTTGCCGTCGTCGCGCACCAAAACCAGATCTATTTCGTGGTCGCCGTTGCGTGTCCGGAGATGACCCACAGTGGCCTCGACGGCCTGGGCAGCAACCCGTACACACAGTGTGACCAGGGATTCGAAGAGATGTCCGAGCATGCCACCGGCCTGAGGCCCGATCGGCCTACCTTCACCGTTGAGGAGCGCATCCACGGACAAGCCGAGTAGACGCGCCGCTAACGCCGGATCGGCCAGGTGATGCTTCGGCGATTGAGCCAAGCGCGCCAACGGGTTTCCCGCGGGACCCCAAGCAGGCACCCGGTCCAGCAACCATAGCTGGGTGAGCACATCTCGGTACGAGATAGTCGTTGAACGTGCCGGCTTGTCACTGACTCCGCCGGTGGCTGCGTCAAGGATCGCAGAGTAGCTGGCAGTCGTGGATGTCGCTGCCGCGTAGGCGCGCAGCCACCCCAACATCGCGTCAGGCTTGCGAACCGCGAGCCCTTGCTCCGGCACATCTCGGTCAACGGCATTGCGCAGATATGAATCAAGCTGAAACTTCAGGGCCCTGGCACTGAGGTTCCGCATGCCCGGGAAACCCGAAGCGACGATCTCATGCGCGTAATCGACCAGCCGAACGTCCGTCACCCCGTCGAGCGGCAGCGCGCTGCCAGTGAGCAGTTCGGCGAGACTCACTGTAGGTGAGGCGATCCCCCGCTCCGACAGCGTCATCGGACGCATGCGCAACCGCCCAATCCGTCCCGCGCCGGAATGAGCCGTCGCCCCAGGACGGGGTGAAGCACTGCCGGCAAGTAAAAACTGACCGCCAGTCGGGTCGTCATCGACAGCACGCCGCACGACATCCCATACCTCTGGAACCTTCTGCCACTCGTCGATAAGCAGCGGTCGCGGTCGACGCAACAGCAGACTCGGGTCAGCGTGCACCGCTTCACGGTTGGGCTTTCCGTCGAGCCTCAGCAGGCCGAGGGCCCGTTGCTCGGCTGTCGTCGTCTTCCCCACAGCCTTCGCGCCGTCGATCGCGATGGCCGGTATCTGCCCGAAGAGCTCATCCAGTTCATCATCGATGATGCGTCTGGCGTAGCGCATGCGTCGATCATACATTTAGCACGGCTTGAATCAGTCAGATAGCAGACACTGAATCAGTCAGTTCGCATTACTATCAGTCAGCCGCGCACACGCGGGATGCTGGTCCCAGTTCGGCGATCTCAACCGCGACGTGGAAGTGGCGCCGACGGCACTGCGCCAGACAACCCGAACACCATCGTGTCCCAACACCTCGATGTGGGGGAACTCGAAATCAACCCACGTTCATCAACGAAGCCACCATTGTCGTCACATCTTGACTGGCCCGATCCGACCGAAAACCAGGAAACCCGCCCCGACCGAAGTCGGAGCGGGTTTTCCAAAAGTGGAGCTAAGGGGATTCGAACCCCTGACCCCCACACTGCCAGTGTGGTGCGCTACCAACTGCGCCATAGCCCCAGGTGTGCCCACCGAAGTTACACCACGGGCGCCCGCGCCTCAAAATCGCTGCTCAGAGCAGGCAGCGGCCGGCACCACGCGGCGAGACGGCGTCGAGATTGAACTCACGCAAACGCCTACTCGCGCTTTCCTGCCTCAGTGCAATCTCACTGAGGCCACCGCGCTACGGCAGCTCACCGGCGGCCTCCGGCCCCAGCGGCCGGGGTGGGGTGTGCTCCAACGGCGGCCGGTCCCGCGTCTCCGGCGCCAGCAGCCACCCGATCGACGCCAACACCAGGATGGCGCCGCTGACCGCGAATGCCCACTCGAACGACAGGTGCTGGGCGATCTCCCCCACACCAAGCGATCCGACGATCGACCCAAGATCCGACATCATCTGGAATGTCGCCACCGCCGTCCCACCGCGAGCCTTGCCGATGATGTCGGCCACCGCTGCCTGCTGCGGCGCGGTGAATACGCCGGTGCCCGCTCCGGCGATGAATGCGCCGATCAGAAATACCGGCAGCGACGTCGCAGCCCCGACCACCGCCGTCGTCAACCCGGACGCCGCCAGTCCGATGATCAGCAGCGGTCGCCGACCGGTCCGGTCCGACAATCGCCCCGACGGAATCACCGCCGCGACATTGCCGGCGGCGAAGGTGGCCAGTGCCGCGCCTGCGACACCCGGCCCGCGGTGCAGCGCCTCGGTGATGAACAGGGGCACCAGCGCCACCCGCAGCCCGAAGGCCGACCACCCGGTCGCGAAGTTCGACAGCAGCGCCGCCCGGTAGGCCCGGTGCCGCAGCGCCACCCGGAGAGTCACCGTCAGTTCGTCGGCGGGTGCCGGGGCGGCCAGATGCGAGTGCCGCAGGTTGATGAACACCACCGCCGCCGCGATCAAGAGTGCGGCTCCATAGATAAGGAACGGCGCCGCCAGGCCGAGACCCGCGGTCAGGCTGCCGAGCAGCGGGCCGGCTACCGAGCCGACCAGGAACGCCGATGAGAACATGCCCGCCACCCGGCCGCGGGCGTTGTGCGGGCTGATCCGAATCATCAGTCCCAGCGCGGAGACGAAGAACATCGTCGAGCCGATTCCGCCCATCGCCCGGAACACCAACAGCTGCCAGTAGGTGTGCGCGAACGCGCAGGCCCCGGTCGACAAGGCCACGATCAGCAGACCGCTGACATAGATCCGGCGCTCCCCCAGCTTCTGCACCAACATGCCCGACGCGGGGGCGAAGCACAGCCGCATCAACGCGAACGCGGTGATCACGAAGGTCGCGGCGCTGATGCTCACGCCGAAGTTGCGGGCGAACTGCGGCAGCACCGGCGCCACCACGCCATAACCAAGGGCGATCACCGCGTTGGCGGCGATCAGAACCCAGACCTCCCGAGGGAGCGTGGCCTCGGCTTCCGAGGAGCAGTCACCCTCCGCGACAGAACTCACGTTATGACTGTAGTGACCGGGTGAGACGGCAGCGCGGCGGTGTTGCGCGGGCCGTATCGATCTGCCTGAAACCTGAGAAAATCCTGATAAAGTCCGCGCCTATGCGGATGGCACCTCGTCAATCGGTTTGCGCTCTTGGGATTTCGGCCGTGCTGATTGCAGGTGTGGTGGCGGCACCTCCGGCCGTGACAACCCGCGCAGAGCCTGTTCACGTGGTGCGTGTCAGCGATGTGACCTTGGCCGCGGTTTCTTCGGCGTCACCAACGGCCACTGCGGTCAACCCCGCGGGTCTGGTGCTGGTGGCTCTGGTGAAGACATTCACGTTCGTGGAGCTGTGGGCAATCGTGGCGGTCGACATCGTCGCTGCGCCCGTGCTCGCGCCGTTGTACTGGTTTGCCTCATCGTTCATCGGCTGGGGCCCGCGCAACCCGGTCGACGCAATTTCCCGGTACCTGGACGTGGTCGCACAAGATGTGGTGAGAGCGATTCAATACCCGTTCACGGGCATCAGCGGAGCGGCGGCCGCCACGGGAGACAACAATCCGACGTCGGCGCCCGTAGCGTCACAGAAGTCTCGCTCCGCCGTCTCGACGTCCGACAACCTGGGCGGACGCGACCTCCCTCGGGCAGGTACGGGAAAGGGTCACTCAGCGTTGGCAGTTCGTCGCGGCGCATCGACGCCCACCGCCAGCACAACGGCCGGCACGCGCAAGACCGCAACCAGCTCCACGGCCGAACATCGATCCCCTCGGGGACACGGGGCACGCGTCCACGCGAACTCACGAGATGACTGAGTTCACCACTTCACGGGCCGCTTCCTGCACCTCGGCCAGGTGCTCAGGCCCCTTGAATGACTCGGCGTAGATCTTGTAGACGTCCTCGGTGCCCGACGGCCGCGCGGCGAACCAGCCGTCGGCGGTGGTCACCTTCAGCCCGCCCAGCGGCGCGCCGTTGCCCGGCGCGGTGGTCAGCTTGGCAGTGATCGGCTCACCGGCCAGTTCGGTGGCGGTGACCTGTTCCGGGGACAGCTTGGCCAGCCGCGCTTTCTGCTCCCGGTTGGCGGGGGCGTCGACGCGGGCATAGACCGGTGCACCGTACTTGCCGGCCAGCTCGGCGTAGCGCTGTGACGGCGACGACCCGGTGACCGCCTGGATCTCCGACGCCAGCAGGGCCAGGATGATGCCGTCCTTATCGGTGGTCCACACCGAGCCGTCGCGGCGCAAGAACGACGCTCCTGCCGACTCTTCGCCCCCGAAACCGATTGTGCCGCTGATCAATCCGTCGACAAACCATTTGAAGCCCACCGGCACCTCGAGCAGCTTGCGGCCCAGCCCGGCCACCACCCGGTCGATGATCGACGAGCTGACCGCCGTCTTGCCGACGGCCACACTGGCCGGCCAGTCCGGCCGGTGCGAGAACAGGTAGTCGATCGCCACGGCCAGGTAGTGGTTGGGGTTCATCAGCCCCGCATCCGGGGTGACGATGCCGTGCCGGTCGGAGTCGGCGTCATTGCCGGTGGCGATTTGGTAGGCGTCCCGGCTGGCAATCAGCGAGGCCATCGCGTTCGGCGAGCTGCAGTCCATCCGGATCTTGCCGTCGGTGTCGAGCGTCATGAACCGCCACGTCGCGTCGACCAACGGGTTGACCACGGTGAGGTCGAGATCGTGGCGTTCGGCGATGGCCGCCCAGTAGTCCACGCTGGCCCCGCCCAACGGGTCGGCCCCGATGCGGATCTTCTCGGCGCGGATCGCGTGGATGTCGACGACGTTGGGCAGATCGGCGACGTAGGCGTCGAGGTAGTCATGGCGCTGCGCGCTGTGCAGGGCCCGGGAAAGCGGCATCCGCTTCACCTCTTTGAGACCACCGCGCAGAATCTCGTTGGCACGCTTGGCGATCGCCCCGGTGGCATCCGTGTCGGCCGGACCGCCGTTGGGCGGGTTGTACTTGAACCCGCCGTCACGCGGCGGATTGTGCGACGGTGTGACGACGATACCGTCGGCCAGACCCGAGCTCAGTCCGCGATTGAAGGTCAGGATGGCATGGCTGACCGCCGGGGTCGGGGTATAGCGGTCGGCCGAATCGATCATCGCCACAACGTCATTGGCGGCGAGCACCTCCAACGCCGACACCCAGGCCGGTTCGGACAGCCCGTGGGTGTCGCGTCCGATGAACAGCGGCCCGGTGGTGCCCTGCGCGGCGCGGTACTCGACGATCGCCTGGGTGGTGGCCAGGATGTGCGCCTCGTTGAACGCCCCGTCCAGGCTGGAGCCGCGGTGCCCCGACGTGCCGAACACCACCTGCTGGTCGATGTCGTCGGGGTCGGGGTTCACCGCGTAATACGAGGTGACCAGATGGGGCAGATCGACGAGGTCTTCGGGGAGCGCCGGCTTACCGGCGCGGGGGTTAGCCGCCATGGCGCCAATTCTGCCTTCCCTAGGGTGATACTTGCTCGCGGATTCATCGACGGTTAAGGGGATTGCCCGTGTTCGGTCATGACAACCGGGAACTGGCGGCCGTTTTCGTCGGCGGCGCGGTGGGAACCCTCGCGAGGGCCATCCTCGCCACGGTCTTCGCCGACGACCCGGCGCGCTGGCCGTGGGCGACATTCGGGGTCAACATCGTGGGCGCGTTCCTGCTCGGTTACTTCACCACCCGCCTGCTCGAACGACTCCCGTTGTCGAGTTACCGCCGACCACTACTGGGCACCGGCCTCTGCGGTGGGCTGACAACCTTTTCGACCATGCAGGCCGAGACCCTGAAGATGATCGAGCACCACCACTACGGCCTCGCGGCCGCCTACAGCACGGTCAGCATCGTCGCGGGACTGCTGGCCGTCTACGTTGCGACAGCGCTGGTCCGCCGGGTCAGGATCCGCGCGTGACCGTCGCGATCTGGGCCGGCGTGATGCTGATCGGCGGGCTCGGCTCGGTGGCCCGGTTCATGGTCGATCGCGCGGTCGCGCGCCGGGCGGCACGGTCGTTCCCCTTCGGCACCCTGGCGGTCAACGTCACCGGCGCGGTGCTTCTCGGCTTCGTCAGCGGGCTCACCCTCAGCCAGCACGTCGCGCTGCTGGCCGGCACCGCCTTCGTCGGGGCGTACACCACGTTCTCGACCTGGATGCTGGAGACGCAACGGCTCACCGAGGAACGCCAGCTCTGGCTCGCGATAGCCAATCTCGTCGTCAGCGTCATCCTGGGTGTCGCCGCGGCGATGCTCGGCCAGTGGATTGCGGGGCTGCTGTGAACGACACCTATCTCAAGCTGACTGCGTTCTTCGGCGAGCGCCAGCGTGCCGGTTCCCGCTTCCTGGCCGAGGCGATGCTCGACCTGTACGCGCACCGCCAGGTCGCCGAAAGCGTGATGCTGCGCGGCATCGCCAGCTTCGGCCCGCGGCACGTGATCCGCAGCGACCAATCCCTGACGCTGTCCGAGGATCCGCCGATCGCGGTGGCCGCCGTTGACACCGCGGAGACCATCGGCGGGCTGATCGACGATGTCATCGCCATGACCAAGCGCGGCTTGATCACCCTGGAGCGGGCCCGGCTCTATAGCGGTGAGCTGCCCGACGGAGACGACGGGGTCAAGCTCACGATCTACGTCGGCCGACGGCGCCGGATCAACGGCGCGGCCGCCTTCTACGCGGTGTGCGATCTGCTGCACCGCCACCGTTTCGCCGGCGCGACGGTGTTCCTCGGCGTGGACGGCACCGCGGACGGCCGGCGGCGCCGCGCCCGCTTTTTCAGCGGCAACACCGACGTGCCGATCATGATCGTCGCGATCGGCACCGCTGAACAGGCGCGGCGCGCTCTGCCCGAACTCGAAGGACTGATGGATCAGCCGCTGGTGACGGTGGAACGCGTACAGATCCTCAAACGCGACGGCCAGCTGCTGGCCCGTCCGCCGGCTCTGCCTGCCGTGGACGCGCACGGCCGCGAACTACGCCAGAAGCTGACGATCCACACCGACGCATCCACCCATCACGACGGCGTCCCCGTCCACCGGGAACTGGTGCGACGGCTGTGGGAATCCAACACCGCGGCCGGCGCCACCGTCCTACGCGGCATCTGGGGCTTCCACGGAGACCATAAACCCCACGGCGACAAGCTGATTCAGTACGGCCGCCAGGTGCCGGTGACCACCATCGTCGTCGACACCCCGGAGGTCATCGCCCAATGCTTCGACCTCATCGACGACGTGACCGGCCGCCACGGATTGGTCACCTCCGAGATGGTTCCGGCACTGTTGCTGCTCGACGGCGACATCCGCCAGGGCGCCACCGATCTGGCCGACTACCGGTACTGACCACTCAGCTGTCGGCCAGCACCGTCAGCAGGATCACCGAGTCGTCGAGGGCCTGCAAGCCGTGCCGATCCCGCGGGACCACCAGCAGGTCACCTGCCTGGCCTTCCCAGGCGTCGTCGGGGGTGGCCAGCCGGACATGGCCGCGAAGCACCTGCAACGTCGTCTCGCCCGGCGTGTGGTGCTCACTGAGTTGATGGCCACTGGCCAGGGCGATCAGCGTCTGCCGCAGCTGGTGATCGTGGCCGCCGTGCACGGTGTGCGCGGCCCGGCCGCTGTTCGACGAGCGGGCCGCGGTGAGCTGTTCGTCGGCGAGCTGGTTCAGCGAGATCGATTCCATGATTCCTCCATCAGCTTCCTCTATCAAAAGTTGAGCAGCAGAACGCCACTGGACAGCAGCGCCGCCACCTTGACGACTTCCAACACGACATAGACGTAGTGCGCGCGCGACCGTCCGCTCTCGGCCTGGCCGGCGTCGGCCAGGACGGCATCCGAGCGCCGCGTCAGCGCGGGACGCACGCCGGCCACTTGAATGACCAACGCTGAGGCGGCCACCAGCACCCCCACGACGACACCCGGACCGGGGCTACCGACCACCAACGCGACGGCGACGACCACCGCCAGCACCGCTTCGCAGATGTTGAGAGCCCGAAACACAAGCCGGCCGATACCCAGGCCGAGCGGAATCGTGACGCCGGGGGCCCGGAATTTCAGCGGCGCCTCGAGGAATGAAATGGCGAGCACCATCCCCAGCCAGACGAACACCGCCGCAACCGCGACTGCAGTCCAGTGATTCACCGCGCTCCCTCACTGCCAATCCGCGGCTAGGTCAGCCACCCAGTCGGCGACGGCAGCCGGATCCTGCGGCGGCGAGGCGACCAGAACCAGCTCGTCGACACCCAACTCTGCCAGACGCCCGACGTCTGACGGCCTCGAATCGCGCAGCGCTACCGCCAGTCGCAGCTCACCAGGGTCACGCCCGGCGTGCCCACACATCTCACGCAGCATCGACACCCGGGCCGCGACGTCGTCGGGGTGAAGATTGAAGCCGTACCAGCCGTCCGCCCACCGTGCGACCCTGCGCAGCGCAGCATCACTGTTGCCGCCGCACAGGACCGGGATGCGCCGCTGTCGCGGTTTCGGGTTCACCCTGATCGCGTCGAAGTCGACGAATTCTCCTGCGTACGAAGCAATATCGTCGCGCCAGATAGTGCGCATGGCAGCAACATAGTCGGCGGTGCGGGCGGCGCGCCGTTCGAAGGGAACTCCGAGAGCATCGAATTCCTCACGCGACCAACCGATTCCGATGCCGAGCGAGAATCGGCCGCCGCTGATCTTGTCCAGGCTGGCCGCCTGTTTGGCCACGATCACCGGATTGTGCTCGGGCAACAACAGGACGCCGGTGCAGAGCCCGATTGTCGTCGTGGCCGACGCGGCGAAGGCCAATCCGATCATCGGGTCGATCCAGTCCGCGTCGGCGGGCACAGCGATCTTGCCGTCGTCGGAGTACGGATACTCCGAGTCCGACTTGTCGACCATCACGACATGCTCGCCGGCCCACAGAGTCGCGAATCCATGGCGCTCGGCCGCTGCGGCCACCGCTCGGATCACCTCGGGCTCGGCGCCTGCGCCGATACCCAGGGCGTGCAACCCGAGTCGCATCCGTGCATCCTCCCACGAGCCATGATGGTGGCCATGAGTGACTGCGACGACCCGGTGGCGGTCCTACAGCGGTGGGAGGACGCCGGTGCACACTGGGCAGTGATCGACCGTCACGCTCATTCGGTGACGGTGGCGCTGTACCGGTGCGACGGCGGCGAAGAGGTCGACCGATTCACCTCCGACGACCCCGCGCTGGCCGCATTCGTGCGGGGTCGTGAGAGCAGTTTCTAGATCCGCTACAGCGCGATGAAGCCGCCGTTCCACCACACGCCCCAGGCCGGGAGATCCGCGTTCCAGACCACCGGCAGCCACGGCGCCCACGGCGGGGGTGGCGGCGCAGGCGGAGCCCAGACGGGCACGACATTGTCGTAATCGCCGCGGTGTCCCGGCGGGGGCTGGTAACCCTGGCCCGGTGGCAACGGGTTGCCCGGCGGACCGGCGTTCACACCAGGGCCTGGTGGACCCCAGGGCGCCGGTACGGGCGGGCCCGGTGGCCCGGGTGGGCCCGGAGGCCCTGGTGGGGCGGCCGCGGCAAAGCCCGCTCCCGCCATCAACGTCACGGCGAACGCGACGCTCGCCAGCGCCGCCTTGGCGGTCAACTTGGTGATTGTCATGATGCAAAGCCGGTACCCGCCGGGCGCGCTGCGGTAAACAGTGGGTGATGCGCAGCAGGGCGTGGGGCATGGTGATCGGCGTTGCGATCACCGCGGCCGCCGGCTGCGCTGGACGGGCCAACATCCCCTCAGCGCCCACCACGACGACCCTGCCCACCTCGACGCATGCCGCCCAGCCGGCCGAACCGGCGGCGCAAGCCCGGGCAGTGAAGTGGGTGGACCTCAAGGCCGGTGACTGTCTGGCCGACCCGCCGCCCGCCGATCCCGCCATCGTCCAGGTCACCGTCGTCGACTGTGGCCAACCCCATCTCGCCGAGACGTACCTGCGTGTGCCGATCCCGGTGAACGCCGCCCTCGACGATGTCGCCACCCGCGATTGCGCGACCGGCTTTGAGCGCTACACCGGCGCCGCTGCCGCGGCAGGGCCGTACACCACCAGCTACCTGATCGACTCCGAGCAGGACCGGACGTCGGACAATCCTTATCCCAGCACGGTAATTTGCCTGCTGCAGGGCGCTCACGGCCAATCGCTGACCGGCTCGGCACGCCGTTGACCTGCGTCGCGTCCTACCAGGCTTGGGTACGACGGGAGTCAGCCGGTAGGGTCGATATGTTGTCTAACGATTACCTAGGTCAAAGCGCGGCCGATCTGAACTTAAGGATCTGATCTTTCATGCGCGCACCCTATGACCCACAGGTGCTGAATCCTGCCGGTTTTGCCGGTGCCACAAAGCGACCGATTTCGTTGCTGCTGATCGAGGACGACGAGGGCGACGCCATCCTGGTCGAGGAACTGATCTCCGAAGCCGGCGCCGATATCAGCGTGGAGTGGGCCGCATCGATGGCGATCGCCCAGGAGAAGCTGGCCGTCCATCGCCCCGATTGCGTCCTGCTGGATCTCAACCTGCCCGACGCCAATGGTGTGGCCGCCGTGGACCGGGTGGCCAAGCTGGACGCGGCGCTGCCGATCGTCGTGCTCACCGGCCTCAACGACCAGCACTTCGGCATGTCGGCGATGGCGTCCGGCGCCCAGGACTACCTCGTCAAGGGCCACGTCGAACCTGAGACTCTGCACCGGTCGGTGCTGTACGCCATCGAACGCAAGCGCACCGAGCTGACCGCCGTCGACCTGCACACCAGCCAGATGCGCGCCCAGGAGAACGCCCGTCTGGAGCGCGCATTACTGCCGCTGCCACTGCTCGACGACGACCCGGGCGTCGAGATCGTCATGCAGTACCGGCCCAGCCGGGAGAACGCGCTGCTGGGTGGCGACTTCTACGACATGGTGCAGACCCCGGACGGGACCGTGCACGTCATGGTCGGCGACGTGGCAGGCCACGGCCCCGACGAAGCTGCGCTGGGTGCGGCCCTGCGCATCGCCTGGCGGGCATTGACGTTCGCGGGCCTCCGCGGCAATGACCGGATGCGCCGCCTCGAGCAGGTCCTGCGCGCCGAGCGCGCCGGCACCGGGATCTTCGCGACTGTGCTCAGCATCGCGATGTGGCCCGACTCGCGAGGCTTCACCGCCGTCCGCGCCGGTCACCCGGGAATGCTGCTGCACGGGCCGGGCACCGTCGAATGGATCGAACCGCCGGCCGGACCAGCTCTGGGTCTGGGCGCACAGCAGTGGCCGCTGAACGAATTGGAACTGCCCGACGGCCACGGGCTGGTACTGCTCACCGATGGCCTGTTCGAGGGGCATTCGGGTATCGGCGAGAAGCGACTCGGTGAAGAGGGTCTGCTCGAACTCGCCCGCTCGATCGCGGACCTTCCCGGCCCCGAATTCGTGGCGGGTCTCATCGAAGGCGCCGAAGCACGCGCCGCATCGCACGGGGGCATGACCGACGACATCGCCGTGCTGCGCGTTGAGCGGACCCGCCGATGAAAGAGGTCGCAGGCACCCGGCTGTCCGGTATGACGGTGCGGGGCTGGCTCAGCGTCGTGCTGTTGGCGCTCGGCGTCGTGGTGTTCGGCGGCGCACTGGTCGCCGCGGTGCTACTCAACCGAACCGATGAGACGAGCAGGCAGCTGATCGAAGAGATCCAACCCGCGCGGGTCGCCGCGTATCAGCTGCAGGCCGCGTTACGCGATCAGGAGACAGCGGTCCGCGGCTACGTCATCGCCGCCGACACGCAATTCCTGGCGCCCTACTCCGACGGTCAGCGAACCGAACAGGCTGCGGCGCAGTCTATTCGGAGTGACCTGGCTGGGCGGCCGGAGTTACTTGCGGACCTAGACGCCATCGAGAACGCGGCCGCGGCCTGGCGCAATGAGTACGCGGATCCTGTGATCGCCAGCGTCACACCGGGCTCACCGAGCGTGTTGACGAGAACGAATGCGGAGGCCGGTAAGTCGAAATTCGACTCCCTGCGAGCGCTTTTCGACGCCCAGAACAGCCATCTCGCCGCCGTTCGCACCGAAGCGGTACACGAGCGCGATACCGCACGAGCGTGGCGCGACCGCGCCTCCGCCGTCGTGATCGCCGCATTCCTGATCACCGGTGTGGCGATCACGATCCTGGTTCGCAATGCGGTCACCCGGCCCATGGAGGCGTTGGCATCAGCCTGCCGGCGGATCACCAACGGAAGCTTCGACGAGCGGATCGTTCCGGAGGGCCCCAAGGATATTCGTTCGATCGCCGCCGACGTCGAGGACATGCGACGCCGCATCGTCGAAGAACTCCAGGCGTCCAGCGACGCGCGCGCACAACTGGACGAGCAGGCCGCCGAGCTGCGACGCTCCAACGCCGAGCTTGAGCAGTTCGCCTACGTCGCGTCGCACGATCTGCAGGAACCGCTGCGCAAGGTCGCGTCGTTCTGCCAGCTGCTGGAGAAGCGCTACGGCGACCAGCTCGACGAACGTGGCCACCAGTACATCGATTTCGCCGTCGACGGCGCCAAGCGGATGCAGGTTCTGATCAACGACCTGTTGACGTTCTCGCGGGTCGGCCGGCTGCACTCCACTCAGGTCGACGTGAACCTTGATACGGTGCTGGACGCGGCGATCGCCAATGTGGCGACGGCGATCGAGGAAACCGGTGCCGAGATCACCCGTTCCGGCCCGTTGCCCACCGTGACGGGCGACCCGACACTGCTGACCATGTTGTGGCAGAACCTGGTCAGCAATGCGGTGAAGTTCCGCCGCGACGGCGTTGCCCCGCGCATCACCATCACCTCCGAAACCGGTACCGGGGAAGACGATGGACAGTGGGTATTCACCTTCTCCGACAATGGAATCGGAATCGCCGACGAATTCGTCGACAAAGTATTCGTGATCTTCCAGCGCCTGCATGGCCGGGATGCCTACGCGGGCACCGGAATAGGCCTGGCCCTGGTCAAGAAGATCGTCGAACACCACGGCGGCACCATCGCGATCGACACCGCCTACGACGGCGGGACCCGGTTCCGCTTCACCCTGCCCGCCCCTATCGCACAAGCAACACAAGCCTTGCAACTGGAAGGAACCGCTTCATGAGCGACAGCACTCGCGCCATCGACGTCCTGCTCATCGAGGACGACCCCGGAGACGAACTGATCACCCGGGAGGCGTTCGAGCACAACAAGCTCAAGAACACCCTGCATGTGGTGCACGACGGGGAGGAAGGCCTGGATTATCTGTACCGGCGCGGCCCGTTCGCCGATGCCCCCCGGCCGGACCTCATCCTGCTCGACCTGAACCTACCCAAATATGACGGGCGTCAGCTGCTGGAGAAAATCAAGTCCGACGACGACCTCAGCACCATCCCGGTGGTCGTGCTCACCACCTCGTCGGCCGAAGAGGACATCCTGCGCAGCTACAAGCTGCACGCCAACGCCTATGTCACCAAACCGGTCGACCTCGATCAGTTCATGAGCGCGGTCCGCCAGATCGACGAATTCTTCGTGCAGGTGGTTCGCCTGCCGGGGGGCTCCCAAGCCCGGTGACACCCGGTTCGCAGCAAATCTGAGCGGGGTCCGCCGACCGTGTGCGGTGGACTGAGGCGCTCAGCGTGATTCGCCCCCGAGACGGCTCCGCAACTGCGGCTAACTCTTTGGGGGTAGGAATTCGCCCCCATTGAGGAGCAGCCGCTGCAGCAACGCTCACGATAGCGTTCCGCCATGCCGCCGGTCGTCATGGTCGAACCCGGGCCGACGAACCCGTCGGTACCGGGCGGGAACCCGTGACCGCGACGTATCCACTGACCAAGCCGGTACGCGCATTCGGCGGGTTCATCGCCATGTCGCTGGACACCTTGGTCGCCATGTTCCGGCCCCCGTTCGCCTGGCGTGAATACCTGCTGCAGACCTGGTTCGTCGCCCGCGTTTCCGTGCTTCCGGCGCTCATGCTCACCCTGCCCTACTCGGTGCTGCTGGTATTCACCTTCAACATCCTGCTCGGCGAATTCGGTGCCACCGATTTCTCCGGGACAGGCGCCGCGATCGGCACGGTCAACCAAATCGGACCCATCGTCACGGTTTTGGTCGTCTCGGGTGCGGGCGCCACTGCCATGTGCGCCGACCTGGGAGCTCGCACCATCCGGGAGGAGCTCGACGCGCTGCGGGTGATGGGCATCAATCCGATTCAGGCACTGGTGGTTCCACGTGTGCTCGCGGCCACCACCGTTGCGCTCGCGTTGTCGGCGACCGTGATCCTGGCGGGGCTGACCGGCGCCTACATCTTTTGCGTCTACATCCAGCACGTCTCCCCCGGCGCATTTGCAGCCGGCATGACCCTGTTGACCGGCATGGGTGACGTGATCGTCTCGCTGACCAAGGCAACCCTATTCGGCCTCTCCGCCGGCCTGATCGCGTGCTACAAAGGCATCTCGGTGGGAGGCGGCCCGGCCGGTGTCGGCAACGCGGTCAACGAGACCGTTGTGTTCACCTTCATGGTGCTGTTCGCGATCAACGTGATCGTGACCGCCGTGGGCATCCAGTTCACGGTGGGATGAGGGTGTCCCGATGAGTGTCAGCACGCCCAGCGGATTGCACCCGAAGCTGCTCAGCGGCGTGCAGAGCGCCGCCACGGGCTGGAAGCGAATCGGCGCCCAAACCCGGTTCTACGTCACGACTTTGGCGGCAACTCCGGAGGCGGTCACCCGTTATCACAAGGAGCTGCTGAGACTCATCGCCCAGATGGGTCTCGGGGCCGGTGCCCTCGCGGTCGTGGGCGGCACCGTCGCGATCGTCGGATTCCTGACCATGACCACCGGCGCTCTGGTCGCCGTACAAGGCTATAACCAATTGTCCTCAGTCGGTTTCGAGGCGTTGACCGGTTTTGCGTCGGCCTTCTTCAACGTCCGCCTGATCGTGCCGGGGACCGTGTCTGTGGCGTTGTCCGCCACGATCGGCGCCGGGGCGACCGCACAGCTGGGTGCGATGAGGATCAATGAGGAGATCGACGCGCTCGAGGTGATCGGCATCCGCTCGGTCACCTACCTGGCGTCGACTCGCGTGCTGGCGGGCGTGATCGTCGTTGTCCCGCTGTACTGCATCGCCGTGATGATGGCGTTTCTGGCGGCGCGCACCGGAACGGTGGCCATCTACGGGCAGGGTTCAGGCGTCTACGACCACTATTTCAACACCTTCCTCAATCCCACCGACGTGATCTGGTCATTCATGCAATCCGTGGCGATGACCATCGTGATCATGCTGGTGCACACCTACTACGGCTTTACCGCCAAGGGCGGCCCGGCCGGTGTGGGTGAGGCGGTCGGGCGCGCCGTGCGCACGTCGATGGTGGTGGCGGCGGTCGAGATCGTGATGATCTCCCTGGCTGTCTACGGCCAGTCGGGCAACTTCAACCTGGCCGGGTGACATGGATACCCGACCCGGCGAGAACCGTCTTCCCGACGGCTGGTGGACCGTCATCCTCCTGGCGGCGATCGGCGTCTTCTTCTTCGTGACCGGAACAGCTTTCGCCGGGACGTTTCGCTCCTACGTGCCGGTCACAATGACCTCGGACCGAGCCGGACTCGTCATGGAAGCGGGCGCCAAGGTGAAGATGCGTGGAGTGCAGGTCGGACGCGTCGCCGACATCGGCGGCGGGCACGGTCCGGCGAGTCTGCGACTCGAGATCGATCCCGGCCAGATCCGTTACATCCCGGCCAATGTCGGTGCGCAGATCAGGTCGACCACCGTCTTCGGCGCCAAGTTCGTCGACCTCGTCTACCCCGAGGATCCGAGCCCGCAGCGCTTGGCCGCCGGCGCGGTACTGCGCTCGGCCAACGTCACCACCGAGGTGAACACTGTCTTCCAGAACGTGGTCAACCTGCTCGGTATGGTCGACCCCGCCAAACTGAACGCCGTGCTGACGGCGGTCGCCGACGGAGTTCGCGGGCAGGGCCCCCGGATGGGCCAGGCCACCACCGACCTCAACCAGGTCCTTACAGCGCTCAATGAGCGCAGCGACACCATCCGCGCTGATTGGCGTTCCTTCAAGAATTTCAACGACACCTACGCCGCGGCCGCCCCCGATATCGTGGCCATCCTCAACTCCGCCAGCACCGTCAGCGCAACCGTCACCGACCGATCACAGGCATTGGACACGTTGCTGCTCAACACAATCGGGTTCGCCCAGTCCGGCCACGACCTGCTGGACAGCAGTGGCGCAAACCTGGTACGCGCGGCGAACATCCTGGAACCCACGACGGCATTGCTGCTCAAGTACAACCCGGTCTACACCTGCTGGCTGCAGGGCGCGACCTGGACGCTGAAGAACGGCGGCTACGAGGCCTGGGGTGGCAAGGACGGCAAGTCCGCGGTGTTTGACGTCGCCCTGCTGCTGGGCAACGACCCCTACCAATATCCGGACAACCTGCCCGTCGTCGGCGCCAAAGGCGGTCCCGGTGGAAAGCCCGGCTGCGGGTCGCTGCCGGACGTCACCAAGAACTTCCCCGTGCGCCAGCTCGTCACCAACACCGGCTGGGGAACCGGCCTGGATATCAGGCCCAATCCCGGTCTGGGACATCCGTGTTGGGCGGATTGGTTCCCGGTGACCCGCGGCAATCCGCGGCCGCCCAGCATCCGGCAGTGCCTGCCCGGGCCCGCTCCGGGTCCGGACCCGGGTCCAGGCATGCCCCCCTACGGCGCGGCCTGGTACGGCCCAGGTGGCGTGCCCCTGTGGCCGGGTGTGCCGCCCGCACCGGAACCTGCTGCAGCGCAACCGCAACCGAGTCCACCGACGGAGGGTCAGCCGTGAAGGACAACCTTGCGGGCGCTGTGTGGCGTCTCGGCATCTTCCTGACGGTGTGCTTCCTCGGCGCGTTCGCTCTGCTGGCCATCTTCGCTCAGTTCCGCTTCACCACCGGCACGGTCTACAACGCGGTGTTCACCAACGTCACCGGCCTGAAGAAAGGGGACTTCGTCCGGGTCGCCGGCGTCGAGGTGGGCAAGGTCGAAGACATCCGAATCAACCGCGACGCGACCGTGCGAGTCGAATTCTCGGCTACCGACACGCTGGTGCTCACCGAGGGAACTCGGGCGATCATCCGCTACGACAACGTCATCGGCGGCCGGTTTCTGGCGCTCGACGAAGGTACGGGCGGGATCAAACGCCTGTCGGCGGGCCAGACCATTCCGGTCGACCGTACCGCCCCGGCATTAGACCTCGACTCGGTGATCGGCGGCTTCAAGCCACTGTTCCGTGCCCTGAGTCCGGATCAGGTGAACGCACTGAGTTCACAGCTCAACCAGGCTTTGCAGGGCCAGGGCGCGACGATCGGCTCGTTCCTCAATCAGGCTGCGGTACTGACCAATACCCTGGCCGACCGCGACCAGTTGATCAGTGAGGTCATCACCAACCTCGACGCGGTGCTGGGCGCCCTGGGCAGTCAGAGCGCCCAACTCGACAAAGCCGTCACCAATCTGACGGGTTTGGTTCAGGCCCTCGAGGCCCGCCGGAGCGACGTCGCCGCCGCATTCACATCCACCAGCGCGGCAGCCGGCAGCGTCGCCGATCTGCTCGCAGGCGCCCGCGCACCGTTTCAGAAGGTGGTCCACGAAACCGACCGGGTCTCGTCGATCGCGGTGGCCGATCACGAATACCTGGAGAAGCTGATCGACACATTGCCGGACAAATACCGCGCCCTGCAGCGGCAGGGCATGTACGGCGATTTCTTCAGCTTCTACCTCTGCGACCTGATCCTGAAGTTGAACGGCAAAGGCGGACAACCGGTTTTCGTCAAGGTGGCCGGACAGGACACCGGGCGGTGCACGCCGAAGTGAAGTCTTTCTCCGAACGCAACCCGGTCATCCTCGGGGCCGTCGGCGCCGTCGTCATCGCCGGCATCGTGATGGGCGCCCTGAATTGGCAGAGATTGCCGTTCCTCAATCCCGGCCGCAACTACTCCGCGTACTTCGCCGAAGCGGGCGGCCTGTTCACCGGGGCTACCGTCGAGGTGTCGGGCTTGCCGGTCGGCAAGGTATCCAGCATCGAACTCGACGGCCCGCAGGTCTTGGTGGCCTTCCGGATCAACGGCGACGTCCACCTCGGTGAGCGCACGCTGGCCGCCATCAAGACGAAGGGACTGCTGGGCACCAAGATGCTCGACGTCACTCCGCGCGGTGACGGTCCGCTGTCCGGACCCATCCCGCGGGACCGAACCACCTCGCCCTATCAGCTCCCCGACGCTCTCGGCGACCTGACCACCACCATCAGCGGGCTTGATACCCAACAGCTTTCACAGTCCCTGTCGACGATGGCCGAGACGTTCGCCCACACGCCGTCCGACCTGCATCGGGCGGTGGCCGGGGTGTCCCGGTTCGCCGACACCCTCGACAAGCAGGACGCCCAGTTGCGCAACCTGTTGGCCAATGCGGCCAAGACCACTCAGGTCCTCGCCGAACGCACCGACCAGATCGTCGAACTCGTGCGTCAGACCAACTCCCTGCTGATCGCGCTCAACGCCCAAAGCGCGGGCCTCGATCAGCTCTGGCTGAAGCTATCCGACGTCTCCCGGCAACTCAAAGGATTCATCGCCGAGAACCGCACCCAGCTGAAACCGGCGCTGGAGAAGCTCAACGGCGTCCTGACGATCGTCGACGACCGCAAAGGCCGCGTGCAGGAAGCGATCAAGCGGCTCAACAGCTATGCGATGTCATTGGGCGAGTCGGTGTCGTCCGGACCGTTCTTCAAGGCGTACCTGGCCAACCTGTTTCCCGGACAGTTCGTGCAGCCGTTCATCGACGCCGCCTTCTCCGATCTCGGCGTGGACCCGGCGACCCTGCTGCCGTCGCTGCGGACCGACCCACAAGTCGGCCAACCGGGCACACCGGCGCTGCCGGTGCCCTACCCGCGGACCGGCCAGGGCGGCGAACCGCACCTCAATCTCCCCGACGCCATCACCGGTAAGCCGGGCGACCCGCGCTACCCCTACCGCGAGCCGCTGCCCGCACCGCCACCCGGTGGGCCGCCACCCGGCCCGCCCGCCGCGGCGCCGCCCGGCATCGCCTCCACCCCGGACCCGACGCCGGCACCGGTGTACGTACCTGCCCCCGGCGAGCCAGGAGCCGCCCAATGACCAAGCCACGCAGAGCCCGTACCGCACTCGCGATCGTCCTGGTGCTGATCCTGGCCGGCGGCGTGCTGCTACGCACCGTCGGACACGGTAACCGCGTCGAGGTCGTCGGCTACTTCGACAACAGCACGGCACTATTCCCCGGTGACGACATCCGCATCCTCGGCGTGCCGGTGGGCCGGGTGACCGCCGTCGAGCCGCATCCCGACGGCGTGAAGATCGCGTTCTGGTTCGACCGAAAGTACAAAGTGCCCGCCGACGCGATGGCCGCGATTCTCTCGCCGATGCTGGTCACCGGCCGCGCCATTGCGCTGACACCGGTCTACACCGGCGGGCCGACGCTGCGCGACGGCGCCGTCATCCCCCGCAGCCGTACCGCGGTTCCGGTGGAGTGGGATGAGGTGCGGGTGCAGTTGCAGCGGCTCACCGAACTGCTCAAACCGACGGCCCCGGGCGGTGTCAGCACACTGGGCTCTTTCATCAACACCGCCGCAGACAACCTGCGCGGGCAGGGCGGCACCATCCGCGAGACGATCGTCAAACTGTCCCAGGCGATGTCGATCCTGGGCGACCACAGCGGCGACATCTTCGCGACGTTCAAGAACTTGTCCATCCTGATCAGCGCGTTGCGCGGCAGCAGCGACGTATTGGGACAGCTCAACCAGAATCTCGCCGCGGTGACCGGGCTGCTGGCCGATGACCCGACGAAGATCGGTACCGCGTTCGCCGATATGAACTCGGTGATCGGCGATGTCAGAGACTTCATCGAGGACACCGGCGACACCATCGGGACCACCACCGAGAAGCTGGCGTCGATCAGCACCGCGCTCAACGAGAGCCTCGACGACATCAAACAAACCCTGCACATCGCGCCGACCACCGTCGCCAACTTCACCAACATCTACGAGGCGTCCAATGGTGCCTTCACCGGTGCGCTCGCGGTCAACAACTTCGCCAATCCGATCTCGTTCCTGTGCGGGGCAATTCAAGCGGCGTCACGACTGGGCGCCGAACAGTCCGCGAAGCTGTGTGTGCAGTATCTGGCGCCGATCATCAAGAACCGCCAGTACAACTTCTTGCCGATCGGCGAGAACTTTCTGGTCGGTCCGCAAGCCCGGCCCAACGAGGTGACCTACAGCGAGGACTGGATGCGTCCCGACTACGTACCGCCCGCCGCACCCGCGGCGGAGCCCTCCCCGCTGCCCGTCGAGGAACCGGTGGTGACCACCGACCCGACCGCTGGACTGACCGGGATGATGACCCCGACCGGAGGCGGGTCATGAACGCCCGTCGCGCGGCCGGGGTCGCGATGCTGCTCGTCGTCGTGGCCGCGTCGTCCGGCTGCGACGTCGACAACTGGCAGGGAATCAACTCATTACCGCTGCCCGGCACGCAGGGCGGCGGGCCCGGATCGTTCGTGATCCAGGCAGAGATGCCCGACGTCAACAACATTCAGCCCAACTCCAGGGTCAGGGTCGGCGACGCCACGGTGGGACACATCACGAAGATCGAGTTGGAGGGCTGGCATGCGGTGGTCACCATGCGGCTCGACGGTGATGTCGAGCTGCCCGCCAACGCCGTTGCCACGATCGGTCTCACCAGCATCCTGGGTTCACAGCACATCGAATTGAGCGCGCCCGAAGACGCCCCGCCGCAGGGCCGGCTGCACGCCGGCTCACGCATCCCGCTGTCCCATACGGGGTCCTACCCGACCGTCGAACAGACCCTGGCGGCAGTCTCCACCGTCCTCAACGGCGGCGGGCTGGCACAGGTTCAGGACATCACCGAGGCATTCAGTACGGCATTCCGCGGCCGAGAACAGGACCTGCGCAGCCTCATCGGTCAACTCGACACCTTCGCCGGAAGCGTCAACGACCAGACCGACGACATCATCGCCGCCACCGACAGTCTCAACCGGCTGACCGGGGTGCTCGCCGCGAACCGGCCGGTGCTGGACCAAGCACTCAAGACGGTGCCCGAGGCGCTCGCGGTGCTCAACAACGAACGCGACAATCTCGTTGAGGCCGCCGCCCAACTCGGCAGGTTCAGCAACCTGGTTGTCAGCTCGGTCGGACAGAGTAAAGCGGATCTGATCAAGGAGCTCAAAGACATCGGGCCGGTGCTGGAGTCGCTGGCCAACGCCGGGCCCAGCATGACGCGCGCGCTGAGCCTCATCCCCACCTTCCCGTTCCCGAACGAGACCATCGAGAACTGGCAGCGCGGCGATTATGCGAACATGACCGCTGTCGTCGACCTCACGCTGAGCCGTATCGACCAGGGCCTGTTCACCGGAACCCGATGGGAGGGCAACCTGACCGAGCTCGAGATGCAGTGGGGGCGCACGATCGGGCAGTTCCCTAGCCCCTACACCAAGAGCAACCCGCTGGTCGCGCCGTACAACTTCGACCAAGGTCCCTAGTATGCATCTGACCCGCAGGATGCTGATCCAGCTGGCCGTCTTCGCGGTCATCGCACTGACCGCGATCGCGGTGATGGGTCTGCACTTTCTCAAGCTGCCGGCCAAGTGGTTCGGTGTGGGGCGCTACAGCGTGACCATGCAGCTGCCGGAAACCGGCGGCCTGTACAGCACCGGCAACGTCACCTACCGGGGCGTCGAGGTGGGCCGGGTTCAATCAGTTCGATTGAGTGACAGCGGAGTTGACGCAGTCTTGTCGTTGAAGTCGGGCATCGATATCCCGTCAGACCTGCGCGCCGAGGTGCACAGCCAGTCCGCCATCGGCGAACAGTACGTCGATCTGATCCCCCGCGACGGCACCGCACGGGCGCTGCGGGACGGCGATGTCATCCCCCGCGACCACACCTCCGTACCACCCGACATCAACGCGCTCCTCGACGCCGCCAACTCCGGATTGCAGGCGATCCCACGGGAGAACCTCAGAACCGCGATCGACGAGGCCTATACGGCTGTCGGCGGCCTGGGACCGCAACTATCCGACATCGTCAAGGGTTCAACCACTTTGGCGATCGACGCGCGTGCGAATCTCGATCCGCTGATCGACCTCATCGACAACGCCAAGCCGGTGCTCGACTCGCAGGTGCAGACGTCGGTGGCGATTCAAGCCTGGGCCTCGCACATCGCGACCGTGACCGGTGAACTGAAAGCCGACAACGATGCCGTGGCCGGCGTGATCGACCAGGGTGGCCTCGTCGCGACAAATGAACAGGCGCGCAACCTGATCGAGCGGCTCAAGCCCACGCTGCCGGTCATCGTCGCCAACCTCGCCAGCATCGGACAGGTCGCCGTGACCTATCAGAACGACATCGAACAATTGCTCGTCCTGCTGCCGCATGCGGTGTCGGAAGGTCAAGCGACTTTCATGGCCAATGCGAACACCAACCAGGCCTACCGCGGCGAATACCTGTCGTTCAACCTCAACATCAACCTTCCACCGGCCTGCACCACCGGCTTCCTGCCCGCCCAGCAGCAGCGCATCCCGAGCCTGGTCGACTACCCCGAGCGGCCACCCGGTGACCTGTACTGCCGCACCCCCCAGGACTCGCCGTTCAATGTCCGTGGCGCACGCAACATTCCATGCGAGACGGTGCCAGGTAAACGCGCACCCACGGTCAAGCTCTGCGAGAGCGACCAGAATTACGTTCCTCTCAACGACGGCTACAACTGGAAAGGCGACCCGAACGCGACGCTGTCCGGGCAACCGGTGCCCGATGTTCCGCCCGAAAGTCCCCCGGCCGACGTCCCCCCGCCGGCGCTGGTGGCCGTCAGCGAGTACGACCCCGCGACAGGGCTGTACGTCGGCCCCAACGGGCGGGAATACACCCAATCCGAACTGGCCCAACCCGCCAAGCAGAACAGCACATGGCAGTCGATGCTGCTGCCTGGGCAGCCGTGATCAATCCGGGCTCACCCGCCGTGCGCGACGAAGAACTGAGCGCTGGCCTGTGATGCATCGAACGCGGTCTTCGGTGGCAACGGCCAGGTGTGACCCCACCCGTCGATGGTGACGAACGTGACCTCGGTGCCATCGGCGCAACCGAAGGCGACCAAGCGTTTTCCGCCATCGATCGATGTGGATGTCGCGGGTGGACAGCGGTCGAATGCCAACCACCGGTCCACCATCGTCGGCGCAGACACGACGGCGCTGGCTCCGCCGCGTCCGATCATGCGGCCACCTCTGTAGGGCACCACCTTGTCTGCGGTGCCGTGAATCGCCAGCACCGACACGGGCTTGGACGGATTGCAGTGGACGTTCACGCCGAGCGTGCTTGACACCGGGGCTATCGCGGCCACCAGATCCGCTCGCTCGCACGCCAGCCGGTTGGCCATGAACCCGCCCGCCGACATCCCGGTGACGAAAACCCGATCGCGCGGAATGTTGAAGTCACGGGTGAGCCGGCCGATCAGCGTCGCCAGGAACCCGACGTCATCGACCCCCTGGCGGTCCGGGGCTGCCGCGCCGCGCCCATCGGCCCAACTGAAGTCGATGCCGTTGGGATAGGCGACAATCCAACCGTGTTGGTCGGCGATCGCGTCGTAATTGGTCGCGGCGGCCTGCTTGCGGCCGGTCTGGCTTCCGCCGTGCAAGTTGAGGACCAGGCCCTTGGGATGCGTCAGTCCGGTGGGCACGTGCAACACGTACGTCCGCTGTACGCCACCGAAGGTCAGCGCGCCGGGCGGATCGCCGGTGGCGTGGGCGTGCTTGGCGGGCAACGTGAACAGAAGCAGGAGGGCGACAACGAGTGCTGTCGGACGGCGGCTCACGGGTTGATTGTGCACTGGCGTAGGTCCCGGGCGACGTCAGGATACGAGCCCACGTCGGCAACCCGCCAAGATCGTCGGCCCCTTGTCCAGCAGCTCACCCAACGACGCGTTCGACGAGCTCCGCAGGTCCGCAACCGGCGGGAGCGACAGATGCAACTCGTAGACGATCATCCCGCTCCCGGCCGCCTCGCGGCAGTTCATGCCGACCCGGTCGCCGGTGTGGGCACCGAATGCGGCATCGAACCGACCTCGCACCGTGCTCAGTGACACGTTGCCGCCCTCCGCATTCCGGAAAACCGGGTTGAGGACAGCCGTCACCTGTTCGGTGAGCTTCGTGGCAATGGTGAAGTAGTCAGCCGGTGGGAGCCCCGAGCAGGTGCCGTGCGCAGACCATTCGTGGGGTGCCATGACGCCGGCATCAGACATCATCGATTGAAGATCCGTCTGCACGTCCTGGGGCAGCTTCAGCTCCGCCAAGCTGGGGTTCCGGCCCCCTTTCGGCACTCCACAGAACTGCTGGGTCGGCGGTTGCGGCCAGAGGCCGTGCAGGATGAATGCCGGTCCCAATGAGCCGACATGACCGCTTCGGCAGCCCGGGTTGGGAGGGTCGACCTTGCAGAGCGCAGGGCCCCACGTCACCACAAGCAGACTCGAGTTGCTGTTGGTCTCCGCGTCCCTGGACGGCTCGCGTGGACGATCGACGACGAGGACGCTGACGACCACGGCCGCGACGACCACTGCCCCCAGTGCGGCCGATATGGACAATACGGCCACGTCACCTCGCCGCATGCGGTACAGCTTGTCACGACCACGCGTCAGCGTTGACGGATTGCGGAAGGTCACGCCAGATGCCGATGCCGAGATTCGCCCGACCGTGAACGACATCCATCGCTGGTTCGAGCGCACCGCCCGTGGGCACAACCGGGTGCCTTCGCTCTATGCGAGTCTCCTCACGGGCAGGGTCTTCAGGTACCTGGCGTACCGGCTGCGTTACCCGCTCGTGCTCGCCACGGTGCAATTCGCGGTCCACGTCGCGGAGTTCTTCTTGATCCTCGCCAGCCTCGGCGGCATGGCGGCGTTCACGGTCATGATGCTTCGCGCGGGCAGCCTGATCGTCGGCGGCGCGTGGTGGGGCCTTCTGGAGATCATGCGCGAGCGCCTTCGTGACTTCTCTCGGTCAGGTGAGCGTGACGCCGCCGGGTACGAGATCGGCCGTTGGCTCGTGCTCGCGGTGGCCCTCACGATCGCGATGACGATCGGTGGCGGCGTCGCGCTGCTGGTGCTGCGCCCGTCGGGCAACGATCCCGTCGCGCACCTGTACGCCTTCCTGGTCGTCGTCGAACTCGCCGCCAATTTTCCGGTTCGGGTCCTGCATTCCGGTGTATATGCGACCCGCCGGGTCTACCGACCGCGTTGGTCGATATTCCTTTCCCCCGCAGTGCAACTTGCGGTGATCACCGGGGGGTTCTACTTCTATCCCACGGTCGCCATCATCATTGCGATCGTCGCGTCGAACGCCATCGCCATCGCGATCACGATTCATTACTCAGTGGAGACCTACCGGCTGATCGGCCTGCGGCCGCGGCTACCGTCGCCCCGCCGTCCAGTCAGCCGGCTGCTGCCGAAAATTCCACCCTGGCTTGGTATCCAGACCACGGTGTCGGGTCTCGGCCTGCGGCTGGATGCCGTGTTGGTTCTCGCGATCGTCGGCATCTATGGCACCAACACCCGCTCGTTCGAACTCACCGCCGCCGTGGCGTCGTGGCGCCACGTGGATACCTTCCGATTCTTCTATCTGGTGCTACCGCTGTTTCGCGGCTCGTACGAGTCTGCCGGTATCTTCTATTTCGACTTCGTACGGCTGCGCAGCGTGTCGGCTCTGCACGAATTGCGGCGGGTGTTCTTTCACCGCCTGCTGTGTGTGGCGCCGCTTGCCTCGCTGTACTTCTGGGCGCTGGGCGCGGCCCTCGGAATGCTTGTGCTGAAAGATGTTCCGCTGACGTTCCTGCTTGCACTGGTACCGCTGTTCGTGGTGCGCAGCGTCATCGGGATCTATCAGATCCGGCTGTTCGCCGAAGGCCGGTTCGGTATCCACCTCATCACCATGCTGTTTCTGGTCGTGCTCTTGTGGCTGGTCTGGATCAAGCCCAATCCCGCCTCCGACCTCATCCAGATCACGGCCGCGATGATCCTGCAGCTGATCCTTCTGATCAACCTGCAACACCTGCGCGATCGTCGTTACCCGCCGTTGCCGACCGTGCTGAGCGTCGGCGACTGGCTACGCCGCCTGGCCCGGGAGCCGGCCGCGGTGCGCGTCGGCGACGTCACAATTCCGAGATCGACGACGGCGAAGCAACGCTCTGCCGCGTTGAAGCTGATTCGCCAATCATTCGATGGCACCGGGCATGTGGCGTTCGGTTCCCCGACGAAGGTCATGTATTACCAACGTGCGCAGGAGGATACGGTCGACGCCTCACCTCACCTCGTGTTGCAAACCGTCAGCGGCGGCGTCGTGACCCGGGGCAGCTCGTCGCAACAGCCGATTGCCGACGGATGCGAGGCGTTCCGGTTGTGGCGGTCGTCCAGCGCACGTGGCTCTGCCCCAATTGATTTGACTGACCTGGTGCGTGCGTTTCATTCGCTCTTCCGGGCTGGGATCGCCCTGGATCTGCAAACCCTGGACGGAACACGCGATATGCGGGGTCTGGACCAGAACTTCCTGGTGGCAGCCGTGCCCGCCGTGGCGCGCAGTGTCGATGAGGGATCCACCCTGGTGGTGGTGTGTGATCGCCGGCTCGCCCCCATCTACCGACACGGAACACTTCGGATGCTGCTGGTATGTCCGCCCGACCCAGAGCGCGAAAAACTGACGAGCTTGGTCACGCTCATCCGGGAGTGGGAAATCGGCCAGGCCGCAAGGGGCGTCCCCGATGGCTGATCCGATCGACATCGACCGGCTGCTGGTCGATCCAAAGACCTACGAAGACACCATCCTTCGGATCTTCTCGAAGAAGAGACAGCGTGGACTGACGTTCGGTCAGCTCAGCGACAGCGACCTGACGTACTTCGACACCGCCATCAATCGCCGGTCCCTTGCCCGCGCGATCGCGCACAGCGTGGCCAGCGATCAGTATCAGCCACTGCCGGTTGATCTGTGGATCTTGGACAGCAACGGCAAGCGCCGTGCCGCGCACATGCCCGCTTTCACCGACCACGTCGTAGGATCGGCGCTGTTCCAACTCATCTCGCACAACGCGTGCTGCTTCGGCTTGCCCGGTGTCTACTCGTACCTGCCCGGTGTGACCAATGTCGGCGCAATGCGCGCCCTCGCCGAATTCGTTCGCGCTCATCGCGCACGGGTCGGGCCCAAAGGCCCTCCCCTGTATGTTCTGCAATCCGATTTCGAACATTACGGCGACAATCTGCCGGTCGGCCCGGACGCCGCGCTGTGGCCGATTCTGCGCGAGGTTGTCTCGCTGGGCAGCCCGACCGGCGCGGTGTCAACCCGGGTCTGGAACCTCATCACAGGGCTGACGCGGCCCGTCGTGCGGGACGGGGACGGCGCACAATTCAGCCGGTTGCGCGGTGTTGCCATGGGCACTCCTCTTGTCCCGATTTTGGCTGACCTCGCCGTGGTGCCCATGGACAAAGCGATTTTGGCCATCGACGGCATCTTCTACGCCCGTTACAACGACGATTTCTTGATCGCTCACTCGGATCTGTCCGCGCTGCACGAGGCCGATATGCGCATCGATGCGCTGCTGGGCGAGTTGGGCGTCAAACGCAAACTCGGGAAGGAACTCCGAACCGCGCTGAGCGCGACCGGCCGACCGTCTGCGGAGGATCCCGCCTACCTCGGCCGCGGGCGCATCGATTCGTTGGGCCTCTCGGTCGGCTACGACGGCAGCATGGCGGTGGCACCACATCGGCTGCGCCGCTTCGTCGGCCGCGTCGCCGCACGGCTCGACGGAGTGGCGGCCGCCTTGGGTCCGCTGTCGGTTCAGGACCGGGCACATCAGCTGGTGATGGCGACCAACGTAATGCTCGATTTGACGAATCCCTTTGCAGTGCCGGGCTTGTCGTCGTTGTTGGATACCACCACAGATCGCAACACGTTGAAGGACCTCGACTTCCGGATTGAGCGCAAGATCGCCCAGTGCGCAACCGGGCGGCCGGGGGTCCGCGGCTTTCGCCTGGTGCCTCCCGCGATGTTGCGTGGCGAGCTTGGTTTGGTGTCACTCGTGAGGCTGCGCAACCTACGCTGATCGCAGATGGCGGGCAGCCACGAAGGATCTTGCGGGCATCACGGAAATGCGATTCAATCCTCGGTGAGGACGCGGATCCCGCCAGGTGCGGATTTTTCGAAGGACCACAGAGGCTGTGGCTTTCAGTCCTTCATTTTTTCGTTTTTCCCCGCGTCCTCGCCTGCCCGCCGGACGCCGACGCTAGCGGTCGCCGCGGCTGCAATTGGGGCTCGCGGGCTTGGTAGGCCACGCGCAGACGTCGAGGTAGGTGTTGGTGCTGTAGCCGCCACCGTCGAACACGCCGTAGGCGCCGCCATTGGTTCCGGTATAGGTGGCGCCGCCCCCGCCCTGGCCACCTGAGGTGACCATGGTGGTCACTGTCCAGCCCTTCTCTTCCAGCGCTGCCTTGTAGGCCGTCATGACATCGGTGGGCGACCCGGTGACCTGAAAGTACAGGTGGATTCCGCCGTCGGCGATGTTGTCCGGCCCCTTGGTCGTCTGGCTGTTCGCCGGCGTCGGCACCAACGAGGGCAGCTTATCGGCGGCCACCGGGGCCGCATCCGCCGTCGTCGTCGCATTCGCCGTCGTACTCGCCGTCGTCGCCGTCGAACTCGCGGAAGCCGGTGCCTTGCTGCCGGAGTCGGAGTTGCCACAGGCGGTACCGGTCAGTGCTACCGCTACGGCAACGGCTGCCGCCGCAGAGAATCCACGTCTCATCTGTGCCTCCTGTGTCGGGCGAATCATGCGCACAGTAACCCACCGAGGACCCCCTTGGTTGCGACACGGTCACGGATACGTACCTATCGCTGCAGCGCCGGTCGCAAACGACACACGGGTCCCTATCGTCACAAAGGTCAACAGACGTCACAGCGACGTCCCGCCTCCGAAAGGTGAGTCGTGTCGCCGCGCCCCCGCATTCCCTCGCTGTCGCTGGCCTCGACGCTGGTCGTCGGCCTCTGCGCGGCCACCGGAGTCGCGCCGCCTGCAGCCGCCGATCCGTGCGAGGGCGCATCCGCGGCAGCCCAGCCCGCCGCCAACCAGGCCTTTCAGATTCCGCAGCCGTCAGCGATAGCGCCGTTCGATCGCCCGATCGGTCACAAACCGGTCGGCGCCAACGACCAGGCGCCGCTGCCGACATTGGGCAAGATGCTCATCAACGCGTTGATGCCCAACGCGGGACAGGTGCAGAAGCAGGCGGCAGTCGCACCGACACCGAAACCTGCTCCCGCCCAACCCCAACCGGCTCACGCGGCAGCGCAACCGGCACCGTCGACCGCACCCCCGGGCACCTCGGTGGTCGGCTGGGTGACCGGACCCGACAGCCCGAACCAGACTGTTCAGAAGTTCGCGATCACCGGCACCGATCTCGGAATCATGTGGGACAACGGCGATCCCAGCCATCGTCAAGTCCTGTTGGCGTTCGGCGACACAAACGGTTTCTGCATGATTCCCGGCAAGCAGTGGCGCTACAACACGCTGATGCGCAGTACCGACGGATCGCTGGCCAACACCGTCGCGGTTCCCGACGGTGTCGTCGGCAACAAGTACTCGGGGTCGCCGGTGTGGCGACCCGGCATCGCCAAGCAGGTCATCAACAGCATCAACGGTGCGCCGCAGGAGACGGGCATCATCCCGACCTCCGGCGTCGCCGTCGGGCCCAACCAGTTCTTGAACTTCATGTCCATCCGGAGCTGGGACAACTACGGCGCATGGACCACGAACTACTCGGCGATCGCGACCTCGACCGACAACGGCGAGACGTGGGGCGTGTACCCGGGCACTGTCCGTCAGCCGTCCAACGGCAACGAGAAATTCCAGATGGGTGCGTTCCTCAAACCCGGCCCCGGCGATCCGTACATCTATTCGTTCGGCACACCCAACGGGCGAAGCGGATCGGCGTACGTGTCGCGGGTGTCCCCTGGGCTGATCCCGGACCTGACGAAGTACGAGTACTGGAATGCCGACAGCAACACCTGGGTCGCGGGCAGCCCGGCGGCGGCCACCCCGGTGATCCCCGGACCGGTCGGCGAGATGTCGGCCCAATTCAACAACTACTTGAAGCAGTACCTGGTGCTGTACTGCAACGGGAACAACGACGTGGTCATGCGGACCGCGCCGGCACCGCAGGGGCCGTGGGGGCCCGAACAGATGCTGGTGTCGTCGATGCAGATCCCCGGCGGCATCTATGCGCCGTTCCTGCATCCCTGGTCGACGGGCCGCGAGCTGTACTACAACCTCTCGCTGTGGTCGGCCTACAACGTGATGCTGATGCACACGGTGCTGCCCTAGATAGCCCTTACAGCAACCGGAAGTCCCGAAGGTGGGACACTCACCCCATGGAGCACAGCGACCCGCGCGTCGAGGACTCCATCCCGGCCGAGCCGCTGGATGGAACCGACGCTGAGCAGGCGGCCGAGGTTGTCATCGAGGCCGCCACCCGCAACGCCATGTCGGCCGCCCAGCTGGGCCGTCTACTGGTCGACGCCGGTCGCAGCGTCAATGACGAGGACGAGCTGCTGTCGCTGCTGCAGCGCGTCGCCCCGATCGCACAGGAAGCCATCCAGGGTGCCGATTGCACGGGGATCACAATCGACCTGGGCGGGCTGACCTACACCGCGGTGCACACCGACGAGCGCACCCTGCGAATCGACACCGAGCAGTACGACGCCGGCGAAGGCCCCTGCCTGCATGCCTCACGCACCCGCACCACCGTGCAGCTGGATTCCGAAGAGGCGATGGCCGCGTGGCCGCGCTTCGCGAACGCCGCCCGCGAGGAGGGCATCCACAGCTTCCTGGCGGCACCGCTGTTCACCGACGACCTGACGCTGGGCTCGTTCAACCTGTACGGCAGGGCGTTTCACGCTTTCGACGGCCTCGACGCCGAGATCCTCGACCTGCTGACCAAGGCGGTGTCTCGGGCGATCGGCGACTTCGCCCGCTTCAAAACCGCCCGCGACACCGCGGAGTCGATCCAGCGGGTGCTGCAGAGCCGGGCACCGATCGAGCAGGCCAAGGGCGTGCTGATGGCCATGCACGGCATCGACCCCGACGCGGCCTTCGACGTGTTGCGCAAGCAGAGCCAGCAGACGAACGTGCCCGTCCGGGTGTTGGCCGTCCAGTTCCTGGAGCAGATCGCCGGCAGCAACGGCCAGCAGCCCCAGAACTAGAACGTATTGACCAGCGTCCGGCGCTCGGACATCTCCCGCGACATCGTGTAGTGGTGGTAGTGCGTCGCGCACTTGACCACGCTGACGAACAAGACACCGGGGTTCGGGCGGCTGCGGAGCATTTTCCACATCCGGCGTCGGTAGATGTGGCGTAGCTGCGCGTCGGGAACGTTCTTCATCAGCAGCAGGAACAGTCCGAATGCCCGTGCGGCGTCGAAGAGCTGGGCCTGCCTGCGTCGCCAGGGATGGCGGCGCAGGTACTCATTGCGAGCCCGCCCGAAATCGAATTCCCTTGTCAGATAGAGGCTTTCAAGACGATCGAAGTAGAAGTCGGGATCATAGAGCTCGCGCATCAGACCGATGTAGCCGTCGCGCAGCTCGTCTCGGCTCATGTTGAGCGGTATGACGTTGGTGCCGAAGGTCTGCTCGTCGTCGAGGTCGAGGCGGCCGTCACCCTTCAGCCGCGCGTGGAGCGGCGTCTTGGGGATCGCGGCGAGCATGCCCACCATGGCGTGCATGATGTCGGTCTGGCCGATGAAGTCGGCCTGCTCCTTGAAGATTCGGGTGTCGTCGTTGTCGAAGCCGACGATCATGCCGCACCAGACTTCCAGCCCGGCGTCTTGCACCTTGCGGACGCGATCGACGATCGTGCCGCCCTTCTTCACGTTCTGATACTTCTTGGCCTCTTTCAGCGAATCCTCGTTGGGGCTCTCGATCCCGATGAACACCACCGTCACGTTGGCGGCGACCATCAACTCCATCAGCTCGTCGTCTTCGGCCAGGTTCAGCGACGCTTCGGTGAAGAACTGCAACGGATAGCCTTCACGCTCCTGCCAGGCGTGGACGTCCTGCAGCAGCACCTTCACGGCGGCCTTGTTGCCGATCAGGTTGTCGTCGACGATGAAGCCGATCGACAGTCCGGCCGCGCGCATCGCTTCCAGTTCGGCGATCACCTGGGCGCTGGTCTTGAGCCGCGGCTTGCGGCCGAAGGTGACGATGATGTCGCAGAACTCGCATTGGAACGGACATCCCCGGCTGAACTGGACACTGCCGAATACATAGTTCTTGGTCTTCAGCAGGTCATAGCGCGGCACCGGCACGGTCGTCATGTCGGTGCGCTCGGCCTGCTCGTAGCGGTACTGATGGCGGCCGTGCTTCCAGTCATCGAGGAATTGCGGCCACGTGGTCTCGGCCTCGCCGACGAAGATCGCGTCGGCCAGACCGTCGAAGTAGTCCTCCTGCACGCTGACCCACGGACCGCCGACGACCACGAACACGCCGCGGGCTTTGAGCTCGTTGATGATCTCCAGCATCCGCCGGCGTTGCACGATCATGCCGGTGAGCCCGACGATGTCGGCCTGCGCCAGCGTGTCGAAGTCGATCTCCTCGACGTTCTCGTCGACGAGCGTGACGTGATGCTCAGGCGGCGTCAGGGCAGCCAACAACGGCAGGCAGGCGGTCGGGACATTGCACTTCTTGCCGAGCAGCGGCAGTGCGTGTTCCAAGCCCCAGTAGGACACCTCGAAACGAGGGTTGACGAGGACAATGTTGGCCATATCGTCTGCTCCGAATCGGACTCGTAGACGGGGTCCGCGCTGCTTGCCAAGCCGGAGCCTAGCCAAGACGGCCTGACCGAACGAGCCATTCACACATAGTCTCCGACGGAACTCGGATCCGAGTTCCTAACCAATTGACGGTAACGCTAGGTATTCGGTTCGGTCACGACCTTCTCCTCACCCATGCGGATGTGGCACAAACGATGGTGTGATCGTTCCCGTGGACGCGGTTGGGCTGATGATCGTGGTGGTCTTGACGACCGCCGCGCTCGCCGCGGTCTGCGGTTACGTCGCCGGGCTGCGGCGCGAGGCCAACCGGCGCAGCCGGGGGTATTTCGTCCTGGGCGTCCTCGCCGGGTTCCTGGGTCGCTCGGTGGTGCGCCGGCGACTGCGGCAGCTTCCGCTGTTCGAGAACCCGGTCACAATCGCGGCGTTGCACCTTCGGCGCAGGCTGAGCCGTACCGGTATCGCCCGTTAGCGGGTAGGTGTCACCAGTCGCTGGGCGCGTAATTCTTCACGAAACAGCCGTGCAGATCTTCGCCCGACTCGCCCCGGACGATCGGGTCGTACACCCGGGCGGCGCCGTCGACGAGGTCGAGCGGCGCATGGAATCCCTCGTCGGCAAGCCGCAGCTTGGTCGGGTGCGGTCGCTCGTCGGTGATCCAGCCCGTATCGACGGCGGTCATGAGAATGCCGTCCTGCTCCAGCATTTCACCGGCGCTGGTGCGGGTGAGCATGTTCAGAGCAGCCTTCGCCATGTTGGTGTGCGGATGCCCGGGACCCTTGTACGCGCGGCTGAACTGCCCCTCCATCGCCGACACGTTCACGACATATTTCCGGCGGGCCGGTGACGACGCCAGCGCCGGGCGCAGCCGGCTCACCAGAATGAACGGCGCAGTCTGGTTGCACAACTGAACCTCGAGCAGTTCCATCGCGTCGACTTCGTGCACGCGCTGCGTCCAACTGTTGATCGCCGCGGTGTCGGGCAGCAGGCCACCGGCGTCGATGGCGGTGCCTGCCGCGATCCGCTCGGGCGACGCGCTGCGCGCGGTGAGGGCTAACTCTGTCAACGCGTGCGGGCTCTGATGGTCGGCGAGACTGCCGGCGAGCGCGGCGGGGTGGGCGTCGCTCACCCGGTCGAAGGTGACCACGTCGACGAGTTCGGGCGCCGGGGCCCGCTCCGCCTCGACGAGTGCCGCATACGAGCCAGGGGCTCGGCGCACCGTCTGGGCGGCGTTGTTGATCAGGATGTCCAGCGGACCCTGCGCGGCCACGCTGTCCGCGAGCGCGACGACCTGAGCCGGGTCGCGCAGGTCGATGCCGACGATGCGCAGCCGGTCGATCCAGTCGGCGCTGTCGGGCATCGCGGCGAATCGGCGCACGGCGTCGTTGGGAAACCGGGTGGTGATCGTGGTGTGAGCCCCGTCGCGGAGTAGCCGCAAGGCGATGTACATGCCGATCTTGGCCCGCCCGCCGGTGAGCAGTGCGCGTCGGCCGGTGAGGTCGGTGCGGGCGTCGCGCTTGGCGCGGTTGAGCGCCGCGCACTCCAGGCAGAGTTGGTGATAGAAGGCGTCGACGACGGTGTGGTGGGTTTTGCAGATGTAGCAGGCCCGAGACCGGAGCAACGTGCCCGCCGAGGCCCCTGCCGCCGTTGACACCAACGGCAGGCCGGCCGTCTCGTCGTCGATCCGGCCGGGCGCACCGGTCGCGGTAGCGGCGATGACGGCGCGGTCGGCGGCCGCGACTTCGTCGCGTTTCGCTTTGCGGCGAGCTTTCCTGACCGATTTGAAGATGCCCGCGGTGGCCCGACGGACGGCAACGGCATCGGGGTGCTCGGGCGGCAGCGACTCGACGTCGGCCAACACCTGCAGGCAGGTATTGAGCTTGTCGGGGTCAATCGCGTTCACGGTGGAAGAGTACGGCGCTATTCGCGCACGTCGTGAATCGAGGAGTTACACGAATCCCGTGCCGGACGACGGCGAGCTGGGTGCGACCGTCGTCGGGCTGGTCGTGGGTAGCTGCGACGGATAGCTCGGCACCTCCGCGGGATAACGAGGCAGTGGCCCGGGCAGCGAGGTCGCGGGCCCGGATCCGGGCAGCGGCGCGTACATCGAGTCCGGCCCGTAGGGCGACGTCGGGCCATATCCGGGCGCGCTGCCGTAACCCGGCATGTGCTGACTGATCCCGGCGAGCAGCTTGGCCGCGACGAACGAGGCCGCCTGGTTGGTGTAGCCGGGGACGTAGCCCTCGGTGTGGCCGCTCCACTCGTTGCCCGGGCCCGCGTGGCAGATCGGGTCAGCCGGATTACACAGGTCGATGGCTTTGGCGCCGAGCAGCGCACTCGTGGTTGGCAGCGCTTGATTCGTGCGGGTCGCCACATTGCCGAAGGTCGCGACGGCGACGACGTTCTTGACGTACTCCGGCGGCAGCGAACTCCCCCAGGGGATGCCGCCCACCGGAACGCCGGCAACGATGTCGATCACGCTGGCGCCTTGTGAGTATCCGCCGAGGACGATCTTGGTATCCGGGCAGGACGACACCGTCGATTTGATGTGTGAGATCACGTCGTTGGCGCCGTCGCCGCCGTGCAGTTGCAGCTTGGTGGCCTTGTAGTTGACCGCGTAGGTGTCGATGTTCAGGCTGGGCGCCTGCTTGCGCAGCGCGTCGACGAGTGCGTCGCCGACCCGGCCCATCCCGGCAGGCTCGTCGGTGCCGCGGGCGAAGACGACCTCGGCGTCAGGACAGTCGGCAGCGGACGCCAGTGGTGGCGCGACAGGACCGACGAGCAGTGCGCTCGTGACGAACAATGGCGAAGCAACCAGCCCGACCCAGCGACCGGCTGACCGGTCGCTCCCCACCGGGTGCCCACGCATGCAGCGAATAGGCATGCTTCAATCTAACCCCTCCGCCGGCCTGATGAGCTGCGAGGGTGCCGCGGTCATGCGTTGATAAGATATTGACAGCAAAGAAAATACGGCGGAAATTGCGGCTTGAGCTGGGCGCCCTCGTCAGGCCGACAGTCCTTCGACCACGGCCAGCGCGGTCAGGTAGCGGACTTCTTCGGTGGCGGCACGATCGCTGAGGAACTGGCCGGACGCGCCGGCCTGGGCGGCCATCAGCGCACGAGTGAAAGCCTCCGGAGTGACGGTCATGGTCCGGCCGGTCTTGGCGATCAGCGCGACGAAGATCCCTTGCAGGCCTTCACGGAAGCGTTCGACCTGTGCGTCCAGGGCGTGGGCGATCTCTGGCTGGTGGGCAGCACGAGCCACCAGCGCGGCATGCAGGGCGATGCGCGGTTGATCGGCGACGCCCGCCTTCAGCAATTGGCGCACCACACGGTCGGTTTCGAGAACGCCCTCGGTTCGCAGCAGGGGCGCGGCCGTCCTCCGCAGCCGCTCCACAAGCGCGTCGTTCTGGTGCTCGTACACCTCGAAGAGCAGAGCTTCCATGTCGTCATAGCTCGAGTAGAAGGCCCCACGGGTGTAGCCGGCGGCCCGGCACACCTCCTCGACGCTGAACCAGGTCCGGCCACTGTCCCGGATGAGTTCGTCGGTGGCCTCGATCAAACGGGCCCGGGTGTTCGTGCGCCGCCGGGTTGTCCGCGCCTCTGTGACCTTCACCGCAAATCGTCCTTCAGACTCGATACATTCCGTATTGGATGCATATCGTATTGAATCATGTACACATCCCGGAGGCAACCATGAGCCGACGCACCGCGGTCCCTCCTCAGCTGGTTCTTCCCGAGGGCGAGGCGATCATCGTGTCGCGCGGATTGACGGTCGACGGTGAGCACAGCCCGCTGTTCAGCGATGTCGACATGGACCTCGGCCCCGGCCTGCACGCGGTGCACATGCCCGGCGGCCACAGCCAGAAGGCACTGCTGCTCACCTTGGCCGGCCGGCTCAAACCGAGCGCAGGCACTGTCGCCGTGTTCGGTGAGACCGCGCCGCGGGCGATCCGCAAGCACTGCGCGATCGCGGCCTTCGGCGACATCGACGATCTGGACGAGGCCGTGACCGTGGGAACGGTCGTGACCGAGCAGCGCCGGTGGCTCGCTCCCCTGTTCCGGCGGTCGAGTGCCGATGCCGACCGAGATGTACTGGCTTTGGCGTTCGGCGACATCGAACGCCCGAAACCGACCGACTACATCGGGGACCTGGGCGACTTGGAGACGTTCCTGCTGCAGATCGCCCTGGCGCTGTGCTCGGACCGACCGGTGCTGGTGGTCGGTGACCTCGAACAGGTTCGTGACAACGGACGACGGGCGCAGGCGGTGCAACGTCTTGGCGCCATCGCCGCCGACCGTCTGGTCGTTGTGGGCGTGACGAATTCGCTCGGCGAGCAAGCACCCGAGCATGACGTACATATCCCGAACATCGCGGGAAAGGACTAGGAGATGGTGGGCGGACTTGCCCTGGGGTCGGAGATCAAACGCTTCGCCCGCAATCGGATGACACGGATCGCCGTCGTCGTCCTGATGCTTATGCCGCTGACCTACGGCGCGCTCTATCTGTGGGCGTACTCCGATCCGTTCGGCCACGTGAACAAAATGCCTGTGGCACTGGTCAATTCGGACCGGGGCACCACCGTGTCCGGAGAGCGGATGAACGTCGGTTCCCAGATCGCCGACAGCCTTACCGACGACGCAAGCCTGGACTGGCACCTGGTCGACGATGCCGAGGCACGCGACGGGGTGGCGCACGGCAAGTACTACTTCATGCTGGAACTGCCGCCGGACTTCAGTGCGGCCATCGCCTCGCCCACCACTGGCAGTCCCCGCAAGGCGCAGCTGATCGCCGAATACAACGACGCCAACAACTACATCTCGTCGAGCATCGGCCACACCGCGTTGGAGCAGGTGCTTAACGCCGTATCGAGCAGGATCTCCGGGCAGGCGGTCAACCAGGTGCTGTCGGTGATCACCACCTCGGGGGCCGGCATCAAACAGGCGGCCGACGGAGCGCGTCAGCTCTCTGACGGAGCGGCCCAACTCGACACCGGCGCAGGCCAGTTGGCGAGCGGCCTCGATACCGCCCGCAGCGGGTCCGCGGAGCTGGCCGCCGGCTCGCGCACGCTGTCCGATGGCATCAACACCGCCACCGATCCGCTGCTGAAGATCACCAATCTGTTGGCGCAGATCGGCACTCAGAGCGATCAGGTCAACGGCCAGGTGCAGGACAGCTCGTCAGCACTGACGGATGCGTCCAACGAGCTCGACACCATCGCCGGGGCGCAAGACACTGCCGCCCAGTCGCTTACCTCGATCATCGACAACCTGTCCGCCAACCAGGATCCGGTGTCGGTGATTGCCACCGCGAAACTGCGGGACACCCGCGATCAACTGCTGGCCCACCAGCGGACCGCGGACATCCAGGCGAAGCTCGACAAGGCACGTGCGGCCGCCAACGGGGGCGGTCCCGTCGGTTCCGCGCTCACCGATATCTCGGCCAAGGGCAAGGAACTCACCGACAAACTCAACCAACTGCGCGACGGCGCCCAGCAGGTGGCGTCGGGCAACGCACAGCTCAACGCCGGCATCGTCAAACTCGACGACGGTGCCCGGCAGCTGAAATCCGGCACGGCACAATTGAGTTCCGGGGCGAATGAGCTGGCGACCAAGCTCTCCGAGGGCGCGCAGAAGGTTCCCGACTGGAGTCCCCAGCAGAAGGACGCCATCGCCGACACGATCGGCGGTCCGGTTCAGCTGACCAGTTCACACGAGAATTCGGCGCCCAACTTCGCCACCGGGATGGCACCGTTCTTCCTCACGCTCGCGCTGTTCTTCGGCGCGATGCTGTTGTGGATGGCGTTCCGCCCGTTGCAGAACCGCGCGATCGCCGCGGAGATCAGCCCGCTCCGCGTGACGCTGGCCAGCTACCTGCCGGCCGTCTTGATCGGGATCCCCCAGGCGGTGATCCTGTACTGCGTCGTGCATTTCGCGCTGCGTGTACACGCCGAACATCCGGTGGCCATGCTGGGATTTATGATGCTGGCGTCGTGCGCCTTCATCGCGGTGGCGCAGGCGATCAGCGCCCTGCTCGGCCCGGTGCTGGGCAAGGTGCTGCTGATGACGCTGCTGATGCTGCAACTGGTCAGCGCCGGCGGGCTCTATCCCGTCGAGACCACCACCAAGCCGTTCCAGGCTTTCCACCGGCTCGACCCGATGACCTACGGCGTCAACGGACTACGCCAGTTGATCCTCGGCGGCATCGACGGCAGGCTATGGCAGTCGCTGATCTTCATGGCCGGCCTGTGGTTGGGATCAATACTGCTGACCTCACTGGCGGCCCGGCGCAACCAGTTGTGGAACCTGACCCGGCTGGTGCCGAGCTTCAAGATGTAGTGACGAAAGCAGGTGGGGAAGCAATCTCACGAATTAAGGCATCGCATGACTCTCGGACCTGGTGCGACTTGACGAAACCCAGCGAAGCGTGGACGCGGTCCACACGGACGTGTCACGACTGTCGATCCCTCTGTCCGCAGCCTCACAGGGGCGTAATCTCTGGCACCAGAACGTGTCAGGGGGTCGGATGTCTCAGCCAGCGGGGTGGTATCCCGATCCGTCGGGTGGGCCGGCGGCACGTTACTGGAATGGCACCGGCTGGGACGGATCGGCCCAGGAATACCCCGAGCCGGCGTCGCCGACGACCGAGCCTCATGTGGTCGAGCCGAGTCGTCGGTGGTTGTGGACGCTGGGCGTTGCGGTCACAGCGGTCGGCGCAGCCGTTGGAGCGACACTTCTAACTCTGCAATTCAGCGAGAAGCCGACGGCCGCTCCCCCGGTGCCGGCCACCGTCACGTCGATCGCGCCAGCCCCCTCGCCGCAGCAGTCGTCGGCTGAAAAGGCCGCAGCAGACGTAAAAATATCGATGCAGCACAAGCTCGACACCGACCCAGACTTCGCAAGAGCAAGGTTGACGGTTATCGACGTGACCCTCGTTCAGAAGTCCGGCAACGAGTACAAAGGCATTGCCACAGTGCGGAGCCGCGACGGCGCCGATCATCAAGTGCCGGTCGACGTGACGTCCGACAGTGCCAACACCCTGTGGGAAACCCCGCCGGGGGCATTCCTCTTCGCCGCCCCGTTCAATCAACCGCCGCCAGCGCCGACGTTTCCGGTTCCCGGCGCAGACGACGCTGGTTTCCTCGCCGGTCCACGCTGCATGGACACAGCACCATTGATCGTCCTCACAGCACAGTCGAGAGTTGTCATCTGTCCCGACGACAGCCCAGCAGAAGTCTACGAATACCGAGGCCTCCGAATATCAGACGGCGGCCAGATCGAGCTCCCCGCAAAACGAACTGAGACAGGTGGATTCATCGCCGTGAACCCGGCCGACGGAACGCGATATGTCGTGACACGGGACGGCCTCAAGATCATCACGCCCGGAGGTGAGACGTACTCCGAAGCCGCGGTCGCCGTTGGCCCATGAATTACGGGTGGCTTTGCAGAAGTTAGCGCAGCTGCTTGATAGCACCGCCAGTGTTCGCGGCGTACTGCTCAGCCCCGGCACTTTCAGTGCCGGCGGAGACTGGCTATTGGTCCCTGACCAACCCACAACAAGCCCTTCTCGACGTCGACCCCGACCAACGCATGTCGCTGGCCGCCGGAGCAATGAAGAGGTGATCCGCGCGCTCGGCCTGGACCAGGCGGGCTAACACCAAATGCTCGACCAGGTCATCGTGACCGCGTCGGCGCTGGACTAGGCCGCGGTTGCGGTGAACCTGCTCTGCAGGATTCGCTCAGCCAGCTCCCAGCAAGACGTTACGATCCGCTGATGAAAATTCGGGGGAATCTCGCCATCGTCGCTGTCTCAGTCTCATTGTCATGTTTGGCTCTGACAGCTTGCGGTTCGACCAGCACACCAGCCCAAACCGTCACGGTGACATCGACTCGTCCTGCGCCGGCAACCGCACAGGCCCCATTGACTTCACTCCCTGCCGTGACAGCAACCACCGCCGCGTCCGCGGACATTACCATTCCCGACGTCACGGGTCAGAATGCCGAGATCGCACGGGCACAGCTTGAAGGTTTGGGCCTGACGAACGTTGAACTGGCGTCGGCGAACCCGAAGTACTCCATGGTGCTGTTGGCCAAGAATTGGACGGTCGTCAGTATCGAACCCGCACCCGGCGCCACAGTGGCGAGCGGGTCCCCCGTCATCGTCAAGGTTTACAAGGACTAGGCCGATGCGCGCACCTCGTTGGTTGATCACGACGGTCGGCGAGCACTGGAAATGACTGAGCCAGGCTGGTATCCCGACCCGCTCGGTGGTCAGGGCGCCCGTTACTGGGACGGCAGCCGGTGGGACGGCGCAATTCAACCGGGACCACCCACTGGAGCCCAGGAGTTCCCAGAATCGTCGCCGACTGCGCCGCACACGACAGAGAAGTCGCGACGCTTCTGGCCGCTATGGGTACTCGGCCTGGCTGTCGTAATCGCCGTCGGCTCAGCGGTATTCGTATTGTCGACGCCCTCCGGGGAAGGCATAAAGGCCGCGCCGACGATTACACCGACCACGACGGCTGCGCCGAGGGCGGCCCAGGCCGACCAGGTCGCCGCGGAAGTGCAATCCTCGATGCAGTCCAAGCTAGACACAGATCCAGACCTCTCGCCGTTGCACCTCATGGTGGTTCACGTCGACCTTGTCAATAAGGCGGGCAACGAATACAAGGGCATCGCGACTGTGAAGACCTCGCGCGGGACGTCACACGACGTACCAATCGACGTCACTTCAGACGGAGACAAGACCCTGTGGGAGGCCGCACCCGGCGCGTTCCTGTTCGCGGTTCAGGACATGCCGACACCCACCCCTGTCGCACCGCCGCCACCTGCGCCACGCCCAGCCCCAGTCCCTGCTCCGAGCACTGTCGAGAACTTCCGAATCTGCCCCTCAGGCTTGACTGGTGTCGCCACCGACGAGACCAGTTGCGCTTTCGCAGACAGCGTCCGGGCGGCGTGGTACTCGCAACCAGGCACCACCGTATTGGCCTACAGCCCGGTGACCCACCAGTCCTATCTGATGACCTGCATAGAGTCGGCGACCAACGTGTGGCCGGGATCGAAGCGCTGCTCCGGCGTGAATGCCCAGGGCACAGTCTTGATCGTGTACATCGACTAGCCACAGCCACATTCACTCGCCAATCCGGACCGCCAATACGTGCTGGCCCGTTGGACTCGCAGTCACGTTGGCGAATACGTGGAGTGCAATGCGGACGTGACATGGAAAAGGCCCCCGATCTGGGGGCCTTGACCAGCATCTTTCGGTGGAGCTGCCGGGAATTGAACCCGGGTCCTACGGCATTCCCTCAAGGCTTCTCCGTGCGCAGTCCGCTATGTCTCTACTTGGATCTCCTGATCTCGCGAACAAGTCAGGATGACGATCCCAGTCGCTGTTTGATGTCCCCACGGGTTCCGCGACCGAACCCGTGGGTGGGTCCCTCTAGATGACGCCAGGGTCCGGGTCGAGGGCAGTCCCGGTCTGACGGATTAGCTTCGCTTAGGCAGCGAGAGCGTAATCGCGCTGATTGGAATCGGCGCTTAATTGGTTGCAACGACGCTTACGGTGGTCTCTTGCCTGCACCGGCACGCTTCCCTTGATTCGATGCGCGAAGTCGAAACCGATCAGCCCCTCGCACCCCGGCCGAGGTACGGCCGGACAATCCATGTTACGCGAGGTGTAACCCCGAACTGAAGTGCATTAATCCCGCGTCCAGATCGACGTTCTGCAGCGATCTACTCACACTTCCCCGGTGGTTTGTCGGTTTGGGCGAACAGAAAATGAGACTTTGTCTACAGTGAGACGATGTCTGAAAGTCTGCGCGTCCGGAAACGGCAGCGCACGCGGGAGCGAATCGCCACCGCGGCCGCCCAGCTGGTCATGCACAACGGGCTGAGCGCGACGACTGTCGAGCAGATCGCCGAAGCCGCCGACGTGGCCCGGGCGACGTTCTTCCGGTACTTCGAGTCCAAGGAGTACGCCGTCGCCGAGGGCTTCACCTCGACCTGGATCGCCGCCATCACCGACGCCTTGCGCCGCCAACCAGCCGACCTGTCCGTCAACGACGCACTCAGCGCCGCGTTCGCCGAACTCACCCCCGGCTTCAGCGTCGTCGAGAGCAGCATCGCCGAAATCGAACGCCAGACCCGAGACTCGCTGACCCTGCGGGCCTGGACGCTGCTGTGCTACCTCAACTTCGAAACCGCCATCGCCGAAGCGATCGCGCCCCGGCTGCCCGACCTGACCGTCGATGACCCGCGCCCGCGTCTCATCGGCGCCCTCGCGATGGCGTCGGTGCGGATCTCGCTCGACGACTGGCTGCGCGACGGCGGATTGCTATCAGACCGAATCTCCCGCGCGGTCAACTCCATGACCCCGTGCCCGATCAAGAATTGAGGACCGCATGAGTGCCGAAAAGTCGCTGGAAGCATGGGGATTCGTCCGTAGAGTTCTTGACGATCTGACCGCCCAGATCACCGAGGACGCCCGCGACGAGCGCGAAATGCTCGAGGGACTGCGCGTGCTGAACCGGGTGACCGCGCTGTGCACCGAGCTGTCGGTGGACATCGACCCGGACCATCCGCATTTCGTCGACATGTGCACACCCTCGCGCTTCGTCGGCGGCCCCAACCCGCACGGCGCCTATCCGCTGGCCATGATCAGCGGTGACCGGGCCTACCGCGTCACCGGCACCAGGGGCACGTCGACCTACCTCGGCATCCAGGTCCTGGCCGGCACCGGGATGAATCCACGCCGGATGAGCAACTACCTCTCCGACCGCGATCTGGTCCTCGACGCCCACGGCCGGTTCAACATTGTCTTCGCCGCCACCCGCCCGACCGACGACCTCGCCGGAGCACAGTTCATCGAGGTCCCCGGGGACGCGACGTCGATCGTGGTACGGGACTACATCGCGGATCCGGCCACTGAAATCCCTGTGCAGCTTGATATCTCGTTGCTTGGCGAGGCTCCCCCGCCGGCGCCACTGAGCGACGAGGCCCTGGCCGCACAGCTCACGGCAATGGGCTGGACCATCGTCAAGCTGACCACCCTGCACCGCACGGTGCGCCCCGACCTGCTGGACACCCCCAACATTCTGATCACCTCCGGCGCGGAGAACCTGGGCGGTGAGAACACCACACCGGACAACCTCTACATGCTCGGCATGTTCGATCTCGAGCCACATCAGAACCTGCAGCTGACCTTCCTCCCGCCCGAAACCCGTTACTGGTCAGTGACTTTGGAAAGTATCTGGCATGAATGCCTGGAGCCGCTGCTACGCTCCAGCTCGGTGACCAACAAGGGCGTCTCCCCCGATCCCGACGGATACGTCCGGCTCACGATCGGGGCGCAGGACTCCGGCGAGGGCCATTGGTTGGATACCGGTGGACGTCGACGCGGTTTCATCGTCGTCCGCTGGCTGGACAACCCGAATGCCCCGGATGTGACAGTTCGTCTGCTGGACAAGGAGGTTCAGAAATGACGAGTGCGGTGCAAGCCCGCCTTGACCCCGCCAAGCTGATCGAGCAGGCCTGCGAACTGGCCGGCAGCGACGACTTCGGCGCCGACGACGGCTGGCGGGAGAACCTGTCGCGGATGGTCGACGACCTGGTCGCCGAAGCGGACCTCTCGCCGCTCGGCGTGGAGATCGCGGCCGCCGATGTGATTGTGCCGCTGCGCAACCGCCTGCAGATCACCGCGTGGCGGGCCGAACATCCCGAGATCGCCGAGGAGCGGATCACCCAACCCATCTTCATCCTCGGCCAGCCCCGCACCGGCACGACGATCCTCTACGACCTGCTCAGCCAGGATCCCGACCTGCGGGCGCCGCTGACGTGGGAGGTCGATCACCCCTTCCCGGTCCCCCAGCCGGAGACCTACCTGACCGACCCGCGCATCGACGAGACCCAAGCCCAGCTGGAAATGACCGAGCAACTGATGCCCGGTTTCATGAAGTTCCATCCCATGAGCGCGCGCGGCGGCCAGGAATGCGTCCGGATCACCGCAGGCACGTTCTGCAGCATGATCTTCCCCACCCAGTACCGCCTGCCGAACTACCAGCACTGGCTGATGTACGAGGCCGACCATGCGCCCGCCTACCGCTACCACCGTCAGTATCTGCAGCACCTGCAGTCCGGGGTGCCGGGCCAGTGGCTGCTGAAGAGCCCCGCCCACCTGTGGACCCTGGACACGCTGCTGGCCGAGTATCCGGACGCGATCCTGGTGCAGACCCATCGCGACCCGCTGGTGGTGATCTCCTCGATCAGCGCGTTGATCGCTCACCTACAGAAACTGGCCAGCGACAACGCGACCGTCCAGCGCGCGGCCGCACAGTGCGCGGCGGAGAACATTCTGGGACTCGACCGGCTGATGAAGTGGGTGGACGACGGCGTAATCAGCCAGGATCGCGTCGTCAATGTGCGGTTCGTCGATTTCATGCAGGACCCGTTCGCCACCATCGGCGCGGTCTATGAACGCCTGGGCCGTGAGCTGACCCCGGTCGCCGAACAGCGCATGCGCGCCCATCTTGCGGCGAACCCCGGCGACGGCGGCGGCAACCGCTACACCTGGGCCGACACCGGGCTCGATGCCGCCGAATTACGGGAGCGGGTCCGGGCCTACCAGGACCGCTACGACGTGCCGAGCGAGACGCTGCGGTAGCTGTCGCGTGTAACGCGGCCGGCGCCGGGCACGATTTCCCCTATCGGAAGCGCACTTCCTGCAAGTGAGCGATCAGGGGCGGCCCGAAAGGGACCACACGTCTGGAAGGTGCGGGCAGAGGTCGGGACGGACGAGAACTATCGGACCGAGATCATCCCGACGGCGACCAACGCCATCACCATGCCCAGCACCTGCCAGCGGGTGACCCGCTCACGCAAGACGACGATCGCCAGCAGCACTGTGGCCGCCGGATAGAGAGCCATCAGCACGCTGGCCAAGGACAGCATCGTCGCCTGCAGCGCCAGTAGCGTCGCGACGTTGGAGACGGTGTCCAGCAGCGCGGCAAACACCGCCATCTTGAGCGGAAATCCCCGTGGTGCATGAAAATTACCGCTGAACGCGGCGACCAGCAGGACGATCGCGGTCGCCGAGACCCGGGCGAAGAACAACGGCCACAGGTGAGCGTCGGCCGGAGCCTGGTGCAGCAGAACGAAATTCAAGCCGAACGCCAGACCCGAGCCCACCGTCAACCACGCCACCGCCGCGGTGAACTTGTGCGGCCGGACATCCTCGTCGGTGGCTTGCCTGCTGACCAGGACCACGGCGATCAACGCCAGCACCGTCCCCACCCCGGCGATCACACCGGGCTGCTCCCCCATCGCGAGTCCCACACTGACCGGCACTGCAGCCACCAGAACCGCGGTCAACGGCGAGACCACCGAGATCGGTCCGGAGCCCAGCGCGGCGTAGAACCACCACACCCCGAACGCCTGGCTCACGCCGCACAGCAGACCCCAGACCACCGCCGGAGTCGATATCGTGCCGCCGAACACCACTGCCAGGATGCCGAGCAGCACCATCGCCACCGGGTAGGACACCAAGACCACCCGCAGAGCGGCGACCCGTCGCGCCGCGATACCGCCGACGAAATCGCTGACGCCGTAACCGATTGCCGATGCCAGCGCGAGCAGGATCCCGATCAGAGCTTGCCCTTGGCCCGGCGGCCCAGCTCCCGGATCACTTCTCGCTCCGCGTCACGCTTGGCCAGGTCCTGCCGCTTGTCGTGCGCCTGCTTACCGCGGGCCAGCGCCAGTTCGACCTTGACCTTGCCGTCGGAGAAATACAACGACAGCGGAACCAGGGTCAGGTTGCCGTCACGGATCTTGCCCACCAGGTTGTCGATCTGGCTGCGGTGCAGCAGCAGCTTGCGGTTGCGCCGCGGCGCGTGGTTGGTCCAGGTGCCGTGGTGATACTCCGGAATGTGCAGGTTGCGCAACCAGATCTCGCCGTCGTCGACGGTGGCGAACGCATCGGCCAGCGACGCGTGGCCCTCCCGCAGGCTTTTGACCTCGGTGCCCTGCAGGACGACGCCGCACTCGTAGGTGTCGAGAATCGAATAGTTGTGCCGTGCCTTGCGATTGGTGGCGACCACCTTGTGGTCGGGCTTCTTGTCCGGATTCTTGGCCACCGCTACCGCCGGACGTACAGGCGCAGCGTGACGTAGCCGGTCAGACCGGCCATCAACACGCCGACGCCGAACATGATCGGCGATATGTAGAGGATGTCGGCGTAGTCGATCCGGGCGATCAGATTGGCTTGGTAGAACTGGTTGAGCGCGTTCTCCAGGAACGCCGCCCGCACCACGATCAGCCCGACGATCGCTATCACCACACCGATCGTCGCCGCGAGCACCGCCTCCAACAGGAACGGCAGCTGGGTGTACCACCGGGTGGCACCCACCATTCGCATGATGCCGATCTCTGTGCGTCTGGTGTACGCGGCGACTTGAACCATGTTGGCGATCAACAGGATCGCACCGATCGCCTGCACCATCGCGATCGCGAACGCCGCCGCGGACAGCCCGTCGAGCACCGCGAAGAGCCGATCGATCAGCTCCTTCTGGTTCAGCACATTGAGCACACCGGGCTGGCCCGTCATGGCCGCGTCGAAGTCCTTGTGCTGCTCGGGGTTGTCCAACTTGACGACGAACGACGCCGGGAACGAATCCTTACTGGCGACGTCCTTGTACTGCGGGAACTTACGGATCGCGTCGTTGTAGGCGTCGTCGCGGTTCAGGAACCGGACCGACCGGACATCGTCGCGGGCTTCGATCTTGGCGCGCAACGCCTTACAGGGGTCGGCGTCGCAGGTCGGGTCGTTCGCCGAGACGTCGTTGGTCAAGAACACCTGGGTCTCGACGCGGTCGAGGTAGATGTTGCGCGAGTGGTCCGCCAACCGGACCACCAGCAGGCCGCCACCGAACAGGCCGATCGAGATGGCCGTCGTCAAGATCATGGCCACCGTCATGGTGACGTTGCGGCGAAGTCCGGTGAAGACCTCGTTGATGAGAAAGCCGAAGCGCACTTAACGATCCATTCCGTAGACACCACGCTGCTCATCGCGAACGAGCCTGCCCAGGGACAGCTCCACCACACGCTGGCGCATGGAATCGACGATGTGGTGGTCGTGGGTGGCCATCAACACGGTGGTTCCCGTGCGGTTGATCCGCTCGAGCAGATCCATGATGTCCTTACTGGTCTCAGGGTCCAGGTTGCCGGTGGGCTCGTCGGCCAGCAGCACCAGCGGCCGGTTGACGAACGCGCGCGCGATCGCCACGCGCTGCTGCTCGCCGCCGGACAGCTCGGCAGGCAGCCGATTGGCCTTGCCGGACAGGCCCACCATCTCCAGGACCTCGGGCACCACGCGATTGATGGTGTCGGGCTTCTTGCCGATCACCTCCAGGGCGAAGGCGACGTTCTCGAACACCGTCTTCTGCTGCAGCAGCCGGAAGTCCTGGAACACGCAGCCGATCACCTGGCGCAGCTTCGGGACCTGCCGGCCCGAGAGCTTGTTGACGTGGAACTTCGACACCTGCAGGTCACCGGACGTGGGTGTGTCCTCGGCCAGCAGCAACCGCATGAACGTGGACTTGCCGGAGCCGGACGGGCCGATGAGGAAGACGAACTCACCCTTGTCGATCTTGACGCTGACATTGTCGAGGGCTGGCCGTGCCGACGACTTGTACTGCTTACTGACATGGTCGAGGGTGATCATCACGGCACGCCAGTGTAGCCGTCCGGCGGGCGGGACCCGGTTACTGCGTCGGAGCCGCGGGTGTGACCATCGGCCCCTGACCCGGTGCCGGCGTGGGAACCGGGGCAGGTGACGGGGTCGGAGTGGGCAGCCCGGGGATCTGGAACGGCAGCGGGCCAGGCGGGGTGGTCGACGTCGTCGGGCTGGTCAGGCTCGTCGTCTCCGTCGGCGTCGTGGTTTCCGTCGGCGACGTGGTCTCGGTCGTGGTGGTGGTCGTGGTGGTCGGCGGTGTCGTCGTTGTGGTGCGCCGTACATCGGTGCGCGGGACCCAGGTGTACGACGGGTCGGGCACGTAGCCCGGCGGCACCACCTGGTTCGCGGGAACCGGCGGCTGGGCCGGTGGCTGGAAGTTCTGATACACCCAGAACAGCGCGATGAATGCCACCAGCAGCACCGCGGTGGACGTGCGAAGGCGCCCGCCCGGAAGATATTTCGGCCAGCCGCGGTCGTCACGCTTGGACTTGCTCGATTGATTCGTCACTGCGCTTTGTCCTGACTGCGCGCTACATCGTCGCTGGTGCCCGACGGAGTCATCGCGCCCAGTGTCGGGGTTCTCTCCGCCGGGGTGGTGATACCCGCCTGAGCTAGCGCGGCGATCACCATGACCCGCAGTCGGCGGCCGACGTCGAACTGTTTGCCGGGCAGGGTTCGGGCCACCATCCGCAGATTGACCGAGTCGACCTCGAGGCTCTCGACGCCCATCAGGGCCGGCTTGTCCAGCAGCAGCTTTCGCAGATCCTCGTCGAGCATCGCGTCGTTGCACACGGTGTGCAGCACGTCGTTGACGCGGTTGAGGTCAGCGGAGGTGGGCACCGGGACATCGACGACCGCTCGCGCCCAGTCCTTCGACAGGTTGAGGGATCTGACGATGTTCCCGTTGGGCACGGTGTACATCTCGCCTTCCGGCGTTCGGAGCTTGGTCACCCGCAGGGTGACCTCCTCCACGGTGCCGAGCGAGTCTTTCGGGGCGCCGACCATACTCAGCTGCACCAGGTCACCGAAGCCGTACTGGCGCTCGGTGATGATGAAGAAGCCGGCCAGCATGTCCTTGACCAGGTTCTGCGCACCGAAGCCCAAGGCCGCGCCCAGCACCGCGGCCGGGGCGGCCAGCGAGCTGACCGGTATCGACAAGACGTCACCGATCTCGACGACGACCATCACGAACAGCAGAGCGATCGATACCCAGGACACCACCGAGGCCACGGCCTGCTGATGCTTGGCGCTCTCGGTGCGGACGATCTGGTCGGTCTGCTGGTATTGGGCGTCGATGCGCCGGGTGATCCGGCGAGCGAGCCAGTTGATGAAACGTGCGGCCAACAGCCCGCCGATCAGCAGCAGCGCGATGCGGACGCCTCTGGTCACAATCCACACGCCGTACTGGCCGTGCCAGAAGCTGCTCCAGTGCTCGGCCACGCCCAGTGCCAGGTAGGTGTTAGTCGTCGTCATCTCGCCGGTTGCGCCACCGGATCCCCGCTTCCAGGAATCCGTCGATGTCCCCATCCAGTACCGCCGCGGGATTGCCGACCTCGTACTCGGTGCGCAGATCCTTGACCATTTGGTAGGGGTGCAGAACGTACGAGCGCATCTGGTTGCCCCAGGAACTACCGCCGTCGCCCTTGAGGGCGTCCATCTCGGCGCGTTCTTCCTGGCGTTTGCGCTCCATGAGCTTGGCCTGCAGCACGCGCATCGCGGACACCTTGTTCTGCAGCTGCGACTTCTCGTTCTGACAGGTGACGACGATGCCGGTCGGGATGTGGGTCAGCCGGACCGCCGAGTCGGTGGTGTTGACCGACTGACCGCCGGGCCCGCTGGAGCGGTAGACGTCGACGCGCACGTCCTGCTCGGGGATGTCGATGTGGTCGGTGGTTTCCACGACGGGGAGTACCTCGACGTCGGCGAACGACGTCTGGCGCCGGTTCTGGTTGTCGAACGGGCTGATCCGCACCAGCCGGTGGGTGCCCTGCTCCACCGAGAGGGTGCCGTAGGCGTAGGGGGCGTGCACCGCGAAGGTCGCGCTCTTGATGCCGGCTTCTTCGGCGTAGGAGGTGTCGAAGACCTCGACGCCGTAGTCGTGCTGTTCGGCCCAGCGGATGTACATCCGCATCAGCATCTCGGCCCAGTCGGCGGCATCCACACCGCCGGCGCCGGACCGGATGGTCACCAGCGCCTCGCGTTCGTCGTACTCGCCGGACAGCAGGGTCCGGACCTCAAGCTGTTCGACTTCGGCTTGCAGCGCCTTCAGTTCGGCGTCGGCTTCGGCCACCTCGTCCTCGCCACCTTCTTCGGCGGCGAGCTCGTAGAGCACCGGCAGATCCTCGAGACGGCTGCGCAAGCCTTCGACGCGGCGCAGCTCGCCCTGGGCGTGGGACAGCTCGCTGGTGACGCGCTGGGCGTGGCTCTGGTCGTTCCACAGATTCGGGTCGGCGGCTTCGTGTTCGAGTTTCTCGATCTTGGCGCGCAGACCGTCGACGTCGAGCACTCGCTCCACCGTGGTGAGGGTGGTGTCGAGTGCGGCGATATCTGACTGACGATCGAGGTCCACGGGTCCTCAGGGTACCGGCGTCGCGACACGTTGTGATCCACGGCGACTCCTGAGACTTCTGGGGCTGCCCCGCCGTTGCGCGTCTAACATCACTTTCGTAACCAGGATGTGGCGTCGCACAGCCCAGAGCGACGCTGCTCGACTGCGACGCGACAGCCCCTTGCGCGCAGCCGGGTCCGGACAGAAAGCGCGAGGATGCGTCCTTACTATGTCGCGATCGTTGGTGCAGGCCCCTCCGGATACTTCGCGGCGGCGTCGCTGCTGAAGTTCGCCGACAGTTCCGTCGCCGCCGGCGGTCCGGATGTCCACGTCGACATGCTCGAAATGTTGCCCACTCCCTGGGGTTTGGTGCGCTCCGGGGTGGCACCCGATCATCCGAAGATCAAGACCATAAGCGCCCAGTTCGAGAAGACTTCGCTCGACGAGCGGTTCCGTTTCTTCGGCAACATCCGAGTCGGTCAGCACGTACAAGCCGAGGAGCTCAAGCAGCGCTACGACGCCGTCGTCTACGCCACCGGCGCGCAGTCGGACCGTCCGCTCGGGATTCCCGGCGAGGAACTCGAGGGCAGCGTCGCCGCCGTCGACTTCGTCGGTTGGTACAACGCGCACCCGCACTTCGAGGAGATGACGCCGGACCTTTCGACCGGGCGCGCCATCGTGGTCGGCAACGGCAATGTGGCCCTCGACGTCGCGCGGATCCTCGTCAGCGATCCCGGCGAGCTCGCCAAGTCCGACATCGCCGACCACGCGCTGGAACTGCTACACGCACGGGGTGTCGACGAGGTCGTGGTCATCGGCCGCCGCGGCCCCCTGCAGGCCACCTTCACGACGATGGAGCTGCGCGAGCTGGGCGATCTGGAAGCCATGGCCGACGTAGACGTCATCGTCGACCCCGCGGACTTCGACTCCATCACCGACGAACAGCTCGAGGCGGCGGGAAAGACCGTGAAGCTGAACGTCAAGGTGCTGCGCGGCTACGCGGAGACCGAACCGCGAGGAGCCAAGCGGCGCATCGTGTTCCGGTTCCGCACCTCGCCGATCGAGATCAAGGGTGACGGCCGTGTCGAGTCGGTGGTGCTGGGCCGCAACGAGCTCGTCGACGAGGGCGGCCGCATCGTCGCCAAGGACACCGGCGTGCGCGAGGAGCTGCCCGCCCAGCTGGTGGTCCGCGCTGTCGGCTATCGCGGCATCCCGACTCCGGGCCTGCCGTTTGACGAGCGCTCAGGCACCATCCCGCACTCCGACGGCCGTGTCGAAGGCAGCGACAACGAGTACGTCGTCGGCTGGATCAAGCGTGGCCCGTCGGGCGTCATCGGGAGCAACAAGAAAGACTCGGCGGACACGGTTGCGACGTTGGTGGCCGACCTCGACGGCCGCGAGCTCGGCGCGTTCGCCGACGACCACGGCGAGACGCTCGTCGAGTGGCTGCTGTCGCGTCAGCCGATATTGGTCACCGACGACCACTGGAAGCTGATCGACGCGCACGAGCGCGGCGCGGGCGAACCGCACGGCCGGCCGCGCGTGAAGCTCACCAGTGTTGCCGAACTGCTGCGCATCGGGCACGGCTAGAGGGCGCAGGTCTCCGGCTCACGCTCCCGGGACAGCCCGCCGACCGGGCCTGCGGTGCGTGCGATCAGCGGTGTGATGGCGGCGGACATCGCCAGCGCGGCCGACACCATGATCACCGCGAAGGGGCTGTAGCGGTCCACCACGACGCCGCCGATCGCGGTGCCGATGGCTCCGCCGACGAGGGCACCGCTGTTGAGCCAGCCGAATGCTTCGGCGGTCGAATGCGCGGCGATCTGGTTGGAGACCATGACGTAGAGCGCCGCCAGCGCAGGCGCGAAGCCGAGCCCCGAGGCGAACAACGCGGCGAGCTGCAGGCCGTAGCCGTCGGCCAGACCGAACAGCACGGTGCCGGCGGCGACAGTCGCCATCGACAGGGACAGGCCGCGGACACCGAGATGGCGGTGGCCGAACAGCACGCCGCCGAGCAGTGACCCGACGCCGGTTGCCGCGAGCGCGATGCCAGCCGACAGGTTCTGGTTGCCGTACAGGGCGAGGACGCCCACTTCCAGTGCCGTGAACGACGCGACCAGCGCGAGGCTGGCGACCATGGCCAGGATGACCGCATGGTTGGCCAGTACCTTGCCGAACGCGACCGTGCTGCTGACGATCGTCGGCCGGAACTGGCGGGCGCTGAGCAGGAACCACACGGTCCCGACGATCGTGACCGCGGCGGAGAACAACAGCGGAATCGCCGTCGAGATCGCGGAAGCCAGGAACGTCGCAGCGACCGGACCGATCACCCAGATGAGCTCCTGGGCGGTGGTGTCGAGCGCGAACAGCGCCCGCAGGCCTTGGCCGGGGACCATCTGCGGGTACAGCGCACGCACCGCAGGCAGCAGCGGCGGTACCGAGGCGCCGATGAGGAACCCCAGCACCATGAGGAAGGTCGCGGGGACGTGGACGAAGGCCAGCGCCAACATGCTGACGCCGTTGATCAGGGCAGCCGACACCAGCGTCGGCATCATTCCGATCCGGCCGAGGAGGCGCGCCGTCATGGGCATGGCCACCGCTTCACCGATGCTCGTGCACGCCACGACGGCGCCGGCCACCGCGTACGACCCGGTCCGGGCCTGTACGTGCAGCAGGATCGCCAGCGACAGCATGCCCAGCGGCAGCCGCGCGAAAAGCTGTGAGGCGGTCACATTGACGACGCCTGGAACTCGAATGAGCTCTACGTAGGCGCGCACGGTTATCTCTCCATCGAATGAGGTCTACTGGTTTGAGCTCCTCAACTGTACCGTCCGGACGGTACAGTCCGAAAGTCGATAAACTCGGCCGATGACGACCTCGCGCGAGCGCATCCTCGATGCCTACGCCGACGCGCTGGCCGTCGACGGCGAGCGTCTCGCCACGCTCGACGCGGTGGCCGCCAAGGCCGGAGTCTCCAAGGGCGGACTGCTGTATCACTTCCCGTCCAAGGACCAACTCGCCGAAGCACTGTGTGAGCGGCTGATCGCGCTGGCCGCCGACGACGTCGAGAAGATGCGCAACGCCGCGGACGGGCCGGCTCGCCACTACATCCGCACGTCGCATTACGCCAACACCCCGCTGGACCGCACCCTGGTCGCGGTGGCCCGGCTCCAGCAAGCCGGTGACCCGCGCGCGCGGGCGGCCATCGAGATGATCTCCGATCAGTGGCTGAGCGTGCTGACCGAGGCGCTCGGCGACCGTGACGTCGCGCGCACCGTCAAGCTCATCGGCGACGGCCTGTACCACCACGCGCTGTTCAGCGTGCTCGGCGGACCACCGCGCACGGAACTCGACGAGGGACTGCTGGCGGTCATCGATCGGCTCATCGACCAGAGTTCGAACGCGCCGCGAGCCTGAGTACCGGGAGCCAGACAGGCACGGTCGGCAGAATGTGACTCAATGGCGAGCAACGATCGGCGACCATCGACACGATCGCTGCGCGCGCTCGATGGGCTGAACTTCTTTCTCGCCGATGTGCGCGACGGCCTCGGCCCGTATCTGGCCATCTACCTGCTCGCCACCCGCGGTCCCGCACACGGCTGGGACGAGGCCACGGTCGGCAGCGTGATCACCATCGCCGGTCTGGTCGGCCTCGTCGTCCAGACGCCCGCGGGCGCGCTGATCGACCGAATCCCGCACCGCCGAATAATTCTCATCGTCGCGGCCGTCGTGGTGACGGCCAGTTGCCTGTGCCTGCCGGCGGTGCACGGCTACGTTGCGGTGACAGCGACCCAATCAGCCGCGGCCGCCGCCGCGACCGTCTTCGGCCCCGGCATCGCGGCCATCAGCCTCGGACTCGTCGGCGCCAAGCTGCTGACACCGAGGATCGCGCGCAACGAGGCGTTCAACCATGCGGGCAACGCCGCGTCCGCGGGCGTCGCCGCCCTGCTGGCCATCCAGTTCGGTCCGGTCGTGGTGTTCTGGCTGATGGCGGTGCTCGCTCTGCTCAGCGTGGCCTCGGCCGCACGCATCAAGGATTCGGAGATCGACGAAAGCCTGGCGCGAGGCCTGTCCGCCGACCACACGGTCGACAGCCACGCCAGCAGCTGGTCGGTGTTGTTCAAGAGCCGAAGCCTGGTGGCCTTCGCCGCCGTCGTGTTCGTGTTCCACCTGTCGAACGCGGCGATGCTGACCTCGGTCAGCCAGCTCCTCGTTCGGGTCGCGGGGAAGAACAGCGCGACGTCGCTGACCGCGCTGTGCGTCCTCGCCGCGCAGCTCGTCATGGTTCCGGTCGCGCTCGTCGTCGGGCGCACCGCCGACTCGTGGGGCCGAAAGCCGATCTTCGTCGCGGGTTTCGCCGTGCTGGCCGTGCGCGGCGTGCTCTACACCGTCTCGGACAACCCGGTGTGGCTGGTCGCGGTGCAGACCCTCGACGGCGTGGGCGCCGGCATTTTCGGGGCCTTGTTCCCGGTCGTGATCGCCGACCTGACCGCGGGCACGGGTCACTTCAACGCGACCCAGGGCGCTCTCGCCACCGTTCAGGGCGCGGGCGCCGCGATCAGCGCCGGACTGGCCGGGGGGTTGATCGTCACCGCCGGCTATCACACGACGTTCATCACGCTATCCGCCATCGCGGTCGCCGGGCTGGTTCTCTACGTTGCCGCGGTCCCGGAGACCAGGGCGCCGGCGCAGAACTAATCAGTCGCGGGCCGGTGGGGTGATCGATTCGGCCGCGATGGTGACGATCACGCGAGTCTCGTCGGGATTACCGGAGAAGTTCGGATAAGGGATGCCGAGGTACTTCTGTGAAATCTCATCGATGCTTGCGCGACCACCCACTGTCGTCGTCGACAACACGCGACCTCGAACTGCGTAGTACCGAGTGACGTTGTCGGGGTCGACGACGTTGACGGCGATGCGAGGGTCGCGGGACAGATTTCGCGCCTTCTGCATGCCATCGACGATGTTGATGACGATGTGCTCGCCGTCGGTGGTCACCCACGTCTCGGTCAGCTGGGGTGAGCCGTCGGGCATCAGCGTTGCCACGAAGCAGGGACTGGGGCGCTGTAACAGCGCGAGCAACCCGTCGGGAAGCGGTTGGGACATCGAATTCCTAACTCGGGGGCTGCAGAGGCGGCGGCTGGTCGGGCGGTGCGAAGGACCAGTTGTCCGGATTCTTCTGCGAGTACACCACGGGGATGAGTTGGCCCATGGTCGGCCAGTTGTTCACGTCGACCGCCATCCGCTGGTACACCACGTGCTCGTTGACCGTGGGGCCGTTGATCACCCCGCTGATCGTGACGAACTGGTCGCCGGTGGCGTCGGGGCGCGGACTGACCCCGGTCACCAGCAGCGTGCCCTGTAAGACCTCGCCGCGCGGGCCGCGGCGCATCAGGCGCGGAGCCAAAACCAGGACCAGCGCACCGACGATGAGCAATATCACCGCAAATTCCCACATGCGGCCATGGTAGGACTGCATGCATGAGCGGCCGGGATGTACAGGCAGACCTGACGGTGGCGTTGCAGCTGGCCGAGCGTGCCGATGTGATCACCCTCGACCGATTCGGGGCGCTGGATCTGCGCGTCGACACCAAACCGGACCTCACGCCCGTCACCGACGCCGACGAGGCGGTTGAGGCCGATGTGCGCGCGGCGCTGTCCCGCGAGCGCCCGGACGATGCCGTGCTCGGCGAGGAATACGGCGGCACCGCCGAATTCCAGGGCAGGCAATGGGTGATCGACCCGATCGACGGGACCAAGAACTTCGTTCGCGGCGTACCGATCTGGGCGACCCTGATCGCGCTTCTCTCCGACGGCGTGCCGGTCGTCGGTGTGGTCAGCGCCCCAGCCCTGAACCGGCGGTGGTGGGCCGGTCGGGGACTGGGCGCCTTCGCGCACACCGGGGACGGGCCGGCCCGGCCGTTGTCGGTTTCCGGGGTTGCCGAACTGGGATCGGCCAGCCTGTCATTCTCCAGCCTGTCCGGTTGGGCCGACATCGGGCTGCGGGACCAGTTCATCGGGTTGACCGACGACGTATGGCGGGTGCGCGGCTACGGCGACTTCTTCTCCTACTGCCTGGTCGCCGAGGGCGCCGTCGATATCGCCGCCGAACCCGAGGTGAAGCTGTGGGACCTGGCGCCGCTGGACATCCTGGTCCGCGAGGCCGGCGGCCGCTTCACCAACCTCGACGGACAGCCCGGCCCGCACGGCGGCCATGCCGTGGCCACCAACGGCCTGCTGCACGACGCGACCCTGGCGAGTCTGGCCAGGCGTTAGCAGCCGGCGTTGAATTCGACGGGCAGCGTCGCGGGTCCGCTGAGCCCACCCAACGGCTTCCACGGGGCAGGCCCGGTCCGCCGGATATTGGGCATGCGCCGGGACATGACGGTCAGCGCCTCGGTCAGCTCGAGGCGGGCCAGGTTCGACCCGAGGCAGTAGTGCACACCACCGCCGAAGGTCTGCATCGGCAGCACCGTGGCACGGGTGATGTCCAGGCGATCCGGATCCTCGCAGACACTCGAATCCCGGTTGGCGGCAGCGGAATTGAGAATGACCACGGTGCCCGCCGGAACGACGTATCCCGCTACCTCGACATCGTCGACCACGGTGCGCAAGGTGCCGAACACGATCGGCGAGTGGCGCATCGTTTCCTCCACCGCGTGGGCGGCGAGCTCGGGTTGCCGCGCCAGCAAGGCCCATTGTTCGGGATGGTCACACAACACCGACACCGACGCTGCGAGCTGGTTTCTGGTGGTGTCGGTCCCGGCCATCAACAGCCCGGCCACCAGCATGCGCAGTTCGGCGCCGGTGAGCCGGTCACCTTCGACTTCGGCGCGGATTAGGTCGGACACCAGGTCATCGCCGAGCCTGTGACGCCGCTCGGCGACCATCTCGTCGACGTAGTCGTCCAGTTCCTCCCAGGCGACCAGGATCGACGACACGTTCTCGGCGACGTTCCAGCTGAAAGCCTTGAAGAACTCGTCGGTCCACGCCGCGAACTGCTCCCAGTCCCCACCTGGAACACCGAGCAGGGCACAGATGATCGGGATCGGGTAGTGCCGGGCGATGTCGGCGACGACGTCACATCGACCCTCGGCAGAGCAGTTGTCGATCAGTCCGTTGATGACCTCGGTGACCGTGGCGCGCAGCCTGTCGGTCGCCCGCGGCGTGAATGCCTTGCACACCAGGCGCCGCAGCCGATGGTGTTCGTCACCGTCCATGTTGATGATGGTGGCAATCATTCTGTCCCACAGCGGACCGGAGGTTATGCCTTGGGGCGCCAAGAACATCCCTTGTGGCACAACGAATCTCCGATCGCGCAGCGCTTCATGGACGATGTCGTAGGCCAGGAATTCCGGGCCGTGCGGGCCGAGTGCGATCGGCGCCTTTTCGCGTGCCCGCCGCAACGTCGCCAGCGCTTCGTAGGGGTCCGTCTCGGTGTCGTAGTCGATCGACGGCAACCCGGCATCGAACACACTCGGCATCCGCGGCGCGTCCACTGTGATGGTCATGTCTGCCCCCCAGACGTGCTCGAAAACTCTCGAACGCCAGTCTCGAACGCCGCTGAACCAGGTATGCGAGTAGAGCGCTACCCGATCTCGAGCCGGTGTGACCGACCCAACACAAGCCGCGGCTCGCGGGGGCTCCGGTATCTACCTTACTTTGGAGTAAGATAGGCTCCAGCGAGATCAGACCAGCACGCCCACCATCGACGAGGCTGCCACCATGACCAACACCCTTCCCCCCAAATCCGCCAGCGCACGCGCCCGCGACAGCGCGATCGGGCAGTACAAACACAAGCGCTCCCTCACCGACATCGGCCTGGCGCTGGTCACCCCGCTGATGGGGCAGGACTTCCTGGACCGCTATCACCTGCGCGACCCGCTGAACCGCGGCCTGAAATACGGGGTCAAGCAGGCGTTCTCCACCGCGGGTGCGGCCACCCGGCAGTTCAAGAAGGTCCAGAGCATCGGTAAGGCGCCTGCCCGGCTGCGACCCGGCGGCGCAGACTATTTCGACCTCACCCCCGACGACGACCAGAAGATGATCGTCGCGACGGTCGACGAGTTCGCCGAGGAAATTCTGCGTCCGGCCGCTCACGACGCCGACGACGCCGCGACGTATCCCGCCGATCTGATCGCCAAAGCCGCCGAGCTCGGCATCACGGCCATCAACATCCCCGAAGACTTCGACGGCATCGCCGAGCAGCGCACCACCGTCACCAACGCGTTGGTGGCCGAGGCACTCGCCTACGGCGACATGGGCCTTGCGCTGCCGATCCTGGCGCCCGGTGGCGTGGCCTCGGCACTGACCCACTGGGGCAGCGCCGACCAGCAGGCCACGTACCTCCGCGAATTCGCCGGCGCGAACGTGCCGCAGGCCTGCGTGGCGATCGCCGAACCGCACGCCCTCTTCGATCCGACCGCGCTGAAGACCACCGCGGTACGGACTCCGAGCGGCTACCGCCTCGACGGCGTGAAATCGCTGGTTCCCGCCGCCGCCGATGCCGAATTGTTCATCGTGGCAGCACAACTCGACGGCAAGCCGGCGTTGTTCATCGTCGAGGCCTCGGCTGCCGGCCTGACCGTCACCGCCGACCCCAGCATGGGGATCCGGGCCGCGGCGTTGGGCCGGGTGGCATTGGACAAGGTGTCGGTGCCTCTGTCGGCCCGCCTCGGCGAGGACGGGGCGTCCGACGCGGACTATTCCGAAGCAATCGCGTTGTCCCGCTTGGGCTGGGCAGCGCTGGCGGTCGGCACCTCACACGCGGTGCTCGACTATGTCATCCCCTACGTCAAAGAGCGCGAGGCATTCGGCGAGCCGATCGCCCGCCGCCAGGCCGTCGCGTTCATGTGCGCCAACATCGCCATCGAGCTCGATGGCCTGCGGTTGATCACCTGGCGCGGCGCCGCCCGGGCCGAGCGTGGCCTGCCGTTCATCCGCGAGGCCGCACTGGCCAAGAAGCTGGGCACCGATAAGGGCATGCAGATCGGCCTGGACGGGGTGCAGCTACTCGGTGGCCACGGCTTCACCAAGGAGCACCCGGTGGAGCGCTGGTACCGCGATCTGCGGGCCATCGGCGTCGCCGAGGGTGTCGTCGTCCTCTAACCGCCCACCGGCCAACGAACGGAAAAGACTGACATGGCAATCAATCTCGAACTGCCGCGCAAGCTGGAAGCCGTGATCGAGAAGGCGCACCAGGGCGCCGCGGAGATGTTGCGGCCGATCTCACGCAAGTACGACGTCGCCGAACACGCCTACCCCGTCGAATTGGACACCCTGGCGACGTTGTTCGAGGGAATCTCCGAAGCCAACACGATCTCGTTCGCGGGCACGGAGGCATTCCGCGACAGCGACGACGGCCCGAAGGGAAACATCAACGGCGGCAACATGTCCGCGTTGCTCAATGCCCTCGAGATCTCCTGGGGTGACATCGCGCTGCTTTTGTCGGTGCCCCGCCAGGGCCTCGGCAACGCCGCGATCTCCGGAGTGGCCACCGACGAGCAGTTGGAGCGGCTGGGCAAGAACGTCTGGGCCGCCATGGCGATCACCGAGCCGTCGTTCGGTTCAGACTCGGCGGCGGTATCGACGACGGCGGTGCTCGACGGCGACGAATACGTGATCAACGGCGAGAAGATCTACGTCACTGCCGGCTCCCGCGCCACCCACATCGTGGTGTGGGCGACGCTGGACAAGTCCAAGGGCCGGGCGGCGATCAAGTCGTTCATCGTGCCGCGCGAGCACCCTGGGGTCACCGTCGAGCGTCTCGAGCACAAGCTCGGCATCAAGGCCTCCGACACCGCGGCCATCCGGTTCGAGAACGCGCGCATCCCCAAGGAGAACCTGCTGGGGAGCCCGGAGATCGAGGTGGAGAAGGGATTTGCCGGGGTCATGGAGACCTTCGACAACACCCGGCCGATCGTGGCCGCGATGGCGGTCGGGGTGGCCCGCGCCGCCCTCGAGGAACTGCGCACGATCCTGACCGAGGCCGGTGTGGAGATCTCCTACGACAAGCCCGCCCACGCCCAGAGTGCCGCCGCTGCGGAATTCCTTCGCATGGAAGCCGACTGGGAGGCCGGTTACCTGTTGACCGTGCGCTCGGCGTGGCAAGCCGACAATGCGATCCCGAACTCCAAGGAAGCGTCCATGGGCAAGGCCAAGGCCGCCCGCGTCGCCAGCGACATCACTCTCAAAGCTGTCGAATTAGCCGGGACGGCAGGCTATTCCGAGCAGACGCTGCTGGAGAAGTGGGCTCGCGATTCGAAGATCCTGGACATCTTCGAGGGCACGCAGCAGATCCAACAGCTGGTGGTCGCCCGCCGACTGCTCGGACTGTCCTCGACCGAACTCAAGTAGTCACGCGACAGCGGTCAGCTCTCGCTGGGTCTGCTCGTCGAGTTCGATACCGGCGACGGCGAGGTTCTCCTCCAGGTGGTCCAGCGAGGACGTGCCGGGAATGAGCAGCACGTTGTCGGCGATGCCCAGTGTCCACGCCAGTGCGATCTGCGCGGGCGTGCGACCGAGCCGTTCAGCCGCGCCGGTGACGAGGGGATGCGACAGCACCGGATTCACCTCGTGGAACGCCGAGCCGAGTGGAAAGAACGGGACGAACGCGATGCCTCGGGCCACGCATTCGTCGAGTACGGGCTGCGAGGACCGGTCCACCAGATTGAACGGATTCTGGACGCACACGACATCGGTGAGTTCCAGCGCGTGCAGCAGCTGCTCGTGAGTGACGTTGCTCAGTCCGACACCGGCGATCAGCCCGTCGTCGCGGGCGGTGATCATCGCACCGAGCTGATCGGTGAACAGCGCATCGGGTTCTGACTCCATCACCCGCAGGTTGACCGCGGCCAGCCGCTCGACACCGAGGGTGCGCAGATTCTCCTCGATGGCGGCGCGCAACCGGTGCGGCTCGGCGTCGGGAAGCCACGCCCCCTGATCGTCGCGCCGTGCGCCCACCTTGCTCACCAGCGCGAGATTGTCGGGATACGGGTGCAGCGCCTCGCGGATCAGCTCGTTGGCCACATCGGGCCCGTAGAACTGCGAGGTGTCGATGTGATCGACACCGGCGTCCACGGCGCGGCGCAGCACCGCCAGCGCCTGCTCGCGATCCTTGGGCGGCCCGAATACGCCGGGACCGGGCAGCTGCATCGCACCGAATCCGACGCGGTGGACCTGATAGCCGGCCAACCCAAAACGTGTCATGGGAAATCCTCCACTCACCGAGAATAGATTGACATCAAATTGTTTGATCTCAAACTATCTTGCTGGCGCGTTACGCTTCCTGTCAACCCAGGGAGGTGAAGCCACATTCCACACTCAGCACACGACGCCGAATCCCGTCAGCGCGCCGCCGCCCTCGCCGACGCCTTCGGCCGCGCCGGCAAGACGCTGGTCCGCGCCCTCGACGAGCGGCTCGGTGACCACGGTGTCTCCACCCCCCGATCCAAGGTCCTGTTCGAGGTGGATCGCTGCGGACCGGTCCGGCTCACCGACCTGGCGCGCACCGTCGGCATCACCCAAGGCACCGCCTCCACCCTGACCGACGCGCTCGTCCGGGAAGGCTTGATCCAACGCTGCGCCGACGACTCCGATCGCCGGGTGACCCTGCTGAGGACCACACCCACCGGCAGCCAGCAGGCGCAAGCCTGGGCCGGCGCGTACACCGCCGCGGCAGAGGAACTGTTCGGAATCCTCTCCGGCGAGGAGCAACTGGCACTCACCGAACTGCTGCAGCGCCTTGCCGACTCGATCGACGGCTGAACCTCAACCCGCTGCCCGAACCTGACACGGCACCCCGTTGACGACCTGAGTGTTGCTGGGGACGTCGAGCAGGTCAGGCGGGTTGAGCAGGTTGGAGTTCACGCCGGGATGATCGTTGGCGATGCCGAGCCGGCTGCCCGGCACACCGTGTCCCCAGCCGTGCGGCAGTGACACCACCCCGGGCATCATGTCGTCGCTGACCTCAACGGGCACAGCCACTTTCCCTTCCGACGTGCTGACCTCGGCCAGCTCGCCGTCGCCGACCCCGACGCGGCGGGCATCGTCCGGGTGCATCAGCAGCGTGCATCGGTCGCGGCCCCGCATCAGCGCGGGCACATTGTGCAACCACGAGTTGTTCGACCGCAGATGTCGCCGACTGGTCAGCAGCAGCGACTCCTCGGCTCGGTTCATCCGCGCCCGCAATCGAGGCATGTCGTCGACGAACAGGTCATGCAGCAGCTCGATGGCTCCCGACGGCGTGGTGACCGCCGAGTCGAGCCGGCCGCCCTCCAATTCGCCGAGTCGCAGGCCGTCGGGGTGCGCGCGCACCTCGTCGAGGGTCAGGCCGCCGGGGTTGGCGCCCAGTCCGTCGCCCCAGGGGCCAAGCCGGATGTAGAGGTCGTATAAGCGTTCGGGCCCTTGGCCTTTCAGCCCGCCCATCACCTCAGCCGGGTCGCGTCCGCTCAGTGGAGTCCCCGGCTGGGTGCACATGGTGGCGACCAGTCCCCCGGTGTAGAGGTCGTCCATCGCCGGGACGTCGACATCTGTCATCGGGGTTCCCAGCAGGGCGCCCGAAAGGCGCAGCAGCACTTCCCATTCGGCCGGCCGCGAAGGATCCGGCGCAAACAGCGGCTCCGACCACTTCAGGCAGGAGGCGACAGCGTAGATCCAGTACAGGTCGTCGGCGTGCGGACGTTCCAGCGGTGAGAGCCCGGGGAAGATGACGTGGGCGTGCCTGGTGGTCTCGTTGAGCCAATTATCCACGCAGACAAGGGCGTCTAGGGAGGCCAGCGCCTCGTCGAGGCGGCCCGCCGCAGGCGCCGAGATCGCCGGGTTGCCCGCGACCGAGATCATCGCGCGGATGCGTCCGTCGCCCGGGGTGAGGATCTCCTCGGCCAGGCAGCTCACCGGGAATTGGCCGAGCACTTCCCCGACGCCGCGCACGCGCGAGGTGAAGCGGCCGAACTCCCAGCGCGGGCCGGGCTGATCGGGCGGCTTCATGAACATCGGCGAGTACACCGCCGGGGTGGGGAACACCGCTCCCCCGCGCCGGTCGACCGCACCGAGCGCGGTGTTCAGCACGAACACCAGCCAGGTGGCCAAGGTGCCGAATTCCTGCGTACAGGCCCCGATCCGGCTGTACAGCACGGGATTCGACGCGGATGCCAGGTCGTGCGCGAGTGCGCGAATGGTCTTGGCGGGGATGCCGCTGGGTGCTGCCACGGCTTCCGGGGTGAATGGTTCGGCCAGGGCGATCACCTCGTCGAGTCCTTGGACCCGGCCATCGAGATGCGGATGGGCGCGCAGCAATCCGTCGGCGGCCAGCGTCCGCAGCACCGCGAAGAGCACCAGGGCGTCGGTGCCCGGGCGGATCGGCAGCCAGTCGGTGGCGCGCTGCGCGGTCTCGGTGCGGCGGGGATCGATGACCACCACCCGACCCCCGCGCTTGCGGATGCCGGTCAGGTGGCCGACGACGTCGGGAGCCGAGAGCATCGATCCCTGCGAGGCCGCGGGGTTCGCGCCGATGACGACGAGGTGATCGGTGCGGGCCAGGTCCGGGATCGGCGCGTTCCACATTCCGCCGAAGAGCAGCGTGCCGACGACGTTCAGCGGCCACTGGTCGACCGTGCCCGGCGAGTAGTACGCGCCCATCCCGGCCGCGGCGCCCATCCCGACGAGGGCGCCGATGTAGGAACTCAGGCCCAGGTTGTGCGCCACCGGGTTGCCGACGTACACCGTGACCGCCCGCGCACCGTCGCTGTCCAGCACCGGTCGGAGTACCCGCTCCGCTTCGGCGAACGCCTCGTCCCAGGAGACGGCGACGTGGGTCCCGTCCGGCTGCCTCACCAGCGGCGACCGCAACCGGTCCGGGTCGTCGTGCAGCTGCCCGAGCACCGTGCCCTTGGGGCAGATGTGCCCTGCCGACCACACGTCGTCGGGGTTACCGCGGATGTCGGTGACCCGGTCGCCGTCGACGGTGACCCGTAGCCCGCACATGGCTTCGCAGAGCGGGCACGTCACGCGGCGGACGGCGCCGTAGACCTCATCCGACTTCTGTCTGGACACCTGTCCATGTTAGGGGCGGGCACGGGCCGGGCACAACGGTCAGGAGTCGGACCGGCGAGCCCGCCAGTCGCCGATTGCCGACAGCCGCCGCCGCTGCTGGGCGGCGGCGCCGGCGTCCAGACCGCGATCGCGCTCCTCGAGTCGGCCGATCACCCGCTCTCGATGCTCGACGGGGTTGCCGTCGTCGTACTTGAACTTCGCTTCGACCCGCTCGACGGTGAGTCGCACGCCGCGGATGCCCGGCAGCATCCGGCCGTACGGGTCCTGCCCTTCGGCCACCTCGGCATGGCGGCCTTCAGGCTGGAAGTCGGCAAGCTGAGACCGCAGTATCTCCACCTTGCCCTGCGGATCGTCGATGATCGTTGGGCGACAGACGAATTGGACAGAGGCGTAGTAGCTGGTCGGCACTCCGTCCTCGTCAGGGCCGCCGGCCTTCGCACGCCAGTAGGTCGGGATGTAGGCATAGTCACCGATCACCGCGACCCGCACCTCTGCGGCCGCTTCCAGGTGCGGCCAGACCGGATTGGGCCGCGCGAGGTGGATCAGCAACTCCTCGCCTGCCACCGTGAAATGGGTGGGCACCAGCACAGGGGCCTGCATGGGGTCGACGTTGTTGACCGCGAGGACGCCGAACCGGTCGGTCGAGGCCAACCAATCCCGCCATTCGGCGCTGTCCAGCGCGGCATCCCAGGGATGGATCAGCATGTCGACCATTTCATCAGGCAGGGCAAGAGATTTACGGCTACGAGGCGAGCCGTCGGTAGCCCGTCTGTGGCCCATCGGTGGGCGCTACCGTCTTGGCATGGATTCTTATCAGGCACTGCTGGCCCGTCAGGACGGCGATCAGATCACCGCATCGATCGAGACACTCGACGCCTCCGAACTTCCGCCCGGCGATGTGACGATCCGGGTCGCCTATTCCAGCGTCAACTACAAGGACGCGCTCGCGCTGACCCCGCGCGGCGGAGTCGTCCGGGACTATCCGATCGTGCCCGGCATCGACCTTACCGGCGAGGTCGTGGAGTCCGGCTCCCCCGACTTCGCCGTCGGCGATCAGGTCCTGGCGCACGGCTACGCGATCGGCACCGGCCACCACGGCGGCTACGCCGAATACGTCCGGCTGCCCGCCGACCAGGTTGTCGCGTTGGGCGCGCTGACGCCGCGGGAAGGCGCGGCGATCGGAACCGCGGGCTTCACCGCCGCGCTGAGCGTGGAGGCGCTGATCGCCCACGGCATCACCCCCCAGGACGGTCCGATCGTCGTCACCGGCGCCACCGGGGGCGTCGGGTCGGTCAGTGTGGACCTCCTCGCCGCCGCCGGATTTCAGGTGGTGGCCTCCACCGGCAAGGCCGAGGCGGCCGACCATCTCAAGGCCCTCGGCGCAGCAGACGTCATCGCACGGCTGCCCGAGGACCCCGACGCCAAGCCGCGCCCGCTGGGCAAGGCGCGCTGGGCGGGTGCCGTCGACTGCGTCGGTGGGGCCACCCTGGCCGATGTGATCAGCACTCTGGAATATGGCGGCGCCGTGGCGGCCAGCGGGCTGACCGGTGGCCCGGCGCTCAATACGACGGTGTTGCCGTTCATCCTGCGCGGGGTGTCACTGCTGGGCATCGACTCGGTGCTGCTGCCCATCGGTCCGCGCCGCGCGTTGTGGGAGCGTCTGGGCGGTGAGCGCAAGCCTCGCCACCTCGACGACGTCACCCACGAGGTCGATGTCAAGGACGTCATCGACGTGATCGACCAGGTGCGGGCCGGCAAGTACTCGGGCCGTGCGGTGGTGCGGGTCGCCGGCGGCTTCTGAACCGAACAACAAAGCGGGCCACCGGTTTTCACCGGTGGCCCGCTTCGTTGACATACGTCCGCGTTACGCGGCGCCCAGGTACTTCTGCAGGTCGGGCTTCATCGCCTGAAGCTCACGACCCCAGTAGGCCCAGTCATGGGTGCCGTTGTCGGGGAAGTTGAACACGCCGTTCTTACCGCCCGCGGCGAGGTAGTTGTCGCGGAAGGTGATGTTGGTACGGATCGTCAGGCTCTCCAGGAACGTGGCCGGCAGGTCGCCGTGACCCAGCTCGTTGGGAGTGCCGTTACCGCAGTAGATCCAGATGCGGGTGCCGTTGGCGACGATCTTGGGGATCTGCACCATCGGGTCATTACGCTTCCAGCCGCTGTTCGGATCCTGCGTCGGACCCCACATGTCGTTGGCTTTGAAACCGCCCGCGTCACCCATCGAGATGTTGATCAGGAACGGCCACGAACCCTCAGACGGGTTCAGGAAGCCCGACATCGAGCCCGCGTAGATGAACTGATCCGGGTGGTACACCGACAGGATCAACGAGGCCGAGCCGGCCATCGACAGGCCGATGACGGCGCTACCGGTGGGCTTGACGTCCCGATTCGCGGCAAGCCACTGCGGCAGCTCCTGCGTCAGGAAGGTCTCCCACTTGTAGGTCTGGCAACCGGTCTTGCTACAGGCCGGCGAGTACCAGTCCGCGTAGAAGCTGGACTGCCCACCGACCGGCATGACGATCGACAGACCGGACTGGTAGTACCACTCGAACGCGGGGGTGTTGATGTCCCAGCCGTTGAAGTCGTCCTGCGCACGCAGGCCGTCGAGCAGGTAGACCGCCGGAGCGTTCGCGCCGCCGCTTTGGAACTGGACCTTGATGTCGTGGCCCATCGAGGGCGACGGAACCATCAGGTACTCCACAGGGAGCCCCGGACGGGAGAACGCGCTCGCCGTTGCCGATTCTCCGACCAGGCCGATCAAGCCCGGAAGAACCGCCGCCGCGACTGCGGCGACTGCCAATCGACGCGGCCAGCCGCGCACCTTGTCAAACAAGGACTTCACCAATCCACCCCAGCTTTCTATGACCCCGGTTATCGGATTCAGAGTTGAGTAAAACACGTCGTCTCGAACCTGTGAAAGTCCGCCACGTTACCCAACTCGTTGGTTGGGGGTTGTCACGGGGTCAAACAAAAACTAATGTCACTTTTAGTTTTCCGCTTGCCCGTACCTCGACGCCGATCTCGGGAGATTCCATGGAATCGTTCACTCACCTGCGCAAAGGCACAACCCCGCGGCGAATCCACGCCGATCTCGACGGCCTCAAAGACGACGAATTGGGCCGGGGCGGATTCACCGGCCGCACCGCCAACATCTACCGCCGGAACGATCCCACGACATTTCGGGCCAGCGGCCCCCTGCGTCCGCTCGATCTGTTGTCCAGTGAGCTCAAACCGAGCGATGCGACCGACCCCACGGGCGCTCCCCTGCTGCTTTTCTCCAATGACGACTGCCGCATCTCACTGAGCCGGCGCTCGGCAGCCATGCCGTTCTATACGCGCTACGTCGACGGCGACCTGCTGTCCTTCGTCCATCAGGGCAGCGGTCGCCTGGAAACCGAATTCGGCCCGTTGGACTACCGCACCGGCGATTGGATCTACATCCCGAAGGCGTGCACGTGGCGGCAGGTGCCCGACTCGGGGACAGAACCAGCTGACAGCACCTGGCTGATGATCGAGGCCACCGACGAGTTCCGGGTCCCACCCGCCGGCCCACTGGGCCGGCACTGGCCCTTCGACCCGTCCCAGGCGGTCGTACCGGACCCGGAGCCCATCGACGACGGCGACGGTCCCCACACCGACGGTGAGTACGAGGTGCGGCTATATCACCGCCCGATCGACGGCGTGGAGACCACGACCCTGCGCTATCCACACAACCCGATCGATGTCGAAGGCTGGCGCGGCGACAACTACGCCTTCACCTTCAACATCGACGACTACAACGTCATCACCTCCGACAGCGTGCACCTGCCGCCGATGGTCCACCTGTTCATGGAGGCGACGGGTGTCTACGTGTGCAACTTCCTGCCGAAGCCGGCCGAATCGGTGCCCGGCACCGAACGCACGCCCTGGTACCACCGCAATGTCGACTTCGACGAGATCGCTTTCTTTCACGGCGGCTCGCTCTACGGCATCCCGATGCCACCCGGACTGATCAGCCACGCCCCGCAGGGCGTGCACCACGGGGCTCCGGAGAAGGCCCGCGAACGCGCGCGGCGAAAGTTCGACGATTTCACCCGCGTGGATTGGAAGGTCATCGCGATCGACACCCGGAGGCGTCTGGTGCCGTCACCCGAAGTTCTGGCCAACGATTTGGGGCAACACTGATGGTCACGCCGGTCAAGCGCGCCTACGAGCGCATCCCGTATCTGATCGCCTACCAGAACACGTCCGCTGTCCGGGACGTCTACGGCGGGGTCGCGGAGCTGGTGGTGCTGGAAAGCTATCTGCTCAAGCCGACCACGCCGTCGGATACCGTGCTGGTCTTCATGCACCCGATCGGCGGCGGCGCCTACCTGCCGATGATCAACGCACTGGCACGCGCCGGGCATCACGTCATCTACTGCAACAGCCGGTTCCGGGGCACCGACTCAGGGCTGCTGATGGAGAAGGTGGTCGAGGATCTCGGCGAATGCATCAAGGACGCCAAGAATCGGCTGGGCTACTCCAAAGTGGTCCTGGCGGGGTGGAGTGGCGGTGGCTCGCTGTCGGTGTTCTACCAACAGCAGGCCCAGCACCCCACGATCACCGCCAGCCCGTCCGGTGACGGTCCGGATCTGACCACACTGGGCCTGCTGCCCGCCGACGGGATCATGCTTCTGGCCGCGCACATCAGCAGGCACGGCACGATGACCGAGTGGATGGACGCCTCCATTCTGGACGAGAACGACCCGACCAAGCGGGATCCCGAACTCGACCTGTACAACCCGGACAATCCCAATCAGCCGCCGTACACCCCGGAGTTCCTGGAGCGCTACCACCAGGCGCAGATCGCCCGGAACCGACGAATCACCAAGTGGGTCAAGGAAAAACTGGCGGCCCTCAAGGCCGACGGACGGCCGGACGACGAATTTTGTTTCGTCGTGCACGGCACAATGGCCGACCCACGCTGGCTCGACCCGACCGTCGACCCCAACGAGCGCGCCCCCGGCACCTGCTATCTGGGCGACCCGCAGGTGGTCAACATGAGCCCCGTCGGGCTGGCACGGTTCTGCACCCTCCGCAGCTGGCTGTCACAGTGGAGCTATGACGACGCCAACGGTGACGCCGTGAAGGCCGGCCCGGACATCGCGGTGCCGGCACTGGTCATCGGCAATCTCGCCGACGACGCCTGCACACCCAGCCATACCCGGCGGCTCTTCGAGGCCATCGGGCATCCCGACAAGGAGATGCACGAAATCCCGGGCGCCAACCACTACTACTCCGGGCCCGACCAGAAGGAGACGCTGCGCCAGGCCGTCGGGATCGTCACCGATTGGCTGGTTCGGCACGACTTCGCGAAGGCCGATTGATGGCCCCTACCGGAGGGCAGGAGCGCAGCGACCCGGGAAGGGTCACAGGTCCGCTGGACGGCATTCGCGTCATCGAGGTCGGCACGCTGATCTCCGGACCGTTCGCGGGCCGGCTGCTCGGCGACATGGGCGCCGAGGTGATCAAGATCGAACCTCCTGGCGCTCCCGACCCGTTGCGCACCTGGGGGCAGGCCGAACTCGACGGCCACCACTTCTTCTGGACGGTGCACGCCCGCAACAAGAAGGCCGTCACCCTCAACCTGCGGGAAGCCCGGGGCCGCGAGCTGTTCCTCGACCTGGTCGAGCGCTCCGACATCATCGTCGAGAACTTCCGGCCCGGCACGCTGGAGAAGTGGGGCCTCGGTTACGACGTTCTGCGCCAACGCAATCGGGGCATCATCCTGGTCCGGGTGTCCGGCTACGGGCAGACCGGTCCGGAGTCGACGAAGGCCGGCTACGCCTCGGTCGCCGAGGCGGCCAGTGGCTTGCGGCACATGAACGGCTTCCCCGGCGGGCCGCCGCCCCGGCTGGCGCTGTCGCTCGGCGACAGCCTGGCCGGGATGTTCGCCGCGCAGGGCGCGCTGGCCGCACTGTACCGGCGGACCGTCACCGGTGAGGGACAGATCGTCGACGCGGCGCTGACCGAATCCTGTCTGGCCGTGCAGGAGTCGACGATCCCCGACTACGACGTCGGCGGCGTGGTCCGCGGACCGTCGGGCACCCGACTGGAGGGCATCGCCCCGTCGAACATCTACCGCAGCGCCGACGGCAGCTGGGTGGTGATCGCCGCCAACCAGGACACCGTCTTCCGGCGATTGTGCGCAGCCATGGGCCGGCCCGAGCTGGCCCAGGATGACCGCTTCGTCAATCATGTTGCGCGCGGCCGTAATCAGGACGAGCTCGACGCCATCATCGGCGACTGGGCGGCGGCCCGCGAGCCCGCCGACATCATCGAGACGCTGAGTGAAGCGGGCGTCATCAGCGGACCGATCAACACCGTCGCCGAGGTCGTCACCGACCCGCAGCTGCTGTCGCGCGGCATGATCGCTGACCACTGGGACGAGCGCATCGGGCGCAATGTGAAGGGCCCCGGCGTGGTTCCGGTGTTGTCGGAGTCCCCCGGCACCATCCGATCCGCGGGCCCGTCGCGACCGGGACAGCACAACGGTGAGGTGTACGGTGAACTCCTGGGCCTGCGGTCGGAGGAGATCGCTGAGTTGGAGTCCCAGGGAGTGCTATGAGCCAGCTGCCCGGCCACGTCACGATCCGCGAGGTCGCCCTGCGCGACGGCCTGCAGATCGAAGATCCGATTCCGTTGTCCGCCAAGCTCGAATTGCTCGCGGCGATCGCCGCCACCGGAGTACGGGAGGTGGAGGCGACGGCCTTCGTATCGCCGTCGAAGGTGCCCGCCCTGGCCGACGCGCCGGAGCTGGCCGCCCATCTCGGCGACTACCCCGACATCGAATTCTCTGCCCTGGTGGCCAGTCCGAACGGCGCCAAGCGGGCCATCGCCGCCGGGCTGCGTTCCGTTGAGTACGTGGTGTCGGCGGCCGACGCCCACAGTCACGCCAACGTCGGCCGCAGCAGCGCGGACGCCACCGCGCAGATCGCCGATATCGTCGCGATCGCCCACGACTCGGGAGTCAGCGTCGAGGTCATCATCGCCACCGCCTGGGACTGCCCCTTCGACGGGCCGACCCCGCCGCAGCGTGTCCTCGACATCGTCGACGCCGCTTGCGAATTCGGTGCGGACCGGCTGGCCATCGCCGACACCATCGGCACCACCACGCCGGGCCGGGTCACCGCGCTGATGACTCAGGTGAAGCCCCGCATCGGCGATCTGCCGCTGGGTGCTCACTTCCACAACACCCGCGGCGCCGGGTTGGCCAGCGCGTACGCGGCGGTCGCCGCCGGCGTGACGCGGCTCGACTCGTCGGTGGGTGGGCTGGGCGGCTGCCCGTTCGCGCCGGGGGCGAGCGGCAACATCGCCACCGAGGATCTCGTTTACCTGTTGCGCGACAGCGGAATCGGTGTCGACATCGACCTGCCTGCGGCGATCAGCGCGGCAGCCGTCGCGAGGTCGGTGGTCGGCCACGATCTGCCCAGCGCACTGCTGCGCGCCGGCGACCGGATACTGAGCTGAGCTGACACCGCCTCATGGAATCGACTCGGGTGGATCGGTGGCTGTGGGCGGTCAGGCTGGCGAAGACCCGCCCGGATGCCGCCGCGGCGTGCCGAGGCGGTCACGTCCGGGTCAACGACCGGTTGGCCAAGCCCTCGACGACCATCTCCCCCGGTGACGAGGTGCGCGCACGCGTCGGCGACACGACGAGGATCGTCGAGGTCGTCCGGGTTATCGCCAAGCGGGTCGGGGCCGCCGACGCCGTCACCTGCTACCTGGACCGCACGCCCAAGCCGCCGAGTGTTCCGGCCGTGCCGGTGGCGGCGCGTGATCGCGGAGCCGGCCGACCGACGAAGCGGGACCGCCGAGCGCTCGACAAGTGGCGTGCGAGTCAGTGGTGAGCTGAGCCGCCGCGCTACTTACTCAGGGTGAATTGGCAGACGTCGGTGTAGTGGTTGCGGAACAGGTCCGCGCAACCGGTCAGGTACTTCATGTAGCGCTCGTAGACCTCTTCGGACTGGATCGCGATCGCGTCATCCCGGCGTGCCTCGAGTGCGGCCGCCCACAAATCGAGGGTCTTTGCATAGTGCTGTTCCAGCGATTGGACACGTTCGGTTATGAAGCCGGCCTTGCCGGCCAGGTCCTGGACGATCTCGCGGGTCGGCAGGTGGCCGCCGGGGAAGATCTCTACCGAGATGAACTTGAAAAATCGCAGCAGGCTCATCGTGATGGGCAGCCCGCGTGCCTCCATCTCGGCCCGCGGGATCTGCATGATGGAGTGCAGCATCATCACGCCGTCGTCGGGCAGGACGTCGTAGGCGAAGTCGAAGAACGCGTTGTAACGGTCCGCCCCGAAGTGCTCGAAGGCCCCGATCGACACGATCCGATCCACCGGTTCGTCGAACTGCTCCCAGCCGCAGAGCAGGACGCGGCGGCTGCGCGGCGTGTCCATCTCGGCGAACGCGCGTTCGGCGTGAGCCTGCTGATTGCGGCTCAGGGTCAGGCCGACGACGTTGACGTCATACTTCTCGATCGCACGGCGCATCGTGGCGCCCCAGCCGCAGCCGACGTCCAGCAGGGTCATTCCGGGCTCCAGCCCCAACTTGCCGAGCGACAGATCGATCTTGGCGAGCTGCGCCTCCTGCAGCGTCAGATCGTCGCGCTCGAAGTAGGCGCAGCTGTAGGTCTGCGTCGGATCGAGGAAGAGCCGGAAGAAGTCGTCGGACAGGTCGTAGTGCGACTGAACGTCCTCGAAGTGCGGCTTCAGGTGTGAGGTGGTGCTTGCTGGGTGTGACAAGGAAGGGCCTTTGACTTTTCGGCTGACATTCGTGCAGCTCCATTTGCTCAAGAGCCTCCCCGACCACTCGTAAGAGTACGCAACGATGTCAAGTTGTCGTTGCCAGGAGTGGCGTTGGGGCAGGTCAGCTCGAAATTCGCCGTCGCGAGAGGTCTTGCCAACCGTCAAAACGAAAAGTAACGTCAGCTTTAGTTTCCCTTCCGAAAGCACGGGGGCCAGCCCATGGAACCGTCCAGCCGTTCGCGCAAAGCGGACGGGGCCGCCGACGGCCCGCGCGAACTGAGCTCCAAGGGGCGCCAAACCCGCCAAGCCATCGAGGACGCCGCCCGAAAACTGTTTGCCGAACGGGGTTTCCACGGCACCACCCTGGTCGACATCACGTCGGCCGCGGGTAGATCCCCCGCGGTGTTCTACCGCTACTACGACGACAAAGAGGACCTGTTGGCCGCATTGGCAGGTTCGTTCCTGCACGACGTCGTGCTGCCGTCCGGTCTGCGACTGCACCTCCCGGAATCCCCGGACGACACCCACTTTTTCGTGACCGTCGTCAGCGCCTATTGGGACATGTTCAAGCAGAGCATCGGCGTCATGGTCGCTGTCGACCAACTCGCCGCCACCGAACCCCGGTTCGCCGCCCTGCAGAACCAGTTCCGTCAGTTCGGCATCGACATCGTCGCCGCGTCGGTGCTGCGCGCCCAGGAACACGGGTACGCGGCCGGCCTGCAACCCGAGCACACCGCCTTGGCGATCGCGCTGTTGTTCGAACAGTTCACCACCGTGTGCCTGCGTCCCGACAGCGCGGGCCTGGGTCTGCGCCTGTCGGACGACGACGCCGTGGCGACCCTGTCTACTATTTGGAAAAAAACGCTCTACGGCTTTTGATTGATTAGGAGATCAGCGTGGATTTCTCTCTGCCCGAACATCTTACGACTCTGCTGGACGAAATGGATGCGTTCATCGAAGCCGAGATCAAGCCCCTCGAGCGTGAACACATCCAGTACTTCGATCAGCGTCGCGAGTTTGCCCGCACCGATGTCGAGAACGGCGGTATCCCTCGTCGGGAGTGGGAGGATCTGCTCGACGAGATGCGCCGGCGAGCCGACAAAGCGGGGTGGTTGCGGTACGGCCTGCCGTCGAAATTCGGCGGCCGGGATGGCACCAATCTCGATATGGCGGTGATTCGGGAACATCTGGCGCACAAGGGACTTGGTCTGCACAACGATCTTCAGGACGAGTCGTCGATCGTCGGGAACTTCCCACAGGTCATCATGATGGACCGGTTCGGCACCGACGATCAGAAGAGCGAGTGGATCGAGGCGATGCTGACCGGCACCCGGTCCATGGCATTCGGACTGACCGAACCCGACCACGGCTCGGACGCCACCTGGCTGGAGACCCGCGCCGTTCGCGACGGTGACGACTGGGTGATCAACGGCAACAAGCGGTGGAACACCGGTGTGCACCGCGCCACCCACGACCTGGTCTTCGCGCGCACCTCCGGCGAGGCCGGGCAGGCGCGTGGCATTACCGCGTTCCTTGTTCCGTGCGACGCGGACGGGTTCGAGGTGCCGTACTACTGGTGGACGTTCAACATGCCCACCGACCACGCCGAGGTCGTTCTGCGCGACGTGCGGATCCCCGCCGATGCCGTCCTCGGCGAAGTGGACCACGGTCTTGAGGTCGCCCAGACCTTCCTGCACGAGAACAGGATTCGGCAAGCGGCAAGCAGCCTCGGTGCCGCCCAGTACTGCATCGACCGCGCCGTCGACTATGCGGGCAAGCGGGTGACGTTCGGCAAGCCGCTGGCAGTCAACCAGGCCGTCCAGTGGCCGCTGGTCGAGCTGCAGACCGAGGCCCAGATGGTGCGGCTGCTGGTGCGCTACGCGGCTACCGAACTCGACCGCAACCATCACCTCGAGGTGTCCGACAAGGTGTCGATGGCCAACTACCGCGCCAACCGGTTGGTGTGCGAGGCGGCCGACCGGGCCATGCAGGTGCACGGCGGAGTCGGCTACAGCCGCCACGAACCGTTCGAGCACATTTACCGGCACCACCGCCGGTACCGCATCACCGAGGGCGCCGAGGAGATCCAGATGCGTCGCGTGGCCCAGCGGATGTTCAAGTTCGGCAAGCCGGCTCGCTGACGTGGCCGCCGAGACACTGGCCGCGGATCTGGCCGACGTGTTGCGCCCGCTGCTCGGTCCGCAGACCGACGTGGACAACTTGCGCGCGCTGACCGGTGGGGCCAGCCGCACCACCTGGGCGTTCGACGCGGTGACCGGATCGGCGCGCCGTGCACTGATTCTGCGCACCGGGCCGCCGGATGACGTCCACGCCGGAATGGAACTGGAGGCAGCCGTCCAGGCGGCCGCCGCCGCGGCCGGTGCGCCGGTGCCCGACATCCTGGTTGCGTCCGATTCCGTTGAGCAGCTGGGCAATCCGTTTCTGATCTGCGGTGAGATCGCCGGCGAGACCATCGTGCGCCGTATCCAGCGCCACCTCGACGACGACGGCCGGGCGAAGCTGCTGCGGCAGTGCGCACAGGCGCTGGCGGCGATTCACCGTGGCGCGGCCGACGCGCCCGGGCTGGCCGAGCAGGACCAGATGACGGAGTGGCACCAGCGCCTCGACGAAATGGGCGACACCACAGCGACATTCGAGTGGGCGTTCCGATGGTTGGAGGCCCACCGGCCGCCGCCGTCGCCGCTGCGGCTTGTGCACGGCGATTTCCGGATGGGCAACCTCATCGTGGACGGTTCGGACCTGGCGGCCGTCCTGGACTGGGAACTGGTCCACATCGGCGAGATCTACGAAGACCTCGCCTGGTTCTGCATTCGGGCCTGGCGGTTCGGCGCCCCGTCCAGCATGGCGGCCGGCGGTCTGGGCAGCATCGACGATTTCGTCGCGGCATATGAGGAGGCCGGCGGCGCGCCCGTCGACCGCGCGACGTTGCGGTGGTGGCTGGTGCTGGCCACCCTTCGCTGGGGAGTAATCTGCCGTTTCCAGGCCGAACGGCACCTGAGCGGCCAGACCCGGTCGGTCGAGCTGGCCGCGATCGGCCGGCGGGTCTGCGAGACAGAATGGGATGTTCTCGACCTACTGGAGGGCGCCTCGTGACCGGACTCAACGGACGGCCCACCGCCGCCGAACTCGTCGCTGCCGTCGCCGAATTCCTCGCCGGTGACGTCCGGTCCAGCACCACCGGGTCGGTCAATTTCCACGCCCTGGTCGCGGTCAACGTCTTGCGCACCGTGGAACGTGAGTTGCTCGACGAGACCGCCGCCGAACCGCAGGCCGCACTCGAGGGACTCGGCTATCGGGACGAAGCCGCACTGGCCGCGGCGATCCGCGCCGGGGACCTCGACGGCCGCGACGATGAGGTGATGAGGTGCCTTCGCGCCGTGGTCAAGCACCGGGTGGCCATCGCCCACCCCGGATACGACTCACCCGAGGGCGGTTCACCGGCATGACCACCGAAAGCCAGATCCTGCAGGCCGCCGACCGGCTGTTCGCCGCGATCACGCAGGGCGATGTCGCCGCGGTGGCGGAGCTGTGGGCCGACGATGTCACCGTCTGGCACACCGGCGATGAGCGCGACAGCGACAAGACGCGCGCTCTCAAGGTGATCCGGTGGTACGTCGGCGCCACCACCTACCGGCACTACGACGTGCTCGACCGGCAGGTGTTCGACGGCGGATTCGTCCAGCAGCACATTCTGCGGTGCACCAACACCCGCGGTGAAGACGTGGCCTTGCGGGTATGCCTGATCGTGAAAGTCGGAGACGACGGCCTCATCCGGCGAATCGACGAATACCTCGATCCCGCCGACCTGGCACCGCTGCTGTCCTGAGAGAAGGCACATCACATGTCCGCACTGCACGCGTTACTCAACGACCCCGGGGCCGCCGGAGTGTGGCAACTGGTTCCCGCGCGCTCCTCGGTGCGGTTCAAGAACAAGACGTTCTGGGGGTTGGCCACCGTCACCGGCACATTCGGCGATGTGAGCGGCACCGGGCAGGTCGGCGCGAACGGCGCGGTGTCGGGGCGGCTGGAGATCGGTGCGTCGTCGCTGAAGACGGGCATCGGAAAGCGTGACGAACATCTGCGCTCGGCCGACTTCTTCGACGTCGAGAACCATCCCGAGATCCGCGTCGAGGTGACCGGGCTGGAACCCACCGGCGCGGACACGGCCGGTCTCACCGCCACGCTCACCGTCCGAGGAGTCAGCACTGCACTGCCGCTGTCGGTCACGATCACCCCGCTCGGTGACGGCTCTGTGCAGCTGACCACCACGGCGACGGTCGACCGCACCGAACTCGGTGTCAGCGGCAACATGATCGGGATGATGCCCCCGACCACCACCCTGCTGGCCGACGTCGTCTTCGCCAAAGAGTGACCTGGGCGCGCGTTCGTTCGCCCAGCGAACGTTTCCGCGCCGAAATCACAGATGCGGCAGTAGCATCGGCTGCGTGTCTCGCCCGGGCGAACAGCCCCTCCACGTGCTGGTCTACAGCAGCAACGCGCGCACCCGTGATGAGGTGCGCCTGGCTCTGGGGAAGCGCGTCCACCCCGAACTCCCGGATCTCATTTACACCGACGTGGCGACCGGACCGATGGTGATCCAGCTGATGGACGCCGGCGGATTTGATCTGGTGATCCTCGACGGCGAGGCGGCGCCCGTCGGCGGGATGGGCATTGCCAAACAACTCAAAGACGAGATCGACGACTGCCCGCCGGTGCTGGTGCTGACCGGCCGATCCGACGATGCGTGGCTGGCCAACTGGTCGCGCGCCGAGGCTGCGGTGCCTCACCCAATCGACCCGGTGCGACTCGGCGAGGCGGTCGTGGGTTTGCTGCGCACATCCGTGCAGTGACTTAAACGCCAAATACGCTGTCGCCCTTGCCCTCTCGACCAGAGATGGACCGCGCTCAGCTATTCAAGCCATCCTAACGAAATCGCGACAGCGAGTCTCAAGATCGCTAGGCTGTGTCGTAGCTCACATCTCCAGCCCAGCGAGGAGTGACACAGCTCTATGAATTTGTATCTGCCCATCCTGGTGTTGGGTGTCATCGCGGCCGCGTTCGCGATCGTGTCGGTGGTGATCGCATTGGTGATCGGTCCGCGGCGGTTCAACCGGGCCAAGCTGGAAGCCTACGAGTGCGGTATCGAACCGGTGGCCGGAGAGTCGGCTGGTCAGCGCTTCCCGATCAAGTACTACCTGACCGCGATGTTGTTCATCGTCTTCGACATCGAGATCGTGTTCTTGTATCCGTGGGCGGTCTCCTTCGATTCGTTGGGGACGTTCGCGCTGGTGGAGATGCTGATCTTCATGGCGACGGTGTTCGTCGCGTACGGGTACGTGTGGCGCCGGGGCGGTCTGGAATGGGATTAGAAGAGCAGCTGCCGGGCGGCATTCTGCTGTCGACGGTGGAGAAGGTCGCCGGGTTCGTGCGCAAGGGGTCGTTGTGGCCGGCGACGTTCGGGTTGGCGTGTTGTGCCATCGAGATGATGGCGACGGCGGGTCCGCGATTCGATATCGCCCGGTTTGGCATGGAGCGGTTTTCGGCCACACCCCGGCAGGCCGATCTGATGATCGTGGCCGGCCGAGTGTCGCAGAAGATGGCGCCGGTGCTACGGCAGGTGTATGACCAGATGGCCGAACCCAAGTGGGTGCTGGCCATGGGGGTGTGCGCCTCCAGCGGCGGCATGTTCAACAACTACGCGGTGGTCCAAGGGGTGGATCACGTGGTGCCGGTGGACATCTATCTCCCCGGGTGCCCGCCGCGGCCGGAGATGTTGTTGAACGCGATCTTGGCGTTGCACGCCAAGATCGCCGAGATGCCGTTGGGGGTGCACCGCGCCGAGGCCGTCGCCGCCGCCGAAAAGGCCGCGCTGGCCGCGCCGACCACCTTGGAGCTCAAGGGTCTGCTGCGGTGAGCGATCAGGAGCGAAGCGACCCGGCGACAGACAGTGGCGGCGAGGTCATCGGTGTGCGCCGAGGCATGTTCGGCATCAGTGGCAGTGGCGACACCTCCGGGTATGGCCGACTCGTCCGCGAAGTCGCCCTGCCCGGCAGCACACCACGGCCCTATGGTGGTTATTTCGACGACGTGGTCGACCGATTGGCCGAGGTACTGGGCGACGACGAATTCGGTGCGGCCGTCGAGCGCATCATCGTCTTCCGCAACCAGCTCACCATCGAGGTCCGCCGTGCACACCTGCTGACCGTCGCCCGGGCGTTACGCGACGACGAGCGGTTGCGCTTCGAATTGTGTTGCGGGGTTTCAGGTGTGCACTACCCGCAGGATGCGGGCCGGGAGCTGCACGCGTTCTACCCGCTGCTGTCGATCACGCACAACCGCCGGGTGCAGGTGGAGGTGGCCTGCCCCGACTCCGATCCGCATGTGCCGTCGTTGTTTTCGGTGTACCCGACGGTCGACTGGCATGAGCGTGAGACGTATGACTTCTTCGGCATCGTCTTCGACGAGCATCCCGGTCTGACCCGGATCGAGATGCCCGATGACTGGGTGGGACACCCACAACGCAAGGACTATCCGCTGGGCGGTGTGCCGGTCGAGTACCACGGCGCCCAGATTCCGCCGCCCGACGAACGCAGGTCGTATCACTGATGACCACCGACGAGAACGTGATCGTCCTGGGCGGCCAGGACTGGGAGGAAATCGTCGCCGCCGCCCGCCAGGGTGAGGCCGGCGAACGCATCGTGGTGAACATGGGTCCGCAGCACCCCTCCACGCACGGGGTGTTGCGGCTGATCCTGGAGATCGAGGGCGAGACAGTCACCCAGGCGCGCTGCGGGATCGGCTATCTGCACACCGGGATCGAGAAGAACCTCGAATACCGCACCTGGACCCAGGGCGTCACTTTTGTGACCCGAATGGACTACCTGTCACCGTTTTTCAACGAGACCGCCTACTGCCTGGGCGTGGAACAGCTGCTGGACATCACCGATCAGATTCCGGAACGCGCGAGCGTGGTGCGGGTGATGATGATGGAACTCAACCGCATCTCAAGCCATTTGGTGGCGTTGGCCACCGGCGGCATGGAGCTCGGCGCGATGACGCCGATGTTCTTCGGCTTCCGCGAGCGCGAGCTGATCCTGTCGGTGTTCGAGGCGATCACCGGATTGCGGATGAACAACGCCTACATCCGCCCGGGCGGGCTGGCCACCGACCTGCCCGACGACGGGCCCCAACGCGTGCGCGATCTGCTCAAGATCCTGCCGGGCCGGCTGCGCGAGCTCGAAGACCTGCTGACCCAGAACTACATCTGGAAGGCCCGCACCCAGGGCATCGGCTATCTGGATCTGACCGGCTGCATGGCGCTGGGCATGACCGGACCGGTGTTGCGCTCCACCGGACTGCCGCACGACCTGCGCAAGACCCAACCCTATTGCGGCTATGAGAATTACGACTTCGACGTGATCACCGATACCGGGGCGGACTGCTACGGCCGCTATCTGATCCGGGTCGGCGAGATGCACGAATCCCTCAAGATCGTCGCCCAGTGCCTGGACCGCCTGGAGCCGGGTCCGGTGATGATCAGCGACAAGAAGCTGGCCTGGCCGGCCGACCTGCAACTCGGCCCCGACGGTCTGGGGAACTCCCCCGCCCACATCGCCAAGATCATGGGCACTTCCATGGAAGGACTGATCCACCACTTCAAACTGGTCACCGAAGGGATCCGGGTGCCGGCCGGCCAGGTGTACATCGCGGTGGAGTCCCCTCGCGGCGAGTTGGGGGTGCACATGGTGTCCGACGGTGGCACCCGCCCGTACCGGGTGCATTACCGCGACCCGTCGTTCACCAATCTGCAAGCGGTGGCAGCGATGTGCGAAGGCGGCATGGTCGCCGACGTCATCGCCGCCGTCGCGTCCATCGACCCGGTCATGGGAGGTGTGGACAGGTGAGAGCTCGATGACGATTGATTTGGTGTTGGGTCCGCGCCCCGATGAGCCCGGCCCACCGATCGGCGGCCACAGCGCCTACCCCGCCGCAGTGACCGAGCGGCTGAGCGCCGATGCGGCGGACATCATCGCCCGCTACCCGCAGCCCCGTTCCGCGCTGTTGCCGCTGCTGCACCTGGTGCAATCCGAGGACGGCTATCTCACCGGAGCTGGAATCACCTTCTGCGCCGGACAACTCGGGCTGACCGAAGCCGAAGTGACCGCCGTGGCCACCTTCTACTCGATGTACCGCCGTACCCCCACCGGCGACTACCTGGTCGGCGTGTGCACCAACACCCTGTGCGCCATCATGGGCGGTGACGCCATCTTGGACACCCTGGAGACCGAACTCGGCATCCACGCCGGGGACACCACCGCCGACGGGCGTATCACCCTCGAGCACATCGAATGCAACGCCGCCTGCGATTACGCCCCGGTGATCATGGTGAACTGGGAGTTCTTCGATAACCAAACCCCCTCCAGCGCACGACAACTCGTCGACGACATCCGAACCGGCGAGCAGCCCCAGGCCACCCGCGGATCGCGGGTGTGTTCGTTCCGGGACACCGCGCGAACGCTGGCCGGGTTGTCGGGCGGGGGCGACTCGGGCGGCGGTGCGCCTGGTGAGGCGACCCTGGCAGGCCTTCGGGTGGCCCGCGAACTGGACATGTCAGCGCCTCCGTCCAGAGAAAGCGAGCGGCAATGACACCGGCAACCCCGCTGACTCCGGTACTCAGCCGCTTCTGGGATGAGCCCGAACCGTGGACGCTGCAGACGTATCTGCGCCACGGCGGCTACCGGGCCCTGCGAACGGCGCTGAGCATGACGCCCGACGCGGTGATCGCCACGGTCAAGGAATCCGGGTTGCGCGGCCGCGGCGGCGCGGGGTTCCCCACCGGTACCAAGTGGTCATTCATTCCACAGGATGACACCGGAGCCGGGGCCAAGCCGAAGTACCTGGTGGTCAACGCCGACGAGTCGGAACCCGGTACGTGTAAAGACATTCCGCTGATGCTGACCACGCCGCATTTCCTGGTCGAGGGTGTGATCATCGCCGCCTACGCCATCCGCGCCCGGCATGCGTTCATCTATGTGCGCGGCGAGGTCGTGCCGGTGCTGCGCCGACTGCAGGCCGCGGTGGCCGAGGCCTATGAGGCCGGGTACCTCGGCACCGACATCGCGGGTTCGGGATTCGATCTGGATCTGATCGTGCATGCCGGCGCGGGGGCCTACATCTGCGGTGAGGAAACCGCCCTGCTGGACTCGCTGGAGGGCCGTCGCGGTCAACCTCGCCTGCGCCCGCCGTTCCCCGCCGTCGCGGGCTTGTACGCCTGCCCGACGGTGGTCAACAACGTCGAATCCATCGCCAGCGTGCCGCCGATCCTGCTGAACGGCGTCGACTGGTTCAAGGAGATGGGCTCGGAGAAATCGCCTGGCTTCACGCTCTATTCGTTGTCGGGCCACATAACCAATCCCGGTCAGTACGAGGCCCCGTTGGGGATCACCTTACGAGAGTTGCTCGAGTACGCCGGCGGTGTCCGCGCCGGCCACGAGTTGAAGTTCTGGACTCCTGGCGGATCGTCGACCCCGCTGCTGACAGCCGAACATCTCGACGTGCCGCTGGATTACGAAGGCATGGCCTCGGTCGGCTCGATGCTGGGCACCAAGGCGCTGCAGATCTTTGACGAGACCACCTGTGTGGTGCGGGCGGTGCGGCGCTGGACCCAGTTCTACGCCCATGAATCCTGCGGCAAGTGCACGCCGTGCCGGGAGGGCACCTACTGGCTCAGCCAGATCTATGAGCGGCTCGAGACGGGCCGCGGCACCGAGGACGACATCGGCAAACTGCTCGACATATCGGACACCATCTTCGGAAAGTCGTTCTGCGCGTTGGGTGATGGCGCCGCATCACCGATCATCTCCTCGATCAAGCATTTCCGCGACGAGTACGAGGCCCATCTGGGCGGCAGCTGCCCGTTCGACCCGTACGCCTCGATGCTCTCCGCACCGGAAGGGGTGGGTGCCTGATGACGCAGATCTCGGAGACCGGGACCCCCGAGGCGCCTCCGGTGGAGATGGTCAGCCTTGTCATCGACGACGTCGAGGTGGCGGTGCCCAAGGGCACGTTGGTGATTCGGGCCGCCGAGTTGATGGGCGTGCAGATCCCCCGGTTCTGCGACCACCCGTTGCTGGATCCGGTCGGGGCGTGCCGGCAGTGTCTGGTGGAGGTGGAGGGTCAGCGCAAGCCGATGGCCAGCTGCACCACCACGGTGTCCGACGGCATGGTGGTGCGCACGCAGTTCACCTCCGAGGCCGCGGACAAGGCGCAGCACGGGGTGATGGAGCTGCTGCTGATCAACCACCCGCTGGACTGCCCGGTCTGCGACAAGGGCGGGGAATGCCCGCTGCAGAACCAGGCCATGTCCAACGGCAGGGTCGAAACCCGCTTCGAGGACATCAAACGCACCTTCCCCAAACCGATCAACCTGTCCAGCCAGGTGCTGCTGGACCGGGAACGGTGTGTGCTGTGCGCGCGCTGCACACGGTTCTCCGAGCAGATCGCCGGGGATCCGTTCATCGCCCTGCTGGAACGTGGTGCGCTGCAACAGGTCGGTATCGGTCCGGGTGAACCGTTCGATTCCTACTTCAGCGGCAACACCGTGCAGATCTGCCCGGTCGGTGCGCTGACCGGAACTGCCTACCGGTTCCGGGCCCGCCCGTTCGATCTGGTGTCCAGCCCCAGTGTCTGTGAACACTGCGCCTCCGGGTGTGCCCAGCGCACCGATCACCGCCGCGGAGTGGTGTTGCGCCGGCTGGCCGGCGACGACCCGGAAGTCAACGAGGAGTGGAACTGCGACAAGGGCCGCTGGGCCTTCACCTACACCCGGGTCGGCGATCGCATCACCACCCCACTGGTGCGCGACGAGAACGGTGCACTGCGGCCGGCTTCCTGGTCGGAGGCCATCGCGGTGGCCGCAGCGGGCCTGCGGTCCGGACGCGCCGGTGTTCTGGTGGGCGGCAGGGCGACCGTCGAAGACGCCTACGCGTACGCCAAATTCGCACGGATTGCACTGGACACCAACGACATCGACTTCCGCTCCCGCCCGCACTCGGTCGAAGAGCAGGACTTCCTCGCCGAGCACGTGGCCGGTCGCCGTGACGTCAGCTATGCGGATCTGGAAGGCGCACCCATGGTGGTGCTCGCCGGGTTCGAGCCCGAGGATGAATCCCCGATCGTGTTCCTGCGGTTGCGCAAGACGGTCCGCAAGCACGGCCTGCGGGTCGTGAGCGTCGCGCCGTTGGTGTCCCGCGGGTCGGAGAAGCTCGCCGCACGGGTGGTGCTCACCGCCCCCGGCCACGAGGCGCCCGCCCTCGATGCGCTGGCCGACGAGCTGCCGTCGGGGGCGATCATCCTGGTCGGGGAACGGCTCGCCACCAGTGCCGGTGCGCTGTCGGCGGCGGCGCGCCTGGCCGAACGCACCGGAGCCCGGCTGGCCTGGATCCCCCGGCGCGCCGGTGACCGCGGGGCCGTCGAGACCGGCTGCCTGCCAAACCTGTTGCCCGGCGCCCGGCCGGCCTCGAATGACGTTGCACGACAACAGTTGGCTAGCGCATGGCATGTCGACGATCTGCCATCAGAAGAGGGTCGCGACGCAACCGAGATCCTCACCGCCGCGGCCGGCGGTGAACTCGACGCACTGCTCATCGGCGGTGTCGACGCCGACGACCTGCCGGACCCGCCGGCGGCACTGGCGGCGATCGAGTCGGCCGGCTTCGTCGTCAGCCTCGAGTTGCGGGAGTCCGCGATCACCGCGCTTGCCGACGTGGTCTTCCCGATATCCCCGGTCGCCGAGAAGGCCGGTTCATTCCTGAACTGGGAGGGCCGGATTCGTCCGTTCGAGCCCGCACTGGCCTCCAACGCCTTCCCCGACCTGCGGGTGTTGCAGATCCTGGCCGACGAGCTCGGCGTGGACCTCGGGTTCCGCACCGTCGAGGAGGCCCGCGCCGAGCTGCTGACACTAAATCGGTGGGACGGTGAACGGCCGGCCGCGCCGTCGGTGGAGCCGAAACAGCCGCCGCCGCTGGATTCTGACGAGGCGGTGCTGGCCGGCTGGCGGCTGTTGCTCGACGACGGCCGATTGCAGGACGGCGAGCCGTTCTTGGCGGGGACCGCGCGCCCGGCCGTCGTGCGGTTGTCGGCGGCCACGGCCGCCGGGATCGGCGCGGTCGACGGCGAGGTGGTCAGTGTGTCGACAGGTCGTGGCGATATCGCTCTGCCACTGGTCATCACCGAGATGGCCGACGGCGTGGTGTGGCTGCCGCTCAACTCGCCCGGCAGCGTGGTCTACCGGCAACTCGGCGTCACCCCGGGCACCGTCGTACGCATCGAGCGGGAGGCCGGCAGATGAGCTACCCGGATCTGAATGTGTTCGGCCACGATCCGTGGTGGTTGATCCTGATCAAAGCGGTTGCGGTCTTCGCCTTTCTGCTGCTCACCGTTCTGGTGGCAATCCTGCTGGAGCGCAAGATCCTGGGCCGCATGCAGATGCGCTACGGCCCCAACCGGGTCGGGCCGTTCGGCATCCTGCAGTCCCTGGCCGACGGCATCAAGCTGGCGCTCAAAGAGGGGCTCACCCCGGCCGGGGTGGACAAACCCATTTACCTGATGGCGCCGGTCATTTCGGTGATCCCGGCGATCATGGCGTTCGCGGTGATCCCGCTAGGTCCGCTGGTCTCGGTGTTCGGCCACCGCACGCCGCTGCAGCTGACGGATCTGCCGGTGGCGGTGCTCTACATCCTGGCGGTCACCTCGATCGGGGTGTACGGGATCGTGCTGGCGGGCTGGGCCTCGGGCTCCACCTACCCGCTTCTGGGTGGGCTGCGGTCCAGCGCCCAGGTGATCTCGTACGAGATCGCGATGGCGCTGTCGTTCGCGGCGGTGTTCCTCTACGCCGGCACCATGTCCACGTCGGGGATCGTCGCCGCCCAGGAACACACCTGGTATGTGTTCCTGCTGCTGCCCAGTTTCGCGGTGTACGTGACGTCGATGGTCGGCGAGACCAACCGGGCCCCGTTCGACCTTCCCGAAGCTGAAGGCGAACTGGTGGGCGGGTTCCACACCGAATACTCCTCGCTGAAGTTCGCGATGTTCATGCTCGCCGAATACGTCAACATGACCACCGTGTCGGCGCTGGCCACCACCTTGTTTCTGGGCGGCTGGCATGCGCCGTGGCCGATCAGCCTGATCGACGGTGTCAACACCGGTTGGTGGCCGCTGATCTGGTTTGTGGCCAAGGTGTGGACGTTCCTATTCGTCTTCATGTGGCTGCGCGCCACCCTGCCCCGGCTGCGCTACGACCAGTTCATGGCACTGGGATGGAAGCTTCTCATCCCCGTCTCGCTGGTGTGGATCATGATCGTGGCCGTCCTGCACAGCATCGGCCACACCGGCATCATTCCCAACCTGATCGCCGCAGCGATACTGCTGCTAGCCGTGCTGGGTGCGAACTCGCTGCGACACAAGCTGATCCAGCGCAACACAGCGCCGCCTCCCGCTGCGGTCGAAGGATCGTTCCCGATACCTCCGCTGCCCGGTTCGCCGGCACCGAGCAAGGAGAAAGCAGATGCCTAAGTTCCTCGACGCGGTCAAGGGTTTCGGCGTGACGTTCGGGACCATGTTCAAACACCCCATCACCGAGGAGTACCCGGAGAAGCCGGGCCCCGTGGCGCCGCGCTACCACGGCAGGCACCAACTCAACCGCTACCCCGACGGGCTGGAGAAGTGCATCGGCTGCGAGCTGTGCGCCTGGGCGTGTCCCGCCGACGCCATCTATGTCGAAGGTGCGGACAACACCGAGGAGCAACGCTTTTCGCCCGGCGAACGCTACGGGCGGGTCTACCAGATCAACTATCTGCGCTGCATCGGCTGCGGACTGTGCATCGAGGCCTGCCCCACCCGCGCGCTGACGATGACCAATGTCTACGAGATGGCCGACGACAATCGCTCTGATCTGATCTACGACAAGGACAAGCTGCTGGCCCCGTTGCAGCCCGGCATGGAGGAACCGCCGCACGCGATGGCGCCGGGGGCCACGGACGACGACTACTACCTGGGACACGTCACCCCCAAGGAGGTTCGGTGACGATCACGCTGCTGGCCGCCGAAACCCTCACCCGCACCTCCACTCCCGAAGCCATCGCATTCTGGATTCTTGCCGTCATCGCGGTGGCCGGCGCGATCGGAGTGGTCACCGCACCGAAGGCCGTCTATTCGGCGATCTTCCTCGCCACCACGATGATCGCGCTTGCCATGATGTATGTCGCGCAGGATGCGTTGTTCCTCGGGGTCGTGCAGGTGGTGGTCTACACCGGCGCGGTGATGATGTTGTTCTTGTTTGTGCTCATGCTGGTCGGCGTCGACTCCTCGGAGTCGTTGGTGGAAACCATTCGGGGACAGCGGGTTGCCGCGATCATCGCGGGTCTCGGATTCGGCGTCCTGCTGATCGCCGGGATCGGCAACATCGCCACCACCGGATTCGTCGGGCTCACCGAGGCCAACGCCGGCGGGAATGTGCAAGGTCTGGCGACGCTGATCTTCACCCGCGATCTGTGGGCGTTCGAGTTGACCAGCGCACTACTGATCACCGCGGCGCTCGGAGCGATGGTCTTGGCCCACCGGGAGCGCTTCGAGCGGCGAAAGACGCAGCGCGAGATGGTCGTCGAACGCTTCCAAACGGGGGCGCGGGCGACGCCGCTACCCAACCCCGGTGTCTTCGCCCGCCACAACGCCGTCAACACGCGCGCTCGCCTCCCCGACGGCACCGACGACGAATCGTCGGTCAGCACCATCCTTCGAACCGACGGGAACGGAGACGGTCCGCGATGAACCCGGCCAACTACCTGTATTTGTCGGCGTTGCTGTTCACGATCGGCGCCGCGGGGGTGTTGTTGCGCCGCAACGCGATCGTCATGTTCATGTGCGTCGAGTTGATGCTCAACGCCGCGAACCTCGCGTTCGTGACGTTCTCGCGTATGCACGGCCATCTGGACGGGCAGGTGGTGGCGTTCTTCACGATGGTGGTCGCCGCCTGCGAAGTGGTGGTCGGTCTGGCCATCATCATGACGATCTTCCGGACCCGACGCAGCGCCAACGTCGACGACGCCCACCTGCTACGGCATTGAACGGCACCGCCATGCAGACCTTCCTCCTATTGACCATCGCCCTGCCCTTGGCCGGCGCGGTGATCCTGCTGCTGGGCGGTAAGGCCACCGACGCGTGGGGGCATCTTCTGGGCTGCGCCGCGGTGATCGGCGCGTTCGCCTGCGGCGCGGTGTTGTTCACCCACCTACTCGGTCTGCCCGGTGAAGACCGGGCCGTGCACGAGGTGCTGTTCTCCTGGGTGCCGGTCGGAGTCCTGCGGGTGGACTTCGGCCTGCAACTCGATGCGTTGTCCATGTGCTTCGTGCTGTTGATCACCGGCGTCGGGGCGCTGATCCACATCTACTCGATCGGCTACATGAAAACCGATCCCGGCCGCCGGCGGTTTTTCGCCTACCTCAACCTGTTCGTCGCCGCGATGTTGTTGCTGGTGCTCGCCGACAACTACCTCGGTCTCTACATGGGTTGGGAGGGTGTGGGTCTGGCGTCGTACCTGCTGATCGGGTTCTGGTCGTACAAGCCGAGTGCGGCCACCGCGGCGAAGAAGGCGTTCGTGGTCAACCGGGTCGGCGACATGGGTCTGGCGATCGCGTTGATGGTCTTGTTCGCCACGCTGGGCTCGGTCACCTTCAGCACGGTGTTCAGCGCGGTTCCGCAGATGACATCGGGTGTGTTGACCGCCGTCGGTCTGCTGCTGCTGCTGGGGGCGTGCGGCAAGAGCGCGCAGGTGCCGCTGCAGTCCTGGCTCGGTGACGCCATGGAGGGCCCCACCCCGGTGTCCGCCCTGATCCACGCCGCCACGATGGTCACCGCCGGTGTCTATCTGATCGTCCGCTCCGGCCCGATCTTCACCGCCGCGCCCGCCGCGCAGACCGCCGTCGTCACCGTGGGGGCGGTGACCCTGTTGTTCGGGGCGATCATCGGCTGCGCCAAAGACGACATCAAAAAGGCTCTCGCCGCCTCCACCATGAGTCAGATCGGCTACATGGTGCTCGCCGCCGGACTCGGCCCTGCCGGCTATGCGGTGGCCATCATGCATCTGCTCACCCACGGCTTCTTCAAAGCCGGCCTGTTCCTCGGCGCCGGCTCGGTCATGCACGCGATGGACGGCGAAACCGACATGCGTCGCTTCGGCGGCCTGCGGACGCTGCTGCCCGTCACCTTCGTCACCTTCGGGCTGGGGTATCTCGCCATCATCGGTGTCCCACCGTTCGCCGGGTACTTCTCCAAAGACGCGATCATCGAAACCGCCCTCAACACCGGTGGACTCGAAGGATTGCTCCTCGGCGGCGCCGCCCTCCTCGGCGCCGGGATCACCGCGTTCTACATGACCCGGGTGATGCTGCTGACGTTCTTCGGGCAGCGGCGCTGGAAACCCAACACCCACCCGCACGAGTCCCCCGTCTCGATGACGGCACCGATGGTCGTCCTCGCGGTCGGCTCGGTCGGCGCCGGGGCGCTGCTCGCCGTCGGCAACACCCTGGAGCGCTGGCTCGAACCCGTGGTCGGCCATCACGAGGCCACACACGTCTTTCCGGCCTGGATCGTCACCGTCACCGCCTTGGGTGTCGTCGCGATCGGCATCGCGGTGGCGTACCGGCAGTACGCGAACCACAAGGTTCCCGAGTCCGCGCCACTGGACGTTTCCGCGTTGACCGTCGCGGCGCGCAACGACCTCTACGGTGACGCGTTCAACGAGGCCGCGTTCATGCGCACCGGCCAGGAACTCACCAAAGGCCTTGTCGCCATGGATGAGAAGGGCGTCGATGGGGTGACGCAGGGGCTGGCATTCGTGGTCGGCCGGTTCTCGGACCGCCTGCGCCAGGTGCAGACCGGGTATGCCCGCTCCTATGCGTTGTCCATGTTGGCCGGTACGGCGCTGGTGGTCGCCGCAGTCCTCTTCACGGCGTGGAGGTGAGTGGCATGATTCCCTGGCTGACCATTCTGTGGGCCATCCCGGTCATCGGCGCGGCCATCATCATCCTGCTGCCTGCCTCGCTGCGGCAGTTCGCGAAGTACGCCGGTGTGGTGGTGTCCCTCGCGGTTCTGGCGCTGTCGCTGGTGCTCGCGGTGCGGTTCGATCCGACCGGTCAACAATTCCAGTTCGTCGAAAATCACCCGTGGATACCGTCATTCGGCACCGGCTACATCCTCGGCCTCGACGGGATCGCCCTGGCTCTGGTGGTGCTCACCGCCGTGCTGGTGCCGATCCTGCTGATCGCCGGCTGGAACGACGCCGACGACCGACCGGGGTTGTCCGGCCGCGCATCGCACAGCTACATCGCACTGATCCTCGCCGTCGAGGGCATGGTGATGATGTCGCTGGTCGCCCTGGACATCCTGCTGTTCTATGTGTTCTTCGAGGCCATGCTGATCCCGATGTACTTCCTGATCGGCGGCTTCGGCGGCGAGGAAAGATCCAAAGCCGCGGTGAAGTTCCTGCTGTACAACCTGTTCGGCGGGTTGATCATGCTGGCCGCGGTGATCGGTCTCTACGTGGTGACCTCCGCCAGCAAGGCGTTCGAGGCGGGAACATTCGACTTCCGCGCGATCGCCGACGCCGTGGCCACCGGGAAGTTCACCATGAGCCCCGGCATCGCCAACGCGTTGTTCCTCGGGTTCATGTTCGCTTTCGCGGTGAAAGCTCCGCTGTGGCCGTTCCACCGGTGGCTGCCCGACGCCGCCGTCCAGGCCACGCCCGCATCGGCGGTATTGATGATGGCCGTGATGGACAAGGTCGGCACGTTCGGCATGCTGCGGTACTGCCTGCCGCTGTTCCCCGATTCCGCAACGTATTTCCGCCCGGTCATCATCGCCCTGGCCGTGATCGGCATCGTCTACGGGGCCGTCCTGGCGATCGGTCAGACTGACGTCATGCGGCTGATCGCCTACACCTCGATCAGCCACTTCGGCTTCATCATCCTCGGCATATTCGTGATGACCAGCCAGGGTCAGGCCGGCTCCACGCTGTACATGGTCAACCACGGAATCTCCACGGCCGCACTGTTCTTGATCGCCGGGTTCCTGGTCAGCCGCCGCGGCAGCCGCCTCATCGCCGATTACGGCGGAGTCCAGAAAGTCGCACCCGTGCTGGCGGGCACGTTCCTGGTGGCGGGCCTGGCGACGCTGTCGCTGCCGGGCCTGGCGCCGTTCATCAGTGAATTCCTGGTCCTCATCGGCACATTCACCCGCTACCCGACTTTCGCCGTCATCGCGTCGGTGGCGCTGGTGCTCTCGGCGATCTACATCCTGTGGCTCTATCAGCGGATGATGACCGGTCCCGTCACCGATGGAACCGACCGCGTGCGGGATCTGCGGCCACGGGAACTGCTCGTGGTGGCACCGCTGATCGCGCTGTTGATCGGCCTCGGGGTGTACCCGAAGATCGCGCTGGATGTCATCAATCCCGCGGTGACCGCAACACTGACATCGATTCATGAACCCGACCCGGCGCCGACGGAGGCCGCATTGTCTTCGCGCGAGCGCTCATCCCCAGCGCAAGGGGCCCGCCCATGAACGCGCCCAGCATCGAATACAGCCAAGTCGCGCCGATGTTGATCGTCCTCGGCGTAGCCGTCGCGGGGGTGCTGGTCGAGGCATTCGCGCCCCGCAAGAGCCGCTACCCAACCCAAGTCACCCTGAGCCTGGCGGGCCTGGTGGCCGCGTTCGTCGCCGTGGTTCTGCTGGCCCGCGATCTGCACGGGGTGGGTCAGTCCGCGGTGGTCGGCGCCGTCGCGGTCGACGCTCCCGCGCTGTTCCTGCAGGGCACCATCCTGCTGATCGGTGTGCTCGGCGTGTTGTTGATCGCCGAACGCCGCACGCCGGCCGAATTCGAGGACAGCTCAGCCACGTTGGACGCTTTCACCCCCGATGCGTCAACGGTGCCGGGCAGCGTCGCGGAGAAGATCGCCACCAAGGCGGCGCTGGTACAGACCGAGGTGTTCCCGCTGACCATGTTCGCGGTGGCCGGGATGATGCTGTTCCCGGCGGCCAACGACCTGTTGACAATGTTCGTGGCGCTGGAAGTGTTCTCGCTGCCGCTGTACCTGATGTGCGGGCTGGCTCGCCGCCGGCGGCTGCTGTCCCAGGAATCGGCGCTGAAGTACTTTCTGCTGGGCGCGTTCTCGTCGGCGTTCTTCCTGTACGGCATCGCCCTGCTGTACGGCTACTCGGGCACCTTGAGCCTGCCCGGCATCGCGCGCGCCATCGCTGCCAATACCGACAACTCGACCCTGGCGCTGATCGGCACGGCCCTGGTCGCCGTCGGTGTGCTGTTCAAGGTCGGCGCGGTGCCGTTCCACTCCTGGATACCCGACGTCTACCAGGGCGCCCCCACCCCGATCACCGCGTTCATGGCGGCTGCCACCAAGGTGGCTGCCTTCGGCGCGATGTTGCGGATCTTCTACGTCGCGCTGCCCGGCCTCAACCACGAATGGCGGCCCGTCCTGTGGGCGGTGGCGATCCTCACCATGGTCGTCGGCACCATCACCGCGGTGACCCAGACCGACGTCAAGCGCATGCTCGCGTATTCGGCTGTGGCGCATGCGGGTTTCATCCTGACCGGGGTGATCGCCGCGAACCCGCCAGGGCTGTCGGCCACGCTGTTCTATCTCTTCGCCTACGGGTTCTCCACCCTGGGTGCCTTCGCCGTGGTGAGCGTGGTCCGCGACGCGACCGGGGCCGAGGAAGCCGACATGTCCCGCTGGGCGGGGCTGGGACGACGCTATCCCCTTGTCGGCGTGGTGTTTTCACTGTTCTTGCTCGCGTTCGCCGGTATACCGCTGACCAGCGGATTCGTCAGCAAGTTCGCGGTGTTCAAGGCGGCCGGGCAGGGCGGCGCGATCCCGCTGGTGGTGGTGGGCGTGATCGCCTCCGCGATCGCCGCGTACTTCTACGTACGGGTGATCGTGCTGATGTTCTTCACCGACCCGCCGCAGGACCCCCCGGAGGTCGTCACGCCCAGCTCGTTGAGCGTCGCGACCATCACCGTGACCGCGGCCATCACGTTCGCGCTCGGTGCGCTGCCCCAGCCGCTGCTCGATCTCGTCGACCATGCGGCTAGATTCCTGAACTGATGATTCTTCTCAGCGATGACCGCGGCGCAGTGCGGGTTTTGACGATGAACCGCCCCGAGGTGCGCAATGCGTTGAGCACCGAGTTGTTCGAGGCGCTCTATGCCGCACTCGGTGCGGCCGACGCCGACGACTCAGTGCGTGCCGTGGTGCTCACCGGCGCCGATCCGGCGTTCTGCGCCGGTGTCGACCTCAAACAGGCGCAGAGCCTGGGCATGGACTATTTCGGGCGGTTCGACAAGATGAATTGCATGAACGCGATCGTCGAGCTGAGCAAGCCGGTCGTCGGGGCGATCAACGGTGCGACGTTCACCGGTGGTTTGGAGATCGCGCTGGCGTGCGACTTCCTGATCGCCTCGGAGCGTGCGGTTTTCGCCGACACCCACGCCCGGGTCGGAATCCTGCCGGGCGGTGGGATGACGGCGCGGCTGCCGCGGCTGGTCGGATCCGCGATGGCGCGTCGGCTGTCGATGACCGGCGAGGTGGTCGACGCCCAGCGGGCCGAGAAGATCGGACTGGTCACCGAAGTCGTTGCCCACGAACACCTTCTGCCGCGTGCGCTCGACCTCGCCGGCCAGATCGCGGAAGTGCCCTCCCCCACCATGTCGGGTCTCAAGGAGATCTACCGCACCGGGACGGCGGCGGTCACCGGGCCTGCGTTGAAGGCGGAACGAGCGGTGGCCGCCGACGCCCATGTCAGCATTGAGGAGTTGGCCGCGCGTCAGCGTGAGGTCGCCGAGCGCAACAAGCGGCAGATGTAGCTCTCGCCCAAACCGACACTCCGCAGCGAATGTGCGAGTAAATCGCAGCAGAACGTCGATTTCGGCGTGTGAGTGATTCAATACTCCCTGTGACAGACTGCGGTCGCTCCGGTGCGGCTCTCCTCGGCTTGGTGGTACTGCTCAGCGGGTGCGGCAGCGCGGGATCACATCCCGATCAGCTTCACGAGTCCACCGCCAGTCCCTCGACGGCCGAGGCGAGCCCGGCGCAGTCGGGCCACCCGGGCGAGCCATCCGAGGCAGGCAATGACGATTCGCCGGGCTCGATGATTCCGAGGTACGACGAGGCCACCTCGCCGGAGGCCAAGACCGGCCGCGATATCCAAAAGCAGGCCGACCTCCTGAACCATCTCTCGAACAGCGTCAACAACACACTCAAACTGCCGCACGACATCCAGTTGGTCGGTAAGCAGTGCGACACGGCCAACGCGTGGTGGGATCCGGGCGACAACTCGGTGACGCTCTGCTACGAGGAGGCGACGGAGGGTCTGGAGATCTACACCAAAGCCGGTGACGCCGACCCGAGGGCGTCCACGGTCAACGGTGAGATCGCCACCTTCTACCACGAGCTCGGTCACATGGTGATCAGCCTGTACGACCTGCCCATCACCGGCCGCGAAGAGGATGTCGCCGACCAGCTTTCGGCCTACATCTTGTTGACGCCGGGGCCGGACGGCAAGGTGGACCCGGCCAATGTGCAAGCCATCAAAGACTCGGCCCGCGAATTCCAGGGCTACGCCGAGGCCGCCGGTGAACTCGATGACACCGACCTCGCCGGTGGCCATTCGCCGAACAAGGTCAGGGCCTTCAACATGGAATGCTGGCTCTACGGGTCGAACCCGGCCGCCAACGGCGACCTGGTCGGCGACGGCCATTTACCGCAGAGCCGGGCCGAGCTGTGCGACGACGAATGGGACAAGCTGAGCCACGCGTGGAGCCAGTTACTGGGCCCGCACCTGAAGTAGCCGCGGCATCAGCGTCGTTCCCCGCTAACCCAGCGCGGACTCAGTGTTGGTGAACGGCGCGAAACTGCCGTCGAGCGCTTCGAGATGGCCGATGGTGCGGCCCGTGACGACGTTCGGGTCGACGAGGGCCAGTTCGACTGCGGCACGGGCGAACTCGTCCTCGGGCGACACGCTCGCGAATTCATTGCGGTAATAGGACAGGCCCGGTGTCGGGATCGGCCGCGACGGGGCCAGCGCGTTGACCGCGATGTTGTGCCGCTGCAGATCGTAGGCCGCGCACCAGGTCAGGTGCTCCAGCGCGGCCTTGGCTCCGCCGTAGCCGGGCAGCACCCCGCCGGTGAAGTTGTGGTACGGACCGTCACCGGGCACCCGGGATGCCACCGACGTGACGTTGATGATCGAGCCGATACCGGCGGCGAACATGTCGGGGCACACCAGCTGCATCAGCTCGTAGGAGGCGAACACACCGATCTCGAAATGCCGTCGATAGGCAGTGAACGGAATCGTCACGAAGCCGGGCCATTCGGCGTTGGAAGCCGCCGGCGCGCTCGTGGGCTTCGGCACCCGCGGCGCGGCGTCCGGCTTGGGCGGACGTCCCGGTGCGGTGAACGCGGCGTTGTTCACCAGAATCGTGATGGGCCCCAACGCTGCCCGGGTTTCGTCGACCAGGCGGGGAAGGTCGTCACGATCGAGCAGGTCGGCGGCAATCGCCACGGCCTGTCCGCCGGCGGATTCGATGGCCGCGACGGTGTCGCCGATGGTGCCCGGCAGCCGGTCGTCCCACTGCTGTTGGGTTCGCGCCACCACCGCCACCGCGGCGCCCTCGGCGGCCAGCGCCAGGGCCGTCGCGCGGCCGAGCCCACGGCTCGCGCCGGTGACGATGGCGGTTCGGCCGGCAAGTCGTCCGGTCATCGCACTCCTGAAGTCATAGCGCCACCCCGTGGACCAGGATGGCCGCGGTCTGGTCCACCCAGCTCTCGTCGAGAACGTCGTCTGGGCTCAAAAGTAACCGCATCATCGTCGCACCACCGATCAGTTCGATGAGGCGTTCCGGCTCGACGTCGGCGTGCACTTCGCGGCAGTGCACCGCTTCGGTCAGGCGATCCCGAACCGCGGCGAACAATTCGGTGAACCGGGACATCACCCGGGCGTTCAGCGCCGCGTCGGCGCTCATGTCCGCGATCAGCCCGGGCAGCGCGGCGCGCACCACCGGGCTGGTGAACACGTCGCGAGTGGCCGAGAGCATCGCGCGGACATCGGCTGAAATGTCGCCGGCCGGCGTGCTCAACGCCGTCGGCGCGGTCGGGAACGCCGCCTCATGGACCAACTCGGCCTTGCTCGACCAGCGACGGTACAGCGCCGTCTTCGTCGTGCCCGCCCGCTCGGCGACAGCCGCCAAAGTCAGATTCGGATAACCGATTTCGACAAGGAGCTCCGCGGTGGCACGCAGTATGGCAGCGTCGATACGCGGATCGCGGGGCCTCCCCGGGACCACGGTCTTGTCAAGCGAAGACGGGTCTGCTTTCATAACGCTACCCACCGTATCGTAATAGGGTTGGAGAGGACAAAGGTGACCAACCAACCGTCTGTGGAGACCGACGTCGAGCGGTTACAACGTTCCGGTCGTGACGTCAGCACCGTTCCCGCGCTGCTGTCGGAATGGCTGTCGACCGTCATGCCCGGCGGCGTGAAGCCGGAGGTGACCGTCGAAAGCGGCATCGACTCCAACGGCATGTCGTCGGAGACGATCATCCTGACCGGCCGCTGGGTGCAGGACGGCAAACGGGTCGAGCAGAAGTGGGTCGCCCGGGTGGCACCCACCACCGAAGACGTCCCGGTCTTCATCACCTACCGGATGGACCATCAGTTCGAGGTCATCCGGCTGGTCGACGAACTGACCGATGTGCCGGTGCCGAAGGTGCGCTGGATCGACCCGACGGGCACGGTGCTCGGCGCCCCCTTCTTCCTGATGGACCACGTCGACGGCACCGTCCCGCCCGACGTGATGCCGTATACGTTCGGCGACAACTGGTTTGCCGACGCACCGGCCGAGCAGCAGCGCGCTCTGCAGGACGCGACGGTCGAGGTGTTGGCCAAGCTGCACTCGATTCCCAACGCTGCCGACACATTTGGTTTCCTCGCCGAAGCCGTGCCCGAGGGCGACACCCCACTGCGTCGCCAATTGAACTGGCTCAAGGGCTGGTACGAGTTCGCGGTACCCGATATCGGCCGCTCGCCGCTGGTCGAGACCGCGCTGACGTGGCTGGAAGACAACTTCCCCGCCGATGTCGCGGCCGGCGAGACAGTGCTGGCATGGGGCGACTCGCGGGTCGGCAACGTGCTCTACGAAGACTTCCGGCCGGTCGCGGTGCTGGACTGGGAGATGGCGACGCTGGGTCCACGCGAGCTCGACGTGGCGTGGATCATCTTCGCGCACATGGTGTTCCAGGAACTCGCAGGCCTGGCCGGGATGCCCGGCCTGCCGAACGTGATGCGCGAAGAGGACGTTCGCGCCACCTACCAGAAGCTGACCGGCGTCGAACTCGGCGACCTGCGCTGGTTCTACGTCTACTCCGGGGTGATCTGGTGCTGTGTGTTCATGCGCACCGGTGCGCGCCGCGTGCACTTCGGCGAGATCGAAAAGCCAGAGGATGTCGAGTCGACGTTCTACCACGCCGGGCTGCTGCGCCGGCTCATTGAGGAGGCATAGCCGCCAATGCTCGGACCGCTCGACGAATACCCCGTCCACCAGGCGCCGCTGCCCATCGCCTGGCCGAACTCCTCGGACCGAAACTTCTACGACCGCAGCTATTTCAACGCCCACGACCGCACCGGGGAAATCTTCTTGATCACCGGCATCGGCTACTACCCCAATCTCGGGGTCAAGGATGCCTACGTACTCGTACGGCGGGGTGACACGCAGACCGCGGTCCACGTGTCCGACGCGATCGACCAGGACCGGCTCAACCAGCACTGCAACGGTTACCGCGTCGAGGTGATCGATCCGCTGCAGAAGGTGCGGATCGTCATGGACGAGACCGAGGGCATGGCCGTCGACCTCACCTGGGAGGGGTTGTTCCCGGTCGTTCAGGAGCAGCCGCACATCATGCGTCAGGGCAACCGGGTGACGCTGGACGCGCAGCGGTTCGCCCAATTGGGTTCCTGGGCAGGACATATCGTCATCGATGGCGAGGAGATCGCCGTCGACCCGTCGGTGTGGATCGGCAGCCGCGACCGGTCGTGGGGTATCCGTCCGATCGGTGAGGCCGAGCCCGCCGGTCGCCCGGCCGACCCGCCGTTCGAGGGCATGTGGTGGCTGTATGTCCCGATGGCCTTTGACGACTACGCGATCGTCATCATCATCCAGGAGGCGCCCGACGGCTTCCGCTCGCTGAACGACTGCACGCGGATCTGGCGCGACGGACGGGTCGAGCAGCTGGGCTGGCCACGGGTCAAGATCCACTACCGCTCCGGCACCCGCATTCCGACCGGCGCGACGATCGAGGCCACTGATTCCACGGGTGCGTTGCTCCGTTTTGACGTCGAGTCGAAGCTGCCGGTCCCGATCCACGTCGGCGGCGGCTACGGCGGCGACTCGGATTGGATCCACGGCGTGTGGAAGGGCGAGAAGTTCGCCGAGCGGCTCACCTATGACATGACCGATCCGGCCATCATCGGACGCTCCGCGTTCGGTGTGATCGACCACGTCGGGCGCGCGGTGTGCCACGACGGCACCACGTCGGCCGAGGGCTGGGGCTTGTTCGAACACGGCGCGCTGGGCCGCCACGACCCGTCGGGCTTCGCCGACTGGCTGACGGTCGCGCCGTAACCACACCGTGAAAGTTCTGACGCTGGCCGAGATCGTCGACGAGCTGGCCCGGTAGTCGCCGAAGTCGACGTTCTGCAGGCCACCACTCGCCTTTTCGCGGCCAAACGTTGGTTTGGGCGAAAGGGACAGGCAACACTGGTGGGGTGGCGGGTTACGACGTAGTGGTGATCGGCGCGGGCTTCGCAGGCCTGGCAGCCGCACGTGAACTGGTCAAACACGGGCACGAGGTGCTGGTGCTGGAGGGCCGCGACCGCGTCGGCGGACGCTCGAGCACCGCATCGCTGGCCGGTGTGCCCGTCGACCTCGGCGGCACCTTCGTGGGCCCCACCCAGGACGCGGTGCTCGCGCTGGCCACCGAACTCGGGTGTCGCACCTCCCCCACCTACCACGACGGCGCCAATCTCATCCGGTGGCGCGGCAAGGTGCGGTCCTACCGCGGCACGATCCCCAAGCTGTCGCTGATCGGCCTGCTCGACATCGGCCGGATCCAATGGCAGGTCGAGCGGCTGGGCCGCGGCATCGACGTCGCCCGACCCTGGACATCGGCCAAGGCCACGCAGCTCGACGCCACGTCGCTGGGCGGCTGGTTGCGCTCGGTGGGCGCGACCGCGTCCTCGCACGACCTGATGGCCATCATGTCGCGGGTCACCTGGGGTGCCGAGCCCGACGAGGTGTCGATGCTGCATGCGGTGCGCTACGTCAAGGCGGCCGGGGGTTTGGACCGCATGCTCGACGTGGTCGGCGGCGCCCAGCAGGACCACTTCCCCGGCGGCACACAGCAGATCGCCGACGCGATGGCCGCCGAACTGGGTGATCGCGTCCGGCTCAATGCGATAGCCACCCGAATCGAGTGGTCCGATGCCGCGGTTGCGGTCACGTCGTCGGCCGGCGTCGTCGAGGCGCGACGTGTCATCGTGGCGATCCCGCCGGCGCACCGGCTGAACATCGACATCGCCCCGCCACCCCCGATCGGCTACCAGCAGCTGGCCCAAAGCTGGCCGCAGGGTGCCCTGAGCAAGGCGTACGCCGCCTATCCACGGCCGTTCTGGCGCGACAAGGACCTGTCCGGGCAGGCGCTGTCCGACGAAGGGCCGGTGTTCATCACGTTCGACGTCAGCCCCGGCGACGACGGCCCGGGAATCCTGCTCGGGTTCGCCGACTCCCGCGGATTCGACGCACTCGGCGCCGAGGAGCGCCGCAAGCACGCACTGGCCTGTTTCTCGGCGTTGTTCGGCCCGGACGCCGAGAACCCCATCGATTACCTCGACCACTGCTGGGGCGCAGAGACTTTCGCACCTGGCGGCCCGACGGCGGCGGTTCCGCCGGGCGCCTGGACGGAGTTCGGCCACCTGCTGCGCGAACCGGTTGGACCGCTGCATTGGGCGGGCACGGAGACCGCCGACGAATGGACCGGCTTCCTGGACGGCGCGGTGCGGTCAGGCCGACGCGCGGCAGCGGAAGTCGTTGCGGCGCTTAGGAACTGATGCGCTGCTCGGTCACAGCTGAGACCAGCGTCCGAAGATGCCCATTCACGACGTCGGGATGCTCCAGGATCGCGCAGTGTCCGCCCGGCGTCTCGACCAGGTCGACCAGGTTCGGAACAGCGTCGGCGATCTTGCGGGACTGGCACATCGGCAACAGCCGGTCCTCGGTGCTGCCGATCACCAGCGTGGGCACCGTCAAACCGGTGAGGTCGATGTGTCGGGCATTCATCTCGTCGACAAGCACCCGCGCCCACGCACCGCGGCCACCGGCCGGGGTCTCGGCGAACAGGTCGTGAACCAGCTTGCCGATCGCGGGATCGGCGCCCGCACCGACGGCCATCATCGTGACGAACCAGCGGCTGCCGGGCTGGGCGCCTCGCACCAGCGGCGCCCCGCCGAATGTCCTGATCAGGTGGCGTGCGGCGAGGGATCGGCCGGCGGCCAGCAGCGCGGGCACCCGCAGCAGGTTGATCTCTTTCAGCAGGTCGCCGGTGGTGGTGTTGATCAGCGCGACTGCGTCGGCACGCTGGGCAACGCGGTGCCGGTAGCGGTCGGCCCAGGAACTGATCGCGATACCGCCCATCGAATGCCCGGCGATCACCGCTCGTTCGCCCGGACGCAGGGTCGCCGTCAGTACCGAGTCGAGGTCCCCGGCCAGGTGGCCGAGGCTGTAGCCGGACCGGCGGGGTACCCCGCTGCGGCCATGCCCGCGGTGGTCGTATGCGATCACCCGGCAGTCGCGGGACAGATCGTTGATCTGCTGATGCCAGACCCGCAGTGCGCAGGTGATGCCGTGCGCCAGCACGATCGGGTAGCCGTCGTCGGGGCCGAAGACCTCGGTGTGCAGGCGGGTGCCGTCGGCGGCCCTCACCTCAACCGTCCGGCTCGGCGGCAGGTCGACACCGTTTTTGACGGCCGTCCGGGACGCTGACATGGCCCCCTCCTCGCTCGGGACGGCGCCACTGCCGCTCCGGGATCCCTAGAGTAACCACCGCGAACCCAATCGAACCGTCGCACCGCGCCGGTCGTTATCGCACCGTGCCTCTTAGGATGACCCGGTGACCGAGCACGCGTTCACCGACGCCGAGCGCCGGGCCGTCTACCGCGTCATTCACCAGCGCCGGGACATGCGCCGGTTCACCCCAGAGGCGTCGGTACCCGATGCGGTACTGGCCCGGTTGCTGGCGGCCGCACACGCCGCCCCCAGCGTCGGCCTGATGCAGCCCTGGCGGTTCCTGCGCATCACCGACACGGGGTTGCGGCACAAGATCCATGCTCTGGTCGATGAAGAGCGCAGGCATACCGCCACGGCCCTGGGTGCCCGGGCAGAAGAATTCCTCGCGCTCAAGGTGGAAGGCATCCTGGATTGCGCCGAATTGCTGGTGGTGGCGCTCGACGAAGGCCGCGAGAGCCACGTCTTCGGGCGCCGCACGATGCCGCATATGGACCTGGCTTCGGTGTCGTGCGCGATCCAGAACCTGTGGTTGGCAGCGCGAGCCGAGGGCCTCGGAATGGGCTGGGTATCCATTTTCGATCCGCAGCAACTTGGCGAGCTGCTGGGGATTCCGGCCGGCGGTGAGGCGGTGGCCGTGCTGTGCCTCGGCCCGGTGCCCGATTTCCCCGATCGTCCGGCGCTCGAACTCGACGAGTGGACGTTCGGGCGTCCACTCGCCGAATTCGTCAGCGAAAACCGTTGGAGCTAGCCAGATTCAATTAGCCGACGGAGGCGCAACCCACGTACGGGATGCATCCGGTGGCCCCGCCGGGCCCGGCCGAGCCGCTGGGACCGTTCGGGATCCCGCCGCTGGCGCCGCCACGGTCCGCGGTACCGCCGGGGCCATAGGGAATCGATCCGCTGGCGCCGTCGGGACCGGCTGCGCCGACGGGACCATTCGGGATCGCACCGGACGCACCACCCGGGCCTGCCACGCCGCCCGGACCACCGGGAATGACGCCGGACGCGCCATTCGGGCCGGCGGTGGCGACCGGGCAGGGGCTGCCGTCAGGGTTGACGCAGCCCGGCGCGGGATCGGCGGCAGCGAGTGGGGCGACCGCGATCGCGGCAGCTGCCGCACCGGAGAACAGAACTGATGTCAAAGAGAGTGTTTTCAGTGCCATGCAGATTTCGTACCCGAATTGACGGATCAGCAATCGTGGTGTGGCCGAGCCCTCTGGGGCGTCGACTCTGCCTGGCCACCATTACATTTCGCAGTCCGGGCTCCCCCATGTGCGCGAGGGCGCCGTGCGGGCGGCCGACGCGAGCCGGCCCAATGCGGCCGAAACCCGCCTCAGCACGGTCCCGGGCGGGTAAAAACAGTCCGATGAAGACACTTTTCGCCGTCGTGGTGGTGGCTGCGGCACTGGTGGTGGCACCCTCGCCGGCTCGGGCCGACGATTGCGGCGCAGCGGCTGCGGCGCAGGACGCCACGGGATGCGTCGCCGTCAGCCCGGATGTGATGGTCGGTCCCGGCATCGAGCTGAGCCCCGGAGTGGTACCGCCGGTCGCCTCGCCCGACGATGCGGCAGCTCAAGCCGCAGCCGGGCGCCCGCCGTGTCTGACCGGCAACGGGGTGCCGTACTACACCCCGGCCGACATGCCCTGCTGACAGTTTCCCGACAAGGCCGGCACTGTTGCCGGCAGCCTTGGGATCTGATTGCCCCCGACCGCCTCAACAGCTGGTATTCGCCAAGCTAGGCCGTGGCGTGCCGTCGGGTGTAGGGTCGAAGCAGGTTGAATTTCCAGCCTCGGTATTCGTCGCAGGCGAGCGGTGCATGTTGCACCCGCAATGCGAGCCTTTCGGGCGCGTCCCACACACACTTGTTATTTCCTCCTAGTGCTCATTGGAGCCATTCGATGCATTTGATCACGTCTAATTCGACCGTTGACCCGCCTACAGACCGACTGCAACTCTTTGCAGAATGGTCCAACACCACTGACGTTCGCGTCACCGCGGTTGGCGACGTCGACATGTCCACCGCCCGTGAATTCACCGCCTACGTTTTCCGCCGTGCGGGTAACTGCCGACACCTCACTCTGGACATGACCCGGGTGACATTCTTTGACTGCGCTGGGATTTCAGCGCTCGAGTGCATCGAAGAACGCTGCGGCGAAGCCAACGTTTCGCTGGAAATAGCACCGGCACAGTGCGTTTCGCGTGTCATGACGCTTTGTCACTCCTTGTGCGCGTGACGGCGCCACACTAGTAACCGCCGGTTGCAGGTGCATCCGGATCGACAGTGCGGATCAGACCGACGAGCTGCTCGCGATCGTTGATACCAAGCTTGTTGTAAACGCGGTAGAGGTGTCCCTCCACAGTACGAACCGACACCACCAGTCGGTCGGCGATCTGTCGGTTTGACAGCCCGTCGGCAACCAGAGCTGCGATCTCCCGCTCCCGGTCGCTCAATGGCAGTGGCATTCCAGTGACCGCAGTCGCCGGAGTGTGTAGCCCGGAAGTGCTCACCAGCCAATGAGCTCGTGTCGAGGATTGCATTGCCAGCAGACGAGCACCCGCGCGCCGGTGTGCGACTGCCGCGGCAGCGAAGGTGTCTGCCGCGTGCGCCCTCATCCGCAGTGATTCCCAACCTCCGGCCACCCGGTCGAGGCCTACCCCATCGTGAGCGGCAACCGCCTTGGCGTGCGCGGCGGCGAGCTCAGCGACCGGGCTATTCAATTGTTCGGCAAGCGCTTTGAAGCGGGAGACATCAGGGGCCATACCGAACCGCAGCCCGGTGTGCAGCGCCTCCAACTCGCCGACGATCATCCCCGAGCGGGCAGCGGCATCCGCAGAACGGCCGACGTAGGTGTGTGCCGCTGCGAAATCGCCGGAGGCCGCACTCAGGTAGGCCCTGGCCACTTCGAGAAGCGGCCGGAACACCTCGACTGCGGGCGCCCAACTAGCCTCAGCCGTGCGCAATGCCCGCGCTGCTGCTGCTGAATCACCGCGCAGCACCTCGGCCTGCACGGCCCACGTCGCCACCAGATTCACCCACCCGCCGGACAGCGTCGACACCATGGCCGACAGCGCCCGCTGCAGCCAGTCACTGGCAGCCTGGGCGTTGCCGGCCGCGAGCTCGACCCGCCCGGCCATCGCCGCGACGATGGCCTCGGCGTGAGGCGCGCCATAGGTCTGGTGTCGCTGCCGCTCCACGATCCCCAGGGCCGAGACAATGTCGCCTTGGTTGAGCGCCGACAACGTCTCCGTGAGTGAGATGGCGTACCGCTGAGGTCCAGACGCGCAGTGCCGCGCCGCATCGTGGCCTCGGCTGGCCGCCGCGGCAACATCGTCCGGCCTACCGCGAAAGTTGGCCACGGCCGCAGCCGGTACTGCTGCCCACAACACCGCCATCGGCATCGCCTCGGGGTCGGCGATGACGGCGGAACTGGCGGCCGCAGCGGCATCGAGGTCACCGGAGAAGTACGCGATCGAAGCCTCAACCGCCAGGGCGTAGCTGCGCAGAACGGTCAGCGTGACGCGGGACCGGACGGTACCCAACACCTCTTCAGCCATCGCACGTTGACCGCACCCGAAGAACAAGTTGGTTGCCCGTAAGCAGCCCCACCGAACGAGCATGACCTCATCGCGCGGATCGAAGGCCGCCAGCAGTTCTTCAGCCTCGTGATTGCGACCCTGCCAAGCCAGGGCGTCGGCGAGTGGGATGGCGGCGCGCAAACCGCCGCCGTTGTCGTAGGCGGACCGCGCCAGCTGCTCAGCCAGCGCCAGACTCGACATCGCCATCGCGCTTTCGGCGGCATCGGTCACCAGGCTGACGTCCGGCGTCGCGTCACTGTTCATCATCAAACGCGCATACTCGATGACCAGTCGCGGATCTCTGGCCGCGCCGCCGTCATCATCGTTGTTGATCAGTGCCCAGAAGTGCTGTGCCAGAGTGGTATTGATCTGCCGTAGCCGTGCTGCCCCGCACCGTTTGCGCACCACGTCGGCCAGCGCCGGATGGGCCACCTGGACACGCACGCGTTGCGGATCGTTGATCACCTCAATGACCGCGCGTCGTTCCGCATCGCTGATCGCGTCGGCATCGCACATGGTACGCAGCGCATCCCAGTCCAATACCTCGGCAGCCGAGATGATTTCGAGGACTTCCCGCTCCGCCGGCGGCAGGCCGCGCACCCTCGCGTCGAATAGTTGCTCGACGTCGGAGCCCAGCCGCGGCATCTGGGTCAGTCGCCACCAACCGGTGTCGTCGGTGAGCAATCCGTCGTCACTTGCGGTGTCCAGCAGGCTGCGCAGCAGCAGTGGATTGCCCGACGACAGTTCATGAAGCTGGTCGACAAGCGTGCCGGACACCGGGCCACCGAGCACCTCGATTATCAACCGTTCGGTCTCTTCACGCGACAGCGCACCTACGTCGATGCGGCGCAGATAGTGGTCCTTCCACAGCGCGGTTATGGCGTCTGGCACCTCGACTCCCGCGCGCATGGTGACGATCAGCGTCGCAGATCCGCGCACCGCGAGCTGATGGACGACGATCGCCGAAAGCGGGTCGAGCAGATGGGCGTCGTCGACGACAAGCAGCAGGTCGTGAACATCGTCGAGCGCCTCGTGGGCCGCGGCGAGCAGGCCAATCGGCTCGAGGGCGCTCGGGATCCGCACGATGCCGGCGAAAGCGGCAAGCGGCACATCGCGGGAGGTCTGAGTGGCAAGAACAAAGTGGGTCTGCATTCCCCGCCCGCCGAGCCGTTCGCCAACCTGGCGCGCCAGCGCGCTCTTGCCGACACCGGCCTCCCCTGTGAAGACCACTCCACTGAACGAGGAACCCTCGACGGCTTCGAGAGCGAGCTCGATCTCAGCCGCTCTCGCTACGAATGGCCATTCCAATGGCACAACACGTTCCTCCCCCAGGCTCTCCAGCGCAGCGCAGGCCTCCCGTGGCCAGTCGATATTAGCGCCGCATCGTCGAGCGGGGCGGGTGATCTAGCCCCGCTTCTTGTCGCCCTTTCCATGCCCCCGACCGGCGGGTCCCCCCCGGCGCAGGTTGCTCGGGGGCAGGCTGCTGGACGACGGGGCTCGGCGGCGGTGCGATGCTCGGCGCGGGACCGACGGGGGTGCTGGTGCCGACTGGTTGCGGTGCCGGCGTCGACGATGCCGGATCCATCGCCAATGCGAACGCCGAGACGGCGAGAACACCGAGGACGCCGGCCGCAATTCCGTACGTGCGCATCCGCTTCCGAGGTCGCCGCGGCAGGTAGGGAGCGGCCGGAATCGGAGGTCCTTCCAGAACTTTGGTTGCCGGTCGCGGTCTCGCAGAGGCGACATCGCCGCGCAGCGCCTGCTGATCGCCAGCCAACGCAGCGCGCATGTGTTCAGCACTAGCGAAGCGCTGCAACGGATTTCGGGCGACGGCGCGGTCGATGACAGCGGCTAGCACCGGATCCACATCGCTACGCACCGCCGCGACGGGCGCAGGTGTGTTGTCCATGATCGCATGCGCCAGCGCCGCGGGGTTGTCTTGCGGGAACACCCTTCTGCCCGCGAGCGCTTCATAGCCCATCAGGCCGACGGCGTAGAGATCGTCGCTGATGGACGCCGGAGCCCCGGCGACGCGCTCAGGACTCATGTAACTCATCGTTCCGACGATCCGCCCGGTCATCGTGTGCGCGGCGCCACCGGTCTTGGCGATACCGAAGTCAGCCACCTTCATCGAGTCACCCGGGGCCGACACCAGGATGTTGCCCGGCTTGATGTCCCGGTGCAGCAGCCCGGCCGCATGGGCCACGCCGAGACCGGCAAGGACATCGTCGAGTATGGAGCGAACGTGCGACGCAGGCATCGGGCCGGCGGCGATGATGTCGGCCAGCGTCTGCCCCGGCAAGCGTTCCAGCACGATGAACGGGGTGCCCTGGTGGTCGCCGAAGTCGTAGACGGTGACGATGTTCTGGTGGCAGAGCCGAGCAGCTGACCGGGCTTCGTCCTCGAACCGGCGCCGAATGCCCGGGTCGCCACTCAGCGTCGGATGGAGCAGTTTGATCGCCACCGGCCGATTCAGCCTGGTGTCCCATCCGTCGCGAACCTCAGCCATGCCTCCGCGGCCGAGAACACCGTGAATTGCATAGCGGTCCACGAGCATCTCGTGGCCGGTCATAACTTCTCCATAGCCACGATGACGGCGACGCAAACCGGGCTCAACCGAGCCGACCGCTCGTCGACGAGGTTTCTCGAGTGACTCATGGTGCGAATGAGCCTAACCGCATCGGAGACTCTGCTGGTGCCAGCCTTTCCAGGCGCTGGGGACCGACGAAAGTTGAAGCAGCACAAAGCAATGGTACGGATCGGGCCGGTAACGCGGCGGTGCGGCACAGCGATATGGATAGCAACAACAGGCTCGATAGTCCTGCAGATCGCCGGTTCAGAGGTATCACCGTGCCGGTGTCTTGCCAAGCAGCGACACACACGTCCTACGACGGTAGCGGCCGGTGTTGCCAGACCTTAGGTCAAATTCATGCCACGCATCACTCGCGGCGGCCTCGTATTGGGGGCCGTGGTGTTCTCGTCCGCCGCCGTACTGTTCCTCGGCGGACATCGGTTCTGGACCGAGAACCGTTCGGGGACGCCACCTTCGGTCGCCGCAGCGGACGCATCGCTCGCGGCGCCCACGTCCGCCCACGCTGTTCCACTTCCCAAGTCAGCGGCAAATGCCCGGGCCATGCCGTTGACGGCTCAACGGGCGCGAGAGCAGGCTATTCCGGCGGCTGTGGTCTTGATCATCGCCGTCGTCTCCGTTGCCGTGCTCTTGAAGCGCGGACGGACGTAGCGGGACGCGGGCCTGCCGCCGGCGGCCGATAACCACCATCTTCGCTGGTAAGGCTAACCAATGCTGCAGCTCACCCGTTCACCTGATCGCTCGGTCAGTCGACGATTGGACGCTAGGCTTTTGACGCCTCGGTTAATACACCGCCCCGCGACCCGGGATGACCCTGCGAAGGAACCGTATGAAGTTCGCGCAGTCGAGCAGGTTGTCCAACCTCTCGCACGAAGCGCCGGGGCCCATCGCCGAGCAAGTGTCGCGACTCGAAGCAGCCGGAAACCGGGTCATGCGGCTCGATACCGGAGACCCGTACCCGTTCGGCTTCGCGGCGCCCGCTGAGCTGGTTCGCCAGATCGCCGAGGCCCTGCCGACATCGGCCGGCTACAGCCCCACCAAGGGTTTGCTGCCGGCCCGCAACGCCGTCGTGCAGTACTACTCCGTCCGCGATGTCCCGGGCATCGACGTCGAGCATGTGTTCCTGGGCAACGGCGCCTCCGAACTGATCGTGATGGCTATGACGGCCTTGCTCGACGAGCGCGACGAGGTCCTGGTGCCCGCGCCTGACTTCCCGGTGTGGACCGCCGCGGTGAACGTCAACGGCGGACGCGCCGTCCACTATCGGTGCGACGAGTCGTCGGACTGGTATCCGGACATCGCCGACATCGCAGCGAAGGTCACCGCACGAACCAGGGCGATCGTCATCATCAACCCGAACAATCCGACCGGCGCGGTGTACCCACCCGAGGTGCTGACCGGCATTCTCGACATCGCGCGCGAGCACAACCTCATCGTCTGTTCCGACGAGATCTACGACAAGATCCTCTATGACGACGCCGTTCACACCACGACGGCCTCGTTGGCGCCGGATCTGTTGTGCCTGACCTTCAACGGGCTGTCAAAGGCTTACCGCTGCGCGGGATTTCGGGCCGGGTGGCTCGCCGTGTCCGGACCCACGGATCACGCGGTGAGCTACCTCGACGGACTGACGACCGTCGCCGGTCTACGCCGATGCGCGAATGTGCCCGGCCAGCAAGCGATTCAGATCGCACTGGAGGCCGATGGGTCCGGGCACGAGCTCACACTTCCGGCCGGCGCGCTGCGCGAGCAACGCGACCGCGCCTGGGAGGCGCTGAATTCCATTCCCGGTGTCTCGTGCGTCAAACCCCGAGGTGCGCTGTACGCGTTCCCGAAAATCGATCTGAACGTGTATTCGATCCGCGACGACGAGCAGTTCGCCCTGGACCTGCTGCTGCAGGAGAAGATCCACATCATTCCCGGCACCGGCCTCAGTTGGCCTGACCCCGACCACATCCGGATCGTGATGCTGCCGCGGGCCGATGAGCTGGAAGCCACCATCGGGACGATCGGGCAGTTCCTGACGACCTATCGCCAATGACCACCGACAGCCTCCACGCGCGACGCCGGTGACTAACGGCGGGCGATCACTTCCAAGGTGATTTCGCGGCTGGGCTTGGTCGCGATCCCGCGCGCCACCGCGCGCGGCGGTCGCCCGCGCTGTACAGGCGCCAGCTCGAGCCGCTTCATCATCGTGCCGATCGCGACAGCCAGCTCGTCGAGCGCGAAGGCCGCACCGATGCACCGGCGGTAGCCCCCGCCGAACGGCGCGTACTGGAATGGCGACGGCCTGGCATTCAGAAACCGTTCGGGGTCGAAGGTGTTCGGGTCGGCCCACAGGTCAGGGTTGGCATGCAGTGCGGGCAGCGCGATTCCCACCACGTCATCGGGTGCGCAGGCAACACCGGCGACGGTGAGCGGCCCGGTGAGCCTGCGCAGGACGATCGGCACTGTCGGATGGATGCGCAGCGTTTCCTGGATGACCGCTGCGAGGTACGGCAGAGCGGCCATCTCCGCCGGTGTGTCGACGGTGGCGAGTTCGTCCAGCACGCGGGTGCGGACATGGTCCTCGCGGTGGATATGGTGCAGCGCCCACGCCAGCGACGTGGAGCTGGTTTCGTGTCCGGCGGCCAACATCGTCCGCAGCTGGTCGCGCACCATCTCATCGGTCAGACTGTTGCCCTCGTCATCGGTGGCGTCGAGGATCAACGCCAGCACATCGCCGCCGCGCTCACCGCCGCGCCGTCGTTCGTCGATCTGCTCGGACAACAAGTCGTCGAGGTGGGTTCGGAAGGCAACGAGGCGGGCCCACGGCCCCCGGCCCGCGATATCGCGGCGCAGCCAGGGAACCAGCATCAGCGCCGCGCCACCGGATCGGAGCAACTGCGTTGTCACCGAGGAGAACTCGCGACGCCGGGCATCGTCGGTGACCCCGAACACCACCCGAATCACCACGTCCAGGGTGATCGATTGCGCGGTGCGGCCCACTAGCAGGTGATCGCCCGGCCGCAACGCCGCGATCTCCCGCTCGGCCGCCTCGGCGATCAGATCGACGTAGTCGCGCATGAGCTCGCCGCGAAACGGTGGCGCCAGGACACTTCGGGCCCGGCGATGTGCCTCACCGGAGAGCAGGATGAGAGAGTTCTTGCCGACGACCGGCTCGATCGGGTTGGGCAGCGGCGCCCGGCACAGTGCGCCTGGCGCGCTGAGAATGTCGCGCGCCCCGTCCATGGTGGTGAAGAACAACACCTCACCCAAACCGGGAAAGCGCACCGTGAACGGTGCGCGGTCGGCGGCGTGGCGGCGGAAGAAGCCCTCCGGGTCGATGCCGGCCCACGCCGCACGCCCGAGTGCGGCTGCCGTCGCCGGCGGTCTCACGGCAGCCTCGTGCGCCGCGCCAGCACAACCTGGTTGCGGCCCAGGCGGCTGAACTCGAGGCTGATGGCCGGATCGGCGTGGGCGGCCAGCGAACGGAATGCCGAAGGGCTGTAGGCGCGTAGTGAACTGATCAGACCGTCGTGCGCGAATGGCAGCAGTACGAACGGCAGCATCGACGCCAGCCGCAGGAGGTGCACGGGCGCCGACGGCCGATACAGATCGCAGATCAGCACCGTGTCTGCGACGCGGGTTCCCTCCGAAAGCACGCGCGCGGCCTGAACCGGCAGCAGATGATGAAACGACAGGGCGAACAACGCGAGATCGTAGGACTGATCGGGGGCGTCGATATCGGTGGCGTCGACGCGGCGGACAACTGCCCTCGGGTCGCTGCCGAGATCACCGGCGGCGATGGTGGCCACCGATACCGGATCGATGTCGGTAACCGTCACACGCGCGTCGGGGCGCAGTGTGAGCACAGCGCGCGACAGCGCCCCGTGACCTGCCCCCAACTCCAGGATTCTCGGCTCGCTGATGTTCGCGACGAGCGGCAGCGCCCGGGCGGCGAGGTGCTCATGATCCCGCAGGATCCGGCCCATCCAGTCGAGGGACCAGATCACCTGCCGCTTGACGCGGTCATCGACATCGTCGCGGTCCAGGTATTCCAGCCGGCCGGTCTGCAGACGTCGATCCAGCCAGGAGGCGTCGAATCCGGCGCGCGGCATGGTCGCGATATCCATCCGAGGCTCCTCGACTAGCCGGGCAGCGCGTCGTCGACGACGGCCTCCACCACGCAGAGTGGCGACGCAGTCGTCACCACCCGCGTCATCCGGAAACCGGCATGTGCCAACAACATTCGGTACTCGTCGGCGGTCCGTTCGCGGGACCCGAGGTTCAGCAGCATCTCCAGATCCACCCAGTTCTCCGGTCCGTCGCGCCCGTTGTCGCGGATGACCATCTCGACCAGCAGCACGGTGGCGCCCGGGACTGCGGCCGACCGGACATTGCGCAGGATGTGCAACGCCTTGTCGTCGGCCCAGTCGTGAATGATGTTCTTCAGCAGATACGCATCGCCGCCGCCGGGAACCTGGTCGAAGAACGAGCCCTCGACGATCTGCACCCGGTCGGTGACACCGTTGGCGCGCAACAACTCCGGTGCACCCGCGACGACCCGGGGCACGTCGTAGAGAACGCCTCGCGACCGCGGCGCCTTCGCCAGGATGGCGGCCAGCATCGCACCTTGTCCCCCGCCGACGTCGACGATCGTGCGGTGCGCGGCGAAGTCGTAGCTGGCCACCACGACAGCCAGCGTCATCTGGGCGAGACTGGTCATGGTCTGATCGAAAAGCTTGGCATGCTCCGGTATCTCGATGAGGTAGTCGAAACCTTCCATGCCTCTCAGGGCGGGGACGATCGACTCGCCGGTTCGGACCGAGTCGGTCAGCAGTGTCCAGCGTTCACGTTGCTCTTGCGAGCCTTGGAACATCGCCGCACCTCGCAGCGAGATCGCCGCGTCCGAGCGAAGGGTATCGGCAAGGGAATTCAGCGCGTACCGGCCGTCGCGGCGGCGTCGGAAGATGCCCCGCCCGATCAGTGCCCGCATGAGCCGTCGCAGCGCATCGGGGTCCGCGCCCACCCGCGCGGCGAGCTCGTCGATCGGCAGCGGTCCGTCCGCCAGCGCGTCGGCGATGCCCAGTTGCGCGGCCGTGGTGATCGCCTGCGCAGGCCAACCCGACACCACCAACTCCATCATCGCCATCGGTGCGGGCAACATCCGCTGATGGAGCAGCAACAGGTGGTGGCGCAGCCATTCGACGGCGCGCGCCAGTCCGGCCGGCGGCACCATGGCGTTCCTAGGCATGCGAGGCCTCCCTGATCCCGAACCGATCGTGCAAGCGCGCCAGAGGCTTTGGCGCCCACCAGTTGAACCGGCCCATCACGTGCATGAAGGCGGGCACGAGCAGGACACGGACCAGCGTGGCGTCGGCGAGGATCGCCAGCGTCAGACCGACGCCCAGCATCCGCAGGAAGGACACCTGAGCACCGGAGAGCGCCGCGAACGTGATCGCCATGATCAGCGCCGCGGCCGTGATCACCCGCGCGGTGTGGGCGAGCCCCAGCGCGACGCTCCTGTCGTTGTCGGCGGCGGTCTTGCCGCTCGCCAGCCAGAACTCGCGGATGCGCGATACCAGGAACACCTCGTAGTCCATCGACAGGCCGAAGGCGATGCAGAACAACAACACCGGGATGCTGATCGCCAGGGTGCCCGTCGAGGTCGTGCCCAAAGCATCGAGGTTGCCGTCCTGGAAGATCCACACCAGCGCACCGAACGCCGCGGTCAACGACAAAACGTTGAGGATCAACGCCTTCAGCGGAACCACGACGCTGCCGGTCATCAGGAACAGCAGCACGAACGTGATTGCGGCGATGATCGCCAGAACCATCCCCAGCCGGGAGGCGATGGCGCCGGCGGTATCACGGTTGACCTGGGGGGTCCCGCCGATCAACACCTGGTGACCGGCCGGGGTGGGCACGGCGTGTAGCTGATCGAGCAGCGTCTCGGATGCCGGGGAGTACAGCGGTGTGGTGCTGGTGACGGTGAGGAACGCGCTGTTGTTTCTGATCGCGGTCGCCGCCGTCGGCGGACCCACCGAGGCGCCGCCGACGAACGTCACGCCGGGCGAGGAGACCGCGGACACGCCTGACACCCGGGACAGCTCAGCGGCATAACCGTCGAGCTGTGCGGGGGTGACGCCACCGAGATCCGGTATGACGACGGTCAGATTCTTGGCCAGGTCCGCGGCGAACTGTGTACGCAGCTGGTCGCCGACCAGGTGCGCCGAACTCGACGTCGGCAAGACACGGTCGTCGGGCACTCCCCATCTGACGCCGAGGAACGGCGCGCCGAGCAGTCCCAGTAGCGTCACGATGACCAGACCGACCGGCACCGCCCTGCGCATCGAGAACATCGCCAGCCGATACCAGCCGCCGTCCTCCACCGGCCCGGCAGCCGCGACCGGGCGTCGCAGCCACCGGCGCAGGTCCAGTGACTCGAGCCGGTCACCAAGCACCACGATGGCCGCGGGCGTCACGAAAACCGCGGCAAGCGAGGCGAATGCGACGACAGCGACACCCGCGTAGCCGAACGACTTGAGGGTGTAGATCGGGAACAGCACCATCGCCGACATCGACAGCGCGACGGTCATCGCCGAGAACAACACCGTCCGGCCGGCGGAGGTCATGGTGCGGATCAGGGCGCGGTCGCGGGGCGCACCGGCCGCCAGCTCGTCGCGGAACCGGCTCAGCAACAGCAGCGTGTAGTCGATCGCCAACGCCAGCCCAAGGGCCACAGCGAGATTGAGGGCGAAGATCGACACATCCGTAACGAAGGTGATCGCATGCAGCACGGCCATCGCGCCGAGGATCGCGACCGCGCCCACGGCCAGGGGCAGCGACGCAGCGACCAGACCGCCGAACACCCACACCAGCACCAGGAAGCTCAGCGGAATCGCAACGCCTTCCATGACTTTCAGGTCTTCTTCGCTCTGCTGGTTGATCTCCAACATCATCGCCGACTCGCCCCCGGCCCGCACGGTCACGTCGCCGCGGTCGTGCACCACCGTGCTGATCAGTGCCCCGGCATTCTTCGGCGCGCTGTTGTCGCCGCCGGTGATGCCGGCGACGATGACGCCGATCGTGCCGTCCTTGCTGACCAGCGAGGTCGCTGCCGACGGCGGCGCGGTCCAGGGCGAGGTGACCGTCGCAACCGTCGGCGACTGAGTCAGTGTCCGCACGATGTCGGTGCCCACCGTGCGCGCAGCCGCTGAATTGACCCCATCGGGTGAGCTGACAGTGATCAGCAGCGGCATGTCACCCTGGCCGAAAGTGCTGGCCAACAGCGCTTTCACCTGTGACGACTGGGCACCGGGATCGGTGAGACCGCCCGCGGAGAGCCGGGCCGCCACCGGAATGCCGAATGCCGCCGCACCGGCGACGACGAGCAGCGCGAGCGCGATCATCCGTCGGGGAGCACGCATCGCAAGCCGCGCGATCCCGGCTAACACGGCGACAAGGTCCCCGCCAGCCACTGGGTGCGCGCTTCGATGCGGCGCATCTTCCCGCTCGACGTCCGCGGCAGGGCGCCCGGTGCCAGCAGCTCGACGTGTCCGACAGCGATGCCGGTGTGCTGCAGCACCCGGGCCGCGACATCGCTCGCCAGATCCTCGGGAGCGTCCGCGGTGGTCTCGACGAGCATCGCCAGCGCCTCATCCTCCGTGTCGGCGGGAACGTATCCCACCGCGACCGCACATCCGGCGCGGACACCGGCCAGCCCGTCGAGGGCGGCCTCGAAATCCTGCGGTGCGTGGTTGGCGCCGCGGATGATCACGGTCTCCTTGGTGCGGCCGCAGACGAATAGCTCACCGTCGTGGACGAACCCGACGTCGCCGCAGTCCAGCCAGCCGCCGGACAGCACCTGCGCGGTGAGGTCGGCACGGCCGAAGTACCCGGTCATCACGCTGGGTCCACGAACGAAGATGTGGCCCACTTCGCCGTCGGGCAGCGGCCGGGCGTTGTCGTCGCGGATCGCCACCTCGACGCCGGCCAGCGGACGGCCCGTGCTCACCAGTTCCCGGTCGCCGAGCCGGTGCACACCGAACATGCTGCCCGCCGGCTTGAACGTGACTGCCAGCGACGCCTCGGCCAGTCCGTAGACCGGGGTGAACGCCCGCGCATCGAATCCCCACCGCCCGAACCGCTCACTGAATCGGCGCTGGACCTCGGCGCTGGTCAGCTCGGCGCCGTTCAGACACAGTCGCCACGAGCTCAGGTCGACACCGTCGAGTTCGTCGTCGCGGATCCGCTTGAGGCACAGTCCGAACGCGAAGTTCGGTGCGGCGGTGACGGTTCCGCGGTGCCGCGAGATCGCGCGCAACCAGGCCGCGGGGACGGCCAGGAACAGTTCGGGCGGCAGCAGCACCAACGGCCGCGGCAGATAGAACGCGCTCAGCAGATTCCCGATCAGTCCCATGTCGTGATAGAGCGGCAGCCACGTGACACCGACCTGGTCGGGCATGCCCGCCGCTGCGAAGTAGTCCGCGATCGCGGCGAGGTTGGACAGCAGGTTGCGGTGGCTGAGTGCGACGGGTTTCGGGTCATGGGTGGTGCCGGACGAGAACTGGATCAGCGCAACGTCATCGGCGGACACATCGATGTCGCGGCGACCGGCCCCGTCGAGTTCGGCTGCTGTTCGGCACGTCGCCCCTGCCGCTTCGAGCAGCGGACGTATGCGATCCTCGGTGACCACCAGGACGGCGTCGACCGCCTGCAGCATCGCGGCGGTGCGATGCCGGTATTCGTCGAGCTTGCCGAGGCGCACCGGCGGGTACAGCGGTACCGGGATGGCGCCCGCGTACAGGGCACCGAAGAAGCAGGCGACGAATTCCGGACCGGTGGGCAGTACCAGTGCCACCCGGTCGCCGGGCTGAACCCCGTTGTCGTGCAGGCCCGCCGCCACCGAACGCGCCCGCCGAGCGATGTCGGCCATCGGAACGTCGGTGTCGACCTCGTTGCGGTCGACGAAGATCAGACTGTGGTTGCCCAGCGCTGCCGCGTCGAGCATCTCGGTGAGCGTCTCGAACTTGGGCCGGATCGCCGGGGTGCTGATCATGGGCGTTCCTGGATGCGACGCAGCACGAGCCGGGCCAAGTCGCCGACGGTGCGCAAGTCGTCGCCGTCCTCGGCGTCCAGTTCGATGTCGTAGCGGGCTTCGATTCGGAACACCAGCGACAGCACCCGAGCAGAGTCCATGCCCGCGTCTTGGAGTCCCGAGTCTGCGGTCAAGGTTGCGGCACTGTCGGTTTCGGCCTGGATCAGGGCGATGATGTCGTCGACGACGGTGTTGATCGACGCCGGTTGGCCGTCGGCCGCCGTCATGTGCGGCTTCCGCCCCACTGGATGGCGGCGGCGCCTGCGAAGTCCCCGGCGTGCGCGAACCCGGCCATCATCACGATGTCGCCGGCACCGATCTGGCCGTCGAGGACTGCCGCCTCCAGGTTCACCGGGATGGCGACGGCGAACAGGTTGCCACATTCCTGGAATGTGTCGCGATGCCGATCCGGGGAAATCCCCAGTGCCTCATTCCAGTTCCGCAACAGCAGTCGATTGGGCTGATTGGTGACCAGCAGGTCGAGGTCGCCCGGCTTCACGCCGATCCGGTCGCACACCGCACGCACCACCTGGGGTACCTGCCGGTTGCCGCGGGCGAGGACCTTGATGATCTTGCCTTCGTTGAATCCGACGTAACCCTGACCGGGCCCGGCCTCCCACCAGCGCCGCGCGGGATCGGCGGCCAGCGTCATGTCGGTCGCGTTCTCGCCGAAGTAGCGGCATTCGATGTCGAGCACCGGTGAGCTGTCCGACACGGTGACCAACCCGACCGCCGCGCCGTCGCCGGGCACCGACGCCTGGGCGAGCTTGCGTACCTGGTCCTGCTCGAAGATCTTGCCTGCGGCGTTCTGTGCGACCGCGATCAGCGCGGTCCGCCCGGCACCGCTCGCCAGCAGCTGGCGAGCGAGCTTGAGCATCAACACGAATGCCGCGCAGCCGCCGTTGTGGACGTCGATGATCCACTCGGGATTGATGCCCAGCCGCTTGGCGACTTCGCCGCCGGCGCCGAGGATCGGCAGATCGGGCAGCTGGGAATGGGTCAGCAGCACATCGACGTCGTCGAGCACAGCGGGCCCGTGCCGGTCGATCAGTGCGCCGACGGCACGCTGGATCATGTCGACATTGGACTCGTCATCGGCGGCATGGTGACGGAAGTCCGGCGGCCGGAACATGGGGTTGTCTCGCATGTCGTCGTCGCCGCTGAATCGGGTGTACCACTCTGCGGGAACCCGGTTTTCCGGCAGATAGGTCGCGACGTCGATCAGGCTTACGGTGGGCTGGCTCATGATTCGCGCATCCAATCCGGAGTGATCGGCAGGCCGTTACGGTGGCGGTATTCGGCGATCGCCTTGAGATTCTTCAACTCCAGAAGGTGCCCGGCGCCGAACATGTCCCAGAAGTCCCCCACCCAAACCGGCCGCTGCGGCGGGGCCGCGTCCGGGTACGGGTTCTCGTCGTAGAACGGGTGGTGGCAGTTCGTCCACAACACCACCGAACCCGGCTTGTTGAGCACTACCTGCGCGTCGACCACCCGCATCAGGTAGATCATCCACAGGTGCTTGCCCTGATCCCAGGCGCAGTGGTAATCCACGGTGCGGGCCTCCCGGTTGGCCACCGTGCGGGTGTAGATCTCGGTTTCGGTACCCAGCCGGTCGTAGGCCAGCCAGAGGCCGTCCTCCTCGGTGCGGGTGAATCCCCGCAGACTGTAGGTCCATTCCTCCAGGGACCGGGTGTCCGCCAGATAGTCGAAGAGTTCGTCGGGCGGGCAGTCGATGTAGTCGTTGACGGTGCAGAACTCGCCGAAGACCTCGTCGTGCGGATACACCGCGTGGATCATCTCCATCAGGACCGGGGTGGCTTTCTCCCGGGGCGAGGTCTCGATGCGCATCAGCCCCGGAATCGGGTCGGCGATGTCCTCGAGCGCAGGCAGTGTCATCAGCGTTCCCTCGAATCTGGCTGGGGCGATCGACCCAGCTGTGTTGTGGCACCCAAAAATGCTGTGAAGGGCGGTATTTCGTCGGCCGAGCATTCCACCGACACCACGGATGGGCCATCGGCGTCGAGCGCTGCTGTGACGGCCACGCCGAGTTCGCCGATGCCGCTGACATCCACCGACGGCAGGGCGGGGAACATGGCCGACAGCCCCGCACCCAGCCGGCTGGGGCCGAACCGGTTGTAGCTGTAGCGGTCACCGTAGAACAGCTGCTCGCGAGTCACGCACATGGCGTGCGCGTGGTTGTCGAACAACAGGAACGTCACCGGAAGCCGGTAGTGCAGCGCGGTGTGAATCTCCATGCCGTGCATGAAGAACGAGCCATCGCCGGCGATGACGACGGTGCGGCGATCTCGGGCGAAGGCCATACCGATGCCGGCGCCGAAGCTGTAGCCCATGCCGCCCATTCCGAGGGCGACCAGGAAACGGCCGTCGCGCCGGGCCGGCAGCCAGTGGATCGCCGCCGCACCGATATTGCCTGCGTCCACGACGATGTCGGCATCCTGCGGCAGCAGCCCGTCCAATGCGCGCATCGCGGCGCGGTAGCGCACTCCCGCGCCGGCATGCTCTGGTGGCGTCAGCTCTCCCCGGACGGGCTGCGACGCAGGCACCCGGCTCGCCGTGTCGCACAACGCCGTCGCCAGCTGGGTCAGTGAGCTACGGAGGTCGCGGCTTTCGACGTGCGCACATGGCAGGTAGGGAACCTCGGCACCGATCGACGCGATCGGCAGGGAGTCCAATACCGTGTCCAGACCGCCGCGGGCCATCAGCGGCAGCCGGGTGCCGATCACCAGGCACAGCGCGCTGTCGCCCAGTGCCGCAACCACTGCCGGATGACCCATCACCCCGACGACGCCCAACGACTCAGCTGAGACATCTTTCGCGTCGGGCACCGTGGCCACGTTCGCCTGCAGGACCGCGCGCAGCGTCTCCAGCTCGGCCCGGGCGTTGTCGCGGCCAACCTGGTCACCGGCGATGATCGTCACCGGCCCGTCGGTGTCGCGCAGCAGCTGCACCAGTTCCTCGATGTCCCCGGCCGCCGCTGGCGCGTCGGCGGGATCATCATGCATGGGCTCCACCACGGCCTGCTGAATGTCCTTGGGCAACAGCAGGACCGCCGGCCCACCGAGGCTCGTCGCTGCTGAGATCGCCCGAGGCAGTGCGGTCACAATGTCGTCGGCCGTCACAACCCGTTCGCAGAACACCGACACCGCCGTGAACAAGGCCTCGCCGTGTAGGGCTCCGTTGACGCCGCTGGTGTCCTGGAATGAGCCGAGCCCGTCCGACGCGGTCGGCGGTTGGCCGATCAACGCCAGCACCGGCACCCGGCCTGCGAACGACTCCCCCAATCCCGGGATCGTGTTGAGGGCGCCGCCGCCGGAGGTGGCGCACACGACGCCGATACCGGCGCCGGCCCGGCTGTAGGCATCGGCCATCGCCGCCGCGGAGAACTCGTGCTTGGCCACCACCGCGGTGAGGTCCGGACAGAAGTGCGCGGCGTCGTAGAAATCCTCGATATTGGCGCCGTCCACGCCGAACACATGGCGAACGCCGCGGCGAACGAGGCGCTCGACGATGTAATCGACTACTCGCGTGCGCCCATCCCCCGCGCCGTTGCGGTCAGAGCCGACCGGCATGTCGTTCGAGCGCAATCGCCCCCGGCACGTGTCCAGAAACAGCGCTCGCCATGACCCCCACCTAGTGTGTCTAACTTGCACGCACCGTAATGCAGGTGCGCCGCACTTCGCCGGGGTTTGGGGATCTCACAGACAGCCATGGCGACATTTGCCCGGACCGCCCCTCGGCGACGCCCACGCGAAATGTGAACACCGCGGTGCGCGGTACCGCTACCGATCGACGGGCCCGAGTTGGGCGGTCAGAGGCGCGGTCGCCACTGCTCCTCGCAGATAGCCGCGCAGCAATTTGACCGGCTGGCAAATTCCTGTGCATTTCCCGGGTACACGGACCGCCGATGCGGCGCGGAGCGCCGAGCACCAATCGGGTCAAACCCCAGTCCGTGCTGCGAACTTGCCGCCGCCGGCGGGCTGACGGCGAATCCGCGCACGTTATTGACCCTTCCGCAGGAAAGTGGCGCCCACAGTCGTCCGGAGGCGACGCACGCAGGGCTTGACGGTCAAATGTGGCGTACGTCACACTGATCTTCTTTCTGCGAACACATGCCTGCCGCCGCTGGTACAACGCACGTACTCGTACCGCTGGTAAACGCGCGACAACCAAGCTCGAACTTTGCTGGGGGAACTGGCCGTACCCAGCGATTAAGGAGGTGCCTGCCGTTGACCGCAGGTGTCGATGACGCGACTGCGGCCCAAGCAGCGACCGAGACAGAAGCCAGCGAACTTGAATGCGTCGATATCGACGCATTCGTGGCAGCCGCCACCACCGAGCCGCCCGTCGATCCCCCGGCCTCCGCGGAAGCACCGTTGGGCCGCCAGGTCGCCGACATCTTGAGCCGGCCCTTCCGGCGCTTCCTGTCCCGAACGGATTCCTCACTGCAGACTTTGGGCCGGTTCTTCGGCCTCGGCGCGCAAGCCCTCGGCTTCCTCGTCACCGACCTCGTCAGGTTGCGCCATCCCTGGCGAGACACCCTCAACCAAGCCTGGTTCATCATCAGCGTCACGGCGATCCCGGCGCTGTTGGTGTCCATACCGTTCGGCGTGATCGTGGCCGTGCAGGTCGGCAACTTCATCCAGCAGGTCGGGGCTTCCTCGGTGTCGGGCGCCGCCGGCGGTCTGGGCGTGATCCGGCAGGGCGCACCGATGGTGGCGGCATTGCTGCTCGGCGGGGCGGCCGGTTCGGCAGTGGCCACCGACCTCGGCGCCCGCACCATCCGCGAAGAGGTCGACGCGCTGCGGGTGATGGGCGTCGATCCGGTGCAGCGACTGGTCACCCCGCGCCTCGCCGCGATCGTGTTCGTCGCGCCGGTGCTGTGTGCCTTCATCATCTTCATGGGCCTGGCGGCCGGCTACGCGATCAACGTCGGCTTCCAGTCCGGCACACCCGGCAGCTACATCGCGTCCTTCGCCTCGTTCGCCAGTGTCAACGACGTCATCGTGGCGATGTTGAAGACGTGGTTGTTCGGTGTGGTCGTGATCCTGGTGGCCTGCCAGCGCGGTCTGGAGGCCACCGGCGGTGCGCGCGGCGTGGCCGACGCCGTCAACGCGTCGGTGGTCATCGGTGTGGTGGCCGTGTTCGTCCTCAACCTGATCATCACCCAGGGTGTCTCGATGTCGATGCCGCTGAGGATGGGCTGATGGCCCGGGTGTCGACGCCGTCGCGGCACATTCCCAATGCGTTACGCGCGCCGTTGTGGATCGCCGACCAAGGTGACTCGCTGGTCCAGCGCCTCGGGCATCAGGTCAGCTTCCTGGCCCAGGTGCTCGGCGCGATCCCGCACACGCTGCGGCACTACCGGCATCAGACCGGGGTGCTGCTTGTCGACGTGATGTGGGGCAACGGATCACTGATCGTCGGCGGCGGCACCATCGGTGTGCTGATCTTCATGGGCACCGCGGTCGGCGGCTCGGTGGGAATCGAGGGCTACAGCGCCCTCGACATGGTCGGGATGGGCCCGCTGACCGGATTCGTCTCCGCGTACGCGAACACCCGGGAGATGGCGCCGATGATCGCCGGGATCGGCTTCGCCGCGCAGGCCGGCTGCCGGATGACCGCCGAGATCGGCGCCATGCGGATCTCCGAGGAGATCGACGCGCTGGAAGCGCTTGGTATCCGGTCTATCCCGTTCGTCGTCACCACCCGGGTGATCGCCGGCATGCTGACCATCATCCCGCTGTATGTGGTGACGCTGGCGCTGAGCTACGTGTCGTGCGCGCTGGTGGTCAACGTGATGCACGGCCAGTCGTCGGGCACCTACTACCACTATTTCGACTCCTTCATCCAACCCTCCGACGTGGTGTTCTCGGTGCTGAAGGCCGTCATCTTTGTGACGCTGATCATCGCCATCCACGGCTACCAGGGCTACTACGCCGTCGGCGGTCCCGAAGGCGTCGGCCGCGCGTCCGGACGGGCCATCCGGGCCAGCATCGTCACGGTCGTCGCCGCGGATATGGTTCTGACACTGCTGTTCTGGGGCAACAGCCCCGGGATTCGGATCTCGGGATAGGGCATGTTCGCATCTGCCGACCAGGGCGGGCGCAGGCCCACGTCGCGCGCGCTGCGCATCCGCGGCCTCATCGCCGCGATCGTGTTGCTCGTCGCGGGCACTGTCCTCTATCACCTCGGAACCGGCGGCTACGCCGACACATTCAAGCTGACGGTGATGGCCGACAAACTCGGCGAAGGCCTGACCCCGGGTGCGGAAGTGAAATTCCGCGGCCTGACCATCGGGTCGGTGAAGACGTTGCAGTCGGCCGGCTTCAACAAGCAGAAGATCACCCTCGAACTCGAGCCGCGCCAGGCAGCAGCCCTGGCGGCCGACACCACCGCGAACTTCACCTCGTCCAACACCTTTGGCCTGGCCGCCGTCGAGTTGGCCAGCAGCGGCACCGGCCCGCGGCTGGGGTCCAACCAGACGCTGACCGTCGACACCACTGTGCGCTCGGCGTCCATCACCGGGCTGCTGCGCCAGGGTCAGAAGTTCGGCCGGATCATGGACTCGCCCGACATCGACCACATCATCGCGATCGTGCGGAAGCACGCCGACCTCACCGAGCCGGTCACCCGGTCCTACTTCGACCTGATCAAGATGGTCACCGACTCGCAGAAAGTGCCGTTCTCACAATCGCTTTCGGTGCTCGCCTCGGTGGTCAACGGGGTCAGTGACGCCGTTCCGCTGGTCAGCCTGGCCTACGACCTGCTCAACGGGATGGAATTCCTGGCGCACCCGGACGGCGTGGACCGGATGAACCTGATCATGGACCAGCTGGCGAAGCTGCTCTTCACCACGGACGGGATCTTCGCCAATCACATCTCGTGGCTCGTCCCGCTGTTCGGCGGCATCATGAGCGTCTTTGTGCCCTACGCGTACATGTACGGAAGCATGTCGCCGGCCTACGACCGGATCTCCGGTCTGCTGGACCGCACCAGCACGGCGTTTCCGATCATCAACGGCAAGGTCCGGTTGAATCTCGAACTGACCCTGGACACCATGCCCGGGCTGGCCGCCGCCTTGCCCGCCGAGGCCCCCACCCCGGCGCCCCCGCACGGCGGTGGCCGGTGAGAAGCGTTACCAAGTCGGTGTTCTGGCTGACGGTGTTCACGGCGGTCGCGGTGGTGTGCACGCTCATCGTGCTGACGGCCCTGCGCAGTCCGGTCACCGGAGCGTTGTCCGGGTACACCGCCACGTTCTCCGATGTGTCGGGCCTCTACGTCGGTGACGACGTCCGCATATCCGGGGTTCAAGTCGGCAAGGTGCAGACCATCCGGCTCGACGGGCGGGTGGCCAAGGTCGATTTCACCGCCCAGGCCGACCATCCGCTCTACACCAACACCGTGGCCGCGGTCCGGTATCAAACCCTGATCGGGCAGCGCTACGTGGAGCTCGTGCAGCCGGCCAAGCCCGACAACCGGCTGCCGGACGGGGGCACCATTCCCATCGGGCAGACCATCCCATCATTCGATGTGGCCAAGCTGTTCAACGGATTTCAGCCGATCTTCCAAACCCTCGACCCCGCCCAGTTCAACCTGCTGGGCGAGAACCTGCTGCGGCTCATTCAGGGTGACGAATCGGGCATCGGTCCGTTCCTCCACGACCTCGACGAAATCTCCACCCTGGCGGTGGACCGCCAGCTCGTCATCACCACGATGATCCGTAATCTCAGCGCGATCTCCCAAGATCTGGGTGGCAAGTCCGGACAGCTGTTCCAGCTGATCTCCCAGCTCAATGTGGTGCTCGCTCAATTCGGCTCCAAGGCAGAGGAATTCCGTCAGTCGCTGGACAGCGGGCTGCCGGTCCTGCGGAACACCACCCATGTCATGCAGTACTTCGAGCGCACCTTCGACGGCACAACCGGCCCGCTCTACGACCTGAGCAGCCGGATGTGGCCACAGACCCCGACCATCATCGCGGGCCTCTCGCTCGCGCCATCGTTGATCCAGGGCATGCGGGACTGGCTGGTCGACGAACAGCCGGCCACCCCGACGTTCTCCTGCTCCCGCGGCGAGGTCACGCTCCCGGGGATCGGCGAGGTCTCCTTCGCGCAGCAGAACCTGGTGGTGTGCAAGTAATGCAACTCGACAAGCACCTCACCACCTTGCGCGCCACAATCGGTGGACGCCAAGGCGCACGCGACGAACGCGCCACCGCCAACCGCAACCGCCGCAACGGGATCATCGGTGTCGTCGTCATCATCGCCGCGCTCGCCGGCACCGCGATCGCCTACCTGAATCCGGCCGACGAGGCGGGCTACACCGCGCACATGCCCAACTCCGCGGGGCTACGCGCCGGCGACCAGGTGCGGGTGGCCGGCATCGCGGTCGGCAAAGTCACCAGCGTCCGACTCGACGGCGCCTTGGTCGAGATGACGTTCGACGTGCAGAACTCGGTGAAGGTCGGCTCGGACTCCACCCTCAACATCAAGCTACTGACCCCGCTCGGCGGTCACTACGTCGCGCTGGACCCCAAGGGAACAGCTCCATTGGGCCGCAACGGCATTCCGCCGCAGCGCGTCACCCTGCCGTTCGAGGTCAACGACATCATCCAGGCCGCCACCCCGGTGGTGAAAGAGGTCGACGGCCAGGTCATCCACGACACCTTCGCCGAAGTCGCCAACGCGGCCAACCGCTACCCCGACGCCGTGCGCAACCTGCTGCAGTCCGCCGACCGGTTGACCGAATCGATGAGCAGATCCACCACCGACTTTCATCGCGGCCTCGACTTCGTCAACGACGGGCTGCGAGCCATGACGGCCGGGCGCGCCCAGCTCATCACGCTGTTCGAGCAGTTCGACATCCTCGGCAAGATGTACACCTCCAAGGCCGTCGACATCGTCGAATTCTTCGCTCTGATCAAGGAATTGACCCGCGTCCTCGACCGGCTGACGATGTGGTACGGCAAAGACGTCATGCCCATCGCCGAGGGAATCGAAGACATCAGCGACACGCTGGCGGCCCACCCGGAACGCTGGGGCATGGCCCTGGACGGTCTCGGCCAGACACTCAACATCATCGGGCCCATGCTCAGCGGCAATGGTGTCACCTTCGATCAGCACAACCGGCTGGTCCCCGGTCAGGACCTCTGCCTACCCAACATCATGAAGACCTGCTGACATGACGAAAGCATCGAGCGTCGGCGCGCGACTGCGGTCACGTCGTGGGATCGCCATAGCCGTGGTGATCCTCACCGTGCTGGCCGTCGCGGTGGCGGTCGGCATCAAAGTACTGGCCCCGAAGATCAACCCGACCCGGGCGATGTGCGCCGAATTCACCGACGCGGTCGGTCTCTACCCCGGCAACAAGGTCGCGCTGCTGGGTATCGAGATCGGCTCCACGACCGCGATCGTCAACAAACCCGACCATGTCGAAGTGGACTTCACCGTGCCCGCGGACCTGGTCCTGCCTGCCGATGTCGGCGCGGTCACCTACTCGCAATCCATCGTCACGGATCGCCACGTCGAGCTGACCAAGCCCTACACCGGCGGCCCCAAGTTCACCGGGCCGGGCTGCATCAAACTCAAGTCCACCAAGACGCCGATCAGCGTCAGCGAAACGTTCTCCGCCATCGGCAGTCTCACCGATGCGATCCTGGGATCCCAACCGGGCCAGGATCCGTCCACGGCGCCCGGCGTGCAGGCGATCAACGACAGTCTCAGCGCGGCAAGCAACTCCCTTCAAGGCACCGGGCCCGGGATCAACAAGACGATGCGCAACCTGCGCACCATGCTCGCCGACCCGTACAAGGCCGACGCCGACTACCGCCAGCTGTTCGAGAACGGCGAGATCCTCAGCTCCGACTTCCTCAAGAACTGGGACAGCTTCGCCTCGGTGATTCAAACGCTGCCGGTCACCGCCCAATTGATGGAAGGCCTGTCGGACAACTTCGGTGCGGCGATGGCCAATGTGTCCCACCTGCTGCCGACGCTGATCGAGGCGCTCAACCGGTTCGGCCCGCGGTTCTACGACAAGTTCGACAAGCGGTTCGGTGGGCTGCGTGATCTGTTGAACCGGCACATCCCGGCGATCACCGCGATGATCAACTCCTGGCCGCAGTTCAGCAACTGGCTCGCCGACATCTACGAGCCGGCGTGGGGCACCCACAACGTCACCTACATCCCGCCGCAAGTGTCGATCGCCCCGACGCAGGCCGGCGCGATCTGCCAAGGACTCACCGAACGCAACATCCCCGGAGCCGCGGCTGCGTGCGCGTCGGGCACCCCCACCGACCCGGTGACGCTCGGATTGACCAATCTCGTTCTGGGAGCGGCGCTGCCATGACCCGACGCCCGATGCGCGCGGTCAGCGCACTGTTGTTCACCGTCACCATCGGACTCACCGCGGCCTGTTCACTGGATCCGACCCGGCTGCCGGTCCCGGGCGCCTACAGTCCGCGGCACTCCTACGACATCAACATCGAGTTCGCCAGCGTGCTCAATCTGCCGGCCCGGGCCAAGGTGGACTCCGGCGGCGTTCAGATCGGCGTGCTCGACAGCGTTCGGCTCCAGGGCACCACCGCGGTCACGACTGTCGAAATCGCCGGTGACACCAAGCTTCCCGTCGCGACCCGTGCGGAACTGCGTCAGGCCACCCCGCTCGGCGACATCTACATCGCCCTATTACCGCCGGAGGACAAGTCCGGGCCGGTCCTGCGTGACGGTGACACCATTCCGCTGGGCAACACCTCACCGGCCGACAACGTCGAGGATCTGCTGCGCTCGATGTCGAACCTCGTCGCCGGTGGCGCGATCGGCACCCTGCAGACCACCGTGGTCAACGTCAACAAAGCGTTCCCGCAGGATCCGCACGAGCTGACCCGCATGCAGCACACGGTCGCCGGGGTGCTCAACGACCTGGCCACCAATCAGGACACCATCGACCAGATGCTCGACGGCATGGAGAACATCACCTCCGGATTCGCGGCCAACACTGCGGTGTTCAACCGGCTGGTGACCGAAGGTCCGGCGAAACTCCACGGGCTGTCGGCGGTCACGATGGCCATCCTGAATGTCGTGGGCGCCTCGAAGGACGTCGGCAAGCTCGGCGGCGATCTGATCAACCCGATCGCCGGCGACCTGATGCAGATCCTGTCCTACATCACGCCGATGATCCACACGATGGCCACCGCGGACACCACCATCCCGGTGATCGCCGACAAGTTCGTGGCGCTGCTGCGCTACAAGCTGCTCGGGTGGTTCCGCGACGGTGGTCCGAAGTACACCATCACCGAACTCCACGCGCCCACCGGGCACGAAGGGGTCGATCCCGCCGACAAGGCGAACCAGGCTGTCGAAGCCATGCAGACGATGGGGCTGGTGCCATGAAGTTCAGCGCGCGCACCACCCTGGTGATCCTGGTGGTGATGACCCTGGCCGGCGCGGCCTACATGTCGTTCGGCGTGCTCGACATGGGGCCGACCAAACAGGTCACGCGACTGACGTTGCTGCTCAACTCTTCCGGTGGTTTGATGCCCACCTCGGAAGTGACGATGCGCGGCATCAAGGTCGGCCGGGTGACCGGCATTCAGACCACCGCAACCGGACTCGCCGTCTCGATGGACGTCGACCGCAAGTACCAGGTTCCGGCCGACAGCGCGATCAGCGTGGAGAACCTGTCGGCGGCCGGCGAACAGTACATCGACTTCCGGCCGACGTTGATCGCGCCGCCCTACTTCGCCGACGGCGCCGTGATCCCGCCAGACCGGGTGGCGCCGATCGTGACCGCCAGCGACTTGCTCACCCGGGCCAATGTTCTGTTCACGGCGCTGAACCTCGACCAGATCCACGGCATCATCAACGACATGTCCGCGGCATTCAAGGGCAGCGACGAGACGATCGACTCGCTGGCCGTCACTGCCGGTCTGACCGCCAAGGTGATCCGCGACGACAAGGAACTGTTGAACACGTTGTTCAGCAATGTGTCGACGTTCACCACCAACTTGGGCGACATCCATGCCGGCGAAATCATCAGCGAGACAGGAAAGATGCTGCCGAAGTCGGTGCCCGCCTTCTTGCAGCTGGTCCACCAGATCGAGATCCTGTCACACACCGGCATCGGCGTGATCGGCCCGCAGGACCCGGCGGGGATCCTGGTCGCCAAGTTCGGCGAATGGCTCGACATGCTGGCCGGCCCGCTGGGTACGTTCGCCACCATCCTGCAGCCCGCGATGGCACCATTACACGACATCAAGATCGACGCCGGGCACTGGCTGGACTTCTGGGAATCGACGTTCAACGACACCGGCGGCGTTCGGGTGCAGCTCAACGTACCTGAGTGGCATCAATGACCGACAGCGACGGCAACAGCGAGGACAGCTCTGACATGACCGATTCACCTGTCGGCGAGGACGACAAGGTCGACGACGCCGTGAGCGAGACCGCCGCGGTGGACGAGGTTACGCCCGGCCCGCGGCGGGCCCGCAGCTTCTGGGTGGCGATCGTCTTGGCGGTGCTGCTCGTCGGCGGCGGCGCGTTCGGCATCGTCAAGTACCGCGAGGTGAACGGCCAACTCGCCCAGGCACGTCAAGCTCAGGCCGACCGTGAGGCCGCCGCACAGCTGGCCCGCGACTACGCGATGAAGTCGCTCACCTACAGCTTCGAAGACCCGGACGCGTTCTTCCGCTCCGTCGAAGACGGTGTGTCACAACAACTCAAGGACAAGTACGTCAACGCCACCGACTTACTCAAGGCGGTAATGCTGCAGGCACAGGTCAGCTCCACCGGCGAAGTGCTGGCCACCGATCCGGTCCTCACCCCGGACGGGTCGTACGAAGTGGTGGTGTCCGCCCATCAAACGACCCGCAATCTGCAGAACCCGACGCCGAAGGTGTCGATCATCCTGCTGCGGGTCACCGTGAACAAGGTCGGAAACGGCTGGCAGGTCACCGATATCGGCCCGAAGACCGGCACCAAGGCACCCGAGGAGCAGCAGCTTCCCGGTGCTGCGCCCGCTCCCCCAGCACCACCCGTTCCCGCTGCCCCCGCCCCGGCCCCGGCCAAACCGGCACCGCGTCCGTGAGTGTGGGTGTTATGCACGGAATTTGCCCGAAATCGGTGCATAACACCCACAGTCGACACGCATTCAGGCGCTTGTCGGCGCTGCTGGCGTCGCTGACGGTAGCGACGGCCGGCGTGACGTGTCCGCACGCAGCCGCAGACACCGCGCTGCCGCCCTGTCCGCAGTCGAACCCGGTGATCACACCGTCGGGTACCTCGCCGCAAGTCGACTGCGCCTTGCACTCCGGCGATCTCGACTTCGCCGTGAACTACTGGCGGGTGCCCGAATTGCCGAAGCCCGGGGCGGTCAAGGTCACCGTGACGGACCGGTCGGGCGCGGTGGTGCAGACGATCGACGAACTCCTGGAGTCGTCCACCCCGGGCGGCGTCGGGCTGCAGGACATCGACGGCGACGGGCGTGAGGAACTGATCATCCCGATCTCGCGGAATCTGCTCAACGGCGCCAATCCGAATACGCGGTTCGCGGTGTGGCGTGCCCACGACGACAGTCGGCATTACGAGCGCACCCAGATGGTCGGACAGGCCGTGTATCCCAGCGGCGACGGCTATGTCGTCAGCAATGGCGGCGGCCCGGCCAGTCGGGACCTGACCTTCTATCTGCCGACCGGCGCCGGGTACACCCTCGTCGTGGTGTTGACCATCGAAGTGCTGGAAGCCGACCCGGCCACCAACAAGGCGTTGACCGTCAACTGCCGCGCGCACCAGGAAGACGGCCTGCACGCGGTAGACATGAGCATTCGACAAGCTGAGGACTATTTCTGCAATTCACCTGCCGCCAAGGCGATTTGGCCCGACGCCGAGCGCGTCCAGATCAAGCGCTGGGGTGTGTTCGGTAACTGAGGGCTATCGATTGGTCCACACGGTGATATCGCGGGCCGCTCGACGGTCGGTCGGGGGCAGCGGCTCGGCATCGTCCAACGGGTGTCCGACACGGATCAGGGCTTGCGGATACGTTGCTCCGTCGAACACCTCGCATGCCAGCGCAAGTCGGCTTTTGGTGTCGTTCAACGGCTCGGTCAGCGGGCAGCTCGCGAAACCCATCGCGGTGGCCGTCAGCGTCACGAGGCTGAGCGCTTCCCCGGCTCGCAACCGCATGTCGTCACCATCGCTGCGAGTGCCCAGAACCAGCAGCACTGCGCCATCGGGTGATTCCTCGGACCGCTCGCCGGCGCCCGTTGGGTAGCGAAGCTCGACGGCGCCGTCGTCCAGTCGAGTCCACCGCGACGTCGGGACAACCCGCACATCCACATCCAGCCGCCTGGCCCGGATGTACAGCAACTCGAGCGTGCCGGGCGCTATCGGACGAGAGCCGTATGGACGGCGGTCGGCGCGGCGCCGCGGTATCGCCGAGGCCAGCTCGCGCCACCCACCCTGAGGCGGCTGCTCGACCACTTCCAGGATCGCCAGATGGCTATTGTCTGCACGGTCGGGGAACCGCCGGACACTCGGGTGCCAGCCCGCGGCCGCCATCGCGACGACGCAGTGATCGAGAACCGCCCCGCAGCCGAGGAGGACGTCGCGCCGGTCCGCCGGGGCGTCACCGGCCCGCCGACCCCAGTCCGCATACAGGTGCACGGCCTCGCCGTCGACCTGCCAGCGCCACGGCTGCAGGTTGCGCAGGGACGGGGCGCGGGCAGCGACGTCGAGCACTGTCTCCAGCGTCGCCGCGTCGGGCAAGGAACTCACCTGCCGTGTCACCTCCGTCCATCGCGTCGTTCCCGATTATCCTCGGGTCGGCTCGCAACAAGGACAAGAGTGCTCGTCGCGCAGGCGACGTCAGGGCGCACACCAGTCACGGACTGCGACGAGCAAGTCCCTGGCCTTGGCGAGATCGCCGGCGAGTCGCTCCGGTGTCGCCGGGCGGTACGGGTCGCCGTTGTCGATCTGCGACGCCACCATGTTGGACCGGATCCGCAGATCGATCCCGGGCGGACTGCTCAGATTGTGCAGCGGGCTCAGCGGCGCCCGAACCTGAGCGGCGACCCACGGCGGTGTCCCTGTCGGTGTGATCTCGTTGAACGCCGCTTCCAGTTGGTCCGCCGCGGGCAGCAGCAGCGCGCAGTCATTGTCGCCGGCCGCCGCCGTGGGCGCACCGATCAGGCCCATCAGCACCGTTGTGGCCAGCAGCGGCACACCGAACATTCCTCGACGCATCGGCTCTACCTTCGCATTACAGCGCTACTTGAGTGGCCATCTTCGCCGGATCCAACGTCTCGGATGACCCCCTAGCCTTCCCGCAGTGCCAGGGCCGCAAGCGATCCGGCGACGCCGGTCAGCACCAGGATGGTGACGGCGACCGCCGTCCACCCGTGCTCATCGAACGCGACACCGCCCAGCCAGCCGATCGCGCTGGAGCCGCCGTAGTAGAAGAGGTTGTACAGCGACGACGCCTGGGCTTTCCCGGCGGGTGCGGCCTGCCCGGTCCATCCGGCGGCGGTGGAATGCGCGCCGAAGAACCCGGCCGTCGCCACCACCAACCCGATCAGGATCGCGATCACGTTGGCGCTCAACGTGATCGCGACTCCCACCATCATGATGACGACCGAGACGAGCAACACCCGCCTGCGTCCGAAGCGGGCCGCCTCGGCCCCGGCGCGCGACGACGCCCACGTTCCGGCCAGGTACGCCAGGAACACCAGACTCACCACCGACGCGGGCAGTCCGAACGGCGCGGCAGTCAGGCGGTAGCCGAGGAAGTTGTAGAGCGCCACAAAACCGCCCATCAACAGAAAGCCCTGCGCGAACAGGACGAGCTGACGCGGCGTGCGCAGGTTGACGGCAAGCCGATGCGCGAGACTGCCGTCAGGGTTGGCGCCGCGGTGCGACGCCGGGGTGAAACCCTGCGGTTCGGGAGCCAGTTTGACGAAGCCCATCGCCGCCATCCCGCAGATCACCGCGACGGTGAAGACCCCGATGCGCCATCCGGCGAACTCAGCCACCGGGCTGGACACCAGTCGTCCGAGCAGACCGCCGATCGTCGTTCCGGCCACAAAGGTGCCGGCCGCCCGAGCGGCGTGCGCACGGTCGACTTCCTCGGTCAGGTAGGCCACCGCGATGGCCGGCACCCCACCGACCAGCAGTCCCTCGATGAACCGGCCGGCCATCAGCAGCCCGAACGTGGGCGCAAACGGCACCAGCATCCCCACCAGGGTGGCGCCGGAGACCGAGACCGTGATGGCCCTGACCCTGCCGATCCGGTCGGCCAGCGCCGACCAGGGGATCACGCCGATCGCCAAACCGACGGTGGACGCCGAAATGATCAGTGCGGCATGGGCAGCACCGACGCCCAGGTCCGCGGAGATCAGGGGCAGGACGGCCTGCGGCGAGTACAGCTGCGCGAACGTGGCCACGCCCGCGCTGAACAGCGCCGCCAGTAGTCGCGTGTAGGCGGTCGATCCTCGGGTGTGCCCAGTCCAGGCGCGTTCCTGGGATTGGTCAATGGTCACTGAGTGCACGGTAGGAACACGCTAATGATGTGTCCAATGCATAGACCAATGCTTAACCATGCACCGAGAGCATGACGCCAGGTGGGCGGCCCCCGTGGGCTCAGCCGTCGGCGAGGAAATCCACAAAACGCTGGCTGGGTGGCGCCAGCGGACGGTGGCGCGCCCAGGCCAAGCCGACCTCACGTTTGGCCCGGCTGTTCGACAGGGGCACATGAACCACCCTCGCATCGGCGCCGTCCCGGGGTACCGGCACCACCGCCACGCCGAACCCCGCCGCGACCAGACCTTCCATCGTCGGGATCTCGGAGGCCTCGAACACGATTTGTGGGTCGATGCCGGCCTCGACCCACAACTCGTCGGTCAACTGCCGCAACCCGAATGGCTTCTCGAGCGCGACGAACGGTTCATCGGCCGCCACCGACAGGCTGACCCGGCTGCGCCCCGCGAGCCGGTGCTCCACGGGGACTGCCAAGCACAGTCGCTCGACGTAGAGGCGGCGCCAGGAGAAGTCGGCCGGGTCGGGCCGTGGTGAGGTGATGGCGATGTCAGACCCGCCGTCGAGGATACTGCGGGCGATCTCATGCGCGGCGCCCTGAAACAGGTCGAATTGGATCTTCGGCGCGGTTTCCCGGAACTGCCGAAGCTGTTCGGGCACATACCAATTGGCCAGTGAATGCAGGAAAGCCAGCCGTACGCGACCGGTGTCGGGATCCCGCAGGGCCGCAATGCGATCCAGAGCCGCCTGCACTTCGGCGAGACTGCGGCGGGCGTGCTCGAGCATGATCCGGCCGTATTCGTTGAGGTGGAGTCGGCGCCCGACTCGATCGAACAGCGGGACACCCGCGTTCTGCTCGAGTCTGCTCAGGGCGCGCGACAGCGTGGGTTGACTGACCCCCAGTTCGGCCGCGGCCTCGGTGACGTGTTCGGTTTCGGCCAGCACCACGAACCACTGCAATTCCTCGAGATGCACGTGAACGACCCTAAGCCGAGCTGACGCCGCTCAACAGGGCATCCACCAGAGCCCCGTACCGGCCCGCCGCTTCCTCGCCGCCCACCGGGCTGCTCATGACCTGCAGGAGCAGGGTGCCCATCAGCGCGTTGGCGATGGCGTCGGGCTCGACGTCGGGGCGCACGGCACCGCTGTCCACCGCGCGGCGGACCCTGTCCACGAGTCCGTTGCGCTGCGGCACGCTGAGTTGTTCGTAAAGCGCTTCGGTATCACCGGAATTCGCGGCCGCCGCAGCGACGAGCGCACGGATGAGCTTGGCGTTGGCGGGTTCGGCGATGAACTCACCGTGCTCGATCAGCCAGCGCTGGAGGTCCGCTCCGAGATCGCCGGTATCGGGCACGTCGAACGAACCGCCTCGGCCATAGGCGTCCAGCACCGCCTCGGCGACCAGCGGAGCCTTCGACGTCCACCGCCGGTAGAGCGTCTTCTTGCCGACCTGCGCCCGCGCGGCCACGCCGTCCATCGACAGCTCGGCATAGCTGGATTCCATCAGCACCTCGCGCGCGGCATCGAGGATCGCCGCGTGCAGCGATGCGTCTCGGGGCCGGCCGGGCGGTTGGGACATGTCGCGAGCTTAACTTCGCCGATTCCCGACGGCCGTCCGCGACGGTGCGGTACCTTTCCGACTATTACGACACACTTCGTGTCGTAATAGTTCAGACGAGTCGCACCCGAGGAGTGCCCGCCGACATGAGCTCACCCGCATTGTCAGTGCCCGCCGATTTCGCCGAGGTGTCGCCGGGTTGGATGACGGACGCCCTGGCCGCCCACTACCCCGGCGCCACAGTCAGCGACGTCGCGATCGACCTCCGCGACGACGGAACCAATCGTCGTGCGCGCCTGCGATTGTCCTACTCCGCGGGCACCGGCCCGGCAACCGTCTTCGTCAAGGCCGCCGACCCCGACCACAAAGAGCTGATCCGGATGACCAGCGGCATGTTCCACGAGCCGCGGCTGTTCAGCTCGGGCGTCGCACTCCCGCTGGAGCATCCCATCGTCTACGCGGCGCTCATCGACGAGGAGGCTTACGACTTCTGCCTCGTCATGGAAGACCTCGCCGCGCGGGGTGCGGATCCGCGGGATTCCCTGCGCCCGCTGACAATCGAGCAGGCACGTTCCGGCATGCGCGGGCTCGGGCGACTGCACGGACGGTTCTGGGGCGATCGCGTGCTGCAAGAGCCGGCATTGGGCTGGCTGGAACCCTTCGAGCCGTTCGACGGCCTGCAGTACGCGCCGTTGCCGAGCGCTTTGGAACAGCTCGACGACAGCACCCCCATTGAGGTGCTGTCGCTGTCGATCGACCAGCTGGTCGAGGAAGTGTGGAAGCCGTACATCCGGACGTTGACCACCTCACCGCAGACCCTGCTGCATGGCGATCCGCACATCGGCAACACCTACGTCACGCCGGACGATGAGGTCGGTTTCCTGGACTGGCAGGTCGCTCGACGCGGCAACTGGTCACTGGATGTCGGGTACTTCCTGCAGGGCGCACTGACCGTCGAGGACCGTCGCGAGCACGAGCGGGCGCTGCTGGAGGAGTACCGCGATGCGCTCGGCCTGCCCGCCGAGGAGCTGCCATCGTCGGAGGAGGTGTGGCTGCGCTACCGCGCGTCGGTCGCGCATGGACTGGCGCTGTGGCTGGCGACCGCCAGCAGCGGCGGCGGGCTGTGGCAGCGCCTCGAAGTCGCCGTCGCCCTGGCGCAGCGCTACGCCAATGCCTATGGCGATCTGGACACTCCGTCGGCGATCGCGGAGATCACCTCGTAACGTAGTGAACCGTGCCTATCGTTCGCGTTAACTTCGTTCCAGGGTTCTATCTGGGAGATGACGCGGTGCTGTTGACCCTCGATGGCAGCGGTGTTGATCTCATGAAATCGGCTATCGACGAGGCGCGGGCCAGCAGTTCGTCACTGCTTCTGCACGACGGCATTAGGCAGGAGTTTGTCATTGAACCCGGCACGGCTGCTATAGAGCTGCAGCCGACCCACGTTGTGTGGCAATTCGATACCGCCAAAGCGGCTGAAATCGCCGACAATTTGGCGGCGCTGGGCGCCGCCGGGCACTTTTACGTCGACATCACGAGCCCGGCGGAAACCCTCCTCATTTCTCGCGACGAGTACACCGACGTCGTCTACCCGTGGATATCACCGCGCTAGCGCCCCCGAAGGGTCACTCTCCATACGCCTGCACGCGATTCGCGTGCCGTAAGTGGCTACTCGGCACGGATACTCGGTGCTGCACCGCAGCACATCTGAGCACTCAGGGCAGCGTGACGCGCTCCACCCGGCCCTTGGTGTCCTTGGTCGTGGTGGTATCACGGCATTCGCCGAACAGTTCGATGTCGCGGTTCGGGTTGCTGACGTTCTGCGGCCCGAAGACAGCCACGACGTTGCCCTTGCTCAACGCCGTTCCGTGCGTGTGGAATCCGGGATCGGATGCCCAGCCGGTGTTGCGGAGTTGCTGGACCATCTGGGCGATTTCGGTGTCGGACGCGGCGAACGACGCCGCGGGTGGATACGCGATGCGCATCTGCCCGCGAAAAGGCGGATCACCCTGGTCGTTACACGATGCGTGCCAGAATGCCGCTTCCACGACATTGATGTTCAGCGTCGTGACGATGTCGTGCGCGGCATCCATGACCTGCGCCTTGGACTGCTCGGGGGTCAGCGGGTTGGAGACTCGGTCAGCATCGGATTGCATGATTCCACATCCTGATAGTGCGGCGGCAACCATCACGGTCACCGCGAGCGGGATTCTCTTGCGCGGCAGGATCACTCGGCTCCGTCCTAGTGGTAGTGGCCTGATGTCGGGGCACGATACAGCTCGGGATCGGACGGCAGCATGCCGATGTCGGTGAGGATGCTGTCGCTGCGATGCTGTGCGGTCATACCGTCGAGAGCGAGGGCGTCGCCGTGGCCGGAGACGATGTCGGACATGCTGAACAGCGACTCGGTGCCACGCTCGAAGTAATGGCTGTGGTCGTTGATCGTCCAGCCGGGGACTTCCGCTTTGAAACGCGTCGAGCCGAAACCGTCCATCGCCGGATCCGCGCCGAGCGCGAGATTCACGCCGGTACCAGGGATGTGCACCTGCGGAAGACCGCCGAGCTGGGTGACCGGATCGGTCGATGCCGACCCGACGAAGACATGCCCACCCGGCGCGAGGTGGAAGTCGGAGGCGCTCTTGGCCATATCGGTTCCGGGGCAGCCGATGAGGATCACGTCATTGGTGTGCATCCCGTAGCCCGCTGCCGCGTCGGCCACGGTCGTCGAGCCGTAGGAGTGCCCCATCACGGTCATGTGTGACGGACCCGGACCGTGAGTGACGTTCAGGCCGTTGACGTCTGCCGCGAGCATCGCGCCGCCCTGGTGCGCCAGCGACGTTTGGGCGACCTGCGGGTCGGTCAAGCTGTTCGGTGCGTCATAGCCCATCCAGGCGACGACGGACGCCGATCGGCTCGGGTCGGCCTTGACGGCTTCGTTGTACAGGTTGCTGGCATCGCTGGCGCTGAGCCAGCCTTCGGTGACGCTGTGACTGGTACCGGGCACCACCACCGTGGTGTTGGCGGCTTTGTCCGGATTGCCGATCGCGATCGCCGCGCGACCCTGACCGTCGAACTTCGTCGGCTGATAGACCTGAAGGAATGTCTTGGCGCCGGTTGCGATCTGATCGTCTTCGAGTGCCTGTTGCACCTTGACCGCATTGGTGTAGCGCGTGACGTCGTCCGGGGTGCAGCCGTAGCGGAACGGGTCGTTGACCACATCCTGCGCCGAGACACCGTGCCGGCTGGCGGCTTCCTCGATGTTCTCGATGTCGGTGCGCATGGCGGTTTGGTTCGCCACGTCACGGGCCTCGACGGGAATCCCGTTGAGGTTGCCCATATATGGTGGGTTGTCACGCAATTCGGCCTGCTGCTGTTCGGGTGTCAGCGAATCCCACCACTTTTTGACGTCCTCGGGCGGGGTTGATTCCGGCGGTGGCGGCGGAGTGGGTTGGGCGTCGGGTATCGGAAGCTTGCCGTCCGCCATGTTGATCGCCGCGGCCAATTCGGCGTCAACGCCGTTGGCTTCGACCAGTATTGCGTTCAACCGCGCCTGCAGGTCGGCGATCGTCGCCGCCAGATCCGCGGCCGTCCCGGTGAATCCCGGACCCTTCACCACCGAGTTCGTCGCTGGATCGATGTCCAACCCCTGGCTTCTCGCGTCGTCTTTGAGCTCGCGGAGTTCGATCTTCACCTTCTCGATGTCTTGTGCGGCCTTCTGCGCGGCCTGGGCTACCGCGAGAGCTTCACGGGCATGAGCGTCGAGGTCCACCCGCGTCTTGTGTATCGCGTCGCGGGCGGCGTCCGCCGAAACGCCACCCCAGGACTCAAATGCCGGGAGCTGTTCGGACGCCCGTGCCGCGTCGGTGGAGGCTCCGCTGCGCGCGGACGCTGCGTGAAAAACTTCCCGGACGGCCTCTGGATCCCACCGCTCGATGTCTGCGACGCTAAGCGTCACGCGCCTGACCGTTCGGCCGATAAACGTCGGCGAGTTCCTCGGCGTCGCGCTGATCCATCGCAGCGAACGTCATACCGCTCACCCGCAGACCTTCGGCATGCTCGTAGAGGCGAGTGGTCAGGGTCGTCGTCACCGTGGACCAGGCGGCAGCTTTCGCCGCCAGCGCGGACTGCGACTGTCCCACCCAGCTGAACAATGACGACTCGATGGTCTGGTCCGCCTGCGTGTGGGTGGCGAACACGTTCTGCGAGTGCTGATCCAACACTCCGCCCGAAGTGACCAGCGACTCCGGATTGACCTTCAGCGGCTCGGCCATGGCCCGCCTCCTCGCCCCGCGCAGCAAACTGTTCGAACCGCCAACTTACCACCAAAGAAGCATCGGGCGTCTTCACCCGGCAATATCGCGCACGCCCTCTCGGAGCGCACTCGGATGCCAAGGCGCACAGCGCGACTCCGCCGCCGACGACCGGCCCGGCCACCGGCCGGGCGTCAGCGAGTGCCCACCAGTTGTGAAGGAACGATGACGCCGTCCCGATGACACGAAAGATGCACGTCAGCGGCGGTTGCAGCGATTAAAATAGACGACGACAATTGCTGACAGCCGGTCATAATTGACGCAGATTTGCCGAAAGGTATGGGACATGTCGGGGCGGCCAGATGAGCGGCGGGGTGAACGCAGCCGCGGTGGTGGCCCGCGGCCGCCCGAAGCCGGCTCGCTGTCGCGGATCGGGTGGGTCAAGTACTTCTTCACCGACGACCGCTGGGAGTGGTCGGACGAGGTCGCCCGCATGCATGGCTACGAGCCCGGCTCCGTCACTCCGACAACCGAATTGATGCTCTCCCACAAGCATCCGGAGGATCGCGACGAGCTTCGCGAGTTGCTGCAGCGGATACGCCACAGCCTTGCGCCGTTCAGCACGCGGCACCGTATCCGCGACACTGAAGGACGAACCCACCATGTGGTGGTCGTGGGCAACCAGATGCGCAACGACGCCGGTGAGGTGATCGGCAGTGACGGCTTCTACATCGACATGACCGGCGACCTCCGTAGCGCGCAGGAACAGGTGAGCAATGAGGTCGAGGACATCGCCGCCCGCCGGTCTCCCATCGATCAGGCCAAAGGGATGCTGATGATGGTGTACACCATCAGCGCGGACGCGGCCTTCGACCTGCTGCGCTGGCGTTCACAAGAGACCAACGTCAAATTACGAGACCTCGCCCAGCAGGTCGCCACCGATTTTCAGGGTGTGGCGCACGACGGCGCCATGCCGGAACGATCGGTGTACGACGGACTGCTCATGACCGCGCATCTACGGGTCGGCCAGGATTAAGCCGACAGCAGGTCGTAGGGCGGTGAGCCGACGCCGCTGATCATGAGTTGACCGGATGGAACTCGTTCGACGAGTTTCACTGCGACACTGCGGTTTCCGATCGTGAGCTGGGCGGGCGTGCCTGCCGTGACGGTATCGGGCACGCCGTATGCGAGGCCTTGCCAGTGGTACTGCCCGTCGATCGGGTTGAGGTGTCCAGCGAGGCGAACCCGGACGGGACAGGGCACGCCGGCGACGTCCAACTCGGCGTCGCCGTCGAAGACACCGCTGTCGTCGGCCGCGGCCGTCACAGGAAGTTGCTCCGCTTCCACATCCGCCGGCTGATCCGGTTCATCAGCCCGACCTCCTCGAGGAATGCCGCCAGCGGCGCGAATCCGGTTCGCGTGGTCTGGTGGAAGTACGGATTGGCACGTGCCTGCCGTCGACCTTCATGCCCGTCGAGTCCGACGCGGCGGTAGACGGCGCGGTTGGTGAACAGGTAACGATAGAACGGCCCGCCGGCGCCATGGATCGTGGCCAGCAGGAAGCGGTTTCGACGCTTCATGTTGGGCACGTCGCGGCGAGCGCCGTCGCGGGCGAACTGGATGTGGCGCGCTTCCTCGGTGACGTGAATTCGCATGACGCGGCGCACAATCGGCTGAATCTCGGGATCGTCGAGGATCTCCCGCTGCAGCGCGTCGAAGATCTCCTCCCCCACCAGCGCAGCGATCCAGAGCACGGTCTTCTGGAACACCAGCGGCAGCAGGTTGATGGTCATCCGCTGAAGCCGACTGGGCTGGAACGGTTTACCGTCGACGGCCGCGATGGCGCGGCCGAACATGACCATGTGGCGAGTCTCGTCGCCGAGTTCGGTGAGCGAGTAGTGGGTGGAGGCCGCGGTGACGTCGGCATGCATGAGACCGCGCAGCAGCGCCTGGTTGAGGATGTTCTCGAACCAGACGCCGGCCGAGAGCAGGTTGATGAACTCCTGCCGGGACAGCTCGATCTGCTGTTCGCGGCTCATCTCCTCCCACATCTGTGTGCCGTAGAGGGAGACCACCCGGGGTGGAAGGAAGTACTTGTCGGGCACGACGGGGGTGTCCCAGTCGATGTCGACGACGGGTGCGTAGGACTTGCGGGCCGAGCCTTTGAGCAGGCGGTCGGAGAACTCCTCTCGACTCGGTGGCGCTGCCGTCCTGGTCGAAGCAGCCATCGAAAAAGCGGCAGCCATGTCGAGCCTCCTAGATCGCGGTTGAGCCGGTGAAACCGAAGATACATTCTGAGTTTGTTTGTATCAATAGCGTGCGAGCAGGCCTTACACTGCAGCAATGAAGTACAGCGGCCTGCTCGCCAAAGCGGTGCAGCGGTTCGGGTCGCCGACGGTGGAGGGCAACGCCGAAAAGATCCTGGACGCGGCGCTACGGCAGTTCGAGCTGTTCGGGATTCGCCGGTCCACGGTGGAGGACATCACCAAGCGTTCCGGCCTGGCGCGGGTGACGCTGTACCGGACGTTCGCGAACAAGGACGCGATCGTCGAGGCCGTGCTGCTGCGGGAGCTCGAACGGTTCCTCTCCGAGTTGGTGGCCGAGGCCGGCGGCTACGACGAAGCCGAAGACAAGCTGGTCGAGGGGTTCGTGTTCACGCTGAACACCCTGCGGGGGCATGCCCTTCTGCAGCGGCTGCTCGCGACCGAACCGGAGACGGTGCTGCCGTTCCTGACGACTGAGGGCGACAGCGTGGTGCGGACCGCGTCATCGTTTCTGGCGCATCAGCTGGCGGTCGCGCTGCCCGATGATCGCCGAACTCAACTCGAACTGCTCGAAGTCGCCGAGGTGACGGTGCGGATCATCGTGTCGTTCGTGCTGACGCCGTCGCAGAACGTCGCCCTGGGTGACGACGACGCGCTGCGGTCATTCGCCCGGCGGTATCTGGTGCCGCCGCTGCTGGGGTTGGCGGGATAGTCACCACCCGCGCCGGCGGCCAATGAAGGATCACTATTATCGCCGGCATCAACTGTCGTCATCTCGAACGGATTCACCATGACTGAACATGTCGAGCAGCTGGAGTTTCAGGCCGAGGCCCGCCAGTTGCTGGATCTGATGATCCACTCCGTGTACTCCAATAAGGACTCATTCCTGCGGGAGTTGATCTCGAACGCCTCCGATGCGCTGGACAAGCTGCGTCTCGAAGCCTTCCGGAACAAGGACCTCGATGTCGACACCTCCGACCTGCACATCGAGATCGACATCGACAAGGCCGCGCGCACGCTGACGATCCGCGACAACGGGATCGGGATGACCCGGGACGAGGTGGTGGGCCTGATCGGAACGCTGGCCAAGTCCGGCACCGCCGAAGTGCGCCAGCAGCTGCGAGAGGCCCAGAATGCCGCTGCGTCCGAGGAGCTGATCGGCCAGTTCGGGATAGGTTTCTACTCGTCGTTCATGGTCGCTGACAAGGTCACGCTGCTGACCCGCAAGGCGGGCGAGAGCTCGGCGACCCGTTGGGAGTCCAGCGGCGAAGGCACCTACACCGTGGCCGATGTCGGCGATGCCCCGCAGGGCACCGCGGTCACCTTGCACCTCAAGCCGGAGGACACCGAGGACGAGCTGCACGACTACACCTCTGAGTGGAAGATCCGGTCGCTGGTCAAGCAGTACTCGGACTTCATCTCCTGGCCGATTCGGATGCAGGTCGAGCGCCGCGGCCCAGCCGCCGAAGAGGGCGGTGAGGAGCAGGTCACTATCGAGACCGAGACGGTTAACTCGATGAAGGCCCTGTGGACTCGCCCGAAAGACGAAGTCTCCCAGGAGGAATACACCGAGTTCTACAAGCACATCGCGCATGCCTGGGACGACCCGCTGGAGGTCATCCCGATGAAGGCGGAAGGCACATTCGAGTACCAGGCGCTGTTGTTCATCCCCTCGCATGCGCCGTTCGATCTGTTCCAGCAGGACGCACGAGTGGGCGTGCAGCTGTACGTGCGGCGGGTGTTCATCATGGCCGACTGCGAAGAACTGCTGCCGCCGTACCTGCGCTTCGTCAAAGGTGTTGTCGACGCGGCGGACATGTCACTCAACGTGTCTCGCGAGATTCTGCAGCAGGACCGCCAGATCAAGGCGATCCGCCGACGACTCACCAAGAAGGTGCTGTCGACGATTGCCGAGATGCAGAAGGAGCGGCCCGACGAGTACCGCACGTTCTGGGTGCAGTTTGGCAGAGTCCTCAAAGAGGGCCTGCTCTCGGACGCCGACAATAAGGACACGGTGCTGGCGGTGTCGTCCTTCGCCTCGACGCACAGCGACGAGGAGGCCACCACACTGGCGCAGTACGTCGAGCGCATGAAAGACGGTCAGGACCAGATCTTCTACGCCACCGGCGAATCCCGTCAGCAGTTGCTGAGTTCACCGCACCTGGAGGCGTTCAAAGCCAAGGGCTATGAGGTGCTACTGCTCACCGACCCGGTTGACGAGGTCTGGGTGGACATGGTGCCCGAGTTCGACGGCAAGCGGCTGCAGTCGGTGGCCAAGGGTGAGGTGGACCTGTCTGTCGAGGAGGAGGCCAGCGAGGCCGAGCGCTCCCAGCTGGAGCAGGAGTTCGCCGGTCTGCTCGAGTGGCTGAAGGAAACTTTGTCCGAGCATGTTAAAGAGGTGCGGTTGTCCACCCGGCTGACGGAATCACCGGCTTGCCTGATCACCGACAGTTTCGGCATCACACCGGCGCTCGCGCGCATGCTGGCGGCCTCGGGGCAGTCGGTCCCCGCCGAGAAACGCATCCTCGAACTCAACCCGGACCATCAATTGGTGGTGGGTCTGCGCGATGCGTTCGCCGGCCGGGGCGGCGACGCCGAGCTGGCCGAGACCGCCGAACTGCTCTACGGCACAGCACTTCTGGCTGAAGGTGGCACGCTGGAGGATCCGGCAAAATTCGCTGGGCTTCTGGCGGAGCGGTTGGCGCGCACCATGTGAGGGTCTGGCCGGCGGCAGCCGACGATGGTTTGAACATCCGCACACCCGGGAAGGATCAGAACATGAAATCACTTCGTCGTCGCGCGACGGTCGCCGCCGTCGCAAGCGTTTGCATCGCCGCAGCCGCGCCGTTCGGTGTGGGTACAAGTGCTGCTGAGCCGTTGAACTGTGTGAACGGGCAATTTTGGGACCCGATCACGAATACGTGCCAGACGCCGCGGCAAGCCGAAAACTGCGGGCCGGGTCAGTACTGGAATGCCCTGTCCAATGTCTGCCGGCCGCTGGGACAGCTTTAACCCCTGTCGGCTCAGCCGGGAAGCTGCGCCAGCCAGTCCGAATCTTCGTCGACCGGCTGGCCGTTGATGACGACGAGCGGGACTCCCGGCTCGGGAAATTGGTGCAGCACATCGAGATTGTTGGCAGCGATCACCTGCGAGTCGAAGCCGATCGGTAGGCCCACTCGAATGAGGTCTTGGGCCAGCGCAGGCGCACCGACCCGGTTGGCGATGTCAGCAAGCTGGTCGTTGCTCAGATCGGTGGGACCGCCTTCCTTGGGCTGGGTGTCCTTGGCGTAGATCGCCTCGATGAAGCGCCACGTAACGTCGCTCGATCGCGATTGGTCGGCCACCACATACGCCGCATAGATCGCTCTGCGGTCGTATGTGCCACTGGCGGAGTACTTGTCGAGGAAGTCGACGAACCGCACGTTGACGCGCAGTGCGCCGTTCTCCACGCGTTTTCCGATCTCATCACCCTGTGTCCGCACGAACTTCCCGCTGAAGGGGCAGAGCGGATCGACGTAGAGATCGATCTGGCCCAGTGCGTCGGGGTCGCCAATCGACAGCGCATCACCGGCTGCTGCCGCTGCCGCCGCGTGCGCGACGCCGGTCGGTGCGGAGACCAGCAGCGCCATCAGGAGGGCCAGCACCGCCCCGACGAGTCGACGCGGCCGGTGGGTTGATCGTGCACTCATAGGACCATCATGCCGTCCCGGTCGATGACGACGTACAACCCGGCGATGCCCGCGCTCGAATCGGCTGTCGCACAACACTTTCAACCCTTGCGAACCGCACCGTCGGCGGCAGCTACCGTGCGACGTAGACCGTGTTGGTCGAGTATCCGCCGGTCACCGGGTTGGGGAACCGGATGACGGAGGCCTCGGACTGGCCGAAGACTTCGGCGAGGACGGCCTCGAACTGAGCGTCGGGTGGATCATCTGACCACAGTGCGAAAACCCCGCCGGGATGCAGGTGCCCGACGAGCTTCCGCAGCCCCGCGGGTGTGTAGAACGCGGAGTGGCTGGGGTGCAGGACGTGTCGCGGCGTGTGATCGATATCGAGGAGCACGGCGTGAAAGCGCCGGCCGGGTGTCTGCGGATCGAAACCGGCTTCGCTGCCGGCCATGGCGAAGAAGTCGCCCCGTTGCAGGCGCACCCGCGGATCCGACACCAGGTCGGCGGTGTTGGGTAGCAAGCCGCGCTGATGCCAGCCGATCACCTCTTCGAGTGCCTCCACCACGACGAGTGAGCGAATGCGGGGATCCTCCATCGCCGTCTGGGCGGTGTAGCCGAGCCCCAATCCCCCGACGACGACATCGAGGTCGTCATCGACCGCCTGGGCCAGGCCGAGGCGCGCGAGAGCTACCTCGGCCGCCGTGAACAGGCTCGACATCAGGAACTCGTCGCCGAGCTTGACCTCGTACACATTGACGTTCAAGGCCGGCTCGATGCGTCTGCGCAGGCTGATCACCCCCATGGGGGTCTCGGACCAATCGAGTTCCTCGAAACGTGCACTCACGACGCCCACCGGCCCGCCCGCAATGTCCTTCACCGAGAGCATCTCGGCGAACGAAGCCTACAGATAACCAGCGGGTCGGCGCGGGCGTCCGCTGCCTGCGCCCAGCTTTCCGAATCCCACGGCCATGCCAGTAGCGGAGCCGCCTTGCTACTGCTGCGGAGCCTGCTGGATGATGGCCGGCCTAGACACGTTGCCGCTCTTCAGATTTCCGGAGAAACACGGCGAGGACCCCACCAGCGACGGCGCGAATTTGGGATCAGGACGCGCTTCAATTTGCAGGATGTAACCGTCCGGCGCGTAGCCGAAACGGTTTGGTTTGGTGAAGCCGTCACGCTCGATGACCTTCCAGCCCCATTGCTTCCAGATGTCGCCGGTCTGGCTGATGATGGCGGCGAAATCAGTACCAGGCGGCAGTTCCATATCTCGCCAATCCTCAACATGCACCGGCGCATCCGGGCCGCTGGGGTTGTCCTCGCAATACGCGGTGCCGTCGCCCACGATGTAGCGCGTGCCGTCGAGACTGGTGCCCTTCGGCAGCGCATCGACCGTCTTCTGCAGATAGCCGGTCAGGGTGTCCTGCGCTTCCTGTTGACTGGTCGGGATCTTGGGCGAGGCAGGAACAGGCAGCGACTCCATGGGGCCTCCTGGGATGGCGGTGGCGCCGGTCGGCGACGGGGGTCCAAGCGATGGCGATGACGACGAACAGGCCACCACTGCTGCGGCGGTAAGCGCCAGCGCGGCAACAAGGGATGCGCGCCTGGCGGTCATGGGGTGAACCGCGGCGGGGTGACGGTCGTCTGTCCGGCAATAATGCGCCCCATGTTATCGAGTGCCGGGTTGCCGGCACTCCAGTAACTGCTGTGTGCGTCGATAGTCGGCAGCCCCAAGGGTCCGGCAGGGCCCGGCGCGGCCTCGAATGGGATGCCACCGAACTTCGATGACATGGGGTCGGGGCCCAGCGATGCGTAGGTGGCGATACCGATGATGTCGTTTTCCGCGCGGGTCGCGAAGACGTGTGCACCCGGCGCGAGGCTCAGGTCGCTCGCGTGGCCGGCCAGTACGCCTGGGCTCCCCACCGCCACAACGCTATTGGCGTCAAGGGTGTGGCCGTCGAGGCCTGCTGCGCCGACCAACGTCGACCCGTAGCTGTGTCCGATCACCGTGTTGATCGACGCTCCGCCGGCGGCCACATCGTTGTGCGAGGCACGCAAACCGGCCTGGAAGTCATCGAGCGCCTGGGCGCCGTTATGGGCGTAGCTGGTCGACGGTGCGTCGGTGATGACGCTCATCGGACGGTCATAGCCCATCCACGTCGTCACCGAAACATCGCCCGGCTTCAGAGTCGGGTCGGCGCGCAGGGCAGATTGGAGCATCTGCTGCGACTTGCTGGTGCTGAATTCAAGCCGGCTCAAGTCCTGGCCGGTGCCTGGGACGAACGTGGCGGTTCGCCGCGCAGTATCGGGGTTGTTGATGGCAATGGCGGCGTGCCCCTTGTCGTCGAGGAGGCCCAGCATGCGCGGCAGACCGTCCTGCGAGTTCAGTCCCTGACGCACCTGCGAGTATTCGGCCTGGTGGTGATTTACACTGTCCCACTGGGCTTTCCAATCCTTGTATTCGTCCGACAGCATGAAGGGCGCATCACCTCGTGCCCAGTCGGGATGTGCGGCGCGCAACCTGTCGAGGTTGGCTTGGTTGGTGTGCAGGAGATCGTCGAGGTGCAGCCGGTTGTAGTAGTCCTTGCCGCCGCCGTTCGCATCCTGGCCCCAACTCATGCCCGGGTGATTGCCGATGTTGTGGTCGCGGCTGTAGAGCAGGTCACGGTCCTCCTTGGACAACTTCTCCCACAGATCGTGAAACTGCTTGGGGTCATCAGGCAGTGGAGCGCCGTTGAGAACGTTCTGGACGTCGGGGTCACTGGCATGCAGTGTCGGCGGGATCGGTGTCTTGCCACTTGCCATGTTGATGGCGTTGGCCAGAGCCATATCGACCGCGTTGGCTTCCGCCACAATCTTGTCCACCCGGGGTTGCAGCTGCATCTCCTTGAGCTCGGCCTCCATCGGATTGCGGACCGATGGCCCTGGCACGACGGTCCCCGCTACCGGGTCAATCTCCATGCCAAGCGAGGCGGCGTCAGCCTTCAGCGTCGCGAGCTTCGATTTGATGCGCTCAATCTCGTCCGCGGCGTTGCGGGCGGCATTGGCGACGACGAGCGCTTCGTCACCGTGCGCGTCGAGATCCTGACGCGTTTCTCCGATGGCGTCCTTGGCAGCGTCGGCCGCGTGACCACCCCACGTCTCGAAAGCCGGCAGTGTCGCGAGGCCGTCGGCGGCATCCTTGGCCGCTTGTGCGCGGCTGGAGGCGGCGTGGAACACCTCACGTACGTCGCCCGCGTTCCAGCGCTCGATATCCTGGACGGTCAGGGGCACCGGGGCTCACATGTTCGTCTGGCCGGCGATGGCGTTCGCCGCCTGCGCTGGTTGTTCCAACGCCTGGCTGCTCCGCTGCTCCATTTCGGTGAAACCGAGCGCGCTGGCATGCAGGCCTTCTGCGTGATCGCTCAGACGCGTGACAAGCGCACTGGTGGTCGTCACCCACTGCTCGGAGAGCAGGGCCACCGCCGCTGCGGACGCGCCCTGCCAGCCGGCCTGGGCGGCATCGATCCGGCTGGCCGCCGCCGCGTGCTTCGCCGCCACGTCCTCGCCATGGCATGCGACCTTTGTGCCGGACGCGGCCAAATGCTCGATGTTGACCCGAAGCGACATGCCATCCCCCTTCAGACCTGCTGGTTTATGAATACCAGCGAAGGGTGGCGGGCCGCCAGTCTCCACGGCCGGCGGGCATGTCTGGTCCGCTTTTGGTCGTTGACGGCGCAAGGGCCGCCTAGCGAAAAAACGAACCACGGCCCTTGAAAAGGACCGTGGTTCGATCAATCAACTTTGGTAGCGGGGACAGGATTCGAACCTGCGACCTCTGGGTTATGAGCCCAGCGAGCTACCGAGCTGCTCCACCCCGCGTCGGTGAACGCAACGTTACCCAACGTCGACCAGTGCTTCCAAATCGGGTGCTCAGAGGCATATTCGTTGCCCTGGGAACGATGTCACGAACGCTGAGCCCGCCGTCACGAGTTCGTCACACGCCCCCCGTATTCACTTGCGTCTCAGACCGGAAGTCGACAGGCTCGTTGGAGATGAAACGAAAACACACCCGCCGCGTCGCCGCGGCCGCGATGGTCGCCGCGGTCGCCCTCGGTACGACAGCCTGTGACAACGAATCGGGCCTGGACACAAGCAAACCCGCCGCGTCGGTACCCGCCCTGCCGGGTGTCACCGCGACCACGAGCACCAAGCCCAAGGCCGCCCCCGTCGACTACACCCGCCTGCTGCTGCAGGCCGGCGACATTTCCGCCACCGGCGACGCCTTCGTCGACCAGCCGCCGACCCCCAACCCGGACAGCCGGCCCGGCGCCGAGGTGCTGTTCGTCAACGAGGAGCAGACCAAGGCCGTCAGCATCCTGCTGGTCGCCCTCGACAACCCCGCCGCCGGACCCTCCGCCCTCGCCGAGGCCCAGGCCAGCCTGCAGAAGGCCGTCACACCCGGCCCTCCGCAGCCCTCGATCGTCGGCACCGGCGGCACCGTGGTCGCCGGCAACTCCCCCGACGGCAAGAAGTCGGTGAGCGTCCTGCTCTTCACCGAGAGCTCCACTCTGGCGCGCATCGAGTTCGACGGCCTGCCCGGACAGCCTGCCGCGGCCGACTTCGTCACCAACGTCGGGCAGAAGCAAGCCATCGCCCTGCGCGTCGGTCTGCCCACGCCCTAACGGCGCGCCGGCACCGGCACCCGCATCAGATCCTCCGCCACCACCAGCTCGCCGGAGAACACCGCGGCGGCCTCATCGGCGTACCGCGCTGCGGCGCCGACATAGCGCTGTGAGAAGTGCGTCAGCACCAATGTGCCCACCCCACACTCCGACGCCACCGCGGCCGCCTGCCGCGCCGTCAGGTGCCCGTACCGGTGCGCCAGATCCTCGTCCTCAGTCAGGAACGTCGCTTCGATCACCAACATGTCGGCGCCGTCGGCGAGCGCGTACACCCCATCGCAGAGCCGGGTGTCCATCACGAACGCGAACCGCTGCCCCGGCCGCGGCTCACTGACTTGCGCCACATCGACCACCCGGTCCCCCACCCGCAGCGATCCCGCGCGTTCCAACTCACCCACCAACGGCCCGCTGATCCCGAAGCGGGACAACAACTCCGGAATGAACCGCCGACCGTCCGGCTCGACCAGCCGGTAGCCGAACACGTCGGTCGAATGCTCCAACGCGGTAGCTTCGAGCACACCGAACGGGCCGGTCGCAACAACACCGTCGGCAGAGACCGGCTGCTCGCGCACCTCCACCCGGTCGTAGAACACCGAGGCGTGCCGCAACCGGTCGAAGTATTCGCGGCCCGATGCCGGAAAGTGTGCAACCAGAGGGTGATCCACCTGATCGAGTGACGCCCGCTGGATGATGCCGGGCACCCCGAGACAGTGGTCGCCGTGGAAATGCGTGAGGCACAACCGGTTCACCGCACTGACCGACACCCCGGCCAGCATCATCTGGCGCTGGGTGCCCTCGCCGGGATCGAACAGGATGCCCTCGTCGTCCCAGCGCAGCAGATAACCGTTGTGGTTGCGGTAGCGGGTCGGCACCTGACTGGCGGTGCCGAGCACTACCAACTCACGCATGCGGCACCTTCGCTACTTGGCGGCCTCGTACTTCTTCATCGCGTCGTCGAGGCGTTGCAGCGCATCACCGTAATCGGCGAAGTTGCCGTTCTTTTGGGCTTCCTGCACCGCGCCCAGCGCCGTCTCGACGTCGTTCAGCGCCGCAGACTTCGACGGTGACAACGTCGTCGGGACACCCGGCGTGGCCGGCACCCCCGCCACCGGCGTCGGCACCTCAGGCGCGCTGCCCGGCGCCGGTGCCGGAGCAGCAGGCGGTCGGGAGCCCGGTGGCTGACCGCCCGGTGGACTGGCCGGGGCCGGACCGGTGGCTGTCGCACCCGCGCCGGCACCGAAGATGCCGTCCAGCGCGGTGCTGACCGTCGGGCCATAGCCGACCTTGTCGTTGTACATCATCGCCACGCGGATCAAACGCGGATACGACGACGCGGCATCACTGCTGCCCGGTGAGGCATACACCGGCGACACGTAGATCAGGCCGCCCTGCCCGACCGGCAGGGTCAGCAGATTGCCCCACCGTATTCGGTTCTGATTGTCGCGGCCGATCACGCCGAGGTCTTGGCTGACCGCCGTATCAGTGCTGATCGCGTTGAACGCCAGCTTCGGACCGTTGACCTGACCCGGAATGGTCAGCACCGTGATGCGGCCATACGTGTCGGGGTCGGAACTGGCGCTGATGTAGGCGGCCAGGAAGTCCCGCCGGAACCGGTTCATCGCGCTGGTCAGCTGGAACGACGCCGTATCGGTATTGCGGGCAAGGTCTTTGGCGACGATGTAGTACGGCGGCTGGTAGCTGCTGGCGGTCGGGTTGGGGTCCAGCGGCACGTCCCAGAAATCCGAGGTGGAGAAGAACGTCACCGGGTCGTCGACGTGGTACTTGGCCAGCAGCATGCGCTGAACCTTGAACAGGTCCTCCGGATAGCGAAGGTGCGCAGCCAGATCCGGCGTTATGTCGCTCTTGGGCTTGACCGTGCCCGGGAACACCGCCATCCACGCCTTCAGCACCGGGTCGCTCTCGTCCTGGGCGTAGAGCGTCACGGTGCCGTCGTAGGCGTCGACGGTGGCCTTGACCGAGTTGCGGATGTAGGACACCTGCTTGTCCGGCGCCAACCGGTTGACGGCCACCTCGTTGGAGTCAGCGGTGGCCGACGACAGCGAGGTCAACTCCGAGTACGGGTAGTTGTCCAAGGTGGTGTAGCCGTCGATGACCCACACCATCCTCTTGTTGACGATCGCCGGGTACACCGTGCTGTCGGTGGTCAGCCACGGCGCCACCGCCTCCACCCGCTGTGCGGGGTCGCGATTGAACAAGATCTTGCTGTTGTTGCCGATCACGTTGGAGAACAAGAAGTTCCGCTCGGCGAACTTGGCGGCGAACACGCTGCGCGCCAGCCAGTTGCCGATCGGCACACCGCCGGCTCCGGTGTAGGTGTAGTTCTTGGTCTCGGTGTTGGTCTCGTAGTCGTACTCGCGGTCGGCGCCGTTCTTGCCGACGATCGCGTAGTCCGCAGCGGTGTTGGAGATGACCGGGCCGAAGTACACCCGCGGCTGATCCAGCGGTGCCGGGCCGGGCGAGACGACGTTGCCGTTGGCCCCGACCACGCTGGCCAGGAACTCCGGATAGCCGCCATTCTGGTTGGGGTCGTTGGCGATTCCGCGCACCGTATTGGCCGGCGAGGCGATGAAGCCGTTGCCGTGGGTGTAGACGGTGTGCCGGTTGATCCAGTCCCGCTGGTTGTCCTGCAATCGGTCCGGGTTGAGTTCGCGGGCGGCGACGACATAGTCGCGCAACTGCCCGTCAGGACCCTGATAGCGGTCGATCGAGAGCTGGTCGGGGAAGTAGTAGAAGTTCTTGCCCTGCTGGAACTGGGTGAACGCCGGGCTGATGATCGTGGGATCCAGCACCCGAATGTTGGAGGTGGTCGCCCGGTCGGAAGCCACCTGCTGCGCGGTGGTCGGCGCGGTGCCGCTGTAGTCCCGGTACGTCACATGGTCGTTGGTCAGCCCGTACGCCTGCCGGGTCGCGGCGATACTGCGACTGATGTATTCGCTTTCCTTCTGCGCGGCATTGGGTTTGACGCTGATCTGCTCGACGACCAGCGGCCAGCCCGCCCCGACGATCAGCGAGCTCAGCAGCAACAGCACCAGGCCGATCGCGGGGATTCGCAGATCCCGCAGCACGAGAGCGGAGAACACCGCGGCCGCGCAGATCAGGGCGATGGCCAGCAGGATCAGCTTGGCGGGCAGCACAGCGTTGATATCGGTGTAGCCGGCGCCGGTGAACGGCTTACCACCGCGGGTGTGGCTGAGCAGTTCGTAGCGGTCCAACCAGTAGGCGAAAGCCTTGAGCAACACCAGCGTCCCGATCAGGGCCACCAGCTGAATACGGGCGGGGCGGCTCAGGACGCCGCTGCGGCCGGCCAACCGGATCCCGCCGAAGATGTAATGACTGACCAGGTTGGCCAGGAACGCCAGGAACAGCGCGACGAACAGGTAGGACAGCACCAGCCGGTAGAACGGCAGATCGAACGCATAGAACCCGAGGTCCTTGCCGAACTGCGGGTCGGTGATGCCGAAGTCACCGCCGTGCAGGAACAACTGCACCCGTGCCCAGTAGCTCTGCGCCACCGCCCCGGACAGCACACCGATGACGACGGGAATCCCGAAGCCGAACAGCCGAAGCCGGGCCATCACCGCGGTCCGGTAGCGCGCCACCGGATCATTCGGCCCGACCGTCGGCACGAACACCGGCCGGGTGCGGTAGGCCAACGCCAGTCCGGCGAAGACGATCGCGCCCACCGCCAGGGCGGCCACCAGGAACACCACGAGGCGGGTGACCAGCACGGTGGAGAACACCGAGCGGTAGCCCAGCTCGCCGAACCACAACCAGTCCACGTAGGTGTCGACCAATCGTGGCCCCACCAGCAACAGCACGACGACTGTGAGCGCAATACCGATCAGAATCCGGCTGCGCCGAGTCAGCTTCGGCATCCTGGCGCCGGGCCGCATACTCACCTGTCAGGCTCCTGAGTCTTGTCGGGCGGCCGCGCCGCGCCGAGGCAGCAGTACGGCCACAACTCTACGCATCGCAAGAACGATGCGGTCCTGCAGCAATGAGCTAGCAGCTGGGCGGACGCCCACCGGAGGTCAGCGCGTGCAACGAATCGACCGCGGTGCTCAACGTGTCGACCTTCACCAATTCCATCCCGTCGTCGCGCATGGACTTGGCCTCATCGCAGTTCTCGGCGGGCACCAGGAACACGCTCGCGCCGGCCTCCTGAGCAGCCAGCATCTTGTGGGTGATGCCGCCGATCGGGCCCACCTTGCCGTCCGCGCTGATCGTTCCGGTGCCGGCGATGAACTTCGATCCGTTCAGATCACCGGTGGTCAGCTTGTCGATGACGGCGAGGCTGAACATCAATCCGGCGGACGGGCCGCCGATGTTCGCCAGGTTGAAATCGATCTTGAACGGGGCCCACGGCGCGTCGAGCACCGCCACCCCGAGGTAGCCGTAATCACGATCTTGGTTGTGGCCCAAGGTGATTCGCGCGACGCCAGGCGGGGCGTTCTTGCGCCGGTAGTCGATGGCGATTTCCTGGCCGGGCTTGGTGGCCTTCAGCAACGCGGTGAACTCGGCGATGTTCGCTACCGGCTTACCGTCGACGGCGGCGATCGCGTCGCCGTCCTGCAGTTTTCCTGCCGACGGCCCCGGATCGTTGACCTTCTCCACCCGCACCGCCGAGGGGTACTTCAGGTATCCCAGCGCCGCGTACTCCGCGCTGTCCTCGGACCGCTTGAAGTCGGCGTCCTGGTCCTTCTCGACGTCCTCGCGCGACTTGTCCGGCGGGAACACCAGATCCCGCGGAACCAGCTGCTCACGACCCGACACCCACAAGGTCAGCGCCTGCCCCAGCGTCAGCCCGTCGCGCTGCGCGACGGTGGTCATGTTCAGGTGCCCCGAGGTGGGATGGGTCTCGGTGCCGTCGATGGCCACCACCTCCTTGCCGTCGACCTCACCGAGGGTGTTGAACGTCGGCCCCGGGCCCAGCGACACGTAGGGCACCGTCACGACCGCCAGCAGCACACCGAAGACGACAATCGGCACGAGCGCCGTCAGCAGCGTCAGAATCCGCCTGTTCACGCCGCCAACATTAGATGCGGCGGGCAGGAGCGCAGCGACCCGGGGAAATAGCCGGAGCCCCTGGCGGCCCCGGTTCACTGACAGCGTGATCGCCGGTTACGCGCCGGCGATCCAGGATGAGTACGGTTGAGACATGTCTGACCTGCCGTTCGGCTTCTCCGCGGGAGACGACCCCGACCGAGACAAGCCGAAAAAGGATCCGAACCCCGGCCCCGGTGACCCGTTCGGCTTCGCCGGCGGCGACTTCAACATGGCCGACCTCGGTCAGATCTTCACCAAGCTCGGCCAGATGTTCAGCGGCGCCGGTAACCCGATGGCCGGCGGTTCGGGACCGGTCAACTACGACGTGGCCCGCCAGCTCGCGTCGAGCTCGATCGGCTTCGTCGCTCCCATCCCGTCGGCCACCAGCACCGCCGTCGCCGACGCCGTGCACCTGGCCGACACCTGGCTGGACGGGGCGACCGCGCTGCCCGCCGGGGCGACCAAAGCCGTCGCATGGACCCCCAACGACTGGGTCGACGGCACGCTGGACCGCTGGAAGCGCCTGTGCGACCCGATGGCCGAGCAGATCTCGTCGGTATGGGCGCAGTCGTTGCCCGAGGAAGCCAAGGCGATGGCCGGTCCCCTGATGGCGATGATGACCCAGATGGGCGGCATGGCGTTCGGTTCGCAGCTGGGCCAGGCGCTCGGGAAGCTGTCGCGCGAGGTGCTGACGTCCACCGACATCGGCCTGCCGCTGGGACCGACCGGCGTCGCCGCCCTGCTGCCGGAGGCCATCGAGACGCTGTCCGAGGGTCTCGAGCAGCCGCGCAGCGAGGTCATGACGTTCCTGGCCGCGCGCGAGGCGGCTCATCATCGGCTGTTCAGCCATGTGCCGTGGCTCTCCAGCCAACTGCTCAACGCCGTCGAGGCCTACGCCAAGGGCATGAAGATCGACATGAGCGGCCTCGAGGAACTGGCGCAGGGCATCAACCCGGCCGCACTGACCGACCCGGCCGCCATGGAACAGCTGCTCAGCCAGGGCATGTTCGAACCGAAGGCCACCCCGGAGCAGACCGCGGCGCTCGAGCGGCTGGAGACCATGCTGGCGCTGATCGAGGGCTGGGTGCAGACCGTGGTCACCGCCGCACTCGGTGAACGCATTCCCGGCACCGCCGCGCTCTCGGAGATGCTGCGACGCCGCCGGGCCACCGCCGGACCTGCGGAACAGACCTTCGCGACGCTGGTCGGGCTGGAACTGCGGCCCCGCAAGATGCGGGAGGCCGCGGCGCTGTGGGAGCGGCTCACCGACGCCGTCGGCATCGACGCGCGCGACGCCGTCTGGCAGCATCCGGATCTGCTGCCCAGCTCCGCCGACCTCGACGAGCCGGCCGGCTTCATCGACCGGATCATCGGCGGGGATACCAGCGGCGTGGACATCGACTCGGCGATCGCGGAGTTCCAGAAAGCAGAAGACGAGAAGGCCGAAGCCGAGGACAAGAAGCCAGACGACGGCCCTGTGGATAGCTGAGCCGGGCGGCGCCCTCGTGGTGCCACAGTCGGCAGGTGCTTTACGCGCTGGACCCGGCGATGCCGGTGCTGTTGCGACCCGACGACGCGGTGCAGGTCGGCTGGGATCCCCGCCGCGCCGTGCTGGTTCGCCCACCTGACGGAGTGACACCCGCCGCGCTGGCCAGCCTGCTGCGCGGCATGCAGGTTCCGCTCGGTAAGCCCGAACTGCAGCGACTGGCCGCCACGCACGGACTCGCCGACAACCTCGACCAACTGTTGGACGCGCTGGAAACCAGCGGCGTCGTCCGCGGCCGGGCCCGGCCCACCGCTGCGCGCGCACTGTCGATCCGGGTGCACGGCAGTGGGCCCCTGGCCGATCTTCTGCTCGAGGCGCTGCGCTGTTCCGGGGCGCGGATCGCGCAGACCAGTCACACCGGCGCCGCGCTGTCGACGGCCCGCGCCGACATGGTGGTGCTGACCGATTACCTGGTGGCCGATCCCCGGCTGGTGCGTGACCTGCACACCATCGGGGTCCCGCACCTGCCGGTACGGGTGCGCGACGGCGCCGGGCTGGTCGGCCCGCTGGTGATCCCCGGGGTGACGAGCTGCCTGGCCTGCGCCGACCTGCACCGCACCGACCGGGACGGCGCCTGGCCCGCGGTGGCCGCTCAGCTACGGGACGTGATCGGTACCGCCGACCGTCCGACCGTTCTAGCAACCGCTGCGGTCGCGCTCGGCCAGTTACAGCGCATCATCACCGCGGTGCGCGGACAGGAAGCCGCCGGCGCTCCCCCGACGACCCTGAACACCACCCTGCAGGTCGATGTGAGTAACAACACGATCACGGCTCGCCGCTGGTCACGGCATCCACGCTGCGAATGCTGACATCCATGGTTGCCAGGAGACCGCCGTCAGGGATGATGGTCTGGTGGCAGACATCAAGCGAGGCCGCGCGGCCCGCAACGTCAAGCTGGCGACCATCCCGGTCGGCTTCGCCGGCAGGGCGGCGCTGGGCTTGGGCAAACGACTGACCGGTAAGTCGAAAGACGAGGTCCAGGCCGAGCTGTTGGAGAAGGCTGCCAACCAGTTGTTCACCGTGCTCGGTGAGCTCAAGGGCGGAGCCATGAAGGTCGGCCAGGCGCTGTCGGTGATGGAAGCCGCCATCCCCCCGGAGTTCGGCGAGCCGTACCGCGAGGCCCTGACCAAGCTGCAGAAGGACGCTCCGCCACTGCCGGCGGCGAAGGTGCATCGCGTGCTCGACGGCCAACTCGGCACCAAATGGCGTGAGCGCTTCCAGTCTTTCGACGACACCCCGGTCGCGTCGGCCAGCATCGGCCAGGTGCACAAGGGGGTGTGGTCGGACGGTCGCGAGGTGGCGGTCAAGATCCAGTACCCCGGCGCCGACGAGGCACTGCGCGCCGACCTGAAGACCATGCAACGTCTGGTCAGTGTGTTCAAACAACTCGCGCCGGGCGCCGATGTGGAGGGCGTGGTCGACGAGCTGATCGAACGCACCGAGATGGAGTTGGACTACCGGCTCGAGGCCGACAACCAGCGCGCCTTCGCGAAGGCCTATCAGGGCCATCCGCATTTCGTCGTGCCGCACGTGGTCGCCAGCGCGCCGAAGGTGATGATCTCCGAGTGGATCGACGGCACCCCGATGGCGCAGATCATCCGGGATGGCACGCCCGACGAGCGAGACCTGTGTGGCACACGGCTTATCGAGCTCACCTTCGACGCACCGGCACGGCTCGGCATGATCCACGGGGACGCGCATCCCGGAAACTTCATGATGCTGCCCGACGGCCGGATGGGCGTCATCGACTTCGGCGCGGTCGGCCCGCTGCCGGATGGGCTGCCCGTCGAGATCGGTCAGATCATCTGTCTGGCCCGCGACAAGAAGTACGACGAACTGCTGCCCGCGATGGAACGCGTCGGCTTCATCCAGAAGGGTGAGCAGGTCTCGGTCCGCGAGATCGACGACATGCTGCGCCAGTACGTCGAGCCCATCGAGGTCGACGTCTTTCACTACACCCGCCGGTGGCTGCAGAAGATGGCAGCGGCGAATATGAACGTCTCAGCGGAGCAGATCAGGACCGCCCGGGCGATGGATCTGCCGGCCAAACTGGCAATCCCGCTGCGGGTGATCGCGTCGACCGTGGCGATCTCGTGTCAGCTCGACGCCCACGTTCCGACTCGGGAGCTGGCTGCGAAGTTCGTGCCAGGATTCGTCGAGCCCGAGCCGGCGCACTAGCCGGCTCGGACCCGACCCGCTAGGCCGCGATCACGTCCTTGCGCGGACGCCCCCGTGGCCGCTTGCGCTCCACGATGCTGCCGCGCTCGATGATCTCGCCGCCCCAAACTCCCCACGGCTCACCGCGGTCCAACGCGGCGGCAAGGCATTGCCGCCGGATCGGACAGTCCCCGCAGAGCACCTTCGCGCGCTCCAGCTCCATGGGACTCTCGGCGAACCACAAGTCGGGATTCCCGTCGTGGCACGGCAACACCGGCAGCTTCTCCTCGCGGACTGTCGATGTCGACATGTCTCGCTCACCTGCTTCCTGGTCGAAAGGCTCTATCTCTACTTCGGATCCGGGCCAGGAATCGGGTGGAATCACAAAGGCCACGGATCCTTTGACTTCGGGTCCGTGGCCAGTGGCTGTGTCTGGGAGCTTTCCTAGATGAAGCTCCTGTCCACGGACGCGATCGTCGGGGCGGCGTTGACGCGACGCTTACGCTGCGCCGAAATAGCGGCGGCCGCGTGGGCGGCGTAAGCAGCGAAAGCCTGATGCGTGGGGGTCGCCATGACGGCACGGAAGGACCACGCACGACGCGCAACTGCGGCTACGCCAAAGTTCGTGGTGCTGCTGATCATCGTCGGTCCCTCCTTTCCTCACGCCGCCCTGTAGCCATCGATCGGCTCAGGATTCGTTTCAGAGGCTAAACCCTAACACCGTTTCGCTACAAGCGATTTTCTGACCTGCGGTTTTAACCCTGTAGGACCTCCCGGCAGCTCGCCGAGGTTGAACTCACGCTGACCGCTACTCGAACAACCGCTGCGTGGTTTCAATCTGGCAGGACAACCGGCGAAGCCACCGGGGCTGACCCGCTCTGCAGCCGCAACGCCGGTCCTGAGAAACTAATTCCCATGGCACAGATAACCCTGCGTGGAAACCCGATCAACACCGTTGGAGACCTGCCCGCCGTCGGCGCCCAGGCCCCCGCCTTCACTTTGACCGGCACCGACCTCGGCGACCTGGCCAGCAGCCAGTTCGATGGAAAAGCCTTGGTGCTCAACATCTTTCCCTCCGTCGACACCCCGGTGTGCGCCACCAGCGTGCGGACGTTCAATGAGCGCGCGGCAGCCACCGGCGCGCCGGTGGTCAACATCTCCAAGGACCTGCCGTTCGCGCTGAAGCGATTCTGCGGGGCCGAGGGCATCGAGAACGCTGTGGCCGCGTCGGCGTTCCGCAGCAGCTTCGGTGAGGACTTCGGCATCACCATCACCGACGGGCCGATGGCGGGCCTGCTGGGCCGCGCGGTCGTGGTCGTCGGCGCCGACGGCAAGGTGGCCTACACCGAGCTGGTCCCCGAGATCGGTCAAGAACCCGACTACGACGCCGCCATCGCCGCACTGGGTTGATGCAGGGTCTCCGCGACGGCACCGCCGTTGCGGTCTGAAGACCTTTTCCTTCACACGCAACTCCGCGATACCGCAGCTCAACGCCGCGGTATCGCGGAGTAGTGCTTTCTGCACCGGACCTCCGGGCACTTAGCTGAAGGCTTAATTACAACGACGGGAGGGCTTAGCGGCGTAGCCTCAGGCACATAGCACACCAATACGGCTAAATACCGAACGGAAAGGTGCCTGAAGATGAACAAAAAGCAAATCATTGCTGTGAGCTGTGCGCTGGCCTGGGCCGCGGCGATCCCGATGAGCAGTGCCTTCACGGCATCCGCGGCGCCCGATTGGGCACCGGCCGATGGCGAATCAGGCGCAGTGACCGGCGCCGGGGGCGGACCGTCCCTCGGCGTGGGAGGCACATCCAGCTACACCGGCGGATCCACGTCCTCCGGCTTCTGCGGCGACCCGTCGACGTACACCGGCACCTCCACGGCCGCGATCTGCTCGGGCGCGTCGGTCGGAGTCGGCGGGCCGTCCAGCTATACCGGCGGCTCCACGGCCAACAATGCGCAAGGCACCGCCAGTTTGGGGGTCGGCGGAGTCAACAGCTACACCGGCCAGGGCACGTCCGGAACCACTCTCAACGGCACCAACACGACCACGCGGACAGTCAATTACGGCCCGGGATAACGGAACCCGGCTTGCCCGACAGGCGCACATTTGACTTCACTATGAGTCTCGTGACCCGGTCGGGTTCCGCGGACATGCTTGAGGCATGAAATTTCTCGCTCGAAATGACCTCAAGCACAGTCTGATTCGGCGCCGCCGAAATCTTCAACTGGTCGGCTGCGTAACCCTCTTCGCGGCGACCGCGCTGAGCGGCTCCCCTGTCGCCGCCGCGGAGGACCCGACCGGTGGTGAATCGGGCGCGATCGCCGGCGCCGGGTTCGGACCCAGCGCAGGTGTCGGCGGACCGTCGAGCTACACGGGCGGTTCAACGTCCAACGACCTGTGCCACCAGCACTGCACCGGGGCCAGCGTCGGAGTGGGCGGCCCGTCGAGCTACACCGGGGGCGCCACCGCCAACCACCCTGGCGGCTTTGCAAGCCAAGGTGTCGGGGACGTCAGCAGCTACACCGGACAGGGCACCTCCGGACACGCGGAGAACGGGACCAACGCGACCACCCGGACCGGGAACTACGGCCCGGGCCGCTGACCTACTGGCGGGCGCGCACCAGCTCGAGCACGTCGGGTCCGAACTGCTCGAGCTTGCGCGCCCCGATGCCGGGGATCGCCACCAGCGCCGCATCGTCGGCGGGCAGCGACTCGGCAATCGCGATCAGCGTGTTGTCGGTGAAGACAACGTAGGCAGGCACTTTCAGTTCCTTGGCGGTCCGCAGCCGCCAATCCTTGAGCTGGCCGAGGAGTTCGTCATCGACGTCGACCGAGCAGGTTTCGCAGCGGCGCAACATGATTGACGGCGCCGTACTCAGCACCGCGTTGCAGACCCGGCAGCGCGGTGTCGCGCCCTTCTGCCTGCGGGGCCGGCTCGGCGTCGGCTCGGCCTGGGTCTGCGGTGCGATGCCGTTGAGGAATCGGGACGGACGCCGACCCTGCCGGCCGCCCGGCGTTCGGGCCAGTGCCCAGCTGAGCTCCAAATGCATTCGGGCGCGGGTGATTCCGACGTACAGCAGGCGGCGCTCCTCCTCCACCGCCTCACTGTCGGGGCCGTGCGCCAGCGCGTGCGAGATCGGCAGCGTGCCGTCGGCGAGGCCGACCAGGAACACCGCGTCCCATTCCAATCCCTTGGCGGCGTGCAGCGAGGCCAGCGTCACACCCTGCACCACCGGTGGGTGGCGGGCGTCGGCGCGCACCCTGAGCTCGGCGACCAGCGCAGGCAGATCCAACTGCGGGCGGGCGGCGACCTCGTCATCGACCAGGTCGGCCAGCGCGGTCAACGCCTCCCAGCGCTCCCTGGCCTTGGTGCCGGCCGGCGGTTCGTCGGTCAGGCCGAGCGGTTCGAGGATCTGGCGCACGATCTCGGGTAGCGGGCCTTCGGTTTGGCGTTCAGCGGCTCGCTGCAGCGCCAGCAGCGACTGCCTGATCTCCTGGCGGCTGAAGAACCCCTCACCGCCGCGCACCTGGAACGGGATGCCGGCCTCGGTGAGCGCCTCCTCGTACGCCTCGGATTGCGCGTTGATGCGATACAGCACCGCGATTTCGGCTGCGGGCGTTCCGGATTCGACCAGACGCTTGATCGATCGCGCGACGGACGCCGCTTCGGCGACCTCGTCGGGATGTTCGTGGAACGTCGGTGACGGGCCGGGTTCGCGCTGACCGATCAGGTGCAGCTTGCTGCCCGCCACCCGGCCGCGCGCCGCCGCGATCACCCGGTTGGCCAGTGACACCACCTGCGGGGTGGAGCGGTAGTCCCGCTCGAGGCGGACCACCGTCGCATCGGGGAACTGGCGGGAGAAATCGAGCAGGTAGCGCGGCGAGGCGCCGGTGAACGAGTAGATGGTCTGGTTGGCGTCGCCGACGACGGTCAGGTCGTCGCGGTTGCCCAGCCACGCGTCGAGCACCCGCTGCTGCAGCGGTGTCACGTCCTGATACTCGTCGACGACGAAGCAGCGGTAGCGGTCCCGGAACTCAGCGGCCACCGCCGCGTCGTTCTCGATCGCGCCGGCGGTGTGCAGCAGCAGGTCGTCGAAATCCAGCAGCGCGATGCCGTCGCGGTTGGCTTTGAGCTTCTCGTAGCCGGCGTAGACGGTCGCGACCTTCGCGGCGTCCAGCGGGATGTCGCGCTGGATCTTGGCCACCGCGGCGGCGTAGCCCTCCGGGCTGATCAATGAGGCCTTGGCCCATTCGATTTCGCCGGCCAGGTCACGCACGTCATCGGTACTGACCTGCAGCCGGGCCCGGCTGGCGGCCTGCGCGACGACGGAGAACTTGGTGTCCAGCAGCTGCCAGCCCGTGTCACCGACCACCCGCGGCCAGAAGTACCGCAGCTGACGTAGCGCGGCGGCGTGGAACGTCAGCGCCTGCACCGATCCGACCGGGGCACCCATGTTCTGCGCGTCCATGGCACGCAACCGGGAACGCATCTCCCCCGCGGCGCGCGAGGTGAACGTCACCGCCAGGACCTGACCGGCGGCGACATGACCGTTGGCGACCAGGTGCGCGATCCGGTGGGTGATCGTGCGGGTCTTACCGGTGCCGGCACCGGCCAGCACACACAACGGCCCCCGGGCGGCCAGCACGGCCTCGCGCTGTTCGTCGTCGAGGCCGGTCAGATGGTCGACGGTCACCGGCATGCGCTCCATCTTGGCAGGGGGTGGGGACATTGCACGTTTGGCGCTGAAGATAGGTTCGAGCCCATGAGTGGCAACGATCCCCAGCTCACCATGTACTCCACCGTGTGGTGCGGCTACTGCAAGCGCCTGAAGACCGCGCTGAAATCGGCGGGCATCGCGTTCACCGAAGTCGACATCGAGCACGACCCGGACGCCGCCAAGTTCGTCATGTCAGTCAACAACGGCAACCAGACCGTCCCGACCGTGAAGTTCTCCGACGGTTCGGCGCTGACCAACCCGAGCCTGAAAGACGTACAGGCCAAGCTGGCGTCGTAAGCCCGCGCCGAGATCGACGGATTGCAGCGTTCTTCTCGCACTTTCGCTGCCAATCGTCGGTTTGGGCGCTAGGTGGCGTGCGCCCAGGATTCGATGATCTCGCGAGCGATCGAGATCGAGCCGGGCAGCAGCAGTTTCGACGATGAATCGCTGCTCCAGTCGCCGTGCTCGAGCGCTTCGCGGACCTCGGCTCGGGTGAACCAGGCCGCCTCGGCGATCTCGCCGTCGTGGAAGACGAACTCCTGCTCGGGATCGCCGATGGCGTGGAACCCCACCATCAGTGACCGCGGGAACGGCCACGGCTGACTGCCCAAATACTCGACGTCGCGCACCGAGAGGCCGATCTCCTCGTTGACCTCGCGCACCACGCAGCTCTCGAACGACTCCCCCGCCTCGACGAAGCCGGCGAGCAGCGAGAACAACCGCTGCGGCCACACGGTCTGGCGGGCCAGCACCGCCCGGTCATGACCGTCGTGAATCAACACGATGATCGCCGGGTCGATGCGGGGGAACTCCTCGTGGCCGGTGAGCGGATTCAGCCGCGACCAACCCGCTTTGACCGCTTTGGTCGGTGACCCGTCCACAGCGCTGTACCGGGCGTGCTCGTGCCAGTTCAGCAGGGCCAGCGCGGAGGCCAGCAATTGAGCGCTGACGTCGTCGATCTGCTGACCGCCACGGCGCAGATCCGACACCTCGCCCTCACCGTGCTCGGGGGCCTCCAGGGCGGCGCGCACCGCCCATACGTGCCGGCCGTCCTCCAGGCGGCCCAGGAACACCGCATCGGGCGGCGGCGCATCGGCGTGCTTGGCCGCCGCCGTCAGCGACACCCGGCCGTCGGCGACCATCACCTGGTTGCGGTGGTCGACGCGCAGCAGCGCGGCATCGGCCCAGCCGGCGATGGCGGCGTCGACGTCGGTACGCAGATGATCGGCACGGTCGGCGCCAACCCGGGACAGCAGCGGAACGTTACGAAGTCGGAAAGCCACGCTGTCAGTCTTCTCCGGTGGCGCGAACGTAGAGCAGCCGGTCGGTGGTTTCCAGGGCATCGACGTCCGGATCGTCGACGCGCAGCAGCTTCCCGCCGCGCACCACGCCCAGCACGATGTCGGGCAGGTGGCGCGGAGAGCCGCCGACCTCCTTGTGCTCGACCTCGCGCTCGGCGATCGCGAAGCCGGCATCCGGGGTCAGCAGGTCTTCGATCATCTCGACGACGCTGGGCGTGGTGGTCGCGATGCCCAGCAACCGGCCTGCGGTCTCCGAGGACACCACCACCGAGTCGGCGCCGGACTGACGCAGCAGATGCTGGTTCTCGGCTTCCCGCACCGCGGCGATGATCTTGGCTTTCGGGGCCAGCTCGCGTGCGGTCAGCGTGACCAGCACCGCGGTCGGATCGCTATTGGTGGCCACGATGATCGAATTGGCGTGCTGGGCGCCGGCCAGCCGCAGCACATCGGACTTGTTGGCGTCCCCGCGTACGGTGACCAGTCCGGCGGCGTTGGCCCGGTCGAGCGACGGTTGATCGGTGTCGACGACGACGATGTCGGCCGGCGCGACACCGTCGCCGATCATCGCGGCCACCGCCGTCCTGCCCTTCGTCCCGTAGCCGATGACGACGGTGTGGTTGCGCACGCTGTTCCTCCAACGCTGGATCTTGAGAGCCTGCCGCGACGCCGTGGTCAGGGTTTCGACGGTGGTACCGACCAAGACGATCAGGAATGCCACCCGAAGCGGGGTGATGACCAAGACGTTCACCAGACGCGCGGTCTCGGTGTACGGGGTGATGTCGCCGTAGCCGGTGGTCGAGAGCGAGACGGTGGCGTAGTACAGGCAGTCCAGGAAGGTCAGCGGCCCGTCGCGGACGTCCCGGTAGCCGTCCCGGTCGAGGTAGACGATGAAGACCGCCAGGAACAGCGCGGTCAGGGCGTAGATCAACCGACGGGCGATGCGGCGGCCCGGACTGACGAACTTCTCCGGGATGTGCAGGTAATCGACGAGTGCGCTGTCGGGCTTGGCTGCCAGGTTCTCGTCGATCGCCTCGAGCCTGCGCCGCAACCTACCCTTGGCCACGCGACTCCGTCGTCAAGCCCAACCCTCTCGTCGTGAGCGCCACCACTCCAGCATTATGTACCCATGCCGACGACGACTACCGAACTCGAACCTTCACGCAGCCCCAGCCAGCTGCCTGCCTACCGCGCCGCGCTGATGCTCATCGGCATCGGCGTCGGGCACTTCGTGGCGCCCAAGCCCTTCGATGAGATCGTGCCCGCGGAGCTCCCGGGCGACGCCCGGTTCTACACCTACGCCTCCGGAGTGGCCGAGGTCGGCATCGGGACCATGCTGCTGGTGCCCCGGACTCGTCGCGCTGCCGCGCTGTTCGCGATCGCGTTGTATCTCGCGGTGTTCCCGGCCAACGTCAACATGTGCCGGTTGTGGAAGGACAAGCCGTTGCCGATGAAACTGGTGGCGCTGGCCCGGTTGCCGCTGCAGATTCCGATGATCACCCAGGCGTTGGCCATCAGGCGCAACGCTCCCCGCTACTAGCTTCGGCGAGCAAGGCCACCAATTCCTCTGGGCCGGAAAGGTTTTCCGGCGTCACGGTGACACCGGCACGCACATAGTGGAACACCGCCCGGACGTGCGACTCCGGGCAGCTCTTGATCGCCGCCCACGCCAGGCGATAGACCGCAAGCTGCACGGCCGCGTGTCTTTTGGCGTCGTCGTCGGCCGGCGGTTCGCCGGTCTTCCAGTCGACGACGGTCATCCCGCCATCGGCATCGGCGAACACCGCGTCGATGCGTCCGCGCACCACCGTGTCGCCGATCGCCATCTCGAACGGCACCTCGACGTCGACCGGAGTGCGCGCCGCCCACGGCGATTTCGTGAATGCGTCCTGCAGAACGGTCAGCTCCGCGGTCTCAGTGGCGGCGCCGTCGACGGCTCCCGGCAGGTCGTCGAGGTCGAAGAGCCGCTCGGCGCCGTAGAAGCGCTGCACCCATTCGTGGAATGCAGTGCCCAGGATCGCGTGCGGATCGGGCCGCGACGGCAGCCTGCGGGTCAGCCGGCGCAGCGCCGCCGGATCGCGGTCGAGTTCGACCAGTGCGCTGACCGACAGCTGCCCGGGTAGCTGCACCGGCGGCGGCGCGGCGATCCGCGCCCGTTCGGCCAGCAGCGCGTCGACGTCGGCGGCCCAGTTCTCCGGGTCCTCGCCGGAGTCCGGGATTGCGCCGGCCAGCGCCGACCGGACCAGCGCGGCGCCCTGCTCGATGTCGGGGCGGGTGCGGCCGAGCGGGTCGGCGGGCCAGACCGCTTCCCGGACGCTGTCGCGCAACGGGTTTCGTTCACCGTCAGCAGGCTCTGGGGCCCACTGTTCCACCACGCCGCACGGTTGCCCCGCCGCATCGGCGGCGTCGATGATGTCCTTGATCTCGTGCAGGAAATCCGACGGCCCGCGCGGTGTGCTTTCCGTGGAACCCCAGTGGTGCCCGGACAGCAGCAGGGTGTCCTCGGCTCGCGTGATCGCGACGTAGAGCAGTCGGCGTTCCTCATCGAGGCGGCGCTGCTCGAGCTGCTTCTTGTGCGCCATGATGCTGTCGGCCAACGCTTTTCGATCGTTGACGTGTTCGGTGTCCAGCACCGGCACACCATGCAGACCGGCGGCAGCCCGATCCCCGCGCAGCAGCGGCGGCAGGTCGGCCGGGTCGGAGAGCCAGGTCCGCTTGGAGGCGGTGGACGGAAACACCCGCGCGGACAGGTGCGGGACCGCCACCACCTGCCATTCGAGTCCCTTCGCGGCGTGCACGGTCAGCACCTGCACGCGCCCGGTGGCCACGTTGACCTCGGCAGGCGCCAGACCGTTCTCCACGACCGCGGCCGCATCGAGGTAGGCCAGCAGCCCGCTGATGCATGCCCCGGGCCGGGTCGCATAGTCGGCGACCACGTCGGCGAACCGGTCGAGGTGCTCGGCACCGGCCCAGCCCGCGGCGACGGGCCGGGTGGCCCGCACCTCAACATCGACGCCGAGGACGCGCCGCACCTCGCCGACGAGTTCGGTGACCGGGTGGCCCAATAGCGTTCGCAGTCGGGCCAATTCACCGGCGAGATCGGTGATACGACGGTGTCCCTCAAGCGAGTACGCCGTGGCCGGACCCGGGTCGGCCAACGCGTCGGCCAAGCTCGCGGTGTCGGCATCGGGCGCGGCGGAGGCAATGATCTCTTCAGCGGTGACAGCCGCCTGCCGAGCCCCGTCGATCGCCATGGCGCGCCGCCACAGCGCGGCGAGGTCGGCGGCGCCGAGTTGCCAGCGTGGACCCGTCAGCACCCGCATCGCCGCCGCGCCGGCGGCCGGATCGGCGACCAGTCGAACCATCGCCGCCACATCGGCGACCTCCGGGATCGACAGCAGACCGGCCAGACCGACGACTTCGACGGGCATGCCGCGGGCGCTGAGCGCCTCGGCGATCGGGCCGGCGTCGGCGTTGCGCCGCACCAGCACCGCGGCGGTCGGCGGCTCAGCGTTGTCTGCCGCCGCCTCGGCGTAGCGCGCCGCGATGTGGTCGGCGACCCACTCCCGCTCGGAGGCCACGTCGGTGAGCAGCGCGCAACGCACCGCGCCGGCCTCGGCGCCGGGGCGGGCCCGCAGCGCTCGGACTGCGACCGAGCGACGGCGGGCTTCGGCGGAGATCTCGTTGGCGATGTGCAATGTGGTCGGCGGGTTGCGCCAGCTGGTGCGCAGTTCGAGTGTGGGCGCCGGGGACCCGTCGGCCTGCGGGAAGTCGGTGGTGAACCGCGGCAGGTTGGTCGCCGACGCGCCGCGCCAACCGTAGATCGACTGGATCGGATCGCCGACCGCGGTCAACGCCAGGCCTTCGTCGGCGCCGGCCCCGAACAGCGACGACAGCGCGATTCGCTGGGCGTGGCCGGTGTCCTGATATTCGTCGAGCAGCACAACGCGGTAGCGGGCGCGAAGCTGCTCCCCCACCTGCGGGCAGGTCGAGGCCAACCGCGCCGCGGCCGACATCTGTGCGCCGAAGTCCATCACCTTGTCGGCGCGCATCCGTGCATGGAGCGCGTCGATCAGCGGTACCAGGGCGGTTCGCTCGGTCTGGGTGGCCAGCATGCCGAGCAGGAACTGGCTCGGGCCGCGATCACGTTGATACCGCCCGGCCGGCAGGTGATGCACCAGTCGGTCGAGTTCGAGGTGGGTGCCCAGCAGCTGGTCGGTATCGACCAGGTGCTCGGCCAGTTCGCCGGACAGCTTGAGCACCATCGCGGTGACACCGGCCGGGTCCTTGGTGGTGTCCAACGGCCCGGGGTAGCTGCTGACCACGTCGAAAGCCAGTTGCCACAACTCGGTTTCGGTGAGCAGCCGGGCGTCAGGTTCCACCGGAAGCAGCGGTCCATACTCGCGCAGCAACGCACCGGCGAAGGCGTGGTAGGTGCTCACCGTCGGCGCTCCCTGCGGCGCGGCGCCTCCGAGGTGACCCGCCAGGCGGGCCAGCCGGGACCGCACCCGGCGCAGCAGCTGCCCGGCCGCCTTGCGGGTGAAGGTCAGGCCGAGCACCTGACCGGGATCGGCGAATCCATTGGCCACCAGCCACACCACCCGCGCGGCCATGGTCTCGGTCTTGCCCGCACCGGCGCCGGCGATGACGACGAGCGGGCCGGGCGGGGCAGCGATGACCGCGGCCTGCTCCTCGGTTGGCGTCGGAAGACCAAGGGCCTCAGCGAGTTCGACGGGGCTGTAGGTCATGACGACTCCGTTCCCGGTGCGGTGTGCGCAGGGCAGGACGGGCGCATGGGGCAGTGTGCGCAGCCGTCATTGACCCGGGCGATGAACTGCGGTCCCGCCGTCGCGGCCGCCGCCTGTTGCACGGTCTGGTGCCACTGCGCTGTGCTGTCCGCGGTGAGTGCGGACTGTTCGCGTTCGGTGGCGCCTGATGCGTTCGGTTTGGCGACGTAGACCAGCCGGCCGCCGCCTGGACGGTCCCCGTCGGCCAGTGCCCCTTCGGCGATGGCCAGCTGGTACAGCCCGAGTTGGGCGTGGCGCTGCGCGTCGTCCTTGGTGACGGGGCTCTTCCCGGTCTTGACGTCGACGATCACCAGCCGGCCCTCCGCGTCGCGCTCGAGCCGGTCGACCCGCCCGCGCACCCGCACCCCAGGCTGACCTTCGCCGGGCTCGGCGATCACACCGTCGACGGCGACCTCGGTACCGATCTCGGTCAGCTCGTGGCGGGTCGCCGAACGCCACGCCACGAACGCCTCGAGCATGGCGCGGTGCCGATCCAATTCATTGTCGGCATACCAGGCCGAGTCGAACGGAATTGTGCTCCAGAGCTTTTCCAGCTCAACCACCAACTGCTCCGCGCCGGTCGCCGACCCGGCGATCAGGGCGTGCACCACCGACCCCAAGGTCGAGCGCAGGTCGCGGCGTTCCGTGCCGCCGTGCCGTTCGGCCAGCCAGCGCAGCGGGCAGTCGGTGAGCGTCTGCACGGTCGAGGGGCTCAGGGTGACGGTGTGCTGATCATCGCTCCACAGCGGTTCGGCGGTGCTGACCGAGGTCATCCCGTACCACTGTGCCGGGTCGGCACCGGCCACACCGTCCGCGGCCAGCCGTGCCAATTGTTGTGCAGCGGTGGCGCGTTCACCGTCGCTGACCGTACCCGCGGGCGCGCACACCACCGCCCGCAGCCGGCCGACGACGGCCGACGGTGCCAGCACCGGCGGGGCGACGACCGGCTGGGCGGGCCGCACGTCATCCGCGCATGCGTACGCCTCGAGCTCGGCGACGAACGGCGAGGGCAGCGCCGCATCGTCACCGGCATCGCTGTCGACGGCCGTGATCAGCAGCCCCCGCCGGGCACGGCCCATCGCGGCGATGAGCAGTCTGCGTTCCTCGGCCAGCAGCGGCGCCCGCGCCGACACGTCGTCTCCCAGACCGTCGAGGACGTCCAGCAGCCGCTGAGTGCCCAGCACGCCACCGCGGGGTGTGGTGTTGGGCCACAGGCCGTCCTGCAGGCCGGCGATCACCACCAGGTCCCAGTCACGCTCGAGCGCCGCGTGCGGACTGAGCACCGCGACGGTCTCCGATGCCGGCTGTCCGTCGCCGCTGACCGGTGGAAGTTGCAGGCCCGCAACATGATCCACGAACCCCCGCAGCGACGCCCCGGTGGTGCGGGTGACGTAGTCGTCGGCGATGTCGAACAACGCGGTGACCGCGTGCAGGTTCCGGTCGGCCAGCGCGCCTTCGGTTCCGCCGCGCTCGGCCGTCGACAGCCAGCGGCGCTGCAGCCCGCTGCGCTCCCACGCCTGCCACAGGGTGTAGCGCGGGTCGCGGTGCCCGCGATGTCCGCGGGCCGCCGCCGTCAGCACCGCACGCACCCGGTTCACCGGGCGCGCCAGTGTTGCCGGCAGATCTACCGGACCGGTGGTGAGCGCCGCGACCAGCTGCTCGCCGAATTCGCCGGAACCGCCGCGGAGCAACGCCCGGCGCAGCTGGCGCAGGGTCACCGGGTCCACCCGGCCGATCGGGCCGGTCAGCAGCGACACCGCCTGCTCGCCGGTCAGACCGTCGGCGGTCGCCGCCAGCACACCCAGCAGCGCTTGCGCCGCAGGCTGTTCGGCGACGGGTCCGGCCAGCTGAGCCGCATCGACCGGAACACCGGCACCGGCCAGCGCACGCGGCAGGGCCGCGGCCGCCGACGGCGACCGGACGATGACGGCCAGCTGCGACCACGGCACACCGTCGACGAGATGCGCGCGGCGCAGCGTGTCGGCGATCAACGCCGCCTCGGCGTGCGCCGAACCGGCGATACGCACACTGACCGATCCGTCGTCACCGGCATTGCCGTCGAGCACGCGCCACGCGCTGTTGCCCGGCAGCCCGGCGGCGATCCCGCTGATCGCACGGGCCACCGCGGGCGCGCACCGGTGTGAACGGCCCAGCTCGACCACCGGGGTCTCGGCTGCCGTCAGCACAGCCGGGTCGGCGCCGCGGAAGCCGAAGACTGCCTGATTCGGGTCCCCGGCAAGCAGAGTCAGTTCCGTGCCGGCCGCCAACACCCGGACCAGCCGCGCGGCCTGCGGGTCGAGGTGCTGGGCATCGTCGATGAGCAGCAACCGGATTCGAGACCGTTCGGCCGCCAGCAGTTCGGGATCGGATGCCAGCGCCTCCAGCGCGGCACCGACCAGCTCTGCCGCGCCGAGCGCAGGCACCGTGGCCTGTGGCGCGGCGGTGCCCACGGCCGCGCGCAGCAGCATCACCTGTTCGTACTGCTGGGCGAAGCGCCCCGCGGCCGCCCACTCGGGCCGCCCGGATAACCGGCCGATGCGTTGCAGGTGCTGCGGATCCACTCCCCGCTCGGCGCAGCGGGCCAACAGATCCCGAAGCTCGTTGGCGAACCCGCCGGTGGTCAGCGCGGGGCGGAGGACCTGCGGCCACCGCGACGCCGACGTGTCACCGTCCTCGAGATCACCGGCCAGCAATTCGCGGATGATGCCATCCTGCTCCGCCCCGGTGACCAGCCGCGGCGGCGGGTCACCAGCGCGGGCGGCGGCCTGCCGCAGGACCGCGAAGGCGTAGCTGTGCACCGACCGGACCAGCGGCTCCCGCACCACCGCGCGGCACGGCTCAGCCGAGCGAGCCGCGAGCAGCCGGGCGGTCAGCGCGCTGCGGGTGGCGCCGGCCAAGCGGCCCGAACCCGTCAGCAGCAGAACGGATTCCGGGTCGGTCCCCGCGGCGATGTGTGCCGCGGCCGCCGCCACCAGCAGAGTGGTCTTGCCGGTGCCCGGGCCGCCGACGATACGAACCGTGCCACGCAACTCCGGGCGCAGCACATCGGCAGGTTCGGTCGCCCGGGCCAGCAGTGCGGAGGTCATGCGGGTATGTCACCACGCACCACCGACAAAACCTGCAAATCCCCGGGTCGCTGCGCTCTCCCCCTAGCCTTCGGCGGGGGGTGCCCCCAGCCCGCTCCTAACTGGCAGCATGGGACCCGTGACCCACGATCTTCACGTCCACCGTTTCGGGCCGCCCGGACCGATCCGGATCCTGGCCATCCACGGTCTGACCGGCCACGGCCGTCGCTGGCGCGCGCTGTCGGAGAACCACCTGCCGGAGTTCGCCATGGCCGCACCCGATCTGATCGGGCACGGCCGGTCGTCGTGGTCGGCCCCGTGGACCATCGACGCCAATGTCGCGGCGCTGGCGAGCCTGCTGGAGGACGACGCCGACGGGCCGGTGCTGGTGGTGGGCCACTCCTTCGGCGGTGCGATCGCACTGAATCTCGCGGCCGCCTACCCGGACCTGGTGTCCGGGTTGGTGCTGCTGGATCCCGCGATCGGCCTGGACGGGCAGTGGATGCGCGAGATCGCCGACTCGATGCTGTCCTCCCCCGACTACCCCGACCGCGACGAGGCCCGCACCGAGAAGTTCAGCGGCTCATGGGCCGACGTGGACCCGGCCGAACTCGACGAGGATCTCGACGAGCACCTGATCGAACTGCCGAACGGCCGCTTCGGCTGGCGGATCTGTGTGCCCGCGATGATGTCGTATTGGAGTGAGCTCGCTCGCGATATCGTGCTGCCACGTACCGGGACTCCGACGACGCTGGTACGCGCGCAGTGGACGGATCCGCCGTACGTCAGTCCGGAATTGCTCGACGGCCTCGCAGGCCGGCTCGGCGACGATTTCACCGTGGCCGACTTCGCGTGCCAGCACATGGTGTCGCACGCCAAACCGGAGGAGACCGCGAAGGTCATCCGGGATCTGCTGGAGCCGTAGCGATGGCCCCGATCACCGACGCGCAAGTCGAGCGGGTGCGTGAGCTGGTCGCGGCCATCCCTCCAGGCCGGGTCGCGACCTACGGTGACATCGCTTCGGCGGCACAGCTTTCCAGTCCGCGCATCGTCGGCTGGATCATGCGCACCGATTCCTCTGACCTGGCGTGGCATCGGGTGATCACCGCGTCCGGGCGTCCGGCCGCTCATCTGACGACCCGTCAACTCGAATTGCTGCGCGCCGAAGGTGTACTGGCCCACGACGGCCGGATCGACCTGGCGCAGACCCGACACACGTTCTAGAGAACCAGCCGGATCAACGCGGCGGTACGGGCCAAACCGGGGAACGCGGCCGCCGTCGAGCGTGGATGCAGTGCATGTACGGCGAGCCGGAACATCAACGCGCGCAACAGCATCTGCGGCCACTCCGGCAACGCGTCCCACCGCTCGATCAGACCGTCGTCGGCCTCACCCCACGCCAGCGCGTCGACGACGACCACCCCGGCCGCCCACGATGCCGGCCGCCAATAGGGGGTGATGTCGGTGATGCCCGGTGCCGCCGTTCCCGCGAACAACACGGTGCCGTACAGATCGCCGTGCACCAGCTGGTTGGGACTCTTGGTGGGCTTACGCAAGCCGGCCAGCTGATTGATCAGTTCCACCGACCGCTCGCCGTCGGCCGATCCCGGAGCCACCAGCGCGCCGGGCGGCAGTGAATGCAGCGGACGTTCCTCCCACGCGGCCCGGTCGGCGGCGATGAACACGTCGACATCGCTCCACGGAGCGACCGGCGCCTGGGTCAGGAACCTCGGCCGTTCGAGTTTGGCGGTCGCCTCGTGCAACCGCACCCCCGCCGACACGACCTCGTCGTGGCGGGGCTCCGGGCTACCGGCGACGAATGTGTCTGCCCGCCAACCCGAGACCACGTAGCGTCCGTCGGTCGACCGCACCGGCCGCGCCAGCCGGACCCCGTCGACGAACAACGTCTCGCGCGCTTTCGCCGACCAGGCGGCCCTGGCGTGGTCGGCGATCACCGACAGCACCACCTCGCCGCACTTGAAGCCACCTTCCCAACCCGCCCCCAGCGGTTCGGGATCGTGGCTCTTGAGACCGAACGCGGCCAGTACATGCTCAGGCGGGCGCTCATCACTCACCCCGTCAGCCACCCCGACAGCCTAAATTGTCGCGACGCAAAGTAGCCGTCAGTAGAGCACCATGTCGGGATCGATTTGCTTCGCCCAGGCCACGATGCCGCCCTGCAGGTGCATCGCATCGGCGAAACCCGCCTTCTTCACCACCGCCAGCATTTCCGCGGAGCGAACCCCGGTCTTGCAGTACAGCACCGGTGTGCGGTCGTGTGGCAACCTCGACAGGCCCTCGCCGGACTCGATCGCCGACTTCGGGATGAGCTCGGCGCCGGCGATGTGATTGATCTCCCACTCGACCGGCTCGCGGACGTCGATCAACGCCACGTTCTTCCCGGAATCGAGCAGCTCACGCAGTTCGCGCGGGGTGACGGTGGAATCCTGCGCGGCATCGACCGCCGCGTCGGACACCACGCCGCAGAACGACTCGTAATCGATCAGCCCGGTGATCTTCGGGGTCTCCGGATCCTTGCGGATGGTGATCGTGCGGTACGTCATGGCCAGCGCGTCGTACATGATCAGCCGGCCCAGCAGCGTGTCGCCGATGCCGGTGATGAGCTTGATGGCCTCGGTGCCCATGATCGAGGCGATCGACGCGCACAGGATGCCAAGCACGCCGCCCTCCGCGCAGGACGGCACCATGCCCGGTGGCGGCGGCTCGGGATAGAGGTCGCGGTAATTCAAGCCCAGCCCGTCCGGAGCGTCCTCCCAGAACACCGAGACCTGACCTTCGAAGCGGTAGATCGAACCCCATACGTACGGCTTGTGCGCGAGCACCGCGGCGTCGTTCACCAGATAGCGGGTGGCGAAGTTGTCGGTGCCGTCGAGGATCACGTCGTACTGCTCGAACAGCTGCACCGCATTGTCGGGTTCCAGCCGCTGCTCGTGCAGGCGGACGGTCACCAGCGGGTTGACCTCGAGGATGGAGTCCCGTGCGCTGTGGGCCTTGGAGCGGCCGATATCGGACTGGCCGTGGATGATCTGGCGCTGCAGGTTGGACTCGTCGACCACGTCGAACTCGACGATGCCGATCGTGCCGACGCCGGCGGCCGCCAGATAGAGCAGCGTCGGCGAGCCGAGCCCGCCCGCGCCGATCACGAGCACCCTGGCGTTCTTCAAGCGCTTCTGACCGTCGACACCGAGATCCGGGATGATCAGGTGTCGGCTGTACCGCGCGACCTCGTCGCGAGTGAGCTCGGCGGCTGGCTCGACCAGCGGCGGCAACGAGGGCACCGGCACTCCTAGGATCGTCAGGCGATCGGATACGGCCAGGGATTGAACCGGCAGGTCTTGCCGTCGGCCTTGACGTACTCCGGATCGAAGCGCGACGCGTCGTCGTCGGCGGTCGAGAAGGTCTGCTGCATCATCACCGGCGCCAGGCCACCGCTGTCGGCGCAGGGCTCGTGATGTTGGTAACCGATCGCGTGGCCGACCTCATGGTTGATCAGGTATTGCCGGTAGGAGCCGATGTCGCCCTGGAACGGCACCGCACCGCGCACCCACCGCGCCTCGTTGATGAAGACACGCGGTTGCGCGTCCGGGCCGTAGGCCGGGTTGTAGCAGGACGACTCCAGCGGGATCTCATAGCCGCAGCCCTCACGCACCGTCATCGGCGACGTCAGCGACACCCGGAAATCCGGCTTGACGTCCGGGGCGTCGACCCGCTGAAAGGCGAACTGCGGATTGTGAATCCAGCTCTTGGGGTTGCCCAGCGTCTCGGAGACCATCCGGGCGAATCCTTCGTCACCGCCGAACGACGCGGTGTCGACACCGTCTTCGACCTCGACGGTGTAGGTGAACGTCTTCGCGGTTCCATCACCGACCTTCGGCGTCGTACCCGGCACGATGTGCCACGTCTTGGCGCCGGCCTCGGTGAACGCCCCGCCCTCCGGCAGGATCCCGGTCGGTAGGTTGGCGTCGAACTCGGTGAGCCCACGGGGTGGCGCACCGATGATCGCCGTCCCGCTCGACCCGATCGTCGGCGGGCCCTGCACGGGGCCGTGGGCGATGTCTTGAGCCGCGGGAGCGGCGGTGCCGGTGATCGTTTGGTAGAGCACCACTCCGGTGACCACGACCAGAACGGGCAAGGCATACGCGCGCCAGCCGTAGGTCGATATGAACCGGCCCAGCCAGCTCTGCTTACGCAATTGACGATGCTGATCCCGGTTGGATCTGGCCCGGCCCGACTCCCCCGCCAACGGGTCGCGCAACGCGCGCAGCGGCTCCCGCCACTCGTCGCGCAGCACCGGCACCCGACCGCCGCCGCGGTGCCCCGGGTCGTAGGTCACCGCCCCAGGATGGCACAACAGCCCAACACGGGAGTTCCGGCGCGCCCGCGCCCGCCGGACGCAGCTACGGGCGAGTAACCCCAGCCGGGTAGTAATGTCGACGCGACGGGCCGGTAGCGCGGGGGCACGGCGACCGGCCACAGAACCAGATTGAGGACTCGATGAGCGAACTCGCCGACACGGCCGAGCGGAAGTCCGCTCGAACAGCCAGTGGCGACCGTCCCGCCGCCGCGCCGCGGCGCGGAAGCCGCTTGCCGCGCGACGAGCGCCGTGGCCAGCTACTGATCGCGGCCAGCGAGGTCTTCGTCGACCGCGGCTATCACGCCGCCGGAATGGACGAGATCGCCGACCGCGCCGGTGTCAGCAAACCCGTTCTGTACCAACATTTTTCGAGCAAACTCGAGCTCTATCTGGCGGTCCTGAACCGGCACGTCGAGAACCTGGTGTCCGGGGTCCGGCAGGCCCTGCGGACCACCACCGACAACCGGCAGCGACTGCGCGCCGCGGTGCAGGCCTTCTTCGATTTCATCGAGCACGACGGCCAGGGCTACCGGCTGATCTTCGAGAACGACTACGTCACCGAGCCGCAGGTCGCCTCGCAGGTCAAGGTGGCCACCGAAGCCTGCACCGACGCGGTGTTCGACCTGATCAGCCGCGACTCCGGGCTGGATCCGCATCGCGCCCGGATGATCGCGGTGGGCCTGGTGGCGATCAGCGTCGACTGCGCCAGGTACTGGCTGGACGCCGACCGCCCGGTCTCCAAGGAGACCGCGGTCGACGGGACGGTGCAGTTCGCCTGGGGCGGACTGTCACACGTCCCGCTGACGCGCTCCTAGCGGCCCCAACGGCTACGCGCCGGCAGCACCGCCCGCGCCGATCCCGAATCCGACCCGCCGCACGTCGGCGACACCGATCTCGACATAGCTGATCTTGGCGGTCTGCACCAGGAAGCGGCGACCCTTGTCGTCGCTCAGGCTCAGCACATCCGGGCCGTCCTTGGCGAACGCCGAGGTCACCAGCTCTTCGACCTCAGCGGGCGTCTGGGAGCTGGCGAACACGAGCTCACGCGGACTGTCCGTGACACCGATCTTGACCTCCACGCTGGCCCCTTCTCTCTCGTCTGCGTCGTGTGCGCATCTACCCAAGGAAGGCTAGTGGACGCCCCGAAACAAAGACGGTCCACGGTCGCGGCCAGCCGTTCGCGGTTAGCGAATAGGGCGTCAAGCTGCGATAACAGCATGGCAACGGACAGGCGCGCCGCGCCGTGGCCAGGCGCGCGCGTCCATAACCTTTTCTCGTGAGCGACACCTTGCGCCGGAAGCGGCTGGTCCAGTGGCCCCGTGTGGCGCTGACCGTCGGCGGCGTCCTGGTCGCCGCCACCGCGACGACGTTCGTGGTGCGGACCGGGGACGCCGCCAGCACCATCGCCGATTCCAGCACCACACCCACCCGCACCGTGGTGGCGATTCCCGGTCCCCGGACGTCGACGCCGCCGCCGGCGCCGGTCACCGTCACCGTCCCCGGCCTGCCTGTCGAGACACCGGTCATGGTCCCGCCGCCGAGCGCGGCGGCCGCCCCGATGGCCCAGGCGACGGTCGATCCCGCCGAGATCGTCTACACCGTGGCGGGCAATCAGCGCCCCGACGACCCGGTCACGATCACCTACGCCGACGAGGTGGGCGCCCTGCGCACCGTCGAGAACGTCTCCCTGCCCTGGCGGCTGACCGTCGTGCCGACCGTGCCCGTCAACTACGTGACCGCCAGCAGCAACGGAAGTCAGCTGAACTGCTGGATCACCGACGCGCGGGGGGCGACCGTGGCCGCCGCGACCGACAACACGATCTCGGCGACCTGCAACCGTTAAGTCAGGCCCAGTTCTAGGTCAGGCCCAGCTCGCCCATCCGCTCGGCGTGCGTGCGCTGCAGCCGGTCGAAGAAATCGGCGACCTGCCCGAGGCCACCCGGACCGGCCAGCACCAGATCGACGAGTTCGTCACGCTCGGCCAGCACGTACTGAGCCTGGGTGATCGCCTCGCCGAGCAGTCGGCGCGACCATAGCGCCAACCGGCTGCGCTGGCGTCCACTGCTGGTCACAGCCTTGCGAACCTCGGCGACCACGAACTGCGAATGCCCGGTCTCGGACAGCACCCCGCGCACCACCGAGGCCACCTCGTCGGGCAGCACGTCGGCGATCTCGAGGTAGAAGTCCGCCGCCAGCGCGTCACCGACATACGTCTTGACCAACGCCTCGAGCCAGGTGCTCGGCGTGGTCAGCCGGTGGTAGTTCTCCAGCGCCGACGCATACCGCGTCATCGCCGGCACGACGTCGACACCGCGCGCTTCCAGCGCCTCGCGCAGCAGCTCGTAATGCGCCATCTCGGCAGCGGCCATGCTGGCCATGTTGATCCGGCCGCGCAGGTCCGGAGCCATCCGGGCTTCCTCGGTGAGCCGGTAGAACGCGGCGACCTCGCCGTAGGCCAGCAGCGCGAACAACTCGTTGACGCCGGGGTGGTCGGCGGTGATCCGCGCCGGTGACTCCGAGGCGGGCTGGGGGGCCGTCATGGCCGTCACTGTAGTCCCGGCTGGAGCGCCGATCAGTCCCGGAGACCGCGACCAGCTATGATGAGGTCTGACGAACGCCGTGAGGCGTGGTCAAGGAAATGTGCGTGCATGCAGTGGGCCCGCTCCCTCAGTGCAGGGCCCGGCGATTCGGGGCATCGAAACTCGTTTGCCCGAGTCCATTCCGAAGTCAGAACTCGTGCGCGCGTGACAACGCATTCGAGGACCGACTACGGAAGGCACAACGCCACCACATGACCCCACTGACCATTCATCCCCAGATCTCATTCGCCCAGCTCGGAGTACGTGACGAGATCGTCCGGGCGCTGTCCGAAGAAGGCAAGGAATTCGCCTTCGCCATCCAGGAGCAGACCCTGCCGATGGCGCTGGCCGGCGACGACCTGATCGGCCAGGCCCGCACCGGCATGGGCAAGACCCTCGCCTTCGGTGTGCCCCTGCTGCACCGCATCACCACCGACACCACGCGGCCGCTGACCGGCACCCCGCGCGCGCTCGTCGTGGTCCCGACCCGTGAGCTGTGTTTGCAGGTCCACGGCGACCTGGTCGCCGCATCGAAGTACCTGAAGGCCGATGAGTCGCGCAAGCTGACCGTCACCGCCATCTACGGCGGCCGCCCGTACGAGCCGCAGATCGAGGCGCTCCAGAACGGCGTCGACGTCGTCGTCGGCACCCCGGGCCGGTTGCTCGACCTCGCCCAGCAGGGCCACCTGCAGCTCGGCGGCCTGTCGGTTCTGGTGCTCGACGAGGCCGACGAAATGCTGGACCTGGGCTTCCTGCCCGACATCGAACGGATCCTCAAGCAGATCCCGACCGAGCGCCAGGCCATGCTGTTCTCGGCGACCATGCCGGACCCGATCATCACGCTGGCCCGCACGTTCATGAACCAGCCCACCCACATCCGCGCCGAGGGTGTGCAGGGGGCCGCGACCCACGACAGCACCGAGCAGTTCGTCTACCGCGCCCACGCGCTGGACAAGGTCGAGATGGTCAGCCGCATCCTGCAGGCGCAGGGCCGCGGCGCGACGATGATCTTCACCCGCACCAAGCGAACCGCACAGAAGGTGTCCGACGAGCTGGCCGAGCGCGGGTTCAAGGTCGGTGCCGTGCACGGCGACCTGGGCCAGATCGCCCGCGAGAAGGCGCTCAAGTCGTTCCGCAGCGGCGACATCGACGTGCTGGTGGCGACAGATGTGGCAGCTCGAGGTATTGATATCGACGACATCACGCATGTGATCAACTACCAGATTCCCGAGGACGAGCAGGCCTACGTGCACCGCATCGGCCGTACCGGCCGGGCAGGCAAGACCGGCATCGCGATCACTCTGGTGGACTGGGATGAGCTCGACCGGTGGTCGATGATCAACACCGCGCTCAAGCTCGACTGCGCCGATCCCGCCGAGACCTACTCGAACTCGCCGCACTTCTACGAAGAGCTCGGCATCCCCACCGACGCCGGCGGCACGGTCGGCGCCGCGCGCAAGTCGCAAGGCGCCAAATCGCAGGGCGCCAAGTCCCAGAGCGCCAAGTCCCAGGACGGCACGCGGATCAGCTCCGCCGATTCCAACCGGGAGCGGCCCAGCCGCAACCGTTCTCGCCGGCGTACCCGCGGCGGCGAGGGCGCCAACGGACACACCGCCACGCAGTCCGAGGTCTCCGCAGACGTCGACCAGCCGGTCGAGGGTGGCGACGACAGCCCGGCCCGCAAGCGCCGTCGCCGGCGTCGTCCGCGCAACGCCGCCGAGGCCCCCGCAACCGCAGGCTGACGACCGCTATCGTCGCCTAGATGGTCAGACCCGAGCGCCGCACCAAGGGCGATCTCATCGCCGCGGCGACGATCGCACTTGTCGTGGCCGTCATCGCCGCGCTGTTCTGGTGGAACAGCTCCGCGCGGGCCACGATCAGCCGGCCCGCCACATCGCCGGCGCCCAATCCGGTCCCGGCACGGGTCGTTCCCGCCACGCTGCACCAGTTGTGGACCGCGAGCAGCCCGCGCACGCTGAGCCCGATCGTCGTCGGCGGCACGGTGGTGACCGGCGACGGACGGACCGTCGATGGGCATGACCCGCAGAGCGGTCAGATCCGCTGGACGTTCGCCCGCGATACGAACCTGTGCGGGGTGTCCTACGTCTACGACCTTGCTGTCGCGGTGTATCCGGATTCGCGTGGCTGCGGACAGGTCAGCAGCATCAACGGCGGCACCGGCCAACGCGGACCGACCCGCACCGCCTACGCCGACAAGCAGGTGGTGCTCAGCTCCAACGGCAGCGCCGTGCTGTCGGCCGGTCCCACCCGGCTGGAACTGTGGCGCTCAGATCTGGTGCGCATGCTGTCCTACGGCGAGATCGATGCCCGGGTCAAACCGGTCAACCAGGGCATCGGCACGGGCTGCACCCTGATGTCGGCGGCAGCCAGCGACGAGGCCGTCTCGGTCATGGAAGCCTGCCGCGACCAGAAAGACCTGCGCCTGACGCTGCTCAAGCCGGCGAAGGAAGAAGACGAGCCCGACACCAAGAACGTGCCGCTGCCCGGCGTCAGTGCCGACTCCGAGGCCCGCGTGCTGGCGGTGTCGGGCACCACCACCGCGGTGTACCTGCCGTCCCCCCAACCGCAGATCGCCGTGTACGACGACACGGGCACCAAGATCGCCAGCACTCTTCTGAAAAAGGCTCCGGTGCTTGCCAATCCGGCCCAGGCCGTCACCCACGCCGGCGACTTGTACACCTGGTGGACCGGCGACAGCGTGGAAGTGTTCGATGCGCGGCTGTCCTACCGTTACACCATCGAAGCGTCGGAAGCGGTGGCCCCGCTGGGCCCTGGCGCGATGATGGCGGGCCGGCTGCTCATCCCGCTGACCAACGGCATCGGGGTGTACGACCCGACCAGCGGCACCAGCGAGCGGATCATCGCCGTCACCCATCCGGCCGGCACGGGACCGGTGGTGCCCGCCGTCACGGGCTCGACGGTGATCGAGCAGCACGGTGACGCGCTGGCCGTGTTCGGCCCGAAGACCTAGATGTATCCGGCCATGAGGTTGGTAGCGGGCGTGTTGGCTTGATGTGAGGAGAACCT
>NZ_PDHO01000093.1 GCF_002887815.1 Mycobacterium sp. ENV421 | reverse complement strand
GTGCGTATGCCCATGATCTTCGGGACTGGTTCACGTTTTGCGCACGTTCGGGGCTTGTGTGGTCGAGTGTGTGCCTGGAGGATGTGGGCCGGTTCGTCGCCTGGCTGAGGCTGGCGCCGGAGTCGAGGAACGCCGCCAATGTGGTGGCCCTGCCGAGTGCGGTGCCGGCGGGGTGCTCGGAGGCGACGGTGAACCGGAAACTGTCAGCGGTGTCGGCGTTCTACGAGTTCCATCAGCGGCATGGGGTGAACCTGGGCGATTTGCTGGTGACGTGGCAGCGCCGCGGATCCGGTGGCGGTTCGTGGCGGCCTTTGTTGGCACACTTGGGTTCTCGACCGGAAAGGACGCGACGGATCCGGTTGCGTGCCGACAAGCGGCTGCCGTCGACTCTGGACGAGCAGCAGGTCGCAGCGGTACTGGGGTCGTGCCAGCGGTTGCGGGACCGGTTGTTGTTCACCTTGCTGGCCGAGACGGGACTGCGCATTGGTGAGGCTCTGGGACTGCGCCATGAGGACGTTGACGCCGCGTCGTGCGTGGTGTCGGTGGTGGGCCGCACCAACGCTAACGGGGCGCGGGCCAAGTCCGGATCGCGTCGGGTTCCGGTGCCGGGCCGGCTGATCCGCCTGTACTGCGACTATCTGCATACCGAGTACGGCGACCTGGATAGCGATTACGTGTTCGTGAATCTGTGGGCTGATCCGGTGGGGGTGCCGATGAGCTACCGCAGCGTTTACGATCTGGTCTTACGTCTTCGTGCTCGGTCGGGAATTGTGTTCTCCCCTCACGTGTTTCGCCACACTTATGCAACGGATCTGCTGCGCCGCGGGGTCGCGGTGGAGGTGGTGAGCAAGTTGCTGGGGCACGCCTCGATCAGCACGACTGGTGACACGTACTCCCACCTGAACGTGGAGGACACCCGCCGGGCGCTGCTGGCCGCGGGGGTTCTCGACGACGACGGCGCGCTGTGATGAGCACACTGGCGGCACATTCCACGGCCGTCGGTGTGAGCGGATTCGCCCAGAGATTAGCCGCCGCGGTGCGGCCTGAGTTCCAGGTCGAGGTGCTGGTTCCCGCGGTGGGGGATCCGATCCTGGGCACTCCGGCGTGCATCGTTGCCGGTTGTGTGCGATCGAGCTATTACGACCGCGTGTGCCAGGCTCACCGACACCGATGGAAGAAAGACGGCCGGCCCGAACTTACCCAGTGGGCCGCCACGGCGGACCCGCAGGTAACCGGTCACAGGCCGCTGCACGCGTGCGAGGTGGCCGGCTGCCGATTCGGGCAACACCGATATCGGTTGTGCTACGGGCATTCCCGTCAGTGGGACGCTGGCGGGCGTCCCGACCGGACGCAGTGGTCACCGCCGGTGGTGACCGCGGCCGCGGTATGCGGGGTGACCGGGTGCCGGTTGTGGACTGAACTCGATGCCGGTTGGTGCCGCGGCCACCACACCCGGTGGCGGATGCGGGGATACCCCGCACCCGAGGCCTTCATCGCCTACTGCGCCACCTACGGGGAGGACCGTTTCGACTTCCGGGGGCTCTCACCGCAGCTCCGTTTGGAGGTCCAGTACGCGGTGCAGTGCCGGGTGGATGCCCAGCGTGCCCGCACCGTTCCCCGGGCGGTCAAACCGCTGCTCGATCACCTCGCTACTGCCGGGGACGTGTCGCTGTTGGGCCGGCCACTGGACGCCTGGCTCGGTGAGCTACCCCCGGCAGCTACCAGCACCGCACGGGCCTTCCTGGGGTTCGCCATCGGCTGCCTGTTGGATCTTCGCGACGGCGGTGGCTGGGAGGCCGAATACGACCGCGACGTCTGGCTACTGCGGCGACTATCGATCCCCGGGGCCGGTCATGGCGCCCAACTCGACTTCACCGCAGTACAGCCCTCGTGGCTGCGAGAACTGGTCAAGCGGTGGTGCCGGTGGCGGCTGTCATGCGGGATCGGACTTACTCAGGTCCGCCGAGACCTCGTTGCACTGATCCGGCTGTCGCGGTTGACCCCAGGGCTTGCCAGCTCGCCGGGGCCCACCGGGTTGAGCCGCCAGAGCCTGGAGGGCTACCTGGCCGCATTGGCAGCTGAACTCGCCCGCCCCAAGACACGCCGCGGTGATATCGGCGCGGTAAGCGGGTTCCTGCGAGCGATCCGCCAGCACCGATGGGCGATGCTGCCCGCCGATGCCGAGCTCTACCCCGACGATTGCCCCCGCCCCGAACAAGCCACGTTGTCTCGAGCAATCCCGGAGTTCGTAATGAACCAGCTCGAAGACCCGGCCAACCTCGACCGCATCAGCGACTCCCGTATCCGCTTGCTCGTCGAAATCCTCAACGGTGCCGGGCTGCGCATCGGAGACGCCACCCGCCTGAGCATCGACTGCCTCGTCCACGACCCCGTCGGAGCGACCTACCTGCGCTACCGAAACCACAAGATGCGCCGCGAAGCGATGGTGCCCATCGATGAACAGCTCGCCGCCAAGATCGCTGACCAACAGCGCCGCGCAACCGCAGCATTCCCCGAGACGGCGGTGTTGATCCCACGCTCACACGCCAACCCCCATGGTCGTCATCCCATTGGGCCCAACACCTTTGACATGCACCTCAAGGGATGGCTGACCGATGTTGCCGTCGTCGACGAGTTGGGCCGCCCGGCCAAAGTCACCCCGCACCAGTTCCGCCACACCTACGCCACCCGGCTGATCAACAACGACGTCTCCCAAGAAGTCGTGCGCAGACTGCTCGACCACACCAGCCACACCATGACCGCCCGCTACGCCCGCCTGGCCGACACCACCATCCGCACCCAGTGGGAACGCGCCCGAAAGATCGACATCCACGGCCAGTCCGTCGACACCAGCGGCGACGGACTGATCGGCGACGCCGAATGGATGAACCACAACCTCGCCCGCGCCAAAATGGCTTTACCCAACGGCTATTGCGGACTTCCGCTGCAGAAGTCCTGCCCACACGCCAACGCGTGTCTGACCTGCCCCGTATTCATCACGACACCAGAGTTCCTGCCTCAACACCACGCTCAACGCGAGCAAACCCTGCAACTGATCACCGCCGCCGAAGCACGCGGCCAACAACGCTTGGCCGAGGCCAACCGCACCGTGCTGACCAACCTCGACACCATCATCGCCACACTCGAAACCGACCACCAGGACACTGCAGAAGATGCGCGCTGACAACAGCATTCACCTCGCCACGGCCGCCAAGAGACGTCACGAAACCACTCGCGCCAAAGCCCTGGCTGCCCTGCACGAGCTCGACCAAACCGGGTGCCCGATCAGCTTCACCACCGTCGCCGAACACGCCGGCGTCTCTCGCTCCTGGCTCTACACACAGACCGACGTCAAGGACGAAATCCGCAGGATCGGAGCACTACGCGATCCCGCGCCGACGACCAGCCACACCAAACAACAACCGGCAAGCGACGCATCCCTGCGCAATCGACTCCGCCTTGCCCACCAACGCAACCGCGAACTCGACGAAGAAAACCGTCGACTACGCGATCAAGTCGCCCAATTGCACGGTCAACTCCGCACCGCCCGACTTACTGCTACAAAGACACCGTCCACAACGTGAACGCCCTGATCAACACACCATCCTGGACACCCGGCTGAAGATAACGATGGCACGCTTAAGTTCTCGGATCTCCTGCTC
>NZ_PDHO01000092.1 GCF_002887815.1 Mycobacterium sp. ENV421 | reverse complement strand
CCTCAAACGCGAGATCCTGCAGGACCGCAGCCAGTGGCTCGACGCTGCGACCTGCCGCCGCGAAGTGTTCCGCTGGCTGGTCCGCTACAACCTGAAACGGAGGCACTCCCGCTGCCGCTATTCCAGCCCGGCCAGCTACGAAAACACCCGCACATTCGCTACGCTGCCAGAAGCTGCTTAATCCAAATCCCGTGTCCACCACCCGGGGTCAAGGCCCTCCGTCGAATCGCGATGGACGAAGCGGTGCGCTTCGGTGCAGATCGAGCGATCGAAATAGACTGCGGGCGCGACGGCACACAGGGCCCTTGCGAGGTCGTATCGAGTTCCTCGTCCGGCGCGCGTGGTCGACGGTCGCGATCTCGGGTGAACGCCAGCAGTGATTGTCAGCGTCGCGCCATGCGCCTCAGCCAACCGAGCCTGCATAACGCCGGGTCGGTCAGAATCTATCGGTTCTCGTCAACTGCGGCCAGCCGCGGAGCGGCCTGATCAGGCGCCTGCCCGAGGATATACAGCCCGAGACTGCCGAGAAAACCCGCACCGTGCTCGATAAGCATTTCAGTCGAGAGGTTCAGTTGTCCGTCTATCCAGCGACGGAGTATCTCGAACAGGCCCCCGACACCGTAGGTAGCGGCGAGATCTGCGACTTGAAGCACATCGCTGGGTATATCGAGGTGCAAACGGGCCTCTCTGAGGACCAGCTCCGCAAAATCGGTCATCAGTTCGCTTCGCAGTTGCCGAAGAAGGGGTTCCGCGCCCGATTCGACAAACAGTATGCGGGCCATGCTGGGATCGTTCTCGATCACCTGAACCAGGGCCTTGATCGGAGCGTAGGCGAGTTCTTGAGGCGCAACCGTGTCGTCCGGAATGGCGCTGGTTATCACCGCTTGGAAGGTGGCGGAGATCTTGGCAAATACCGCGAGCAAGAGCGCGTCTCGGTCGCGAAACTGCTGGTAGAAGTACCGGCTCGTCACGCCTGACTTCGCACACACGGCGGTCACGGTGCACGCGGCAGCTCCGTGGGTGCCCATGATTGAGACTGCGGCATCAATCAACATCACGCGGCGCTGCGCATCGCGTTGAGCTGCGGACAGCCCGCCATAAACACGTGCTGGACTCATGTCCTACAGTCTGGCAGTCTTATCTGACAAGGTATAAAGTCAGATACAACTTCGAGGAAGGACCTCAAATGTCGGAAGATCAAGCCCCGGCCAGGACCCGCGTGCTGCCAAAACCCAGGCGTGTTCGTTTTCCGATGCCGACCTCCACGAAGAGGCAACATTTTGTCGATGGCGACCTGGTGATGAGCCATTTCATCTCGGTGCTTTCTGCGACGTTCCCGGAAGGCGAGGATTTCTTCATCCGCTCGGTCAGGAACTTCCAGAGTTCCATCGACGATCCCCAATTGGCGACAGCGGTCAAGGGTTTCATCGGACAAGAGGCCACACATCGACACCAGCATCGTCTCCTCAACGAGCGACTCCAGGTCATGGGGTATCCGACCGCGCGAATCGACCGTCATGTCGCACGCCTGATCAAGCGATTGGAACGGCGCTTTTCGCCGGAAATGCGGCTGTCCATGACCTCCGCGTTGGAGCACTACACCGCTACGCTGGCAGAAATCATTCTTACCAGCGAAGACGCCCAGAAGCTCATCGGACAGACAGAGGTTCGACCGATTCTGCTGTGGCATGCCTTCGAGGAGTCGGAGCATAAAGCGGTTGCCTTCGACGTCTATCGGCTCGTGGGAGGAACCGAGCGCATCCGTGTACGGGGCATGCGGATCGCTTCAGTAATTCTGTTCGGCGAACTCATTCTGCAGACTGCCCTGTCCATGGCCGCTGACAAAGCCTCGTATAACCCGGTCACGTTGGTGCGCAGTCTGTACCGCTTCAGTCGCACTCCGATGTTCACCGCCGATGCGCTGCGGCGATTCCGTTCCTACAACCGCCCGGGTTTCCATCCTGATGATTGGGACAGCGCCGCGGTCCTGGAGCGTTGGAGCAAAGAACTGTTCGACCAAGACGGTTCACAGAGAGTTATCGCTCAGCCGGGATAGCAAAGGTACGGAAGTTCGGCGACGCAGGAGCACCGTTCCTGCGTCGCTCTTCCGAACAGGGTGTGACGCGCCGGTCGACTCACGGATTCGGTGCTCGGTAGCCGGGCGAGACGGCGGTCGGACCCGCAAATGCGGTTCGCAGCGATCGCCACGGGGCTGGCTGGCCCTGTTGTGAGCCTCGATCAGTCGCTGACGACATAGCGTTGAGCCAGGGTTTCAGCAAGTCTACTGGTGTGCGCGACCACTTCCTTCTCGGTCACCGCAAGCAAACCCGAGTGCCAGGCGGTGATGACTTCGACGAACCCCCCGACAGCGATCAGAGTGTCCATGCGAAGGGCGATCTCGTCGGCATCTTGCCGGAGGTGTGGCCGGCTTGCCTCAACGACCAACTGCGTTGCTTCCTGTAGCGCCACGGCGCGGCGGTCTTGTAGCGGTTGGCTACCGACATGCTGAGCGAGGAGGACGCGTGCCCGGCCGGGATCGCGTGCGATCCGGTCGACCACAATCGTGATCGCCGCGGTGATGGTTTCGATCGGCGGCCGATTCGCACGCTCGTTGAAGAGCGCGGCGACCTCGCCGAGCATGTCATTGCGGACGCCATCCCACGCGGCAACGAGCAGCTCATCACGCGTCTTGAAGCCCTCGTAGAAGTATCGATCGTTCAGCCCTGTGCGGGCGCATACGCCGCGCATAGTGACCGCGGCCCAACCGCTCTCACTCCAAATCTCGGTTGCGGCCTCGATCAATTGCTGCCGTCGCTCGGCACGACGCTCGGCCCCGGTCCGACCACCCCAGCGCTTGTTTCTCGACCGCACCTCTCCATCTTGACAAGGTGCTCGTTCCACGACCAAACTGGTGGCATGCGACACCAATGGTGGCTGGTGCCCCCAGATGAGAGTTCCCTCACAGCAGACGTCAATGTCGCGACCCGAAAGGCAGACGAATGAGATTGCTGCCATTCGGCGGCGCACCAGGCAGAACGCGCCGAGCCGATGCAGTCGTTACGGGCGCAGGAAGCGGTATCGGCCGCGCATTCGCCGTTGAGCTTGCACGCCGAGGCGGACGCGTGGTTTGCGCCGACAGAGATCCCGTCACCGCAAAAGAGTCGGCAGAGTTGGTAAGGCAGGCTGGCGGCGAGGGCTTCGACATCGCATGCGACGTCACCGATCTTGAGCAGATCCGCAACCTCGCTGATGTGAGCGAAGACTGGTTCGGGAAGGCCGCGAGCCTCGTCATCAACAACGCCGGAATCGGTGCAGGCGGCAACCGCATCGGCGCGACGTCAATCGAGGACTGGAAAGCGGCGATTTCTGTCAACCTCTGGGGCGTTATCTACGGCTGCGAGACTTTTGTGCCTCGGCTCCGGAGCAATGGGCATGGCGGAGTCATCGACGGGCCTTGACCCCGGGTAGTGGACACGGGATTTGTGGTTAAGCAGCTTTGGGCAGCGTAGCGGGTGTGTGGATCCTTTCGTAGGCGGCGGGGCTGGAATGGCGGCAGTAGGAGTGCCGGCGTTTGATGTTGTAGCGGGCAAGCCAGCGGAAGACTTCGCGCCGGCATGTGGCAGCGTCGGGCCAGCAGCTGTTGTCCTGAAGCACTTCGCGTTTGAGAGCAGGGTCGCGTCCGAAAGTGGGTGTAAAAAGCACCGGCCGGTTCGCGGCTTCGTCGTG
>NZ_PDHO01000091.1 GCF_002887815.1 Mycobacterium sp. ENV421 | reverse complement strand
GAGGGCGTCCGCGGCGCAGAGGTGGTCACTGACGCTCCTCGCTGTGTGTTGGTCGGCGGACGACAGTGAGGGGCAGGGTCATGCCGGCGCGTGCTTTTCTCAGCGTCGCCGCGGCCTCCTGCACGCGGGCTCGCTCGTCGTCGTCCAGCTGTGCGATGTTGTCGCGCATCGTGGTCAGTACGTGCTGATAGGCGTCGATCTGCGCCGCCAGGTTGGCAGTCACGAACTCGGCGGTTCCGAGTGCCATCGCCGTCTCGCGGTCTGCGCGTAGCGAGGCGATGTGCTCTTCGATAGCCGGAATGTAGGACGGGTCGGGTCGGTAGAAACCGCAGCCCGCGCATTGGAATCGTACCGGGCACGCGTGTCCTCCGGCTTGCACGTTGGCTGGCTCAATGCAATTGCCGAATGGCACAGCAACAGAACGCATTTGGTATCGCACTGATTGGGTCAGCGGTTCTGCGGTTCCCTGTCGGCTGACGGTGTACTTGCCGATGGTATCGATGGCGGCGCGTTTTCGTTGGGCGGTGATGGAATAGTAGCCGACCGTTGTTTTCACCGATTTGTGATCCATCAGTTCGCGCAGGACGTCCACGGGTGTTCCGCTGTCAGCGTGGCGCTGGGCGTAAGAGTGACGGAACGCGTAGGGGAAGATCCGGGAGCGGTCGAAGGGCACTGGTTCGCCGTCGCGGTCGACTTCGGTGCTGTCGAGCCGCTCGATGGAGGCGACCCACTCTCGCAGGATTCCTGCAAGGGTCGATGTTGGCATGTGGGGTTGGTGCGGGGTGTGGCCTGGGAAGAGGTAGTCGTCGGATATCTTGTCGGCGGTTACTTCGCTGCGGATGTCCATCCATTGGCGGAGCGTGTCGGCGGTGGACTGATTGATCGGTAGCTTTCTGCCGAGTCGGCGCGCCTTGTGGTTGTCGTAGATCAGGATCGGTCCGTGGGTGTCGCGTGTCAGGCAGTCTCGGCTCAGGCTGACGACTTCCAGCGGACGACGTCCGGTATCGCGCATGACGCAGTAGAGGGCTTGAAACATCGTCCGGCGCTGAGTGGTCGGCAGTGCCTTGTGGTAGCGGCTTACCTGTCCGAGTGCGTCGATCTGGGCGTCTAGTTGGCGTTGAATCGCCTCCGGTAGTGCCTTTCCGACGGGCTCGTCCTGTGCGTCCTCGGCGAACATCGCGGCGGCACGTTGCGATGCGAACGACATTGAGAGGTCATTGAGGTGGCCGTTGCGGCGGCCGAAGTCGACGAGTTCGAAGAACAGCCCGTAGAGCCGGCGCTTGTGTCTGTTGCTGACGGCTGCACCGGAAGGTCCGGTTTCGGCCTGAATGGCGGCGACGATGTGTTCGACGTCGAGGTGGTCTAGGTTGGCGATTACCGAGCCCTCGTCGGGTCGTCGCCTCAATGCTTGCGAGGCGAGCGTGGCGCCGCTGAGTGTGTCGTAGACACGCCGTAAGTCGCTCTGGTTGCGTGCCCAGCTCATCGTCAACTCACGGAGCCAGGATTGGCTCAGAGGCGCGAAATCAATACCGCTGCGTCGTCTGTTTCCGCCGCGAGTAGCGGGGTCGATCATGAGCCCGACTTCCACGGGGTCCCAGACCAACCTGTCGTGGGGGCTCCGGCCGCAGAACTCGTCGTAAGCGCCGAGCAGGGTACGGCGGAATTCGTATAGATGTGCGGCGGTGTTGGATTCGTTGTTCTTTGCGGTGAGTGCCCGCATTTCTGTGTCGGTGAGGGTCGCCAGACTCGGTTCCCCCTCCAGTGCGCGGGTCAAGGTGCGAATCGATGCCGGGTATATTCGGCCACCTCGAGCGCTACGTTGTTGGACGGCGTAGAGCATCTCGCAGCGAAGCCGGTCCGGTAGGTGCACAAGCGAGAACTGGAATCTGGCTACGTAGACCGGAGCCGTGCGCGCCCAGGTATCGACGGGCGGTCGGCCCGCCTTCTCCCAACGCTCGATGTGCATAGTGCACAGCTTTCCAATGCTGGACCGTGTTATTCGGTCGCACGCAGGCACCGCGCATTCCGGATGTGTCGCTTGTATCGGAATGCTGATCTTCTGCGTGCGAAGCCAGTCGTCGATTGATCGTTGCGGCTCGCGCTTTTGGAACCGCAGCCACGTACACAGATGTTGTTGGCATACGCCGTGCGCCGATGCGACTCTCCAGCACCTTTCTCGACCGTGCGTGACCCGGCAGAGTAGAAACTCTTCTCCGTGAATGCGCGGCAAGCGCTTTCGGCGTGTGGGCTGGTGCGTTGTTGTGAACTCTTCGAGCCCCATCTCGGATTCGTTGTACACGCGTTCACATGGCGGGCAGAGTTTGTGTTTGTCGATGAGGGTGCCGCAGGCGACGACATGACAGCGATGCACGGCGGTGCCGGGATCGTCGGGATCGCCGGTGAACAGCCAGAGTTCTGGATTCCATTGGCCGGGCTTCCACTTGCCGTCGATGCGACCTTTGAGCCAGTCGAGCCAGTCGCCTGTCGGTGTTGGAAGGGCCTCGGGGACGCTTAGGCGCCGTGGCGAGCTCACTTGAGTTCTCCGCCGGAACCCACTGCGGCGCGTTCCACCGCCGCACGTTTCACGGCATCAGTGGGGTGCAAGTAGACCTGCATCGAGGCTGGCGAAACGTGGCCCAGCAGCGCTTGCACGACATCGCGGGGGACGCCAGCGCATAGCCAACGGGTTGCCGCCGAATGCCTCAACATGTGAGGGCGCACGGGGAATCCCAGCTGCACTGAGACTCTGTCGAAGAGCTTCTTCGCGTTGTGGTACTTCAAGGGTTCTCCGATTGGAGGGCGGTACAGGTTGACGAACACGAAATCGGTGCCGTCGATACCTTCGACGTCGTGCCGCTCGTGCTGGTACTCCGCATACGCGTCGACGACGTGCTGGGTGACCGGAACAGAACGGGCGAAACGACTTTTCGCCAAGGCTCCGTTGGCATTCAGACGGCGCCTTACATGCACGTGAGGGCCCGTCACGGTGCACCCCAAGGATGCGCTCGACGACATAAAGTGCATGTCGCCCCGCCGCAGGCCCAAAGCTTCTCCGATCCGCAGGCCGGTTTCGGCGAGCAACGCCACCAAGAGTCGATCGCGAACGTGCGGAAGTGCTTTTAACATGATCTCCACCTGCTGATCCGTCAAGAACTCCGGTGGCGACTCCGTTTCGGTCAGCTTCAGAGAACGTGCCTGCACAACGCGGAACTGTTGCTCTTCGCCGTAGTCGTAACCGGGAGGACCGAACCGCAGATATTTCGGATGAGTCAACGACTCGACCAATTCGGCTGAGACCCAGCCGCGGGTGACGGAAAACGCCAAGAAATCACGGACAGCGGTGAGTGTCGCGTTTGCGGTCTTGTTGCTACGGAACCTATTTGAAGATCCGTTCGATTTGCTGTTGCGCATCGGTATAGCCACCAACGAGCGAAGGAACCGACCGAGGTCGTCGACGGTTACCGCGCGCCAGTCCAGCCGAGCGTCCGAGCAGTAACTCAGGTAGGCCGCTACGCGGCCTGCATAAACGCGCTCAGTGTTCGGCGACCGGCCGAGCGCACGCAGCCAGGCGAGGTACGCGGTTGCTTCGGAATGCATCTCGTAACTCTGGTCAATGACCACGTACGCAACGTCTCTTCCACCTCTAGATACCGCTCGTTCAGCGGTATAGATCGACACCTCCGCAGACTAAGCGCACACAACTAGGGAGGGTCGGATACGAGGCTGGCGTGTCGCCTTTGCAGAATTGAACGCACACACCTGGACGAGACATTCAAGTGCAGATAA
>NZ_PDHO01000090.1 GCF_002887815.1 Mycobacterium sp. ENV421 | reverse complement strand
CGGTGAGGCTTATCGACCCTCACCTCAGTTGATGTGCGCGCATCTACGGCTTTGGCCTGGGCATAGTGAGGAAACGGAGGATTCGCTTCCGCGCGAGGTATGTAAGGGCTGTTGTCTCCGGGAGACTCCATTGTCGCGACTGACAACGAGGATCTGAGACGCGCGGTGTGAGACACGATATGAGACACCGCGACCTGGGACTACGCAGCTAGGAGTTACGCCCGAACGGGTGTCTCGTCTCTCTGGAAAAGAGACGTTCCCACCGTTGGGCAAAGCAGCGGTGCGTTTAGAGTCGAGTTAGCGGGCCGGCTACCGTACGATCATCGGAACGGCAGAAGCTCTCGCAGCGCGATCGAGCTGTCTACGTCAATCATCACGCGAGTGTCTGCGTTGGCCTCATCGAGCTGGATGACGAACTCTCGGCAACGCCCACACGGTGCCAGTACCTCGCCGTGGCGGTCCACCGCCACCATTCGCACGATCTTGCTTTGACCTGCGGTAAGCATCGCAGCTGCGGCTGAGAGTTCAGCGCAAAAACCCAGTGATGAAGCAGTGTCCACGCAGACACCCACGAACACATCGCCGTTCGCGGTCTCAATCGCAGCACCGACAGTGCCGCACACAGCGGACTCAGTCAGCTGACGCGGGGCGACCACGGCCCGCGCCGCAGCAAGTAGGGGCTCGAAACCACTCACCGCTTGAGGATGCACCAACTAACGCCGTGTCACCAAAACCCGTCCACGCACCCAAACAAACGAGAAGGATCAAACATTATGTCCGACGAGCAAATACGAAACGGCGCCGAACGATTGATCATCGAGAATCTGCTCGACCACAACCGTGAAGCACTCATCGAAACTGTCCGCGGCCTTCCCGAAGCCCAGGCCCGAATCCGACTCGTTGCATCGCTGACGACGCCAATCTCGTTGATCAAGCATGCCGCTGGTGCAGAGAGGATTTGGTTTCAGCGATTCTGGGCGGGACTGGAGGAATCCGAGTGCGATGGGTACTCGCGCCGCGACGAAGGCACCTTCTTTGTAACCGACGACGAGTCGCTGGAAGACGTCATCGCCGAGTTCGAACGAGCTAGCCAAAAATCACGGGAGATCGCGGCGGGCTTTAACCTGGACGACACCAAAGACAACCCGAGGGAAGGCGCCGTCAGCATGCGGTGGACGCTGCTGGCCATGATCCAAGAATTCGCCCGGCACGCCGGTCACGGAGACATCTTGCGCGAGCAGATCGACCGGCCCACCCCGCGCAACCCACGCACCGGGGTTGAGACACCAACCCTCACCTGAGACAGGAAGTGACTGGCCTCGAATCTTAGAAACGAGATAGGCCGCGAAGCAACGCCGCGACCGCTCAGGTGGTGGCGTTGGCTGTTGCGTCCTCGGTCATACATTGTTCAGTGAGGCGGTGTGTGCGAGTGATTACGCCTGTCAGCTCATTGGCTGCGGCACTGATCATTTCGGTTGCGTCGTTCCCGCCAGCTACGTCGTCGAGGGTCTGCTTTATACGCGTCAGGTCGTTGACGATGTGATCGAGAGCTTCGGCGGTAGTGGCTTTCCACCCGTCGATGCTCTGGCGCTGTGCGAGTAGCGCTCTGACGACATCGATCACAACGGCTCGCTCGCGATCGTTGAGCGTGTCCGTGGCGGATGGAAGTTCGTCCGCTAGAGGTCGCCCGGGTGCAGGTTGGCCGGCTGCCGCAAACGCCACCTCATCGGTAACGCCAGCCAGCCAGCCGATCGCGCGGACGGTAGCCGGAGATGGGGTGCCGCGGTAAGCGCCCCGCAATATTTGTGATGCGGTACTGCGGTTCAGTGACATGCCCCGTGGCCGGGCCGTTTCCTCAGCCTCGACGAGGGCCTGGATGTCACGCAGCGGGGCGCCAGTGCGGTCGTCGATGGCTTTGCGCAGCAGATCGGCCAACGTTGCTTGGGGTGGCGTCTCGTTCATTGAGTGTTTGTTGCCCTTCTCGACCGGAGTCGTCTATCGTCTATCGTGACAGATGACAACGGATAAAGAAAGTGACCTAATGACCGAAAACGATCCTGATCACGCCCTGCGGGAATGGAAGCGCAGAATCTTCGATGACAGCACTGCCACCATCCCCCGGGTGTTCTTGAATGTCGCGCGACGGCACGTTCACCCCAGTGCACATGCCGTCGGCTACACCAATTCCGAACACGGGATACATACGGTCACGTGGCTGAACGGATCGCAGTTCGGGGTCCTGAGCTGCGAGGGAAGCAACGATGACTCCAACGTCGCGATCACCGGTGCGGTAATACCGCTGGCCGAACTCAAGCAGGTCGACATCGCCATCGAAGACCAGCGCTACGACGAGGTATCCCGGCGGGTGACCCACTGGACTCGACGCGCCACATTCACCTTCAGCGGAAAGAAAGACTTCACCCTGCATTCGGATGAAGCACTCGATCAGCGACCCGACAAGTTCGGCGACTTCATCGATCGCGTCCTGCTGGCACTGGTCTCTTACGGTCAAGCAAGCTGAGGTGGTGAGCGACGAACGACATCGGTGGAACCACAACACCCACTACTACGACCTTGTTCTCGACACCATGCCACCAAACACGCGCACCGCTCTTGACGTCGGTACCGGCGACGGCCTGCTGGCCGTCCGTCTCGCCGAGGAGGTTCCCGAGGTCACCGGCATCGACTCCGACGCCGACATCATCAACCTCGCTCGATCCAGCACCTCGGCCAACATCACCTGGATCACCGGCGACGCCCTCACCCATGCCCTGCCCGAGGCGTACTACGACCTTGTGGCCGCCGTCGCGACCGTTCATCACTTGCCCGATCTGGCGGCCGGTCTACAGCGCCTCGCGGACCTCACTGCCCCCGGCGGCGCACTGGTTGTGATCGGTTGCGCTCGCAGCTCGACTCTCCCTGACTACGCCTTCGATGCCGTAGGTGTCATACAGCACCAGATCTACTCCCGCACCCGCGGCTTCTGGCAGCACAATGCCCCGGTCCAGATGCAGTTTCCGCACACGTACACCGAGGTCGAACAGATCGCAACGACGGTGCTCCCCGGCATGACCTGGCGTCGGCTCCCGCTATGGCGATACGCCATCACCTGGCGCAAACCGAAGTAGAAACACACCGGTCGATCGCGCCAGCTTCACATGAGACAGGAACTGATCAGTCCTGAATCTTTAGAAACGAGACGAGCGGTCTGTGGCGATGCACTCCTCACCGCGCGGAGTCCCGGATCAACACCCCGCGGGAATACTGCGGGCACCAAGTTTGCTGGGCCTCCGCGTCTTACTCGCGTTGCCAACGGGGTGAACAGCAGAACGTAGTTCAACCGCGTTGCAGATTAGCCTGCTGCGGTTACTCGGCGAGGTCAGCGTTCTGGCTCTTGATCATTCGACGCAGACTCGCCCTTGCGGCTGCAAGATCGTCTTCGGCAGCGGTCAGCTGTTCGCGCAGTGAACCGACGTCGTCACTCAGACAGGAGTTCTCGTTGCTCAGCCGATTGTTCACTTCGGAGAGATGGTCGATGCGCAGGCGTAACGACTGCGCCGATTCAGCTTGGAGCTGTTCACCAAGTCGTTCTCGTAGCACAATCTTGAGCCGGGCGTTCTCATGTCGCAGCGCCTTGATGTCCTGGCGAGCCAGTTCGAGGTCCGTCCGGAGGCTCGCGACTGATGGCTTCCGCCCGATGCGCTCATCGTGAGCGGACGGTGCACTCTGTGCTTGCATTGCGGCGGTGATGTACTCACGAACGCCTTCGGCGTAGACGAGCCATTGCGATACTTGGGCTGCCCGCGCGACAGAGGCGAAGGTGATCTCGGATCCGTCCCGGCGCATTTTGTCGACAGCTTGAAAGACCGCGTTGCGTTTCCGGTTGGACCGATTGTCTCGCGCTTCGCGAAGGACATCGGAGGG
>NZ_PDHO01000089.1 GCF_002887815.1 Mycobacterium sp. ENV421 | reverse complement strand
CGACCTCAAAGGGCTTACCAGCCTCGAACAGCACAGCCGCTCGTGTCTTCATGTGCTTTTCCCGCTTTCTGCGTCGTCTACACTCAGTTCGCGTCGAACAAATCGACGCATCACGCCACTACTGAAATTGTCCGACGGAAGTGGCGGGGCTAACTGTCCGACTTCTGCACACCGACGAGCCGGGGGCTGGCGAATGGTGGTTGTTGAGACGCATAGTGTGGGCGACGAACCCGCCTGCTCAAGCATTTGACGCGAAGGACCAGCGATGGCGCGCACACCCGAAGAAGTTTTCGCCCACCATGCTCAAGCCCTCGGCTCAGGTGACCTCGATTCCATCGTCGCCGACTACGCCGACGACGCGGTGTTCATCTCACCGGCTGGCGTGTCGCGCGGCAAGGAGGGCATCCGGACCGCCTTCGCCAAGTTGCTCGACGACGTGCCGAACGCGGCGTGGGAATTGAAGACGCAGATTCTCGAGGGGAACGTGCTGTTCCTCGAGTGGGCCGCCGATTCCGCGTTGACGCGCGTTGACGACGGCATCGACACCTTCGTCTTCAGCGACGGGTTGATCCGTGCCCAAACCGTCCGCTACACCCTGCTGGACAAGCGTTAGGGGCATGTGACCGCCGACACCAACCGAAGTGCAACGTCGTGCGGTTACGCTTCGCGAGATGCCGGAAACGCAAACCGAACTTCAGTCGTCCGTTCCGCCGTCGGCCGAGTTCGCCGCGCAGGCCAACGCCACCGAGGAACTGTATCGCGAGGCTGAGCGGGATCTGCTGGCGTTCTGGGCGACACAAGCCAACAGACTGTCCTGGGACACTCCGTTCACCGAGGTGCTGGACTGGTCCGACGCGCCGTTCGCCCGATGGTTCGCCGACGGAAGGCTCAACGTCGCCTACAACTGTGTGGACCGCCACGTCGAGGCAGGCAATGGCGGCCGTGTCGCGATCCTCTGGGAAGGCGAGCCGGTAGGCGATTGCCGTGCAATCACCTACGCCGAACTTCTGGCCGAGGTATGCAAGGCCGCCAACGCGTTGTCCGACCTCGGGATCACCGCCGGCGATCGTGTCGATGTTGGCGTGCGCACGCCTCGGCGCGTTGCACAGCGTGGTGTTCGCCGGCTTCTCGGCGACGGCGCTCGCCGCGCGCATCGAGGATGCCGAAGCCAAGCTGGTCATCACAACCGATGGGCAGTTCCGTCGCGGCCAGGCCGTGTCTCTCACCGAGGCAGCCGACGAGGCGGTCAATGGACAGAAGTCCGTCGAGAATGTTCTGGTGGTGCGGCGCACGGGAATCGACACGCCGTAGACCGAGGGCCGCGATCTCTGGTGGCACGAGACGGTCGACAGGGCCTCCCCGGAACACACCCCGACGGCGTTCGATGCCGAACATCCGCTGTTTCTGCTCTACACATCGGGCACCACCGGCAAACCCAAGGGCGTGGTGCACACCTCCGGCGGATACCTGACGCAGGCGGCCTACACCCACTACAACGTCTTCGACATCAAGCCGCAGACCGACGTGTATTGGTGTACAGCCGACATCGGCTGGGTCACCGGCCATACCTACATCGTGTACGGACCGCTGTCCAACGGCGCTACCCAGGTGGTCTACGAGGGCACGCCAGCCTCACCCGACGAGCACCGGCACTTCCAGGTGATCGAAAAGTACGGCGTGACAATCTATTACACGGCGCCGACCCTGATCCGCACGTTCATGAAGTGGGGCCGCGAGATCCCCGACGCCCACAACCTGTCCACCTTGCGGCTGCTGGGCACCGTCGGCGAGCCGATCAATCCCGAGGCGTGGCGGTGGTATTGGGATGTCTTCGGCGGCAACCAAACTCCGATTGTGGACACCTGGTGGCAGACCGAGACCGGCGCCGCGATGATCTCCCCGCTGCCCGGTGCTACCCACGCGGTGCCCGGCTCGGCCACCCAACCATTGCCGGGGATCTCCGCCCGGATCGTGGACGACCACGGCAGCACGATCACGCGCAGCCACGAGTTCGGCGAACACGCGCAAGGCTACCTGGTTCTGGATGCACCGTGGCCGTCGATGCTACGCGGAATCTGGGGCGACCCCGAGCGTTACAAGCAGACCTACTGGTCGCGGTTCGCCGAGCAGGGTTGGTACTTCGCCGGCGACGGCGCCCGCTACGATGACGACGGCAACATCTGGGTGCTGGGGCGCGTCGACGACGTGATGAACGTTTCGGGCCACCGCATCTCCACCGCTGAGGTGGAATCCGCCCTCGTCGGTCATTCGCATGTGGCCGAGGCCGCCGTCGTCGGTGCCACCGACGACACCACCGGCCAGGCGATCATCGCGTTCGTGATCCTGGAGTCCAGCGCAACGGACAATCCACACAATCACATGGTCGACGAACTGCGCGCCGAGGTCGCCCGCGAGATATCCCCAATCGCCAAGCCCCGCGAGATCCACGTCGTGCCCGAACTTCCGAAGACCCGCAGCGGCAAGATCATGCGACGATTACTGCGTGACGGCGCCGAGGGCCGCGAACTCGGCGACACGTCGACGTTGCTGGACCCCACTGTGTTCGAAGCGATCCGCGCCAGCAAGGCCGAGACGTAACTGACCGGCAGCGGCAGGCGGAGGCGGGCGGATGCGCGTAGAACTCATCACCCATCCCAGATGTAGAAACGTTGACACGGTGCACCACACCCTCGCCGAGTCCATCGACTTTCTCGGCCTCGATGAAACCATCGTCGAGGCGGTGAGGAAATCTCGTTGAGGTAGTCACCGGCCGGTAGGGCCGCGTTTACATCGCGCACTGACCAGGCTGATTGGTGATCCGGGCGGGGTGCTCGCGATCGCCAGTTTGCTCAGCACCACCCGCGCGCAGCTGAGGTGAGTCCTGCAGGCACGTGGCCAGGTAGCCGGCGCGCTGGGCCAGCTTGTCGGGGTGCAGGATTACCACGGCGTTGTATTCAAGCCGGATCCAGCCGCGGTCGGCGAAGTCGTGCAGTGCCCTATGCGTGGCCTCGCGGCCCGGCCAGCTGCGCGATCTCCTCTTGGGTCAGCTCGTGGGTCACCCGCGGCAGGTCACTGCCGGCGCCGCCGAATCTGTGAGCCAAATGCAGTAGTTGTCGGGCGACGCGGCCAGGCACGTCGGTGCCGCTGTGATCGGCCAGAGTCTCCGTGGTGCGGCGCAGCCGGCGGGCCAGCATCTGTAGCAGCTGTTCGCCGATTTCGGGGCGATCGGCGATCCAGGCGTGCAGCCCGTCGCGGTCCATCCAGACCGCGCGCACCTTGGTGATCGTGGTCGCGCTCGACGTGCGCGGCCCCGGGTCGAAGACAGACAGTTCACCGAACATGTCCGAGGGCCCCAGGATGGCCAGCAGATGCTGGCGACCCCTGGGAAAGCAGCGTCCGATTTTGACTTTGCCGGATTTGATGATGTAGAGACGGTCGCCGGGCTCGCCTTCGGTGAAAACGGCCTGCCGGGCACCGAACACGACAGGATGCAGCCGGCGCCGCAGCGCCGCCGCAGCCGCCGGTTGCACCGCCTCCACAATCGCAGCACCGGCCAGCACCTTATCCACTAGAGCCCCTCCGCGAACGCCGGAAGCGGTGGTGGCCGCCTCGCTATACCGCGTGAGCACCCGCCGACCCCCTCACCGGCGGGTGATCACAGCACCTCGCGAGACAACCTGGATCTGCACGCTAACCGGCAGCACCCAGACGTGCCCGCCGCCCCAGAGTTTTCCGGCCGCGGGCGACCCGCCAATTACCGCCAAGAAAAGCCGACGTTACCTACCATCGCGTGATTCTTCGGCCTGGCAGGTGGAGCGGCGCAAACGCGCCGAGCGGGCGCTGACCAGTGTTGTGGCGAGCTGTTATCTGTTGGAGGTGTCGAGCCGTCGCATGGAGCGTCTCGTTGAACCGGGGGCTACCGCGAGATCTCGGGCGTCGATGGTCAGTTCCGCTCAGGACGGGCAGACGCTAGCGACGCTGGCCACAGTTGACGGCATCGTTGCGCATCCCGCTGTGGGCTCGTCCGACGGACCCGGTCGACCGCGGCCGTGGACACCGTGGGCCGTGCGCTGCTCATGGTTGTGGAAGGCAGATGAAAACGTTCGGAAATGTCGGGTCGATATCAATGCGAAGTGCGTTGGTCACCGCTGTCGGCCGCGGCAGGTGGACGCGGATGTCGGCGGCCGCACTTCCGTGGTCGTTCATCGGCCTGGGCTCTCAGCGCCCGGTCAACCCGCAATGCCCGGTTGACCCGGTGCTTGAGGGTGCGGATGTGAAACTGCCAAGTGGTATGCGTGATCCATTCGCCGACCACGGACGGGTCGTGTCCGGGATCCGGTGTAAATGGGGAGCACGGGCGTAGGTTCCGCTTCAC
>NZ_PDHO01000088.1 GCF_002887815.1 Mycobacterium sp. ENV421 | reverse complement strand
CCTTCTCCGGGGTTGCCTGACCTGTTGCGCCATGTTGCTCGACCGGGAGGATCGGGCGGGTTGTTCGGCGTTTCTCCGGGGGTGTGGTGCTTGTGGCTGGTAGTCGTTTGAGACTGTCGACCAGAAAGCGAGAGATCATGCGAGCATTCCCGGTGAGTTTGCCGTCGGGGCAACGGTATTGGACGGTGCTGGACGAGGACCTGCACGTGGTGGGTGTTGCCGACGAGTATCTGCGGCATCTGCGGTTCGGCCGCGACGCGGCCGAGTCCACGACCAAGGCGTACGCGCATTCGATCGCGTTGTTTCTGCGCTGGTGCGCTCGATCGGGGCGCTCCTGGCAAGGCGGTGTCGAGGGTTTCGCACTGTTCATAAGGTGGTTGGCGCACGCCGGGGGACCGGTTGAGGACACCGCGAGCGGAGTGGTGGCCGGTCCCGGCGCTGCTACGCTGCGGTGCCCATCGCGGATCAACGGTGTGCTGACGGCGGTGCGGGGCATGGTGGTACACGCGGTCGCGACCGGCACCGGGGCGGCGGGACTGGTGTCGATGCTCTACGAGGTCGCCGACGACCGGGACCTGCCGGCCGAGGCCCGCGGCGAGGACGGTCGGATGGCGTGGCGGATGCGGGCCCGGCATCGGCTGCGGGAACCGGAAACGACGATCGATCGGGCCAGCGATGAGCAGATCGTCGCGATACTGCGGGCCTGCCGTTCGGCGCGGGACCGGCTGATCGTGCTGTTGATGGCGCGGGGCGGGTTGCGCCGCGGGGAGCTGTGCGGACTGCGGCGCAGCGATGTGCACCTGCTGGTGGATTCGCGCCGCCTGGGCTGCGAGGTGGCGCGGGCGCATCTGCATGTGGTGCGCCGCGAGGACAACTCGAACGAGGCGTGGGCCAAATCGCGCCGGCAGCGGGTGGTGCCGCTGGATTTCCTTGTGGTGCAAGTGTTCGACGTCTACGAGTTCGAGCGCATGCGCGTCGCCGATGCCGCCAATAACGATTTCGTGTTCGTCAACCTGTTCCGCGGCAAAATCGGTAAACCGATGCGCCCGGACGCGATCGGGGAGTTGATGGCCGCGGCGTCGCGGCGCGCCGGACTCGACGTCGTGGTGCGGCCCCACCAGCTGCGACACGCGTACGGCAGCAACGTTGTTGATGCCGGAGCCGGGGTCGACGTGGTCGCCGATTTGCTTGGTCACGCGGCGGTGTCCTCGTCGCAGGTTTATCTGCATCCCGACTCCTCCCGGCTGCGGGCGGCCGTCGACGCCGTGCCCAGTCCTCGTGAACTCGGTGCGGTGACCCGGTGACCGCCGCAAGCTTGGCCCGTGTCGTGGGCGGTGACCGGAAGGGGATCGAGTTCCCGCACGTGCTTATCGGTGCCGCTTTCGATGGTCCCGCTGCAGCGCTGGCGCGAGCGCTGGACAGGGCGCTGTTGGAGGAGGCCGGATGGGATCCGGTCGCTCGAATCCTGTTTCTGCCCGTCGGACACCGGCTCCTCGGCCGGAAAGTGTGTCGGGTCGAGCAGTGCACTGCGACCGCCCATTACAACTACCCCGACATCTGCCACCGCTGTTTTACCAGGCTGACCCGCATGGGCATGACCGTGGACGACATCGCCGCCCGCGAGAGCCTTCCCGCCGCGCCCGTCCCGGCACCGCACTGCGCGGTCCCGAAATGCCGATGCGTGCCGACGGTCCCGGGTGCAGTGTTGTGCGAACCGCACGCTTCCAACTTCCGAAACAGGCGGATTCCCGTGACCGTCGAGGAGTTCGTGCGGCATCCGCGGGTGCGGCCCCATCCACCGTCTCCGGCCTGCTCGGTTCCGGCGTGCACCCGCACCGCAGACGGGGCGATCGGTTACTGCGGCACGCACTATCAACGGTGGTCCGTAGCTCAACAGAACGGCCCCGGACTCGACGAACAATCGTGGCGGACACGCGAATCGGGAGTGGCCGAACCAGGGCAGGTGAACCTGCGGAAACTGCCCGAGCTGGTCGTGGTGGAAGTGCTGGTCGGCTTGCAGACCCGCGTTCGGGAGGGCCTGCGGCTCACCGACGTTGTGCTGCGGGCGGTCTGCGACACTTTGCGCCGCCACCAAGTCGCCTCGATCCACGACTGCGAGCCGGGCCTGGCCCCTGGCTTGCGTGCACGCTCGGTGCTGGCCTCGTTCGCCCGCGACGCCCGCCGCGCGCTCGCCGACCCCGGGGGCGAACAAACCCAGGACATCTGGGATCTGGCCATTTTCGGTCACCCCGGGAGGCTGTCCTTCACCGCGATCACCCAACCATGGCTGGCCGATGCCGCCAAACGATGGGCGGCCGAGCAGCTTCCGCATCACCGGGGCAGCGGTGCCTCTCGTGTGCGCGGCAAGATCAACAATATCGGGTTGCTGTCCGAACACCTCGCCCGCCGACCCGACCGCGGTCTCGACCCCGCCGCGCTTGGCCGGACGGACCTGGAGGAGTTCCTCAACCGGCTCGGCCATCTGGAGTTCACCGGTCGGATCGGTCGCTACCGGCGCAACATGATCTGCCGGGACGTGCGCCAAGTGCTGGCAGGCATCCGCTCTCTGGGATTGACCCGACCCCGGCAGCCGGCTGCAGGATTGCCCGGCGACTTCGCGATCGAACGCATCGACATCCCCGCCGATCCCGAACGCGGTGAGCCCGGACGCTGCCTGCCCGCCGAGATCATGAACGTCGTGTGCTCGAACCTCGACACCCTCGAGCCCGCCGAAGTCAGGGTCGCCACCCAGATCGGCATCGACACCGGCCGCCGGCCCGAGGACATTCTCAACCTCACCCTGAACTGCCTGGACCGAGACAAAGACGGCGGGGAGGTGCTCGTCTACGACAACATCAAAGCCAATAGGCTTCGCCGCCGATTGCCGATCAGCACGACAACCGCCGCGGTCATCACAGCCCAACAACACCGCGTCCGACATCGTTTCCCCGACACGCCCATCGCGGAGCTGAGATTGCTGCCCACACGGGTACGAAATCCTGACGGGCGCAAGGCAATCAGCACAAATACCCTGGCGGCTCGTCACCGTGACTGGCTCGCCGCGCTGCCCACCTTGCGCACCGAAGACGGGACCGAATTCGACAAGACCCGGGTGGTGCCGTACGCCTACCGGCATTCGTATGCCCAACGTCATGCGGACGCCGGAGTGCCGATCGACGTCCTGGCCGAACTGCTCGATCACCGAAGCTACTCCATGACTCGCCGCTACTACCGCATCGGCGAAGACCGTCGCCGCGCTGCCGTGGACACCGTCACCGCGCTGAGCTTCGACCGGCATGGCAACAGGATCTGGCGCGATGCGCAGATGCTGTTGGACTCCGAACGCGCCCGACACGCCGTCGGGGAGGTTGCCGTCCCCTACGGCACCTGCACCGAGCCGACCAATGTCAAAGCCGGCGGCGGAGCCTGCCCGGTCCGGTACCGGTGCGTGGGCTGTGACCACTTCCGCACCACCGTGGCGTTCCTGCCCGAGTTGCAGGCATACCTCGATGATCTGCTGCGCACCCGAGAACGGCTGGCCGCCACCATTGATGGCATCGATGACTGGGCCCGTGCCGATGCCTCTCCGACCGAGGAAGAAATCACCCGGGTCCGGCGACTGATCAACCGAATCAAGGGCGATATCACCGGCATCGACGACACCGAGCGAGCCCGCATCGATGACGCCGTCGCCATCGTGCGCCGTCACCGCGCAGCCCACACGGTGCCGCTCGGCATGCCCATACTCACCGTCACCCCGCCCGGACTACCCACCACACCTACGTCGGAGGCCAGTGCATGACCCGCACCACGAACCCGCAAACCCAGCCGATGCTGGACGGCCGGCGCGACGACTCGGGGCGCCGCCGCAAACGGGTGCTGGCGGTGCTCGACCAAGCCGCCGCCGCGGGCGACCCGATCAGTGCGTCCGCAATCGCGCGCGCGGCCGGAGTCGACCGCACGTTCCTCTACCGTCACCGCGACCTGCTGGAGAAAATCCATGCGCTGCAAGCAGATCCAGTCCATTTGAACAGCGATCACGCGGTCACACATGCGTCGCTGCGGGCGGACCTGCTGGCCGCCCACGAACGAGCCGCCCGCCTCAACACCCGCAACCACCAACTGGAGAAACGGCTTTCCGAGGCGCTCGGCGAACATACCTGGCGTGAGTCCGGGCTCGGCAGCCCCGTCGACATCGACGCGCTCCACCAGCGCATCAGCCAGCTCGAACACGATAACCTCGACCTTCAACACCAGCTCGAGGAACGCGACGACGACCTGACCGCTGCCCGCGCCGCCAACCGAGAACTCATGGCCCGACTGAACACGCCGAGCCGGCCACAATGACCCACCGCGAGCCCCCTTGCACCACACCTGTTGCAGCCGATAGCATCTCATCACCGGCCTCTAAGCTGCACAAACTCAGAGAACCGCGCTGCCGCACGGGGACTGAACCCTGGAGAA
>NZ_PDHO01000087.1 GCF_002887815.1 Mycobacterium sp. ENV421 | reverse complement strand
ACGACGAAGCCGCGAACCGGCCGGTGCTTTTTACACCCACTTTCGGACGCGACCGTCCACGTCCTGCCCGCGTGCGAGGTCTTCTGGATCGGCCAGAGTGGCGATCCATTCGTCGAGTCGCGCTGTCACTGCGTCTTCACGGAGATACACGGTGCGCGGATGATCACTCAGGTCCACAGGTACAGAACGTGACTTGCCGAACTCACAACGGTAGAGGATCCGCGTTGTTTGCTTCCCCAGTCGGGCGGCGCCCTGCATTCGCCGTCCACATGCGGCGCAGAACAGCAGCCCACGCAGCGCATACGGGACCGTCGATTCTCTGCTGCACACGCGACCGGGACCACGCCGCGCCTGCATCCGGAGACTAACAGCCTCCGCCAGCTCATCAGGGATCAGCGCTTCGTGCGTGCGTCGGTCGGGTGCGATCCAGTCGGCCTCATCGCGCCACCGCATGCGAGTCTCGTATCCCGCGGCGACATCATCGGGGTTCAAAAGGACCTCATACTTCTCCTGCTTGCCCCAGACACGGATACCGCGGTAAGCGGGGTTATCGAGTATGGCGCGGATCGCCGAATGGGACCATCCTCGTGGGTCACGATGCCGGTTCCGCGCCGGGTCGTATTGGCTCGGTGATGGCACTCCATTGTCGGTGAGCTGCTGTGCGATATAACGCAAGCCAGCACCATCGGCATACATGCGATAGATCCGCCCGACGGTCGGGGCGGTCGCGGGGTCAGGTTCCAGGCGGTGAAGACGCTGCCCAAGACTTGCCTTGGCGGGGTTCGGGTGCGGGCCGGCATCGACGAGTCGATAACCGTACGGTGGGCGACCGCCGAGGTATCTGGTTGTGTCCTGTGCGAGTGCCGACATCGCGGTACGGACGCGCATCTGGATTCGTGCACGTTCTCCCTTGCTCATGCCACCGAAGAGCGTCATCACGAGGTCGTGTGCCTCGGAGCCGGGATCCACCGCTCCGCCGACTTCAGGCACCCATAGGCCGACCCCGTAGTGCGTGAGCACCGGGAAAGTGAGCGCAAATTGCGGCCCGTAGAACGCGCGAGCAGGTTCACCGATCACGACGGCATCGAAGCCACGGTCACGAGAAGTGACATCTGCAAGCAGACGTGAGGCCTCCGGTCTGCGTTTCCAGGGAAGCGAACGGCTCTGTCCTATATCGAAATAGTCGACAGCGAGGACTCCGCCATGCGGAGTGATCAGATCGATGGCACGACGTTTCTGCCAGCTGCGGCTCGCCTCGGGATCTTGAGCGTCCTCGGTGCTCACTCGGCCATAGAAAGCGAACCTGAGGCTCATGCCACTTCCCTCCGTGATCCGCGCGTCCGGTCCCGCACAGCCAGTATGACGTTTACCAGCGCGCGGTTGGCCTCGCGCGGAAGCCGATTCCGGTTCGGCAGGTCAATTTCAACACCTCCCTCTGACATGCTCGGTGCATTAATTCGAGCGTCACATTTGGAGCGAGCATGTGGAGTCGGGCATCTTTCAGCCATCGCTTGCCCCTGGTGAATCCCAATGCTGGCTGCGGGCGTGGCGACGGGCTTCCACTAGTCCGATGCGGCGGGTGTGAATACGTTGGAGGGCCGCGGAATAGATGAGGGTGCGGTCGCCGAGGCTGCTCGGGCCGGCACGGTCAAACTCCCACGCCACCAGATCATCGCCATCGGTAGAGACGAAGCCGGCATCATGTTCGCGCGCAGCATTTTTCAAGCGTTGTTCACGCGTCCAAGTGGCGCGGCGTTCACGCAGCGCGGTCATCGTGGTGGAGTAACGGCGGGACTTGGACGTGATGTGGCCTCGATAGCCCAGGGTGTGTAGCCACCGGCCGATACCAGCGAGTTCATTATCGGCGAGTTCGCTAATGGTGGTCAGGATCGCCCGAACGTGATCGGTGACGTCGAGGTCGGCGATGGCCTCGGTGGAGATGCGTCGCGCGCTGATCCCGACGTCCACCAACGATTTGGTGACGTATTTCGCGAGGTAGCGAGCAACGCGGTGGCCTGCCAGCACCCGACACTGTGACAAATCCTCCTCCACAGCAAGGCTTTTCGTGCCAGCGGACCGGTTGTCGATGGGCTGGGTGTCAACTTGTGCGCCGAACCTGATCACCCGTGTCGCGGCATCAGAGGATGAGTCGGCGACCGTCAAGGCCACGGTTCGGGCAGCCTGTTGGATGGTGGTGGCCAGTTCGGTCGCCGTGGCGGGCGCTTGCCACTCCTGAGCGCCGCCGCTATCGGTGTCGCGCGGATCGAGACGGATCAGGGCATGAATATGCGGGACGAGCCGGGCTTGCAGTTCGACGACTTTGATGAAGCTAACCCGCACCGCATCGGGGTCTACCCCCAAGGCGCGTAGCTCTCGGCGCAACGCGCGTCGCAGGGTGATGGTAAACCGTCTCCACAGTTCCGGCAGATGCCAGGTGAATAGGACATGCCCTGTGTAGTCGTAGCAGTCCGCGCAGATCGGCTGTCCCACATGGGTATCACCTTCATAGTGGGTCATGCTGCACCACAATGGTTTTCCATGCGGGCAACGGCGGTAGCCGCCAATGTGGTTGTGATCGCGGCACACTCGGTGTCGCATATCTCCCGCACGCACGGTGGTGTGGACGGCCCCATAGCTGGGCGCGGTGAGGGTGACGAACACCTGTGGACGATCGGCCACTGCATCAGGGATGTCGTGGTGGCCGCCGGCCGTGCCAGCGTGCATGAGTTGCCACGTGTCGCGGGCGTACAGGTCTGAACACGATGGGCAGATCTTTGCGCGGCGGTTGTTGCACCGTGTCCACACCACCCGATCGCGGCCGAACTCATCGGTGCCCGTGAGTTGGATGGGGTGGGCACAGAAGCCAACAGATTCCGCCCGCCTCCACCATGATTCGAATCCCATCGAGGCCGCGCGACGCACCATCTGCTCCACCACCCGGGTGCTGTCGACGGTATCGGGAACACCGGGTAGGGCGAGCGGCGCCGCTGGCGTGGAGTTATTCACCGCTGCCCTCACCCGAGGTGTGGCCTGTGTCGGTGTTGCGCTGTCGCCGGGCGCTGGCCGTTCGGCTCGCAGGGCGGTGGAACCTGGTGGCCAAGGCGGTGATGTCGTGGTCGCTGACGTGGAAGGCCCGGACCCGCTGAGATTGGGTGGTACCGCCGACGAGCATGTAGCCGACACCTGGGGTCGTGTCGAGGATGCGGTCGCATTCTGCCCCGGCATCGCGGGCTCCTTGTCCCAGCACCATGGTGGTTTGGGTGGCTTCGGTCAGCCGCAACCCGATCCGCACGGTGAACAATTGCCGCACCGGCAGGGTGTCTTTGGCCGGGTCTTGGACCGCGGCGACCACGCTGATTCCGACTGCGCGGCCTTGGGAGAGTAGCAGGCCCAGGAGTTGTTCGATTTCGCTGCGGATCTTGCGGTCGGTTACGTATGCGGTCAGTGCGGCGATCTCATCGATCACCACCACAAACAACGGTTCGCCCGAGGTCGGGGTGTGTAGGCGGGTGCGGCCACGCAGACGATTCGCTCGAGCGTGCATCACCGTGACGAGTTGGCGCAACAGCTCCAGGGTGGTGTCGGCGGCGTCGTGGGTGAACACGGTGAACATGGGTGCCCCGGCACCGAGTTCCATGCCGCCTTTGGGGTCGATGACACATAACCGCACCAGCCCGGTCTTCACCACCGGGGCGATCCCGGCGATCAACGACCACAACACCGAGCCTTTACCGGCGCCGGTCGCCCCGGCGATCAGCACATGGTGGCCGAGCAGCGGCAGCTGCCACCAATGTCGCGTTTCGGTGATCCCGACCCGCACCGACGCCAGATCCACTGAGGTGGCCGGGGTGGGCATCGGCAAGGCGATCGGTTCAGCCAGCACGTCGCCGCAGATCAGGGTGATGCGCAGTTCGCCGGGTGCGGTCGAGCGGATGGTGATCCGGTCGGCGCGCCACGCGGCGGCCAGCGCGTCGGATTGTTTGTGCCAATCAGCGGCGGATTGGCCGGTGACGATCCGCACCGTCAGAACGTCGGTGGTTCTGCCGATCGTCACGGTGCGCAAGGTCGGTGTCAGGGTGCGGTCACCGAGCTGTGCGGTCAGGCCGTGCAGGGTGCACGTCGATTCCCAGGCGCGGGTGTAGCGCGACCACGTGAGCCAGCGACGGCGCACCGGTTCGGTCACCCAGCCGCGAAATGACCCCGGTTCGAGCCAGGCCCAGCCCGCATACCCGACACTGCACACGATCGCGCAGATCAGGCCCACGCGAGCGCCGTGACTGATGCCAAGTACGAGGCTGGCGATAATGGGCAAGCTGATCGCCGGGAACAGCACTGCCCACCACAGCAGATACCCGGCTGCGGTGAACAGCGACATGACCAGTTCTCCGAGCCAGTCGTCATCGTCTGATCCACTGTTGGTGGTGTTCGGGTCTGCTGCACGAATAGGTGACATCTGAGTTGGCTTGCCCAGCGTGGGCAGGC
>NZ_PDHO01000008.1 GCF_002887815.1 Mycobacterium sp. ENV421 | reverse complement strand
TTTCGCTGTTCACACGCCGATCAAATCACCGGCCCATCCACGGATTCAGGCTTAGGGGTGATGCTGGCCAGGCTGTTGCCGGTCGCGACGGTCTCGGCGATCGCGGTCTGGATTGCGGCCAGGTGCGGGTTGCGTCGCAAATAGATGGCCAGGGGTACCAGATTCTTCATCTGACGGCCTTGAGCGACCACCACCGGTTCGGTGCCGAGTGTTTCCACCAGCAGCCAGTCGGGCGTCATGGTGGCAGTTTAGCGAGGCCACCTTGGGACGATCTTGGGACGGACCGCCGGAATCCCCTGGTGGTAAACAATGAGTTGGTCTGGCTAACCGCCGCTATCCCGTTTTTCTTGCGGCCGCAATCGCGGTTCGGTACTTTTCGCCTACCCGACCTGTCGGGATGGGAACGGATCGCGTTGTCCGGCCGTTCGCCGCGGGCAGTGATGTCACGCTGTCGCAACGCCTCCAGCAGTGGGGGCACAGCGCCATCACGCTGGCGCGTGCTTGCATCGAGCGTGTCGACTGTTCGAGGGGTCGGTCGGCACACCGGTCAGGCACCGCCTGCAGCCAGCTGTGCGAGAACGAGCTTCAGGACGGCGACCGATCCGGACTTGTCCAACGGGTCATTCCCGTTGCCGCACTTGGGCGACTGCACACATGACGGGCAGCCCTGCGGGCATTCGCATGCTTCGATCGCGGCCGCGGTGGCCCCCAGCCAGGTACTGACGAGACGATAGCCGCGCTCGGCGAAACCGGCCCCTCCCGGATGCCCGTCGTAGACGAACACCGTGGGCAGGCCATCGGCCCCGACGGCGGTGGATACGCCGCCGATATCGCCGCGGTCGCAACTGGCCACCAGCGGCAGCAACCCGATCGCGGCGTGCTCGGCGGCATGCAACGAGCCCGGTATTCGCAGTTGTTCGATCCCGCTGTGCGCCAATGCTTCCGGCGTGATCGTGTACATCACGGCGGTGGTCTGCAGGCAGTGCTCGGGCATGTCCAGTTCGACGAAATCGATCACCTCGCCGGACAACCGGCGGCGAAGGTAGCCGATCACCCGGTGGGTCACCGACACCGGCACCAGACCCAGTGTCACCGGGCCGTGGTGCACGCGTTCGCCTGTCCCGGTCACCGCGATGTCGGTGACCTCCCTGGCGAATGTGGTGTAGCCGGGGTCCTCGGCGTGTACGAATGCCACGCCGTCGGAGAAGCTCAGCGAGTCGACCAGGTAGCTCTCACCCTGATGCAGATACACCGCACCGGGGTGAACGGCGGCCGGCGCCTGGCCCGCGTCGGCGCTGCCGAGCATGCGTCCGGTCCCGGCCTCGACGAGCGCGATGCTGCCCCCGGCCGAACCGCGGATGTCCACCGCCGGATGGGGATCGAGCCCGGCGGCGGGGAAGTACTTGCCGCCGCGCCGGCGCAGCAACCCGTCGTCGACCAACTCGGCTGCCACCGGTTCGGCCTCCCAGCGCCGCACTTCCGCTTCCTCCAACGGCATCTCCGTCGCCGCGCACAGCAGCTGCGGACCCACGACGTAGGGGTTCGTCGGATCGATGACCACCCGCTCAACCGGCTTGTCCAGCAACGCCTCCGGGTGGTGCACCAGGTAGGTGTCCAACGGGTCGTCACGGGCCACGAGAACCACCAGCGCACTCTGACCGCGCCGTCCCGACCGGCCGGCCTGCTGCCAGAACGACGCCACCGTCCCCGGAAAGCCCGCCAGCAGAACGGCATCGAGCCCGGCGATATCGATACCCAGCTCGAGCGCATTCGTGGTGGCCAGCCCGCGTAATTCGCCGTCGGCGAGGGCGCGCTCCAGTTCCCGGCGGTCCTCCGCGAGGTACCCGGCCCGATAGGACGCCACGGTGTCGAGCAGATGCGGGGCGATGTCCTCCAACCGGGCCCGGGCGCCCAGCGCTGTCAGCTCCGCCCCGCGCCGCGACCTGACGAAGGTCAACGTCCGCGCTCCCTCAGCAACCAGATCGGCCATCATGCGGGCTGTCTCGGCACCCGCCGAACGGCGCACCGGCGCACCGTTTTCGCCCGTCAGATCGGTCCGCAGTTCCGGCTCCCACAGCGCCACCGTGCGCGCGCCGTGCGGTGACCCGTCCTCGGTCACCGCCGTCACGGTCTGCCCGATCAACTCGGCCGCTGTCTCGCCGGGGGCCGCGGTGGTCGCGCTGGCGAAGATGACCGTCGGCCCCGGGCCCGACGCCGGGGCGTAGCGCTGGCACAGCCGCAGCAGCCGTCGCAACACCATGGCCACGTTGGAACCGAAAATGCCCCGATAGTAGTGGCATTCGTCGACGACGATGTACCGCAATCCACGCAGGTAGACCGCCCATCGGGCATGGTTGCGCAGCAACGACAGATGGATCATGTCGGGATTGGAGAACAGCCAGCGCGACCGTTCGCGGGCGAATTTCCGTACCTCGACCGGTGTGTCACCGTCGTAGGAAGTCGGTGCGACGTCGGCCAGCGCGGCCACTGCGGTGGTCAAAGAATGGGCGGTGCGCAATTGGTCATGGCCGAGCGCTTTGGTGGGGGACAAATAAAGTGCTCTGGCGCGCGGATCACGCGCCAGCGCATCCATGATCGGTAATTGGAACGCCAGCGACTTGCCCGATGCGGTACCCGTGCTGATGACGACGTGGCGGCCGGCGTGCGCGAGTTCGGCGGCTTGCACCTGATGCGACCACGGCTCGTCGATTCCGTGATCATGGAACGCGCGGAGCACATCTGGATCAACCCAGGCAGGCCAGTCCGCTCCGCTCGCCTGGCGGGCGGGAAGCTCGGCCACGTGAAGCAGCGCAGCCGGCGATGATTCGGCACCTGCGACCGCTGCGTTAAGCAGCTCGCTGCCGAAACTCACCATTTGAAATCAGCCCTTTCTAAAAGCGATCTACATCCCTGTATCGAATTGTTCATCAGTTAGTAGCACTGAGACTGTCGCAACAGCTCTGGACGTGATTGGATAAGGGCGGTCGCAGCTTCTGTGTTCGTGTGTCAACACTCGCAGGATCGACGTTGCGATCGCGGTTCCTGCGAGGGTTGTAGGTCGGGTGAGTTCCGGCGACTCCACGAAGGATGGCGGTCGGAACGGGCCCGGTCTGCCGAAAACTCGGTCGGCCGCTCCCGGTTGGAAGAGAAGGAAAGTACGAAAGATGCCACAGGGAACTGTGAAGTGGTTCAACGCCGAGAAGGGTTTCGGGTTCATTGCACCCGAGGACGGCTCTGCCGACGTGTTCGTCCACTACACGGAAATTCAGGGGTCGGGCTTCCGCACCCTTGAGGAGAACCAACGGGTCGAGTTCGAGGTCGGTCAGAGCCCCAAGGGCCCCCAGGCCACAGGCGTTCGCGCCGTCTGATCAACAGCGACATCACGAAACACCCCCGAGTCCCGGTAACGGGCATCGGGGGTGCTTTCGTTGGTGGGAGTCCCAACCAGGGCCCGCCACGCCCGCCGCCAGTCGTAGTGCTCGGGTGCGTCCCGCTCGTGTCCCACTGCCTTACTGTCGACTCGTGAGTCAGCTGTCCTTCTTCTCGGCTGAGTCGGTGCCCCCCGCGGTCGCCGACCTCACCGGGCTGCTCGCCACCACCGGACAGGTGGTGGTTGTCGGCGGAGGGGCGCGGTTGTCGGTGGTGGTCGACGACATGTGGCGGGCCGACGCGCTGGCGGAGATGATCACCGAAACCGGCCTCGCAGCCGAAATAACCCGCACCGACGAGAACAATCCGCTGGTGCGGACGGCTGTGGACGCACGGCTGGCCGGAATCGCCGCAGAATGGACCAGGGGGGCCGTCAAGACGGTGCCGCCGCAATGGCTGCCCGGATCCCGGGAGCTGCGCGCCTGGACGCTGGCAGCCGGCATTCCCGAGTCCGACCGGTACCTGCTCGGACTCGACCCGCACGCGCCCGACACTCATTCACCGCTGGCGTCGGCGTTGATGCGGGTGGGGATCGCACCCACGCTGATCGGCACTCGAGGCGCCCGGCCGGCACTGAGAATCAGCGGCCGCCGGCGGCTATCGCGCCTGGTAGAGAACGTCGGGGAACCCCCGAATCAGATCGAAGCGTTGTCATCGTGGCCTCGGATCTGAGAGATTCCCCTGCGAGGGTCGGTTTGCGTTGACCGGTCCAGAGTGCGAAATTGTCAGGTGCCCGCGGGTTTGGGGGTACCTGAGGGACAAACAGAAGTGGAGCGTAAGGGCAGTTGGCTGACGAGGGAAGCCGCCGAAGCGGCGGTGACGGACGGGGCAATGGCGCCGTTCGGCGGCTCGTCATCGTCGAGTCGCCCACCAAGGCCCGCAAGATCGCGGGTTACCTGGGCTCCAATTACATCGTGGAGTCGTCCCGGGGGCACATCCGCGACCTGCCGCGCAACGCCGCCGACGTGCCCGCCAAGTACAAAACTGAGCCCTGGGCGCGGCTGGGCGTCAACGTCGAAGACAACTTCGAGCCGCTCTACATCATCAGCCCCGAGAAGAAGAGCACGGTCACCGAGCTCAAGGGCCTGCTCAAGGATGTCGACGAGCTCTATCTGGCCACCGACGGTGACCGCGAGGGCGAGGCCATCGCCTGGCACCTGCTGGAGACGCTGAAGCCTCGCGTCCCGGTCAAGCGGATGGTCTTTCACGAGATCACCGAGCCCGCCATCCGCGCGGCCGCCGAAAACCCCCGCGACCTCGACAACGATCTGGTCGACGCGCAGGAAACCCGACGTATTCTCGACCGGCTCTACGGCTACGAAGTCAGCCCGGTGCTCTGGAAGAAGGTCGCCCCTAAGCTGTCCGCGGGCCGGGTGCAGTCCGTGGCCACCCGCATCATCGTTCAGCGCGAACGCGACCGGATGGCCTTCCGCAGCGCCTCCTACTGGGACATCATCGCCGAGCTCGACGCCAGCGTCTCGGACCCGAACGCCGCGCCGCCGCGGTTCACCGCCCGGCTGGTCAACGTCGACAGCAAGCGGGTGGCCACCGGCCGCGACTTCGACTCCCTCGGCGCGATCCGCAAGCCCGACGAGGTGGTGGTGCTCGACGAGGCGGCGGCCGGTTCGCTGGCCACCGGTTTGCGAGGCGCCGGCCTGTCGGTGGCGTCGGTGGAGGAGAAGCCCTACACCCGTAAGCCGTACCCGCCGTTCATGACCTCGACGTTGCAGCAGGAGGCGGGCCGCAAACTGCGGTTCTCTGCCGAGCGCACGATGAGCATCGCGCAGCGGCTGTACGAAAACGGCTACATCACCTATATGCGTACCGACTCGACGACACTGTCGCAGTCGGCCATTGATGCCGCGCGCAATCAGGCCCGCCAGCTTTACGGCGACGAGTACGTGCATCCCTCGCCGCGGCAGTACACCCGCAAGGTCAAGAACGCGCAGGAGGCACACGAGGCGATCCGTCCCGCCGGTGACGTCTTCGCCACCCCCGGGGCGCTGCATCGCGAACTCGACACCGACGAGTTCCGGCTCTATGAACTGATCTGGCAACGCACGGTCGCCTCGCAGATGGCCGATGCCCGCGGCACCACGTTGAGCCTGCGTATCGGCGGAACATCGTCGGACGGGCGGGAAGTCACGTTCGCTGCCAGCGGCCGCACCATCACGTTCGCCGGCTTCCTCAAGGCCTATGTCGAGACCGTCGACGAGCAGGCCGGCGGTGAGGCCGACGACGCCGAGAGCCGCTTGCCGCAGCTGCGCCAGGGTCAGCGGGTGGACGCCACCGGGCTCACGGCCGACGGTCACACCACCAATCCGCCGGCCCGCTACACCGAGGCGTCGCTGATCAAGGCGCTCGAGGAGCTCGGAATCGGCCGTCCCTCAACGTATTCCTCGATCATCAAGACGATCCAGGACCGCGGCTATGTGCACAAGAAGGGCAGCGCGCTGGTGCCGTCCTGGGTGGCGTTCGCCGTGACCGGTCTGCTCGAACAGCACTTCGGTCGGCTGGTGGATTATGACTTCACCGCCGCCATGGAGGACGAACTCGACGAGATCGCCACCGGCCAGGAGCGGCGCACCAACTGGCTGTCCAACTTCTACTTCGGCGGCGAGCACGGCGTGGCGGATTCGATCGCGCGCGCCGGCGGCCTCAAGAAGCTGGTGGGCGTCAACCTCGAAGGTATCGACGCCCGAGAAGTCAACTCCATCAAGCTCTTTGACGACGAAGAGGGCCGCCCGATCGTGGTTCGGGTGGGCAAGAACGGCCCGTACCTGGAGCGGATGATCGCCGATCCGGACAGTGCCGACGGCGAGCTCAAGCCGCAGCGGGCCAACCTCAACGACGAGATCACCCCCGACGAGCTGACCCTCGAGATGGCCGAAACCCTTTTCGCCACACCGCAAGAGGGCCGATCACTCGGCGTGGACCCGGAGTCCGGACACGAGATCGTGGCCAAAGACGGCCGATACGGCCCGTACGTCACCGAGGTGCTGCCCCCGCCGCCGGACGATGACCCCGGCGTGGGCGCCAAGAAGGGCAAGAAGCCGACCGGCCCCAAGCCGCGCACCGGTTCCCTGCTGCGCTCGATGGATCTGCAGACCATCACCCTCGACGACGCTCTGAAGCTGCTCTCACTGCCGCGGGTCGTCGGCGTGGATCCCGCCAACGGCGAGGAAATCACCGCGCAGAACGGCCGCTACGGCCCATACCTCAAGCGCGGCACCGACTCTCGCTCGCTGGCGACCGAGGATCAGATCTTCGAGATCACCCTCGAAGAGGCGTTGAAGATCTACTCCGAGCCCAAACGTCGTGGCCGTCAAGGTGCGGCCGCACCGCCGCTGCGCGAGCTGGGTGTCGATCAGGCGTCGGGCAAGCCCATGGTGATCAAGGACGGCCGCTTCGGTCCGTACGTCACCGACGGGGAAACCAACGCGAGCCTGCGCAAGGGTGACGACGTCCTGTCGATCACCGACGAGCGGGCCTCCGAGCTGCTCGCCGACCGCCGGGCTCGTGGACCGGTCAAGCGCACGGCAAAGAAGACGACGCGCAAGGCGCCGGCCAAGAAGGCCGCGAAAAAGGCCTAACCGCCTGAGCCGGTGGCCATTTCGCCGCGAGTTTCGCTGGGCAGCAAAAGGTTCACCGGCCGGGCCAGCTGCGTGGGCGCGCGGCGGCCGCGCAGCTCGACGATCTCGCCGACATTCCAGCACAGCGCCTCGGCGTCCAGGGCGCCGCTGACCGCGATCGCCGACGCCAGCACGTGTCCGTTCTCCAACTTGGCCAGCTCCGTCAATCGGGCGGCTTCGTTGACCGGGTCGCCGATCACGGTGTACTCGAACCGGGCCTGCGCGCCGATGTGCCCGGCGATCGCTCGCCCGGCCGAGACCCCGATACCGAACTCGGTCTGGCCCAGCACGCCGACCAGCTCGTCATGCAGTTCGCGGGAGGCGGCCAGCGCCGCCCCGGAGGCATCGGGGTGTTCGATGGGCGCGCCGAAGATGCACAGCGCCGCGTCGCCCTGGAACTTGTTGACGAAGCCGCCATGCTTCTTGACGGTGTCGACGACCACCCGGAAGAACTCGTTGAGCATGCTCACGACCTCGCTGGGTGGACGTGAGGCGGCCAGCTGCGTCGAGCCGACCAGGTCGACGAACAGCACCGCGACGTCGCGCTCCTGGCCGCCGAGCTCGGTGCCGCGCTCCAGGGCGCGCCGCGCGACGTCCTCACCGACGTAGCGGCCGAACAGGTCGCGCAGCCGCTGCCGTTCGCTCAGATCGCGGACCATGTCGTTGAAGCCGGCCTGTAGCAGGCCCAGCTCGCTGGCGTCATAGATCTGCATGTGGGCGTTGTAGTTGCCGCGCTGGACCTCTCCGAGCGCCCAGCGCAACTGGCGCAGCGGATCGGCGATCGACATGGCCGCGAGCACGTTGCCGGCCATCCCGACCACCAGCGCGGCGACGGCCATCAGCAGGATCGGGGTGAACAGGGAGTCGGCCGACGCCGCGAGCAGCGAGAACTTGCTGGCCACCACCGACAGGACGATCGCCAGCAGCGGCACCCCGGTGGACAGCAGCCAGGTCAGCACCAGCCGCTGGACGACGCCCGGCCGGTGGAACTTCTCCGGAACTCCGCCGCGCAGCGCGGCGACCGCCACCGGGCGCAGCACACGCTCGGATTGCAGGTAGCCGATGATCGTGGTGGCCGTGGCGCCCAGCAGCGTGGAGACCGCGAGCACCGGGGCAGCATGGCTGGCCACCGGCCAGCTGGCGGCGATGAACACCACTGCGCCCAGCACCCAGTTGGTCATGCTGATCACCGAGCGGTAGATGGGCATCCGCAGCGCCCGCAGCCGGGCCGTCTCGGTCGCGGCCGGGTCGTCCTCGGCCAGCAGCGCGTCGCGGCGTTGCCAGCGGAACACCGGAACGAGCAGCTTGAGGCTGACGAAGGCACCCACCGCGAACGAAATGAACAGGTAGCTCAGAAAGATGACCAGGTTCAACGTCGGCAGGTCCTGCAGCATGACCCGATCCGACGGCGGCAACCCGAACCGCAGGAAGCCCAGCACCAGCAGAGCGCCGATGATGTCGGCCTGCAGCATGCCCAGGGTGAACACCGGCCACGGTGTGCGCGCCACCCACCGGACGAATCCATTGATCCGCCCCGGGCTGAGTTGCGCGGTGGTCACGAACCCACCGTATCGGTACAGACCGACCGATCAGCACCTCTAGAAGCCGGTGGGCAGCGATTGTGTCGTTGCTGCGCACTAGTGTTTGAGGCGATGTCCGGAGTTTTCACGCGGTTGGTGGGCCAAAGCGCCGTGGAAGCGGAGTTGGTCGGTGCCGCTCGGGCCGCCCGGGGTGATTCCGCTCACGATGTGGCCGCCACCGGCACCATGACACACGCCTGGCTGATCACCGGTCCGCCCGGATCGGGGCGCTCGGTGGCCGCTCAGTGCTTCGCGGCGGCCCTTCAGTGCACCGCCGAGGGCACCCCCGGCTGCGGGGAGTGCCGGGCGTGCACGACGACGATGGCCGGAACCCACGGCGATGTCCGGCGGATCATCCCCGAGGGACTGTCCATCGGGGTCCACGAGATGCGCGCCATCGTCCAGATCGCGTCCCGGCGGCCCAGCACCGGCCGCTGGCAGATCGTCGTCGTGGAGGACGCCGACCGTCTCACCGAGGGTGCGGCCAACGCGCTGCTCAAGGTGGTGGAGGAACCACCGCCGTCGACGGTGTTCCTGCTGTGTGCGCCGTCGGTGGACCCGGAGGACATCGCCATCACCCTGCGGTCACGGTGCCGGCACGTCGCGCTGGTGACGCCGCCGGCCGGGGCGATCGCGCAGGTGCTGATCGACCGTGACGGGTTGTCCGCCGAGGAAGCGCACTGGGCGGCGTCGATCAGTGGCGGTCATGTCGGTCGGGCCCGGCGGCTGGCCACCGATCCCGACGCCCGCGACCGCCGGTCCCGCGCGCTGAGCCTGGCCCGCGACGCCGCCACGCCGTCGCGCGCGTATGCGGCCGCCGAGGAGTTGGTGGCCACCGCCGAGGCCGAGGCCAAGGCCCTCAATGTGGGCCGCGACGAGGCGGAGGCGGACGAACTGCGCACCGCGCTGGGAGCCGGCGGCACCGGGAAGGGGACGGCGGGGACCCTGCGCGGGTCGGCGGGTGCGATCAAGGATCTCGAGCGGCGCCAGAAGTCCCGGCAGACCCGCGCCTCGCGCGACGCCCTCGACCGTGCGCTGATCGACCTGGCGACGTATTTCCGCGATGCCCTGGTGGTGGCCAACGGCGCGGGCTCGGTGGCGCCTAATCACCCCGACATGGCCGAGCGGGTGGCGGCTCTGGCGGCGCACGCGTCCCCGGAGCGGCTGCTGCGCTGCATCGAAGCGGTGCTCGAGTGTCGCGAGGCGCTGGCGATCAACGTCAAGCCCAAGTTCGCCGTCGATGCGATGGTGGCCACCGTGGGTCAGGCACTGCGTTCGGACCTGTAGACTCACTGCTCGGTCGAGGCCGTGCCACCTTAGCTCAGTCGGTAGAGCAATTCACTCGTAATGAATAGGTCAGGAGTTCGATTCTCCTAGGTGGCTCCACTCTTTACCCGCACGACTGTGCGGATGAGTCCGCGCAATCGTGTACGTCTCTAATCGCTCGACAGCGCTGTGGCGGCGATGTTGCGGGCCGTGGCCGCCGCCGGGAACCCGGCGTAGCCGCTGGCGTGATAGATCACCTCGGCCAATTCCTCCTCGGACAGTCCGTTCTGCCGGGCGATCCGGAAGTGGGCGTCCATCTCCTCGGTGGCCCGCAGCGCGATCAGGATGCCCAGCGTCACCAGGCTCCGGTCGCGGCGACTGAGCCCCTCGCGGGCCCACAGCCGGCCGAACACGCTCTCGACACCGATATCCATCAGTTCGGGGGCGAACCCACCACCGAAGTCGACGTCCCCGTCGGGCAGTGTTCCTGGCAGCATCTCCCGGAAAACACGCAGGCCATCCTCGCGCAAGTTAGACATACAAACTACTTTGGCATACGGCCGGGATCAGTGCGGTGCCAGATACCCGACCGGGCCCGATGCCAGGCACAGCGAGAGCGCGGCGGTCGACGCCCGCACGGTCATCGCGTCGCCGGCGCCGGGCAGCCGGACGAAGACCCGGTTGAGGCCGGGGTGCACGGGCACCTTGGTGTCGGGTCCCTCGTTCAGCGACATCACCATCGAGCCGTCGCTATTGGCGAGATAGTTGATCTCGGCCGTCCAGTCCGCCGGCAGCAGCGGCCCGTCCAGCGGCATGCGAACCGGCGCGTCGGGCTGGACGAAATAGCCGCAGCCGGGCTGTGGGCCCGCGACGATCGTGCGGGTCCAGGTGACGATCGCGTCCACCAGCCGGCCGCTGCTGTCGAGCATGCGCAATTGTGTGGTGGAACCGCCGAATTCGGGCCGGTCGTGAATGAGCGCGAACATATGACTGGCCAGGTTCTCCGGGTACGCGACCCGCTGCAGAACCAGTGGGTCGACCTCCTGGTCGAGCAGTGCCGCCGACGAGGACGCCCGCGCCTGCGCCAGCGCACGGACCGCGTTCTGCAGGTAGGGCTGTGCGGGATTGTCACGCCAGCTCGTCAGGAACGTCGACGTCGAATACACGCTGCTGACCACGAATGCCAGCGCGACCGCCGACACCGTTGCGGTGCGGGCGCGCGAGGCGTCCAGCCATCGGGTGTCACGGTTCGGCGCGCAGAACGCCACTGCCGCAAGCAATGTCAACACAATGACCAGATCGGGGAAGTACCGCAGGGTCTGGGCCAGTTCCAGGGCGGTGAACTTCGACGAGCGCAGCAGATAGATCGGGATCTGACAGGCCACCGCGTATCCGACCGCAACCAACCAGACAACGCCGATTCGCCGCTTACGCAACAGCGAGACGACCACGACCGCGACCAGCACCAGCCAGCCCAGGATCATCACCGACACCGGCGGCACCGCCCACGGCGAGGCCGGCGCCCACCGCTGCCACTGCCACGGGCCGCCGGCCAGGCCCGGCACGATCCCATGAGTGATCGAGCGGGACAACAGATCCCACGTCATCGCCAGATCGGAGCTCCAGCGCCGGTGATCGACGACGGTCAGATAGACGGCCACCCACACCGCCGTCACCGCCAGCGCGGGCGTCCACAGCGCGACGCCGCGATGCCACACCGTGCGCAGCGCTGCGCTGCCGCCCTGGACGTGATAGAGCAGGGCGGCTACCGCGAACGCGACGAACGGGATCACGGCCGCCTTCTCGAAGAACAACAGGCCGCCCAAGAACACCAGGACCGCGGTGATCGCATACCGTCGATTCCCGGTGCGCACCAGCAGGATTGCGTCGGCACACACCCAAGCCATCGCGGCGAGCATCGGTAGCGAGTTCAGCGCGGCCGCCCACCACGCGAATCCGGGCACACCCAGCGGGCTGAACAAGGCAAACGTCAACGGAATCAACAACACCGGTCGCCAGCCGAGGATCACGTGCAACGCACGCAGCAGCGACAGCGACACCAGCAGCTGCAGTACCACCAGGCTGGCCGCCGGCCACGCCCACACCAGCGGGGCCAGCCGGGTGATCACCCCGGCCACCAGAAACGCTCCCGGCATGACGTGCCCGTCGTGATCGTCGAACAGATACGACGTCGACAACAGGTCCTGAGTGCCGGCCCGGCCCACCAGGATCAGGTCATCCCAGTAGAAGTAACCGCCGAACGCCAGGATCGCCCGGACCACCAGTTGAACGGCAATCAGGGCGACGGCCGCGGCAGCCACCGGTGGCATGCGCGCCACCCGGGTCGGAACTGCCATCGCGTCGACTGTACTCACCTGTCGGTAGGGTGACCGACATGCAGGTACTGGTCACGGGCGCGGCCGGCTTCATCGGTTCGACGCTGGTCGACCGCCTGCTCGCCGACGGGCACACCGTCGTCGGGCTCGACGATCTGAGCCGCGGAAGCAGCGCCAACCTGGCGGCGGCGAGCACCGGCGGCAGGTTCGAGTTCATCGAGGCCGACATCGCCGGCGCGGACCTGATCGGCCTGTTCGACAGGCACAAGCCCGAGGTCGTCCACCACCTGGCCGCGCAGATCGACGTGCGCCGCTCGGTGGAAGAGCCGCAATTCGACGCGGAGGTCAACGTCGTCGGCACGGTGCGGCTGGCCGAGGCGGCCAGGCGCTCCGGTGTCCGCAAGGTCGTGCACGCCTCCTCGGGCGGATCGATCTACGGCGTGCCGACGAACTTCCCCACCAACGAAACCGCCCCGGTCGACCCCGCGTCGCCCTACGCGGCAAGCAAGGTGGCCGGCGAGCTCTACCTCAACGCCTTCCGCCACCTCTACGGCGTGGACTGCTCGTTCATCGCGCCGTCGAATGTCTATGGCCCGCGCCAAGACCCGCACGGCGAGGCCGGCGTCGTCGCGATCTTCGTCAACGCGCTGCTGGCCGGCCTGCCCACCCGGGTCTACGGCGACGGCTCCAACACCCGCGACTACGTCTTCGTCGACGACGTCGTCGACGCCTTCGTCCGGGCCGCAGGAACCGGCGGGTGCGGGCAGCGGTTCAACATCGGCACCGGCGTGGAAACCAGCGACCGTCAACTTCACTCGGTGGTGGCCAAGGTGATCGGAGTGGCCGACGACCCGGAGTTCGCCCCGGCGCGGCTCGGCGATGTGAAGCGGTCCTGCCTGGACGTCCGCAAAGCGGAGATGGTGCTGGGCTGGCAGCCGCGGGTGCGCCTCGAAGAAGGCATCGCCCGCACCGTGGACTACTTCCGGGGCTAGTGCTCCGGGGTGCGCGCCCCCTCCAGGGCGACCGCACGGGCCAGGCGGGCGTACTTCAGCTCGAGTTCCTTGAACCGCAGATACGTGCTCAACGTGGTGAACACGAACGCGATGATCAGCGAATAGGTGATCAGGTCCGCGCCACGGCGAACCCCCAGGAAGTTGGCCAGCACCGTGGTGTCATCCGGGCGAAGGATGGCGTAGATCGCCAGCACCACGAACAGCACGTAGCCGACCTTCACCCAGGCTTTGGCCTTCGCGTTGGTGCGGGACCGCAGCAGGTAGACCAGCAGTGCGATCACCGCCGCGATCAGCAGGACCTGGATCCAGTTCATCGGCGCATCCTTCCGCGCAGAAACCCGTCGAAGACGATGTTCACCCCGTTGAGCAGCGGTTGACCCTTGGACATCGAGTAGTCGGTGTAGAGAATCTCGACCGGCTCTTCGGTTACCCGCCAATGGTTTTCGGCGATCAGGGTGATGAACTCCCCGGCGTGGCTCATCCCGTTCATCGTCAGATTGAGGTTGTCGGCCACGGTCTTGTTGAACACGCGCAGCCCGTTGTGCGAGTCGGTCAGATGCAGCCGGTGGCTGCTGGGGCTCAGCACGGCCGCCGCGCGCAGGATCACCCGTTTGAGCGGCGGTGTGTGGCTGACGGTGGTGCCGGCGAAACGGGTGCCGATCACGATGTCGACGTCGCCCTTGGACAGCCGCTCGATCATGGCGAGGACGTCCTTGACGCGGTGCTGGCCGTCGGCGTCGAAGGTGACGAACACCGCTGCGCCGGGCTGGCGGCGGGCGTACTCGACCCCGGTCTGGATGGCCGCGCCCTGCCCCAGATTCACGGGGTGGCGGACCACGTGGGCGCCCGCCCGCCAGGCGATGTCGGCGGTGCCGTCCTTGCTGCCGTCGTCGACGCAGACCACGTGGTCGAAGACTTGGCGCAGGTCCGCGATGACGTCGGCGATGACCTGCGCCTCGTTGAACGCCGGAACGATGATCCAGGCGTCGGGGTAGGACGTGTCGATGTCCACAAGGTACACGCCGAGAACTGTGGCTTCAGCGTGCGGCGCGGCCCAGCGCGGCCAGGTGGACGACGATGCCGACCAGCGGTCCGCACAGCAGGGCCACCACGGTGCGATCGGTCAGGCCCATGGGCAGGCTCAACAGGGCTGCGGAGACGACGGTGGCCCCGACCCAGCCGATCGAGTAAGCCCGGTGCAGGCCGGCGGCGACGGTCGCGGCCCCGGTTACGGTCAGCAGTGCGATCGCCACCGCGCCGGCGGTCAGCCAGGCCAGCAGGAGTCCGCCCGGGCCGTACTCGTCGCCGAACGCCACCCGGATCAGCCACGGCCCGAGCAGTCCGGCGGCCACCACCCCCACGGCACCGAGCACCAGGACCACCGCCGCCGGCGCGATCAGCGACCTGAGCCGGTGGCCGCGGTGGTCGACGAAGTGTGCGATCAGGTTGCCCTGCATCGCCGTGAGCGGAACCAGCAGGGGAGCGCGGGTCAGCGTCACCGCCAGGATCACCACGCCGCCGGCCGCGCCGAGGTCGCCGCCGGAGGTCGCCTTCAGCAGCACCGGGAAGCCCATCACGAGGATGGCGCTGGCGCCCGCGGCGGCGATCGAGTGTCCGGCCCCGCGCAGGAAGGTGGCGGTACTGCCGGGAGTGCGCAGCCCGGCCGCGGTCCGCGCACCCGGTGACACCGACAGCAGCAGCAGCCATCCGATCGCACCGGCGACCGTCGCCCACAAGAAGCCGTCCAACCCCCAGCCCACCGCGAAGGCCGCCACCGCGACCACCACCCGCATGATGGCGTCGGTGACCATCAGCGCCCCGTAACCACCCCACCGGCCGGTACCGGCGAGCAGACCCAAAAGTGTTGCGTGAATGCAGAATCCGGCCAGACCAACGCTCAGCAGCACCACCGATAGCGGCCGGGACACGCTGAACACGTGCGGCGCCCAGAGGAACGAGGTGCCGGCCATGACAAGGGCGGACACCACGCCGACCGCCGTCGCGATCCGCATCGGGTGCGTTCGGGGTCCCTCGGCGATCTCGACATAACCTGCGGAGCGGACCTCCCGGGTGGCCTCCTGCAGCAGTCCGTACGCCGCGCCGCCGACCAAACCGAACGCACCCCAGAACACCCCGAACACCGAGAAGCCGGCCGGGTCCAGCGCGCGGGCGGCCAGGTAAAGGACCGCGTATCCGCACACCGCCGAGATCGCCGTGGCCGCGCCGACTCTGGCCACACTGCTGCGGGTGATCGCCCCGGTGCCGCTGATCTGGTCAGCACCGGTGGCGCTAAGCGCCTCGAACGAGGCACCCGCGTCGGTCACAGCCGCGGCACCTCGGTGGAATACAGCCAGGCATCCCACAGCGGACGCAGCGAGACATCGGCGTAGTTGGCGGCAAGACCGGTGAAGTCGTCGGTCACCACCGTGCTGTGCTGGTGGCGGCTGGTCCAATCACGCAGCAGCGCAAAGAATTTCTCGTCGCCGAGGGTGCCGCGCAGCACGTGCAGGGTGAGCGCACCGCGCTTGTAGACCCGGTCGTCGAACATATCCCGCGGCCCGGGATCGGCCAGCAACAGGTTCTGCGGCGAGGACGCCAGCTTGGCGTGATAGTGGCGGGCCCACTGATCGGCGGAGCGTCCGCCGGAGTTCTCCGACCACAGCCATTCGGCGTAGCAGGCGAATCCCTCGTGCAACCAGATGTCGCGCCAGCGCCGCGCGGTCACGCTGTTGCCGAACCACTGATGGGCCAACTCGTGGGCGATCAGCCGTTCGGCGCCGCGCTTGCCGTCACAGTGGTTGGCGCCGAAGATCGAGATACCTTGTGCTTCAAGCGGTATCTCCAGATCGTCATCAGTCACCACAACGGTGTAGCCGTTGCTCAACGGGTACGGGCCGAACAGCTTGACGAACAACTTCATCATCTGCGGCTGACGGCCGAAGTCCTGGTCGAACTCGGGACGCAGCCGGTCGGGCAGCACCGCCTGCATCGGCACCTGGGATTTGGGCAGCTTGTGGGCGCCGTACATGCCGATCTGCAGGGTGATCAGATAGGTCGAGGTCGGCTCCGGCTGTTCGTAGGTCCACACCGTGTGGGCGGCCCGAACGCGCCGCGAGACCAGTTCACCGTTGGCCACCGCACGGTAGGGGCTATCGGTGCTGATCTGGATCCGGTAGCTGGCCTTGGCGCTGGGATGGTCGTCGCACGGGAACCACGACGCTGCGCCGTTCGGCTGGCCGGCCACCAGTGCGCCGTTGGACAACTCCTCGAAACCGACTTCACCCCAATAACTTCGAATCGGTCGGGGGTTGCCGCCGTAGCGCACGCTGATCGACATCGCCGCACCGGCGGGCAACGGCGTGGACAGGGTGATGTGCAGCTTGCCGTTGGATGCGGAGAAGTTCGACGGTCGACGGCCGTTGACCGTCACCTTCGACACCGACAGGGCGGCGGACAGATCCAGTGTGAACGTCTTCAGGGACGCCAGCGTCGCCGCGGTGATGGTGGCGGTACCGGTCAGCCGGTTGATCGCGACCTTGTACTCCAGGTCCAGTTCGTAGCGTGACACCCGATAGCCGAAGTTGCCGTTGTTCGGCAGATACGGATCGATGACCGGTGGGCCGCCTTTCTTGGCGGCCTTCTTGGCGGGTTGTTTCACGCGGCGCTGTCCTCGGCTTTGCGCGCATCGTTGCGGGTCTTCTTCCTCGAAACGAGCCACGGCGCAATCGGATTGCCCTGCCAGCGGGTTGACGGCGGTACCTCGTCGCCGCGCATCACCAGCGATGCCGGGCCGACGGTGGCGCCTGCGCCGAGCCTGGCGGCGGGCAACGCCACGCAGTGCGGGCCCAGTGTGGCACCCTCGTCGAGCACGACGGTGTCCATCCGCATGATCCGATCATGGAACAGGTGCGTCTGCACCACGCACCCGCGGTTGACGGTGCTGGCGCGCTGCAGTGTCACCAGGTCGGCTTCCGGAAGCCAGTACGTCTCACACCAGACGCCCCGGCCGATCTTGGCGCCCAGCGCCCGCAGCCAGAGGTTCATCACGGGGGTGCCGCTGGCGGCGCGGGCGAACCACGGCGCCGCCACCGTCTCCACGAACGTGTCTGACACCTCGTTACGCCACACGAACGACGACCAGAGGGGCTGCTCGTCGGCCGGAATACGGCCCACCACAAGCCATTTGGCGGCCACCGCGGTGCCGCCCGCGACTGCGCCCGCGATCAGCAACACGACGCCGCCGGCCAGCGCGGCGAGGGCGTAGCCGAATTCGAGCGCCAAGGCCTGCAGCGCGGCCAGCACCGCCACTCCGATCGCGAAGGTGACCATCACCGGGAACAGTCGGCAGGTTTCGACCGCGGCGCGCATCACCTTCAATCGCATCGGCGGGCTGAAGGTCAGTGATGCGTCGCCTTCGTCGGCGCGGCGGCGCAACCGGATCGGCGGACTCCCCAGCCACGACGAACCGGCTTTCGCCTTGTGCGGGGCGGCTGAAAGCACCGCCACCAGGCCGTCGTCGGGCACGCGTCGGCCCGGCTGGGTGATGCCGGAGTTGCCGAGGAAGGCGCGCTTGCCGACGGTGGCCTTGGCGACGTGGATCCAGCCGCCGCCCAGTTCGTAGGAGGCCACCATGGTGTCGTCGGCCAGAAATGCGCCGTCTTCTACGACGGTGAACTTCGGGGTCAGCAGCGCGGTCGAAATCTCGGTGTTGCGGCCCACTTTCGCGCCGAGCGCCCGCAGCCACCACGGGGTGAGCAGGCTGGCGTAGACGGGGAACAGGTAGTTGCGGGCGGCATCCATCAGCCGTTCGGTGGTCCACAGCTGCCAGCCCACCCGGCTGCGTACCGGGTGATAGCCCTCGCGCAGCCCGATCGCGAGAATCCGCACCGCCACGACCGTGGACGCCGCGTACACCACCAGGGCGACCAGCGCGGCCACCGGAATCCACGGCGCCGCCGCGGCCAGGGCCGAACCCAGCGTCGCACTGTGCCGAGCCGGCCAGACCAGCACACCCAACCCGATCGCCAGCGCCAGCAGCGGCACCGCGCCGAGGAGCATGGACGTCACACCGTAGACGGCCACCCACAGGGCGGCACGCGGCGGCCGGTGCTCCGGCCAGGGATGGCGGGCCTTGCCGGACTTCACCGCCGGCGAACCCTTCCAGTACTGCCCGTTTTTCACCTTGCCGACCACGCCCGAGCCGGGCGCAACGTCGGCGTCTTTTCCGACGACGGCACCCGGGAACAGCGTGGTGCGTGCCCCGATGCTGGCGTCGTTGCCGACGCTGATCGGGCCGACGTGGAAGAGGTCGCCGTCGATCCAATGCCCGGTCAGGTCGACCTCCGGTTCGATGGAAACCCGGTGGCCGAGCGTGAGCATGCCGGTCACCGGGGGCGCCGAATGCAGATCCACGCCTTTGCCGATCCTGTTACCCAGCGCTCGTGCGTAGTACACCAGCCAGGGCGCACCCGCGAGGTTCTCGGCGCCGCTGGCGTCGGCCAGCCGTTCGGCCAGCCACACCCGCAGGTGTTCGGATCCGCCCCGCCGATAGGTGCCAGGCTCCAGCCCGGACAGCAGGGTCCGCGCGCCCAGCACAGCGATGCCCATCCGGCCGATCGGGGTGATGAACAGGACGAAGGCCACCGCCACCAGCCACCAGTTGAGCGGTGCCAGCCACGGCAGCGGATGCACAGCGGCGGCCACGTTGTTGATCAGCGCCAGCCACGTCACCCATTGCAGCCCGGTCAGCGTGGCAAGCGGCACCGACAGCAACACCTGGGCCGCCTGCGTCGACACCGGCGTCGGCGTGACGTGGCGTGGGGTGACCGCGGCCGCCGGCTTCTGTTCGTCGAGGAATTCGGCCAGCGACCCCAGCCGGGGGTGGTCGTAGAGCTGGGCGACGGTCAGCTGTGGATAGCGCTCACGCAGCGCGGCCACCAGCTGAGCCGCCGACAGCGAGCCGCCGCCGAGCGCGAAGAAGTCCGCCTCCGGGCCGTCCACCACGGCGCCGAGGACGTCCCGCCACAACCCGGCCAGCCAGCCCATGGTGCCGCCCAGGTCGGGTTCGGAGTCCTGATAGCCCGGCGGCGGCCACGGCAGCGCGTTGCGATCGACCTTGCCCGAGGTCCGGGTCGGCAGCTCGTCGAGCAGCACCAGGCGCGGCACCAGCGCGGCGGGCAGGGCCTCGGCCAGGTGGGTCCGGGCCGCGGCGAGGTCGAAATCGGGGTTGGCGCTGGAGATGTAGCCGACGAGCATCGGAGTGCCGCTGGCGGTGCGCCGCACCGCTGCCGCTGCGCCGCTGACGCCGGGCAGGTTCACCAGCGCCGAGTCGACCTCACCGAGTTCGATGCGGCGTCCGCCGACCTTGACCTGGTCGTCGGCGCGACCCTGGAAATACAGTCCGTCGGCCTCCAGCCGGACGAGGTCGCCGCTGCGGTAGGCCCGTGCCCACTCCAGTGACGGCATCGGCGCGTACTTCTCGGCGTCTTTCTCCGGGTCCAGGTAGCGGGCCAGGCCGACGCCGCCGATCACCAGCTCGCCCACCTCGCCGAGAGCGACCGGGGCACCGGTGGAGTCGACCACCGCCAGGTCCCAGCCCGGCAGCGGGCGCCCGATGCTGACCGGGCTGCGGCCGTCGAGGCGGGCGGCGCTGGCCACCACGGTTGCCTCGGTCGGGCCGTAGGTGTTCCACACCTCGCGGCCTTCGACCGCGAGCCGTTCGGCCAACTCGGGCGGGCAGGCTTCGCCGCCGAAGATCAGCAGCCGCACCGCTTCCAGCGCCTCGGCCGGCCAGAGCGACGCCAGCGTCGGCACCGTGGACACCACGGTGATGTCCCGCGCCACCAGCCACGGCCCGAGGTCCATGCCGCTGCGCACCAGGGCGCGAGGCGCAGGCACCAGACATGCGCCGTACCGCCAGGCCAGCCACATCTCTTCGCACGAGGCGTCGAACGCCACCGACAAACCGGCCAGCACCCGGTCGGCGGGTCCGATCGGGTTGCTCTGCAGGAACATTCGCGCCTCGGCGTCGACGAACGCCGCCGCGTTGCGGTGGGTGACCGCGACACCCTTGGGGGTTCCGGTGGATCCCGAGGTGAAGATGATCCACGCGTCGTCGCGACCCAGTGGGGCCGTCGCCCGCCATCCGCGCGACGAACCCGGCCCGCGGGTCAGGCCGGCCTCGGTGATGACGGCGACCACGCCGGCCTCATTGAACACCAGCTCGGCGCGCTCGTCGGGGTCATCGGCGTCGACCGGGACGTAGGCCGCACCGGCGGCCAGCGTGGAGAGGATCGCGACGTAGAGGGCGTAACTGCCGGACGGCATCCGGATGCCGATCCGGTCGCCGCGGCCGATGCCGCGGGCGGCCAGCCAGTCGACGCTCTCCTCGATGTCGGCGATCAGCTCGGCGTAGGTCAGCTGCACCGTGCCGTCGTCGATGGCGGCGGCCTCGGGGTACCGATTGGCGGTGTCGTAGAGGATGTCGATAAGGGTGCGCGGGGCCGGTGCCTGCTCCGACAACAGGTATTGCGGGGGAATTTCCGGCGTCGCCACGACGAGGATCCTAGGCCGCCTCGTCGACATCGCGGTGCCGGACGCGGCCGGTGGCCGAGGCGATCCCTCGTTCGGTTTGCTGCTGGGTGCGCCGACCTGACACACTGCTGCCAGAGGGGAGTATTCCTTCGTCGCGGTGTCGTCACCACGGCGGCCAACGTTGGTCGTCCGGTGCCGCGGGCCGAGCTTTGCTCGGCGGAAGAGACCTCGGACGTTTTGTGACGCCCGGAGGTCCTCTATGAATGTGACACCGCTCGAATGGTTCATCACCATCGGCGTGACGGTCGCAGTGCTCCTGTTCGACGTGATCTTCATCGCGCGTCGCCCGCACGAACCCACGATGCGTGAGTGCGGCATCTATCTGTCGTTCTACATCGGCCTGGCCATCGCATTCGGCGTGTGGGTGTGGAACTTCCACGGCGGCCAGTTCGGCCTGGAGTTCTACGCGGGCTGGCTCACCGAGTACAGCCTGTCGGTGGACAACCTGTTCATCTTCATCATCATCATGGCCAGCTTCAAAGTGCCCAAGATCTATCAGCAAGAGGCACTTCTGATCGGCATCGTCCTGGCGCTGATCTTCCGCGGTATCTTCATCGCGCTGGGCGCCGTTGCCATCGAACAGTTTTCGTGGATCTTCTATATTTTCGGCGCGTTCCTGGTGTACACCGCGATCCGGCTGGCCCGCGACACCGAGCACGACGACGACGCCGAGAACACCGTGGTTCGGCTGGCCCGCAAATATGTTCCGTCGACCGACAAATGGGACGGGCTGAAGCTGTACGTCAAGGAGGGCGGCAAGCGGCTGATGACGCCGATGTTCATGGTCATCGTCGCCCTGGGCACCACCGATCTGCTGTTCGCGCTGGACTCCATCCCGGCGATCTACGGCCTGACCCGCGAGCCCTACATCGTGTTCACCGCAAATCTGTTCGCGCTGATGGGGCTGCGCCAGCTCTACTTCCTGCTGGGTGATCTGCTCAACCGCCTGGTGTACCTGTCGCAGGGCCTGGCCTTCATCCTGTTCTTCATCGGCGTCAAGCTGGTGCTGCACGCCCTGCATGAGAACGAGCTGCCGTTCATCAACGGCGGTGAGGGCTTGCACGTCCCGGAGATCCCGACGCTGCTGAGTCTGGCGGTGATCATCCTGACGCTGTTCCTGACCATGGTCGCCAGCCTGATCAAGACCCAGGTGGTCGACAAACGCTGAAAAAGCCGGGCCGCCGGAGCGGGCACGGTTCTACGCTGAAGAGATGATCGAAGTCCTTTCCGACCTGCCCGAGGGTGTGACGGGCATTCGGGTGTCAGGCCGGGTGAGCGGCGAAGACCTCAAGGCGTTCAAGCCCGCCATGGACGACCTGATGAAGGGTGGCGACATCCGGATCGTCGAAGTCATCGACTCCGACTACGAGGGGTTCGGGCCCGGCGGTCTGGTCGAGGATCTCAAACTCGGCTTGGGCACGCTGTTCACCCGGCACGGCGCCTTCAAGCGCGTCGCGGTGGTCAGCGACAAGGAGTGGGTGATCCACACCATTCACGCGGTGGGCTGGCTGATGCCCGGTGACGTCGCGGTGTTCGGCCTCGGCGAGCTCGAGCAGGCCAAGCAGTGGGCGGCCGGCTAGGCCGTAGCCGTAGCACCGCCGAAACATAGTGGGCCTACCGTGACCCGATGCTGCGACGACGGTCGGCGCTGCTCGATCGGCTGGTGGTCGACCACCCCGGCAGCCCGCAACAGGCCATCCTCGACGAGTTGAGGCGGGTGATCCTCGACGGCGCCGTCGCGCCCGGGACACCCATCCCGTTGGCCGAAGTGGCGGATCTGTTCGGGGTGAGCCAGATCCCGGTCCGGGAGTCGCTCAAGACACTGATCGGAGAGGGGCTGGTCGCGCACCGATCCAACTCCGGGTACACCGTCGCACAGCTCACGGTTCAGGAACTGCGCGAAATGTACATCGTGCGTGAGACGTTGGAGGCAGCGGCGCTGGCGTCGGCAGTCGCCCACGCCACCGACGCCGACCGGGCGGCGATCATCGCGGCGAACGACGCCCTGCAGCAGGCCATCGACGACGACGATCCGCTCACCTATCACCGGCAGAGCAGGCAGTTCCATCTCTCGTTGAGCCGGCCGTCGCGCATGTTCCGTCTGCTGCACATGCTCGAATCGGCATGGAACATGACCGAACCCGTGCAGTCCATGGTTCATGTCGCGCCGTCGGCCCGGGCCGCACTGCACGGCGACCACCGCGAGATGGTGCTCGCATTCCTGGCCGGTGACGTGGAACAGCTGCTCACTGTCGCCGAGTTGCACGCCCAACGGCTCAACTCCGTCATCGCCGCATTGCCGACAGACACCGGGCTGTTCCTGCCGGCGGATATATCTTCGGCGCAATAGCCGGGTAGTTCACCGGAAATACCGGGGAAACGCGCCGTCGATAGCGTCCGGCCATGACCGACATCGACACACCGCAGAGCGTGAAAGACCTGCCGCCCGGCGCCGTTGTCGGCGCCGGCGACATCGTTGAAGCCGCCGGTCACCCGGTTGGCGGGGGACTGATCAAGCCGGGCTACGACCCGCGCCTGACCAACGAGGATTTGGCCCCGCTGCGCAAGCAGCACTGGAGTTCCTACAACATCTTCGCTTTCTGGATGTCCGACGTGCACAGCGTCGGGGGATATGTCACGGCAGGCAGCCTGTTCGCCCTCGGCCTCGCCAGTTGGCAGGTCCTGATCGCACTGCTCGTCGGCATCGTGATCGTCAACATCTTCTGCAACCTGGTGGCCAAGCCCAGCCAGGCCACCGGCGTGCCGTATCCGGTGATCTGCCGCAGCGTCTTCGGCGTGCTCGGTGCGAACATCCCCGCCATCATTCGCGGTCTGATCGCGGTGGCCTGGTATGGCATTCAGACCTATCTTGCCTCCGCCGCGCTGGATGTCGTTCTGCTCAAACTCTTTCCCGGACTTGCGCCGTACGCCGACGTCAACCAGCACGGATTTCTGGGGCTACCGTTCCTCGGCTGGGGCAGCTTCCTGCTGCTCTGGGTCCTGCAGGCCTGCGTCTTCTGGCGTGGGATGGAATCCATCCGCAAGTTCATCGACTTCTGTGGTCCCGCCGTGTACGTGGTGATGTTCATGCTGTGCGGCTATCTGATCTACAAAGCCGGCTGGGGCGCAATCGATCTCAACCTCGGTGACGTCAAGTACACGGGCCTGGATGCCGTGCCGGTCATGCTCGGCGCCATCGCCCTGGTGGTGTCCTACTTCTCGGGCCCGATGCTGAACTTCGGAGACTTCGCGCGCTACGGCAGGTCGTTCGCGGCCGTCAAGCGTGGCAACTTCCTCGGACTGCCGGTGAACTTTCTGGTGTTCTCCATCCTGGTGGTCGTCACCGCCTCGCTCACGGTGCCGGTCTTCGGAGAGCTGATCACCGACCCGGTCGCGACCGTGGCCAAGATCGACTCCACCTTCGCAATCGTGCTGGGAGCGTTGACTTTCACCATCGCCACCATCGGTATCAACATCGTCGCGAACTTCATCTCGCCGGCTTTCGACTTCTCCAACGTCAGCCCGCAGCGGATCAGCTGGCGTGCGGGCGGAATGATCGCCGCCGTCGGCTCGGTGCTCATCACGCCATGGAACCTCTACAACAATCCCGAAGTCATCCACTACACCCTGGAGACGCTCGGTGCGTTCATCGGCCCCCTGTTCGGCGTGTTGATCGGCCACTATTACCTGATCCACAAGCAGAGGGTGAACGTCGATGCTCTGTTCACCCTCGCGGAGGACGGAACATATTGGTACAAGAAGGGTTACAACCCAGCGGCGGTGATAGCCACGGCGGTCTCGGCTCTGGTCGCGGTGGTCCCGGTGCTGGCTGTCGGAGTGCCGGGCATGCATACCGCCGCGCAGTACAGCTGGTTCATCGGATGCGGGTTGGGGCTGGCCATCTACTACGTGCTCGCGACGCGCACCAAACTCGCGGTCGCCCCGCTTCCGTGACCCGGATCTGGGTGATCAATCCCAACACCACCGCGGCGATGACCGACACAATCGCCCACTGCGCCGAGTCGGTGGCCGGATCCGGCGTGGCCATCACCGGAATAACCTCCGAGATCGGGCCGGAGTCGATCGAGAGCCATTACGACGAGGCGCTGTCGGTTCCGGGCGTGCTGCGAGCGGTGCGGCGAGGCGAACGGGAGGGTGTCGACGGCTACGTGATCGCCTGTTTCGGCGATCCTGGCCTCGACGCCGCCCGGGAGGTGGCGGCCGGACCGGTCATCGGTATCGCGGAGGCCGCGATGCAGACGGCCAGCCACCTCGGCAGTGGGTTCAGCATCGTCACCACGCTGGCGCGAACCATCGGCCAGTCGGCGCGCCTCGCCGAACGCTATGGCATGCAACGGTTCTGCCGCGGTATCCATGCCTGCGAGATTCCGGTACTCGATCTGGACGCCGACCCGAACGCGTGCAAGGTGGTCACCGAGGCCTGCCGTGACGCTCTGGAGGCCGACGGGTCCGATGTCGTGGTGCTGGGGTGCGCCGGTATGGCCGAGATGTGTGCCGAGATCTCCGCCGAATTGGGTGTGCCCGTCATCGACGGGGTCACCGCCGCAACGCTGACGGTGCAGTCGTTGGTGACGATGGGTTTGCGCACGTCGAAGCGAGGCGAGTACGCGGCACCGCCGGACAAGCGTTACCGGACCGCTGAATCGCCGGCGGGGTGAGCCCTGCGCCAGTGTTCGGCGATCTCGATACGGCGTGCGATCCAGACCCGATCGTGGGATTGGATGTGGTCGCAGAACCTTTCGAGCGCCGCAGTACGTGCCGGCCGACCGGCGAGGCGGCAATGCAGTCCGATGGACAGCATTTTCGGGGCGCCCGCCAGACCCTCGGCGTAGAGCACATCGAACGCGTCGCGCAGATGCGCGAAGAATTCTTCACCGTTGGAAAAGCCTGCGGCAGAGGCGAACCGCATGTCGTTGGTGTCCAGCGTGTAGGGGACGACCAGATGGTGACGGCCGTGAACCTCCACCCAGTACGGCAGGTCGTCGGCGTAGGAGTCGGAGTCGTAGACGAAGCCGCCGTGGTCGACGACGAGTTCGCGTGTGTGCGGCGAATCGCGGCCGGTGTACCAGCCCAGCGGTGCTGAGCCGGTGAGGTTCCGCAGGATCTCGACGGCCTGCACCATGTGCGCCCGCTCGGTGTCCCGATCGATCGACTGGTAGGACTTCCATCGCAGGCCATGGCAGGCGATCTCGTGGCCGAGCTCACCGAAAGCCGCCACCGCCTCGGTGTTTCGCTGCATGGCCATCGCGACCGCGAAGACGGTCAGCGGGATGCCGCGGCGCTCGAAGAGTCGGAGCAGCCGCCACAGCCCTGCGCGTGAGCCGTACTCATACAGCGACTCCATACTCATGTGACGGTTGGGGAAGGCCTCGGCCGGTGTCATCTCGGACAGGAAGGTCTCCGAGGTGGGATCTCCGTCGAGCACACTGTTTTCCGCGCCCTCTTCGTAATTGAGCACGAATTGCACCGCGATGGCGGCGTCGCCCGGCCAGTGTGCGTGCGGGGGTGTGCGGCCGTAGCCGACCATATCCCTCGGATGGTTCATCTCAGGCCGCCGCGGCCCACTTGTCGGCGACCCGAAGCAGTCCCGTCTCGGTGAGCCGGCCGAACAATCGCAGCCGTGCCATACCGCCGTCGGGAAACACCTCGAGGCGGGCGTCGGTGACAGGGCGTTGGCTGGACAGCAGGAAACGATGCCGGGTGTCGGGCTGCAGATCGGTACGGGGCAGCAGCTCGAACCAGTCGCCACCGTCGTCGCGGCCCACCAGGCGGGCGCTGCCGGGGGCGTTGCCGAGGAAGTAGGACGTGTCCAGTTCGGCCACGGTGAGCACGCCCTGACCCGCCAACTGCACCTGCACCCAGTCGTTTCCGTTGTCGCGCCGACGTGAGGTCTCCCACCCCTCGCCCATGGTGTGCGCGGTGCCGGGCAGCAGCAGGTTGTTCGGGGATGAATAGAACATGTTGGAGCAGGCCGTGACTCGGGCGCCGTTGTCCAGGGCGGCGAGGTCGAGGGGGATACCGTCGACGAGCCGCGGGTCGAGCAGACCCTGGCCGTGGACCCGCAGCCGGGCCACTCCGCCGTCGGGGTAGATGGACAGTCGTACATGTGTCCACCGGCGAGACGACCTGGCCTCGAAGGGGTTGCGGGTATCGCCGTTGACGTTGGCGCGTTCGACGATCGTGGTCCACTGCGTCCGGTGCGCGAGGTCTTCGGCGCTCGGATATCCCTGCACGAAGGCGGCCTCGACCGAGATCTGTGGTGGGTAATTGCCGGTGAACCATGCGGTGTCCACCACGACGCCGGCGATGATGGCAGGCGCCCCGAGTCGGACGATCGCGCTGTCGTGGTCGTCGGGCCCCGCATCACGGCGGCGGCGTGTTTCCCAGCCGTCGTAGATCTGCCCTTTGTGCCCGAACGTCGCGGGACGGAACTCGGCCGGCTTCGCGGTGATCAGGTTCTCCCGCTCGGCGAAGAGATCGTCGTTGGCCCACACCACCGCACCGCCGGCGGGCCGTGCCGCCAGATCAGGCAACGAGGTGAAGTGGAGATGCGTCTGCGAGGACTTCTGCGGGCCGCCGATCACTTCACGAGCCTAAGGGACCGTGCCGATTTCGGCCGGGCAGGACGTCAGGGCCGGCCGGCCAACATGCCGTCGACGATGCGGTGCAGGGCGTTGCGCACCTCGGTGCCTGCGCGTGGGGGGTCCTCGGCATGAGCGATCGTCAGTGCCGCGGCGTCCAGCGCCCCGATCAGGATGTGCGCCAGCGGACGCACCGGCGCGGAAGCCAGTTCACCGGAGTCCATCGCGGCTTGCAGCAACTGCTCGGTCATGCCCAGGCTGTAGCGCTCGGCGATATCGCGGAAACCGTTCCAGCCCAGAATATTCGGAGCGTCCAGCAGGATCAGCTGACGAATCTCGCGCTCCGAGCTGATGTCGAGCCAGGCGTCCACCGCGGCGTGCAGCGTGGCGGCGGGAGTCGGTGGCTGCTTGGCGAACACGGCCGCGGCCAACCGATTCATCACGTCGGCCTCGACCGCCTCTACGACGTCGAGGAACAACGCCGATTTGTCGGCGTACTGGTGATACATCGCCCCCCGGGTGACGCCGGCGCGCTGGGCGATCTCCGGCGTCCCGACGTCGGCATAACCGCGTTCACCCCAGAGCTCGCGCGCGGCCGCGCGCAGCGCGTCCCGGGTGGCCGCGGAGCGCTGCGCCTGAGTGCGTCTGGTGGTCATGTCTTGTATTTCCGTACATCCTGTCGGTATCTTACATGCAGACTGTCTGTTTGTTAGTTGCCATCGAGGGAGATCGTCATGCACACCGTAGAGCTCAGCAGCGGAACCATCCATTACGAAACGGCCGGACCGGCCACGGGCAGACCGCTCGTCTTCATCCACGGGTACGCGATGGGCGGGTCGCTGTGGCGCCCGTTGAGCACCAGGCTGGCGCGGCACGGCCTGCGGTGCGTCATCCCCACCTGGCCGTTGGGCGCACACCAGACGGCGATGCGGCCATCGGCCGATATGACGATGCGCGGCGTCGCCGCGATGGTCGCCGAGTTCCTCGACAAGGCCGGGCTCGACGACGTCGTCCTGGTCGGAAACGACACCGGGGGAGCCGTCGCCCAGGTGGTCGCCACCGAGTTCCCCGACCGGCTCGGCGCGCTCGTGCTCACCAGTTGCGATGCGTTCGAACACTTCCCGCCGCCGATCCTGGCGCCGTTAATCTCCGCGGCGAAAGTTCCGCTGCTGTGGCGTATCGCAGTGCAGGGCATGCGGTCTCGTACGGTCCGCCGCCGCGCATACGGGGCGCTGGCGCACGCGGACCTCGACGCGCTGACCGCCGAATGGACCCGCTCGGCCGTCCGCGACCGCGCGATCGCCGAAAACCTGCGCCGGTTCACCGGATCGCTCACCCGGCAGACCACTCTCGACGCCGCCGCCAAGCTGCCGCGGTTCGCCGAGCCGGCATTGATCGCCTGGTCGGCCGATGACGCGTTCTTCCCGCAAGCCGACGGACGCAGGCTTGCCGAGGCCCTGCCGAACTCCCGGTTGGAGGTCATCGAGGGTGCGCGGACGTTCTCGATGCTCGACGCGCCTGATGTGCTGGCCGATCTGATCGCCGAGTTCGCCACGGCCACAAGCACTGTCGGACGCTAGACGGCGCGCAGCCGGCGGATCCGGTCGGCGACCGCGCGCTCGGACACCGCCGCGGCGGGGGCCAAGGCCTCCCAGGCATGCGGGCAGCCGGGATGCACGTGCAGTTCGGTGGGCACGCCGGCGGTGGAAAGCCTTGCGGCATAAGCGATGTTCTCGTCGCGGAAGATGTCCAGATCGCCGACGTCGAGGTAGGTCGGCGGCAGTCCGGTCAGGACCTGCGCGCGGGCCGGTGCGGCGTAGATCGACACGTCATCGCCGCCGGCGCGCTCGCCGAGGAGCGCGCCCCACCCGGTGATGTTGTCGTCGTAGTTCCACGTCAGCAATTCCGGTGCCAGCTCAGGATCCGGGGTGGTGGTGCGGTCGTCGAGCATCGGATAGATCAGAACCTGCGCGGCCAGCGCCGGGCCGCCGCGGTCGCGGGCCAGCAGGCTCACCCCGGCAGCCAGGCCGCCACCCGCGCTGTCACCGGCCACCGCGATACGAGCCGGGTCGACGCCCAGCTCGGCGGCGTTCTCGGCCAGCCAGCACAGCGCGGCATAACAGTCCTCGACCGGCGTCGGATCCGGAAACTCCGGCGCCACACGGTAATCCACCAGCAGCATCGGGGCACCGGTGGCCGCGACGTAGCCGCGCATCGCCGTGTCATAGGCCGGAGCGGTCTCGGCCAGGCTGTAGATCATGCCGCCGCCGTGCAGGTAGAGCACGGCACTGCCGGGCAGCCCCGAGGTGGGGAAGTACCACGCCAGATCAAGCTCCGCGCCGTCGGCGGTCGCCAGCGTGTGCCGCGACACCTCGACGCCGTCGACCGGATCGCGGGACGCGCCCAGCGTCTGGAACAACGGGACCGCCCGCTCTCGGCGGGTCGCCACATCCCCGATCGCGGGCGGCTCGAGAGCGGCGGCAGCCTCCATCAACGGTTGCAGCAGGGTCAGTACTTCGGGATCCATCGGCAGGGCCACGGTTGCACCCTAGCCCCAGTTGTCGTAGCCGCCCTCGGGGCCGAGCATCCGTTCGAGCCGGCTGCGATTGATCCGGGCCAGCTCGTTGCACACGACCTTGCGTTCGGTTTCGGGGTCGTGGTGCATCCGGTCGCGGACCGCCGCGATCACCGACTTGGCGCACACCTCGCGGGGCAAACCGCCGATGTGCATGACGAAGCCGAAGCCGAAATGCTCGTTGTACTCGGTGACCGCCGCGGTGAGTTCGGCCATCACTTCGGGCGAGGAATCCCACACCGAGCACTGCTCGGCCTGCGACTTGGTGCTGCCAGGGCGACGCCCGACATGCGGGTAGGCCTGGAGGATGTCGTCGATCGAGGACTCCGACAGCGAGAACAGCAAGTCGTCGGCCCGGCGGAACAGCTCGGCCCGGTCGGCGTACGGGCGGCCCCTGGTCAGGTCCCGCGCGAGGGTGACACTGTTGCAGCACTCGTAGAGCGCGTGGACAGCCTTACTGTCCGGCAGCTCGTTGAAGGCCTCGAGACCGATGCCCTGGTGCATCAACACCAGTTCATGATCGAAAAGCCATAGGACAACCGCGTTACCGATTGTTACAGCCAGGCAAACTTTCTCACCAGGGCGGTCAGCCCTCAGTGATCCGCTTTGGCGAACCGTTCGCGGGAGCGCTCCACCTCGGCCTCGGCCTCGGCGCGTCCGACCCAGTCGGAGCCCTTGACGAACTTGCCCGGCTCGAGGTCCTTGTAGTGGGTGAAGAAGTGCTGGATCGAATCGAGTTCGTCCTTGGGCACGTCGCCGATGTCCTGGATGTGATCCCAGCGGTTGTCCCCGGCAGGCACACACAGCACCTTGTCGTCGCCGCCGGCCTCGTCGACCATCTTGAACATGCCGACCGGGCGCACCTCGATCAACACCCCCGGAAACACCGACAGCGGCAGCAGCACCAGCGCATCCAGCGGGTCGCCGTCCTCGCCGAGGGTGTCCTCGATGAAGCCGTAATCGGCCGGGTACGCCATCGGCGTGTAGAGGTAGCGGTCGAGGCGCACACGTCCGGTTTCGTGGTCGACCTCGTACTTGTTGCGCTGGCCCTTGGGGATCTCGATGGTGACGTCGAACTCCACCGTGCGACTCCTTATTTCCGCTGACACCTGCCCGCCGGGATTATCCCCGGTCGCTTCGCTCTGCCCGCCGAACCCGGCGACGCGGCCTACCCTAACGCCCGCGCTGGCCTGCACCGCACGGTGGTTCGGCACAATGAGACGAAACGAAAGTCAGGAGAGCGATGAGGCCGACTCAATGGCGGCGCTCCACTCACGTGGTGCTCGCCGTGGCGGTGATCGCGCTGGTTGCGGCCGTCGTCGCGGTGGCCGCCGTCCTGACGCACGGTGACACCAGCAGCGCGCAGGCCCCGCCGGGCCACGCACTGGTGACCGCCAGTCCCGGTGTGGTCCCGGTGTCCGATGCCGCGCCGGTGCCCACCGCTGCCGGTCTGAACGCCACGCTGGCCCTGCCCGTCGCCGATCCCAATCTCGGCAACGTCAGCGGCCGGGTCACCGACGCGCGGACCGGCACCCAGCTTTGGGAGCATCGTGCGGACGTGCCGCTGCTGCCTGCCTCGACCAACAAGACGCTCACCACCGGCGCTGCGCTGCTGGCGCTGAACCGCGACGAGCGGGTCACCACGACCGTCGTCGCGGCCGATCAGACCACCCAGCCCGGCGTGGTGGTGCTTGTCGGCGGCGGCGATCCGATCCTGTCGGCCGCCCCGGCCGGCCAGGAGACCTGGTATCGCGGCGCCGCCCGGATCAGCGATCTCGCCGATCAGGTGCGCAAGAGCGGAGTCACCGCGACGGCAGTTCAGGTGGACGATTCCCTCTACAGCGGACCGGATTTCGCGCCCGGCTGGGATCCCGCCGACATCGACGGCGGCGACATCGCCCCGATGCAGTCGGTGATGATCGACGCCGGTCGCATCCAGCCGACCACGGTCGATTCGGCGCGGTCCCGAACCCCCGCCCTGGACGCCGGCCGCGCTCTGGCCAGCGCGCTGGGCGTCGACCCGGCCAAGGTCACGATGGCGGCCAGGCCGCCGACCGGCAGGCAGCTGGCGGCGGTGCAGGGCGCACCGCTGATGGAGCGGCTGCGGCAGATGATGAACGCCTCCGACAACGTGATGGCCGAGTCGATCGCCCGGGAAGTCGCCAAGGCCGGCGGACGGCCGATGAGCTTCGCCGGCGCGGTCGACGCGATCACCACCAAGCTCTCCTCTGCCGGCGTCGACATGACCGGTGCCACGCTGTTCGACTCCAGCGGGTTGTCGGTGCTGGATCGACTCACGGCAAAAACGCTCGACGAGGTGATCCAGGCCGCCGCGGGGCCCGATCAGCCGACCATGCGCCCGCTCCTGGATGTGCTGCCGATCGCCGGCGGCAGCGGGACGCTGTCGGACCGCTTCCTCGGCGGTGACTCCAAGGGGGCGTCGGCGGGCTGGCTGCGGGCCAAGACCGGGTCGCTGACGGCGGTCAACACCCTGGCCGGGGTGGTCACCGACGCCGACGGCCGGGTGTTGACGTTCGCGTTCATCTCCAACGATGCCGGGCCGATGGGCCGGGTGGCGCTCGACGCACTGGCCAGCGTCCTGCGGACCTGCGGGTGCGGCTCATGAGCTCGCAGGTGACGGTGGGCCGCGCCGTGGACTGGGCCTTCGCCGGGAATGTCGGCGCCTGGCTGGCCCGGCCCGGGCCGGCCGCCACGGACTACACCCGCAGCCAGGCCGTCGACGAACTGTCTGTCGCGGCGCGCAAAGCCGAAGGCCCGGTCCGCGAGGTCACCCGGATGGGCGGCGACGCCCCCGTCGCCGAAGCGCGCATCGTCGACCGCCCCGGCTGGATCCGGGCGGCGTCGGATTCCATGCGGGTGATGACCGGTGGCACGGAAACACCGAGCAACCCGGTCACCGGACGGGTGACCGGCGCGCAGACCGGTGCGGTGCTGGCGTTCATCTCCTCGGGGATTCTCGGCCAGTACGACCCGTTCGCCGACACCGGCACCGAGGACGGCCTGCTTCTGCTGGTCTACCCGAATGTGATCGCCGTCGAGCGCCAACTGCGGGTGTCGCCGGCCGACTTCCGGCTGTGGGTGTGCCTGCACGAGGTCACCCACCGGGTGCAGTTCTCCGCCAATCCGTGGCTGGCACAACATATGTCGCAGGCACTCGGGGTGCTGACCTCCGATACGGCCGACGATGTGACGCAGGTGGTGGGACGGCTGGCGGACTTCGTCAAGAAGCGGCGCGGGGGTGAGTTGGGTGCCAATGACGCGGGCATCCTGGGGTTCATGCGCGCGGTGCAGTCCGAGCCGCAGCAGGTGGCGCTCGATCAGCTGCTGGTGCTCGGCACGCTGCTCGAAGGTCACGCCGACCATGTCATGGATGCGGTCGGCCCGGCCGTCGTGCCGTCGGTGCAGACCATCCGCAACCGGTTCGATCAACGCCGCCAACGCAAGCAGCCGCCGCTGCAGCGGCTGTTGCGGGCGCTGCTCGGGGTGGACGCCAAGCTCAGCCAGTACACCCGCGGCAAGGCGTTCGTCGACCACGTGGTGGACCGGGTCGGGATGGACCGGTTCAACACGGTGTGGACGAGTGCGGACACCCTGCCGCTGCCCGACGAGATCGAAGATCCGCAGCGGTGGATCGACCGGGTGCTGTAGCCGCGCTGCGGGCCGGCGTGGCCGGCTTCGCGACCGAGCACCTGCCGGGCGCGACGTCCTGGTGCGTCGCGCTGTCCGGTGGACCGGACTCCCTGGCGCTGACAGCGGCGGCCGCCGCGGCCCTGCCGACCACCGCCCTGATCGTCGACCACGGTCTGCAGCCCGGCTCCGAGCGGGTCGCCGAGACCGCACGCAGGCAGGCCCACGACCTCGGCTGCGTGGACGCCCGGGTGCTGCGGGTACAGGTCGGCGCCGACGGCGGTCCGGAGGCCGCCGCACGCACCGCGCGCTACACCGCACTGGACGCCGCACGCGCCGGTGCGCCGGTACTGCTGGCGCACACCCTCGACGACCAGGCCGAGACCGTGTTGCTGGGACTGGGCCGCGGCTCGGGGGCGCGGTCGATCGCCGGCATGCGGGCCTGCGACCCGCCCTGGCACCGGCCGCTGCTGGGGGTGCGCCGCGCTGTCACCCATGCCGCATGCTCCGAGCTCGGGTTCACCCCGTGGGACGACCCGCACAATCACGACGCCCGGTTCACCCGGGTTCGGCTGCGCACCGAGGTGCTGCCGCTGCTCGAAGACGTGCTCGGCGGTGGTGTTGCCGAGGCGCTGGCCCGCACCGCGGCCGCGCTGCGGGAGGACACCGACGCTTTGGATGACTGGGCCGCCTTGGCGGCCGACGCCCTCGGCGACACCGGCGACAGCGTCGCGGTCACCGCGCTGACCGCGCTGCCCACCGCGGTGCGGCGCCGGGTGATCCGGGGCTGGCTGCTCGGCGGCGGCGCGACCAACCTCACCGACAAGCAGATCCGCGCGGTGGACGCGCTGGTCACCGCCTGGCACGGGCAGGGCGGAGTGGCGGTCGGCTCCGGGCTTCGGCAGCAAAGATTGTTCGCCGCCCGCCGCGACGGCAGGCTGATGATGTACACACAACCGGTGTGAGATTGGTTGTCGGGCCTTGCTCGTGGCACAGTGTGGACGTGTCGGCGCACGAGCTGTACCCCGGGGACATCAAATCGGTCCTGTTGTCCCAAGAGCAGATTCACACCCGGACCGCTGAGCTGGCGGCGTCAGTCGCCCGCGACTACGCCGATTCGCTGAACGGTCAGGATCTGCTGCTGCTCACCGTGCTCAAGGGTGCGGTGATGTTCGTCACGGATCTCGCTCGTGCGATCCCGCTGCCCACGCAGTTGGAGTTCATGGCGGTCAGCTCGTACGGATCGTCGACGTCGTCGTCCGGGGTGGTCCGGATCCTCAAGGATCTCGACCGCGACATCCACGACCGCGATGTGCTGATCGTCGAGGACATCGTGGACTCCGGGCTGACGCTGTCCTGGCTGCTGCGCAACCTGGCGACCCGCCATCCCAAATCGCTGCGGGTGTGCACCCTGCTGCGCAAGCCGGACGCGGTACGCGCCGACGTCGACATCGAATACGTCGGCTTCGACATCCCTAACGAGTTCGTGGTCGGCTACGGCTTGGACTACGCGGAGCGTTATCGCGATCTGCCGTTCATCGGCACGCTCGAACCGAAGGTGTATCAGGGCTAGTCGGTTCCGCTCCGCCCACACCGACGTTTGGCTGCGAAAGTCCCAGTGGAGCGCGCCAATTCGTCGATCTCGGCAATCGCTAGCCGAGCTCCCAGACCGCGGTCACCGAGAAGCTCACGGTCTGCTGGCCGGGCGCCAGCGGCACTGAACTGGCCATCGCGCCGCGGGGTGCGGGCATCGGCACCGGCGGAGTCGGGGGTGTGCCGCCGGGGGCCTCGGAGATCGAGATGATCTTGCCCAGCGACAGCCCGGACAGGTCGGCGTACTGCTGTGCGCGCTGCTTGGCGTCGTTGAACGCCCGGGCCCTGGCGTCGCCGACCAACTTGGCGTCGTCCTCGATGGAGTAGCTCACCGAATTGATCCGGGTGGCGTCACCGCCGGCGCTGACGATATTGGCCAACACCTGCGAGGCCGTGTCGAGTTTGCGGATCTTGATCTGGATCGAATTGCTCGCCCGGTAGCCGGTGATCACCGAGTTGTCGCCGTACTGGGGCTGCAGGCTGACGCCGGTGGTGCTGATGTCCTTGGTGTCGACGCCGCTGGCGTTGAGCGCGTTGAGGACCGCGTTCTGGCGGTCGTTGGCCTGGTTCATCGCCGTGGTGACGTCGGCTGCGGCCGCCTCGACGCTCACGTCGGCGGTCAGTGTGTCGGGCACGCCCTTCACATCGCCGGAGCCGACGACGGTGACCTGCCGCGGGTTGGCGGGCACCGCGGGCGCCGAGTCGCAGCCGGTGAGGACGGCGGCGGCGGTAGCCGCCGAGGCCAGCGCAATAACGACACGACGTCCGGCGATGGGCATGGGAGACACCGTAGCGTGGCGCACTAGGTTTTTGGGATGGCCAAGCTGCAGCTCACTCACCTCGGCGGCCCCACCACGCTGATCGAGGTCGACGGCTGGCGGATCCTGACCGACCCGACCTTCGACTCACCCGGCCGCCGGTACACGTTCGGCTGGGGCACGTCCTCGCGCAAGGTCGCCGGCCCGGCCCGGCCGCTTGACGTCGTGGCACCCGTCGACGTGGTGCTGCTCAGCCACGATCAGCACGCCGACAATCTCGACGACGCCGGCCGTGCCCTGCTCGCCCGGGCCGGCACCGTCGTCACCACAGTGCCCGCCGCGCGCCGGCTGGCCGCGCCGAATGTCCGTGGCCTGGCGGACTGGGAGTCGACGACGCTGCAGGCTGAGGACCGTCCGTCGCTGACGGTGACCGCCACCCCGGCCCGGCACGGCCCCAGGTTCAGCGGCCCGATCACAGGGAAGGTCAACGGCTTCGCGCTACACCGCGACCGCCAGGACACCGCCGCGCTGTGGATGTCCGGGGACACCGTGCTCTACCAGGGTCTGCGTCAGGTCGCCGAGCGGATACCGGTCGACGTGGCGCTGCTGCATCTCGGCGGTGTGCGGTTCGGGTTCACCGGGCCGGTGCGCTTCACGATGACCGCCCGCGAGGGCCGCGAGTTGACCCGCCTGATGCGGCCACGGGTGGTGGTGCCGGTGCACTATGAAGGCTGGACGCATTTCCGTGAGCCGGAAGCTGTTGCGCGCCAGAACCTGTCGGATCTGACGAACGTCCACTGGCTCACGCCGGGGGAGCGCACCGCGGTCTAGGCCTGCTTGCCGGCGCAGCTGAGCGGGTAACCACGGGGCGTTGATGGTCTTGCTCTGCCCTCGATGCGTGTCCACGGCGCGAATCACGCAGACCTATGGTCGTTATTGACGGATGAGTCGGGTCGGCAAGGTGAAAGGGGACATGTGAACTCGGGGAGTCGCTCAGACCGGTCGAGACAGGACCGGATCCTCGACGCTGCGATGGAGGTGTTTTCCCAGCAAAGCGCCGCTGAGGCGACACTGCAGATGATTGCGGACTCCGCGGGTGTGTCGGTCGGGTTGGTACAGCACCATTTCGGCTCGAAGGACGGCCTGATCGCGGCCGTCGACGCGCATGTGATGGCGGTCATCGGCGCCGCGATGACACAGCCGTTACCCGACTCGCCCACCGAGGCTGTGCTGGAGATGGGTAGCAGAGTGGGCTCGCTCCTGTCCGACCACCGAGCCGTCGTCGACTATCTCGCTCGTTTGCTGGTAGACGGCACCGACTCGGGCGTCGCGTTCTTTGACGCGACGGTGGCGATCGTGGTGAGCCACTGGCAGCAGTTGGCGGAGATCGGGGCCACGCGAGAAAACCTCGATGTGGTCTGGGCGGCGCTGAACCCGACGATACTGGTGTTCGGCGCCATCATTCTTCGTCGGCATATCGAGCGCCACCTGCCGGAACCGCTGTGGACCCCCGAGCAGCTGAGTCGCTGGGAAGAGTCGGTGAACACGCTGCTCCGCTACGGCCAGTTCAGAGGCTGAGTCGGTCGCACCGGTCGCAAGAGATGCCGATCCGGCTGCGGGAGCGGGCCGCGTCCAGTACCATATGTGAATATTGTACAATACGTAAGTATGGTTGCTGGGAGCGCATTTCCGGGCGGGGATCTCGTCGCGGCCCGGGTTGCGGCTGCCCTCTCCGGCCTGAGTCCTGACGGTCGCGCCGCGGTGAATCGGGCCTACAGCGAGGCCTACGGATACGCGAGCGACCTGGTTGGGTCCGCGCACGTACTGATCGGGTTGGTGGCCGACACCTCGAATGCGGTCAGTTCGGCACTTCACGAACGCGCGGTGATCGTCGAGACGATTCAACGGCAGTTCGAGCAGATCACCGGCGCGCAGCGCCGGGAGTCGCCGCGGTATATCCACCTGACCTTCAGCTCTCATGCCAAGGCGGTACTCATCGGTGCTGCCGATCTTGCTCGCGACACCCGATCCCCGATGACCGGCCTCAACCATCTGTGGCTGGCGGTCAGCCGGGCCGAGGGCTCGGTCGCCCGTCGCATCCTGGCCGACCTTGGCCACCTGAGTTACGTCGAGCAGCTGTGTGCGGCGTCAATGTCCCCGGACGTCAGCTAAGCCTGCTCGCCGGCGTGCTCGCCGATCGCCTTCATGATCGCCTCACCGGCGCGACCGAACAGATCGTTGCGTTTGCGCTGCGCCCAGTCGTGCGACGCCCGCGGGGCCTGAAGCTGTCCCTTGAAGTGCGGCATGACTTTTCGCGCGAACAACTCATACGAGTGATAGGTGGCCTGGGGGTCGGCCCAGTCGTGGCCGAGCATCAGGAACGTGCCGAAGCCGCCCGAGCGGTCCAGCAGATCGGTGATGTAGGCGATGGCATCATCGGGTGTGCCGATACAGCAGTTGCCCCCGGCCGCATAATCGGCGACGAACTGCCGTGGGGATTGCTCTGCGGCCTCCACGTCATTGGACAGCGGTACGAACCCGGCGGCGCCGAAATAGTTTGCGAAATCCTGCAGTCCGTAGGTGCAGTCCTCGATCGCCTGCTCGCGGGTGTCGGCCAGGTGCATGATCCCCAGCACCCGCCACGTCGAGCGATCGGGCTCGGGCCGCCCGGCCTTGGCGGCCTGATCGACCACTACACCCCAGGCGTCCTCCAGCGCCGCGTACCCGCCGGGCACCGACATCGACAACGACAGCAACGAGGTGCCCAGCTGTCCGGCCAGTCGCGGACCCGATGGGGAAACCATTGCAGCCGTGGAGATTTCCGGGTACGGCCAGGTGTAGGGCCGGATATGCAGCTGCGCGTCGCGCAGGGTGAACCAATCTGAGTGCCGGTCGACCCGCTCGTCGGGCCCGGCGCGGAACAACGCCAGGATCGCGTCGAGCGACTCCTGCATCATCCGCCGCTGCTCCACCGGATCGATGCCCATCATGTACGCGTCCGACGGCAATGCGCCGGGCCCGGTGCCGAAGATCACCCGGCCCCGGGTCAGGTGGTCGAGCAGCACCCAGCGGTCGGCGACCATCAGCGGGTGGTGGTAGGGCAGCGACACCACGCCGGTACCCAGCCGGATGTGCTTGGTGCGCTCGGCGGCGGCGGCGATGAACACCTCCGGGCAGGCGATCAATTCGTACCCGCCGGAGTGGTGTTCGCCGAACCACGCCTCATCGAACCCGAGCCGATCCAGGGCGACCGTCCGCTCCAGGTCGTATTCCAGTGCGACGGTTGGGGATTGGCCTACTGGATGAAACGGCGTGATGAACACTCCGAAGTTCAGCGGCTTTTGCGTCACGACGACTCCACTTCGCGTAGGAACTCCAACAGGATCCGATTCACGTCCTCGGGGCGCTCCTGCTGCACCCAGTGCCCGGCGCCGTCGATCCACCGCTCGGTGTACGGCCCGGCCACCACCTCACGGGCGCGGGCCGGATTCATCGTCGGCGCGATCGGGTCTGCGGTACCGCCGACGAACAGCGCGGGCACGGTGATGTGCGCGCCGGCGAGCTGAGGCGTCGACTCCCAGTTGCGGTCGTAGTTGCGATACCAGTTCAGCGCGCCGGTGAATCCGGTCCTGCCGAACTCGGCGACGTAGTGGTCGAACTCGGCGTCGCTGATCCACCCGGGCGGCGCCGACGGGGAGAGGTCGGCGAACATCCCACGCATGGTGGCGGCCACATCGGCGGCCATCTCGGCGTCGGCCCTGCCGGGTTCCTGGAACCGCAACATATAGAAGTCGTCGCCGAACTTCTCCCGCCACCGCTCGGTGGGCCGGCTCCGCGCCCGCGGGATCGGCGGCACGCTCAGGCCGGCGACCGCCCGGACCCGGTCCGGATGCAGCAGCGCGGTATGCCACACCACCATTGCGCCCCAGTCGTGGCCGATGAACACGGCCTGCGCCGCGCCGCCGCCAACTTCGGAGTCCAGCAGGGCCACCAGGTCGCCGGTGAGGCGGTGGATGTCGTAGGCCTCGATCGCCTCGGGTGCCGACGATCCGCCGTAGCCGCGCTGGTCGGGTGCCAGTACGTGGTAGCCGGCGTCGGCGAGGACGGGAATCTGGTGTCGCCACGAGTACGCCAGCTCGGGGAAGCCGTGCGCCAGCACCACCAGGGGCGCCCCCGGGTCACCGGCTTCGAGCACCCGCAACCGAACCTCGGCGACGTCGACTAACCGTTCGGTCGGAGCGAGCACGGTGCCAGCCAAGCACAGCTTCGGGCGGGCCGGAAGTGTCCGTTCGGCGCACAGCGAACAGCTACCAAAGCCTGACGGAAACCCTGTGGGCACTTGCCCACGTTGTCCTAGCGGTAGCCTGAACTATCCCAGCTGCGCATATCGGAAGGACCGGGCCGTAACGGCCGATGCTTGATGAACCGCAAAAACGTGATCCGCACACTCACGGTGATTGCCGTCGTGCTGTTGCTCGGCTGGTCGTTCTTCTATTTCAGTGACGACACCCGGGGTTACAAACCCATCGACACGTCGGTGGCGATGTCGCAGATCACCGGGGACAACGTCAAGAGCGCGCAGATCGACGACCGCGAGCAACAGCTCCGCCTCGAGCTGAAGAACGGCAACGGCGACACCGAGAACTCCAACAAGGTGATCACCAAGTACCCGACCGGGTACGGGGTGGACCTGTTCAACGCGCTGAGCGCCAAGAACATCAAGACCAACACCGTCGTGAACCAGGGCAGCATCCTGGGTTCGCTGCTGGTCTACATGCTTCCGTTGCTCCTGCTGGTCGGCCTGTTCGTGCTGTTCTCCCGCATGCAGACCGGCGGCCGGATGGGCTTCGGCTTCGGCAAGTCGAAGGCCAAACAGCTGGGCAAGGACATGCCCAAGACGACCTTCGCCGACGTCGCCGGCGTGGACGAAGCGGTCGAGGAGCTGTACGAGATCAAAGACTTCCTGCAGAACCCGTCGCGGTATCAGGCGCTCGGCGCCAAGATCCCGCGCGGCGTGCTGCTCTACGGTCCGCCCGGAACCGGTAAGACCCTGCTGGCCCGCGCGGTCGCCGGCGAGGCCGGAGTTCCGTTCTTCACCATTTCGGGTTCGGACTTCGTCGAGATGTTCGTCGGCGTCGGCGCCTCCCGGGTGCGCGACATGTTCGAGCAGGCCAAACAGAACAGCCCGTGCATCATCTTCGTCGACGAGATCGACGCTGTGGGTCGCCAGCGTGGCGCCGGTATGGGCGGCGGCCACGACGAGCGCGAGCAGACGCTGAACCAGTTGCTCGTCGAGATGGACGGATTCGGCGACCGGCAAGGCGTCATCCTGATCGCGGCCACCAACCGGCCCGACATTCTCGACCCCGCGCTGCTGCGCCCGGGCCGTTTCGACCGCCAGATCCCGGTCACCAGCCCCGACCTCGCCGGCCGCAAGGCTGTGCTGCGGGTGCACTCGCAGGGCAAGCCGATGTCCCCCGACGCCGACCTGGACGGACTGGCCAAGCGCACGGTCGGCATGTCGGGCGCCGACCTTGCCAACGTCATCAACGAGGCCGCCCTGCTCACCGCCCGCGAGAACGGCACCATCATCACCGCGGCCGCGCTGGAGGAAGCCGTCGACCGGGTGATCGGCGGACCCCGCCGCAAGGGTCGCGTGATCAGCGAGCTGGAGAAGAAGATCACCGCCTACCACGAGGGTGGGCACACCCTGGCGGCCTGGGCGATGCCCGACATCGAGCCGATCTACAAGGTGACGATCCTGGCCCGCGGCCGTACCGGCGGCCACGCCGTGTCGGTACCCGAGGACGACAAGGGTCTGATGACCCGCTCGGAGATGATCGCCCGGCTGGTGTTCGCGATGGGCGGTCGCGCGGCCGAGGAGCTGGTGTTCCGCGAGCCGACCACCGGCGCGGTGTCCGACATCGATCAGGCCACCAAGATCGCCCGCGCGATGGTCACCGAGTACGGCATGAGCGCCAAGCTGGGCGCGGTCAAGTACGGTACCGAGCACGGCGATCCGTTCCTGGGCCGCACGATGGGCACCCAGTCGGACTACAGCCATGAGGTCGCCCGCGACATCGACGACGAGGTCCGCAAGCTGATCGAGGCCGCGCACACCGAGGCGTGGGCGATCCTCACCGAATACCGCGACGTGCTCGACACCCTGGCCGGTGAGCTCCTGGAGAAGGAGACGCTGCACCGCAAGGAGCTGGAAGCCATCTTCGGTGACGTGAAGAAGCGGCCCCGCCTGACGGTGTTCGACGACTTCGGCGGACGCATCCCGTCCGACAAGCCGCCGATCAAGACCCCGGGTGAGCTGGCCATCGAACGTGGCGAGCCGTGGCCCAAGCCGATGCCCGAGCCTGCCTTCAAGAAGGCGATCGCGCAGGCCAGTGCGCAGGCGCAGGCGCAGGCGCCGCGCGGCGGAAACGGCAACGGCGCGCACGCCGGCCAGCAGCCGCAACCGGGCTCGACGCAGCCCGACTACGGCGCACCGGCCGGCTGGCATGCCCCCGGCTGGCCGCCGCAGGGTGGCCCGCAGCAGGGCCAGCAAGGCCAGCCGCATGGTCAGCAGGGCGGATATTGGTATCCGCCGCAGCCCGGTTGGGGCCAGCCGCATCCGCAGCAGGGCCAGCAATATCCGCCCTATCAGCCGTATCCTTCCCCCAGCCACACGGGTCAGCATGCGAAGCCGCAGGACGATTCGGGTGACGACGGGGGCCGGTCGAATCATGAGTCCCACGGCTGATGACGAACGGAGCTTCGATGGCGCAGCCCAACGCGAGCACGTTGGAGACCCCTGTGTTCGATCAGACCCGGGCCGAGGCCGCTGTTCGTGAACTGCTGCTGGCGGTCGGCGAGGACCCCGACCGGCACGGTCTGCAGGACACACCGGCGCGGGTCGCGCGGGCCTTCCAGGAGATGTTCTCCGGGCTGTACACCGATCCGGACGCGGTGCTGGACACCACCTTCGACGAGCAACACGACGAACTCGTGCTCGTCAAGGACATCCCGATGTACTCCACCTGCGAGCACCACCTGGTGGCGTTCCACGGTGTCGCGCACGTCGGCTACATCCCGGGCGAGGACGGCCGGGTGACCGGACTGTCGAAGCTGGCCCGGGTGGTCGATCTGTATGCCAAGCGCCCCCAGGTGCAGGAACGGCTGACCACCCAGATCGCCGACGCCGTGATGCGCAAGCTCAAGCCGCGCGGGGTGATCGTCGTGATCGAGGCCGAGCATTTGTGCATGGCGATGCGCGGGGTGCGCAAGCCGGGTGCGAGTACGACGACATCGGCGGTCCGCGGACAGTTCAAGTCCGACCATGCATCGCGATCCGAGGCGCTGGATCTCATCTTGCGTAAATGACGCAATCACACGGACCGCGCACCCTGGTGATGGGAGTTGTCAACGTCACCGACGACTCCTTCTCCGACGGCGGATGCTATCTCGACCCGGCCCGCGCCGTCGAACACGGACTGGCCCTGGTCGCCCAGGGTGCATCCATCATCGACGTCGGCGGTGAGTCCACCCGCCCCGGTGCGGTGCGCATCGACGCCGCCGTCGAGTCCGCCCGCGTCATACCCGTCATCAAAGAGCTTGCCGCCCAAGGGATCACGGTGAGCATCGACACCATGCACGCGGCTGTCGCGGCCGCCGCGCTGGACAACGGCGCAACCATCGTCAACGACGTCTCGGGCGGCAAGGCCGATCCGGTGATGGCGCCGCTGGTGGCCGAGGCGAAGGTGCCCTGGGTGCTGATGCATTGGCGCTCGGTGCGGACCGAGCATCCCCACGATGTACCGGACTACGGCGACGTGGTGACCGAGGTGCGCGACGATCTGCTCGCCGGTGTCGACGCCGCCGTCGCGGCGGGCGTGGATCAGGAGAACCTGATCATCGATCCGGGTCTGGGGTTCGCCAAGACCGCCGACCACAACTGGGCGTTGCTGCACGCGCTGCCGGAGTTCGTCGCAACCGGAATCCCGGTGCTGGTCGGTGCGTCCCGCAAGCGGTTTCTCGGTTCGCTGCTCGCCGACGCCGACGGCACCGTCCGGCCGCCGGACGGCCGCGAAACCGCGACCGCGGTGATCTCGGCGCTGGCCGCGGTCCACGGCGCCTGGGGTGTCCGGGTACACGACGTGCGCGCCAGCGTGGACGCACTCAAAGTGGCTGGAGCATGGGGTGGCGGACGAGAACAAGCAGGTGCGGATGGCTGACCGGATCGAGCTGCGCGGCCTGACGGTCCGCGGTAACCACGGCGTCTTCGATCACGAGCGCCGCGACGGACAGGACTTCATCGTCGACATCACCGTGTGGATCGACCTGGCCGCCGCCGCTGCCAGCGACGACCTCGCCGACACCTTCGACTACGGCACGCTGGCCCAGCGTGCGGCAGCCATCGTCGGCGGCCCGGCGCGCAATCTGATCGAGACGGTCGCCGGCGAGATCGCCGAGGATGTGATGAACGACCGGCGGGTGCATGCCGTCGAGGTGGTGGTGCACAAGCCGAACGCGCCGATCCCGTTGACGTTCACCGACGTTGCGGTGGTCGCGCGGCGGTCCCGCCGCAGCGGACGCGGCCAGATCGTTCCGCTCGGGGGTGAGCTGTGACGCGCGTGGTGCTGTCGATCGGCTCCAATCTCGGGGACCGGATGGCGCGGCTGCAGGCCGCCGTCGACGGGCTCGGCGATATGGTGCGCGCGCTCTCACCGGTCTACGAAACCGATGCCTGGGGTGGGGTCGAGCAGGGACCGTTCCTCAACGCGGTCGTGGTCGCCGACGATCCCGAGGCCGACGGTCACGAATGGTTGCGGCGCGCACAGGCTTTGGAGAACGCCAACGACCGAATCCGCGAGCAGAAGTGGGGACCGCGCACCCTCGACGTGGATCTCGTCACCTGTCATGACGGCGACGCCGAGGTCTTCTCCCGCGACGAGGGTCTGACCCTGCCTCATCCGCTGGCCCACATGCGGGCCTTCGTGATGGTGCCGTGGCTGGCCGTCGACCCCGACGCCGAGCTCACCGTGGCCGGCGAGAGCCAGCGGGTCGACCGGCTGCTGGCCGAGCTCGATGCGGTGGACCGCGACGGAGTACGCCTGACCCCTCTGGTGCTTCGGCTGGGCGCTTGATGGGGCCGACACGTAAACGCGATCTCACCGTCGCCGCCGTCGGAGTCGCGGTCCTGGCTTGGTTGTTGATGCGGGTGCTGTACCGCGACTTTCCTGCGATCACGGCATGGACGGGCCTGTCTTTACTGGCGGTCGCCGCGCTCGAGGGCGCCTGGGGGGTGTCTGTGCGGACGAAAATCCGAGACGGGCAGATCGGTGTCGGCGGCGGACGGCTACACCCGCTGGCTGTCGCACGCAGCGTGGCGATTGCCAAAGCCTCGGCGTGGGTCGGCGCGCTGATGCTGGGCTGGTGGGTCGGCGTGCTGGTCTACCTCTGGCTCCGGCGAACTGAACACGTGGCCGGCACCTTCATCCCCGGTGCGGTCATCGCGGTGCTGAGTGCCCTTGCGCTGGTGGCTGCCGCGCTCTGGCTGGAGTATTGCTGCCGCTCGCCCGGTGACCCGACCGACGATCCGGACGCCGCCCGGGAATAGTGCGAAGACGGCGAATCGCCGCAGCTCGACGACACGCGGACGGACATCGCGCGGGTACAGTCAGCCCATGACCGTTCTGTCCCGCGGCGCCAAGAATCGGCGCGGCGGCCGCAGGCCGGGTTGGCTGCTCTTGACGGTGTTGCTGGTCCTTGCCATTGCGGCCAGTTCCGCGTTGGTGTTCACCACTCGCGTCGAGCTGCTGAAGCTGGCGGTCATTCTGTCGTTGTGGGCCGCGGTGATCGGGGCATTCGTCTCCGTGATGTATCGCAGGCAGGCCGATATCGATGCCGCCCGGGCGCGTGATTTGAAGTTGGTCTACGACCTGCAGCTCGACCGGGAGATCTCGGCCCGCCGCGAATACGAACTCAGCGTCGAGTCGCACCTGCGCCGCGAGCTGGCGTCCGAGCTGCGTGCGCAGGCCGCCGACGAGGTCGCCGCGCTGCGGGCAGAATTGGCGGCGCTGCGGGCCAACCTGGAGATCATGTTCGACGCCGACCTGGGTGACCGGCCGGCGCTCGAGGGCGATCGGGCCGCCGACTGGACCCGCGACACAACGACCATGCCGCCGGTGCCCGGGCGTGTCGAGAGCAGCCGGATCACCCCGGTCCGGCCGCAGGACGCGGGCAGCCGCACCGCCGAGAACCCGATCATCGACGTTCCCGAAGAGCCGCTGGTGTCGGCGCAGCCGGAGCAGTCGGAGCGGCCGGAGCCGCGGCGCCGCCGCCGGGCCGAGCCGCAGCCCGAGCCGGTTGGTTCGCACCGGCGGCCGTGGGAAAACGGCGGGCAGAACGCCGAGCCGGCTGCCGAGCCGGAGCGACCGTTCGCGCCGCCCCCGCCGGACGCCGATGTCGCCGCCGCGGCCGCCGCCCTGGCGCCAGAACCCACGCAGTCCGAGCCGCCGCCCCCGTCGCCTGAGGGCGCCGAATGGCGACCGGTCGAACCCGACGGCCGCTGGCTGCCGCCGGGCTCGCCGGGCAGCAATTGGGTTGCCAACGCCGACAACGGTTTCGTCGTGCCGTCCGCCGCGGCGCAGGGATCGTCTGTCGACGGGCCCCGGGGTCGGCATTGGACCCCACCGCAGGAGGCGGCGCCCACAGTGGCGCCCGCCGAGGAACCCCGGCCGGAACCCCGGCCCGAACCAGCGATGCAGCCGTCGCCGGAACCAGCCGCCCCCCGGTCGCGCCATGCCGTCGACAGTCCCGGCCAGCCCGCCATGACCACCCCACCGCCGCCGGCCCGGCACCGCGGGACCGAGGAACAGGAGGAGCCGCGGCGCAGGGCCCGGGACGCTGAGCAGACCGGCGGCCAGTCGGTCGCCGACCTGCTGGCCCGGTTGCAGGCCAATGCCACACCCGGGGAGGGCGGCAGGCGGCGTCGACGCGACGAGTAGGTCGCGAATCGGGGCGAGTTAGAGTTGTCCCGACCGTCCGGTACCTGGCACAGGACTGGAACGAACAACTCATTGACGTCAGCGAGGTCGTCTACGTGGGGACCCCCAGCGGCTTGCGCCCGGCCCGGCTCAAGGTCGGCATCGTGTCGGCCGGCCGTGTCGGTACCGCCCTCGGTGTCGCGTTGGAGCGGGCCGAACACGTGGTGGTCGCCTGCAGCGCGATTTCGATGGCGTCGCGCCGGCTCGCCGAACGTCGGCTGCCCGACACCGAGATCCTGCCGGTGCCCGACGTCGCCGACCGGGCCGAGCTGCTGCTGCTGACGGTTCCCGATTCAGAACTGCCCGGCTTGGTGCGGGGGCTGGCGGCCACCGGTGCGGTGCACCGCGGAACCATCGTCGTGCACACATCGGGTGCGAACGGAGTTGCGATCCTGGCGCCGCTGGCCGACTTGGGGTGCGTCCCGCTGGCGATCCATCCGGCGATGACGTTCACCGGCGCCGATGAGGACATCGTCCGGCTGTCCGACAGCTGCTTCGGCGTCACCGCGGCCGACGAGATCGGCTATGCCATCGCCCAGTCGCTGGTGCTCGAGATCGGCGGCGAGCCGTTCGGGGTGCGCGAGGATGCGCGCACGCTGTATCACGCGGCCCTGGCCCACGCCAGCAATCATCTCGTCACGGTGGTAGCCGATGCGCTGGATGCGTTGCGAGCGGCGGTATCCGGCCAGGAGCTGCTCGGGCAGGAATTGGTCGGTGACGCGCCCGGTGGCCTGGCGGAGCGGATCGTGGGCCCGCTGGCCCGTGCCGCACTGGAGAACACGCTGCAACGCGGGCAGGCGGCGCTGACTGGGCCGGTCGCCCGCGGCGACGCGGCTGCGGTAGCGGGCCATCTCGCTGCACTTGACGCGGTGAATCCCGAACTGGCCCAGTCTTACTGCGCGAACTCATTGCGCACCGCCCAGCGCGCGCACGCCCCCGAGGAGGTTGTTGAGGTGTTGGCCAACTGGTCCGGACAAGGGCGGCGGCCATGACACCGCCGAAATTCATTGCTGGACAACTCAACCTGTACCAGACGCCGCAAGAGGTATCCGATGTGACCCGCGCGCTGCGCCACACCGGCAGGCGGGTGATGCTGGTGCCGACGATGGGCGCACTGCACGACGGCCACCTGTCGCTGGTGCGCGCGGCCAAGAAGGTGCCGGGTGCGGTGGTCGTGGTGTCGATCTTCGTCAATCCCTTGCAGTTCGGCGCCGGCGAAGATCTCGACGCCTATCCACGCACGCTGGAATCCGACCTCGAGCTGTTGCGCCGTGAAGACGTCGACGTGGTTTTCGCCCCGAGCGCATCGGCCATGTATCCAGCCGGCCCCCGGACCACAGTGCACCCCGGTCCGTTGGGTGGCGAGCTCGAAGGCGCCTCTCGACCAGGGCATTTCGCCGGAATGCTGACCGTCGTACTGAAGTTGCTGCAGATCGTGCGGCCGGACCGGGCGTTCTTCGGCGAAAAGGACTACCAGCAGCTCGTGCTGATCCGCCAGATGGTCGACGACCTCAACGTCGATGTCCGCATCGTCGGTGTACCCATCGTCCGCGAGGCTGACGGGCTGGCCATGTCCTCGCGCAATCGTTACCTCAATTCTGAAGAGCGCGAACAGGCTTGCGCGTTGTCCTCAGCTTTGTTGGCCGGCATGTGGGCGGCGGCCGGCGGCGCCGATGCCGCGCTGGACGCCGCTCGGGCGGTGCTCGACGAGGTGCCCGCCATCGAGGTCGACTACCTGGAACTGCGGGGACCGTGGCTTGATCAGGCTCCGCTGTCCGGCCCCGCCCGGCTGCTGATCGCCGCCCGGCTGGGCACCACCCGATTGCTGGACAACATCGCTGTCGATCTGTCCACCGACACCGCACCGCCCGGTGTCGGCGGCACCGGCGATCACCCCGAAATCACCTGGAGAAATTGATGTTCCGGACGATGCTGAAGTCGAAAATCCACCGCGCGACCGTCACCCAGGCCGACCTGCACTACGTCGGCTCGGTGACCATCGACGCCGACCTGATGGACGCCGCCGACCTTCTCGAAGGCGAACAGGTGACCATCGTCGACATCGACAACGGTGCGCGGCTGGAGACCTACGCGATCACCGGACGGCGTGGCACCGGTGTGATCGGAATCAACGGGGCGGCAGCGCATCTGGTCCACCCCGGTGATCTGGTGATCCTGATCGCCTATGGCGTGATGACCGATGCCGAGGCGCGGGAGTACCGGCCACGAGTCGTGTTCGTCGACGCCGACAACCGGCAGATCGATCTCGGTGACGACCCGGCGCATGTGCCGGACGACGTCACCGGTCTGCTGTCGCCGCGGACGGTGAGCTGACCGTGCTGCTGGCGATCGACGTCCGCAACACCCACACCGTCGTCGGGTTGATCTCCGGATCCGGCGACCATGCGAAAGTTGTGCAGCACTGGCGAATCCGTACCGAGCCGGAAGTGACTGCCGACGAACTCGCACTCACCATCGAAGGATTGATCGGCGACGACTCTGAACGCCTGACCGGTGCGACCGGCCTGTCCACCGTGCCCTCGGTGATGTACGAGGTGCGCCTCATGCTCGAGCAGTACTGGTCCGCAGTGCCGCACGTGCTGATCGAACCTGGTGTGCGCACGGGGATTCCGCTGCTGGTCGACAACCCGAAGGAGGTGGGAGCGGACCGGATCGTGAACTGCCTGGCCGCTTATGCCAAGTTCTCCTCCGCCGCTATCGTGGTGGACTTCGGATCCTCGATTTGTGTGGACGTGGTCTCCGCGAGGGGCGAATTCCTCGGTGGCGCAATCGCTCCCGGTGTTCAGGTGTCGTCGGACGCGGCAGCCGCACGGTCTGCGGCGCTGCGGCGCGTCGAGCTCACCAGGCCGCGGTCGGTGGTCGGCAAGAACACCGTGGAGTGCATGCAGGCCGGTGCGATGTTCGGCTTCGCGGGTCTGGTCGACGGCCTGGTGAACCGGATCCGGGAGGATGTCGACGGCTTCGCCGGGTCCGACGTGGCCGTCGTCGCCACCGGTCATACCGCTCCGTTGATGCTGCCCGATCTGCACACGGTGCAGCACTACGACCAGCACCTCACGCTGGACGGCCTGCGGATGGTCTACGAACGCAACCGCGACAACCAGCGCCGGATCAAATCGGCCCGCTAGAAGAACGTTCGCACCAGATCGATCACCCGGCCGTGCTCGTCGAGCACCGGGATCAGCTGCCATTTGTCGAACACCGTGCACGGGTGCGATACCCCGAACTCGATCCAGCTGCCGACCGCGACCACGTCCTCGGCGGCCGGGGACAGCCGCAGGAACGCGTGCTGGTCGTTGAGCGCGGCGACTTCACAGCCCGCCAGGTCCGTCCAGCCGGAGCCGATTCGAAGTCGTCGTGGCACAGGGAGATCTGCGTCGAACGACACGTCGCGACGGCCCATCGTCAACAACGCCAGGCCCGGCTCGGGCCGCGAACACACCTGAGCCCACACGTGCATCGCCGGTATGAACCCGCCCGGCTCGGCACCGGGTCTGGTCAGCGGCGAGGTCCGCAGATAGAGCCCGTCGTCATTCGTCAGATACACCCCGCTGCGCAAGACCGTGCGCCACGGACCGGTCAGCGTCTCGGCTACCAGGTCGAAATGCGTACTGCCACCGGCGGTTACGACCATGTCCGAACACAGCGGCGCCAGCCGCATCGCCACCGCGCGAACCCACTCGAGGTAACTCCGCACCCGATCGAGACCGGCGGGCGACACGTCGTGGCCCAGGGCGGCCTCGTAGCCGGCCACCCCGACCAGCCGAAGGCGCGGACTGGCGACCGCCGCGGCGGCGACCGCATCGGCGCTCGCGTCGTCGCGGCAGCCGGTGCGAGTGCCCATTGCGCCGAGCTCGACGCAGACATCCAGCGGGCGTCGCGCGCCCGCCGCCTGCAGCGCCTCGGTCATCAGTGCCACCCCGCGCGCGGAATCCGCCCAGCAGATCAGCCGGAACTCGGGATCGCCGTCGAGCTCGGCGGCCAGCCACGCCAGGGCCGCGGCGTCCACCAGTTCGTTGGCTAGCACCACGTCGCGGACCCCGAACGCGCGGAAGGTTCGCACCTGGCTGATCGTCGCGGCGGTCACCGCGCATGCGCCGGCCGCGAACTGCCGGGCCAGCAGTTGCGGTGACATGTGGGTTTTCCCGTGCGGCGCGAGCTCGACCCCGTGCCGGGCACACCAGCCCGCCATCGTTGCCAGGTTGTGCCGCAGCGCCGTATCGGAGAGCGTGCAGATCGGGCCCAGCGGTCCGGCGTCGAACAGGTCGGGCGCCGCCGCACGGATCTGTGCCACCGTCAGCCTCGCCCAGGAGGCCGGCAGCCCCTTGAACCGCCAGTCCACTCGTTCGCCCGCCAAGGCTGTGAGCGCGGCCGCGTTTAGGAGGGACCCCATGACCTCATTTAAGCTGGCACGTCGTGAGCTCTGCTGATACTCCGGAAACCGACCACGCGGACTCCGACGTCCCCGAGCAGTTCCGGATTCGCCAGGGCAAGCGCGAGGCCTTGTTGGCCGACGGGAAAGACCCCTATCCCGTCTCGGTGCCGCGAACCCATTCGCTGGCCCAGATCAGGGCCGCGTATCCCGATCTGGAAGCCGACTCCGCCACCGGCGACATCGTCGGCGTCACCGGCCGGGTGGTGTTCGCCCGCAACTCGGGCAAGTTGTGCTTCGCCACCCTGCAGGAAGGCGACGGGACCCAGCTGCAGGCCATGATCAGCCTGGCCGGCGTCGGTGAGGACGCCCTCGAAGCCTGGAAGACCGAGGTGGATCTCGGTGACATCGTGTTCGTGCACGGCGAGGTGATCAGTTCCCGCCGCGGGGAACTCTCGGTGCTGGCCGATTCGTGGCAGATGGCCAGCAAGGCGTTGCGTCCGCTGCCCGTCGCTCACAAGGAAATGAGCGAAGAGTCGCGCGTCCGGCAGCGCTACGTCGACCTGATCGTGCGCCCGCAGGCCCGCACCGTGGCCCGGCAACGCATCGCGGTGGTCCGTGCACTGCGCAATGCGTTGGATCGTCGAGGGTTCCTCGAAGTCGAAACGCCGATGCTGCAGACGCTCGCCGGTGGTGCGGCAGCACGGCCGTTCATCACCCACTCGAACGCGCTCGACGCCGACCTGTATCTGCGGATCGCGCCGGAGTTGTTCCTCAAGCGATGCGTGGTGGGTGGTCTCGAGAAGGTTTTCGAGCTCAATCGAAACTTCCGAAACGAAGGCGCCGATTCGACGCATTCGCCGGAATTCTCCATGCTCGAGACTTATCAAGCATGGGGTACGTATGACGATTCGGCGATCGTCACCCGTGAAGTTATTCAGGAAGTTGCGGATGAGGCGATCGGCACGCGGCAAGTGCCATTGCCGGACGGCACAATCTATGACCTCGACGGTGAATGGCCGGCACTGGAAATGTACCCGTCGTTGTCTGAAGCCCTCGGTGAAGAGATCACCCCGAACACGTCGCTGGAATATCTCCTCACTATTGCCGACCGGCTCGAGGTGGAGATCCCGCGGGATCGCGGCTACGGGCACGGCAAGGTGATCGAAGAACTGTGGGAGCACACAGTCGGGGACACATTGTGGGCTCCGACATTCGTCAAGGATTTCCCGGTCGAAACCACACCGCTGACCCGCCAGCACCGCAGCATCCCCGGCGTCACGGAGAAGTGGGATCTCTACGTGCGCGGGTTCGAATTGGCCACCGGCTATTCCGAGCTGGTCGACCCGATCGTGCAGCGCGAGCGCTTCGAGGCCCAAGCCAGGGCGGCCGCGGCGGGCGATGACGAGGCGATGGCACTCGACGAGGATTTCCTCGCGGCAATGGAGTATGCGATGCCCCCGACGACGGGAACCGGAATGGGCGTCGATCGTCTGCTGATGGCACTCACCGGCTTGTCAATTCGGGAAACTGTATTGTTCCCGATTGTTCGCCGACATGGCTGAGGTGCGCTTATCCGAGCTACGTTGAATGATGTGGGCCACTGTGGCACATTGGTTCGCATGGGGAAGACGCTCGACTATGGGTTGTTGAGCGCAGGCAGAAGGATTCAGTGAGGCAATGGCCAAAAAAGTGACCGTCACTCTCGTCGACGATTTCGACGGTGCGGGCGCAGCCGATGAAACGGTCGAATTCGCGCTCGATGGCGTGAGCTATGAGATCGATCTTTCTTCAAAGAATGCTCAGAAACTGCGTAACGATCTCAAGCAGTGGGTCGAAGCCAGCCGCCGCGTGGGCGGCCGTCGCCGTGGTCGCTCGGGCCCGGCCGGCCGTGGCCGCGCGAGCATCGATCGGGAGCAGAGCGCCGCGATCCGGGAATGGGCGCGCCGCAATGGCCACAAGGTGTCGACGCGGGGACGCATCCCGGCCGACATCATCGACGCCTTCCACGCCGCAACCTAGGCCCCAGCTAACCTGCTCGTGCCGCACCGCGAGGAAGGTGGCGGCGCCGTTTCGCTCGCGGCGAAGCGGACGCCGGTGATTGCCGGAAACGATTCGCAGCTCCGCCGCGTTGGTGTGCTAGGTCCGCACCGCTAGGGAAAGCGGTAAGGGTGACAAGGGAGGACGCCTTCCCGGGCCGCCCATTAGAGTGGACGACAGGTACGTGGTGACTACCGCTGTACCTAATCGTGATGGAGAGCAGGTAACCGAGGATGTTCGAGAGATTCACCGACCGTGCCCGCAGGGTCGTCGTCCTGGCTCAAGAAGAGGCCCGGATGCTCAACCACAACTACATCGGCACCGAGCACATCCTGCTGGGACTTATTCATGAGGGTGAAGGCGTAGCCGCCAAGTCACTGGAGTCGCTGGGCATCTCACTTGAAGGTGTCCGGAGCCAGGTCGAGGAGATCATCGGTCAGGGCCAGCAGGCCCCGTCCGGGCACATCCCCTTCACCCCGCGCGCCAAAAAGGTTCTCGAGCTGAGCCTTCGCGAGGCGCTGCAGCTCGGCCACAACTACATCGGCACCGAGCACATTCTGCTCGGCCTGATCCGCGAGGGCGAGGGCGTCGCCGCCCAGGTGCTCGTGAAGCTCGGCGCCGAACTGACCCGGGTGCGTCAGCAGGTCATCCAGCTGCTGAGCGGCTACCAGGGCAAGGAGACCGCGGAAGCCGGCACCGGCGGCCGTGGCGGCGAGTCCGGCAACCCGTCGACGTCGCTGGTCCTCGACCAGTTCGGCCGCAACCTCACCGCGGCCGCCATGGAGGGCAAGCTCGACCCGGTCATCGGCCGCGAGAAGGAAATCGAGCGGGTGATGCAGGTGTTGAGCCGGCGCACCAAGAACAACCCGGTGCTGATCGGCGAGCCCGGTGTCGGTAAGACAGCCGTCGTCGAGGGCCTGGCCCAGGCCATCGTGCACGGCGAGGTTCCCGAGACACTCAAGGACAAGCAGCTGTACACCCTCGACCTGGGGTCGCTGGTGGCCGGCAGCCGTTACCGCGGTGATTTCGAGGAGCGCCTCAAGAAGGTGCTCAAGGAGATCAACACCCGCGGCGACATCATCCTGTTCATCGACGAGCTGCACACGCTGGTCGGTGCGGGTGCCGCCGAAGGTGCCATCGACGCGGCGTCGATCCTCAAGCCGAAGCTGGCTCGAGGCGAGCTGCAGACGATCGGCGCCACCACGCTCGACGAGTACCGCAAGTACATCGAGAAGGACGCCGCCCTGGAGCGCCGGTTCCAGCCGGTCCAGGTTGGTGAGCCGACGGTGGCGCACACCATCGAGATCCTGAAGGGTCTGCGTGACCGGTACGAGGCCCACCACCGGGTGTCGATCACCGACTCGGCGATGGTCGCGGCGGCGACGTTGGCCGACCGCTACATCAACGACCGGTTCCTGCCGGACAAGGCGATCGACCTGATCGACGAGGCCGGTGCGCGCATGCGCATCCGCCGAATGACCGCGCCGCCAGACCTGCGTGAGTTCGACGAGAAGATCGCCGACGCTCGCCGGGAGAAGGAATCCGCGATCGACGCCCAGGACTTCGAGAAGGCCGCGAACCTGCGGGACCGGGAGAAGCAACTGGTCGCGCAGCGCGCTGAGCGTGAAAAGCAGTGGCGCTCAGGCGATCTCGATGTTGTCGCCGAGGTCGACGATGAGCAGATCGCGGAGGTGCTCGGCAACTGGACCGGTATCCCCGTGTTCAAGCTGACCGAGGAGGAGACCACCCGGCTGCTGCGCATGGAGGACGAGCTGCACAAGCGGATCATCGGCCAGGAGGATGCGGTCCGGGCGGTCAGCAAGGCCATCCGCCGCACCCGCGCAGGCCTGAAGGATCCCAAGCGCCCGTCCGGCTCGTTCATCTTCGCCGGCCCGTCCGGCGTCGGTAAGACCGAGCTGTCCAAGGCGCTGGCGGAGTTCCTGTTCGGCGACGACGACGCACTCATCCAGATCGACATGGGCGAGTTCCACGACCGCTTCACCGCATCGCGGTTGTTCGGTGCCCCGCCCGGATACGTCGGCTACGAGGAGGGCGGCCAGCTCACCGAGAAGGTGCGGCGCAAGCCGTTCTCGGTGGTGCTGTTCGACGAGATCGAGAAGGCCCACCAGGAGATCTACAACACCCTGTTGCAGGTCCTCGAGGACGGCCGTCTCACCGACGGTCAGGGCCGCACGGTCGACTTCAAGAACACCGTGCTGATCTTCACCTCGAACCTGGGCACCTCCGACATCAGTAAGGCGGTCGGTCTCGGCTTCACCCAGGGTGGCGGCGAGAACAACTACGAGCGGATGAAGCAGAAGGTCAACGACGAGCTGAAGAAGCACTTCCGCCCGGAGTTCCTCAACCGCATCGACGACATCATCGTCTTCCACCAGCTGACTCAGGACGAGATCATCCAGATGGTCGACCTGATGGTGGGCCGGGTGTCCAAGCAGCTCAAGGCCAAGGACATGGAGATGGAGCTGACCGACAACGCCAAGGCGCTGTTGGCCAAGCGCGGCTTCGATCCGGTGTTGGGTGCGCGGCCGCTGCGTCGGACCATCCAGCGCGAGATCGAGGACGCCCTCTCGGAGAAGATCCTCTTCGAAGAGGTCGGCCCCGGTCAGCTGGTCACCGTCGACGTGGAGAACTGGGACGGCGAAGGCGCCGGCGAGGACGCGAAGTTCACCTTCGCCGGTGGTCCCAAGCGTCCGGAGATCGCCGAGGCGGATCTGGCCAACGCAGGCACCGCCAGCGAGTAGGCACCAACGAAAAAGACCCCCGACGATGTCGGGGGTCTTTTTCGTGTCGGCGATGAATTGTTTTCGTCCGCATCGATTCCCCCGCGCGCGACCGCTACCCTCTGCTCATGCTTGTGGTCACCACCAACGACATCCCCGGCTGGGAGATCCAGCGGGTGTGCGGCGAGGTCTTCGGTCTCACCGTGCGATCGCGCAATGCCTTCTCCCAGATGGGCGCGGGCTTCAAGAGCATGTTCGGCGGCGAGCTGCAGGGCATGACGAAGAACCTCGCGGAGAGCCGCAATGAGGCGATGAATCGCTTGATGACCGAGGCCCGCACCCGTGGCGGAAACGCGATCATCGGAATGCGGTTCGACACCACCGAACTCGGCGATGTCTGGACCGAAATCTGCGCCTACGGCACCGCGGTGCAGGCGGTCCCGGTCACCGATGCCGCCAAGTACACCGCGCAGCAGCTGGGTTACGGCGCCGGCTGACCCCGCGGAGGTATAGCATCCTCGGGGTAAGAGACGAGTCGAGGAATCTGGTGAAATTCCAGAACGGTCGCGCCACTGTTGACAGTCAGACCCGAGGCCCGTCATGGTTCGCATTGGGACGCGTAGCTCCCTGGAAGGACACCGAATGACTACTCCGCAGACAAAGAGCCACTCACGCGCCGTCGATCTCTCGGCCGCCAAAGCTGTCGTCTGGCTCTCGCTGACCGCCTTCTTCGCGCTGCTGGTGCTGTATTTCGTCGGTGTCGACCAAGGCGCCACCTCGGTCTTCGGCGACAACATGTACATCCACGAATTCGTGCATGACGCCCGCCACCTCCTCGGATTCCCCTGCCACTGAGCCGGCGGAAAACACTCCACGACAATGGAAAAATCAATAATTTGGCGCGGCATTCTGGCCGGCGCCCTCGCTGGCGTGTTCGGATTCGTCTGGTCCAAGATCTTCATCGAGCCGATCGTCGGACGAGCCATCGACTTCGAAGACGGCACCACCGCGGCGCATGAAGCCATGGAGGCGGCGTCCGCGCACGGGCACGGGCACAGCCATGAGGGCGGCGAGCTGTTCACTCGCACGGTGCAGTCCAACATCGGTATGGGACTGGGCGTGCTGCTCTTCAGCGTGGCGCTCGGCGCGTTGTTCGCTGTCGTGTTCTGCGTGGCGTACAGCCGCATCGACACCGTGTCGGCCCGCACGCTCGCAGTGCTGACCGCGGGCGCGATGCTCATCTCGCTGTGGGTGGTGCCGGCACTGAAGTATCCGCCCAGCCCGCCGGCCACTAGCCTCGACGAAACCATCAAGCAGCGCGCGCTGCTGTACATCCTGATGGTGGCGCTGTCGGCGCTGTTCATGGTCGCTGCGGTCTACCTCGCCTTCCAGCTCACGCCGAAGCTGGGTGCCTGGAACGCCACGCTGGCCGCCGGCGGCGCGTACATCGTCGCGGTCGCGATCGTGATGCTGCTGCTGCCGACGATCAACGAGACGCCGGGACCGATGGTGAATGACGCCGGAATGATTGTGTTCCCGGGCTTCCCGGCGACGGATCTCTATGAGTTCCGGCTGTATGCGCTGGGCACCCAGGTGATCGTCTGGACAACGATCGGTCTGGTCGGTGGGGCGATGCTGCACCGGCTGCTCGATAGCAAGCAGCAGGAACCCATCGCTGCGTGAGCGAGGTCGTCCGGCTGACCCTGGTGTCACACGCCATGACCGATGCCATGGCAGCCGGGCGATTTCCGCTCGACGAAGAGCTCAACCCCCTGGGTCGACGGCAGCTGACCGGGATCGACCTGGTTGCCGCCGATGAGGTGTTCTCCGGGCCGGAACTACGGGCACGACAGAGCGCGCACGCGCTCGGTCTTACGCCTGCAATTGATCCGCGGCTGGCCGACCTGGGGTGCGGTTCCTGGGGCGGACTGAGTCTCGACCAGGTGCAGCCCGGTGAGCTCACACAGTGGTTGACCGACCCTGAAAGCCGCCCGCACAACGGCGAATCGGTGGTCGAGCTGATCGCGCGGGTACGCGGTTGGTTGGTCGATGTGGCCCGCACACCGGGGCGGGTTGTCGCTTTCACCCACCCGGCGGTTGTTCGCGCGGCGATCCTGAGCACCCTCGATGCGCCGCCACAATCGTTCTGGCGCATCGATATAGCACCGGCCAGCAGCACCGCCTTGCATCACCGAGGTTCGGGGTGGACGCTGCGCTCAGCGGTAGCGGGGCAGTAGCCCGAACACCTGCTTGATGATCATCATCGCCCAACCACCCGCGTTCGCGCTGTGGAAGCGGGGCCAGTTGAACTGGAAGCTGACCACCCAGGCCTGGCCGGTTCGGTCCACCGCGTACCAGCTGAACGTCATCTCCCCGGGCAGGTTTCCGGCCTTCGCGGCGATGTAGGGCCACTCGGCGGGGTCGAGGTCGATACCCGCGGCTTCGGACATCACGTCCTTGACCGGAGCCGCGCGGCCGACGGCGTTGTGCTGCAGGGCGGCGTGCACGCGGCAGATGTCCTCGGCGTTGGCATACCACTCCACGCCGTAGGTCGAGGCCGGTGTGTGGGAGCGCATCGGATCGGGGTCGTACGGGCGGGAATCCGCGTCGTGCAACAGGTTTCCCCGATTCGCCGGCACGGTCGTCTTCCACTGCTCACGCACATCGGGGTTGCCCCAGCCGATCGCGAACAGTTCCCGCATCGTCGGGAACGGCGTCATGCTCGCCGGGTCGTGGTGCCCGGCGGCGACCAGGGCCTCTTCGACGGCGTGGGTTCCCACCCGTCCGATCAGCATGTCGGTGGCCATGTTGTCGCTCGTGGAGATCATCTTGCCCGCGGCCTCGCGGACGGTGATCTGGGATCCGGGGGGAAGCTTGTCGAAGCCCGATGAACCAAGTTTCTTCAACTCGGCGGTGATCGTGAGCTTGTCGTCCCAGTTCACAGTTCCTGCCCTGACGGCAGTTTCAACCGCGTACAACACGTATGTCTTGAAAATCGAAGCCAGCGGCAGGGATTCAGTGGTGTTGGTACCCGCCACCTTCTCGCAGCGGCCGTCGTCGACTTTGGAGACCTGCCACGAATAACGGGCACCGGTGCGGCTCAGGGCGGTGTCGACGTCCTGCCACGATTCGATCTTCGGTTTCTCGGTGGTGACGACGAACCGGCTGACGAACGTGTCGTCGCCGATGCGCAGGTCGATGTCTTGGCGGGCGCCGTAGGAGGTCAGCATGTGCAGGGTGGCGACGTTGGCGCCGACTTCGACGCCGGCCAGCGTGTAGGGCCGGTCCCACCACAGCGAGTCCATGGTGTGGGCGACCGGGTCCACCAGGTCCGGAGCGGCCAGCGTCTTGACGCTCTCGTCTCCGATCGGCCAGTCCGAGTTCAGCATGTCCATCACCTGCTTGGCTCGGACGCCCTGCGGGGTGTTGAGGTCGATGCGGACACCCGCGCCGGCGTTGGCGGGCGGCGCGGGGGCTGATGTGCAGCTGGTTGCCAGGGCGGCGGACGCGATCACGGTGGCCGCCGCCACCGCACGCCGGCACACCCGGCGTGCGCTACGCCTTCGAGCCGGTCCCGGCAACGTCCAACACAACCTCGAACTCGAGCAGATGGGCACCCTTGGCCACCGGGTTCGCGCGCTCACCGGCGTGCGCGTGGATCGCCGGTCCGCTGGCCCAGGCCTGGAACGCCTCCTCGGACTCCCATGTGGTCACCACGAAGTAGCGGTCCTCGCCCTTGACGGGCCGCAGCAGTTGGAACCCGAGGAAGCCCGGCTGGTTGTCTACGGCGTGGGCGCGGTTGGCGAACCGCTTCTCCAGCTCTGGACCGGCGCCAGGCGGAATCTCGATTGCGTTGATCTTCACCACGGACATGGCGCAAGGTTACCGCGCCCGCCCGGGCCGGTGACCGACCGCGCAAGATGAACCGGTGAGCACTGAGCTGCTGACCTATCGGGGTGGCACCGGGAGGCCCGTGGTGTTGGTTCACGGCTTGATGGGCCGCGGCACCACGTGGTCGCGACAGGTGCCGTGGCTGGCCCGGTTCGGGTCGGTTCACACCTACGACGCACCGTGGCACCGCGGCCGTGAGGTCGAGGATTCCGAACCGGTCAGCACCGAACGGTTCGTCACCGACCTCGGCGACGCCCTTGCACGCCTCGACGGGCCGGCCGTACTCGTCGGGCACTCGATGGGCGGTCTGCATTCCTGGTGCCTGGCTGCGCAGCGCCCCGACCTGGTGCGCGGGTTGGTGGTCGAGGACATGGCGCCGGACTTCGTCGGCCGCACGACCGGCCCGTGGGAACCGTGGGTGCATGCCCTGCCGGTCGAATACTCCACCGAACAGCAGGTTTTCGACGAATTCGGGCCGATCGCGGGGCGCTACTTCCTCGAAGCCTTCGACCGCACGGCGAGCGGCTGGCGGCTGCACGGCCAGCCCGCTCGCTGGATCGAGATCGCGGCGGAGTGGGGGACTCGGGATTACTGGCGGCAGTGGCAGGCGGTCCGGGCGCCGGTGTTGCTGATCGAGGCGGGTGACTCGGTGGCGCCGCCCGGGCAGATGCGCCGGATGGCCGAGCTGGGCGGGCCGTCGGCACGCTACGTCCATGTCCCCGGGGCAGGCCACCTCGTTCACGACGACGCCCCGGATCGGTACCGGGACGCCGTCGAGTCGTTCCTAGCGGCGCTCCCCGAGAGCACCTGATGACGGCCAGGTCGGATGGTGTTCGAACCTGGTCCGCACGGCGTCGAGATCGTGGGCGATCCGGCGCAGGTCGGCATCGTCTGCGAAGAGTGGACCGACCATCGGTGCCCACACCCGGAATTGATCGGGGTGCAGATGCAGTTTCTTGGCGATGGCGGCGAATGCGTTCATGGCAGTAATGCTGCGGGGAAAAAGATTCCGCCAACAGTGGCAGTACTGACCCGGTGAGATAAAATTCTGCCATGCCTTTGAAGAGTGTCTCGGCGCTGGTTCTGAACAACGTCGCCGTCTTCGAGTTCGGCGTGGTCTGCGAAGTCTTCGGAATCGACCGGGCGGCAGACGGTGTGCCCAACTTCGATTTCAAGGTGTGCGGTCCGCAGGCAGGCGTGCCGCTGCGCACCAGTGTCGGCGCCACCCTGGTGCCCGACCACGGCCTCGACGCCCTGATCGGCGCCGACGTGGTGGCGGTATCGGCGGTCACCGGCCCGGTCGAGGCGTACCCGCCGGAAGCTCTGGAAGCCCTGCGGGCCGCGCATGCGGCCGGGTCGACGATCTTGACCGTGTGTTCCGGCGCCTTCGTGGCGGGCGAAGCGGGCCTGCTCGACGGACGCCACTGCACCACGCACTGGATGCACGCCGACGACCTCGCGCAGCGTTATCCGACGGCGATCATCGACCGCAATGTGCTGTTCGTCGACGATGGCGATCTGGTGACCAGCGCCGGTACCGCCGCCGGCATCGACGCGTGCCTGCACCTGGTGCGCCGTGAACTCGGCAGCGCGGTCACCAACATCATCGCCAGGCGAATGGTGGTTCCTCCGCAGCGCGACGGCGGCCAGCGTCAGTACATTGAGCAACCCATCCCCGCGCGATGCTCGGAAGGCTTTGCACCGCAACTGGATTGGATTCTGTCCAACCTCGACAAGCCGCATACGGTCACGAGCATGGCTCGCCGAGCCAACATGTCGGCGCGCACGTTCGCGCGGCGCTTCGTCGAGGAGGCCGGCACCACGCCCATGCAGTGGGTCACCGATCAGCGGGTGCTCTACGCCCGCCGCATGCTCGAGGAGACCGATCTGGACGTCGACCGCATCGCCGAGCGGGCGGGATTCGGCAATGCCACGCTGCTACGCCACCACTTCCGCCGGATCGTCGGTGTCACCCCCTCGGACTACCGCCGCCGGTTCGCCCGGTCTGCCTAGTCGGCCTCACCGCACAGCGCGAACCGGCCATCGGCGGTCTGTTCAACCAGGCCGTCCACCAGAAGTGAATCCAGCGCGCGGTCGCGCTGTGCGGTATCGGTCAGCCAGACGACGTCAAGCTGCTCGCGCGGTACCGGAGAAGTGCTGGCGCGCAACACATCCAGCAACTTCCCGCGTACCTGCCGGTCGGTGCCGGCAAACCGCTGGGCGGGTCGTGGCGCGGTCGCCGCAGGCGGGTGGCCGGCGGCCCGCCAGGCGCAAACACTCAGCGGGCACACCCCGCACTTGGGCGAGCGCGCCGTGCACACCGTCGCGCCGAGCTCCATCAGCGCCGCCGAGAACACCGGCGCCGTCTCGTCATCGGGCATCAGCGCCAAGACGTCGGCCATATCTCTTGTGGCGGAGGGATTTCCAGCATCGGCGCGGCCGTGGATCGCGCGCGCCACGACCCGTCGGACATTGGTGTCCACCACCGGCACGCTCTGCTGGTAGGCGAAACAGGCCACCGCGCGGGCGGTGTAGGAGCCGACACCGGGCAGGGTCAACAACACCTCGACATCGTCGGGCACCCGGTCGTCGTGTTCGGTGGCGATCACGGTCGCGCACTCGTGCAGGCGCTTTGCTCGGCGCGGATAGCCGAGCTTGCCCCAGGCGCGAAGCACGTCCGCGGCGCTGGCAGCAGCCGTCGCCGACGGTGTCGGCCAGCGCGCCACCCAATCCAGCCAGATGGGCGCCACCCGCGCGACCGGAGTCTGCTGCAGCATGAATTCGCTGACCAGGATTTGCCACGCCGTCACATCGGGAGCGCGCCACGGCAGGTCGCGCCGGGCATGCCCGTACCACACGACGACCTCGTCACAAATGGAACTCATATAGTTTCGAGGTGACAGACAAGGCAGAATGACGGCCATGCCGAACACCAGCCCGATAACCGCATGGAAGGCACTCAAAGAGGGTAACGAGCGATTCGTTGCCGGCCAGCCAGAGCATCCCAGCCAGAGCATCGAGGACCGTGCGCGGTTGGCCGGGGGGCAAACCCCGACCGCAGTCATCTTCGGGTGCGCTGACAGCCGGGTTGCCGCCGAGATCATCTTCGACCAGGGCCTGGGCGACATGTTCGTGGTGCGCACGGCGGGACACGTCATCGACTCCGCGGTGCTGGGATCCATCGAGTACGCGGTCGGCGTTCTCAACGTGCCGCTGATCGCCGTCCTCGGACACGACAGCTGTGGCGCGGTCAAGGCGACGTTGTCCGCCCTCGACGACGGCGCGGTGCCCGGCGGATACATTCGCGATCTCGTCGAGCGGGTGACACCGTCGATCCTGGTGGGTCGCCGCGAGGGCCTGACCCGCGTCGACGAGTTCGAGGCCCGCCATGTCGTCGAGACCGGCACGCAGCTGATGGCCCGGTCCGCCCTCATCGCCGAGCGGGTCGCCGCCGGCACGCTGGCCATCGTGGGCCTGACCTATCACCTCGCCGACGGCAAAGTTGCGTTGCGCGAACACCTCGGCGATATCGGCGAATAAACACTTTTCCAGCTAGCTAACAAGGCGACACGCCGAGCGGGGTCGGGCAACTCGCGGTGACCTGCCCTTACCGTGGAAACGTGCTGGATCTGGATCTGGAACCGCGTGGACCCCTACCCTCGCAAATCTATTGGCGACGCCGTGCTCTGGCAATCGGCATCGTCGCGGTAGTTACCGCAATCGTCGTCGGGGTGGCCTTCCTCGTCTTCAGCGGTGGCTCGGATTCGAAGAGCGCCGTGAAGACCACGCCCGTGGCTCAACCGCAGAATCCCCAGCCGGACAACAAGACTCCCGTCGTCGCGCCGCCGCCGCCGGCGGAGACCCCGTCGGGACCCGTCGCGGTCGCACCGACGCCCACCGAGGCCGTCGTGCCACCGCCGGTGCTCAAAGAGGGCGACGACTGCCCGGATTCCAACCTGGCGGTCAAGGGCATCACCAACCAGCCGCAGTACGCGATCGGCGACCAGCCGAAGTTCACCATGGTCGTCACCAATATCGGTCTGGTGGCCTGCAAGCGTGACGTCGGTGCAGCCGTGCTCGCCGCCTACGTGTACTCGATGGACGGCAAGCGGTTGTGGTCGAACCTCGACTGCGCGCCGTCGAACGAGACGCTGGTCAAGACGTTCAACCCGGGTGAGCAGGTGACCACCGAGGTGACCTGGACCGCCATGGGCTCCGCACCGCAGTGCCCGCTGCCGCGCCAGCCGATCGGACCCGGCACCTACAACCTGGTGGTCCAGCTGGGCAACCTGCGTTCAGCGACGGTGCCGTTCATCCTGGCCGACGCTCCGCCGCCGGGTGCCGCACCGGCCGCCGGACAGCAGCTGCCCGCCGGTGCCCCGGGCGAGGCCCCGCCGCCGGCGCCCGCGGGGTAAGCATTCAGATAGCGTCAGACCAGCCGGTCGGCGATGGTCGACTCGGCCAGCTGCGACAAGCCCTCGCGAACGTGCCGTGCCCACATCGCGCCGATGCCGTCGACGGACTGCAGGTCGGTGGCACTGGCTGCCAGCAGTCCCTGTAGCGAACCGAAGCGGCGTACCAGCAGGTCGACGTGGGCGAACTGCAGGCGCGGGATGCCGGCCATCGCCCGATAGCCACGCGCGCTGAGCGCCGAATCCTGCGCCTCCGCCGTCGAGGGATAGCCGAATACGCGCGACAGCGCGGTGAAGTCCAACAGTTCGGTGTCCGACAGCGAGTCCAATTCGGCCAGCGTCGAGGCGACCTGAGCCTTCGACGGCGGGTCGGGGTTGGCGTGATAGTCACGCATGATCAGCTCGCGGGCGGTGTCGTTGCCGCCGAGCAGTTCTTCGAGCTGTAGTCGCAGCTGTCTGCCATCGGTGCCGAGTTCCACTGCGTCATAATCGATTTCGAGTCCGATGCGGCGAACCATCTCGAGCCGCTGCACCACCGTCATGACGTCGCGCAGCGTGACGAAGTCCTCGATCTCGGCGGTGGACAGCTGCCGGGACACCTCGTCGAGGCGAGCCTTGTAGCGCTCCAACGTGGCGATCGCCTGGTTGGCCCGCGACAGGATGGTGGCTGAGTCGGCCACCACGTGGCGCTCGCCGGAGACGTACACCGTGACGATGTTCATCGAGTGGCTCACCGAGACCACCGGATAGCCGGTCTGGATCGCGGTGCGCTCGGCGGAGCGGTGCCGGGTTCCGGACTCGTCGGTGGGGATCGTCGGATCCGGGACCAGTTGGACGTTGGCCCGTACGATCCGGCTGCCGTCGGTGGACAGCACGACGGCGCCGTCCATCTTCGACAGCTCGCGCAACCGGGTCGGGGCGAACCGCACATCAAGGGAGAACCCGCCGTCGCAGATCGTCTCGACCCGCTCGTCGTAGCCCAGAACGATCAGCGCACCCGTGCGACCACGCAGGATGCGCTCCAAGCCGTCGCGAAGGGCGGTGCCGGGCGCCAGTCGCCCGATGGTCTCGCGCAGCGTGACCGCCGTTGGCTGGGCGGAGCCGCTGGCTCCGTTGACGGTGCTCACAGCCACTTATTGTCCACTGCGTCGAGGTCGTTACTCGACCCCTCCCGCCGAAGCTGCGTGACGACCTTGTCGTAGGGCCGTTTTGCGATCGTCAACATCGAGCGCAGGGCGTCGCCGATGGTGGCCGATTCGATGGCTTTGAAGCCCTTGGGGACGGCGCCGCACCCCATCGGTACGAGCGCCTCGGTGAAGCCAAGGCGTGCCGCTTCGGCGAGTCGGCGGTCCATTCCGGTGACGCGGCGCAGATCCCCGGCCAGGCCCACTTCGCCGATCACCACGGTGGTGCTGGGCAGCGGCAGGTCCGCGTAGGCCGATGCCATCGCCATCGCGACCGCCAGGTCCGACGAGGGATCCATCAACCGCATCCCGCCGACGGTGGACAGATAGATGTCGGTGGCGCTGACCTTGAGGTTGGCCCGCCGCTCCAGCACCGCGGCGATCATCGCCGCCCGTGAACTGTCCACCCCGCTGACCGCGCGGCGTTGCGGTGCGTTCTCGGGGCGGTAGGCCAACAGGGCCTGGACCTCGCCGATCAGCGGGCGCTTACCGTCGAGCGCCACCGTGACCGCGGTGCCGGGTACCGGGTTGGGCCGGTCGTCGAGAAACAATCCGGACGGATCGGAAATCCCCTGAATACCGTTGTCCTGCAATATGAAACAGCCGACCTCATCGGAGGCGCCGAAGCGGTTCTTCACCCCGCGGACCATCCGGAGGGTGGAGTTGCGGTCGCCCTCGAAGTGCAGCACCACGTCCACCAGATGCTCCAGCGAGCGCGGGCCGGCGATCGCTCCGTCCTTTGTGACGTGGCCGACCAGCACCAGCGCCACGCCGCTCGACTTGGCCGCGGCGGTCAGCGCAGTCGTCACCGCGCGTACCTGGGTCACTCCGCCGACCACGCCGTCGGTGTCACCGGCTGTCATCGTCTGCACCGAGTCGACCACCACCAGACTCGGCTGGACCGCCTCGATATGGCCGAGCACGGTGTTGATGTCGGTTTCAGCGGCCAGGAACACCTCGTCGTGGGTGCAGCAGGTCCGCTCGGCGCGCATCCGGATCTGGCCCGCGGACTCTTCGCCGGAGACATAGAGCGCGCGCCGGCCCGAACTCGCCCACCGGTGCACCACGTCGAGCAGCAGTGTGGACTTGCCGACCCCGGGATCACCGGCCAGCAGGCTGACCGAGCCGGGCACCACCCCGCCGCCGAGGACTCGGTCGAGTTCGTCGACGCCGGTGGGGAAGTGGCGGGTGCGGTCGGGGTTGATGGAGCTGATCGGTACCGCGGGGGTGGAGGGCACGACGGCGCGCTGTGCAGTGGTGCCGGCGGCGCTCGCCCCGGCCACCTCGTCGACCGTGCCCCAGGTTCCACACTCCGGGCAACGGCCGACCCACTTGGCCATCACATGGCGGCATTCCGAACAGCGATATTGCGAACGCGCCTTGGCCACGGCCGTGACGCTATCGGGTGGGTCCGACAGATCCGCGTATTAGCGGTCCGTGTCAGCTCACTCCTGGCCTGCGGGTGCCCCTTGCCGCTCCGCGCCGCCCGCCGAGATGGGCACCTGGACTGTCGCCTGGCCGGCCTTCTCGAAGGTGAAGGTGAAGCCATAGGTCAGGCCGTTGGAAATCGGCTGGCTGAGAGTGACCTCGGCTTTGGCCGGCTGCACACTGCCCATCGGCGCCGCTTCGGCCTGGCCGTCGGCACTGCCGACGATCAAGGACGTTCCGGCCGGGATCGAGGTGTTTCCGGTCAGCTCGACCGAACCCACGTCGGAGCTGACGCTGACCAGCTTGTCGTTGGTGTCCGGGGAGATGTTTGCCGCGGCGAAGATCAGCTCGACGGCGCGCCCCGGCTTCAGGGCGTCACCGGATTGCACTGCCTGGATGTGCACGTTGCGCAGCGCGATGCTTCCGACATTCGCGGTGGCGCCGTTGACGGCCGACTGCTGGTCGGCGGTCTGCGAGATCTGGCCCGCACCGCACCCCGTCAGGATCAGGCCGCAGGCCGCCAGGCCAGCGGATGCGGCGACGAGGCGATTCGTCAAGCGGTTCACAACAGCCTCCTGCTCGGCCCGTGTGGACGGCTTCGTCGCGCCGCCGCGGTTCGACTATGCACAGTAGTAGGTAGCGTCGCGCGGCGGTAGCTGAGGGTTCACGGGGTGGTGACAGAAGTGCGCGGCCGGGACCGGGCGGGGGTGTGCTGAGCAGTGGGTACGAGCGTCCGCGTTGCACGCTTTCGTCACCCTGTCAACCCCCTCTCTTCACCTTCGGTGCCCCTGACCTGCATCGTTGTTCCGCACGCTGTCGGCCACCGTGGTAACATCGGAGTGTGAAAGGGGCTCGAAACTGATGATTTTTAAGGTCGGAGACACCGTTGTCTATCCACACCACGGTGCTGCATTGATCGAGGCCATTGAAACCCGGACCATCAAAGGCGAACAGAAGGAATACCTCGTCTTGAAGGTGTCCCAGGGGGACCTCACTGTCCGAGTTCCCGCCGACAACGCCGAGTATGTCGGCGTTCGCGACGTGGTCGGACAGGAAGGCCTGGACAAGGTGTTTCAGGTGCTTCGTGCCCCGCACACCGAAGAGCCGACCAACTGGTCGCGCCGCTACAAGGCCAACCTCGAGAAGCTGGCGTCCGGTGACGTCAACAAGGTCGCCGAGGTCGTTCGCGACCTGTGGCGCCGGGATCAGGAGCGCGGTCTGTCGGCGGGCGAGAAGCGCATGCTGGCCAAGGCCCGGCAGATCCTCGTCGGCGAGCTGGCCCTCGCTGAGAACACCGACGACGAGAAGGCCACCATCATTCTCGACGAGGCGCTGGCCGCCGCGTCCTGACTGCCCTGAGGGGTTAGGTGTCGGACACGGTCGCGGTCGTCACGGCCGCCGGTTCCGGTGAACGGCTGGGCGCGGGTATCCCAAAGGCTTTTGTGGATCTCGGTGGCCGAACCATGCTCGAACGCTCGGTGGAAGGTCTGTTGGCCTCCGGCGTGATCGACCGGGTGGTCGTCGCCGCGCCGGCCGAGCGGGTCGACGAAACAAAGCTGCTGCTCGACGGTCGTGCCACGGTTGTCGCCGGCGGTCCGGAGCGTCCGGAAACCGTACGACGAGCATTGGCTGCCGTCGGCGACCCGGAGTTCGTTCTCGTGCACGACGCAGCCCGGCCGCTGACGCCGGTCGAGCAGATCCAGCGGGTGGTCGCCGCCCTGCGTGACGGCCTGCGCGCGGTCATCCCGGTGCTGCCGGTCACCGACACCATCAAGGCCGTCGACGCCAACGGCGTCGTCCTCGGGACTCCCGAGCGCTCCGGGCTGCGTGCCGTGCAAACACCCCAGGGTTTCGACACCGCGTTGCTCCGCCGCGCGTACGAGCACGTCGGCAGCGCGTCGGTCACCGACGACGCCTCGCTGGTCGAATACCTGGGCACCCCGGTGTACACCGTCGCCGGCGACCCCCTCGCATTCAAGGTCACCACGCCGCTGGATCTCCAGCTGGCCCGAGCTCTGCTGGTCGCATGACGATTCCCCGCATCGGGCTGGGCAGCGACGTCCATCCGATCGAGTCGGGCCGGCCCTGCTGGCTGCTGGGGCTGTTGTTCGACGATGCCGACGGCTGCTCCGGACATTCCGATGGGGACGTCGCCGTCCACGCGCTCTGCGATGCCCTGCTCTCGGCGGCGAGCCTCGGCGATCTCGGGTCGGTGTTCGGCGTGGACCAGCCGCAGTGGCGCGGTGTCACCGGCGCCCGCATGCTCGAACACGTCCGCGAGCTGCTCACCGCCGCGGGATTCACGGTCGGCAACGCCGTCGTCCAGGTGATCGCCAACCGCCCCAAGATCGGGCCGCGCCGGGAGGAAGCCCAACGCCTGCTGTCCGGCCTGCTGGGCGCACCGGTATCGGTCTCGGCGACCACCACCGACGGCCTCGGGCTGACCGGCCGCGGGGAAGGGATGGCGGCCATCGCCACCGCCCTGGTGGTGGCCGGGTCCGCCTCGATGCCTGACTGAGCCGTTCAGGCCGGTAAGCTGGCGCGTCGTGACCGGCACCCTGCGACTCCACGACACCTACAGCGGTGCCGTGCGCGATTTCGCGCCGATCCGTTCCGGTCATGCCTCGATCTATCTCTGCGGCGCCACCGTGCAGGGCTTGCCGCACATCGGGCATGTCCGCAGCGGGGTCGCCTTCGATGTGCTGCGGCGCTGGCTGACGGCCAAGGGTTTCGACGTTGCATTCATCCGCAACGTCACCGACATCGACGACAAGATCCTCACCAAGGCCGCCGACGCAGGCCGGCCGTGGTGGGAGTGGGCGGCCACCCATGAGCGGGCATTCTCGGCGGCCTACGACGCCCTGGGCGTGCTGCCGCCGTCGGCCGAGCCCCGGGCGACCGGACACATCACCCAGATCGTCGAGCTCATCGAGCGACTGGTCGACACCGGCCACGCCTATACCGGCGCAGGGGACGTCTACTTCGACGTACAGAGCTTCCCGGAGTACGGCAAGCTGTCCGGGCACAAGGTCGACGACGTGCACCAGGGCGAGGGCGTGGCCACCGGTAAGCGCGACCAGCGTGACTTCACCCTGTGGAAGGGTGCCAAACCCGGCGAGCCGTCCTGGCCGACGCCGTGGGGAGCGGGCCGCCCAGGCTGGCACTCCGAATGCGTTGCGATGGCGCACGAATACCTTGGCTCGGAATTCGATATTCACTGCGGTGGAATGGATCTGGTCTTTCCGCACCATGAGAACGAGATCGCGCAGGCGCGTGCCGCCGGCGACGGCTTCGCCCGGTACTGGCTGCACAACGGCTGGGTCACCATGGGCGGGGAGAAGATGAGCAAGTCGCTGGGCAATGTCCTGTCGATTCCCGCTGTGCTGCAACGGGTTCGGCCCGCAGAGCTGCGCTACTACCTGGGTAGTGCCCACTACCGGTCGATGCTGGAGTTCTCCGAGAACGCACTGCAGGACGCGGTCAAGGCGTACACCGGCATCGAGGAGTTCCTGCACCGGGTGCGGACTCGTGTCGGCGTCGTGGTGCCGAGCACGTGGACAGAGAAGTTCGGTGCGGCGCTCGATGACGACCTCGCCGTACCCGCCGCCCTGGCCGAGGTGCATGCCGCCCGCGCGGACGGCAACCGGGCCCTGGAATCCGGCGACCACGAGACCGCGCTGGCGAAGGCGCGTGAAATCCGTTCGATGATGGGGATTCTCGGATGTGACCCGCTCGACGAGCGCTGGGAGACCCGCGACGAGACGTCGGCGGCCCTGGCTGCGGTCGATGTGTTGGTGCGCGCCGAGCTGAACCGCCGCGACGGTGCTCGCCAGACCCGCGACTGGGCTCTGGCCGATGAGATTCGGGACCGGCTCTCCGAAGCCGGCATCGAGGTGACCGATACCGCCGACGGACCGCAGTGGGCGCTACGCGACGAAGGCGGCAAGTAGATGGCGGGAAACTCCAAGCGGCGCGGTGCGATTCGCAAGGAAGGCACGAAGAAGGGTCCGACCGTCGGGTCCGGCGGTCAGCGCCGCCGTGGGCTGGAAGGCCGCGGCGCGACGCCGCCGGCAAGTGCTCGCACCGGGCATCCGGCGGCCCGACGCGCCGCAAATGCTGACAAGCGGGCGCGCCAGTATTCGAAGCCCACCGATGAGACCGAGATGGTGCTGGGCCGCAACCCCGTGTTGGAGTGCCTGCGTGCGCACGCACCGGCGACAGCGCTGTATGTGGCGCTGGGCGCGGAAGCCGACGAGCGGCTGACCGAGTCGGTCACCCTGGCCGCGGACCGCGGCATCGCGATTCTGGAAGTGCCACGCCACGATCTGGACCGGTTGAGCTCCAACGGGTTACACCAGGGCATCGCTCTGCAGGTGCCGCCCTACAATTACGCCCACCCCGACGATCTGCTGGCGGCCGCCACCTCTGACGTCGAACCGGCGCTTCTGGTCGCACTGGACAACATCTCCGACCCGCGCAACCTCGGCGCGATCGTGCGGTCGGTGGCCGCCTTCGCCGGCCACGGTGTGCTGATCCCGCAACGGCGCTCCGCATCGGTGACGGCGGTCGCGTGGCGCACCAGCGCCGGTGCGGCTGCCCGCGTGCGGGTCGCGCGGGCCACGAATCTCACTCGCACGCTGAAGGATTGGGCCGACGCCGGTGTTCAGGTGATCGGGCTCGATGCCGAGGGCGACACCACGCTCGACGATCTCGACGGCTCTGGGCCGCTGGTGCTCGTGGTCGGCTCGGAGGGCAAGGGGCTATCGCGACTGGTACGCCAGAATTGCGATGCGGTGGTGTCGATTCCGATGGCAGGGCCGACGGAGTCGCTGAACGCATCGGTCGCTGCCGGTGTGGTGCTCGCCGAGATCGCCCGTCAGCGTCGTCGCTAGCGTTACACGCCGATCAGCTGCACCCCGGCCCACAACGTCACCACCGCCACCACCAGGCAGGCCGGAACCGTCGCCAGACCCAGCCAGGTGAATTCGCGCACGCTGGTCGGCTCGCCCTGCTGGTGCAACACCCTGCGCCACAGCAGATTGGCCAATGACCCGGCGTAGGTCAGGTTCGGTCCGATGTTCACCCCGATCAGCACGGCGAGCACTGCGGCCGGACCGCTGCCTGCGGCCAGCGGGAGCAGCACCAGTACAGCGGGCAGGTTGTTGACGACATTGGACAGCAGCGCCGCCACCGTCGCGATGCCGAGCAGTGCCGGCAGGCTGCCACCCGACGGCAGCAGGTCCGCGGCGGCGGTGTCGAGACCGTTGACCATCACCGCTTTGACGACCACCGCCAGCGCCAGTACGAACAGCAGGAACGGCAGATTCAGCGAGTGCACGATCCCGCCGATCGTGCTGCGCCCCTGCGCCAGTGAGCGCACGCCGAGTACCACCGCGCCGGCCAGTGCCGCCCAGGCCGGCGACAGGCCTGCGAACGAGGTCACCGCGAACCCGACCAGCGTCAAGGCCAGCACCACGAGGACGAACACCGGCCGGTCCGGATGCGGGGGCGGGCTCTCGGGCGGCACGTCGGCGAGATCGCGCCGAAACGCCAGCCGCAGCACCAGGTATTCGACGGCGATGGCCGCGAGCCACGGCGCGGTCATCAACGCGCTGAAGCGGGTGAATGACAGCCCGGCGGCGCTGAACGCGAGCAGATTGGTCAGGTTGGACACCGGCAGCAACAGTGATGCCGAATTGGATAGGTGCGCAGTCGCATACAGGTGTGGGCGGGGCGGCACTTTCAGCATGCGTGCGGTGGCCAGCACCACCGGGGTCAGCAGCACGACGGTGGCATCCAGGCTGAGCACCGCGGTGGTGGCCGCCGCGATCAGGAACACCTGACCCAGCAGCCGCCGCGGTTTACCCGCGGTGCCGCGTGCCATCCAGGTGCCCGCCGCCTGGAACAGCCCCTCGTCGTCGCACAACTTGGCCAGCACCAATATCGCGGCCAGGAAGGCGACCACCGGAAGCATCCGGCTCGCCTCGTCGGCGGCATCGTGGGTCGACACCGCACCGATCGCGATGACCAGGGCGGCGGCGGGCACCGCTGCCCATGCCTCTGACCAGCCCCTGGGGCGGGCGATGGCGAAGACGAGGACGACCACCAGGGCCAGCAGGGCGACGATCAGCACGGCGCGATCAGGCCCACGGGTCTTCGCGTTGCCACACCGTCGGCAGATGCAGCGCGACGCCGTCACGCTCGGCCAGGACCGACAGCACCCGCATCGTCACGTTCAGGTCGTCACCGGCATACGGCAACGCGATCAGCGGCTCGGTGAGCGGGCGGAAGAAGTCGTCCCAGTGGATCAGCACGACGCGGCGCGCCCCGACCGCCCCGACCGTCTGCTCCCAGTACTGCTCGATGTAGGTCCGGGGTTGCACACCGAGCTGGCCGACGCCCAGATAGACGATGTCGGCGCGACAACCGTCGAGGGCACCCGGCAGGAAGCCGGCGCTGCCCTGGATGAGCAGCCGCCGATCGCTGGGCGCGTGGTGGATCAGGGTCGACCACGCCTCGCCGCAGCGGAACGCCGACGCTTTGACCGGCGGCACGACCGGTGCGGTGATCGTGCCGGGGAAGCGGTCCGGCGGGCAGTGGTGCGACTCGATGAGTGTCACCGCGAACGGGCCGAGTGTCAGCTCTTCCCCCGACGCCGCGACGACGATCTGATCATCCGGAAGGCGGTATCCCCGAGCGATATTCGCCGCTGACTCGCCGCCGATCAGCCGGGCGCCGGTGCGGGCAGCGACCAGCGCCGAGTCCATCGCGTGGTCGTAATGGGTGTGCACGGGCAGCACCGCGGCCAGCCGGTTGATGTTGGCCCGGTTCAGGCAGTGGTCGATCCGCGATGCCGACGGCGTCAACCGCCGCAGCCCGACATCCAGCATCGGCGGGCGGGAGAAGAAGCCGTCGGTCAACAGCGCCGAGGTACCGTCGTCGACCAGCAGCGTCGACACCCCCAGCCAGGTGACCGACAGCGCGGTGTCCGGGTCGGCCTCGGGGACATCGAAGCGGTCGCGGTACTGGCCGATATCCGGCCTGCCGAGTTTGAGCCGCATCAGATGAACGCCGCCACGTCGACCCCGTCGCGCAGCAGGCGATCACGGACCGCGGTCGCGATCTGCACCGCGCCCGGCGAATCACCGTGCACGCAAATCGATTCCACCCGTATGTCGATCGTCGATCCGTCGACGGCGGATACCTGTCCACGGTGCACCATCCGCGACACCCGCTCGGCGATCTGCTCCGGATCGTGCAGCACAGCGCCGTTCTCGCGGCGGGAAACCAGCGCTCCGTCGGGGCGGTATGCGCGGTCTGCGAACGCCTCGGCGACGGTGCGTAAGCCGAGTCGTTCGGCTTCTTCGAAGAAGACCGAACCCGCCAGGCTCAGCACCGGCAGGCCGGGGTCGACGGCGTGCACCGCCTCGGCGACCGCCCGGGCCTGCTGGCGATGGGTGACAATCGTGTTGTACAGCGCGCCATGGGGTTTGACGTAGCCGACGTCGGTGCCCGCGGAGCGGGCCAGGGCCTGCAAGGCGCCGATCTGGTAGATCACCTCCGCGGTGAGTTCGGCCGGTTCGACATCGATGAAGCGGCGGCCGAACCCGGCCAGGTCGAGATAGCTCACCTGGGCGCCGATCCGCACCCCGCGCTCGGCGGCAGCACGGCTGGTACGGGCCAGCCCGGCCGGGTTGCCGGCGTGGAAGCCGCATGCCACGTTGGCGCTCGTGACGACGTCGAGCATGGCCGCGTCGTCACCGAGCTCCCACACCCCGAAACCTTCGCCGAGGTCTGCGTTGAGGTCGACGGACGTCACCGGACCAGCCTAACCAGCCGGCGGATCGATCAAGCCGCGGCGGGATCCACCTGGCGGCGGCTGACGGCCCAACACACCAGATAGATCACGAACGAGATCGTCGTGACGAACACCGACACCGGAACTCCGGGCGCCAGCGACAGCACGATGCCGACCACCGCGGACAGTTCGGCGAAGATCACCGACGCCGCGATCACCGCCGCCGGTGAACTGAACACCCGGGCTGCCGCGGCTGCCGGCGTGATGAGCAGTGACATGACCAGTAGCGCTCCGACGATCTGCACGCCTTGAGCGGCCACCACGCCGACCAGGGCGGCGAACACGATGCCCAGCATGCGCACCGGAACACCGCGCGCCGCAGCCACTTCGGGGTCCGCGGTGGCGAACAGCAGAGGCCGGTAGCTGAAGGTCAGCACGCCGACCACCAACACGGTCACCGCGATCAGCAGCGTCAGACCCGAGTAGCCGACGCCGACGATCTGACCGGTCAGCAGCGCGAAGCTGGTGCCGGCCCGGCCCGGGTACAGATGGATGAACAGCACCGCCAGGCCCAGCCCGAAGGCCAGCACCACGCCGATCGCCGAGTCGCGCTCGCGGGCCCGCTGCCCGAGGATGCCGAACAGCACGGCGGCCAGTGCGCTGCCCACCAGCGCCCCCAGGCCGACGTTGAAGCCGACCAGTAACGCGAAGGCCGCGCCGGTCAGCGACAGCTCGCTGGAACCGTGCACGGCGAACGACATCTGGCGCATCACGATGAACGGCCCGATCAGCCCGGCCACCAACGCCAGCAGCGCGGCGGCGATCAGGGCCTGCTGAACGAAGCCCCGGCCCAGCAGGTCGGCGGTGATGTCGAATGCGAACAGGTGATCCAGCAGGTGTGCGAAGCGGTCATTCATGGGTGTGTCCGTGGGTGTGGCCGGAGTGATCGAGGTGTTCGCCGACCACCACGTAGCGATCGCCGACCTGCACCACCTGGATGTCGGCCTGATACAGCTCCGAGAGCGTCTCCGAGGTCATCACCTCGGCGACCGTGCCGATCCGGAACCGGCCGTTGACCAGATAGAGCACCCGGTCCACGTAGGGGACCACCGGGTTGATCTCGTGCGTCACGAACATCACCGCGGTACCGGATCTGCGGCGCCGGTCGATGAGCTGGGCGACCAGCCGGGCGCTGGCCGGATCCAGGTTGAGCAGGGGCTCGTCGCAGAGCAGCAGCACCGGATCGCTGGCCAATGCCTGCGCGATGCGCACCCGCTGCAGTTCGCCACCGGACATCACCCCGACCGGAACCTTGGCCAACTTCAGGGCCTGGACCTCTGCCAACGCCCGCTGGACGACCGAGTTCCGGTGCTGGCGCTCCTTCGGCGACAGCGGCCCGATGCCCCAGTGGTGGCCGTCCACCCCGAGGCGGACCAGGTCGCGGCCGCGCAGGCTCAGGCCCCGGTCGACCGAGCGGTGCTGAGGCACGTACCCGATCCGCTCGCTGCCCGCCTCGATCGGCCTGCCCTCGATGGTGGCCGTGCCCGCGCTGAGTTCCAGCTGACCCAGCAGCACCTTGAACAGCGACGTTTTCCCGGTGCCGTTGGGGCCGAGGATGGCGATGAACTCACCGCGGGCCACCTTCAGATCGAGGTGGTCCCAGAGCACCCGGTCCCCGAACGCCAGCCGAGCACCGGACAGGCAGACGACCTCGGTACTCACAAGCAGTGATTATCGGTTCTGCTGCAAGGCGGCGGTCAACCGGTCGGCGGTATCGCGCTGCCAGGTCAGGTAGTCCTTGCCGTCGGGCAGCGTCTCGGTGACGCTGACGACGGGCACACCGGCGCTCGCAGCCGCGGCCTGCACCTGTTTGGTGACCTCGGTGATCGTTTGTTCGTTGAACACCACAGCGGCGATCTCGCGGGCCTTGATGAGGTCCAGCATGGCCGCGACGTCGACGGGGGCGGGGTCGGTGTCCTGCTCGACGGCGCTGGCGAATCCGGCCGGTGTCTTGTCGGTCAGGCCGGCTGCCTCCAGGAGATAGTGCGCGACGGGTTCGGTCGCGACCACCGCGGCGCCCGGGTGGGTGGTGCGGATCGCGTTCTCGGTCTGCGCTATCGCGTCGGCCTTGCGGTTGAAGGTCTCGGCGTTGGACTTGTAGTCGGCGGCGTGCTGCGGATCGTCCTGGGCGAGTTTGTCGGCGATCGAGCTGGCCACGGCCCGCGCGGTGGACAGGTCGTAGAAGACGTGCTCGTTGGCCGGCTGGGGTTCGCCGGCGGGCGGCTTCAGCAGTGCGTAGGCGTTGACCGCAGCCACTGACTTGTGGCCGGCCAGGACGTCGTCGACCCAGTGGTCGTAACCGCCGCCGTTGTAGACCACCAGCGACGCGTCGGCGATGTCGGCCGCGTTCGAGGGGCTGGCCTCGAACGAGTGCGGGTCGGCGGAGGCGCTGGTGATGATCGAGGTGACCTTGGCGTGGTCGCCTGCGACCGCCTGCGCGACGCTGCCCCAGACGTCGGTGGACGCCACCACGGTGGGGGTCTGTGCTGCTGCCGGGCCGCTGCCCGGGGACTTGTCGCCGCCGCATGCGGTGAGACCAGCCGCCAGCGCCAACGCCGACAAACCCATGACCGCACGGATCGCAGTACTGCGCACGAGCCCTCCTTGTGACCGAGTAGACCTAATACAAATGAAAACCGTTTCCAATAACCATAGGGCATCGGTACCGGTCATGCGCAACTCGATGCGCTAGCCTCACGGAGCATGTCCCGAAGTCCCGCGCCGCGGCGGCGGGCGACTCTGGCCTCATTGGCTGCCGAGCTCAAGGTTTCGCGGACCACGATCTCCAACGCATACAACCGGCCCGATCAGTTGTCGGCGGATCTGCGGGAGCGGGTGCTGGCCACGGCCAAGCGGCTGGGATACGCCGGCCCGGATCCGGTGGCCCGGTCGCTGCGAACCCGAAAGGCCGGCGCGGTCGGCTTGGTGATCACCGAGCCGCTGACCTACGCCTTCAGTGATCCCGCCGCACTGAACTTCGTTGCCGGGCTCGCTGAATCGTGCGAAGAAGCCGGACAGGGCCTGCTACTGGTCGCGGTCGGACCCGATCGCAGTGTCTCGGACGGCACGAATTCCGTTCTGGCAGCAGGAGTCGACGGATTCGTCGTCTACGCAGCAGCCGACGACGATCCCTATCTGCAGACGGCGTTGCAGCGCCACGTGCCGATCGTGGTCGTCGACCAGCCCGCGGACGTCCCGGGTGCATCCCGGGTCTGCATCGACGACCGGACCGCCATGCGGGAACTGGCCGACTATGTCGTCGGACTCGGTCATCGCGAAATCGGTTTGCTGACAATGCGATTGGGCAATGAGCGACGCATCGGTGACCAGGCGGCAGGTGTTGTTAGTGCAGATCGGCTGACGGGATCGCGCTTTCACGTCCAGACCGAGCGGATCGGCGGGGTGCGCGATGCGATGGTGGCTGCGGGACTCGACGCGGCCGCCCTGACCATCGTGGAGAGCTGTGAGCACCGCCCGGCGTCGGGTGCCGCGGCCGCCGAGCTGGCGTTGCAGACCAACCCGCGGATCACCGCATTGATGTGCACCGCCGACGTCCTGGCGATCTCGGCGATGGATTATCTACGCGCCAAAGGTATTTACGTGCCCGGCCAGATGACGGTCACCGGGTTCGACGGCATCCCTGAGGCTTTGAGCCGGGGGCTGACCACGGTGTCGCAGCCCAGCCTGGAGAAGGGCAAGCGCGCCGGACGGCTGCTGCACAGCCCGCCGCGCGACGGCTTGCCGGTGATCGATGTGCTGCCAACCGAACTGGTGCGGGGGCGGACAGCGGGCCCGCCCGTCTAACCCCGCCGGGCGCGAACCAGATACGCCAGGGCGGTCGCGACGTCGTCAGGGGAGTCGACTCGATAGCGAGCCAGGGTCTGGCCCGTACCGACCTTCACCCCGACGTCGCCGTCGGTGAGCCGCTTGAACCCTTTTTCGTCGGTGACGTCGTCGCCGAAAAACACCACCGCGGTCGCGTCGAGCTGTTCGCGTAGTTGCTCGAGTGCGGCACCCTTGTCGGTGTCGATGACGGCGAACTCGCGAACCGCTTTGCCTTCGGTGATGTGAATGTCCCAGTCCTGCACCGCGTTCAGCGCCTCGTCGAGGGCCTTCTGGGCGTCCTCGGGGACCGCGTTGCGTACGTGGAAGGCCACACTGACCGGCTTGGTTTCGATGCTCGCGCCGGGATAGCGCCGCGCCAGGGCCGCCATGATCTGCTCGAGTTCGGCCAGCCGCGCCCTGGCCGCGTCGTCGATCGCGTCGAGGAAGTCGGCGTCGAACTCCGCGCCGTGGCTGCCCACCAGATGCACATCACCGGGAGCGCCGGACAGAACCTTCAGGTCGCGAAGCGCACGTCCGGAGATCAGCGCCGCATTGGTGGACTGCAATGTCGCCAGTGCGGCTAGGGCGTCGGCGGCGGCGGGCAGGGGACGGGCGTCGGCGGGGTTGGACACGATCGGCGCGACGGTGCCATCGAAGTCGGACGCCACCAACAACTGTGGAACGCGCGCGACCTCGGTCAGCGCGCGATGCAGATCCTCGGGAAGATCGGGCACAGGGTCCTCGGGCACGGGTCCTAGGACTCGCCGTCGTCGCCGATCAGCAGCCGCACTGCGAGATCGAGCCGTTTGCTGACGTCGGTCGCCGAGGCCCGTCGGGTCAGCCAGGCCAACAGGTTCGACAGCCACACATCGGAGATGACCCGGGCGATGTGGTACTGATCTTCGGTCGGTTCGCCGTCGCTCATGGCGCGCGCGAACATGCTGTCGATGATCTTCTCCACGTGATCAACTTCACCTGCGGCCGAGGCGTCGGCGAACACGTAGGCCCGCGTCATGGCCTCGGTCAGCAGCGGGTTGCGCTGCATGGCCCGGTTCAGCTTGCTCACCATGAAGCTGAGCCGGTGGAAGGGTGAGCCGCCGGCCACGGCGGTCCGGTCGGTCTTGGCGTCGATGCGCTCGAACTCGCGGGCCAGCGCCGACACCAGCAGGTGCACCTTCGACGGGAAGTAGCGGTACAGCGTGCCGACCGCCACGTCGGCACGGTCGGCCACCGCACGCATCTGCACGGCCTCGTATCCGCCCTTGGAGGCGATCGCCATGGTGGCGTCGAGGATGCGCTTGCGGCGTTCGCGCTGCGCCTCGGATCCGAGCTCTGATTCGGCGAGTACGGACACCGGTATCACCTCACGTGGCTGCGAACCTGCACCGCCGGCCGTCGATTTCTGCGCTGGCGATGACATGGGTCGGCTAGCTCCTTCCAAGGCTGTTCTGGGAGAAACGATACGCATCGCTACACCGCGTCGCGCACCTCTGCCTCCCCTGGGACAGCCGCGTGTCCTGCTGCGATGCCGGTCGACTTGACTGTTGATCGCTGGCACTATTAGAACACGTTCTAGTGGGCCGAGAAGTTTTTCAGCGCCCGTTCTTTGTGACCTTTAGGAGCCGCGGGTGTCTGCGACCATCACCGACGAACAGTTTGCCGCCCGCGAGTTGGTCCGCAGCTGGGCGGCCTCCTCCGGCGCCCTGGCCGCTGTTCGCGACGTCGACCATGGCACGCCCGACGCGTGGCGCCCGGTGTATCGAGGGCTCGCCGAGCTGGGCTTGTTCGGTGTCGCGGTGGCCGAGGAGGCCGGTGGCGCCGGCGGTTCCATCCAGGACTTGTGCGCGATGGTCGAGGAGGCGGCGCGGGCGCTGGTCCCCGGACCGGTCGCGACGACGGCGGTCGCCACGCTGGTGGTCACCGATGCCGACCTGCTCGAAGCGCTGGCTTCGGGTGAGGCCACCGCCGGCCTGGCGCTGGCTGCCGACCTGCGCAAAGACGGTGATCAGATCTCGGGTACCGCCGATTTCGTGCTCGGCGCCGACACCTCGGGAGTGCTGCTGCTGCCGGTGGGTGACGAGGTCGTCGTCGTCGACGCCGGAGCCGACGGGGTTTCGGTCGAGCTGTTGGCGGCCACCGACTTTTCCCGCCCCTTGGGCCGGGTGACGCTGAATTCGGTTCCCGCCACCACGCTGGCCGTCTCGCGGCGCCGGTTCGAGGACCTGGCCGCGACCGTGCTGGCCGCCGAGACCGCGGGCGTGGCCCGCTGGACGCTGGACACCGCCGTGGACTACGCCAAGGTGCGCGAGCAGTTCGGCAAGCCGATCGGCAGCTTCCAGGCCATCAAGCACATGTGCGCCGAGATGCTGCTGCGTTCCCAGCAGGCGTCCGTGGCGGCGGCCGATGCCGCGGTCGCGGCTGCCGGTGAGGATTCCCAGCAGCTGTCGATCGCCGCCGCGATCGCCGCCGCGATCGGTATCGAGGCGGCCACCGCCAACGCCAAAGACTGCATCCAGGTGCTCGGCGGCATCGGCATCACTTGGGAGCACGACGCCCATCTCTACCTGCGTCGCGCCTACAGCATCGGCCAGATCCTCGGTGGCCGGCCGGCGTGGCTGCGTCGGGTCGCCGCGCTGACGCTGGACGGGGTGCGCCGCGAACTGCACATCGACCTGGACTCCGTCGCGCACCTGCAGCCTGAGATCGCCGCCGCGGTCGCGGAGGTGGCCAAGCTGCCGGCGGATCAGCGTCAGCCCGCGCTGGCCGATTCCGGTCTGCTCGCGCCGCACTGGCCCAAGCCCTATGGCCGGGAGGCGTCACCGGCCGAGCAGCTGCTCATCGATTCCGAGATGGCCAAGGCTGACGTGCAGCGCCCTGATCTGGTGATCGGCTGGTGGGCGGTGCCGACGATCCTGGAGGGCGGCACGCCTGCGCAGATCGACCGGTTCGTACCGGCCACCCTGCGCGGCGAGATCATCTGGTGCCAGCTGTTCAGCGAGCCCGGCGCCGGGTCGGACCTGGCCGCCCTGCGCACCAAAGCTGTTCGCGCCGAAGGTGGTTGGAAGCTCACCGGTCAGAAGGTGTGGACCTCTGCCGCGCAGAAGGCGCACTGGGGTGTCTGCCTGGCCCGCACCGACGCCGACGCTCCGAAACACAAGGGCATCACGTACTTCCTGATCGACATGCGCTCGCCCGGCATCGTGGTGCGCCCGCTGCGGGAGATCACCGGCGACGAGCTCTTCAACGAGGTCTTCTTCGACGACGTCTTCGTGCCCGACGACATGGTGGTCGGCACCGTCAACGACGGCTGGCGGCTGGCCCGCACCACGCTGGCCAATGAGCGCGTCGCGATGGCGCAGGGCACCGCGCTGGGCAATCCGGTGGAGGAGATGCTGCGCTCGGTCGCCGCCCGTGAACTCGACACCGCGCTGCAGGACCAGACAGCCAAGCTGATCCTGTCCGCGCAGGCCGGCTCGCTGCTCGATCAGCGCATCGCGCAGCTGGCGGTCGGCGGACAGGACACCAGCGCAGAAGCCAGCGCGCGCAAGCTGATTGGCGTTCGGCACCGGCAGGCGCTGGCCGAGTTCCGCCAGGAGCTGTCCGAGTCGGGCGGCCTCACCGTCGACGGGTTCGTCCACGACTTCCTCAACACCCGATGCCTGACGATCGCCGGTGGCACCGAACAGATCCTCCTCACCATGGCCGGCGAACGGCTGCTGGGCCTGCCGCGCTAGCACGACATCTCCGAGTGTGCGGTTTCATCCGCAACACGCCGCTCTCGGCGGATGAGGACGCACACTCGCGCCCCGCGCCGCGCTATTCGTCGTACGTGACTTCGACTGAATCGGAGGTCGGCCGCGCCTGGCAGGCCAGGATCAGCCCCTCGTCGATGTCGCTGGGCTCCAGGACGTCGTTGATGTCCATCTCCACGTCACCGCTGCGCTTGACCACCGCGCATGCCCCGCAGTGCCCCTCGCGGCAGGAGAACGGGACGTCGAGGCCTTTGTCGAGCAGGACGTCGAGCAGTTTGGCGCTGCGCGGCCACGACACGGTGTGGGTCTGCCCGTCGAGTTCGACGACGGCTTCCGCGGGCGGTTCGTCGCCGTCGTCGGTGATCGTCACCGCGGCGAACGGATCGGTGTCCAGTGAGCGGAACACCTCGATGTGCACCTGCTTGGCCGGCACCTGCAGCGAGTCCAGCGCTTGTTCGGCGGCCTGCATGAACGGTCCCGGCCCGCAGATGAACGCCTGCCGGTCGGTGTAGGGCGCCATCACGGTGCTCAGCGCCGCGGTGCTGGGCAATCCCTGCACCGACTCCAGCCAGTGCACGACCGTCAGCCGGTCGGGGTACTTGGCGGCCAGGTCACGCAGCGTGCCGGCGAAGATCACGGAACGCTCGTCGCGGTTGGCGTAGAGCAGGGTCACCTTGCCGCTGCCCTCCGAGAGGGCCGACTTGCAGATGGCCAGCATCGGCGTGATGCCGCTGCCGGCCGCGATCAGCAGGAAATCGGTGTCCAGGGTCTTGGGCACGAAGGTTCCCGACGGTGCGAGCACGTGGATCTTCATGCCCCGGTGCGCGTGGTCGCACAGCCAATTCGACGCGTAGCCGTCAACGGTGCGCTTGACGGTCACGGTCAGAGCGTCGTCGGTGAACGGCGAGCTGCACAGGGAGTAGCAGCGGGCCACCGACCCCGTCCGGTCGCTGGGGATGCGCAGGGTCAGGAACTGGCCGGGCGCGTAGCGCAGCCGATCAGCCGGGATGTCGGCACCGGCGGGCACGCCGAACACCAGCGATCGCGAGTCGTCGGTTTCGTCGACCACATCGGTCACTTCCAACTCGAGCACGTGGCTGCCCAGCGGCTCGTCGGGTGGAACCTGCGTCACGGTGTTCAGCCTTCCCTCCGCCTAACTAGAACAGGTTACAGAAATCGCTTTCCATATCGCTACCAGCCGCAGGCTCGCCCTGCTCGACACAAATCGTAACGTGTTCTAGTCTTGGGTCCAGAACCACACTCTGGGAGGCATGCAGTGACGTCCATTCAACAGCGTGACGCGAACGCAGTTCTCACCGGCATCGATGAACTGTTGCCCAAGCTTCGCGAGCGCGCGCAGGAGACCGAAGACCTGCGTCGGATCCCCGAGGCCACGATTGCCGAGCTGGACGAGGTCGGCTTCTTCAAGCTGCTGCAGCCCGAGCAGTGGGGCGGCCTGCAGAGTGACCCGACGATGTTCTACGAGGCGGTGCGACGGCTGGCCAGCGCCTGCGGGTCCACCGGCTGGGTGGCCGGCATCCTCGGTGTGCACAACTGGCATCTGGCGCACTTCGATCAGCAGGCTCAGGAAGACGTCTGGAGTGCCGACCCCACGGTCCGGATCTCCTCGTCGTACGCCCCGATGGGCGCCGGCGTGGTGGTCGACGGCGGCTATCTGGTCAACGGCGCATGGCACTGGTCGTCGGGTTGCGATCACGCCACCTGGACGTTCGTCGGCGGCCCGGTGATCAAGGACGGCAGGCCGGTCGACTTCGGCAGCTTCCTGGTCCCGATCAGCGACTACCGCATCGAGGACGACTGGCATGTGGTGGGGCTGAAGGGAACCGGCAGCAACACCCTGGTGATGAAGGACGTGTTCGTGCCCCGCCACCGGTTCACCTCGTTCAAGGCGATGGGTGATCTGGCGTCGCCGGGTCTACAGACCAATACCGCGCCGGTGTACAAGATGCCGTGGGGCACCATGCATCCCACGACCATCTCCACTCCGATCGTCGGTATGGCGTACGGTGCCTACGCCGCTCACGTCGAGCATCAGGGTAAGCGCGTGCGCGCCGCCTACGCCGGCGAGAAAGCGAAGGACGACCCGTTCGCCAAGGTCCGCATCGCCGAAGCGGCCAGCGACATCGACGCGGCCTGGACCCAGCTGTCGGGCAACCTCGCCACCGAGTACGCGTTGCTGCTCGACGGTCAGGACATTCCGCTGGAGCTGCGCGCCAAGGCCCGCCGCGACCAGGTGCGCGCCACCCAGCGGGCGATCGCGTCCGTCGACCGTCTCTTCGAGAGTGCGGGTGCCACCGCACTGGGCACCGACACTCCGCTGCAACGGTTCTGGCGTGATGCGCACGCGGGCCGGGTGCACGCCGCCAACGATGCCGAGCGCGCCTACGTGATGTTCGGCAACCAGGAATTCGGGCTGCCGCTCGGCGACACGATGGTCTAATCGGTTCGACAAGCTGACGATCGACTTTTCTCGGAGGTGGGGTATGACGCTGAAAGCCCTCGGCTATATGCGGATTGAGGCCACCGACGTGGCGGCCTGGCGAGACTTCGGCACCAAGGTGCTCGGCATGGTGGAAGGCGACGGGGCCATCCCCGGCGCGCTCTACCTCCGCATGGACGAGTTCGCCGCCCGACTGGTCATCGTGCCCGGCGAGCAGGACCGGCTGCTGATATCGGGTTGGGAGGTCGCCGATGCGCCGGCGCTGCAGACTCTGCGCGAGACCCTGGCCAAGGCGGGCGTCGACTTCGTCGAAGGCACCCGCGAGGAGAAGTCCGAGCGACGCGTCGAGGGGCTGATCCGGTTCTCCGATCCCGCGGGCAACACCCTTGAGGCGTTCCACGGTGCGCAGTACCTCGGTCGCCGGTTCGTCAGCCCCTACGGCCACACGTTCGTCACCGCCGAACAGGGTCTCGGCCATGTCGTGCTCACTTGTGACGACGATGCCGCCGCGCAGGCGTTCTATCAGGACGTGCTCGGATTCAAGCTGCGGGATTCGATGAGCCTGCCCCCGGAGATCGCCGGTCGCCCGGCCGACGGGGACCCGGTCTGGCTGCGGTTCTACGGCTGCAACCCGCGCCACCATGCGCTGGCGTTCATGCCGATGCCGAACCCGACCGGCATCGTGCACCTGATGGTCGAGGTGGAGAACTCCGACGACGTCGGCCTGTGCCTGGACCGTGCGTTGCGTCGCAAGGTGAAGATGTCGGCGACGCTCGGCCGCCACACCAACGACAAGATGCTGTCCTTCTACATGAAGACCCCCGGCGGCTTCGACGTCGAATTCGGTTGTGAGGGACTCGAAGTCGACGATCACGACTGGATCGCCCGGGAGAGCACCGCGGTCAGCCTGTGGGGCCACGACTTCTCCGTCGGGTTCAAGTAGCCGATGGCGTCCCCGGAGATCGACCCCCGCACGTTCCGCCATGTGCTCGGGCAGTTCTGTACCGGCATCACGATCATCACGACCGTGCACGAGGACACTCCGGTCGGCTTCGCCTGCCAGTCGTTTGCGGCGCTGTCCCTCGAGCCGCCGCTGGTGCTGTTCTGCCCGACCAAGCTGTCCCGGTCCTGGGCGGCCATCGAGGCCAGCGGGAAATTCTGCGTCAACGTCCTGCACGAGAACCAGAAGGACGTGTCGGCCCGGTTCGGGTCGAGGGAACCGGACAAGTTCGGTGGGATCGACTGGAGCCCAAGCAAGCTCGGCTCACCGGTGATCGAGGGCACGCTGGCTCACATCGACTGCACCGTGCATTCGGTGCACGACGGCGGCGACCACTTCGTGGTGTTCGGTGCTGTGCACTCGCTGTCCGAGGTGCCGAAGAAGAAGCCGCGCCCGCTGCTGTTCTACCGCGGCGAGTACACCGGCATCGAGCCAGACAAGAACAGCCCGGCGCAGTGGCGCGACGACCTCGACGCGTTCCTCACCACCACGACGACTGACACCTGGCTCTAACGCTGCTCGTCGATGAAGTCGACGATGGCCGCGGCCACCTCTCGGTGAACCGTCTCGTTCAGGATGTCGTGATGCGCACCCGGGAACTCGTGCAGCCGTAAAGGTTCGATCTGCTCGGCGTAGGCGCGCAGCGCGCTCACCGGGGCGATCGGATCGAGCTCGCCGTGGATGGCCAGCGTCGGGACGGCCAGCTTCGGCAGTTCGGCGCCGAAGTGGTCCCAGGCCCGGTCGAGTTCGCGTGCCAGGGCGCCGCCGTCGGCGTCGACGAAGGCCAACGGGTCGTTCTCCAGCGAGTCCAGGTAGAACGGGTCGCCGGACAGCCAGCTCGGGTCGAGCTCGACGGCGTCGCCGCCGAGCAGTTCGGGGACCGGAACCAGGGGAGACCCCGAAATCACCGCCGCCGCATACTGTTTCGGATCCTTCAGGAGGCGGAACAGGGTGACCACCGAGCCGAACGAATGGCCCTGGGCGATCAACGGAATCCCGGGAGTCTGCTGCCGGGCCAGTTCGGTCAGCGAGTCGGCGAGTGCCGAGCTGTCCTCGATCGACCCGAAGTCGCCGCGCTCGCCGGGCGAGAGCCCATGGCCGAATTGGTCGACGGCCCACAAGTCGATGCCGGCCGCGTTGAGGGCGAAACCCAGGCGGTGGTAGACGCCGGTGTGCTCGCCGAACCCGTGCAGGAAGATGACCGCCGCGTGCGGCTGGTCGGCGGCCCAGTGCCGGTAGTAGGCGCGGCCGCGGTCATGGTCGATGAAGGGCATGGCATGAGCCCACCAGCTCCGGCGTTGTCACGCAACACTTCCGCTCAGTGCGCGCCGGTTCCGGTCAGTGCGCCCGCCATCTCGCTCATGCGAACCGTGATCGCCTCGACCAGCGCCCCGACCTCGGGCCGTCGCAAGGTTTCCTCCCGCGCCACCAGCCAGTAGCTCAGATCGACGGCTACCTCGTCGCGCAGTACCCGAACCAGGTCGTCGTGACGGTCGGCCATGAAGCAGGGCAGCAGTCCAAGGCCGGCGGCCGCCCGGGTCGCCTCGACGTGGACGAAGACGTTGGTCGAGGTCACCGATTCCTGCATCGCCGGAACGAAACTCGACGCCAGGTCCAGATCGTCGACCTGCAGCATGGAATCGATGAAGTACACCAGTCGGTGGCGCGCCAGCTCGGCGACGGTGGCGGGGGAGTCGTGCCGGGACAGATAGTCATGTGATCCGTAGAGCCCGAGCCGGTAGTCGCCGAGTCGGGTCGCGACGGCGCGGCGCACCCGCGGCTCCCCGACCACCACCTCGATGTCGAGGCCCGACCGCTGTTGCGACGCGCGTCGTGTCGCGGTGACGATCTCGACGGTGACGCGGGGGTGCCGGCGTTGCATCTGGGCCGCGGCCGGGGCGGCGATGTAGGCGCTGAACCCGTCGGTCGCCGACAGCCGGACGACTCCTTCCAGTGAGCGGGATCCGTCGGCGTCCGTGGCCAGTGTGCGTACCGCAGACTCGATGGTTTCGGCGGCCGCCAGTGCGTCGCGGCCGAGGTCGGTCAGCTCCCACCCGCCGGCAGCGCGCGCCAGTACCCGGCCGCCCAGGGTCTGCTCCAGGGCAGCGATCCGCCGCGAGATCGTGGTGTGGTTGAGGCCGAGTTCGTCGGCGGCCGTCACGAACCGGCCGGAGCGCCCGACGGCCAAGAGCACGAGCAGATCGTCGGCGCTCGGACGGGCGGGCGGCACAGACATAGCTGCATGGTCGCAGATCACCGCGGCCGATTCCGCGGTCCGGATGAAGCGGGGTTGACCCTCCCCCTGGGGGAAGCCGCAGGGTGACGCTATGACAACGCATAACACCGAAACCACCACGGCCTGGGATGCGCTTCCCGCCGTGGTCAGGACGTACCTCACCGCGCACCGGTCCCGCGACGTGGCCGCCGCGACCGCCACCTTCACCGCCGACGCCGCGGTCACCGACGAGGGCCACACCGTGCACGGCCGCGCGGCGATCGAAACCTGGCTGGCCAGTGCGGGCAACGAGTACACCTTCACCACCGAGTTCACCGGAGCCACCGCGACCGATGCCGAGCACGTCGACGTGCTCCAGCGCCTGGAAGGCGACTTTCCCGGCGGGGTAGCCGATCTGCACTATCGGTTCACCCTGGACGGCAACCTCATCAGCCGACTGGTCATCGAGCCCTGACGATGAAGAACTGGTTCATCACCGGCGGCACCCCCGGTGGATTCGGAATGGCGTACGCCGACGCGGCATTGGAGATCGGCGACCGGGTGGTGCTCACCGCACGCCGGCCCGCGGAACTCGATGACTGGGCCCGGGCCCACGGCGACCGAGTGTTGGTCCTGCCTCTCGACGTCACCGATGCCGCCCAGGTGCAGGCCACCGTCCGCGCGGCCGAGGAACACACCGGCGGGATAGACGTCCTGGTCAACAACGCCGGACGCGGCTGGTACGGGTCGATCGAAGGCATGGCGGACGACGACGTCCGCGCGATGTTCGAGCTGAACTTCTTCGCGCTGCTCTCCGTCATCCGGGCGGTGCTCCCCGGTATGCGCGCCCGCCGTAGCGGGTGGATCGTCAACATGTCCTCGGTGGCTGGGCGCAGCGGCGTCACCGGCTTCGGCTACTACAGTGCGACGAAGTTCGCTGTCGAGGCGGTCACTGAGGTACTCGCCGAAGAGGTTGCGCCGCTGGGCATTCAGGTGATGGCCGTCGAGCCGGGCGCCTTCCGCACCCACGCCTATGCCGGCTTCGACGACGAACCGATCACCGAATCCATTGTCGACTACCGGCCGATGCTCGAGCAGGTCCGCTCGGTGATGGTGGAGCAGAACGGCACTCAGCCGGGAGACCCGCAGCGTGGGGTGCGCGCGGTGATCGCCGCGATGGCCCAGGATTCACCGCCCCGGCGGCTGGTCCTCGGCAGCGGCGGGGTCGACGCCGTCGTCGCCACGCTCGAGAACTCGCTCGCCGAGGTCCGCGCCCATGAGTCGCTGTCCCGTGGCGCCGACTTTCCACCGGCCGACTATCCCGGTGCGGGGGCGAGTTGAAACACCGGCCAGCCGATCTCTGTCCGCCACATGGTCGAGTCGTCGGTGTCACGGGGTCCGACCACATAGGTCTCGTGAATCGGACCGTCGACGGCAAGGGCATGCGTGACGACCCAGGCGCCGAGACGGCCGTAGGTCACATCGATGTCGTCGTGCGGTCCGGAATGGACCGCGACGGCGAGGTCCGCCGCCGGAAGCTCGACGACCTCGATCCGGCCGGATGGTCGTGGGGTACGGACCGGCCGGAAGACCATCATCACCCCGGCGCCGTGCGCGAACAGTGCGTTCGCGTACTGGCCGCCGGGCGGCCCGGTGCGTTCCGGCGGGGGAAAGGCCGCATCGAGTTCGGTCATCGCATCGTCATACCAGCGCACCGAATCACCAAGGCGTGCTTGCTCGGTGATCGCGGCGACGGTTCGGGCGGGCACCGACCGAAGCTCGACATGAACGTCGGCGGGATCCGGACGCAGCAGCCGACGCAGCGATACGACAGCCGCCTGGGTGCGGGTCAACTCGGCCTCCAGGCGCCGCAGGTGACCCGCAATGACCTCAGCCCGTTCCTGCGGATCATCGGTGGCCAGGATCGACCGGACCTCGGCGAGCGGCAGATCGAGCCGGCGGAGCTGATGGATCACCTGAGCGGTGGGGATCTGTTCGGGCGCGTAGTACCGGTAACCCGAGATCGCGTCGACCGATGCGGGCTCGAGCAGTCCGGCTTCGTGGTAGCGCCGCAGCGTCCGCACGCTCAGGTGCGTCACCGTGGCGAACTCGCCGATGGTCAGTTCGGACCGCACACACCCTCCTCCCTCATCGACCGCAACCTGTAGCGCCGCTCTCGCGCGCTGGCCCGGCCACACCGTCAACCACAGCCTAAGGAAGTTCCGTTGCACTCCGTTTTGACCAACTACGACGCCTTGATCAACCACGACTACGTCATCGTCGGCGCCGGATCGGCAGGGTCGGTGATCGCCGCCCGGCTCTCGGAGGACCCGGCAGTCCGGGTGTTGCTGCTCGAGTCCGGGCCGGCCGACACCAAACCCGAGATCGCCGCGCCGCCCGCATGGCCGACGTTGTGGGGCAGCGAGATCGACTACTCCTACACCACCGTTCCGCAGGCGGGCACCGTCGGCTCGGCCCACAACTGGCCGCGGGGCCACACGCTGGGGGGCAGTAGCAGCATCAACGCGATGGTGTACCTGCGGGGGCACCCGAGCGACTTCGACAGCTGGGCAGAAGCCGGTTGCACCGGATGGGATTACACGTCCGTCCTGCCCTACTTCCGCCGGATGGAGACGGTCCCCGATGGGGACCCGCGCTACCGCGGCACCGACGGCCCGGTGCTCCCGGCTCCTGCCGCGACCGAGGTGGCCAATCCGCTGTCGAAGGTGTTCCTCGATGCCGCGATCGCCGCGGGGTTCCCGCTGACCGAGGACTTCAACGGGGCCGACGCGGAGGGGGCCGGCTGGCACGATCTGTCGATCTCCGGTGGCGCCAGGCAGAGCGTCGCGGCCGCCTATCTGCACCCCGCGCGGGGCAGGCCCAACCTGACCGTCATGACGGACTCTCGCGCACACCGACTGCGATTCGAGGGAAACCGTTGCGTCGGTGTCGATTTTGTACAGGACGGTCGAGAACTGACCGGGTACGCCGAGGCTGAGGTGGTGATCAGTGCCGGTGCCGTGGACTCGCCGCGCCTGCTGCTGCTGTCGGGTATCGGCCCCGCCGCGGAATTACACGCGGCCGGGGTCGGGGTCATCCATGACCTGCCGGGCGTCGGTCGCAACCTGCACGACCATCCGCTGTGTGGCGTGGTTTACGAGGCTGCGCAGGCGATTCCGGCGGGTCAGACCAACCACGCCGAGACGTCGCTGCTGTGGCGCAGCTCAGCGGCGCTGGCGGGCCCGGACATGCAGCTCATGTTCATCCACGTACCGTTTCATCCGCCGCATCTGGACGCGCCGGCGAACAGCTTCACGCTCGGGGTCGCGACGGTGCCGGAAGCGCGTGGTTCGATCCGTCTGGCGGGACCCGACCCGGTGACACCGCCACTGATCGATCCCAACTACCTGGGGACGGAATCCGACGTGCGGCGAATGGTCCACGGGGTCGAGGTGGCGCGCGAGATCGCGGCGACAGAGCCGTTCGCGCCGTGGCGAGCACGTGAGGTGCTGCCGGGGCCCGATGTCACCGATGAGGCGGCGCTCCGGGCTTTCGTCGCTCGCGGCACCGGCACCTACTACCACCCGGTCGGCACCTGCGCGATGGGAATCGGAGCCGACGCGGTGGTCGGACCGGACCTGCGAGTGCATGGTCTGACCGGTGTACGGGTGGCAGACGCATCGATCATGCCGCGGCTCGTGCCGGTGAACACCAACGCCGCCGCGATGATGATCGGCGAGAAGGCCGCCGATCTGCTGAGGTGACGAGCGGCCGCGAGCTCGGATTTATCTGCATAATCGCAGACCGCTCCTGCGCATTTCGACATTGCGCCCTCTGCGGCGTGCGCGAATACTCATCGGCGTGTGGCTGCCGTCACATTGGGGCATGGAGTTACCGAGGAGGGACAGATGAGCGTGACCACTGTGACGAGCGGCCTTCGCAAGGTGGTCGCTGCCTCGATGGCGGGCACCGTCGTCGAGTGGTACGAGTTCTTCCTCTACGGCACCGCGGCCACGCTGGTCTTCAACAAGATCTTCTTCGCCAAAGGGACCAGCGACCTCGACGCGATCCTCGCGGCGTTCATCACCTATGCCGTCGGCTTCGCCGCACGACCGCTCGGTGGAATCGTGTTCGGCCATTTCGGCGACAAGTACGGCCGGAAGAAACTCCTGCAGTTCAGCCTGGTGCTCGTCGGCGCATCGACATTCTTGATGGGCTGCCTGCCGACCTTCGGGCAGATCGGGTACTGGGCGCCCGCGCTGCTGGTGGTGCTGCGCTTCCTTCAGGGCTTCGCCGTGGGCGGGGAGTGGGGCGGCGCGGTGCTGCTGGTCGCCGAACACAGTCCCAGCCGGGAGCGCGGATTCTGGGCCAGCTGGCCGCAGGCCGGCGTCCCGGTGGGCAATATCCTCGCCACGGTGGTGCTGCTGACGTTGACGACCACGCTATCCGAAACCGCGTTCCTGTCCTGGGGCTGGCGGGTCGGCTTCTGGCTGTCGGCGGTGGTGGTGTTGATCGGCTACTACATCCGGACCAAGGTCACCGACGCCCCGATCTTCGTGGCGGCCCAGCGGGAGGCGGAGCAGATCAAGGCGAGTTCGTACGGTGTCGTCGAGGTCGTCAAGCGTTATCCGCGTGGGGTTTTCACCGCAATGGGGCTGCGCGTCGCGGAGAACATCATGTACTACCTGGTGGTCACCTTCTCGATCACTTATCTCAAGGTGCAGGTGCACGCCGACACGAGCGATATCTTGTGGTGGCTGTTGGCCGCGCACGCAGTACATTTCGTGATGATCCCGTACGCCGGCCGGTTGTCGGACCGCTTCGGGCGCAAACCGGTGTATCTGCTCGGAGCGCTGGGCGCCGGCGCGTGGGGCTTCTTCGCCTTCCCGATGATGAACAGCGGGCACTACCTGTTGATCATGGGCTCGATCATTCTCGGTCTGGTCATCCATGCGCTGATGTACGCACCACAGCCGGCGCTGATGGCCGAGATGTTCCCGACCCGGATGCGGTATTCCGGTGTGTCCCTGGGCTATCAGGTCACCGCGATCTTCGCGGGATCGCTGGCGCCGATCATCGCGGTGAAGCTGTTGGAGATCTACAAGTCGGCGGTGCCGATCGCGATCTATCTGGCGGGCGCCGCGGTGATAACCCTGATCGCGCTGGCGTTCGCCCGGGAGACCAAGGGCATCGACCTTGCCGATATCGACACCGCCGACGCCCAGCGCGACAGCAGGGCAGTCTCCGCGACGGCGCCGGCATGACTGCACTGAAGGGGCGCTCGGCTCTGGTCACCGGGGCGGCCAGTGGGATCGGCGCGGCGTGCGCGCGCGAGCTGGCCGCTCGCGGGGCGCGAGTCACAGTTGCCGACATCGACGGTGCCGGGGCAGCCGAATTGGCCACCGAAGTCGGCGGAAAAGCTTGGGAGGTGGATCTTCTCGACGTCACAGCATTGGAAGAGTTGCACCTGGACTTCGACATCCTGGTCAACAATGCGGGCATGCAGGTCATCGATCCGATCGTCGACTATCCGCCGGACAAGTTCCGGATGCTGCTCGCACTGATGGTTGAGGCGCCGTTCCTGTTGGTGCGTGCCGTGTTGCCGGTGATGTACGAGCGCGGGTTCGGCCGGATCATCAACATCTCGTCCATCCACGGGTTGCGTGCCTCGGAGTTCAAGGTCGCCTACGTGACGGCCAAACATGCGCTGGAGGGGCTGTCCAAGGTGACCGCACTCGAGGGCGGCCCGCGCGGCGTGACCAGCAACTGCGTCAACCCCGGGTATGTGCGAACTCCGTTGGTGACCAAGCAGATCGCCGACCAGGCCCGCACCCACGGCATCGACGAGCAGGAAGTGCTGGAGACGATCCTGCTCAGCGAGAGCGCGATCAAAAGGCTGGTCGAACCCGAGGAGGTCGCCGATCTGGTCGGCTGGCTGGCGTCGCCCGCCGCGGCGATGGTGACCGGCGCTTCCTACACGATGGACGGCGGCTGGAGCGCCCGCTGACAGGACGTCAGGCAGCGTCGAAGGTCACCAGGTCGACGCTGAGCTGACTCTCGATGATGCTGAGCCGTTTTCGGATCGGCGGCCCGGGCAACGGTGGGGCGATGGACCGATGCGTGGCTCCGGTCGGAGTGGTGAAGTCGGCCTGATGCATGCCGTCGCGCTCGGCAGTACGTACCCGCCAGCCGCGAGCTTCTTTGGCGTAATTGCACGCCTCGCACTCCCCGAGGCCGTTGAGCGCGCTCGTACTGCCGGATTCCCGGTGCGGTAGCGCATGATCCCGATGGCGAATAGGGGCGTCGCAGTACGGCGTTCGGCACGTTTGGTCCCGCAGTCCGATGAACGCGGCCAACCCTCTCGGAAAGATTCGTGAACGCGATTCCATCGCAACCAGCTGTCCGCTGTCGGGATGCCGATAAAGCCTTCGCAACGTGGTTCTGGCGTTGTCATCGAGAGCGGCGTCGCCGACCATCTTGCATGCGAATCCGGCGGGCACCGGACCGTAGCCGTCCAACCATGCCGACTCATCGTCATCCCCAGCCAAGGTGGTATCGGCCATCACCAGGTTGAGCGACACGGGTACGGGCTGTTCTGCGGGTCTGCCGGTGACGCGCTCCACCACGGTATCGGCCATGACCTGACCGCGGGAGCGTCCGTCGAAGGTGATGTCTGCCTGTCGTCTGACTGTGGCGTACACGGCGACCCCCTGCGCGACGGGCAACAACACCGTTACGTAGGCCATAGTGTCCGGCGCGGGACGGATCCACACGCACCGATCGGCTGCCGCTTTGGCGCTGCGTTCGACAACGGCTTGCGCGTCCAGTCGCACGGCGATCTTCTTTGCCTCAGCGGCAACCCGCTTGTCACCCCAGCCTTCGAGTGCCGAAGTATCGCTACATAGTTCGGCGTCCAGTTGCCGGCGATGCTCGATCGAAAGACATGCTGACTCGCGCACGATCGTTGTCGCGCGCCACTCGTTGAGTGCGCCACATCCCAGCGCGGCAAGGGTGTGCGGCATTTCGCGTACAAGCGCGGTCGCCAACCCGAGGTGTTGGCCACCCCGCTTCGGGGCGACGCGGCGAGCAAGAGCCACCTCGTTGGCCAGTCCACGGCCGCGTTTCGGCTTCGGAACACCCGCTTCCGCTTCCGCCACATGCCGCTTGGTCGCCCACGCTTCGGTTGCGCGGGCCTGGGCGGCAGCTGCAGCGGCCTTCAGCTGTTCGAGCTGTGCGACGATCCCACGCAGCGTTGCTTCGTCGGCGTCAGCGTCGAACTCGAACAAACTTTCGAACATGTGGTCGACGGTACCCCGACCCACCGACAAGTCAGCGAAGCCAGGGTCTCAACCGGCGCAGCGCCTCCTCGATGTCGCTCGACGGCCCGGCGAACGACAACCGTACGAACGACCCGCCGCGCACGGTGTCGAAGTCGACCCCCGGGGCGATCGCCAATCCGGTGTCGGCCAACAGCTTTTCGCAGAACGCCAACGAATCCGAGGTGTAGTCCGAGACGTCGGCGTAGACGTAGAACGCCCCGTCGGTGGGGGCCAGCCGGGTCACACCGATATCACGCAAACCGGTCAGCAGCCGCTCCCGGTTGGCGGCGTAGTGGTGCAGATGGCCCTCCGCTTCGGCGATGGCCTCCGGCGTGAACGCCGCCACCGCGGCGTACTGCGGGAGCACCGGCGGGCAGATCGTGAAGTTCCCGGTGAGGCAATCCACCGCGCGGCGCAGCTCCTGCGGTACCAGCAGCCAGCCCAGCCGCCAGCCCGTCATCGCGAAGTACTTTGAAAAGCTGTTCGCCACAACCGCATTGCGCGACGTCTGCCAGGCGCACGACGTTTCCGGTGCACCGGGGTAGAGCAGCCCGTGGTACACCTCGTCGCTGATCAGCCTGGCCCCGGTCTGGTCGCACCAGGTGGCGATCGCCGCGAGTTCCTCAGGCGGGATGACCGTGCCGGTGGGGTTGGCCGGGCTGGCCACGATCACACCCTGCACCGGTGGATCCAGCTCGGCCAGCATCTGCACCGTCGGCTGGAACCGCGTCTGCGGCCCGCACGGGATCTCCACCACCTCGCATCCCAGAGCGGACAGGATGTTGCGGTAGCAAGGGTAGCCCGGGCTGGCGATGGCCACGCGGTCGCCGGCGTCGAAGCAAGCCAGGAATGCCAGCAGGAATCCGCCGGAGGAACCGGTGGTGACCACCACGTCGTCGGTGCTGACGTCCACGCCGTAGCGGTCGGCGTAGGACCCGGCGATCGCCTGCCGTAGCTCCGGGATGCCCAGCGCGACGGTGTAGCCCAGCTGGTTGGCCTCCAGGGCGGCCGCCGCTGCCGCGCGCACCGGTTCCGGAGCGCCGACGCTGGGTTGGCCGGCCGACAGGTTCACCAGATCACCGTGGGTGCGTTGACGTTCGGCGGCGGCCAGCCACACATCCATGACGTAGAACGGGGGGATGCCGGCCCGCGACGCCACGTGATCGTTCACCGGACTCACGCTAGAGGACCTTTCTCCGGCGGGCGCTGACGGTACAGCCCGGGTCCGTCGACGTGAAGCTCGTCGAGGAACTGTCGCGCCGAGAGGTACGCGTCTTCGATCAGCTCGGCTGTGTGGGTGAAGTCCAGCGGCGAGACCAGCCGCGGCGCGGGTCCGGGCAGGTAGACCACCGGGATGTTCTCGGCCACCAGCGTCGCCTCGGATACCGACTGCGAATGCATGGTCACCAGTGCGGTGTAGAGCAGGATGTCGGCGATGGTGTCGGTGGAGCGCGGCAGCTGACCGGGGAAAAAGCAGTCCAGCACCACAAGCGAGCGGGCGCCCATCGCGACGGCCTGGCGCATCGGGACGTTGGCCACCACGCCGCCGTCGTAGAGCCGCAGGCCGTCGTGGTCGACGGGCGGATAGATGCCGGGTATGGCGGAGCTGGCCAGCAGCGCGGGCAGCAGCGGGCCCTGGCGAAGCACATGGGGCTGCGCGGTCGCGACATCGACGGCGACGGCCGCGAACGGCAGGACGAGATCGGCGAAATCCGTGGTAGGGCCGAGGAAGTCGGCGATGACGGCTGCCAGCCCGGTGTTGGGGAACAGGTGGGTCTTGACCCGTTGCAACAGCAACGCCTGGGCGATCAGGCCGCCGGGAAACACTTCCTCCCGTGTCATCCGCGCCCACGCGTGGGACAACCGGTTGGCGGCCCCGACCGGGTCGGACGCCAGCACCGCCCCGTTGATCGATCCGACGGAGGTGCCGGCCACCAGGTCGGGACCCAGGTCTCGCTCGCTCAGCGCCTGCAGCATGCCGACCTGGACTGCACCCAGGCTGCCGCCCCCGCCGAGGACGTAGCCGATCGGATGGGGCAGGTTGACCGCGGTGGACTTCACTGAAGTCAGGCTAGAACACCTGTGATTCGAGCTGGCGCAGTTGGTCCGACAGCGGACCGAGCAGCTGGGCACTGCCGTGCGCGCGCTTGAAGTACAGCTGGATGTCGTGTTCCCAGGTGATGGCGATTCCGCCATGTAGCTGGATCGCTTCACCGGCGACCTTGGTGAACGCCTCGGTGGCCGCCAGGCGGGCCAGCGCTGCCGATGTCGGCGACGGTGCGGCAATGGCATCCTCGACGACGGCGCGGGCGGACTGCACCGCGACGTACAGATCGGCCATCCGGTGTTTGAGCGCCTGGAAGCTGCCGATGGGGCGGCCGAACTGCACGCGTTCCTTGGTGTAGGCGACGGTGAGTTCCAGGCAGCGGGTGGCCGCACCGATCTGCTCGGCGGCCAGCAGGATCGACGCGGTGTCGGCCAGGCCGGGATCGGTGCCGATGACGTCGGTTGATCCCGCGGACACGCGCGCCAGCCGGCGGGTCGGGTCCATGGTCTGGACTGTTTCGGCGCTGACGTCACTCCACCGGGTCAGTGAACCGCTTTCGATACCGACCACCACATCGGCGATGTCACCGTTCACCACGTATCCGGGGTCGAACACCACGGCGCCGACGGACTCACCCGCAGCGAGCTGCTCGAGTGTGTCGGTGTCGGGTTCGTCCGCGGCGAGCAGGGCCAGCTCGGCCAGTGTCGTTCCCAACAGTGGCGTCGGGACCAAGCCGCGACCCAGCTCCTCGAGAACTGCTGCGGCATCGGCCAATTCCCCGCCTGCACCGCCGAGTTCCTCGGGTACCACCAGTGCGGCGACGCCGACCTGCTCGCACAGCTTGGACCACAACGATGCGTCGTAACCGAGATCGGACTCCATCGCGTCGCGCACCGCTGCGGGCGAGGCGTGCTTGTCGATCAGCGCTGCGACGCTCTCGCGCAGCATCTGCCGTTCTTCGGTGGATGTCATGTCAGCGCCTCCAGCACTCGACGACGATGGCTGGTCGGATCGCCCCACGCCGAATGCAGCGCCTGCACCCGTAGCAGCCACAGTGACAGGTCGTGTTCGGAGGTGAATCCGATTGCGCCGTGGGTCTGTAGCGAGGACCGTGCCGCCAGCAGCGCGGCGTCCGAGGCGGCCGCCTTGGCTGCGCTGACGTCGCGTGTGGTGTCAGGGGATCCGTCGGCCAGCGACAGTGCCGCGCCGTAGACCAGGGGGCGGGCCAGTTCCACCGCGATGTGCACGTCGGCGAGCTTGTGCTTGATCGCCTGGTAACTGCCGATGATGCGGCCGAATTGGCTGCGCTGCTTGGCGTATTCGACCGACATGTCCAGCATCGCCTGCGCGGCGCCGACCAGTTGCGCTGCGGTCGCCAACGCCCCGTATTCAAAGGCCAGGGCCACGTCGGCGGCGCGGGTGTCTGCGGCGGTGACGTCGAACAGGGTGCGACTGGGGTCGACGGAGGAGTGCCCGTCTCCGACGGTGGCGTCACCGACCTGACCGTCCTGCGCCAGCAAGGTCAGTCCGGCGAAGTCGGCGTTGACCGCGCGGGGCACCGACGGCGGCAATGCCACCGTGGCGATCAGCTCGCCGGACGCCAGAGCAGCCGAACGGTCGGCCCAATCCTCCTGATCGGCCAGCAGAATCGGCGCCACCGCAATGGATTCCGTGACCGGACCGGGAACGTTCCATCGGCCGAGTCGCTCCAGGGCGACCACCAGGTCGACGGGATGCGCTTCGATGCCGTCGTACTTCTCGGCAACGGCGAGGGCGGTCACACCGAGGTCGGTCAGCGCCGACCACACCTTGCGTGCGGGTGCGGTGTCGCCCTGTGCCCACGCCCGGACGGAGCCGGGGACATCGGCGGCGCCCAGTGCGGCGTCGATACTGGCGGCGAAGTCCCGCTGCTGTTCGTCGAGTGCGAATTTCATTTCTTCGCTCCTGCGCTCGCTGAGCTTTCTCGGGGCAGCCCGAGCAGACGCTCGGCGATGATGTTGCGCTGAATCTCGTTGGTGCCGGCGTAAATCGGACCACCCAACGCGAACAGCAGGCCTTCGGTCCAGGAGTCGGTCAGCTCGGCGTCGGCGCCGCGCAGTTCCAACGCCGTCTGGTGCAGTGCGACGTCGAGATCCGACCAGAACACCTTGGTCACCGACGACTCGGCGCCCAGTTCGCCGCCTTCGGCGACCCGGGTCACGGTGCCGAATGTGTGCAACCGGTAGGCCTGCGCCTTGATCCAGGCATCGGCTACCCGGTCGGCGAACGCGGGGTCACCGCCACGGTGGTGCCACTCCGACACCAGACGCTCAGCCGGTGCGAGGAACCGCGCCGGGCTGCGCAGTGACATACCGCGTTCGTTGCTCGACGTGCTCATGGCGGCGCGCCAACCGTCGTGCACGGCGCCGATGACGTCGGCGTCTGGGACGAAGACGTTGTCCAGGAACACTTCTCCGAAGCCGGTGTCGCCGCCGAGCTGCGCGATCGGACGCACCGTCACACCTTCGGCCCTGAGGTCGAACATGAAGTAGGTCAGTCCGCGATGACGCTCGGCGCTCGGGTCGGACCGGAACAGCCCGAAGGCACGGTCACCGAACGGCGCGCGGCTGCTCCAGATCTTCTGGCCGTTGAGCAGCCAGCCCCCGTCGGTCTGGGTGGCCGTGGACCGCAGCGACGCCAGGTCGCTCCCGGACTCCGGCTCCGACCAGGCTTGCGCCCAGATCTCCTCGCCGCTGGCCATTTTCGGTAAGACACGGTCCAGTTGTTCTTCGGTGCCGTGCGCGAACAGGGTCGGCCCCAGCATGGAGGTGCCGTTGGCGCTGGCGCGTCCCGGCGCGCCTGCGCGGAAGTACTCCTCCTCATAGGCCACCCATTGGAGCAGCGAGGCGTCGCGGCCGCCGTATTTCTCCGGCCAGGTCACGACCGACAGGCCTGCGTCGAACAGGATGCGATCCCACCGCCGGTGCTGTTCGAACCCTTCGGCGTTGTCGTAGGACTTCGTCGGGAACGAGTCTTTGTTGGCCGCCAGGAAGTCCCGCACCTCGGTGCGGAACTCTTCGGTCGCGTCGTCGTAGTGCAGGTCCATCAAACCATCTCTCGCAGTGTGGGTTTGACCACTTTGCCGCCGGGGTTTCGTGGCAGTGCCGCCACGAATACCACCGAGCGCGGGGTCTTGAAATTGGCCAGGTGCTTGCGGGTGTAGTCGATCACGGCCTGCTCGTCGAGGTCGCTGTCCGGCCGGCGCACGATGAACGCCCGCCCGACCTCACCGAGGCGTTCGTCGGGCACACCGATCACGGCGGCGTCGGCGACTCCCTCGAGCCGGGCCAGTACCTGCTCGATCTCGGCGGGGTAGACGTTGAAACCGCCACAGATGTACATGTCCTTGAGCCGGTCGGTGATGCGCAGGTTCCCCGCCTCGTCGACGGTGCCGACATCGCCGGTGTGCAGCCAGCCGTCGCTGTCGATTGCGGCCGCCGTCGCCGCAGGATCATCGAGATAGCCGAGCATCACATTGGGTCCGCGCAGCAGCACCTCACCGGCACCGGTGTCGTCTGGGGAATCGATGCGCAACTCGAAATCGGCGATCGGCCGACCGCAGGTGGTGGCGACGGTGACCGCGTCGTCGTCGGCGCGGCACATGGTGCCGAATCCGTTGGCCTCGGTCAGCCCGTACGCGGTCAGCACGATGTCGAAGTCCAGCTCGGCCTGCATCCGTTCGATCAGCACGACGGGCACCGTCGCCGCGCCGGTCACCGCGAACCGCAGCGAGCTCAGGTCGTATTGCGCGCGATTCGGGTGATCCAGCAGCGTCTGGAAGATGGTCGGCGGCCCGGGCACCACGGTGATGCGCTTCTCGGCGATCACCCGCATGGCCTGCTCGGGGTCGAACGTCAACTGGGGGATCAGCGTCGCGCCAGTCTGCAGGCAGGCCAGGATGCCGGCCTTGTAGCCGAAGTTGTGGAAGAACGGGTTGATGCACAGATAGCGGTCGGCGCTGGTGAGCTGGCCGCACTCGGCCCATGCCGCGGGGGCGGCCAGTGACTGCCGGTGCGCGCAGAGCACACCTTTGCTGCGGCCGGTGGTGCCCGAAGTGAACAGCACGTCGGACGGGTCGTCGGGGCGCACCGCCGCCGCCCGGGCGTCGACCTCCGAGAGCGGCACCTGCGGGCCGGCGAGGAACTCGTCCCAGGTGCCGTCGGTCTGGTCGATCGGGATGCGCACGATGTGCCGGAGGTCCGGCAGTGCGGCGCGATCGAGATCGCCAACCCGGTCGGCGCCCAGGAACCGGCCCATGCCGAACAGCAGCGGTGCGTGGGTCCGGGCCAGGATGTCGGATGCCTCGTCAGCGGTGTACCGCGTGTTCAGCGGCACCATCACCGCACCGGCGTACTGCGTGGCGAGGCAGGCGATCACCCAATGCCAGGTATTCGGTGACCAGATCGCGATCTTGTCGCCGGGCTGTACGCCCAGCCCGATGATCGCGGCGGCTGTCCGGCGGACCTCGTCGCGCAGCTCGGCGAAAGTGAACGTGCGGTCGTCGGTGACCAGTGCGTCGTGGTCGGCGAAATCGAGAGCCATCCGGTCCAGCACCGCGGGTGTGGTGCGCGGGGCGCTCGTCATCGAGACTCCTCAAGGCTTGATACCCGGTGCATCGGTCCCGGGCTAACAAAGCAAGTGCTTGGTAGGTTAGCCTACAAGGGTGATCACGGTCGAGGAGTTCCGGGCGGAGGTCCGCGAGTGGCTGGCCGACAATCTGGTCGGTGAATTTGCCGCACTCAAAGGCCTCGGCGGCCCGGGTCGCGAGCATGAAGCCTTCGAGGAGAGGTTGGCCTGGAACCAGCACCTTGCAGCAGCGGGCCTGACCTGCCTGGGCTGGCCGGTGGAGCACGGCGGGCGCGGCCTGTCGGTCGCCCACCGGGTGGCGTTCTACGAGGAGTACGCCAAAGCCGACGCCCCGGACAAGGTCAACCACCTCGGCGAGGAGCTGCTCGGGCCCACCCTGATCGCGTTCGGCACCCCCGAGCAGCAGCAGCGGTTCCTGCCGCGGATCCTCGACGTCACCGAGCTGTGGTCGCAGGGCTATTCCGAGCCCGGCGCCGGCAGTGACTTGGCCAACGTCGCCACCTCAGCCGTCCTCGACGGTGAGGATCAGCAGTGGCATATCAATGGGCAGAAGGTGTGGACCTCGCTGGCGCACTGGGCGCAGTGGTGCTTCGTGGTCGTTCGCACGGAAAAGGGCTCCAAGCGGCACGCCGGCCTGTCCTTCCTGCTGGTGCCGCTCGATCAGCCGGGCGTGGAGATCCGCCCGATCATTCAGCTGACCGGCGACTCGGAGTTCAACGAGGTCTTCTTCACCGATGCCCGCACCGATGCGAGTCTGGTGGTGGGCGAGCCGGGCGACGGCTGGCGGGTGGCGATGGGGTTGCTGACTTTCGAGCGCGGGGTGTCCACTCTCGGCCAGCAGATCCGTTATGCCCGTGAGCTTTCCGGTGTCGCCGAGCTGGCCAAGTCCAACGGTGCGATTGACGATCCGCTGATCCGCGAGCGACTCACCCGGTCGTGGGCGGGGCTGCAAACCATGCGCTCTTATGCCTTGGCAACCATGGACGTGGAACAGCCGGGCCAAGACAACGTGTCGAAGCTGTTGTGGGCGAACTGGCATCGCGATCTCGGCGAGCTGGCGATGGACATCAAGGGCCGCTCCGGGCTGCTTCTGGATGGCGGCGAGTTCGACGAATGGCAGCGGCTGTTCCTGTTCTCCCGGTCGGACACCATCTACGGCGGGTCCAACGAGATCCAGCGCAACATCATCGCCGAGCGGGTGCTCGGCCTACCTCGAGAGGCGAAGGGCTAGTGGCGTCATTGTCGGAGGTGCCCGAAGAGATCGCGGGCCACGGTCTGCTGACCGGAAAGGTCGTCGTCGTGACGGCGGCGGCGGGTACCGGTATCGGATCGTCGACTGCGCGCCGCGCGCTGCTCGAAGGTGCCGATGTCGTCGTCTCCGACCATCACGAACGCCGGCTCGGTGAAACCCGGGACCAGCTGGCCGAATTGGGGTTGGGCCGGGTCGAAGCGGTGGTGTGCGATGTCACGTCGACCGCTCAGGTCGACGCGCTGATCGCATCCACCACCGCGCGGCTGGGCCGCCTCGACGTGCTGGTGAACAACGCCGGCCTCGGCGGCACCACCCCTGTCATCGACGTGACGGACGAGGAATGGGACCGGGTGCTCAACGTCACGTTGACCTCGACGATGCGGGCGACCCGCGCGGCGCTGCGGTACTTCCGCGACGCCGGTCACGGCGGTGTGATCGTCAACAACGCCAGCGTGCTCGGATGGCGGGCGCAGCATTCGCAGTCGCACTACGCCGCCGCCAAGGCCGGCGTGATGGCGCTGACCCGATGCAGCGCAATCGAAGCCGTCGAATACGGGGTGCGCATCAACGCCGTGTCGCCGAGCATCGCGCGGCACAAGTTCCTGGAGAAGACCAGCTCCGCCGACCTGCTCGACCGGCTCTCAGAGGGCGAGGCATTCGGCCGCGCCGCAGAGCCGTGGGAGGTGGCGGCCACCATCGCCTTCCTGGCCAGTGACTATTCGAGTTACCTGACCGGCGAAATCATTTCGGTATCGAGTCAACGCGCGTGACCGAGCAGCCGGTCAGCCGTCGCGACGAGCTTCTGGTGCTCGCCGCGACGATGTTCGCCGAGCGCGGCCTGCGTGCGACCACTGTGCGCGACATCGCCGACTCGGCGGGCATTCTGTCCGGCAGCCTCTATCACCACTTCAAGAGCAAGGAGCAGATGGTCGAGGAGGTCCTGCGCGACTTCCTGGACTGGCTGTTCGACCGTTACCAGCAGATCATCACCACCGAGCCGAATCCGTTGGAGCGGTTGAAGGGTCTGTTCATGACGTCCTTCGAGGCAATCGAAGACCGGCACGCCCAGGTGGTGATCTACCAGGACGAAGCCAAACGGCTGACGACCTTGCCGCAGTTCGATTTCGTCGAGGCTCGCAACAAAGAGCAGCGCAAGATGTGGCTCGACCTGCTCAACTCCGGCGTCGAGCAGGGCTACTTCCGGCCCGACATCGACGTCGACGTGGTGTACCGGTTCATCCGGGACACCACGTGGGTTTCCGTGCGTTGGTACCAGCCGGGTGGCCCGCTGACGGCCGAAGAGGTTGGCCGCCAATACCTTTCCATCGTCCTCGGCGGAATAGCCGCCGCAAAGTAAGGAGATCGACATGGCCCCCGCTTCACAGGCATACGTCATCGACGCCGTACGCACCGCGGTCGGCAAGCGCAACGGTTCGCTGGCCCACGTCCATCCCATCGACCTCGGCGTGGTGGCGTTCCGCGGCATCTTCGACCGGGTCGACGTCGACCCCGGCGCCGTGGAGGACGCGATCGTCGGCTGCCTGGACACCATCGGCCCGCAGGCCGGCAACATCGGCCGCAACACCTGGCTGGCGGCCGGGTTCCCCGAAGAGGTGCCGGGCGTGACCGTCGACCGCCAGTGCGGCTCCAGCCAGCAGGCGATTTCCTTTGGCGCCCAAGCCATCATGGCGGGTACCGCAGACCTCATTCTGGCCGGCGGCATGCAGAACATGAGCCGCATCCCGATCTCGTCGGCGATGACCGTCGCCGAGCAGTTCGGCTTCACCTCACCGACCAACGAGTCGGAGAACTGGCTGCACCGCTACGGCGATCAGGAGATCTCACAGTTCCGCGGCGCGGAGATGATCGCCGAGAAGTGGGGCCTGTCCCGCGAGGAGATGGAAGAGTTCTCCAAGGGCAGCCACGACAAGGCCTTCGCCGCCATCCGCAACGGCAACTTCGAGAACGAGATCGTCCCGGTGGGCGAGTTCCGCACCGACGAGGGCCCACGCGAGTCCACCCTGGAGAAGCTGGCCAGCTTGAAGACGCTGCGCGAGGGTGGCCGCCTGACCGCCGCCATGGCCAGCCAGATCTCCGACGGCGCCAGCGCGGTGCTCCTTGCCAGCGAGCAGGCCGTCAAGGACCACAAGCTCACTCCGCGGGCGCGCATCCACCACATCAGCGCCCGCGGCGCCGATCCGGTGTTCATGCTCACCGGCCCGATCCCGGCGACCAAGTACGCACTCGACAAGGCCGGCCTGACGATCGACGACATCGACGTCGTCGAGATCAACGAGGCGTTCGCGCCGGTGGTGATGGCCTGGCTCAAGGAGACCAAGGCCGACCCGGAGAAGGTCAACCCCAACGGCGGTGCGATCGCACTGGGCCACCCGCTCGGTGCCACCGGGGCCAAGTTGTTCACCACCATGCTCAACGAGCTCGAGCGCCGCGGCGGCCGCTACGGCCTGCAGACGATGTGCGAAGGCGGCGGCACCGCCAACGTCACGATCATCGAACGGCTCTAACGGCTTTCGTCGCGAGCAGACACAAACTCGGGCCAATTCCTCCGGAATTGCCCGAGTTTGTGTCTGCTCACCGGCCCCGGCGTCAGTGGTCGTGCAGCACGACTCCACGGATGTTGCGGCCGGCGAGCATGTCGTCGTAGGCGTTGTTGATCTCGCCCAGCTTGTATTCGTGGGTGACGGTCTCGTCGAGCAGCAACTTGCCCTGGCGGTAGAGGCTGAGCAGCTTGGGGATATCGGCGCGCGGGTTGGCCTGGCCGTAGAGGCTGCCGAGGAGCCGCTTCTGGAAGAGTGTGAACATCGTCATCGGCAGCACCGGCGTCACGTCGGTCATCGGCGCCAGCGCGGTGAGCACCACGGCGCCGCCCTTGCTGACGAGTTCCAGTGCGTCGTTGATCATCTGGCCTTCGACCAGCCCGACCGTCAGTAGCGCGGAATCGGCCATCACGCCCTTGGTCAGCTCGCGCACCAACTCGGTGCCTTCCGCGATCGACGTCGCGAAGTGGGTGGCGCCGAACAGAAATGCCTTGTCCCGCTTGCTCTCCACGATGTCGATCACGATGATCTTCTCCGCGCCCGCCAGCCGCGCGCCCTGGATGGCACCGCTACCGATGCCGCCGCAACCGATCACCACCACGGTGTCACCCGGCGCCACATCGGCGGTGTTGACCGCCGAACCCCACCCGGTGGTGACACCGCACCCGAGCAGGCAGGCCCGGGTCAGCGGGATGTCGTCGTCGATCTTGACCAGCGAGGCCTCCGGCACCGTGCCGTAGGGAGCGAAGGTGCCCAAACCGATTGCCGCGTAAATGTCTTGGCCGCGGGCATGCCGGCGGAAGGTGCCGTCGGGCTGCAGGCCCATGAGGATCTCGGCACCCATGTCGCACAGGTTCGACTTGCCGGTCGCGCACCAGCGGCAGCGTCCGCATGCGGGAAGGAATGCGGCGACGATGTGATCGCCGACCTTGAGGTCCCGAACTCCCGGCCCGACCTCCTGCACGATGCCCGCGCCTTCGTGCCCACCGATCAGCGGAATGGGCGCGACCAGATCACCGTCGCGGATGTGGTGATCGGAGTGGCACAGCCCGGTGGCCTCGAACGAGACCAGGACCTCGCCGTCCTTCGGCGGATCGAGCTCGACTTCTTCGACGCTCCAGTCTTGGCCGTAATCCCACAAGATGGCGGCATTCATTTTCATGGTGCACAACGTATGACGCCGACGCCGTCCCGCGACGGCGATTCGGCTAACCGAGAGCGGTCAGGGCGAGGCCACCGAGCGCCACGATCCAGCTGGCGAAGCTGCCCACCAGAAAGTACTCAGTCACGTCGTCGATCCCGATTCCGCCATTCTCCCTGGCCTTTTGGGCATTGATCTCCGGAAAACGGATGATGCTCTTGGCCGCCACCACCGCCGACGCGACGGCCAGCTGCCCGGCCAGGGCCAGCCCCACGATCAACAACCGCTCCATCGGCCCGAGCAGCCGCCCGCCCTTCAACTTGTCGGACGGCTGCGGCTCGCCGGCGGGCTTGACCGAGCCCACCGACCCCAGCAGCAGACGGACCAGCTGGTTACCTGTCACGATCTGCAGCAGAATCACGCCGACCACCAACATGATTCGGGTCGGATCGACCGCGGACACCGGGGCCCACCCGAGCCAGGCCTTGACCGGGCCGGTCACCGGCGAACCCAATCCGGACAGCAGGATCAACACCGCCAGTACGGCCCCGAACAACACCAGCGGCGCCGCTTGCCAGCGGCCACCGGCCCGCTCGGCGCGGGTGCATGACAGCTCCCAGGCCACCGAGGCTGCCGCGGCGATGCCGACCAGGACCAGATCGCCGGGATGCAGCAGCCCGCACAGCGCGGCCGCGATCATCGTGACCACCGGACCGATGACGACGGCCGGCCATCGGCGCTGGGTCAACCTGCGCAGGCCATCGGCGCAGCCGACGGCGATCAGAAACACCGCGACGGCGCTCACCGGACGGCCCTGAGCTGTTCGGAAGCCAGCACCAGCAGATCCAGTCCATCGCGCGCGGTGCGCTGGGACACCGCCGATGCACTGATTCCTTCCATGGCTGCCAGTTCCTTCTTCGTCTTGTGGTCGAGCAGTCCCCGCAGGATCCGAAGGGACCGGGCGTCTATCGATCCAAGCAGGTGGTCCCGACACAACAGGGCGGCGTTGACCGCCTGGGGGTCGGGCCCGGTGTCGCCGTGGCGACGGTAGGCGGTGCGCACCGTCGCCAGCGCAGGTTGCTGCTGGGCGGCCGCCGTCCACTCGATGGCTTCCCGCGCCGACCACCAACCGGGGCCGTCCTGAATGCCGGTGTCGGAGTCGAGCACGGCCACCTCGCCCCAACCGATACCGAAGCGCACGTCAATGTCGGGGTCGAGCGCCAAGCGCACGGTCAACGCGGCGTCGATCGCGGCGCCGACGGTCGGATAGCTGCCCTGGAACTCGTCACCGACCGTGAACGCAGGAGGGTCCGGCGCGACTGCCCCGAGCGCGTCGGTGACGCGACGGTGCAGGTCCGCGCGGTCGGCGGAGTGGCGGGAGTCGACGACGTCGCCGATCAAAGCCGCCCGACATGATGAAGCGATAGCCTTCACTTCAGGCATATGAAGATTATAGCTTCATTTGAACAAAATGAAGCGAATAGCTTTACACGATGTAGGAGCCGGCCGACTGTAGGTGTTTGACGGCGTCAGTGACGATGGCCTCGACCAGCTCGGCGCAGGACGGCAGATTCTCGATGATCCCGGCGACCTGGCCGGAGGCGAGTACACCCGCCTCGGTGTTGCCTTCGACCAGCCCGGCCTTCAGCAGCATCGGGGTGTTGGCGGCCATCAGCACCTGCGACCAGGTGAGGTCCTTGCCGTGGCGCATTGCCAGACCGTCGCGGATCATCCCCGCCCACGTCATCTGCGACATCTTCTTGAATTTGGCGGCATTGCGCGCGGCGGCGGTGAAACCGCGGATCGGCGAGCCGCTCTCGAGTTTCTCGACGAGTTCGGTGCGCAGCACCCGGTGCGGCATGCCGTCGACCCGGGTGGACACCACGGTGCCGTCCAGCGCGGCCGTGAGGTATCGCTGCTTGATTTCCTCGGGCACGGTCGAATCCGAGGTCAGCAGGAAGCGGGTTCCCATCGCGACTCCCGCCGCGCCGTAGGACAGCGCCGCGGCAAGACCGCGTCCGTCGAAGAAGCCACCGGCGGCGATCACCGGGATGTCGACGGCGTCGAGCACCGACGGCAGCAGCAGGGTGGTCGCGACCGGGCCGGTGTGACCGCCGCCTTCACCGCCCTGCACGATCACCGCGTCGGCGCCCCAGCCGGCCACCTTACGGGCATGCTTGGCCGCCCCGACCGACGGAATCACCACGGAGCCGGCCTCTTTGAGCTTCGCGATCAGCTCCTGCTTCGGCGCCAGGGCGAACGACGCGACCTTGACACCCTCTCGGATCATCAGGTCGACCCGGTCGCCGGCGTCTGCGCCGTCGGCCCGGATATTGACTCCGAAGGGTTTGTCCGTGGTGGCCTTCACCTTGCGGATGGCGGTCGCCAACTCGTCGATCGTCATCGTCGCCGAGGCGAGGATGCCGAGGCCGCCGGCATTCGAGGTGGCCGAGACCAGTCGGGCGCCGGCAACCCAGCCCATGCCGGTCTGTACCACCGGGTGCTCGATACCGACCAGGTCCGTCAGCGGCGTCTTGAGCTTCATTACTTGACTTCTCTGTCCCGCAACGACTTCGGGTCGATGACTTCTTGCAGGAGCTTCTGCTCCTCACCGGACGGCAGCCGGGAGGTCTCGGCCTCGCCGAGGCCGTGCACCTCGAACGAGGTGTTCTCCGCGACCTGCTCGGGCTCCACGCCCGGATGCAGCGACACCGCCCGCATCTGGTGGTCGGGTCCGTTGAAGTCGAACACGCCGAGGTTGGTCACCACCCGATAGACGTTCATGAAGCGGTAGGCGGGATTGTCCGGATCGACCTTGTCCCAGCCGATTCCGGAGACGATGTCGACGCTCTCGCCGAACACCCGCTTGGAATGGTTGCCGACCCAGTAGCTCGTCGCGTGGTTGATCGTGTTACCCGGAGCGCCGCGCACGCCGAACATCTGCCGCGTCGGATGCTGCAGCGGACCGAAAGCCGACAGGTTCTGGTTGCCGTAGCGGTCGATCTGGTTGGCGCCCATCACCACATGGCGACGTCCCCAGGCGAGCGTCTCGAAGACGCGGCCGAACGGCATCCAGCCCTCGATGGCTCCGGTGGCGCCCATCGCCGGGGTGTCGGCGAGGATGCGCGCCTCGCCGTCGGTCAGCAGGATGTCGGGGGAGAACGTCAGCCGGGCCAACCGGGCACCGATCGACACCATGTTGGCCATCGGGCTGACCATGATTTCGCCTGCGTCACGGAACAATTCCGCGCAGGCGACTGCGCACACCTCGGCGCGGGTCGCGGAGATCACTTCGAGGCCTCCAAGTCTTCCTTGAACTTGCGCACTGCGGCTTGGTAGTCGTCTTCGCTGCCCGACAGATAGGTCGAGACGAACTCGGCCCACGTCTCGTCGGATCCGGCGGCCTCGGCGTAGTGACGTTGAAATTTCTCGTCGCGACGGTAGTCGGGCTCGGCGGTGGTGAAGTGTGCACCGTTGGGTGCCTCGATGACCTTGTCGACCATCATGCGGTTGATCAGGAGTGCCTGCGGCGGAACCGATTTCACCAGCTCGGCGGTCGGCACCACCTTCTCGACCGACATGACGCGCTGCTGCGCCGACATCAGGAACAGGTCGTCGAAGTACGGGTCGATGCCGGTGTACGCGGCATTGCCTTGTGCGTCACCGAGATTGAGGTGCACCAGCGCGACGTCCAGGTTCAGGGCGGGCATGGCGACCAGCTCTTCGTAGCCACTACCGGTGGGGTACGGCGACTTGACGGTCTTGAGCTCGTCACCCCAGAACGCCCGCACGTCACTGCCCAGTCCGGCGCGGATCGGCAGGAACGGCAGCCGCTGGGCGGCGGCCTGCAGACCGCAGCGCAGCATGCCCTCGTCCATCTCACGCGCCTCGATCGCACCCGTCGTGCGGGCCTTGGCGAACCACGGATCGTAGAACGGCGGCGAGTCCAATGACACGAAGCCGTAGTAGACCCGCTTGACCTTGCCCGCCGAACAGAGCAGTCCGAGATCGGGGCCGCCGTAGGTGACGACGGTCAGATCGGTGACGTCGGTGCGCAGCAGGGCGCGCACGAGAGCCATCGGCTTACGTCGGGAGCCCCAACCGCCGATACCGATCGTCATCCCGCTCTCGACGACGGCTACCGCCTCATCGAGGGTTGTCCGCTTGTCTGCCATGCTATTTCGATCCCTTGTCAGTTCCCGCAAACGCGTCGCGGTGCTCATCGGAGACGCCGGCCAGGTTCAATTCGAACGTGAAGCCCTGCTCCATCCGGTACCGCGCGTTGACCGGCTGGATGTCGATGAAGTTCAGCGCCTCCTTGGCGGCGCGGATCACCCGGGTGTCCTTGGACGCGATGTCGCGGGCCACTCGCAGTGCCGCCTCGTCGAGGTCGGCGCGGGGCACCACCTCGTGCACCGAGCCGAAATGATGCAACGTCTCGGCGCTCACCGTCGCGGCGGTGAAGAACAGCCGGCGCATCATGTGCTGCGGCACCAACCGGGACAGGTGGGTGGCCGCGCCCAGTGCGCCGCGCTCCACCTCGGGCAGACCGAACTTCGCGTCGTCGGATGCGACGATCACGTCGGAGTTGCCGACCAGTCCGATGCCACCGCCGACACAGAATCCGTTGACCGCCGCGACCACCGGAACCTCGCACTCGTACACCGCGCGGAATGCGTGGAAGCACCCTCGGTTGGCGTCGATCAGCGCGGTGAACCCTTCGGTGTTCTGCATCTCCTTGATGTCGACACCGGCGTTGAAGCCGCGGCCCTCGGCGCGCAGGATCACCACGTGGGTGTCCATGTCGCGGCCCGCCGCGGTGATGGCGTCACCGAGTTCGAACCAGCCGCGGGAGGGGATTGCGTTGACGGGCGGGTAGTTCACCGTGACGGCGACGATGCCCGGTTCGACGGTGCTGGTGGTGATGGTCATCGGGATACCTGGGCCACTTCCTGACGGGGTGAATACCTAAGCAAGCACTTGCTTGGTACGCTAGCACAGTGACCGAAGCGGCTGACAGCGGTATCAACCTGCAACTGAGCGCCTCTGTCGTCCTCGTGACGGGGGGTGTGCGGGGTGTCGGCGCCGGAATCAGCGCTGTCTTCGCCGCGCAGGGCGCCACCGTCATCACGTGCGCCCGGCGTCCGGTCGAGGGGTCGCCGTACGAGTTCAGGGCATGCGACATCCGCGACGACGACGCCGTCAAGGCTCTCATCGACGGGATCGTCGCCGACCACGGGCGCCTCGACGTCGTCGTCAACAATGCCGGCGGCTCACCCTACGTACTCGCGGCCGATGCGTCGGCGAAGTTCAGCACCAAGATCGTGGAGCTCAATCTCCTTGGTGCGCTGTCGGTCTCGCAGCACGCCAATGCCGTGATGCAGACCCAGGACTCCGGTGGCTCGATCATCAACATCACCAGCGTGAGCGGCCGACGGCCCACACCGGGCACCGTCGCCTACGGGGCGGCCAAGGCCGGCATGGAGAACATGACCACCACGCTCGCCGTGGAATGGGCGCCGAAGGTCCGGGTCAACTCCGTCGTCGTCGGCATGGTCGAGACCGAACAGTCCGAACTCTTCTACGGTGACGCCGAATCCATCGCGGCGATTTCGGCGAACGTGCCGCTGGGCAGGCTGGCCAAGCCCGAGGACATCGGTTGGGCCACAGCATTTCTCGCCTCTCCAGCGGCGTCCTACATCAGTGGTGCATCGCTGGAGGTACACGGCGGCGGGGAACCGCCGCACTACCTGTCGACCACCACTGCCGACATCAAATAAGGAGAAAACGTCAATGGGACTTCTCGACGGCCGTGTCGTCATCGTGACGGGAGCGGGCGGCGGCATCGGCCGGGCGCACGCGCTGGCGTTCGCCGCTGAAGGCGCGCGCGTGGTGGTCAACGACATCGGGGTCGGGCTCGACGGCTCGCCGGCCGGTGGCGGTAGCGCCGCGCAGGGTGTGGTGGACGAGATCACCGCTGCCGGTGGGGAAGCCGTCGCCAACGGGTCCAACGTCGCGGACTGGGCGCAGGCCGAGGCGCTGATCCAGACCGCGGTCGATTCGTTCGGTGGACTCGACGTGCTGGTGAACAACGCCGGCATCGTGCGGGACCGGATGTTCGTCAACGCCACCGAGGACGAATTCGACGCCGTCACCGCGGTGCACCTCAAGGGGCACTTCGCCACCATGAAGCACGCCGGAGCCTACTGGCGCGCGCAGTCCAAGGCGGGCAACGCCGTTGATGCCCGCATCATCAACACCAGCTCCGGCGCCGGCCTGCAGGGCAGCGTCGGGCAGGCGACCTACAGCGCATCGAAGGCGGGTATCGCGGCCCTGACGTTGGTTGCCGCCGCCGAGATGGGCCGATTCGGCGTCACCGTCAACGCCATTGCACCGTCGGCGCGTACCCGGATGACCGAGACCGTGTTCGCCGACATGATGGCCACGCAGGACAGCGATTTCGATGCGATGGCACCGGAGAACGTTTCGCCACTGGTGGTCTGGCTCGGCAGTGTGGAGTCCAAGGACGTCACCGGCCAGGTGTTCGAGGTCGAGGGCGGCATCATCCGGGTGGCCGAGGGCTGGAACCGCGGCGGGACCATCGACAAGGGCGACCGGTGGGATCCCGCCGAGCTCGGCCCGGTCGTGCGCGACTTGATCGCCAACTCGCGCACCCCGCTGCCGGTCTTCGGCGCCTAGCTCACAGCGGCTCGCACACCACCAGCGGGATGCGCCGGTCCGCGGCGTCCTGATACCCCTTGTACGGCGGATAGATTCGCGTCAGCTGGCGCCAGTACACCCGGCGCTCGTCGTCGGTGGCGTCCCGCGCCGTCATATCCCGGACGTCAGCGCGCACCTGCACCTGGACCTTCGGGTTGGCCTTCAGATTCAGGTACCACGCGGGATTGGAGTCCCGGCCGCCATAGGAGGCGGGCAACACGATGCGCTCCCCGTCCTGCAGATACAACGTGGCGGTGGTGCGCGGCTGACCGGACTTGCGGCCGGTAGTCGTCAGCAGCGCGGCGGGAAACCACAGCAGTTTCGCGCCCAGCTTGCCGTTGGTGCGGCGATACACCGCAATGTGGGCGCGGGCGAAGTACTTCATGGCTTTCGCCAGCACGCTCGAGTTGCGAATGGGGTGGGACTCTTGGCTCACGCCAATGAAGTGCCCAGCTTTACGGATCGCAAATCACGATGGGGATGACCCGATCGGTCCAGGACTTGTAGTCCTCGAAGCCGGTGTAGAACGCGGTCATCTTGGGCCAGTACTCGGCACGCTCGGCCTCGGTGGCATCGCGCGCCGTCAGTTCGAGCACCTCGTCCTTGATCTGGACCTTCACCTTCGGGTTTGCCTTGAGGTTGAGGTACCACAGGGGGTGCTTGTCGCTGCCGCCCTGGGATGCCACCAGCACCACCCGATCACCCTCGCGGAGGAAGAGCAGCGGCGCGACGCGCGGCTCACCGCTCTTGCGCCCGATCGTCGTCAGCAGCGCCACCGGCGCACCTTCGAGGAAACTGCCGCCGATCTTGCCCTTGCTCGCCTTATACAGCGCGGTCTGCGCTTTGGACATCCACCTGATGATGAACTTCGTCGTCGGTGTGTCGAGGCCCTTGGGGCGGGGCTTGGGCAAGGAGAACTCCTCGGGCTAGCTCGTGATGAACGGGCGAACGACCGCCCGGATGTGATGGATCTTGCCATCTGCGGCCGGGATCAGAAACGTCTCGTCGATACGTGCTGCGACTCGTCGTCCCGCGAGCGTCGGTTTGGTGAGGAGTTCGAATCGGGCGTGGACCTCATCGCCGTTCACACTGAATTCCGGCTCGCTGACCGACTTGATGACGAGGTACTGCGGACCGCGATTGAGGCTGCGGCGCAATTGATCTCCGGAGAATCCGGTTTTGACCCCGAACTCGATGCGGGTGCAGCCCGGCGCGAACGGTACATCGTCAGCCCTGTGACTGGCCAACGCCTCGATATAGGCCCGCGCGGCCGCGATCCGGGCCTCGTCGGAGGCAGGCGTTGTCACGTTCGACTAGATCCGCTCGATGATGGTGCCGGTCGACAGCGCACCGCCGGCGCACATCGTGATCAGGGCGGTGCTCTGATCGGTGCGCTCCAGCTCGTGCAGTGCGGTGGTGATCAACCGGCTTCCGGTGCTGCCGACGGGGTGACCCAGTGCGATCGCGCCGCCGTTGACGTTCACCTTGTCCATGTCGGCTTCGTGGACCTGCGCCCAGCTGAGCACCACCGAGGCGAACGCCTCGTTGATCTCCACCAGGTCGATGTCACCGAGCTTCATGCCTGCCTTCTCGAGCACCCGCGCGGTGGACTGCACCGGGCCGTCGAGGTGGTAGTAGGTCTCGGCACCGACGAGCGCCTGGCTGATGATGCGCGCCCGCGGCTTGAGCCCCAGCGCACGTGCCTTGTCTTCGTCCATCCACAACACCGCGGCCGCACCGTCGGAGATCTGCGACGAGGTGCCCGCGGTGTGCATCGCGCCCTCCATCACCGGCTTGAGCCCGGCCAGGCCCTCCATGGTGGTGTCGCGCAGGCCCTGGTCACGGCTGACCATGTGGCGCTCGTCGGTGGGTCGCTTGTTCTCGTCGAGGACCGGAGCTTCGATCGGGGAGATCTCACGGTCGAAGCGGTGCTCGTCCCAGGCCCGCTTGGCTCGTTGCTGAGACAGAAAGCCGAGATGGTCGAGATCCTCGCGAGTGATACCGCGGCGCTTGGCGATCCGCTCGGCGGCGGTGAACTGATCGGGCATGTCGATGTCCCACGACGCGGCGCGGATCAGCGAGCGGTCGGGGCCGGCGTTGGCGCCGAGGCCCACGCGGCTCATGGCTTCGATACCGCAGGCGATGCCGACGTCGATCGCGCCGGTCGCGATCAGCCCGGCGATCAGGTGGTTGGCCTGCTGGGCGCTGCCGCACTGGCAGTCGACGGTGGTGGCACCGATCTGCTCGGGCAGGCCCGCGGTCAGCCACGCAACGCGGGTGATGTTGTTCGACTGCTCGCCGTACTGGGTGACGCAGCCGCCGATGACCTGCTCGACCTCATCGGCATCGATGCCGGCCTTTTCGACCACGGCCTTCTGGACGGCCCCCAATAATTCGGTCGCATGCAGACCGGACAGCCAGCCGCCCCGCTTTCCGATGGGACTGCGGGTGGCTTCGACGATGACAGGATTACCCATGAGGTCAGGCTAGAACACGTTTCATTAGTCTGACAAGCGAGGATGCCATGGTGCCTTTTGTCTGCGGTGAAGGCATGTTTTACTGGCACTAGAACACGTCATATTGAGGAGCGCATGATCATGCCAACCCCCAACATCCCGGTCGGCTTCGACTTCCTGGATCCGGACCTGCATGTGCAGCGGCTGCCGGTGGAGGAGCTCGCCGAGCTGCGCCGGGTCGCGCCGATCTGGTGGTGCGAACAGGCTATCGGCAAGGGCGGCTTCAACGACGGCGGTTATTGGGTCGTCACCAAGCACAAGGACGTCAAAGAGGTCTCCCGCCGCAACGACGTTTTCCTCAGCTCGCCGAACACGGCCATCCCACAGTTCCCGGACGAGATGGCCCGCGAGGACATCGACCTGCAGAAGGTCGTCATGCTCAACATGGACGGCGAGTACCACGACCGGTTGCGCCGGATCATCTCCAAGGGGTTCACCCCGCGCGCCATCGGCGCACTGCGTGACGAGCTCGACCGGCGGGCCCAGATCATCGCCAAAGAGGCTGCCGCGCACGGCAACGGTGACTTCGTCGAGCAGGTGGCTTGTGAGCTGCCGCTGCAGGCGATCGCCGATTTGCTGGGGGTGCCCCAGGAGGATCGCGCCAAGCTGTTCCGCTGGTCGAACGAGATGACCGGCAACGGTGACGAGGAGTTCGACGTCGACCCCAAGCAGTCGTCGATGGAGGTGCTGGCCTATGCCATGCACATGGCCGAGGTGAAGGGTAAGAACCCCGGCAACGACATCGTCACCGCGCTGATCAACGCCGACATCGATGGCGAGAAACTCTCCGACGACGAGTTCGGCTTCTTCGTGATGATGCTGGCCGTGGCCGGCAACGAGACCACCCGCAACTCGATCACCCACGGCATGATCGCGTTCGCGAACAACCCCGACCAGTGGGAGCTCTACAAGAAGGAGCGCCCGGAGACCGCGGCCGACGAGATCGTCCGCTGGGCCACGCCGGTCACCGCGTTCCAGCGCACCGCCGCCGAGGACGTCGAGCTGTCCGGTGTGCAGATCAAGAAAGACCAGCGCGTCGTGATGTTCTACCGCTCGGCCAACTTCGACGAAGAGGTCTTCGAGGACCCGTACAGCTTCAACATCCTGCGCAACCCGAACCCGCATGTGGGCTTCGGTGGCACCGGGGTGCACTACTGCGTGGGCGCCAACCTGGCCAGGATGACGATCAACCTGATCTTCAACGCCGTTGCTGACCACATGCCCGATCTCACCTCGGCCGGCACCCCGGAGCGGCTACGTTCGGGGTGGCTCAACGCCATCAAGCACTGGCAGGTCGACTACACCGGGGCATCGGCCTAAAACGCGTATCGCCTGAGAATCAAGGAGGATTCTTCGTGGACTTCAGTCCGGACGAAGGGCAGCAGGCAGTCACCGACGTGGTGACGTCCGCACTCGAGCGGGACAACAGCTGGGACGCGCTGGTTTCTGGTGGCGTCGTGGCGTTCGGTGTCCCGGAGCGGCTCGGCGGTGACGGCCTCGGCCTGGCCGAGATCACCGCGGCGCTCACCCAGATCGGCAGGTTCGGCAACATCAGTCCTGCGTTCGCGACCCTCGGTCTGGGTCTGCTTCCGCTGCTGGACCTGGCGTCGGACTCTCAGCAGGATCGGTACCTCGCCGGTGTCGCCAAAGGGGCGGTGCTGACGGCGGCGCTCAACGAGCCGGGGCGTGCCCTGCCCGAGCGACCCGAGACGCGGCTGACGGACGGCAAGCTGAACGGCACAAAGATCGGCGTTCCCTTTGCGGAACAAGCGGATTGGATGGTCGTGAGCACCGATAGCGGTGTGGTGGTCGTGTCGCCGACGGCGGCCGGTGTGAGCTTGGCGAAGACACCGTCGGCGACGCACGCCGACGAATACGTCGTCACCTTCGCCGACACCCCCGTCGACAGCGCAGATGTGTTGGGCGGCAGCGACTCCGTGCGGCGCATCAACCAACTGGTGGTGGCCGCCGTCGGCGCCTACGCGTCCGGTTTGGTGGCGGGCGCGCTGCGGCTCACCGCCGACTACGTCGCCAACCGGCACCAGTTCGGCAAGCCGCTGTCGACCTTCCAAACCGTCGCCGCGCAGCTCGCCGAGATCTACATCGCCTCGCGAACCATCACGTTGGCGTCGACGGCGGTGTCCTGGGCGCTGTCCGAGGGACGCGATGCGACCGAAGACATCGACATCCTCGGCTACTGGGTGACGTCGCAGGCGCCGCCGGTCATGCAACTGTGCCACCATCTGCACGGCGGCATGGGGATGGACATCACCTACCCGATGCACCGCTATTACTCGTCGATCAAGGATCTCACCCGACTGTTGGGTGGCAAGGCACACCGTCTGGAACTGGTGGGAGCGTAAATGTTCATCGAGCTGACTCCCGAGCAGAAGCAGCTGCAAGCTGAACTGCGGGAATACTTTTCGAATCTCATCTCGCCTGAGGAAGCCCAGGCGATGGAGTCCGACCGGCACAACGAGGCCTACCGCGCGATCATCAAGCGGATGGGTTCCGACGGCAAGCTGGGCGCCGGCTGGCCCAAGGAGTACGGCGGCCTGGGCTATGGGCCCATCGAGCAGTCGATCTTCGTCAACGAGGCGCAGCGCGCCGACGTGCCGCTGCCCGCGGTCACACTGCAGACCGTCGGACCGACGCTGCAGCAGTACGGAACCGAAGCGCAGAAGAAGAAGTTCCTGCCGGCGATCCTGGCCGGTGAGGTGCACTTCGCGATCGGCTACAGCGAACCGGAGGCCGGTACCGATCTGGCCTCGCTGCGCACCTCGGCGGTCAAGCAGGGTGACGAGTACATCGTCAACGGCCAGAAGATGTGGACCACCGGTGGGCACGATGCCGACTACGTCTGGCTGGCCTGCCGCACCGATCCGGAAGCCGTGAAGCACAAGGGCATTTCGATCCTCATCGTCGACACCAAGGATCCGGGTTATTCCTGGACGCCGGTCATCCTGTCCGACGGCGCCCACCACACCAACGCCACGTACTACAACGACGTGCGAGTGCCCGCCGACATGCTGGTCGGTGAAGAGAACGGCGGATGGCGGCTGATCACCACCCAGCTCAACAACGAGCGGGTCATGCTGGGACCGGCCGGACGGTTCGCCGCGCTCTACGACAAGGTGCATTCCTGGGCGTCGAAGCCGGGCAGCAACGGCGACACCCCGCTCGATCACGCCGACGTCAAGCGCTCACTGGGCGAGCTCAAGGCGATGTGGCGGATCAACGAGCTGCTCAACTGGCAGGTCGCGGCGTCGGGCGAGGAGATCGACATCGCGGACGCGGCCGCCACCAAGGTGTTCGGCACCGAGCGCATCCAGTATGCCGGCCGACTCGCCGAGGAAATCGTTGCTGCACATGGCAATCCGGCCGATGCGGAGACCGCGGAGCTGATGGACTGGCTGGACAGCCAGACCAAGCGCAACCTAGTGATCACCTTCGGTGGCGGAGTGAACGAGGTCATGCGAGAGATGATCGCGGCTGCCGGTCTGAAGGTGCCGAGGGTTCCTCGGTGAGCGCCGTCGACGACATCAAGGCCGCGGCCGAGCGGGTCAAGGCTGAAGGCAAGAGCAAGCCGCGGGTCGGCAGGCACCCGGTCAACCAGCCGATGGTCGACCACTGGCTCGACGCGATCGGGGACAAGAACCCCATCTACGTCGACGACGCTGCCGCCAAGGCGGCCGGCCATCCCGGTTTGGTCGCCCCACCGGCGATGATCCAGGTGTGGACGATGATGGGTCTGGGCGGTGTCCGCCCCGATGACGACCCGTTGGGCAAGATCATCGAATTGTTCGACGAGGCAGGCTATATCGGCGTCGTCGCGACCAACTGCGAGCAGACCTACCACCGCTATCTGCGCCCAGGCGAAGAAGTCAGTGTCGCTGCTGAGCTGACCGATGTCGTCGGACCGAAGCAGACGGCATTGGGCGAGGCGTTCTTCATCACCCAGACCATCACGTGGTCGGTCGGTGATGAGGATGTCGCCGAGATGATGTGGCGCATCATGAAGTTCATCCCCGCCGATAAGGATGGGGCCAAGGCTTCCGCTTCGTCGGTGCCCGATGACCTCGACGCCGATTCTGCCATGCGCCCGGCGTCGTCGAAGGACACTAAGTTCTTCTGGGACGGCGTCAACGCGCATGAACTGCGCATCCAGAAGCGCGGCGACGGCACGCTGGTCCATCCGCCGGTGCCAGCGTTGTGGCTCGACAAGGAGCAGGAGACCGACTACGTCGTCGCCAGCGGCAACGGCACCGTCTTCAGCTTCGTGGTGCACCATGCGCCGAAGGTGCCGGGCCGCACCCTGCCGTTCGTGATCGCGCTCGTCGAACTCGAAGAGGGTGTGCGGATGCTCGGTGAGCTGCGCAACGTCGATCCGTCGACCGTGAAGATCGGAATGCCCGTCCGCGCAATGTATATCGACTTCCCGGCCAACGACGTCGGGCCTGCGTGGACCAACTACGCATGGGAGCCGGCCAAATGAGCGCGCCTGCAATTGAAGTCGGCACCAAGCTGCCGGAGCTGAAGTTCTACGGCGATCCGACGTTCATCGTGTCGACGGCGATCGCCACCCGGGACTACCAGGATGTCCACCATGACCGGGACAAGGCGCAGGCCAAGGGCTCCAAGGACATCTTCGTCAACATCCTCACCGACACCGGTCTGGTGCAGCGGTTCATCACCGACTGGGCCGGCCCGACCGCCGTCATCAAGTCGATTGGTCTGCGCCTGGGCGTGCCCTGGTATGCCTACGACACGGTGACGTTCACCGGTGAGGTCACTGCAGTGGAGGGCGATGTGATCTCGCTGAAGATCGTGGGCAGCAACAGTCTTGGTGATCACGTGATCGCCACCGCCACGCTGACGATCGGCGCCGCGTAATGCCGGGCGAGCTGAGCGGCAAGGCCGCGATCGTCGGCATTGGCGCCACCGATTTCTCGAAGAACTCCGGTCGCAGTGAACTGCGGCTGGCCTCCGAGGCGGTGCTCGACGCCCTCGACGACGCGGGCTTGACGCCGGCCGACGTCGACGGCATGACCACGTTCACGATGGACTCGAACACCGAAGTCGCCATCGCGCGGGCCACCGGTATCGGCGATCTGAAGTTCTTCTCCAAGATCCACCACGGCGGCGGTGCGGCCTGTGCGACCGTCCAGCAGGCGGCGATCGCGGTGGCCACCGGTGTCGCGGATTGTGTTGTGGCATACCGGGCTTTCAACGAGCGCTCCGGCACGCGGTTCGGCCAGGTGCAGATGCGGCTGGTCGAGAACGCGGACTCCACCGGCGTGGACAACTCGTTCTCGTACCCGCACGGGCTGTCGACGCCGGCTGCGCAAGTCGCGATGATCGCCCAGCGCTACATGCACTACTCCGGTGCGACCAGCCGTGATTTCGGCGCGGTGTCGGTTGCGGACCGTAGGCACGCGGCCAACAACCCGAAGGCGTACTTCTACGAGAAGCCGATCACCATCGAGGATCATCAGAATTCGCGGTGGATCGCCGAGCCGTTGCGACTGCTGGACTGCTGCCAGGAGACCGACGGCGGTGTGGCCCTGGTGATCGTCTCGGCTGAGCGCGCCAAGGATCTCAAGCACCGGCCCGCGATCATAGAGGCAGCGGCGCAGGGGTCGAGCCCGAACCAGTACTCGATGACGAGCTACTACCGGCCCGAACTCGGGCTGCCCGAAATGGGTTTGGTGGGCAAGCAGATGTGGGCGCAGTCGGGTCTGACACCGGCCGACATCCAGACCGCGATCCTGTACGACCACTTCACCCCTTTCACGCTGATTCAGTTGGAGGAGTTGGGTTTCTGCGAGCCCGGTGATGCCAAGGACTTCGTCAAGGACGGGGCGCTGGAGATCGGCGGACGGCTACCGATCAACACTCACGGCGGTCAGCTCGGCGAGGCCTACATCCACGGGATGAACGGCATCGCCGAAGGCGTGCGCCAGCTGCGCGGCACGTCGGTCAACCAGGTGGACAACGTCGAGCACGTGCTCGTCACCGCCGGCACCGGCGTCCCGACGTCGGGCATCATCCTGGGCTAGGGCTTTTCGCCGAGCGTAACGCCGCGGCGAGAATTCGGAGACTGCGCCGCCGTGGCGTTACTGTCGTCGACTTGTCGGTGTACGGCGGCAGACTCCGGGCATGGAGGACGAGCCGTTCGTCGGGAGTGAAGCGCTCGCGGCTTGTCGCGTGACGCGCCACGAACTGCGAACCAAGTTCCGCGCGATCCATCGGGATGTCTACATCTCGGCCGGGGCCGAGCTCGGTCCAGTACGACGGGCCAAGGCGTGCTGGTTGCGGTCACGAAGACGGGGCGTGCTCGTCGGGTTCTCGGCATCCGCTCTGCATGGCAGCAGGTGGATCGATAACAGGCGCGCGGCAGAGATCAGCGATACCAATCGTCGGCCCACGCCGGGTGTCATCGCCCGCTCCTGCGGTATTGAAGCCGACGAGATGTGCCACATAGCCGGAATATCTGTCACCACTCCGGCCCGCACGGCTCTCGACCTCTTGTGCTGGTATCCGACCGACGTAGCGATCACGGCCGTGGATGCGTTGGCGCGTGCAACGCGCCTGAAGCTTCCCGATGTCGAGCTCGTGGCCGAACGTCATCAGGGCCGGCGAGGGATCGTGCGAGCCCGTGCCGCGCTCGATCTTGTCGACTCCGGGGCGGAATCACCGAAGGAGACGTGGCTGCGGCTGGTAATCATTCGGGCCGGGTTCCCGAGACCGCAAACCCAGATTCCGGTGCGCAACGAATACGGCGTCTTGATCGCCGAGCTCGATATGGGTTACGAAGAACTCAAGGTCGCATTCGAATACGAAGGCGCACACCACCGCGTTGATCGTCGCCAGCGCGAGAGGGACATTCGTCGCTTCGAAGACCTCGCCGAACTCGGCTGGCTCGTTGTGCGTTTCACGTCAGAGGACACCGCCGGCACCGTGATGCGCAGAGTGGCAGCGGCATTGGCGCGCCGACAGTAACGCCACGGCGGAGAACCGATCGATTCTGCGCCGCGGCGTTACGCTCGGCGGGAAAGCGAAAGAGCAGCTAGCTCAGGTTGTTCTTGATCTGAGTGTCCTGCATCTTGGCGATGGCCAACGCGGTCTCCGACTGCACCGGATCGTTGGGCGCGCTGCTGAACTCGATGCTCGTGACTGCCTTACCTTGGGTGAAGTACACCTCGGTGATGGCTTTGGAGCCGTCGGGCGATTTGCCGGTGGCGATGAAGCCGCCGTCGCCGACGTCAGCGGGCTGCGGCGCTCCGTCGACGTCCTTGGAGACCGTTGCCTTTGCATCATCTAGCCTCGTTGCCGCCGCAGCGGGATCCGTTTCGATCATGATCTGGAAGGCGATGGTCTGGTTCTGCGCGGCGTTGGTCATGGTCTGGCCGATTCCGGTGATACCGGGCGGAGGCGTCTCCGGCGGGCCGGCGGTGAAGCTCGGATCGATGTCAGACGCCTTCAGCAACAGTTTGCTGTAGTCGTCCGCGGGGGCAGCGTCCGCAGCGCTGGTGGTCTCCGAAGCGGCGGCCGAGGAGGTGGCGGAGGAACTCGACGCCGCCGATGACGACGACGATTCGGACCCCTTGTCGTCGCTGCCGCAGCCGACTGCGGCAACGCCGACCAGCAGCGCCGCACCGACGAGGCCGACGGTCTTGGTAGGGGCAATCTTCATAGGGACGTCCTTTCGTAGAAGCACCAAAGTTTGCTTTGCGTAAGTCCTACCTTGGAGCCTGCTGAAAGGCTGACCTATCCGTAAACATCACGTCCAAATCACAGGCTTCGTAATCTGGCCGGTTGACCGCACGCGGCGGCGACGGTACCCACCCCGCGTCGGCGGGGCTGACACTTAGACCGGGATGAACTCCACGTCGGAGAGGATCACGGCGTCGTCGCGGCCCGGAGCGGTGACGACGCCGACGTAGCGGCCGTCTTCCTTCCATGCGCTGACCTTGATGGTCTCACCGGGATAGCAGACCCCGGCGAAACGCGCGCCGTAGGTCTTCAGAGCTGAAGCGTCGGAATCGAGCAGTGTGTCGACCAGCGCCTTGCAGGTCATCCCGTACGTGCAGAGTCCGTGCAGGATCGGCTTGGGAAAGCCTGCCGCCGCGGCGAATTCGGGATCGGAGTGCAGCGGGTTTCGGTCCCCACAGAGCCGGTAGAGCAGCGCCTGCTGCGGCAGCACCGGAACCGAGATCTCGTAGTCCGGCGTTCGATCGGGGGCGGCCACCGACGTCGACGGGCCGCGCTCGCCGCCGAAACCACCCTCGCCGCGGGCGAAGATCGACCGTTTGGTGGTCCACAGCAGTGTGCCGTCCGGGTCGGTGACCGTGGTCTCGCTGACGATGACGGCGGCCTTGCCCTTGTCCCAGATTTCGGTGAACCGCTGCACCGAACGCGCGGTGCCGCTAGGCGGCAGCGGCGCAGGCACCGTCACCGCCTCGCTGGCGTGCAGCACCTTGCTCAGCTCGATCTCGATGCCGGGGAACTTGACTTCGGGCGGCTCGGTCATGTGGAAGCTGGCGGCCACATTGCCGAAGGTGGGCAGCACCTGGGGGGTACGGTCCACCAGGTAGCGCAACTCCTTGGGATCCATCGGATCGGCGCCCGCGCCGAGGCCGAGCTGATAGAGCTGCACATCGCTGCTCGTCCACGAGAACTCGACGGGCTCAAGTTCGGCGCCGAGCGCGACGGACAGATCGATCGGCATGTTAGCCCTTCCCTGCAATATGCAACGCCGCCAGGTACCCGAACGCCATCGCGGGGCCGATGGTGCCGCCCGGGCCGGGATAGGTGTGCCCCATCACCGGCGAGCTGACATTACCGGCCGCGTACAGGCCTTCGATCACCGAACCGTCGTCACGCAGAGCCCGTCCGTTCACATCGGTGCGCACACCGCCCTTGGTGCCCAGATCGCCGGGCACCATCTTGGCGGCGTAGAACGGGCCGTTCTTGATCTCGCCGAGGTTGGGGTTGGGCTTGTTGGTCGGATCGCCGTAGTAGCGGTCGTAGGCGCTTTCACCGCGGCGGAAGTCCTCGTCCTTGCCGGAGCGGGCGAACCCGTTGAACCGCTCGACGGTCGCCAGGAACGCGTCCGCGGGCAGTCCGGTGACCTTGGCCAGCTCCTCGAGGGTGTCGGCCTTGACGATGACGCCGGATTCCATCCACTTCTTCGGAATACGTTGTCCCGGTTGCAGTCCGGCAAAGATGTAGCGGTCACGGTACTGCTGGTCGAACACCAGCCACGCCGGCACGTTCTCACCGGGACCGGCGCCCTGACCGTACTGGCCGCCGTACATGTGGTGGCAGGCCTCGACGTAGGGCATCGACTCGTTCATGAAGCGCTTGCCGGACAGGTTGACGATGATCGAGCCGGGGGAGTTGCGCTCGGACAGCGCGAACCATGGCGCGCCGACCAGCGGGACGGTCGGACCCCACCACGCGTCCTCCATCAATTCCAGCGCCGCACCGAGCTTTTCAGCGGCAACGATGCCGTCGCCGGTGTTGGCTGCGGCCCCCACCGTCCACTCGGTGGTGATCGGCGCGCGCTGATATTTGACCCGCATCTGCTCGTTGTGCTCGAACCCGCCGCTGCCGAGGATGACGCCCCGGCGTGCGCGGATCAGTTGCGGGTCAGCCGCTTCCGGTCCGGTGGTGTCCCGGACATAGATGCCGCGGACCACGCCGTCCTCGACGTACAGATCGGTCAGCGCGGTGTTGAGCAGCACGGGAACACCGGCCTCGCGCAGGCCGATCCGCATCGGGGCGATCAGCGCCCGGCCCATTCCCACCAGGTTTTTGCCGCGTGCGTTGGCCCACACGGTGCGGGCGCCGACCTTCAAGCTCCTCAACACGCCGCGGGGGTGGCGCTTGAGCTGATTGAGACGCATGTAATCCTGCTGCATCACAACGACATTGAGCGGAACCTTGCCGTACGCCGGCTCCAGGAACTTCTCGTCGGGGCCGAGTTTCTTGGCGTCGAAGGGCTTGGGCTCGACCGAGCGTCCGCCGGGGCGGCCGCCCGGCGCCTCCGGGTAGTAGTCGGAGTACCCGGGCACCCAGCACAACTTCAACGGCGTGTGCTTGAGGACGAACGACAGCATTTCCGGCCCGCGTTCGAGGTAGGTGTCGATGCGCTCGGGTTCCACCACGTCGCCGATGATCGAGTGCAGATAAGTGCGCGCGGCTTCTTTGGTGTCGGTGACCCCGTCACGCTTGAGGATCTCGTTGTTGGGGATCCACACGCCGCCACCCGAGCGGGCGGTCGAGCCGCCGAAGTGTGCGGCCTTCTCGACGACGACTGTCGATAGTCCCTGGTGAGCGGCGGTAAGTGCGGCGACCATGCCGGCAGCACCGCTTCCGACGACGACGACGTCGAACTCCTGAGCTGTCATACTAGAACACGTTATAGAATTGCCCCGTCCGGGCGCTACTGACCCCTCCTTTCCGATCAGCGGAACGCTTACCCCACGGCGCTGCGGACGGCACTAGAATTGCCCGCACCGGGCGCCGTTCGCCCCGGTCACACCGACGATGGGACTCCCCGGAATGCTGAGCGTTTCGACGCGCGAAGAGCTCGCCGCCGACCTTGCCGAGGCGGAGCGCAGCCGCGTCCCGATGACGCCGCTGACGGCCAATCACCCCGACATCGACGTGGTCGACGCCTACGAAATCCAGCTGATCAACATTCGGCAGCGCATCGCCGAAGGCGCCCGGGTGGTCGGTCACAAGGTCGGCCTGTCATCGGAGGCCATGCAGAAGATGATGGGCGTCGACGAGCCCGACTACGGCCATCTGCTGGCCGACATGGAGGTGTTCGAGGACCAGCCGGTTCCCGCGGGGCGCTTTCTGTTTCCGCGCGTCGAGGTCGAGGTCGGATTCATCCTCGCCGACGACCTGCCCGGCGCCGGGTGCACCGAGGACGACGTGCTGGCGGCCACCGCGGCGTTCGCCCCGGCGATCGAACTCATCGACACCCGGATCAAGGACTGGAAGATCGCGCTGTGCGACACCATCGCCGACAACGCGTCGTCGGCGGGCTATGTGCTCGGCAAGGAGCGGGTGTCGCCCAAAGACGTTGACATCCGGGGCATCGACGCGGTGCTCACCCGCAACGGCGAGGTGGTGGCCGAGGGCCGCAGCGACGCCGTCCTCGGCAATCCGGTCACTGCAGTGGCGTGGCTGGCCCGCAAGGTCGAGAGCTTCGGTGTACGGCTGAAGGCAGGCGACATCGTCCTGCCGGGCTCGTGCACCAGGGCCATCGACTGCCGCCCAGGCGACGAGTTCGTCGCGGACTTCGCCGGTCTGGGTTCAGTCCGGCTGTCATTCGAATAAGAGGAGGCTTCACATGCCCCAGAAGAGTTCTGTCGCCATCGTCGGGTCGGGCAACATCAGCACCGACCTGCTGTACAAGCTCCTTCGTTCGGAGTGGCTCGAGCCGCGCTGGATGATCGGCATCGACCCCGAGAGCGAAGGTCTGGCCCGGGCGCGCAAGCTCGGACTGGAGACCAGCCACGAGGGTGTGGACTGGCTGCTGGCCCAGTCGGAGAAGCCGGACCTGGTGTTCGAAGCCACCAGCGCTTACGTCCACCGGGCCGCCGCGCCCCGATATGAAGAGGCCGGTATCCGGGCGATCGATCTGACGCCGGCCGCCGTGGGCCCCGGCGTGATCCCGCCGGCCAACCTGCGTGCGCACCTGGACGCGCCGAACGTCAACATGGTCACCTGCGGTGGTCAGGCCACGATCCCGATGGTCTATGCGGTGAGCCGCGTCGTCGACGTGCCGTACGCCGAGATCGTCGCGTCGGTGTCGTCGGCGTCGGCAGGCCCCGGCACCCGGGCCAACATCGACGAGTTCACCAAGACCACCAGTGCCGGCGTGGAGGTGATCGGCGGCGCGAAGCGAGGCAAGGCGATCATCATCCTGAATCCGGCTGATCCGCCAATGATCATGCGCGACACCATCTTCTGCGCGATCCCCGAGGATGCCGACCACGACGCGATCACGCAGTCCATCAAGGACGTCGTCGCCGAGGTGCAGACCTATGTGCCGGGCTACCGTCTGCTCAACGAGCCGCAGTTCGACGAGCCGACGGTGTACAACGGCGGCCATCACCTCGTCACCACGTTCGTGGAGGTCGAGGGTGCGGGTGACTATCTGCCGCCGTATGCGGGAAATCTGGACATCATGACCGCCGCGGCCACCAAGGTGGGCGAGGAGATCGCCAAGGAACGCGCCTCTGCAGGAACGGGAGCTCAAGCATGAGCGACATCTACTTCAACCCCATGTGGGACGTCCGGATGACGGACACGTCGCTGCGCGACGGCAGCCACCATAAGCGCCACCAGTTCACCAAAGAAGAGGTCGGTGCGATCGTCGCCGCGCTGGACACCGCCGGTGTCCCGGTCATCGAGGTGACCCACGGTGACGGGCTGGGCGGCTCGAGCTTCAACTACGGGTTCTCCAAGACACCCGAGCAGGAGCTGATCAAGCTGGCCGCCGAGACGGCCAAGGAATCCAAGATCGCCTTCCTGATGCTGCCCGGCGTTGGCACCAAGGAGGACATCAAGGAGGCGCAGAACAACGGCGGCTCGATCTGCCGGATCGCCACGCACTGCACCGAGGCCGACGTCTCGATCCAGCACTTCGGGCTGGCCCGCGAACTCGGGCTGGAGACCGTGGGCTTCCTGATGATGAGTCACACGATCAGCCCGGAGAAGCTTGCCAAGCAAGCCCGGATCATGGCCGACGCCGGCTGCCAGTGCGTCTACGTCGTCGACTCGGCTGGTGCGCTGGTACTCGAAGGCGTGGCCGACCGGGTGAGCGCGCTGGTCGCCGAATTGGGCGACGACGCGCAGGTGGGCTTCCACGGCCACGAGAACCTGGGCCTGGGCGTGGCCAACTCGATCGAAGCCGTCCGCGCGGGAGCCAAGCAGATCGACGGGTCGTGCCGCCGCTTCGGCGCCGGCGCGGGCAACGCTCCGGTCGAGGCGCTGATCGGGGTGTTCGACAAGATCGGCGTCAAGACCGGCATCGACTTCTTCGACATCGCCGACGCCGCCGAGGAGGTCGTCGCACCGGCGATGCCGGCCGAATGCCTACTGGACCGCAACGCGCTGATCATGGGCTACTCCGGGGTGTACTCGAGCTTCCTCAAGCACGCCATCCGCCAGTCCGAACGCTACGGCGTGCCCGCGCACCAGCTGCTGCACCGGGCCGGGCAGCGCAAGCTCATCGGTGGCCAGGAGGATCAGCTCATCGACATCGCGCTGGAGATCAAGCGCGAGCAGGAAGCCGCCACCAAGTAGCTTGTCGTCCCCTCCGGGCACGATGGGACCGTGACCGCGACCCGAGCTGACGCACAGAAGATCCTCGAGCAACTGGCCGGCGCGCAGGCGGTGCTGCGCGACGACCAGTGGACGGCCATCGAGGCGCTGGTGGTGCACCGGCGGCGGGCTCTGGTCGTGCAGCGCACCGGCTGGGGCAAGTCGGCGGTCTACTTTGTCGCCGCCAAGCTGCTGCGTGAGCAGGGCCGCGGGCCGACGGTGATCGTGTCACCGTTGCTGGCGCTCATGCGCAACCAGGTGAGCGCCGCGCAGCGCGCCGGGGTGCGTGCGGCGACCATCAACTCCGGCAACGTCACCGAGTGGGATGACATCCACCGCCGGGTCGCCGACGGTGATCTCGACGTGCTGCTGGTCAGTCCGGAGCGCTTGAACAATCCGGAATTCCGCGTCCAGGTGCTGCCATCGTTGGCCGCCGACGCCGGCCTGGTGGTGGTGGACGAGGCGCACTGTGTCTCCGACTGGGGACATGACTTCCGGCCGGACTACCGCCGCATCCGAACGTTGATTGCCGAATTGGGTTCCGGCGTACCGGTGTTGGCCACCACGGCGACGGCAAATGACCGCGTGGTCGGCGACGTGGCGGCTCAACTCGGCGTCGGTGGTGGCGACACGCTGGTCCTGCGCGGCGGCCTGGACCGCGAGTCGCTTCATCTGTCGGTGGTGAAGGTACCCACCGCCGCCGGGCGCGCGGCCTGGATTGCGGCGCAGCTCAATTCGCTGGAGGGGTCCGGCATCATCTACACCCTGACCGTCGCCGCCGCCCGCGATCTGGCGGCGGTCTTGCGAGAGCAGGGCCATCAGGTTGCCGCCTACACCGGGGCCTCCGACCCTGCCGAGCGGGAGCAGATGGAGGTCGACCTCCTCGCCAACCGGGTCAAGGCTCTGGTGGCCACCTCCGCGCTCGGGATGGGATTCGACAAACCAGATCTGGGTTTCGTCATCCACCTCGGGGCGCCACAGTCGCCGATCGCGTACTACCAGCAGGTGGGCCGCGCCGGCCGCGCCACCGCCCGCGCCGAAGTGATCCTGCTTCCGGGACACGAGGACGCCGAGATATGGAGCTACTTCGCCTCGGTCGCCTTCCCGCCGGAAGCGTTGGTGCGCAAGGTGATCAGCGTGCTGGAGCCGGACCGTCCAATGTCGACGCCAGCGCTGGAACCGCTGGTCGACCTTGGCCGCAACCGGCTGGAGATGGTGCTCAAGGTGCTCGATGTCGATGGCGCGGTGCAGCGGGTGAAGGGCGGCTGGATCGGCACCGGTCAGCAGTGGACCTATGACGAAGAGCGCTATCGCACGCTGGACGCGGCCCGGCGTCGTGAACAGCAGGCCATGCTCGACTATCAGAACTCGACGGGCTGCCGGATGGCCTTTCTCCGTGCGCAATTGGACGATCCGGAGCTGTCAGCGCAGGATCGCTGCGGCCGATGCGACAACTGTTCCGGGTCCCGCTTCACCGCCGAGGTCGACGAGCGTGCGCTCGACGCTACCAACGACCGGCTGCAGCAGTGCGGTGTCGAGGTGGCGCCACGGCGGATATGGCCGACCGGCATGGCCAAGCTCGGGGTCGACGTGAGTGGGCGTATCGACGACGGGCCGCTTGAGGGTCGCGCGATCGGACGGCTCACGGATCTGGGCTGGGGCACCCGGTTGCGCCGGTTGCTGGATGCGCCGGATGGCCCTGTCCCCGACGAGTTCGTCCGCGCCGCGATCGCGGTGTTGGCCGACTGGCCGTGGGAGACGCGACCGGAGGCCGTCATGGGGCTCGACTCGTCGACGCATCCGATCCTGATCCGCTCCGTCGTCGACCGTCTCGGCCAGGCGGGCCGCCTGACGAATCTGGGGACCCTTCACTACCGTCCGACCCGACGGCCGGTCACGGCAGTGAACTCGGCCTATCGGGTCGCGGCACTGCATGACGCCTGGCAGGAGCCTGACTTCACTGCGCTGCAGCAGGTTCCGCGTACGGTGCTTCTTGTCGACGACGTCACCGACACCGGCTGGACGCTGACCACCGCGGCGCGCTGCCTGCGCCGGGCGGGCGTATCGGAGGTACTGCCATTCGCGCTCGCGGGCGTCAGCTAAGCGGTGCTGGGCGTCTTGTCGAAGTACACCGTGTAGGTGGAATCGCTTCCTGGCGTCGAGATCTGGTGCTCCTGAGTGAGGCCATCCGACCACCGGTTGAAGACCAGTTGCCCGTCGGCGACGGTTTGCGGCGAGCCCGCGTCCAGGTGCCGGACCACACCGACGACCGCCTGCTGGCTGAACGTACCCGTGTGCGGAATGCCGTCGACGGTGTACACCGCGTTCGGGTCGTTGCTGTTGAACGTCAACGTCACGAGGTTGGGCTTGATGTCCACCGTCTTGGTCGTCGACAGTCCACTGCTGTCGGTGACGGTGAGGCTGATCTCGTACCACGTGGTGGGCACGTTGTGCTCGTTGGTGGCGAGTGAGACGGTGCCGCTGGGGCCGACGACGCTGTCCACGTAGGGGTGGATGTGGTCGGCGTGGTGGAAGATCACCCGCCAGTTGTAGGCGCTGTCTGGCAGAGCGCCATCCTCGGCATCGGTGGCCGTGGCGCTGAAGCTGATGACATCGCCGGCGTTGTAATGAGAGTCGTTGATCGGGGTCAGGATCTGCACATCCGGCGGCGTGCTGCCGACGACGACGTTCTGGCTCGCGGTGTTGGTCCGCTGCCCGTCACTGACTGTGAGCGTGACGGTGTAACTGCCGTCGGTGTTGTACGTGCGGACCGGGTTCGCGGCCACCGATGTGCCGCCGTCACCGAAGTCCCAGCTGTAGCTCAGTGTCGTTCCCGGGTCCGGATCGCTGGAGCCGGCGGAGGAGAACTGCACGCTCAGCGGCGAATATCCGTTGGTCGGGGTGGCCGTCAGAACGGCTGTGGGAGCACGGTTTCCGCCGGACGCCGCGATACGGTACAGCTCGCCGGGATAGATGTTGAGCTGATACAGATTACCGTCCGGCCCCTGCCGTATCTGCACAGTCGTGCCCGCGTCGGTGTCCAGGAGTTGTTCGCCGATCACATTGGTGTAGGTGGAATCGAAAGTCAGCGCCTTGAGCCAGTGCAGCGTGTAATCGGCGACGAAGACCTTGTTCTGGTACTCGGCCGGTAACGCGGTGCCGGTGTACACGATCACCGAGGTGATCGAGCCCGCCCGCCCCGGCGGGGGAGTGTGCGGGTAGGAGTAGACCGGATTGTCGTAGGCGCAACTCGCACAAGGCCCTTCCTGGACCGGCCAGCCGTAGTTGCCGCCGGCGACGACGTTGTTCAGCTCTTCCCAGGATTCGTCACCCACGTCGCCAACCAGCAGCTGGCCGGTGGGGGTGAACGTCATCCGGAACGGGTTGCGCATGCCCAGTGCGTAGATCTCCTGGCGCGCCCCGGGCGTGTTGTAGAACGGATTGTCTTGCGGGATGGTGCCATCGGGATTGATCCGAAGTATCTTGCCGAAGATGGTCGACAGGTCCTGGCCGTTGGTGTTCAGGCTGTCATCGCCCATCGCGAAATAGATCTTGCCGTCGGGTCCGAACGCCATGGTGTTGCCCTGATGCATCGACCCGGATTGCACCGAATCGATCAGCACCTTCTCTGATGTGAGATCGACGGTGTCGTTGACCATGGTGAATCGTGACAGCCGGGCGTGGGAGTCCGTCGAGTTGTAGGTGGTGTAGAAGTACCCGTTGTGCGCGAAGTCCGGGTCCAGTTCGAATGCGTCCGAGGGCTGGATCTCGCCGACCTTGACCGCAGTTGCGCCTTCGGCGTTGGCGGCGATCTTGAGCGAGCCGTCCCGCTGCAGAATCAGGATGCGGCCGTCGGGGAGAAACTGGAAATCAGTCGGCTGGTCCAGCCCGTCGACGATCGTGGTCCGGTCCAGGTCGGCGGGAAGCGGCTGGGATTGAACGGGGTTGGCGCACCGAATCAGGTCCTGCGATGCGAAGGTGAGTCGGTCGAGCGCGAGTGCGAGCTGTTCGTTGACGACCGCAACCGCATGAGCGATCGGCGGTGTCGCCAGAATCTGGTTGATGCTGCGGCGCGCGAACTCGGCGACGGCCGCCAAGATCGGATTATCGACCGGCGGCAAAGCGGGACCGCCGCCACTCTGCTCACCACCGACGATCTTGCCGATGGTCTCGAGCACCCTCATGACGAGCTTGCAGGCGCAAATCTTCACCGGCTTAAGCAGATTGGTCAAGGGGTTGCCCGGTGACGGTGACGGTGGTGGTGTCGATGTCGGTTTTCCGCTGTGCCCGGTGTCATCGAGACCGGGCCCGAACACCGACGAGGCGGTGCCGGGTTCCCGGGTCTGCGCAGCCTCCGGCGTCGAACTGGTCGTTGTGCGCCGCGGAGTTGTAGCTGTCGAGACTGTTTGGCTGGCGCGCACGCGCGGCGGCACCACACCGGTGGACGTGACGGCGTGCCTCGGCCCGCTGCGGGCCGGCCCGGTGGCGTGGGAGCGTGCACTTCCCGCGCCATGGCCTGTTCCGCTGTCAGTTCGCGACGGTGAACTCGACGTGGAGTCGTCGGCCCACGCGACGGGCGAGCCGTACCCCAATCCCACGCCGATCCCCATGGCCACGGCCAAAGTGCCCACCCGGCCGACATACTGCGCGTATCCGTGCGATGCCATACAACTGCCCCCCCAGGCTTGCTGTGCAAGGGAATCGTCGGTCGCGCAAGGCCGGGCGAATGCAGTAGCGCACTACTGCTTTTTCCGCTCGGCGGGATCGGACTACGCAACGCGGGCGGTAACACGGTGCGGCACCGGCGCGACGTTCCATTCAGTGGCTGTGCGGCCGTACTGCTGCGCGCCGTGAAGGGAGAACCCAATGTTCAGTCGTCGTGCCGTTGTTGTGGCAGTGCTGGCCGCAGGTGTGGTCGGCGCGGTTGTCTCGATGCCGTCCGCCCTGGCCGACCCCACGCCCGCGCCTGCACCTGCCGCGGCAACCGAGTGCTCGGCAGCGGGTCTGTCAGCCACGATCAGCTCGGTGACCAAGGATCTTTCCGACTACTTCGCCGTGCACCCCGACGCCAACGAGGCGTTGCTCGACGCCACCAGGCAGTCGGCCTTCAGCGCGATCGGCGCGTTCAACACCTACTTCAACGACCACCCGGACCAGGCCAGCGACATCCGGGCCATCAAGGCGCCGCTGGTTGATTTCCAGAACCGGTGCGGCCTGCAGGTGGAGCCTGCCGAGGCGCTGGTCGTCATCGGCGAGCTGTAGTCGGGGCTGGGCTCCGCGAGATCGCCGCCGTCGGGGCTGGGCCCCGCGAGATCGCCGCCGTCGGGGCTGGGCCCCGCGAGATCGCCGCCGTCGGGGCTGGGCCCCGCGAGATCGCCGCCGTCGGGGCTGGGCCCCGCGAGATCGCCGCCGTCGGGGCTGGGCCCCGCGAGATCGCCGCCGTCGGGGCTGGGCCCCGCGAGATCACCAATGCGGTTTAGTGCCGCCGAGCTGGGTGGTGAGGGCGTCGGCGGTCGCCACCAAACCCTTTGCGTGCTTGCCGATTTCGGAATCGGTGAGAGCGCGACCGATCTGAAGCGACACCACCATCGCCTGCCGGTGGTGGTGGTCATAGACGGGTGCGGAGATGACGCTGACGTCGTGCCGCTGGCGTGACCCCGGCCCCTCGGCTTCGCTTCGCAAGTACACCCGCTCACCGATATCGGAGATCAACTCGCCCAAGAGGGCACGCAGTTCGTCGGGCATCGAGGTGGACATGCCCGCCATCAGCGCGTACAGCCGCCGCCCACCGGGGGTGAGTCGTTCGACGAGGTATCCCGCGGTCCGGCATTCGGCGATGACGCGGTCCAGCCGCTCCGTCTCGGTCCGCAGCGGAATGGTCGGCGCGCGGCCGAGCCAGCCGCGCAGCGCTTCGTCGTCCCACAGCACGAACATCAAGCCCACCGGTGGCGCGAAGGGGTAGCTCTCCCCAACCCGCACCCCGACATCGGAACCGGGCGGCCCGACCAACTCGAGCAGTGTGATCCGGTCGTCCACGACACCGGCCAGCGCGGCTGTGGTCTCGAAGGCCTTCGACAGCCTGCTGAGTTCGGCCCGTGCTGCCGGATTGACCCGCAACGACTCCTGGGCGAGGTGACCGAGCGTGATCAGGCTTGGGCCCAGCCGGTAGGTCTTGTCGGCCGCGTCGCGAACCAGGTAGCCCGACTCGGTCAGCGTCGTGACGATGCCGAGGCAGGTCGGCTTGGCCAGCTGCAATCGCCGAGAGAGTTCCGACAGGCCGAACTTCTCTTGCGGGTGTTTGGCGAGGAAGTCCAGAATCGCCACCACGCGCTGCGTGGGGGGCGATGATCGACCAGAAACGGAACCATCCGGCATTGCAAAATCCTACCTCTGTGTTCCATATATGGACCAAGTGTTGGTTGACGAAGATTAGAACACGTTCTAGTCTCAGTCCCAAGAACGTACCAGTGCGGTCCAATTTTGAAACGCGAGGCGGTCATGTACACACAGCCCTTGGTGGACGCCATTGCCGAGTCCGAACGGCTGGTGAAGGAAGCCGACTTCATCGAGAGTGAGGCGGACCTGCTCGAGGGACTGCAGTACCTGGCCGGCTGTGTCGCGGCGTGCACGCACGTCGCCTTCGACTACGACCGCGACCATCCCTTCCTGCACTCGGGCACCGGCCCGTTCACCAAAATGGGCCTGGACAATCCGGACACCATGTACTTCGGCACCCGGGTGGTGGCCGGCAACGAGTACGTCGTCACCGGTAAGCGCGGGACCACCACCGACGTCAGCTTCCAGCTGCTCGGTGGCGAGTACACCGACGAAGTGGTTCCGGACAGTGAAACGGCATTCGACGACCGCAAGCTCGACATCGCCGCCGACGGCACCTTCGAGTGGCGGTTCACCCCGGATAGCAACGCGCAGCTGGTCATTCGGGAGGTGTACAACGACTGGTCGGCGCAGCGGGGACACTTCGCGATCGCGCGCACCGACACCGCGGGGACGGCGCCGCCGGCGCTGAGCAAGGAGCTAATCGAAAGACGCTGGGCGACAGCAGGAAAGCAGCTCGTACAACGTGTCAAGACGTGGCTACAGTTCCCGAAGTGGTTTTACGACAACCTGCCGGTCAACACACTGACCTCGCCGCGGCTCACCCCGGGCGGGCTGGCCACCCAATACTCATCGGTCGGGCACTATGACATCACCCCCGATCAGGCGATCATCATCACGCTGCCGGTCACTGACGCCCCGTACCTCGGGTTCCAGCTCGGCAGCCTCTGGTACATCTCGCTCGACTACATCAACCACCAGACCTCGCTGAATGGAACTCAGGCGCAGGCCGATCCGGACGGCAAGATCCGCATCGTCGTCGCCGACAAGAGCCCCGGGGTGACCAACTGGGTCGAGACGCTCGGGCATGGCAAGGGTTACCTGCAGTTCCGCTGGCAGCGAGTATCGCGCGCGTTGACCGAGGCCGATGGGCCGACGATGGAGATCGTCGATCTCGGCGAGGTCGCGGGCAAGCTGCCCTACTACGAGCAGAACAAGATCTCCGAAGACGACTGGCGAGAGCGAATTGCACTGCGTCAGAAGCTGATTGGCAACAGGATGGTGGGGTAGACACATGGCCGGCTTGCTCGAGAACAAGGTCGTCGTGATCAGTGGCGTCGGTCCCGCGCTGGGCACCACGCTGGCGCGCCGATGTGCCGAGGAAGGCGCCGACCTGGTGTTGGCGGCACGGACGGTCGGGCGTCTTGACGATGTGGCCAAGCAGGTCACCGACCTCGGCCGCCGCGCGCTGTCGGTGGGCACCGACATCACCGACGAGGCTCAGGTCGACAACCTGGTCAAGGAGACCCTGGCCGCCTACGGCAAGGTCGACGTGTTGATCAACAACGCGTTCAAGGTGCCGTCGATGAAGCCCTTCGCCAACACCTCGTTCGACCACATCCGCGAGACGGTGGAACTCACGGTGCTCGGTGCCCTGCGGCTGATCCAGGGATTCACCCCGGCACTGGTCGAGGCCAAGGGCTCGGTGGTCAACGTGAACTCGATGGTGCTCCGGCACTCCGACCCCAAACAGGGTGCCTACAAGCTGGCCAAAGCGGCGCTGCTGTCGATGTCCCAGTCGTTGGCCAGTGAACTGGGACCCCAGGGCATCCGGGTGAATTCCGTTCTGCCCGGATACATCTGGGGTGGCACATTGCAGGGCTACTTCGAGCATCAGGCCGGTAAGTACGGCACGACCGTCGACGAGATCTACAAGGCTGCCGCGGTCAACAGCGATCTCAAGCGGCTACCCACCGAGGACGAGGTCGCCTCGGCGATCCTGTTCATGGCCAGCGATCTGTCCAACGGCATCACCGGCCAGACCCTGGACGTCAACTGCGGGGAGTATCACAACTGATGAGCTCAGACTTCCTTTCGGTCGAGAGCCTGCTCGCCTCGGCCGTCAAAGCCACCGGCATGGACGACTTCGGCGTCGACGACGACAACTACCAAGAAGCGCTGAGCGTACTTCTGGAGTCGTTTCGCAACGATGCCGATCTGACCGAGCTCGGCAGCAAGATGCACCGGTTCTTCGTCCGAAATGCGTTGGTGGCCAGGCTTGTCTCCGAGGCGGCCTTCAAGCAGTATCCGGAGCACGTCGACGTGCCGATCGAGCGTCCGATCTTCGTCACCGGCTTGCCGCGCACCGGCACCACCGCATTGCACCGGCTGCTGTGCGGAGATCCGCGGCACCAGGGGTTGGAGCTGTGGCTCGCGGAGTTCCCGCAACCCCGGCCGCCGCGGGAATCCTGGAAGGACAACCCGGTCTTCCAGCAGATCGACGCGCAGTTCACCAAAGCCCATGAGGAGAACCCGGATTACACCGGCCTGCACTACATGACCGCCGATGAGGTGGAGGAGTGCTGGCAGCTGCTGCGTCAGTCGGTGCACTCGGTGTCCTACGAGACGCTCGCGCACGTGCCCACGTACGCACAATGGCTTTCTCGGCAGGACTGGACCAAGCCGTACGCGCGGCATCGCAAGAACCTGCAGCTGATCGGACTCAACGATCCCGAGAAGCGCTGGGTTCTCAAGAATCCCAGCCATCTGTTCGCCTTGGACGCGGTGTTCGCCGTCTACCCGGATGCGCTGATCCTGCAGTGCCACCGGCCGGCCGAAACGATCATGGCGTCGATGTGCTCGCTGGCTCAGCACACCACCGAGGGCTGGTCGAACACATTCAAAGACGACGTCATCGGCGCCGACTCACTGGAGACCTGGTCGCGCGGGCTGGAGCTGTTCAACACCGAACGCGCCAAGCACAATCCGGCGCAGTTCTACGATGTCGACTACTTCGAGCTCATTCGCGAACCGATCAGCACGGTGGAGAAGATCTACTCACACTTCGGTATCGAGCTGACCGATGAGGCGCGGGCGGCGATCCAGCGGACGGACGAGGAGAGCAAGCAGGGCCCGCGGGCACCCAAGCACACCTACTCGCTGGCCGACTACGGCCTGACCGAGGAGCAGGTCAAGGAGCGCTTCAAGGGGCTGTAGCAGCCCCGAGATCGACGAAATGTCGCGATTTACTCGCACTTTCGCGGCGAAGCGTCGGTTTCGGCGAGGGGCGGCCTAACCGTCGCCCGGTGCCGGGGCGCTGGAGTACTCCTCCAGACATCCTTCTGCCACAGCATGTCTGATGCTGTCGGACAACTTCGGGCAGGACCGGGTGCGGGCGCTGCTGCCGCCCGCTTCCCGGATCTCGGCGAAATAGGCGCAGCGCTGCTGCGCTTCGCTGCTCCACTGCACCGCGGTGTGCGCGGCCCCGAGCTTCTTGACCTTCACCGCGATGTGGCAGAACCGGCAGTCGATCTCGACCAGGCCGGCCGACAGGTACCGTTCCCGGTCCTGACGGGTCGATTCCTGGACGGCAGCCATCCGCTGCGGATCCGCGGCGAAACCCGGTGCCTTGGACCATGATCCGGACGCCTCGTCGCTGTGCTCGTGCGGCTCGTCGTGCTCGTGCACGCCGAGCAACTCGAGCATGGACCGCGCCAGATCGTCGACATCAGGCGTTTCGTCGGGGCTCATATTCACACCTGGGTCGGCTGTCCTTCAGAATCGGCCTGCTTACGGAGGTTCTCCTGAACCTCAACCTGCCACTTCTCGTTTGCCGGGGCGGTATCCACTTCGAGCTCGAAGCGGTCGGTCATGTCGGGTGTCACGTCGGCGACGTCGACATAGAACTGCTGATACCAGCGGCGCATCTGGTAGACGGCGCCGTCTTCTTCGACGAGCAGCGGATTGTCGATCCGGGTCTTGTGTTTCCAGATTTCGACGTCCTGGAGGAAGCCCTTGCTGACGCCGACGACCATGGCATCCGACAGCTTGTCGCTCATGGCATCGTCCATGCCCTTGGGCTTCTCGACGATCACACCCCACTGCAGCATGAACGAATCCTGCGTCACCGGGTAATGGCAGTTGATCAGGATCGACTCGGCCTTGAAGCCGCCGTAGTTGTTGTGCAGCCAGTTGATCATGAACGACGGGCCGAAGTACGACGCCTCGGAATCCAGGTGCGACTCGGTGTAGGCGGAGCCGCCGAGCGTGACGTCGGGCCGGCCGACGTTGTGCAGGTACTGCGAGGCGATATGGCCCTCGAAGACGTTCTTGAAGTACGTCGGCAAACCGAAGTGGATGTAGAAGAAGTGCGCCATGTCGGTGACGTTGTCGACGATCTCGCGGCAGTTGGAGCCCTCGATCAGCATCGAGTTCCACTTCCACTCGGTCCACTCACCGCCCGCGTACTCCGGGATCTCCGGGATCCGCACCTCGGGCTGCGGTGGGTTGCCCTCGTGGTCGTGCCAGACGAACAACAGCCCGCTGCGCACGTCGGTCTCCCAGGACCGGGTGCGGGCCAATCGCGGGGTCCGCTTGGCGTAGGGGACCAGGCGGCAACGGCCGTCGCCGCCCCAGCGCCAGTCGTGGAACGGGCACGCGAGAGCGTCGTCCTTGATCGTGCCCTGCGACAGGTCACCGCCCAGGTGCCGGCAGTACGCGTCCAGGACGTGCACATCGTTGTTGGAGTCGGCGAAAACCACCAGTTTGGTCCCGAACGCATTGATCGGGTGGGGCTTGCCGTCCAGGTACTCAGTGACCGGACCCAGGCAGTGCCAGCCCCGGGCGTACCGGTCCGGCAGGGTTCCAGTGTCGATCTCGCGAATGCCGCTTGTCACCCTCGCGCCCCTCCAACTCGTAGGTTCTAACTAGAACACGTTACAGTTTTTCCGACTCATCGCGCAATGAGAGCACCACTAGCTGCGGATTACCCATCTGAAGTGCGGTATATCTGGACGATGCCGATGTATTCGTTCGAAGGGCGTTCACCGCGGGTGGATCCGACCGCATTCGTCGCGCCCACTGCGGTGCTCATCGGCGACGTGACCGTTGAGGCCGGCGCATCGGTGTGGTTCAACACGGTGCTGCGGGGGGACTACGCGCCGATCGTGATCCGGGAGGGCGCCAATGTGCAGGACGGGTCGGTGCTGCACGCCCCGCCGGGCATCCCGGTGGACATCGGTCCCGGGGCGACGATTGCGCACATGTGCACCATCCATGGGGTGCACGTCGGGGCCGAGGCGCTGATCGCCAATCACTGCACGGTCCTCGACGGCGCGGTGATCGGCGCCCGCAGCATGATCGCTGCGCACTCACTGGTGGTCGGCGGCACCCACATTCCGGACGAGGTGCTGGTCACCGGATCACCGGCGAAGGTCAAGGGGCCGATCGCCGGAACGCGGGCCGAGGTGTGGGTGAACATCAACCCCAAGGCGTACCAAGATCTGGCTCAGCGCTACCTGACCGGCTTCGACGAAGTCTGAGATCCCCGTCTCCCCGGCGTTTGGCCGATTTCGGCGTCGGGTATGTCCCCGCTACCTGACAAGACGTAGCGCGTGGAGGACTGAGGATGGCACTCGATATCTGCCCGGCGTGTGGCTATCCCACCATCGCAGCGGCCGTGTGTGCGGCCTGCTCCTTGGCCGCACCGGCACCAGCGCAATGGCCGCTGGCCTACGCCGAGGCGACCGCCCCTGCCGCCTAGATCTTCTGTGCGCTCGCGGTCGCCTTGTCCAGTTCCCAATACGCGCGCAGCGCGACGATCTTGCCCTGGTCGTCGACGCGATAGGTGAAGACGCCCTCGGCGATCACCCGGTACCCGCTGGACTCGATCACAATGTGGCCGACGTTGGCTTCCTCGTTGCCGCACTGGTACGTCTTCTCGAAGTTGAACGTCAGCGCGCTGGGGGCGATCGCCATGTCGTAGAACTTCGCGATCGCGTCCTTGCCCCGGTGGCCTTTGCCCTCAGGGTCGAAATGCGACGGTCCGATCGGGTCTTCGACGATCGCATCGTCGGCGAACACCGCAAGCCACGCCTGCTTGTCACGGGCCATGGCCGCCTCGCGGGATCGCCGCCCCGCTTCGTGGGCCGGTGTGCTCATCGGTCTCAGTCCTGCCAGCCCGAGTGGATGTACGTCTCGGCGAACCGCTTCATCGAGTCGATCTTCTTGTCCACCGGCGCGTCGAAAGGCAACCCCTCGAACACCCACGGAATCCCGATGTAGTCGGTGACGCCGGCCTTGACCAGGTCCCGGTGACCGTCGACGCCGAACTTGTCGATGCAGACCGCCTGGTACTCGAAGGGGTCATCGGCTCGACCGGCCTCGGCGAGCAGCTGCTTCAGCGTGGAGATCGTCTCGGCCAGCTCGTCGCAGGTCATCATCGCGCTGGTCCAGCCATCGCCGATCCGGACCGCACGCTTGAGTGCCACGTCAGTGTGGCCGCCGACGTAGAACGGCACCGGCACCGACGGCGCGGGGCTCATCTGCAGCCGGTCGAAATCGTAGAACTCGCCGTGGTGCTCGACCATGCCGCCGGCGAGGACGAGCTTGATGACGTCGATCATCTCGTCGACGCGTTTGCCGCGCTTGGCATACGGCACCCCGCACCATTCGAATTCCTCAGGCGCCCAGCCGATCCCGACACCGAAGCCGAACCGGTTGTTGGTCAGGTTCGCCACGGAGCCGACCTGGCGGGCCAGCAGTAGCGGGTTGCGCGAGCCGAGCTTCATCACGTTGGTGTAGAAACGCAGCTTCGAGGTCACCGCACCCAATGCGCCCGCGAGGATCAACGGATCGACCCAGGGCGAGTTCTCGTCGAACATCCGCTTGCCGTCGGCGGTGTAGGGATAGTCGACGGACTGCTTCTCGAAGTAGAAAATCGAGTCCGGCAGAGCGATGTTGTCGAAGCCGAGATCCTCTGCCGCCTTGGCAATTTCGATGAGCTGGTCAAGCGGACTGAACGCGATGCTGACCGTGTACTGCATCATGAGGACGGCTTAGCTGGTTTTTCCGAGCCGACCACCCACATCGAGTAGTACTGCGCGCCGCCGCCGTACGCATGGCCCAACGCCTTGCGCGCACCCTCGACCTGATGCTCGCCGGCCTTGCCCATCACCTGGATCGCCGACTCGGCGAACCGGATCATGCCCGATGCCCCAATGGGATTGGAGCTCAGCACGCCGCCGGAAGGGTTGAACGGGATCTTGCCGCCGATGGCCGTCTCGCCGGCCTCGGTCAGCTTCCAGCCGCCGCCTTCCGGCGCGAAGCCCAGACTCTCCAGCCACATCGGCTCATACCAGGAGAACGGCACGTAGACCTCGGCCACGTCGATCTCGTCGATCGGGCTGGTGATTCCCGCCGCCTTCCACAGGGCGGCGGCCGCATCACGGCTGGCCTGCGGGTTGACCTGGTCGCGGCCGGCGTAGGCCAGCGGTTCGGTGCGCAGCGCCGTCGCGTGCACCCAGGCGACCGGATGTCCGTCGGCCACGCGGGCGTCGGCGGCTTCCTCGTCGCCGATCACCATGGCCGCCGCGCCGTCCGAGGACGGGCAGGTCTCGTCGTAGCGGATGGGATCCCACAACATCGGGGACTCCATCACCTTCTCGACGGTGATGTCGGGCTGGTGCAGGTGTGCCAGGGGGTTTTTGGCGCCGTTGTGCCGATCCTTGACCGCGACGATCGCGCCGATGTTGAGCGGCGCGCCGGAGCGTCGGATGTAGGCCCGCACGTGCGGGGCGAAGTAGCCACCCGCGCCCGCGCCAACGGGCTTGGTGAACGGCACCGGAATGCTCAACGCCCACATGGCATTCGACTCGGACTGCTTCTCCCACGCCATGGTCAGCACGCGCTTGTACTTGCCCGACTGCACCAGGCTGGCGGCGACGATGGCCGTCGACCCGCCCACCGAACCCGCGGTGTGCACGCGGATCAGCGGCTTGCCGGTGGCGCCGACGGCGTCGGCCATGAACAGCTCGGGCATCATCACGCCCTCGAAGAAGTCGGGCGCCTTGCCGACGACGACGGCGTCGATGTCGTCGAAGGTCGACCCCGAGTCCTCCAGCGCCCGGTCGATCGCCTCGCGCACCAGACCGTTCATCGAGACGTCTTTGCGCTTCGCGACGTATTTCGTCTGTCCCGTTCCGAGAACTGCGGCGAGCTTTTTGGCCATGACTACTTCCCCTCCAGCACGGCGACGAGATTCTGTTGCAGCGCAGGGCCGCTGGTGGCGTGAGCCAGCACGCGACCCGCCGAACCAGAGAAGATGTGCTGGGCGGCGAACCCGATCCGCTCGAGGCCGGCCGAGAACATCGGGTTGGCGGCCAACGCGCCGCCCGACGGGTTGATCTTCGTCGACTCCGGCAGGCCGATCGCCTCGGTCAGGATCAGCTGCTGGTGGCTGAACGGCGCATACAGCTCCGCGATCTCGATGGAGCTGGTGTCGCCGCCGGTGGCCGCCTTGGCCGACGCCGCGGTCGACGGTGAGGTGGTCAGGTCGCGGGCACCGAGCACCGGCGTTTCGATACGGTGCTCGAAACCGGTGATCCACGCCGGGTTCTCCCGCAACTCGCGCGCCCGGTCGCCGGCCGCCAGCACGATGGCCGACGCCCCGTCGGTGATAGGCGCGATGTCGTGGCGTCGCAACGGATCTGCGAAGTATGGCTGAGCCAACAGTTCGCTGATGGACCCGGTCGGTGCCACCTTGTCGGTGCGGCCGCCTGCGGCGAACGCATCCAGCGCGACCTGAGCCATCTGCTCTTCGGTCCACTTGCCGGAGTCCAGGCCGAATCGCGCCTGCAGGCCCGCCATCGACACCGAATCGGGCCACAGCGGTGCGACGGTGTACGGGTCGGTCTGCAGTGCGAGCACCCGGCGCAGCGTGCCGGCCGAGGACTTGCCGAAGCCGTACACCAGCGCGGTCTCGACCTCGCCGGTCAGGATCTTGATGTACGCCTCGTACAGCGCCCAGGCCGCGTCCATCTCGACGTGTGATTCGTTGATCGGCGGCACTGCACCGATCGAGTCGATCGCTGAGATGAACGAAAACGCGCGACCGGCAAGGTAATCCGAGGAACCGGAGCACCAGAAGCCGATGTCGGTCTGCTTCAGGCCGAGCTCGTCGTAGAGCGATTTGAAGCACGGCATCAGCATCTCGACGCCGTTGGTGGTGCCGTTGGTGCGCCGGACATGCGGAGCATGAGCGAAGCCGACGACCGCTACATCGCGAAAAGTCATGTGGCGATTCCCTTTAGAGGTGGTGCTTGTAGGTGTCGTATTCGGCGTCGGGTTCGCCGGTCGGTTTGAAGTACTCGATGTTGTCGATGCCCAGACCCCACTCCTCGCGGGGCTTCCACACCGCCTGAACTCGCATGCCCATCCGCACGTCAGCGACCTCGATCTCCTGAATCAGGTGCAGGAACGGGATGTCGGCGCCGTCGAGCAACACGTAGGCCGCGACGTACGGCGGCTTGATGCGCTGTCCGGCGAACGGGATGTTGATGATGGCGAACGTCGTCACCGTGCCCTTGTCGGGCAGCTCGATGAAGTTGTCCAGCTCGAGGCCGGTGGCCGGGTCGGCTTCCTTCGGCGGGAAATAGACCTTGCCGTCGCTGCCGGTACGGGCGCCCAGCAGCTTGCCGTCTTCCAGGCCGCGCAGGAATGCGCTCTCCGGAAGCGATGCGGTGTGCTGGATTTCGATGCTGCTCGGCGACACCAGGATGGTCACCGGCTCGCGGTCGTCAGACGACGGCTCGGCGGATTCTTCGGTGTCCCCGAGCGCGAAGTACGCAATATCGGTGATCGCGCCGACGGGCTCGTCGATCCAGTGCGCGTGGACCCGCGCGCCCGTGCTGATCGCGTCGGGCGAGTCCGCGGCAACCGCGTGCAGCAGGGCGGTGTCTGCGCCGTCGAGCTTGATCAACGCCCAGGCGAACGGCTTGTCCAGCGGCTGGCCCTCCAGCGGGTGGGACTGCCAGGTCCACGACTCGACGGTCCCGACGCCGGCAACCGGCACCACCTCCGTCAACGGCGCGTAAGTCACGGGGTCATACTCAGCGGGTGGTACGAGCACTCGCCCGTCCGAGCCGCGGACACCGAGGATGCGTCGCTCACGCAGTGCGGTGAAGAACTGGCCGAGGAGTGGTCCGACTGAACGGGTGTAGTCGAATGACAGCTTCAGCGGTGCCGAAAGGGGCTTCTGATGCGCGTCGATCTGCACCGGGCTGCTTTGGCTGGTGGTCACATCATCGAGTAGAACAGGTTCTAAGAATCGTGGCAAGGACCGTGTCCCGGCCAGAAAGGCGGCACCGATGAAGCTGGGTCTGCAACTCGGATACTGGAGCGCACAACCCCCGACAAACCATGCGGAGCTGGTGGCCGTGGCCGAGGAGGCCGGGTTCGACACCGTGTTCACCGCGGAGGCGTGGGGCTCGGATGCGTTCACCCCGTTGGCGTGGTGGGGGCGTGAGACCACCCGGATGCGGTTGGGCACCTCGGTGGTGCAGCTCTCGGCGCGTACCCCGACCGCGTGCGCGATGGCGTCGCTGACGCTGGACCACCTCTCCGGCGGTCGGCACATCCTGGGGCTGGGTGTCTCCGGTCCCCAGGTCGTCGAGGGCTGGTACGGGCAGAAGTTCCCGAAGCCGTTGGCGCGCACCCGCGAGTACATCGACATCATCCGGCAGGTCTGGGCGCGGGAAGCCCCGGTCACCAGCACCGGCCCGCACTACCCGCTACCGCTGTCCGGTGAGGGCACCACCGGGTTGGGCAAGCCGCTCAAGCCGATCGTGCACCCCCTGCGGGCCGACATCCCGATCATGCTCGGCGCCGAAGGCCCGAAGAACGTCGCGCTGGCCGCCGAGATCTGCGACGGGTGGCTGCCGATCTTCTACTCACCGCGGCTGGCGCCGATGTACAACGAGTGGCTCGATGAGGGCTTCGCCCGGCCGGGTGCACGCCGCAGCCGCGAGGACTTCGAGATCTGCGCGACCGCGCAGGTGGTCGTCACCGACGACCGGGCCTCGATCATGGACCTGATCAAGCCCCACCTGGCGCTCTACATGGGCGGAATGGGCGCTGAGGACACCAACTTCCACGCCGACGTGTATCGGCGGATGGGGTACTCCGAGGTCGTCGACGAGGTCACCCGACTGTTCCGCAGCGACCGTAAGGACGACGCGGCCAAGGCCGTCCCGGACGAGCTGGTCGACGACTCGGCGATCGTGGGCGACATCGATTACGTGCGCAAACAGATCGTCGCGTGGGAAGCCGCCGGCGTGACGATGATGGTCATCGGCGCCCGCACCCCCGAACAGATCCACGAGGCCGCAGCCCTGCTGTAGACACTTCTTGCGAGTTGTCTAGTCGGGGCTTTAGATTGACCGGATGACGCTCGGCTCAGCTCAGCACGTGGGCGTCGCCGAACGTCATGTCGACGTGGGCGACCGATCCGGACACCATCGCGCGCTTCGGCAGCCCCAGGGTGGCCAGCTCTTTGGCGTAGGGGTGGTCGCCGAGCCGCAGCGTGGCGCCGCCCGGCCGGAAGCGGACACCGGAATTCTTCATCTCCCAGGGCACCTCGCGAGTGGTGCCGTCGGCGAAGGTGTAGGTCTTGAGCACCTGGGTGCGGGGGCGCAGCGACGGGATTGGCAGGCCCCGGTGGAACTCGATTCCGGCGATCAGCGATCCGTTCTCACTGACGTCGAAGGTGAACGGGTTGGCCTCGCGCACGTTGAAGTCGGCCATGATCTTGGGGAAGCCCCAGATGGTGCGGCCGGCCTCGAGTGTGAAGGACTGATCCACGGGCAGGTGGTGGATGAACGCCGCGGCATCGCCGAGTGCCTTGAGCCCCCGGGCATTCGAGCCCGGCGGATTGACCATCACGCAAGTTCCGAACTCGTTGTACTTGCCCAGGTCGCCGTCGATGTAGCGGGCCAGCATCAGGTTGACCACTGCGCGGCCGGGGCGGAATTCGCAGACTTTCAGTCCGCTGTAATCGACAAGTCGCTGCGCGGCATCGGCCGGAACCGAGAACATAGCCGTGTGGACGTCGGCCTTGCGGACCCGTACCGGCATGGTGAGCACCGTGCCGGCAATCGTGTGCTGCGAATCAGACATGCGGTCACTGTAAACCGCTTTGACACCAAGCGTGAACGAAAAGTAGTGGAGGGAACGGAATGACAGGCACTCTGGCGCCGGCCAAGCCGAATGTTGATCTGACTGACGGCAATTTCTATGCCGACGGCGGGGCGCGCGAGGCGTATCGCTGGATGCGGGCCAATGAGCCGGTGTTTCGCGACCGCAACGGTCTTGCCGCCGCGACGAGCTACCAGGCCGTCATCGACGCCGAGCGCGATCCCGAGACCTTCTCCAACACCGGCGGCATCCGGCCCGACAACCCGGGCATGCCCTACATGATCGACATGGACGATCCCGGACATCTGTTGCGGCGCAAGCTCGTCAACGCGGGCTTCACCCGTAAAAGGGTGATGGACAAGGTCGCCGGGATCGATACGTTGTGCGACACGTTGATCGACGCGGTCTGCGAGCGGGGGGAGTGCGACTTCGTCCGCGACATCGCCGCGCCGCTGCCGATGGCCGTGATCGGCGACATGCTCGGTGTGCTGCCCGAGGAACGCTCGACACTGTTGAAGTGGTCCGACGACCTGGTGTGTGGCTTGAACTCGGCTGCTGACGCCGAAACACTGCAGGCGGTGATGGATGCGTTCGCCGGCTATTCCGCGTACGCCACCGAGACCATCGCCAAGCGCCGTGCGGAGCCGACCGACGATCTGTTCTCGATCCTGGTCAACTCCGAGGTCGAAGGCCAGCGCATGGCGGACGACGAGATCATCTTCGAGACCCTGCTGATTCTCATCGGCGGCGACGAGACCACTCGGCACACGCTGTCGGGCGGCACCGAACAGCTTGTCCGCCATCGGGATCAGTGGCAGCGTCTGGTCTCTGACCCGAGTCTGATACCCGGTGCCATCGAGGAGATGCTGCGCTGGACCTCGCCGGTGAAGAACATGGCCCGAACCGCCATGCGCGATGTGGACTTCCACGGCACCCAGTTGCGCCAAGGCGAGAAGATGCTCTTGATGTTCGAGGCCGCCAACTTCGACGAGTCGGTGTTCGGCGACCCGGAGAACTTTCGAATCGACCGGAACCCGAACAGCCACTTGGCCTTCGGCTTCGGAACCCACTTCTGCCTCGGTAATCAGCTGGCCCGGCTGGAGTTGAGCACCATGGTGCGCAAGGTTCTCGAACGTCTGCCGGACCTGCGGCTCGCCGACGAGTCCGCGCTCCCGCTGCGGCCCGCCAACTTCGTCAGCGGCCTCGAGCAGATGCCGGTGGTGTTCACTCCGTCGCCGCCGGTGCTGGCCTAGGCGCGACTCGCACGACCGTCATACCAGAGTCACGGCCGACGCCCAGCGTGACGCTGGGGTGACGCTCGGGTGTTTGACTACTCCCGATTCTGGGAAAAACGACCCCATCCCGGGGCGAGCGGGGTTGCTTGCCGGACCGGGGCGACATCGTGACTAGTTGTGGGGCGAGATGAGTGTGACCGAATCTGACCAGGCCCATTACCTGCGGCGCTTCTTTGTCGCTGCGATGCTGACCACCGCGACGCTGGTGACGGCGCCGGCGGGCATCCCGGTCGCCTCGGCCGATGAGGGATGTCCCGACGTGGAGGTGGTCTTCGCCCGTGGCACCTTCGAACCGCCCGGCGTCGGCGGCATCGGGCAGGCGTTCGTCGACGAGCTGCGAGCTCAGCCGCAACTGGCGGGTAAGTCGGTCGACGTGTATGCGGTGAATTACCCTGCATCGCTGCAGTTTTCGACCGCAGCCGATGGCGTGATCGACGCGAGTAACCGGGTCCGCGACATGGCGAATCGGTGTCCGGACACCAAGATGGTGCTCGGTGGCTATTCGCAGGGCGCGGCGGTGGCCGGCTATGTCACGGCCGACAAGATCCCGGATGGCTACATCCCGCCCGACGGCATCACCGGGCCCATGGCGCCGGAGATCGCCAAGCACGTCTCGGCCGTCGCGTTGTTCGGCAAGCCGTCCAACGGGTTCTTGAACACCATCGACCGGAGCGCGCCACCGATCACGGTGGGCAGCCTCTACGCCGCCAAGACCATCGACCAGTGTGTCCCCGAAGACCCCATCTGCTCACCGACCGGCGGAAACAATGGCGCCCACCAGGCGTACGCCGTCAACGGAATGACCGCGCAGGCAGCCGGTTTCGCGGCGGACAAGATCGTTGCGGCAATGGCGACGACCCCGAAGGCGACTAGCGCATCTTGAACTGAGGGGCCCGCTTCTCCTTGAACGCCAGCGGACCTTCCTTGGCGTCGTCGGACAGGAACACCGGGATGCCGTTGGCGGTGTCGGGCTTGAACGCGTCGAGTTCGTGCATGCCCTCGGCCTCGCGGATGGTCTTGAGGATCGCCTGTACGGCGAGCGGGCCGTTGTTGTTGATCACCTCGGCGATCTCGAGCGCCTTGTCCAGAGCCGTGCCGTCGGGCACGACGTACCCGATCAGCCCGTAGGACAGCGCCTCCGCGGCGGTGATGTGCCTGCCGGTCAGCAGCAGGTCGCAGGCGATGGTGTACGGGATCTGCCGCGGCAGGCGGACAGCCGAGCCCCCCATCGGATACAGGCTCCACTTGGCCTCGGAGATACCGAACTTCGCGCTCTCACCCGCCACCCGGATGTCGGTGCCCTGCAGGATCTCGGTGCCCCCCGCGATGGCGGGGCCCTCGACGGCCGCGATGAGCGGCTTGGTGAGCCTGCGGCCCTTCAGCAGGCCCTCGATCTTCGTCGGGTCGAAGGCGCCGCTCTTGAACGAGTCACCGGGAGGGGCCTTGGTCGCGCCCTTGAGGTCCATCCCCGCGCAGAAGTAGCCGCCGGCGCCCGTCAGAATGCAGGTGCGGATCTCCGGATCGTTGTCGACGCGGTCCCACGCCTCCACCATGATCGAGAGCATCTCGGTGGAAAGTGCGTTGCGCGCCTCGGGCCGGTTCAGCGTGACGATGAGAGTGTGTCCGCGCTGCTCAATGAGGGCATCGGGGCTTTTTTCGGACTCGCTCACGGGTACCTGCCTTCCAGCGTCACTGCCACAGACTTGTCAGGAAATGTAACACGTTCTAATTTGGGTCCGTGGCCCTGAACATAGCTGATCTAGCCGAGCACGCCATCGACGCCGTGCCAGACCGCGTCGCCTTCATTTGTGGTGACGACAAAATCACCTTCGCCGAGTTGGAGGAGAAGGCGAACCGCTTCGCGCACTACCTCCTCGACCATGGCGTCAAGAAGGACGACAAGGTCGGGTTGTACTGCCGCAACCGCATCGAGATCGTCATCGCGATGCTGGGCACCATCAAGGCGGGCGCAATCCTGGTCAACGTCAACTTCCGCTATGTCGAGGGCGAACTGCGGTACCTGTTCGACAACTCCGACATGGTCGCGTTGGTGCACGAACGCCAGTACGCCGACCGGGTCGCCAACGTGCTGCCCGAGACACCGAACGTCAAGACGATCCTCGTGGTCGAAGACGGCAGCGACAAGGACTTCGCCCGCTACGGCGGCGTGGAGTTCTACGCCGCACTCGCCGAAGCCTCACCCGAGCGGGACTTCGGCGAGCGCAGCGAGGACGACATCTACCTGCTGTACACCGGCGGGACCACCGGCTTCCCCAAGGGCGTGATGTGGCGCCACGAGGACATCTACCGGGTTCTGTTCGGCGGCACCGACTTTGCCACCGGTGAGTTCGTCAAGGACGAATACGATCTGTCCCGGGCGGCCGCGGAGAACCCGCCGATGGTGCGTTACGCGATCCCGCCGATGATCCACGGCGCCACCCAGTCGGCGACCTGGATGTCGATCTTCTCGGGCCAAACCACGGTGCTGTCACCGGAATTCGACGCCGACGAAGTGTGGCGCACCATCCACGAGCACAAGGTGAACCTGCTGTTCTTCACCGGCGACGCCATGGCGCGGCCGCTGCTCGACGCGCTGCAGGCCGCCCTGGACGGTGGCCGCGAATACGACCTGTCGTCGCTGTTCCTGCTGGCCAGCACCGCGGCGCTGTTCTCCACCAGCCTCAAGGAGAAGCTGCTCGAACTGCTGCCCAACCGGGTCATCACCGACTCGATCGGCTCGTCGGAGACCGGCTTCGGTGGCACCAGCATCGTGGCCAAGGGCGAACACCACAACGGTGGTCCGCGGGTCACCATCGACCATCGGACGGTCGTACTCGACGAGGACGGCAACGAGGTCAAGCCCGGATCCGGCGTGCGGGGTGTGATCGCCAAGAAGGGCAACATCCCGGTCGGGTACTACAAGGACGAGAAGAAGACCGCGGAGACTTTCAAGACCTACAACGGCGTGCGCTACGCGATCCCCGGCGATTATGCCGAGGTCGAGGCGGACGGGTCGGTGACGATGCTGGGTCGCGGCTCGGTGTCGATCAACAGCGGTGGCGAGAAGATCTACCCCGAAGAGGTGGAGGCCGCGCTCAAGGGCCATCCGGACGTCTTCGACGCCCTGGTGGTCGGCGTGCCCGATCCGCGCTTCGGCAACCACGTTGCCGCCGTCGTCGCCCCCCGCAAGGGAGCCCGCCCGTCGCTGGCCGATCTGGATGTCTTCGTGCGCAAGGAGATTGCCGGCTACAAGGTGCCGCGCAGCCTCTGGATCGTCGACGAGGTCAAGCGCTCACCCGCCGGCAAGCCCGACTACAAGTGGGCCAAGGACCAGACCGAGCTGCGCCCCGCCGACGAGGTGCACGCCAAGCACGCTGGAGCCGCTAGCTGATGCGTACCGAGCTCTGCGATCGCTTCGGCATCGAGTATCCGATCTTCGTCTTCACCCCGTCGGAGAAGGTGGCCGCCGCGGTCACCCGCGCCGGCGGCATGGGTGTCCTGGGGTGCGTGCGGTTCAACGACCCCGACGACCTCGAAGCCGTGCTGCAGTGGATGGACGCCAACACCGAAGGCAAGCCGTACGGCGTCGACGTGGTGATGCCGGCGAAGGTCCCCACCGAGGGCTCGTCGATCGACATCAACAAGCTGATCCCGCAGACACATCGGGACTTCGTCGCCAAGACGCTCGCCGACCTCGGAGTGCCGCCGCTGCCCGAGGACGAGGCGAAGTCCGAAGGCGTGCTCGGGTGGCTTCACTCGGTGGCCCGCAGCCACGTCGAGGTTGCGCTGCGGCACCCCATCAAGCTCATCGCGAACGCGCTCGGCTCACCGCCCAAGGACGTCATCGACCAGGTGCACGAGGCCGGGGTTCCGGTGGCCGCGCTGGCCGGAAGCGCCAAGCATGCCCAGCGGCACGCGGAGAACGGCGTCGACATCGTGATCGCCCAGGGCCACGAGGCGGGCGGGCACACCGGTGAGATCGCCTCGATGGTGCTCGTGCCGGAGGTCACCGATGGGTTAGCTGGACTGGACCGGCCGGTCGCCGTGCTCGCAGCGGGTGGTATCGGCACTGGCCGCCAGGTGGCTGCCGCGCTCGCGCTTGGTGCACAGGGTGTTTGGATGGGGTCGGCGTTCCTGACCGCCGCCGAGTACGACCTCGGTGTTCGCACCGAGGGCGGAGCATCGGTGATCCAGGAGGCGCTGCTGGCCGCCACCTCGAGTGACACGGTGCGTCGCCGCATCTACACCGGCAAGCCGGCCCGCCTGCTCAAGAGCCGGTGGACCGAGGCGTGGGACGCCGAGGGTGCACCCGAGCCGTTGCCGATGCCGCTGCAGAACATCCTGGTCTCCGAGGCGCATCAGCGAATGAGCGCCTCCGAGGACCCATCCACCGTCGCGATGCCGGTCGGTCAGATCGTGGGCCGGATGAACGAGATCCGCCCGGTCGCCGACATCATCGCCGAACTGGTCACGGGCTTCGAGGCCGCGACGCGGAAACTGGACGCGATCCGCGACAGCTAGCCCGCCGGGCTGACTAAGCTCGGTCGGGTGAACGGCGCACAGGCACTGATCTCGACCCTGGTCGACCACGGTGTGCGGGTGTGCTTCGCCAACCCCGGCACCTCGGAGATGCACTTCGTCGCCGCGCTGGACACCGTGCCGCAGATGCGTGGTGTGCTCACCCTTTTCGAGGGCGTCGCCACCGGGGCCGCCGACGGTTACGCCCGCATCGCGGACGAGCCCGCCGCGGTCCTGCTGCACCTGGGCCCGGGGCTGGGCAACGGCCTGGCCAACCTGCACAACGCACGACGGGCACATGTGCCCGCCGTCGTGGTCGTCGGCGACCACGCCACCTATCACAAGAAATACGACGCGCCGCTGGAGTCAGATATCGACTCGGTGGCTCAGACCGTGTCGGGCTGGGTGCGCCGCACGATGGCCGTCGCCGACGTGGCCGCCGATACCGCAGCCGCGATCGCGTCTGCCCGCGCCCACCGGCACATCGCCACCCTGATCCTGCCCGCGGATGTCTCGTGGGATGAGGGCGCATCCGGTGTGAAAGAGGTTGCGGCACAGCCGGCTGCGGTCCTCCACGATGCCGAACAGGTCGAGTCGGCGCTGCGCTCGGGTGAGCCGACGGTGATCATGGTCGGGGGTGACGCCACCGGGGCCGACGGACTGTCCGCCGCGGTCCGGCTCGCGCAGGCGTGCGGGGCGCAGGTGTTGTGCGAAACCTTCCCGACTCGCCTGGAGCGCGGGGCCGGCCTGCCGGCTGTCGAACGGCTCGCCTACTTCGCCGAAGCGGCGACCGCCCAGCTCGCCGGAGCCCGACATCTGGTGCTGGCCGGTGCGCCACATCCGGTGTCGTTCTTCGCCTATCCCGGCAAGCCGAGTGATCTGGTGCCCGACGGTTGTGCGGTACACACCCTGGCCGGGCCCGTCGGCGCCAGGGCCGCACTGAGCACGCTGGCCGACCGGATCGCACCGGACGAGACCGCCGCCACCGCCGTGGCGTCGCGGCCGTCGTTGCCGAGCGGTCCGCTCAACGTGATGACCTCCGCCGACGTGATCGGTGCGCTGCTGCCCGAACATGCCATCGTCGTCGACGAGTCGAACACATCGGGAGTCCTTCTGGCGCAGGCCACGGCGGGCGCCCCGGCGCATGACTGGCTCACCCTGACCGGTGGCGCGATCGGCTATGCGCTGCCGGTGTCGGTCGGTGCCGCCATCGCCGCGCCGGATCGGCCGGTGCTGTGCCTGGAGTCCGACGGTTCGGCGATGTACACCATCTCGGCCCTCTGGACCCAAGCCCGCGAACAGCTCGACGTCACCACGGTCGTCTACGCCAACCGTGCCTACGACATCCTGCGCATCGAACTGCAGCGGGTGGGAGCAGAGGCAGTGGGGGAGCGGCCGGGCCCGAAAGCCGAGTCACTCCTGGACTTGACCAGTCCCACAATCGATTTCGTTCGCATTTCCAAAGGCATGGGTGTTCCGGCCCGCCGGGTGGGCACCGCCGAGGAGCTTGCCGACGCGCTGCGGTGGGCCTTCGACGAGCCGGGACCGCACCTCATCGAAGCGGTCATGCCGTCGATCACCGGCTAGTGGCGGATTTCGAACACCGGGTCGGCACACTCCAGTGCCTCGGCGGACAGTTTGCGCTTGATGATCTTGAACGTCTCGGTGCGCGGCAACGACGTGCTGACCCGCACGAACGCCGGCCACTGTTTGGGCCCGAGGTCGCTTTGGGCGGTCAGGAACTTCCGGAAGTCGGTCACGTCGAACGTCGCGCCCTCGGGCATGACCAGCGCGGCCATCACCCGGTCACCGACCGCGGGGTCGGGGATGGCATAGACCGCCGCCTCGGTCACGTCGGGATAGCGCATCAGCACCCGCTCGATCGGTGCGGTGCCCAGGTTCTCACCGTCGACCCGCATCCAGTCGCCCAGCCGGCCGGCGAAGTGCACGTAGCCGGCGTCGTCGCGGTAGGCCAGATCGCCGCTGTGGTAGACCCCGCCGGTCATCCGCTCCGACTCGGCGTCCGGGGCGTTGTAGTAGCCGCGGAAGTTACCCGGCCCGGTGAGGTTCACCAGCTCGCCGATGACCCCCGGCGGGCATGGCTCGCCGGTCTCGACGTCGACGATCTCGAGACCGTCGGGTAACGGCCCCAGCGCACCCTCGGGGGTGTCCGGGGTGCGGGCGATGTTGACGCCGCCCTCGGTGGATCCGAAACCGTCGACCACTGTCACGCCGAAACGCTCGGCGAACCGGTCGATGTCGCGCGGCGCGGCTTCGTTGCCGTAGACGACCCGCAGCGGGTTGTCGGCATCGTCCGGGCGAGCCGGAGTGGCCAGGATGTAGGACATCGGCTTGCCCACGTAATTGGCGTAGGTGGCGTTGAACCGGCGCGCATCCGGGATGAACTGGGAGGCGGAGAACTTGCGGCGCAAGGCAATCGACGCCCCTGCCGCCACCGCGACGGCCCAGCCCGCCATCACCGCATTGGAGTGGAACAACGGCATCGACAGGTAGCAGGTGTCAGCGGGTCCGAGGCCGAATCTTTCGGACAGCATCACACCCGGGACGGCCACCTTCTCGTGGGTGCACCGCACCGCCTTCGGGTCGCCGCTGGTGCCCGAGGTGAAGATCAGCATGAACAGGTCGTCGGATGTGCTGGGCGCGAACGAGATCGGAGATCCGCGGAACCGTGCGAGCTCATCGGCCCACTCCGGCGAACCGACGTCGATGACGGCCATACCCGCCGGGGCGAAACCGGCGCCGTAAGTGTCGAGCTCACCATCGGCGAGCACCAGCTGACAGTCGGCGGTCGCGATGTCACGCGCCAGCGCCTCGCCGCGGCGGGTCGGGTTCAGCCCGACCGGAACCAGTCCGGCCATCGCGGCCGCCACCAGCAGCGACGAAAAGAACGGCGTGTTGCCCAGCAGCACGCCGACGTGCGGTGGCTTGGCCGGATCGAGCCGCGCTGTGAGTGCCGCCGCCAGATCGGCGGCATCCTGAATGTGTTGGCGCCAGGTCGAATACGAGCCATCGTCGGCGTGGATGCCGCGATCGTCGACGTCAGCCAGCCGCGCCAGCAGGTCGGTGACGGTCGGCTGGTTCACCGATCCGGTCAAGCCGGCGTGTCGGCCAGCTCACGGCCGATCTGCCGCAGCTGCGCGGTGGCGCCGCCCAGTGCGAACTCGATCTGCTTGGCAGTGAGGAAGTATCGGTGCACCTGGTGGTCGACATCGATCCCGACACCACCGTGGACGTGCACGGTGGTGTGGGCGACGCGGTGTCCCGCCTCGGCAGCCCAGAACGCGGCGGTGGCGACTTCGGGGTCGGCGGGCAGGTCCTCAGACAGCCGCCAGGAGGCCTGCACCAGCGCCAGGCCAAGGCCCTTGATGTCGATGTAGTCGTCGGCAAGCCGGGCGGAGACCGCCTGGAAGCTGCCGATCGGCCGGTCGAACTGCTCGCGGGTGCGGGCGTACTCGGCCGTCAACTCGAGCGCCCGCTCCAGCACGCCGAGCTGGAAGGCGGTGTACCCCAACGTCTTGTGGGTGGACAACCACGCCAGCACCTCGGCGTCACCGACGATCCGGTCGGCGCCGACCTCGACGCCGGCGAGGTCGAGCTCGCCTGCGCTGTTCAGTCCGGTGGTCAGCAGCGGCGTCACGGATACTCCGGCGTCGTCCTTTGCCACCAGGAATATCTTTGTGCCGGAATCGGTTTCAGCGGGAACCAGGAATGCGTCCGCGACCGGACCGAATGGGACCTGGGTGCGGGTGCCGGTCAGGCGGAACGCGCCACCGGAGGCGGCGGCCTGCACCGGGCCCTGACCGAATTCCCCGTCGAGGGCGACGGTCAGGATCTTCTCGCCGGCGACCGCCGGGGCTGCCCACTGCTCGCGCAGCTCCGGTGTGCCGACCCGGCCCAGCGCTCCCGCGCCGAGGACGACCGACTCCAGGTAGGGCACCGCGGCCAGCTGGCGGCCCAGCGCCGCCAGGATCGCCGTCTGCTCCAGGACGCCGAACCCGGCGCCGCCCACCGATTCCGGTGCGGCGGTGGACAGGATGTCCGCGTCGATGAGCTTGCGCCACAGTTCGGTGTCGAAGCGCTGCTCGAGGCCGTCCAGCTCACGCTGGTGCTGAGGAGTGCAGACGGCGTCGACGATGGTGCCGACGAGACCCGAAAGATCCTGTGCCGCTTCTGTTCTGGTGAAGTCCATGTTGGTCCTAAGTCGTCTCGGGTCGGGTCAGCGGTTGACTCGGGGCAGGCCCAGGGCGACCATGCCGATGATGTCGCGCTGGATCTCATTGGTGCCGCCACCGAAGGTGAGGATCAGGGCCGCGCGGTGCATCCGCTCGATCCGGCCGCGGAGGAGGGCGCCGGGCGAATCCTGGCGCAGGGTGGCTGAGGGCCCGAGGATCTCCATCAGCAACCGGTAGGCCTCGGTGGCCAGTTCGGTGCCGAAGACCTTGGCCGCAGAGGCATCGGCAGGGCTCAGCGTCCCGCTCTTGGCGGAGGCCAGTTCCCAGTTGATCAGCTTGAGGTACTCGCCCTTGGCCAGCACGCGCGCGAGGTTGAGCTGCACCCATTCGGAGTCGATCAGGCGATTGCCGTGGGCATCCTTGGTGTTCTGCGCCCACTCCCGAACCTGGTTGAGCGCCAGGAAGATCGGCTGGGCCGACACCAGTGCGACCCGTTCGTGGTTGAGCTGGTTGGTGACCAGCTTCCAGCCGCCGTTCTCCTCGCCCACCCGGCTGCTGACCGGCACGCGGACATCCTGGTAGTAGGTGGCGCTGGTGCCGACGCCGGCCATCGTGTGCACCGGAGTCCAGGAGAAACCGTCGGCGGTGGTCGGCACGATCAGCACCGAGATGCCGCGGTGCTTCTTCGCCTCGGGATTGGTGCGCACCGCCAGCCAGACGTAGTCGGCGTACTGGATCAGGCTGGTCCACATCTTCTGACCGTTGACCACGTAGTCGTCGCCGTCCTGCACCGCGGTGGTGCGCAACGCCGCGAGGTCGGTGCCCGCGCCGGGCTCGGAGTAGCCGATCGCGAAGTGCAGGTCACCAGAGGCGATCTTGGGCAGGTAGAACTTCTTCTGCTCCTCGGTGCCGAACGCCATGATCGTCGGCGCGACGCTGTTGATCGTCAGGAACGGCACCGGCGCGCCGGCGATGGCCGCCTCGTCGGTGAAGATAAGGGAGTCCATCGGGTCGCGGTTCTGCCCGCCGTACTCCTCGGGCCAGTTCAGCGTGAGCCAGCCGTCTTTACCCATCTGGGAAACGGTCTCGCGATAGATGTTGCCGGTGCCGATCTCGCCGCCCGAGGTCGAGGTGAGTGCTTCCAGGCGGTCCGGCGTCATCAGCTTGCCGAAGTACGAGCGCAGCTCGCGGCGCAGCTCCTCTTGTTCGGGGGTGTAACTGATCCGCATCGACTCGATCCTCCGCTGAAAGTTGCAAGCTGTCGACGACCCGCCGACACTCCTGGTTGTAACACGTTCTAGTCTTGTGGTCCAGCGCCCGTTAGGCCGGGATGTGGATCGATCTGGTCGTATCGTGGTGCTGCGAACGCCCGGCCGTCGGGGTCTGTCAGCCAAGGAGGTTGTCATGCGAGTCGAAGTCGACCGTGATCGTTGTGAAGGTAACGCCGTCTGTGTGGGAATCGCGCCGGACCTGTTCGAACTGGACGACGAGGACTACGTGATGGTGACCAAGGATCCGATTCCCGCCGACCAGGAGGCGCTGGCCGAGCAGTCCATCGCCGAATGCCCTCGGGCAGCACTGACCCGCAAAGACTAGAGGTATTAGTAAGTTGACTGCAGAAGTGACCGGCGACGCCACCGATCTGACCGGACGCGTCGCCGTGGTGACCGGTGCCGCCTCGGGCCTCGGGCGCGCCGAGGCCATCGGGCTGGCCCGCTCCGGTGCGACGGTCGTCGTCAATGACATGGCCAAGGCGCTCGATCAATCCGACGTTCTCGATGAGATCAGTGCCGCCGGCTCCAAGGGCGTCGCGGTGGCCGGCGACATCAGCCAGCGCTCGACGGCCGATGAGCTGGTCTCCTGCGCCGACTCGCTCGGTGGGCTGAGCATCGTCGTGAACAACGCCGGCATCACCCGGGACCGCATGCTGTTCAACATGTCCGACGAGGACTGGGACGCGGTCATCGCGGTGCACCTGCGCGGACACTTCCTGCTGACCCGCAACGCCGCGACGTACTGGCGCAATCAGGCCAAGGACAACGGGGGATCGGTCTACGGCCGGATCATCAACACCACGTCGGAAGCCGGGCTGTCGGGACCGATCGGCCAGGCCAACTACGGTGCCGCCAAGGCGGGCATCACCGCACTCACGCTGACGGCGTCCCGCGCACTCGGCCGCTACGGTGTGCGGGCCAACGCTATCGCTCCCCGGGCGCGCACCGCGATGACCGCCGACGTGTTCGGCGAGGCTCCCGATCTGGCCGAGGGTGAGGTCGATCCGTTGTCGCCCGAACATGTGGTGACACTCGTGCGCTTCTTGGCCTCGCCGGCCTCGGACAAGGTCAACGGGCAGGTGTTCGTCGTCTACGGGCCGTCGGTCGCGTTGGTGGCCGCACCGACCACCGAGCATCAGTTCGATGCGGACGGCGCCGCGTGGGATCCGGCGACACTGGGCGCCTCGATGGGCGCCTACTTTGCCGACCGCGATCCGGAGCGGACGTTCGGTGTGATGGGCCTGCTCCGCGACTGATCTGCCTAGGGGGCTACTCGGCCTCACCGGTGACGGGCTTACCGGCGAGTGCATCGAGGAAGGATCGCGCCCAGCGATCGACGTCGTGGGCCAGCACCTGCCGCCGTAGCGCCCGCATCCGCCGCCTGCCCTCCTCGGCGGTCTGGTTGAGCGCGGCTTCGATGGTGTCCTTGACGCCCTCGAGGTCGTGCGGGTTGGTCAGGTAGGCCTGTCGGAGTTCCGCTGCGGCGCCGGTGAATTCACTCAAGACCAGGGCGCCGCCGAGATCACTGCGGCAGGCGACGTACTCCTTGGCGACCAGGTTCATGCCGTCGCGAAGCGGCGTCACCAACATGACGTCGGACGCCACGAAGAACGCGATCAATTCCTCACGCGGTACCGGCCGGTGGATGTAGTGCACGACCGGATGACCGACTTCACCGTATTCACCGTTGATGTGGCCGACCTGCTGCTCGATCTCGTTGCGCAGCACCCGATAACTCTCGACCCGCTCGCGGCTGGGAGTGGCGAGCTGCACCAAGACGGTGTCGTCCCGCTTCGCGCGTCCCTCGGCAAGCAACTCCGAAAACGCCCTGAGCCGAACGTCGATGCCCTTGGTGTAGTCGAGCCGATCCACGCCCAGCAGGATCTTGCGCGGGTTGCCGAGTTCGGCCCGCAGCTCCTTCGCCCGCTTACGAACGTCGCGGTTACGGGCCTTGCTGTCCAACTCGGCGGAATCGATCGAGATGGGAAAGGCGCCGACCTTCACCGTGCGGAAGCCCAACTGCACTTCGCCGAATCGGGACCGTACACCAACCGATGCGCGAGAGGTGTTGGCGCCGACCAGCCTTCGCGACAGAAACAGGAAGTTCTGCGCGCCACCGGGCAGATGGAAACCGACAAGATCGGCGCCCAGCAGACCTTCGATGATCTCGGTGCGCCACGGCATCTGCATGAACAGTTCCACCGGCGGGAACGGAATGTGCAGGAAGAACCCGATGGTCAGATCGGGGCGCAGCGTCCGCAGCATCTTGGGCACCAGTTGAAGCTGGTAGTCCTGAACCCACACCGTGGCACCTTCGGCGGCGGCCCGCGACGTCGCCTCGGCGAAGCGCCGGTTGACCTCGACATAGCGATCCCACCACTCCCGGTGGTAGATCGGCTTGACGATCACATCGTGATAGAGCGGCCACAGGGTGGCGTTGGAGAAACCCTCGTAGTACTCGGCGACGTCCTCGGCGGACAGTCGCACCGGGACGAGCTGCATGTCGTCCTCGACGATGGGTTCCTCGGGACCGTCGACAATGCCCGGCCAGCCGATCCACGCACCGCGCTGGCGACGCAACAATGGCTCCAGCGCGGTGACCAGACCACCCGGGCTGCGCTTCCACGTCACGCTGCCGTCGGGCAGCCGCTCCATGTCGATCGGCAGCCGGTTGGCGACCACCACGAAATCAGAATCTCCGGAGCGGGCGGCGTCCTTGCCCCCGGACACCGGTTACGCCTCGAGCTTTGAGGGCCCAATGCCGAGCATCGACAGGAAGACCCGGCACTCGTCGGCGTCATTCGCATAGGCCGCGACGACGCGACGGGCCTGGCGCGCCGTGCTGTCGGCCAGCGGCTCGACATCGTCGATATCCGTGGAATTTGTTTTTGCAGGCATTGCTCAACCTTAGCGAAGGGGCTTTGAGCCGCTACGGGCTCGAGGAAATGGTGGATCTGGGCTGGACGGCGACTTCGTCCTGGCTGGTCTCGTAGCACGCCGCCGACTCCCAATATCCGGTGCACGGGGTGCCGTTGATGTTGGGAACCAGGTCGGCTCCGATGCCGGTGTCGGAGGTCGACGTCACGTCTTGGGTGGTCCGCGGCTGTAGGTCGTCGAACGCCTGATCGCCGTTGGTGGTGGCCACCGCGGTCATGGTGGGTGTGCAGTTCCCGGTCGACGGGTCCAGCGACTCACCCGATTGGCAACCCGCCGACCCGCCCGGCTGGGTATCCACCGGCTGAGGCACCGGCACCGGCTGCGGCTCGGGAATCCCACCCTCGCCTTCTGCCTGCGCCAGCGGAGCTGTGGCCACCGCGAGCGTGAACACGCCCGCGGTGAGCAGCTTTGTCACCCAGGTGAAGTGGATCGGCATCGTTGCCCTCTCTGATCTGCTCCCTGACTAGGGGCTAGACGAAATGCTCGAGTGCGGAGACACAGCCGGAACCTGGTTCTCCTGCAGACCGATGCACTGTCCGGTGTTGGCGCCGGTGCACGGAATCCCCTGAACTTCGGGGAGGCTGCTGGAATCGCCCGGCGTCGAGTAGGTCACGTTACCGCCGCCGCTGGACGGCGTGGGGTAATTGCCGCCCGGCTGGTTGGGCACCAACTCCGGAATGCACTGATCGGTGTAGAGATCCTCGGACTCGCCGGCAGGGCATGCCATCACCGGACCCATCGGCGCGCCCGACGGCGCAGCGAGGAACGCAACCGCGGGCGCAGCCGCGATGGTGAGGCTGAACCCGCCGGCGAGGAGGATGCGGCGGCCGACTGAGGAGGAAATCGCCATACTTCACGCTTTCTTGAGAAGTTGACGGAGTTCCGAAGTCGGCCCTCCGTTTTTACGGACTGACGGTCGAGCGAGGTTGAACCACAGGAGCCTGCTGCTCTTCCTGCAATCCTATGCATTGACCGGTGTTTGCGCCTGTGCAAGGGATTCCCTGGACCTGCGGCAGGCCGCCCTGGGGACCCGTGGTGGGCTGCATTTCGCAACCGCCGGTCGCCGGATTGACGGCCTGGCCGGGGGGACACTCGGCGATCGGGGCGATGGCCGGAACGGCGACGGCGGCCAGTGCGGGGCCCGCCGCCACCGCGAGCGCGAAGCCGCCCGCGAGAGCCAAGCGCCGTGTCGCATTCTTCAAGTTAGCCATGATTGTGCCTTCTGCTCGGTTTGCTGCGTGACCGTGGAGGCAGTGTATGGCTGGCATCGGAGTCCCGCAGTTGTTCGGCCGTTTTATCGGAACCTCTCGCCGGGCCGTTACACCGGGGTCAATATTCAAGACGGTGACATTCTCCGTTGACTGAAGCGCTGATCACGACGCACAACGGCGGTCGGCCAAAATGTGGGTGCCACAATGCCGCAGACCCGGGGAATGAAACCGAATTACTTCCCCGGCATGTGGTGAGCGCGGATTTCGGCCGGCTCGTCGTATCCCGCGGTGCGGTGGACTGACTACGTGTGGATGTTCGCTGGAAGCGGTGGTGGGACGGGCCCTATGCCACGACGTGACGCCGTGGTTCTATACGTAGAACCTGTTTCAGTTTTGCGTGAGGAGTCGGCGTGCAGCTCTCGTTCGAGGATCGGACGTACCTGGTCACCGGTGGTGGCAGCGGTATCGGCAAGGGTGTGGCGGAGGGGCTGGCCAAGGCCGGCGCCAACGTCATGATCGTTGGCCGCGGTGCCGATCGGCTGGCCGCGACCGCCGAGGAGATCAACGCCGCCGCGCCGAACGGCAGCGTCCGCTACGAGCCCGCCGACGTCACCAACGAGGACCAGATCGCCGCGGTGGTCGACGCCGCCACGGCGTGGAACGGCCGACTGCACGGTGCGGTGCACTGCGCAGGCGGGTCGCAGACCATCGGTCCCATCACCCAGATGGACTCCGAAGCCTGGCGCGCCACGGTCGACCTCAACATCAACGGTTCGATGTACGTGCTCAAGCATTCGGCCCGGCAGATGGTACGTGGCGGCGGTGGATCCTTCGTCGGCATCTCCTCGATCGCGTCCAGCAACACCCACCGGTGGTTCGGCCCGTACGGCGTCACCAAGTCGGGTCTGGACCACCTGATCCAGCTGGCCGCCGACGAACTCGGCGCGTCCTGGGTGCGTGTCAACGGCATCCGGCCGGGCCTGATCCGCACCGAACTGGTGCAGATGGTTCTCGACTCCCCCGAGATCAGCGGGGACTACGCCGAATGCACACCGCTGCCGCGCCCCGGTGAGGTCGACGACGTTGCGAACGCGACACTGTTCCTGCTCAGCGATGCCGCGCAGTGGATCACCGGACAGATCATCGGCGTCGACGGCGGGCAGAACCTGCGCCGCGGGCCGGACTACTCGGCGATGCTCGAGCCGGCGTTCGGCGCCGACGGGCTACGCGGAGTGGTCTGAGGCCGCCGCGTCGCGCGCCGCAAGGCTGCCGACCGCAGACCAATCCAGGTGGTCGCCACCGGCGGCAAGCAGCCGCAGGAACCGGTCGCGCAGCAGGCTGGCGATCGGCAACGGCACCCGCAGCTCCTCCGCCGCGGCAAGGACCAAACCAATGTCCTTGTGCCCCAACGGTGCGGCGAATCCGGCCGGCTCGAACTGCTCGCCGGCGATGAGCCCGCCGTAGGTCTTGTACACCGGCGCCGAGAACAGCGTCGACGTCAGGATGTCCAGATACTGATGCTTGTCGACCCCGCCGCGGTCCACCAGCGCCATTGCCTCCCCGAGGGACTCGATCACCGAGCCGATCAGGAAATTGCCACTCAGCTTCACCAGGTTGGCGGCCGACGGATCCTCTGACACCACGAACGTGCGCTGGCCGATCGCGTCGAAGACAGGCGTCATCGCGCCCACGGTGTCGGACGGCCCCGCGGTGACGACGAACAGCGCCGCCGCCGCGGCGGCTTCCGGACGGCCGAACACGGGTGCCGACACGAACTCCTGGCCGGCGGCGGCGTGCGCTTCAGCGAGGCGTTTCGACAGCGCGACGCTGATCGTGCTGGAGGAGATGTGGACGGTGTCCGGTCCGGCCGAACCGATGATCCCGCCGTCGCCGAACGTCACCGCCGTCACCGCGTCGTCATTGGCGAGCATCGTCAGAACGACCTCGCCGCGGCACGCGTCGGACACGCTGTCGGCGGGTCGGGCCCCGACCGCCGCCAACTCGTCCACCTTCGCCCGGGATCGGTTGTAGACGGTCACGTCGTGGCCGGCCTTGATGAGATTCGCGGCCATGCCCGCGCCCATGTTTCCCAGCCCGATGACTCCGATGCGCATAGCACCCAAGTTAGTGGACTCGGCACGAGCCTCAATTCACGCAGGGCACCTTGCCACCGTCGATCGGAGCGCCCTGGTCCGGAGTGGGCGTGACCGTCATCTCCGACCAGCTGCGGGCCGTCGAGGTCGCCACGGTGTCCTCGGTCTGCGGCTGCTCCGGCGGTAGGTCGTAGCCCTGGCCGAGAACCACCCGGATGTGGTCGGCGGCCACCGAGCCGGTGGCCTGCGGGGCGTTGTCCACGCCCAGCAGCGTGGCCACCGACTGGGCATCGGTCTGCGCCCCGGCTCCGTAGGTGATCACCGTGTCGATCGGCTCGCCTGACTCGCGGTCTCGGACCTCGCTGATCGTGAACTCGTGCCTGCCGAGCAGGCTTGCCGCCTGCGAGGCCAGCCCCGAGGTGTCGCTCGCGTTGACCACGCTGACGACGGTGTGCGGATTCGGCGGCGGAAGTGGTTGAGGCGCAGCGGTAGTGGTCACCGACGCCGAGTCGCCGCCGATCGCTCTGGCGATCTCGGCGCGGATCTTGGCCGGGTCGACGATGTTGACGTCCTGGCCGTTGATGGTGTCGTAGCGCACCACCGGCAGGGTTCGGAACTCGACGTCGCCGCCGGCAAGCGCGGCCATCCTGCGGAACTGGTCCTCACCCCACCCCTGCGACAACACGATGTCCTGGCGGGCGACATCCATCAGGCGCTTGAACTTGTCCAGATCGGTGAACGAGCCCGACTGCTGCAGCTCGCGCGAGACCGACAGGAGGAAGGCCTGTTGACGATGGGTGCGGTCGAGGTCCCCGTTCTCCAGGCCGTGCCGCTGCCGCACGAACGCCAGCGCCTGCTCGGCATTGAGTCGCTGCGGGCCGGCCGGGAAATCGGCGCCCGAGTAGTCGTCGTGTACGGCATGGTTGAGGCAGACATCCACGCCGCCCAGACTGTCCGCCAGGTGATAGAAGCTCGCGAGGTTGACTTCGGCGAAGTAGTCGATGGGCTGTCCGGTCAGGTTGCGGACGGCACGGATCGTCGCTTTGCGGCCGGCCTCTCGTCCCGCGCGCTCGAGTTCTTTGCGGTCGCCGATGCCCTCGTCGACCAACTTCTGCTCGGTCTGGAACTTCGTCAGCCCGTAGGCCTCTTTGATCTTGATGTGGCTGTAGCCCTTGATCCCGCTGACGGCGACGTAGTCGTCGCGCGGTATCGAGAACGCGACGACATGGTCGTCGGCGCTGATGTGCACCAGGATCAGGGTGTTGGTGTTGTAGCCGCCCGAGTCCGAGTCGCCGGCGTGCAGCTTGTCGAGCACCTCATCGGGCAGTTCGTTTCCGTCTTGATCTTTCCGGGAGTCCAGCCCGATCAGCAGGATGTTCATCGCGCCACCGCTGGACCGCGGCTCGTCGGAGCCGAGCGCCTGCGACACCGTGATTCCGCTGAGCAGTCCGTGTGCTTGGGAGTACGCCAGCCCGGTGAGCGTCACCACGACCACCGAGACCAGTCCGGCCACGGTCTGGACGATGGTGCGCAGCGCCCGCCGGCGGCCGGTGTTGGACCGCTCTCGGTGACGGCCACGGCGGTTGCCCGCGGCGGCCGCACGTGAGGGCGGCGACGGATCCATGACCGACAGTATGCGGGCAATTGCTGGTGAGGCCCCAGCTAGGCCGGGTGGCCCAGCGGGACCCGGACGGATCCGTCCAGGCCTTGCGCCGCCCGCTATGCTGAGCACATGCTCAGCATGACCACCTGCGGCGGCCGCCGATGAAGCCGGCGCCCTTCGACTATCACCGGCCCGACAGCGTCGCCGCCGCGACTCAGATGCTCAGCGAATTCGGTGACGACGCCAAGCTCCTCGGGGGCGGACAGAGCCTGGTTCCGATGCTGTCGATGCGCCTGGCGTTCTTCGACAACCTGATCGACATCTCGCGCCTCGACGAGATGAAGGGCATCAGGGCCGACGGCGACTCCGTGTGGATCGGCGGTGGCACCACCCACGCGGTGGTCGGCGCCGACGAACGGGTGCGCACCAGCGTGCCGTTGTTGACCAGGGCCACGCCGCTGATCGGGCACTTCCAGATTCGCAGCCGGGGCACCATCGGCGGGTCGATCGCGCATGCCGACCCGGCGGCCGAATACGGCGCCGTCGCCCTGGCGCTCGACGCCACGATCGAGGCGGTGTCGGTATCCGGGCGGCGTGAGATCCCGGCCGGCGAGTTCTTCGCCGGGGTGTGGGAGACCGCGATGGCAGCCGACGAGGTGCTGGTGGGTCTGCGCTTCCCGGTCTGGTCCGGCCGGTGCGGCTTCGCGGTCGAGGAATTCGCCCGTCGGCATGGCGATTTCGCGATCGCCGGTGCCGTGGCCGCCGTCGAACTCGACCACGACGACAAGGTTCGGCGCAGCGCCATCGGACTGCTGGGACTGTCCGCCACACCGAGGCGAGCGTCAGCCGCCGAGTCGGCCATCGCAGGCCGCCCGGTCGGCGACGTCACCGCCGAGGAGATCGGTGAGCTCGCGATGACCGGACTCGACGACATCCCGGCCGACCTGCAGGGTTCGGCCGACTACCGGCGAAAAATCGGCGCGGCCATGGCCGCGCAAGCCTGGCGGGCAGCGGTCAAGGAGGCCTTCGATGCATGAACGTCCGATCCGGTTGTCCGTCAACGGGACTCCCTATGAGGCGACCGTCGAGCCGCGGCTGACCCTGGCCGACTTCCTGCGTGAGCGGTGCGGCCTGACCGGAACGCACCTGGGATGTGAGCACGGCTCATGCGGCGCCTGCACGGTGCTGCTCGACGGGGCCGCGGTGCGGTCGTGCCTGGTGTTCGCGGTGCAGGCCGAGGATGCCGAGGTGTCCACCGTCGAAGGAGAGGCTTCGGCCGACGGTGAGCTGTCGCCCGTACAGGCTGCCCTGCGTGACTGTCACGGGCTGCAATGTGGCTTCTGCACACCGGGATTCGTCATGTCGATCACCGCGCTGCTGCGCGACAACCCGCATCCCACCGACGAGGAGATCCGCGAGGGCCTGTCGGGCAACTTCTGTCGCTGCACCGGCTATCAGGGCATCGTCAACGCGGTGCACCAAGCCGCGGAAAGCGGTGTCGAAACCGGCGCGGCCGCAACCTAATCGGTCGCGGCCGCCTCGATCAGGGCGACGATCTGTGACGGCGTGGCAGGCAATGTCGTGACCGTCACCCCGAGCGGGGCCAGTGCGTCATTGATCGCGTTGATCACCGCGGGCGTCGAGCCGATGGCGCCGCCCTCGCCGCATCCCTTGTAGCCGCCGACGCCCGGGCTGGGCACCTCGACGTGCCCGTACTCGATCGGCGGTACCTCGGTCGCGGTGGGCAGCAGGTAGTCGACGAACGTGGTGGACAACGGATTTCCCTCGTCGTCATACACGAGGTTCTCCAACAATGCGCCGCCGATGCCCTGCACGGTGCCGCCGGCGATCTGCCCCTCGACGATGTTGGGGTTGATCATCGGGCCGACGTCCTCGCTGACGATGTAGCGGGTCAGCGTGACCCGGCCGGTGGTGACGTCCACCTCGCACGTGCAGGCGTGAGTGGCGTTGGCCCAGTGGATCATCGTCTGCGAGGTGAATCGCGCGGTGGCCTCCAGCGTGGCCGCCATCCCCGGCGCGAGCTGTTGGGGCTCGTAGTAGGACCGATAGGCCAGATCCGCGAAAGACACACTCTTGGAGGAATCTTCGCGGGAGGTGGCCTTCGAGTTGGCCAGCTCGATATCGTCCTCCGGCACGCCGAGCACGTGGGCCGCCATCGCCACCAGCTGGCCACGCAGGATCGTGCCCGCGTCGTTGACCGCGCCGGCGGTCATCGGTCCGCTGCGGCTGCCCTGGGTGCCTGCGCCGTACGGCGTCACCGCGGTGTCGCCCTGAATCGTCGACACGTCGGCGATGTCGGCGCCGAGCGCGTCGGCGGTCAGTTGCACGACGGTGGTCTCGATGCTGTTGCCGCTCGAGCCGCCGTTCACGTACACATTGATCTTGCCGGTCGGCTCCATCCGGATGGTGCAGCCCTCGGTGGCCAGGTGTCCTGTCGCGGCCCCGGTCGGCTCGATGTAGGCCGAGAATCCGAGCCCGAGGTAGCGTCCCTGCGCCAGCGCCTCGGCCTGCTCCTTGCGGAAGCCTTCATGGTCGAGGATCTTGACGGCCTGTTCGAAGGTTTCCATCGGCGCGACGTGGTCGTACGGCATGCCGTTGGGGTTGAAGAACGGCATCTCGTCGCGGCGGAGCAGATTCTTGCGGCGCAGCTCGACCGGATCGATGCCCATCTTGCGGGCTGCTATGTCGAGAAGTATTTCCCGCGTGAGGGTTTCGTACTGCCAGGGTCCGCGGTAGGCGGCCAGACCGCTGGTGTTGGTGAACACCGTCTTGTAGTTGAAGCTCGACTTGGGCACCCGGTAGGGGCCGGGGAAGAACATTCCGATCGCGGCGGTCGTCAGCACCGGGTACGGGGTGGGGTAGGCGCCGATGTCCTGGATGAAGTCGATGTCGACGGCGGTGATCGCACCGTCGGCGTCGAATGCCATTCGCGCCCGGCCGTCGACGTGACGGGCCTGCCCGGCCGACATCAGGTTCTCGCGGCGGTCCTCGATCCACTTCAGCGGTGCCGAGACCTTGCGCGCGGCCAGCAGGATGCACATGTCTTCGCGCATCGGAACGACCTTCTGGCCGAAACCGCCGCCGGTGTCCCGGGCGATCACCCGCACGCCCTGGGCCGGGATGCCGAGCAGCCGCGCGGCGAAGGCGCGCAATTCGTGCGGCGTCTGGGTGGAGGCCCACAAGGTGAGTTCCTGTGTCGCGGCGACCCATTCGACGACCAGCCCGCGGGTCTCGATCGGCACCGGCACGTGGGTCTGCTGATAGATCCGTTCGTCGGCGACATAGGCGGCCGCGGCGAACGCCTCTTCGTCGGGCGGCGCTCCGGCCAGGCCACCGGCGACGTTGTCGGGGTAGGCCTCGTGGACCACCGCCTCGTGGCCCACGGCCCTGGTGAAATCGGCGATCGCGGGCAGCGGGTCGTAGTCCACGTCGATCAGTTCGAGGGCGTCCTCGGCGAGGTAGCGGTTCTCGGCGATCACGATCGCAATGGGGTCTCCGACGAACTTCACCTCACCCTCGGCCAGCGGCGGGCGCGGGGTGTCCGCGACGTCCTTGCCCGCCACCGCGTGCCACGCCTCGTGGACGTCGCCGTTCAGATCGGCCGCGGTGAGGACCGCATGCACACCGGGCATGGCCACGGCCGCCGAGGTGTCGATGCGGTTGATCCGGGCGTGCGCGAACGGGCTGCGCACGAAGCAGGCATGCAGCATGCCGGGCCGGACGACGTCATCGACATAGGTGCCGTGCCCGGTGAGCAGTCGAGTGTCCTCGACCCGCGGGACACGGGTTCCCGCGTAGCGGGTGGCTGGTGCGGCCATGGCGTTCGCTCCAATGCGTCGTCGGCGAGCCGGATCACGACAGCGCTAAGCAGTCGCTCAGCAGAGCGTACCGAAGGAGAAGGCCATCGTCACCGAGGGTTGGTCAAACCGGCTCGGGCAACCGGCACAACCGGCGCAGCGCGGCCAGTCCGTCGGGCGTCCCCGGCCAGTGCCTCGCCAGCGCCTCCGGCGCCGCGGTGCGGGTGACCCAGCGCAGCGCGAGGGCCGTGATGATCACGTCGTCGGCGTAGCCGAGCACCGGGATGAAGTCGGGAATCAGGTCGATGGGCGAGGCCAGAAATATCAGCACGCCGGCGAGAACGACGCGGATGCGGCGCGGCAGCTGCCGGTCGGCGGCCAGCCGCTTGAGCAACCGCACCGTGTCGGGCAGCAGGCGCAGCAGGTCGGTGATGCCGACCTGGTCGGGTTTGCTGACCCACAGCGTGATCGCCAGGACCAGCCACGCCACGACCAGGGCGGTGGCGAGCGAGACCGGAATCAGCCACCAGTCACCCATCACGCCGTCCATCTTCGTATCGTCGAAGCATGAACGAGTGGCCGACACCGGAGCAGGCAGGCCCGGGCCAGGAATCAGTGTGGGATTACCCGCGTCCGCCGCGCCTGGAGCCGTTCGCGGGCACGATCACCGTTGAACTCGGCGGCCGCGTGATCGCAACCACCACCCGCAGCTGGCGAGTGCTCGAGACCAGTCATCCGCCGACCTACTACCTACCGCGGGAGGCTTTCTCCGACGGTGTCCTGCGCGACGCGCCGGGAGCATCGATGTGCGAATGGAAAGGGCAGGCGCGCTACTACGACCTGGTGGCCGGCGACGCGGTGGCGTCCAGGGCGGCGTGGACCTACCCCCGGCCGACGCCTCCGTTCGCCGAGATCGCCGGTGCCGTCGCGGTGATGGCCAGCTTGGTCGACCGGTGCACCGTCGACGGTGAGACGGTCGTGCCCCAACCGGGCGGGTTCTACGGCGGCTGGATCACCAGCCGGGTGGTCGGTCCGTTCAAGGGAATCCCCGGCTCGATGGGGTGGTGAGGGGCGCTTCGTCAGTCCTCGGTCGCGTCGCTTTGCCCGCGCGAAACACGCCCGAAACATGATCGCCGCACCGTCGAAACTTCGCGCCGACATTCTCGTCGGGACCGTCGAAGGAGCCGGACTTTGCAAGCGATCGATCCTGCCGCCACCGCGTGGCTGCTGGCCAGCACAGCGCTCGTCCTGTTGATGACACCGGGACTGGCCATCTTTTACGGCGGCATGGTCCGCACCACCGGTGTGCTCAACATGATCATGATGAGCTTCATCGCCATTCCGCTGGTCACCGTGGCCTGGTTGCTGTTCGGCTACACGCTCGCGTTTTCCGGAACCAGCCTCGGCGGGGTGATCGGCGACCTATCGCACATCGGGATGGCCGGAATCGGCCCCGGCACTGTGCACGGCCAGGTTCCCGAACTGCTCTTCTCCACATTCCAGCTCAGCTTCGCGATCATCACCGCCGCGCTGATCAGCGGCGCGATCGCCGACCGGGCCAAGTTCGCCGCGTGGATGATCTTCGTGCCGGTCTGGTCCATCGTGGTGTATGCCGTTGTCGCGCACTGGGTCTGGGCCCCCGGCGGCTGGCTTTTCAAGCTCGGGGTACTCGACTACGCCGGCGGCCTGGTCGTCGAGATCGTCTCCGGGTCCTCCGCGCTGGCCCTGGCCCTGGTGTTGGGTCCGCGCATCGGGTTCAAGGTCGACGCGATGCGCCCGCACAACCTGCCCTTCGTTCTGCTGGGCGTCGGACTGCTGTGGTTCGGCTGGTTCGGCTTCAACGCCGGATCCGCGCTCGCTGCCAACGGCACGGCGGCGGCCATCTTCCTCAACACTTTGGTGGCCGGCTGCCTGGGCATGCTCGGCTGGTTGTCGGTCGAGCAGATTCGCGACGGGCGGCCGACGACGTTCGGCGCGGCCTCCGGGGTCGTCGCGGGGCTAGTCGCGATCACACCCTCGTGCGGCACCGTGAACACCCTCGGAGCCGCGATCGTCGGGGTGGCGGCGGGCGTCGTGTGTTCGTTCGCGATCGGCCTGAAATTCCGGTTCGGCTATGACGACTCGCTCGACGTGGTCGGTGTGCACTTCGTCGGCGGCGTGGTCGGCGTGCTGCTGATCGGCTTCCTGGCCACCGCGGTGATGACCGGCGGGCCGCAGGGCCTTTTCTATGGCGGCGGACTGGCTCAATTGGGTAAGCAGGCGGTCGCGATGGTCGTGGTGGCGGCGTACGCGTTCATCATGTCGTTCGCGCTCGCCAAACTCATCGATCGGACGATGGGCTTCCGGCTCAGCCCTGAGGACGAGACCGCGGGGGTGGACTTCACCCAGCACGCCGAAACCGCCTACGCCGAGGGTGTGCACGGGCATCAGCCGCTGCGGCGCCCGCTGTTCGGCGACCCGAGGCCGCGATCCGACGCCGCCGACGAGGACTGACCGCCCTCGAATTACGCTGCGCGCAAGGCTGTCGCCGGCGGCCCGGACTGCGTAACTTGGCGCTGCTGACCGGAGGTGATGGGTGTCGGGTGACTGGGCTGCGGTGTCCGCCGAGCTGATTCCGCTGGCGTTGGTGGTGGCACTCTCGCCGATCTCGATACTGCCGGCCTTGCTGCTGGTGCTGTATTCCGCGCGGCCCCGCGCCGCGGGACTGTCGTTCGCGGCCGGCTGGGTGACCGGGCTGACGGTGTTGACGGTGCTTTTCCTGAATGTCCCCAGGCTCGTGGGCGGCTCGGCCGAGACGTCATCGGTCTGGCAGTTGCGTCTGCGGCTGGTCGGCGGCGTCGCGCTGATCGTGACCGGCGGGTGGCTGTGGTTGCGGCGAAAGAAAGCCGTGCGATCGTCGCACTGGCTCGACGCCATCGGCAGATGGTCCCCGGCCCGCACCGCGGCGATCGGCGTGGCGTTCGGAGTTCTCAACCCGAAGATCATCGTCGCTTGTGCCGCAGCGGGTTTGGCGATCGACGCGGCCACGCTCGGGCCTGCCGCTCAGGTTGTCGCGGTGGGGTACTTCGTGGTGGTGGCGGGTTCGGGAACACTTCTGCCGGTGCTGGCCCACGCGGTGGCGGCCACGCGATTCGACCGATCGCTGGAGCGGTTGCGGGCGTGGATTCAGCGCCGCCAAGCCGAGATCAGTGCGGTCGCGCTGGTGGTCATCGGTGCGGTGCTGCTGATCACCGGAATATTCGGCCGCTGACCGTCGGACGCTCATCGGTCAGCGTGCCGGATCGCCCTGCCAGGAGAAGCTGTTGACGTATTTGTCCAAGTCCATTGCCAATTCCAGGTTGGCGCTCGCCGGCCGGCCGGGGCCGAACGTCGGGCCGAACTGGCGGTAGGGACCGATGGCACCGGCGATCAGCGCCAGGTCGTGCTTGACCGCGACGAGGATTACCAGCCGCAGATGCCGGTAACTGGCATCGCCGTCCTGCGGCCAGATGTCGGCGACCTCGCCGTAGCCGAACTGGTAGCCGACCATCGCGTTCGGGATCTCGTAGGCCGTCCGGGCGTCCGGATAGCGCGCCGCCAGGAATGCCTCGGCGACCTCTCTGGCCGACTTTCCGCCGGCCGGGATGCCCCACAGCTTCATCGTGCCGCCGTCCCCGCCGGTGAACCGCGCCGTCACGCCGTCGTCGGCGAAAGAGAGATCGTAGGCCGAGCCAGGTGCGGGGTAGGACACCGAGAACCCGCCGTCGGGCGCGGTGAACCGGGGCAGCGCCGCGACCGGCGTTCCGGTGGGCGGCCGACCGCAATCCGGCGGGCAGTTGTAGACGACAGCCGGCTCGGAGATGCTTGCGGACAGGGCGATCAGCGGCGTGGTGATCACCACGATCACCACCAGCCACGAGCTCAGTACGCGGACGCTCGACGTGCGAGACAACGGTGGTGAGGTGTATGTCTGCGCATCCACCGAGTATCCCGGCCAGAGCTCGGTTGCCGCGTCGGTCTGCGCTCCTGCCGTCGGGATGACCGCCCGCCGGTCGGCTCGGGACTTGGCCGATGACGCGTGGTTTGCCGCACCGCAGGACGGACAGAACGCCATCTCGGGCACCACGTTTCGGCAGTGCAGACACAGCAGCGGCTCGCCACGCACCGGATCGGGCTGCTCGTGTAGCAGGGCGAGTTGCAGACCGAGGCGCAGTGCGAGCAGTGCGACCAACGCCATCGCGATGTGCAGGGCGAGCATCTTCTCCTGTGCAAGGCCGGCGACGTCGGTGATGCCGACGATCGCGTAGACCCCCAACACGATGGTCCCGAAGACCGTCAACGCGGCGACCACCAAAGACCGTCGCCACCGGACCGCACCGGCCGGACGCTTGAACCACAGTGCGGCACCGATCAATCCGCCGGCGCAGGCCGCGGTGAGCGGTATCGCCAGCCCGCGGATGCCGGCTTCCACCAGCAGCCACTCCACCGGCCTGTTCTTGGCGACGGTAGCAGCCGCGAATTGCGGTGCAAGCCGGGTGAACGTCGCCGCCGCGGTGAAGCTCAGAGCCGACAGAACGCCTATCACGAAGCCGTTCAACGATTCCCGCGCTCCCGGCCGCACCAGTCGCACGACAACGGCGGGAATCATCATCAACAGAGCCCCGCCCTCGGCGACCCCGAGGCCGTCGCGCAGCACTCGGCGCCCGGCGATACCGGCATCAAATGGTGCCCCCGTTTCCCGGATCACCAGATCACCGGTCAGAAAGACCCAGCCGACGCCCATCGCAATCCCCAACACGACGGTGATCACCAGCGAACTGCGCGGAATGTCGCGGTAGATCCCGGACTGGTGCCGGTAGATCGCGAACAGCAGCGGCAGGCCGAGCGCCGAGACGGTCACCAAGGCGCCGGGCAGAGCCGACTGGATGGCGACCGCCATCGCCACGACGATGAGGACGAGCCCCAGATTGAATGGTGTGCGGGAGAATTGACTCAGGTGCGGAAACAACGAACTGGCAATCGCCGGCCGCAACACGTGCTCGTCCGGCGCGGCGCAAAACGCGCGCGGGCGCAGCCACTGCGGGCCATCTCCCGGCTGCGGATTCAGGTGTGCGCCACAGGTTCCGCAGTACACCCCGGCGGGAACCTCGGTGCCGCACGCCGGGCATTCCATGCTCAGCCGCATCCGACACCGCATTTCTGCAGCGCCAGAATGTCGCGTGCCAGATGGTCGAGGTCCGGAGTTCCCAGTCCCGTCACGAGGTCATAGCCGGGGCCTGCGTCATCGACGGCATTGCCGCCCAGAGTGACGTCACGGAATGCGGGAAGCCTTGCACCCTGGGCAATCTCGTACAACAGAGGATTGAGCTCTCCGATGGGGCCGCCGCCGTTGCGTCGAAGATAGTCGTTCATCAGCGCGGTCATCCCGGCCCAGATCGGCGCGGCGAGCGAGGTGCCGCCACCCATGACGTGCTGGCGTCGAAAGACGATGCGCACACCGGTGTACGGGTCAGCGACGGCCGCGATGTCCGGGGTGAGCCGGCGTCCGGGCGGAGCCGCCACGCGTAGCCCCGCCTGCCACGGCGGCCGCTCGAACAAGTTGGACACCCCACCGCCCGTGCCGTGGGAGATAGCGGGTGCGAACCACGACTGTTCGGCCAGCCAACGCCCGTCGGCGTCGGTGGACAACGTGGTACCGCCGACATCGGTCATCTCCGGCAGAGAGGCCACCGAATCCAGGCCGACGTCGTCGGGTGACGGTGGGGAGGACCAGTTGTGGCCACCCTTGCACTCCAGTCCGGCGAGGTCGCCGCTGGCGTTGAACGCGGTGGTGCCGCGTCGCAGCGCGGCACGAAGTGCAGAACGGGCCGGGATCAGATCCGCGGCGGTCGCGATCTTGTCGCATCCCCAGCCGATCGAAAAGCTCCATATCGCACCGGGATAACGTCGATCCGCCTCTTCCATCAAGGCGCCGATCTTCTGATAGGTGGCGTCACCGGACACGGTACCCCGGGCGTTGACCAATACCGTCTTGGCGTCGGGGGCCACGGCATGGATGGCTTCCAGGTCCATGGTCGCCTCGCCGCTGCGCTGAGATGGCATGTCGCCCATCAGTTCTGGGGTGAACTTCGGCAAGTCGAAGGCGGACGCGAACATGTCGAGGTCCTCTTGGTCGAACCCGTCGAAGGCGAACACCAGAACTGTCGAACCTTTACCGGTGTACCCGCTTTCGCGCAGCGGCGCGGCGTTGTAGGTACGGAGCAGCCCGGCCGGTCCCAGCCCTTGATCGGGCACATCCAGCGGCACGATAACCGGGACCGATTCGTTGTGCGGGACGTATCCGAGGATCCGGCCGAGCTCGGTCACGTCGCCGACGACGGGCGTAGGAACGGCCGGCTGCTGCGGCGAGGCGTAGAAGACCTGACCGGTCCGGCCGCGAAAGTCGTGTACGGCGACATCGAAGGCGAGGCCGACCGCGGACGCCGCGCCGGTCACCGCGGCCCAGTGATCGCCCGGGCGCCAGCGCACCGACAGTCCGTGCTGCTGAGCCCAGCTGATCAGCGTCGCGGGTCGGGAATCGTCTCGAAGCCCGGCAATCAGCTGGACCACAGCGGCGCCGGATGGACCCAGGTCGGTGGATGCCGTCAGCAGCGACGCATACGGACCGCTGATAGCGCCGGGCAGTGCTGGGGTCCGGTCGGACGGGGTGACCGAATACGCAAGGGCGACAAGGGTCGCGGCGACAGCTACGAGCGAGATCCACTTCGCCCGACTGGCGCTTCGTGTCCGAATTGACCCAATGGGCATCGTCGCCGCACCCCCGATTCGTCGGAGACTATCAGCGGCGGCGCGACGGGGTGGTGATGTCGGGAAGGTTGCGCGCGGACGAACATCTCTTGACGCGGCCTCAGGAAAGGGCTGATCGGGTTTGACGGTTTCGCGCAGGCCGATAGGTTTTGCGGCATGGTCAAGCACGGCATTAATCGGTCGGTCACGATGTCTCGTCAGCTCACGCTGGCCGGCGGCTTTCTGGCAATCGTTGCCGTTGCCGGTCTTTCAGCGGGATGCGGCCAGTCGTCCAAGGAGAGCCCGTCGTCCACCACCTCGAGTAGCGCCTCGACGAGCAAACCAGCCCCGTCTCCCACCGAGAAGGGAGTCATCCAGATGCCGCCGCGTGCTTTCAACCAGAACCAGAACGCGGCGGACGGCATGCTGGCGCTGCAGAGTCAGGGCTACAACGTCCAGTACAACTTCTCCGCCGGAAGCGGCAGTGACCGCCCGTTGTCGGAGTGCAAGATCACCGGTGTCGACGGCCTGCAGGGGGATCACCCGCCTGCCAACACGACCGTCTATCTCACGATCTCCTGCCCAGGCAGCAACTGACCGTTCGCGGTGCTACTGCCGCCGGCGGCGGACGAGCATCAGGCCGATGAACAGCACCGCCACGGTCGGGGACGCCGACACCATCGTGTAGCCGAGATCCTTCATGATCCCGATCTCGATGGGGCTCAGTGTCCGGACGCCCAGCCCGGTGTTCGATGAGGCGTTCATCAGTTTCTCATCGGCGCCGGTGTAGTAGTCGTCGTTCAGGTGCGACATTGAGCTGCCGGACTCCCACGGGTTCGGGCTGTACAGCGGTACCGGGTTTCCGCCGTTGGCCGCCATCGCGTTGGCGCCACCGAAGTACATGCCGTTGCTGACGCCGCCGGTCAGATTCGGGTTGTAGGCGGTGTTGAACGTCGTGCCGTTGAACACGGAGTTCCCGTTCTTGTCGACCATGTGGCTGTCGAAGGTGGTCCAATTCGGCCCAGCGTTGTTGCCGGAGGCGACGCTGTCGACAACCGACAGGAAGCCGTAGGTGTGCAGCAGCTCGTGCATCGCCGTGGACTGGAAGTCGTAGCTTCCCCCGGGCACCGTCGAGAAGTAGCCCCAGCCGTAGCCGAAGTTCCAGTCGATCGTTCCGTCGGCGGCCGACCCATTGGAGTCCACACCGGTGAGGATCTTGTTCTCCACCACGGTGTCGTAGAAGCCGGCATTGTCACTGATCAGGTCGCTTCCTGCCGATGCCAGCGTCCCACCCGCCAGCGAGTACTGGCCGGTGACGGCATAGGTGATGTTGACGTCGTACTGAGGCTCGAAATAGCTCGACAGGTAGATGGCCGTCGCCGCCAACTCGGCACGAGCGGCACTGGACCAGAACTGCGAACCGTTGCCGTAGGTGAAGGTGTATGTGATCCGGTGGGCGTTCGCCGGCTCCTGGTAGATGGCCCCGGCCGCATAGGCGCTGGAGGTTCGGAACCAGTTGAGCAGGTTGATGTGCGGACCGGTGTCGGTCGCCGAGACGACGAACGAGTCGACGCCCGTGAAGTCCGCAGTCGGGGTGTAGGTGTAGCTGCCGTCCGAATTGACCACGACATTCCCGTAGTGGCCTTGCTGGGTCACCTTATAGACCAGATGATCGCCCTCGGGGTCGGTCGCATCGATGGTCCCGGTGATCGGCCCGGTGGTCTCACCGGTCAGCTGAACGGGCGCGACCGTCGGTGCCTCATTGAAGAACGTGCGGCGCACCAACAGAGCAGCGCCCTCGAAAAGCCCCTGAACCGAGCCCACCAGACTGGTCAACACATCGGTGGGCGACGCGCTGGCCGAGGGCACCCGGAAGGCGGTGATCGTCGTTGCCTTCCCGCTCGCCGGGGTCGGCGTGGCGGTCACCGCCTGGGTGGTGGAGCTGGTGGCCGACTGCTGGCTGTCGGTTGTCTGCGCCGGGGTGCTCTCGGCGTCGGCGCTCGCGGCGGACGTGGCACTCGCGGCGGACGTGGCGTCGTAGACCGTGCGGCTGGACTGCGCCGTGGGCTTCTCGACGCTCGTCGGGGCGGGGATGCCGGCGTGGACGCGCGCCGCTGACGTGGGCTTGCGGCTGCTACTGCTGGCGGCGGAGGGCGTCTTCGACGATGACGACGCGGTGTTGTTCTGGCTGGGTTTGGCCGTGCGAGCCGATTTTGCGACCCCGCTCTTGGCCTTTGCCGGACCGGCCGATGTGGAGGACGAACCGCTGTCGGGACTGTCCGCACTGGCAATGGCGACGGTCGGCCAGACCAGAGACAGGCCCAATGCGACGGCGGCTGCACCAGCTCGTGCGCCACGCTGGACATTTGCCATGGAAGTACCGCCTTCGTGCGTCGTCTGTTGCCGGTGAAGTCGGCGGACTTCAGGCAAACCCCCCGATGTGGGTGCCAAACTGCCGAGGCGGCCGGGCACCCGTTTGCTTTCTCAGCGAATCTTAAGCTAAGTCGGCGCCTTTGTGGAGCGGTTACGCGCGAAGTTCGCCCCGATCGTGACAGCCGCAGGTAGTTGACATCGTGAGGCGACATGATGGATCGGTGGCGACATCGAAGGAACAGCGCAGGGCTGAGAAGTCACCCCGCGGCATCAACCGCTGGGAACTGTTCACCTGCGCGCGGCAAGGGCACGTCACCTACGCACCCGACGACGCCGCCCTCGCCGAGCGGTTGAGCGGGACGACGGGGCTGGGTGAAGTGTGGCGTTGCCTGCGGTGCGGGGAGTTCGTCATCGGACCTCCCCATGGCCGCGGCCCCGCCGACCACGCCCCGCTGATCCTTCGCGGCGGCGCGTTGCGGCAGGCGATCATCGTGCGGGCGCTGGCAGTGGAGCGGTGGGTTCGGGCGCTGCTGATCGCGCTTGCCGCGTGGGCGGTGTGGCAGTTCCGTGGCGCGCAGGGCTCGATCCAAGCCGCCGTCGAACGCGACCTGCCATTGCTGCGGGCGTCGGGAATCAAAGTCGACCAGATGACCGCCGTGCACGAGTTGGAGAAGGCACTGGCCACCACACCCGGCACGCTGATGCTGGTGTTCGTCGCGCTGCTGGTCTACGCGCTGCTGGAGCTGATCGAGGGTGTCGGTTTGTGGCTGCTGTCGCGCTGGGGCGAATACTTCGCCGTGGTCGCGACGTCGATCTTCCTGCCGTTGGAGGTTTACGACCTCCTGGTCAAAGGGGTCACGCTCACCCGCGGGGGAGCGTTCGTCATCAACGTCGCCGCGGTCATCTATCTGCTGGTGTCCAAGCGACTGTTCGGCCTGCGCGGTGGCCGCGAGGCCTATGACGAGGAACGGCGCGGCGAGCAGTTGCTCGATGTCGAACGGGCTGCCCTGGCCTGACCCGCTGGTCACACGGCAAGGACGCACTTGCCCGGTTGGCTGCGGTCGGCAACGTGCGTGAGGGCTGCGGGAGCGTCGGCGAACGCCCACCGCGTGCCGACGGTGTCGTGGATGGCGCCGCGGTCGAGGAGGTCGGTGAGGCCGCGCAGCACGTCCTCGGTGTGTTCGCGCGACTCCGGGGCGGCGAGAACACCCACCAGTGAGGTGTTGGTGACCGCCATCATCTGGACGTCGACCGTCGGCCAGCTGCCGCTGGCGAAACCGACGGCGAGGTGTCGGCCGTCGCGGGCCAGTGCGCCCATCGCGTTGCTGCCCTGAGCCCCGCCGACCGGGTCGAAGATCATGTCGACGCCCCGCCAGTCGGTGAGTTCCCGCAAAGCCTGGGCCAGGGGACGGCCGTCGTCGGCGGCGTCGTCTCTGGCCACCACGACGTGGTCCGCGCCGAACGACCGGCAGAACTCGGCACGACTCTGGTCACCGGCCACCGCAATCACTGTGGCTCCCAATGCCTTACCGAGTTGGACGGCCGCGATGCCGCTGCCGCCGGCCGAACCGAGGATTGCCAGGCGCTGCCCGGCTCGCAGCTGCCCGCGATCGACCAGACCGGTCCACGCGGTGACGTTGGGGATCCAGAAGCCGGCGGCGGCGCAGTCGTCGAGCGTCGCGGGCGCGGGGACGACCGACGCCGCAGGCGCCAATGCTTCCTCGGCGAACGAGCCGTTGCCGTTCATGAAGTCGCTGACTCCCATGACCCGGGTACCGATCGGGATGTCGATCCCGGGACCGACCGCGGTGACCGTGCCCGCCATCTCCTGGCCGGGGGTGAAGGGGACGGCGGGGGTGAGCGGATAGGTGCCGCGGCACATCAGGACATCGGGCAGGCCGATTCCGGCCGCGGCGACGCGGACCCGCACCTGACCAGGCCCGGGGTCGGGCACCTCGCGCTCCACCAACCGCAAAACGGCCTCGGGCTCGCCGGGGCCGTGCACCTGCCACGCTCTCATCGGTCGGTACCTCCGCGGCGTTGCGCTCGACGATCACACCATGATTACACTGTGATCCGACTCGGCGGAAGGGCTGTCATGGCGTGGGATTTCGAAACCGACCCCGAGTTCGCCGAGCAGCTGGCGTGGATGCGGGAGTTCATCGATGCCGAGGTGATCCCGCTGGAGCCGATCCTTTCCGAGCTGCCCGCCGACGAATGGCAGGCGGTCAAACGTCATCTGCAGGACCGGGTCAAAGCGCAGGGGCTCTGGGGAATGTTCCTCGATCCCGCCCTCGGCGGGACCGGCGGCGGTCAACTCAAACTGGCCCTGATGTCGGAGATCATCGGCCGCTGCATGATGTCGATGGAACTGTTCGGTGTGCAGGCGCCGGACAGCGGCAATATGGAACTGCTCGCCCACGGCGCCGACGAGGCGCAGAAGCAACGGTGGCTGTTCCCGAATCTGCGCGGTGAGATCTCGAGCGCCTTCGCCCTGACCGAGCCGTTCCTGGCCGGCGCCGACCCCACCGTCATCGCCACCACCGCCGTGACTGACGGTGACAGTTGGATCATCAACGGCCACAAGTGGTTCACCACCAACGCGTCGTGTGCCGACATCATCCTGGTGGTGGCCGAGACCGATGCCGACAAGCGGCCGCACCGGCACGCATCGATTTTCGTGGTGCCGACCGATACGCCCGGCCTCGAGATCGTCCGGGAGATTCCCACAATGGCGCACGCCGACCCGGAGTACGGCCGGCGCGGTAACCACGCCGAGGTGGTGCTCCGGGACTGCCGGGTACCGGCGGATCATCTGATCGGGCCGCGGGGTGCGGGTTTCCTGCTGGCCCAGCAGCGCCTCGGTGGTGGCCGGATCCACCACGCCATGCGCTGGCTCGGACAGGCGCAACGTGCACTGGACATCATGGGGGAGCGCGCCGTGTCGCGGCAGTCGCACGGGCGTCTGCTCGGTGAGCATCAGATGGTCCAGGACTTCATCGCGTTGTCGCACACTGAGATTCAGGCCGCGCGGTTGTTGACGTTCCACACCGCCTGGAAGATGGATCGGCTGGGGGCCGGTGCGGTGCGCGCCGATCTGGGGATGGTTAAGGCGCACGTGTCGAAGGTCGTGCTCGCGGTGCTCGACCGCACGATTCAGGTCTGTGGAGCGCTGGGGTACTCCGGTGATCTGCCCGTCGAGCAGTGGTATCGGATCACCCGGTTCGGATCGATCGGCGACGGCCCCGATGAGCTGCACAAGTCGGTGCTGGCCCGGCATGTGCTCAAGAAGTATCAGCCTGTCGACGGGTGGCCGACCGAACATCTGCCGTCGCGTCGGCCTGCGGCGCAACAGAAGTGGGAACAGCTGAGGCAGGAAGCGGGAATCGCATGAGCACCTACACGGCGATGGTGATGACGGCGCAAGGGGCGGCGCCGGAACCGGAGCAGCGGCCGGTGCCGGATCCCGGCGCGGGTGAAGTGCTGGTGAAGGTCAACGCGTCGAGCGTCAACTATCACGACATGGTGAATCTGGCCGGGCTGATCTGGGGGGAGTGGCCTCGTGTCCCGATGAGCGACGGCGCGGGCGAGGTCGTGGCGATCGGTCCCGATGTCACCGACTTCTCGGTGGGCGACCGCGTGATGAGCGCCTTCCACCCGGGTTGGCACGACGGGCCGCCCACTCCGCAGGCCAAGGCCGAGCTGCCCGGCGACAGCGGGGACGGCTGGTTGCAGCAGTACCGCATCGCGGCCAGCGACGGGCTGGTCGCGACGCCACCGCATTTGAGTGACATCGAAGCGGCGACCCTGCCGTGCGCGGGGGTCACCGCGTGGAATGCGTTGCTGGAGGCCGGAATCGGTCCCGGCGACGTGGTCGTCACGCAGGGCACCGGAGGTGTCTCGTTGTTCGCCGTCCAGTTCGCGCACGCGCTCGGTGCGGACGTCATCGTGACCTCATCGTCTGATGAGAAGCTCAAGATCGGATCTGCGCTGGGAGCGGCGCATCTCATCAACTACCGCGATACGCCGGACTGGGAGAACGAGGTCAAGCGAATCACCGGGGGACGCGGGGCGGATCTGGTGGTGGACCTCGGTGGGCCGGAGACGCTGGCCCACTCGGTGCGTGCTGCCCGGATGGGCGGCACCGTGGCGGTGATCGGCGTGCTCACGGGGTTCGATGCCGCGCCGGTACCGGTTGCCGAGTTGATGCTCAACAACATTCGGGTCATCGGCATCACCGTCGGCAGCGTGCTGAGCTTCGTCGAACTGTGTGAGTTGATCACCACCGCCGGGATCAAGCCGCACATCAGTCATGTCTTCGACTGGACAGAGGTGGGTGACGCCGTCCGCGTGTTGCAGGCCGGCGAACACGTCGGCAAGATTGCGCTGAGGATCTCATGACCGGCGAAATCGACTTGCGCCGTGAACAAATCGTGGCCGCCGCGGTCGACATCCTCCGCGAGGGAGGGCTCGACGCGGTCAGCATGCGCAGTGTGGCGGGCCGGCTCGGGGTGACGCCGCCGCCGGTGTATGCCCGCATCGGCAACAAGAACGCGCTGCTGGCTGCCGTGGCCGACCATTTTCTGGCTGACCTGGCGCCGGAGCCGGTCAGTGATGAACCATGGCCGGACTATGCGCGGCGCTGGACCGGTCAACTGCGGCAACGGCTCACCGAAGCCGCCGACAGCAGGCTCTTCCTCCAGGTGAAGCGACCAGCCTATCTGGAGGCGTCCCGGCCGCTGCTGAAATGCATGCGTCGCGACGGGATGCCGCGCGAGCACGCGGTCCGCGCCTGTCGACTGCTGACCTGGGCGACGGTGGGCTTCGTCGCGATGGACCATCCGCCGCTCGACGTGCCGGTTGGCCGTAATCGGCTGGCCGGCAGCCATCCCGATGGCGTGACCGCCGGTGAGATCGATGAGTTGTTCTCGCTGCACATCGATTACCTCATCGAGGGGATCCGCCGCGACAGCTGACTAGGCGACGCCACCGTCGATCGTCATCAATGATCCGGTGGTGTAGCTCGACGCGTCGGACAGCAGGTAGATCACGGCGCCGACGACCTCCTCGGGTCGGCCGACCCGCCCCAGTGCAATCGGCTTGACGACGTCGGGCAGTGTGTCCGGGTTGCGGACGAAGCCCGACGCGGCGTCGGTGTCGAATGTTCCGCAGACGATGCAGTTGACCCGCACACCGGCGGAGGCGAATTCGAGTGCCGTCGCTGTGGTGAGCGCGTTGAGACCGGCTTTGGCGGCGCCGTAGATCGGCGCGACGGGGGTCGGTTTCACCGACGCGAGCGAACTGATATTGACGATCGATCCGCCGCCGGTATTCGCCATGGCGTTCGCGGCCAGGGCGGTGAGGTGGGTCGGACCTTTGAGGTTGACGCCGATCACCTTGTCGAACAACGTCTCCGACGTTTCGAGTAGTGACGGGGCCAGCGGACTCATCCCGGCGTTGTTGACCAGGCCGTCCAGCCGGCCCCAGCGTTCGGTGGCGGCGTCGACGACGGCAGGCAGGCTTTCCCAGTCGCCGACGTGGCACTGCAGCGGGAATGCCTCGCCGCCTTGGCTGTTGATGCGATCGGCTAGTGCCTCGCAGGAGGCGAGCTTGCGGCTGGCGATGACGACTTTGGCTCCGCGCGCGGCGAGGCCGATGCTCATGGCGGCGCCGAGTCCGCGGCTGCCGCCGGTGATCAGCACGACGCGGCCGGAGACGTCGAAGAGCGGATCTGTCATCGGGTGAACCTCCTGGCGCGGGTGATCAGGCGATCGGCGATCACGCCGAAGACCTCGTGGACCGGGTTGCGGGATTGGCCACGAACATGTTTGGCGTAGGAGCCCTCCAAGACGATGGCGAGTTTCCACGCGCTGAACACCTGATACCAGGTGAAGTCGGACAGGTCGCGGCCGGTCGACTGGGCATACCGTTGCACGAGCTGCTCCGGTGTTTGGCAGTGGTCGGGATGGATGCCGTTCGGCGTGCCGGGGGCGGCCAGTGCGATGGGGTTGCTCTCCTCGGGCCAGAAGATCATCGCCCAGGCGAGGTCGACGAGTGGATCGCCGACGGTGGTCATCTCGAAATCCACGACGCAGGCGATGCGCGGCGGGGCAGTGGGTGCCCAGATGACGTTGTCCACCTTGTAATCACCGTGCATGACGGTCAAATCGCCGTGTGTTGGCACGTGGTCGCGCAACCAGGTTGCGAGGTCGTCGACGTCGGGTAGGTCGCGGATCCGATAGCTGTCGAGCTGGCCGAGCCAGCGGTCGACCTGCCGGTCGAGGAAGCCCAGCGGATGGGACATCTCGGCCAGTGGCGTCGATGCCCAGTCGACAGCGTGCAACTGCGTTAGGGTGTCGACGAGTTGCGCGCCGATCCTGTCCTGCGACCCCGGGTCTTGTCGTAGCGCCGCGGGCAGGCCGTCGCGGCGGATGACGTCACCGTCGACGAAGGACATCACGAAGAAGGGTGCGCCGATGATGGCGGGGTCTTCGGAGCGGGCCAAGACTGTCGGCACTGGAATGCCCTGTGATTTTAGGATTTCCATGATGCGCGCTTCGCGGATCACCTGGTGCGCGGTGTCGGACACCGTGGCGAGGGGGGCGCGGCGCACCACCCAGGTTTCGCCGAGCCGGTCGATGCGGAACATCTCGCAACTGCCGCCACCGCGGATCGGCGTCACCGCCACGTCGGCCGACTCGCCGGTGACCTCGGCCAGCCACGCGCTGAAGCGCGGGACATCGAAGTCGGTCACCACTTAAGCGTTGTACACCGTGGGTAGTGGCGTTGTCACCGACCACGTTCCACCATCGAGTTAAGATCCTACTGACGGGGGTAGCTGTGAGATATCAGTGACTGGTGTCAAGGACTGATGGGGGAGCACATGTCAGAGGCCGCTTTTCCGATACCAGCCAATGAGCGCGAGCGACTGAATGTCCTTGCGGACTACAACATCATGGACTCGCTGCCGGAACAGGCCTATGACGACTTCGTCAAGTTGGCGTCGGCCATCTGCGGCACGCCCATCGCGCTCATCTCGTTGTTGGACAAGGATCGGCAATGGTTCAAAGCCGACTTCGGTCTCGGGGTCAGCGAAACTCCGCGTTCGCAGGCGTTCTGCGCTCACGCGATCATGAAGCCCGATGACGTGATGACCGTGGAGGATGCCACCGCCGACGAACGCTTCGCGACCAACCCCTTGGTGACCGGCGATCCGCACATCCGCTTCTACGCCGGCGCACCGCTGGTGGCGCCGACCGGTGAGGCGCTGGGCACCATTTGTGTGATCGACCGCCAGCCGCGAACCCTCAGCGAGACACAGCGGGAGGCGCTGGCAATTCTGTCCCGCGAGATCATCGTGCAGCTCGAGCTACGCCGCAGCATCGAGACTCTGGAGCAGGCGGTGCTGGACCAGGAGAAGTACGTCGAACTGCTGCAGGAGTATCAGCGCGACATCGAGAAGGTGCGGGTGCACCTGGAGTCTCAATCGGTAACCGATGTGTTGACTGGAGTGAAAAACCGCCGCTCGTTCGACATGACTCTCGACGAGGAGTGCATGCGGGCGCGAACCCGCGGCAGCACCTTGTCACTGATCATGATTGACGTCGACCTGTTCAAGGCATTCAACGACATCCACGGACACCCGGCCGGTGACGAGGTGCTGCGTGGGGTTGCCCGTCTGCTGCAATCCGAACTCCGGGTCTCCGATTCGCTGTTCCGCTACGGCGGCGAGGAGTTCGCGGTCGTGCTCCCCGAAACCACCTGCAAGGGTGCGTTCGTGCTCGGCGAGCGGTTCCGCCGGGCCGTGCAGCGTGCGCCGTGGCCCAAGCGCCCGATCTCGATCAGCATCGGCGTCGCGGCCACCGACGCGGACACCACGTCACCGCAAGATCTCCTACAGGCCGCGGATCGCGCGCTCTACCAAGCCAAGCAGAGCGGGCGGAATCGGGTCGTCATGGCGTCGGGCGACGGCTAGTACGTCTGGCCGTCGGCGTACCGCTGCCGACGGTAATGGCGGCCCTTCCCCCGGTTGCGGCCCTTGTACGTCGGCAACTGCGAGTCGCAGTTCGGACATATCAGTCGCAGGTTTTCTCGCCGATTGTTGGTCGGATCGCCGTCGATGTGATCCAACACGAAGGCCAGGTGCAGACCCAGCCATACGTTGGTGCCACCGCAGATCGCGCAGCAGCCGGACTGAGCCTCGTTGAGGTAGGTCCGTATGTAGTGGTTACGGCGGGTGTCGAGCCACGCATCACCGGACTCGAGCCAGAGTTTCGTACTGGCATCCTGCCGGGCGCGCTGCTGACATGCGTTGCTGCAGAAGACTTTTTGGCTGCGCTTGGCGAGCGTAGAGCCACATTGGCGACATTGCCTCATGGGCAGAATCTACGACCTGTCACCGACAATCGCTGGCGTGGATGAGGCGACGTATTCCAATGCAAAATCTGTCGGTGGCAAGTCGTAGCGTCAGTCCATGACGGTCAAGTGCATCGGGTGCGGAATCGATATTCAGGGCAGCCAGAAGGTGTACTGCAGCAACGCATGTCAACAGGCGTACCGCCGGCGGGCGCTCTTAGATGTCTGGCTCGAAACGGGCGCATCCGGCCGCATGTCTTATAGAGGTCATTTTGTCCGTGATTACCTCTACGCGCAGCAGGATGGGCGCTGCGCCATCTGCGCAATAGCGAGCCATTGGAACGGCGCGAGCCTAGCGCTGATCATCGATCACATCGACGGGAACGCGACGAACAACCGTCGCGAGAATCTGCGGCTCATCTGTCCCAACTGTGACAGCCAGCTGCCGACATTCAAGGCTAAAAATCGCGGTAGCGGTCGCCACTACCGCCGACAGCGCTACGCCAACGGTCAGTCGTACTAGCAAATGTTTGCTGTGAATCTTGTCGAGGGCACAAACAGGCCTGGCGTCGGGAATGATCGAAGTGTGCAAAAGTGAGCGCTACCAGCATGTATGCTCTCAATTCGAGAGCCCCCTATCGGGATTGAACCGATGACCTACATATTACAAGTATGTTGCTCTACCACTGAGCTAAGGAGGCTTGGCCGACCGGAACGGGCGGAACCGCTTAACAGACTAGCGAACTCACTGCTCGTCGTCGTCGATGACCAGCCGCTCGCTGCGCACCCGCTCGGTGCCGACTGGGCGCGGCGGCGTGTAGCTGCGGCGCCGGCCGGGGATCGGGATCCGGTCGGCGATATTGCTGAGCGGATTGACCACGAGGCTCAGCGTGGTGACTGCCTCGCGCAGCGTCTCGATCGTCGGTGCCAGCGCTTCCAGTCCGGGCGCCAGCCGGTTCAGGGTGTCGGCGACATCGGCCAACTGCTCCAGGGGGCCGTTGCGCGCGGTCAGCTTCTCCACCAGGCCGCCCTCGGCCATCAGCCGGTCGGCCAGACCTTCCTCGCCGAGAATCCGCTCGATCAGGCCGTCCTCGTCGAGGAGCTGATCAACCAGCCCGCCGGGCGCCAGCGACCGGTCCAGTCCACCGCCCTCGGCGGTCAACCGGTCCAGAACACCGTCCGGCGCGGTCATCCGGTCGATCAGACCGCCCGGCCGCATCAGCCGGTCCAGCGGGCCGTCCGGTGCCAGCGCCCGCCCCAGCGGGGCGTCGTCGTCGAGCAATTGGGCGAGTTTGTTCGCCCGCGAAATGGTGTCCTCCAAGCCGAACATTTGCGCCATCGAACTCGGGGACGCTGCGCCCCCCGCCTCGCCCAGCGCGTGTTTGGTGAGGTCAACGCCCGCTCTGGCGACATCGAGCCCGACCTCGGCTGCGGCCAGTCCCACCCGTACCGGTGCGCTCGCGATACCAACGAGCGTCTTCGCCAGGTCCATCTGGCAAGTGTAGGAGCGGAAAAAGTTTGTAACCGGAGGTATCGGCTAACCGACGGGAAAACCAACTCACAGGAATCTCACAGCGCCTAGGCAGCGTGGGTTCACCAATGTGAGAGGAAATTGTCAGCATGGCCGCACCTGTTACACCCGAAACCAAACCCGAGGCACGTGTCCTCGTCGTGGACGACGAGACCAACATCGTGGAGCTCCTGTCGGTGAGCCTGAAGTTCCAGGGCTTCGAGGTCCACACCGCGTCCAGCGGCCCGGCGGCCCTCGACCGCGCTCGGGAGGTCCGGCCAGACGCCGTGATCCTCGACGTCATGATGCCCGGCATGGACGGCTTCGGTGTGTTGCGCAGGCTGCGCGCCGACGGCATCGACGCGCCCGCGCTGTTCCTGACCGCGCGCGACAGCCTGCAGGACAAGATCGCCGGACTCACGTTGGGCGGCGACGACTACGTCACCAAGCCGTTCAGCCTCGAAGAGGTCGTCGCCCGGTTGCGGGTGATCTTGCGCCGTGCAGGCAAGGGTGTGGAGGAGCCGCGCAATTCGCGGCTGAGCTTCGCCGACATCGAGCTCGACGAGGACACCCACGAGGTGTGGAAGGCCGGTGAGCCGGTCTCGCTCTCGCCGACCGAGTTCACCCTGCTGCGCTACTTCGTGATCAACGCCGGCACCGTGCTGAGCAAGCCCAAGATCCTCGACCACGTCTGGCGCTACGACTTCGGCGGTGACGTCAACGTCGTCGAGTCCTACGTCTCCTACCTGCGCCGCAAGATCGACACCGGCGAAAAGCGCCTCCTGCACACCCTGCGCGGCGTCGGATACGTGCTGCGGGAGCCGCGGTAATCGGGCGCGTCGCGCCGCTCGGCGCGAACAATAGAGAGATGCCCACGCCCTACCACCGAGCCTTGCCGCTGAGAGTCGGCCTGGTGGCCGCCATGCTGCTGCTCGTGGGATGCGGCTTGCTGGCCTCCGGGATCGCCGTCACCTCCACCCTGCAGCACGATCTCATCAATCGCGCCGACCAGACCCTCCTGGACGCCTCCCGGGGCTGGGCCCAGGCCCCTCGCCGGATGCCCCCACCCGACGAGGAGCCCAACCCGGCCAGGCCGCCGTCGAACTTCTACGTCCGCGGCGTCGACGCCGACGGCCACATCTGGATGGCCGTCAACGACCGTGACGCCGAGCCCGCCCTGCCCGACGACAACGACGTGGGGCCGGTGCCGGTGACCGTCGGGTCGCTGGAGCACTCCCCGGTTGAATGGCGTGCGGTGTCGGTGCGCGGGCCCGGCGGCGAGCTGACCACGGTGGCCATCGACATGTCCGACATCCAGTCGACCGTCCGCAGTCTGGCCTGGTCGCAATTCGCGATCGGCACGGCCGTCCTGATCATCCTCGGCGTCGCCGGCTACTGGGTGGTGCACCGCAGCCTCCGACCGCTCGTCGAAGTCGAGAAGACCGCCGCGGCGATCGCCGCCGGACAGCTGGATCGCCGTGTGCCCGAACGTGATCCACGCACCGAGGTCGGCCGGTTGTCGTTGGCGCTCAACGGCATGCTCGCCCAGATCCAGACCGCGATGGCGTCATCGGAGGAGTCCGCCGAACAGGCCCGCACCTCCGAAGAACGCATGCGGCGCTTCATCACCGACGCCAGCCACGAATTACGCACTCCGCTGACCACCATCCGCGGCTTCGCCGAGCTCTACCGGCAGGGCGCGGCCCGTGACGTCGAGATGCTGATGTCCCGCATCGAAAGCGAGTCGCGCCGGATGGGTCTACTGGTCGATGATCTGCTGTTGCTGGCCCGCCTCGACGCCCAGCGTCCGCTCGAACAGCGCCGCGTCGACCTGCTCACCCTGGCCACCGACGCCGTCCACGACGCCCAGTCGATCGCCCCGAAGCGCACCATCACCATGGAGGTCTTCGACGGCCCCGGTACCCCCGAGGTCATCGGCGACGAAGCCCGGCTGCGTCAGGTGCTCGGCAATCTGGTGGCCAACGCCCTGCAGCACACCCCGGAGACCGCCCGAATCAGTGTGCGGGTGGGCACTTCGTCGGACGACGCTGTCCTCGAAGTCGCCGACGAAGGCCCGGGCATGACACCGGACGACGCCCGGCGGGTGTTCGAGCGGTTCTATCGCACCGACTCCTCCCGCGCCCGCGCCAGTGGCGGCACCGGACTGGGGCTGTCGATCGTCGACTCGCTGGTCTACGCCCACGGTGGCCGCGTCACGGTGTCGACCGCGCCGGGCCAGGGCTGTTGTTTCCGGGTCAGCCTGCCGCGCATCGCCGACGTCGCGACCCCGGTGGCCCCAGGGATCTAGCCGATGTCGGCCAGCGCGGCCGTGATCTTGGCCTGCGCGTCGTCGAGCGACGCGGGGGAGGGACTGCGGTCGACGTTGGCGAAGCCGAAGTCAGATAGGTTGCGCGCGGGAAACACGTGCACGTGCAGGTGCGGCACTTCGAGCCCGGCGATGATCAGCCCGGACCGCTCGGCGCCGAACGCCGCACACACCGCCTTGCCGATCCGCTGGGACACCGCCATCACCTTGTTGAACACGGCCGGCTCGACGTCCTGCCAGTTGTCGACCTCGGCCCTCGGAACCACCAGCGTGTGCCCGGGGGTCATCGGCTCGATGGTCAGGAAGGCGACGACCTCGTCGTCTTCGTAGACGAATCGTCCCGGCAGTTCGCGGTTGATGATTTTGGTGAAGACGGAGGCCATGTGCCCAAGCATATGAGTAGCCGCCCGGGGCCGATCATGAAGCTGGCTCACAGCAACCCCTCAGATCCGGCCCAGTGCCACGGCAGCTTGGCCCGCGACGATCATCGGTATGACCGACACCCTGCCGGCCGAGCAGCACTCTGCTGCGATCGGCGTCGGGGGTCGCTACGTTCTCGACATCGTCATCCCGGTGTACAACGAGGAGCGCGACGTCGCGGCCTGTGTGCGACGGCTCCACCAATTCCTGATCGACGAGGTGCCCTACCGGGCCCGAATCCTGGTGGCCGACAACGCCAGTACCGACGCCACGTTGTCGGTGGCGCGGGAGCTCGCCGAGGAACTGTCCGACGTCGACGTGATCCACCTCGACGCCAAGGGCCGTGGCGGCGCACTGGCTGCCGCGTGGGCGTCATCACGGGCCGACGTCGTCGCCTATATGGATGTCGACCTGTCGACTCATCTTTCGGCGCTCATGCCGTTGGTCGCGCCGCTGGTGTCCGGGCATTCCGACATCGCGATCGGATCGCGGCTGGCCGCTTCGTCGCGGGTGGTGCGTGGCGTCAAGCGAGAAGTGGTCTCCCGCGGCTACAACCTGCTGCTGCGCGGCTTGCTCGGCGCGCGGTTCTCCGACGCCCAGTGCGGCTTCAAGGCGTTGCGCGGCGACGTCGCCCGCCAGCTGCTGCCGTTGGTCGCCGACACCGGGTGGTTCTTCGACACCGAACTGCTGGTGCTGGCCGAGAAGGCCGGCCTGCGCATCCACGAGGTGCCGGTCGACTGGATCGACGACCCGGACTCCCGCGTCGACATCCTTGCCACCGCGATCGAAGACCTCAAAGGCTGCTGGCGGGTCGGCCGGGCGCTGACCACCGGCGCCCTGCCGCTGCGCGACCTGCAGGCCGCGCTGGGCCGCGAGCCGCTGGTGCCGGGCGTACCCCGCGGCATGGTCGGCCAGATGGTGCGCTTCGGGCTGATCGGCATCGCCAGCACCATCGCCTTTGCGCTGCTGTATCTTTCGCTGCATCCCGCACTCGGCGCGCAGGCCGCCAACCTGACCGCTCTGCTGCTCACCGCCCTGGCCAACACCGCCGCGAACCGGGCCTTCACCTTCGGTATCCGCGGCCGAGCCGGTGTTGCCCGTCACCATGTCCACGGCCTGCTGATCTTCGCCTTCGGGCTGGCCATCACCAGCGGCTCGCTGTATCTGCTGCACCGCTACGACCCGACCGTCGGTAGGGGCGCCGAACTGTCAGTTCTGGTCGTGGCCAACCTGGTCGCCACCCTCGTGCGATTCGTGGCGTTGCGACGGGTATTCGGCGCGTCCAACCGCTGATATGACCATCACCGTCGAGTCGCCGGAAGTCGGCGTCGCACAAGCCATTACCTGGCGTACCCGGATACGCCCGCAGCGCTGGGCGCTAGTCGTGTTGCTGGCCGCGACTGCCGTGCTCTATCTGTGGGCCCTGGACCGATCGGGCTGGGCCAACGCGTTCTACTCCGCCGCCGAGCAGGCAGGCTCGCAGTCATGGAAGGCGCTGCTGTTCGGGTCGTCAGACGCCGCCAACTCGATCACCGTCGACAAACCGCCGCTGTCGCTGTGGATCCCGGCCCTGTCCATCCGCCTGTTCGGTCTCAATTCGTGGAGCATCCTGGCACCCCAGGCGGTCATCGGGGTGGTCTCCGTGGCCCTGCTCTGGGATGCCGTCCGCCGGCCGTTCGGTGAAGCAGCCGCACTGATCGCCGGCACGGTCCTGGCGTTGACCCCGGTGGCTGTGACGATCTTCCGCTACAACAATCCCGACGCGCTTCTGGTCCTGTTGATGATCGCCGCGGTGTGGGCGCTGCTGCGGGCGATCGATGACGGGCGGCTGCGCTGGCTGCTGGTGTCGGGATGCTGTGTGGGACTCGGGTATCTGACGAAGCAGCTCGAGGTGGCGTTGGTGCTGCCCGCTCTGGCGATCGCGTATCTGGTGGCCGGTCCACGATCGCTGCTCGCCAGGCTGGGCCAACTCGTGGCGGCGCTGGCCGCCGCGGTGGCCGCGGCGGGGTGGTGGGTGCTGCTGGTGCAGCTGTGGCCGGCGAGCGCACGGCCGTGGATCGGCGGGACGCAGACCAATTCGATCCTCGAACTGACCCTGCGCTACAACGGCTTCGGCCGGCTCAATGGCGACGAGCCGGGTAGCCTCGCCTCGCCCGGCTTCATCTCGCCGGTACATACCGGTGGCCGGACTTCGCCGCACCCCTGGGGTCAGCCCGGCATCGGCAGGTTGTTCGAGCCGGAGCAGATCGGTGGCATCAGCTGGCTACTGCCCGCCGCACTGGTGTTCGCGGTCGTCGTGCTGGTGTGGCGGGGCCGGGCCGCGCGGCGAGATCTGCGCCGCGCCGCCATTCTGGTGTGGGTTCTCTGGTTGCTGGTGACGGCGTGGGTGTTCAGCTACATGGCCGGCATTTTTCACCCGTACTACACCGTGGCTCTTGCCCCGCCGATCGCCGCGCTGACGGGCATCGGCATCGCGGTGAGTTGGCAAGAGCGGCAACGCCTATGGGTCAAAGCGGCGCTGGCGGTCGCGGTGGCGCTGACAGCTGCCATCGCGGTGGCCGTGCTGCGGCACGTCCCCGGCTTCTACCCGTGGTTGCGGTGGGCCGTCCCGCTCGCCGCCGTCCTGGTGCTGGCCGGGCTGATGATCGCCGTCATCCCGATGCCGGTGATCGTCGCGGCAGGCGCACTTGTCGCTCTCGGCGGACCCGTCGCCTACAGCGTCACGACCGTCGAGCACGGAAATTCCGGTGCAATGCCGATCACGGGACCGGTTCCCCGCATCGTGACCGCGATGACCAAGGGTGTCGCTCCGGTCCAGCGCGCCGAGATCACGTCAGCCACCGGGCCCGGATTCCTGCTGCCCCCGCGATCATCCACCACCGCACCGCATCTGGTCGGCTGCAGCTTGCTGGACTCTGGTGTGCCCGACCGGCAACTGGTCGGTCTGCTCGACGCGGATGCGCAGCGGTACACCTGGGTGGCCGCCACCATCGGATCGATGTGTGCGGCCGGCTATCAGCTGGCCAGCGGTCACCCGGTGATGCCGGTCGGTGGATTCAACGGGACCGATCCGTCTCCGGCACCCGACGAGTTCTTGCGGATGGCGCTGTCCAAGCGAATCCACTACTTCCTCGTCACCAACCCGGTCCACGAGGATAAGTGGGGACATCTGGACACCAATGCGCTGATCCAGCAATGGGTTCAGCGCAACTTCACCCCGATGCGGGTCGGCAGGGTCCTGATCTACGACCTCACGACGTAGGTCAGGCCAACATCGCCGCGATCTCGCTGATTGTCCACGGCGGCGAGTCGTGGTGATCCCGGTACTTGATGAACCCGGGGGAGGGCTTGTCGAACCTGCCCACGAAACCGCCTGCGGCGATGAAGATCTGGCCGGTGATCTTACTGGCGAGATCGCTGACCAGGTAGGCGTACATCGGTGCGACGTATTCCGGTGGCGCGGCGTCGAGCGCACCGTGGGCGCTGACGTCGTCGAGGATGCCGCGTCGCCGCAACGATTCGATCTGTTCCTCGAAATCCGATCCACTGGACAGCCGGGTCTTGGCACCCGGGCACACCACGTTGGCGCGTACCCCGTGCTCGGCCAGCTCGGCCGCGATCGCCATCGTCAGGCCGTTGACCGCACCTTTGCCTGCCGGGTAGCCGGTTCCGCCGTAATCACCAAGGAAGGCAAAGGAACTGGTGTTGACGATCGCGCCTCGGCCGCGGGCCACCATCCTGGGGGCGGCCGCCCGGCAGGTCGCGAACGTGGTTCCGACGTGGATGTCGAGGAGCTCGCGGAACTCGGCAGCCGTGACCGTGAGTATCGACGAGCCCGGGGGCTCGGGTGCGCCCGCGCAGTTCACCAGGGCATCAACAGCGCCGAATTCGCTCTCGCACAGAGCGATCAAGTCCTCGGCGACCGCCTCGTCCGCGGCCGAGCCGCCGTGTGCGACGGCGCGGCCACCGGCGTCGTTGATGGTGGCGACCGCCGCCTCAGCAGCCGCCGCGTCGCGGCCGTTGACCACAACGCCCGCACCGCATTCGGCCAGCAGCGCCGAGACGGCGGCCCCGATACCCCGTGAGCCGCCGACGACGACCGCGCCGAATCCTTCTAGCGGCCGGTCACTCACCTTCGGCAGGCGCCTGGCCGAACTGCATGCCGTCCATGTTCCAGTAGCCGCGCATATTGGTGATCAGGCCGGCGTCGTTGACGGAGTAGGTGAACACGCCGCGTACCGTGCTGGTCATTCCGCCTTCGAATTGGCTGCGCAGCACCAGGATGTGCGCAACCTCGTTCGCAGAGCTCGACGGGAATGTCTCCTCGCAGGTGACGCGAAGGTTGTTGACCGAGATGTTGGCGTCGTAGAAGTCGGCGACCGCCGCCTTGCCGCGCACGCCGTTGCCGTCGGGGTTGGTGATGGCCTGCCCGATCGGATCCTCGATCACGACATCGTCGGCCATCAGGGCCAGCCAGCCCTCGCGGTCGTGCGACATCACGGCGCGCCAGGATGCTTGCGATGCGGCCAGTGCGGGAGTGTGTTCGGTGGTTGTGGACATCAATTTCTCCTTATGTTGTCAGATACTGCAGGCGGCGCGAGCGCCATCGTCGGTGGCTTTACGGATCAGTCCCATACCGGTGCAGTCGCCAACGGCATGCACCTTGGCGCCGGGCAACCGATCGGTGAGGTCGTCGAACAGGGCGGTGTCCGCCTCGAGGCGTCCGGTGATGATCACGCTGTCGGCCGCGAGTTCGCGGCGGGTGCCGCCATGCGGGGTGAACACCACGCTGTTGTCGGTGATCTGGTGCACGTCGGCGCGCACGTGCAGCGGCACTCCCAGGCGGTCGAGCCGGTCCATGTGTTCGGTGCGGCGCTTGAGGCCCACTTCGGCGGCGATGGTGCGTCCGGATTCCAGCACGGTGACGAATCGGTCTTGGGCGCAGAGATATTCGGCGAGCTGGATCGCGGCAAGGCTGCCGCCGACGATCACCACTCGGCGACCCGCTGGGAGCGCGGCGGGGTGTGCCAGCAGGTCGCGTACGCCGTGACCGTTGATCACCCGGGGATTGTGTGCGCCGTCGATGTCGGGCACCACGATGTCGGCGCCGGTCGCGACGATCACCGCGTCAGGCTCCAGCGCGGCGACCTCGTCGACGTCGACCGGGTGTGACATCTCGAGTGTCACTGTGCTGGCTGCGATCTCACTGCGCAGATACTTCAGGAACGGTTCGTTCTCCGGATGCACGATCGACGCCCACACCAGAGCGCCACCCAGTTCGGCGTTGCGCTCGAACAACGTCACACGGTGCCCCCGCTCGGCGGCGACCCGGGCCGCTTCCAGGCCGCCCGGCCCGCCGCCGACGACTACGACGTGCTTGGGTTGCGCCACCGGGTGCACCGCCAGCTCACGTTCCTTACCGGTGCGGGGGTTCACCGCGCAGTCGACCGAGAACCGCTGTTCCATGGCGTCGATGCAGTTCTCGCACGAGATGCATCGGCGCACCCGATCCGCCTGACCGGCGTGAAGTTTGGCGGCCAGGTCCGGATCTGCCAGCATCGGCCTGCCCATCGCGATGAAGTCCGCGTGCCCGTCGGCGAGGATCTGCTCGGCGCGCGCGGGATCGTGGATGCGCCCCACCGCGATCACCGGTACGTCGACCACCTGCTTGACCGCGGCCGCGGCGCCCACGTTGAGTGCGTCGCCGTCGTCGGCGGCGTTGACCATCCCGGTGACCAGGCGGTCGATCACCCCACCGCTGACGTGGAAGGCGTCGACGCCGGCCGCCACCAGTTGCGGTGCCATCTGGGCCGTCTCGTAGCTCGGGCGGCCGCCGGCCACCCGCTCGTAGCCCGAGATCCGCAGCGTGACCGGCAGGGTGTGGCCGATCTCGGATCGGATCGCGGCCAGGGTCTGCAACACCATCCGAATGCGGCCGCCGGGGGAGTCGCCGCGGTAGTCGTCGGTGCGCCGGTTGCGTTGGGGCGCAAGGAAAGAACCCAGGAACATGTATCCGTGGGCAGCGTGGAGTTCGATGCCGTCGTAGCCGGCCTCGGCCGCGCGGCGCACGGCGGCTTTGAACAGGTCGATGATCCCGGTCAGCTGGGCCTCGGTCACCTCGGCCGAGGGGCGCCCGGTCAGGTAGGACGGGATCACCGACGGGCCCAGCGACGTGACGCCGTGCATCTCGGGCCCGAGCCCGCCGGGGCCGGCATGCACGATCTGCGGCTGGATCTTCGCGCCGTGCTCATGCACGGCCTCGACCAGTGCGCGGTGGGCGCTCACCGCCTCGTCGGTGCCGAGGTGGAGCCCGCCCGGAGTCTCTGGCTGTAGGTGGTCGATCCCGGTGGCGCCCACGGTGATCAGCCCGACGCCGCCTTTCGCGCGGGCGGCGAAGTAGTCGCGGGTGCGCTGCGACGGCAGACCGTCGGGCGTGCCGTACATGGTCTCCATCGGAGACATCACGAGCCTGTTGCGCACCGTCATCGAGCCGATGCGGCCTTCACGCAACAGGTTCGGGAAGCCGCTCATGGCCGCTGCACCATGAATTCCGGGCCGTGCCCGCGCCTTTGGGCAAGGCGGGCACGGCCCGGAAGGTCCATCAAGGACACGCGCAGGTCAGCGGTCCTCGTCGGTGTAGCGGATGACGCCGCGGATGTTGCGGCCTCCGAGCATGTCCGCGTAGCCCTCGTTGACCTGCTCGAGGCGGTACTGCCTGGTCACCATGTCGTCGAGGTTCAGCCGGCCGGCCTTGTACATCGACAGCAGCTGCGGGATGTCGTAATGCGGGTTGCCGCCGCCGAAGATGGTGCCCTGCAAGCGCTTCTGCATCAGGGTCAGCATCGCCAGGTTCAGCGTCACATTGCTGTCGGCCATGTTTGCCACGGCGGTCGCCACCACGGTGCCGCCCTTGGCGGTGATGTTCATGTAGTGGTCGATGTCCTCGCCCTTGAGCTCGCCCACGGTGACGATGGTCTTGTGCGCCATCCGTCCCTGGGTGACCTCGGCAACGCCGGCCATCGCGCTGAAGATGTCGGGGTAGGCGTGGGTGGCACCGAACTTGAGTGCGTTGTCACGCTTGAACTCGACCGGGTCGACAGCGAAGATGTTGCGCGCACCGGCGTTCAGCGCGCCCTGCAGTGCGCCGGTGCCGACGCCGCCGACGCCGACGATCACGACGTCGTCGCCGGGACGGACGTCACCGCTGCGGACGGCCGAGCCGTAACCGGTGGTCACGCCGCAGCCGACCAGGCAGGCCACCTCGAACGGGATGGTCGGGTCGATCTTCACCACCGAGCTCTTGTGCACGACCATGTACGGGCTGAACGTGCCCAGCAGCGTCATCGGGATGACCGGCTGGCCGTTCTTCACGGCGTGGATGCGGTGGGTGCCGTCGGACACCGCGGTGCCGGCCAGCAGGCCCGCGCCCAGGTCGCACAGGTTGCGCAGCCCTTCCTGGCAGGCCGGACACTCACCACACGACGGGATGAACGAGAGCACCACGTGATCGCCGGGGGCCAGGTGCTCGACGCCCGGGCCTACCTCGGTGACGATGCCGGCGCCCTCATGACCGCCCAGAACCGGGAAACCGGCCATCGGGATGTCGCCGGTGACCAGATGGTGGTCGCTGTGGCACATGCCAGAAGCTTCCATCTGGATTTTGACTTCGTCTTTGACCGGATCGCCGATCTCGATTTCCTCGATCGACCACGGTTGGTTGAACTCCCAGATGAGAGCACCTTTTGTCTTCACAGCGAACCTCCACTCGCAAAACCCGACCCCGGGGTTTTCCAGGGCGGCCGGCCGTGCCGGATGGTCAATCTAGGCAAGAATTAGAACGTGTTCCTGTCCTACTGACCATTATGACCTCCGTCACTTTCCACGTCACTGCCGGGGGCCGATTACTTGACGCCTGTCGAGTATTCACCAGATCGGCACCGGCGCCTCACCGAGGGGGTAGTAACCGGGCAGCTTCTCACCGGCGACGCTGCGCTCGATGCGCTTCTGCATGGTGGGGGTCAGGTCGCCCGACGAGATCAGCTTGACGAAGGCCTTCTGCACGTGGCCGAAGTCGAAGAAGTCGCGCTGCCATTCGATCAACAGGTCGTCGTTCAGCCGGAACCAGCTGCCGCCGATGCCGTAGATCTCGTCGCGGGTGCCGTCGGACTTGTTGGCGATCTGCTTCCAGAACCCGACGATCTCGTTCTGCTTCTCGTCGACGAGGACCTTCTGATACTCGTAGACCCAGTTCTCCAGGCCTTCCATCTCCATGCCCAGGGCGACGTCGCGGATTTCGTCCTTGCCCACACACATCACGTCTTCCTTGGGCCCGATGTTCCAGCCGTAGGTCGCGTCGTCGGTGTAGAACTCCGCCAGATTCTTCCAGTCACCGGCCGCCTCGGAGTCCTTGTTGGCCTGCAGCCAGCGCTGGACCCAGTCGTCGAGTGCTTCTCGTTTGGAAGATGAAGTCATTGTTCCGCCTTCTATTTTTCGATGATGGATAGGGCTCGGGTGGGACACATCTCTACGGCGCGCTCAACGTCGTCGCGCATCTCGTCGGGGGGTTCGCTGTCGAGAATCTCGACGGCACCGCGTTTGGGAACCCGAAAGACGTCGGGCGCCTCCAGTTCGCACATGGCGTGCCCCTGGCATAGGTCCTCGTCGAGTTCGATGCGGTAGCAGCCCATCGGACTACGCCTTCACGCGCTTGCGGTAGCGGACCTTCGCCGGCCGGGCCAGCTGCACCACCATCTTGGAGTGGTCGTTCTGATAGCTCTCCGGCGGCTGTGCCATCTCGAACTCATACTCCCGCAACAGAACCGAGAAAATCGCCTTGATCTGCATCTGGGCGAATGCGGCACCGACGCACCGGTGTCGCCCGGCGCCGAAGGGAATCCAGGTCCAGCGGTTGACGATGTCTTCCTGCCGGGGCTTCTCGTAGCGATCCGGGTCGAAGGCATCCGGGTTGGGGAAGTCCTCGGGAATGCGGTTGGAGATCGCCGGTGAGGCGGCCACCATCTGTCCCTTGTGGATCGGATATCCCTGCACCTCGAACTCGTCCTGGGCCACCCGCATCAGGATGATCAGCGGCGGGTGCAGTCGCAGCGTCTCCTTCAGCGCGTTGTCGATGTTCGGGATCTGGCGCAGCGCATGGAAACTCACCTCCTGGCCGTCTGCGTAGAGGTCGTCGAGCTCCTGCTGCACCTTGGCGTAATAGTCGGGGTTGCGCAGCAGCTCGATCAGCGTCCACGACGAGGTGCCCGAGCTGGTGTGGTGACCGGCGAACATCAGCGAGATGAACATGCCGGTGACCTCGTTGGCCGAGAAGCGCGGATTGCCCTCTTCGTCCTTGATGGACACCAGGACGTCGAGCAGGTCGCGATCGCTCTTGTCGATGGGCGGGTTGGCGATTCGGCCGGTCATGACCTCCTGCACCAGCTCCACCAGGCTGGCCCTGGCTTCGTCGCGGATCCGGAAGCTCTCGATCGGAAGGTAGGGGTCGACGTAGCAGAGCGGGTCGGTGCCGCGCTCGAGCAGGTGGTAGTAGTTCGCGAATCGCGAGTCGAGCTGGTTGCGGAACTTCAGTCCGATCAGGCATGCGGTCGAGGTGTAGATGGTGAGCTCGGCGAAGAACTCCAGCAGATCGATTTCGCCTTCGTCGCCCCAGTTTTCGATCATCCGGCGCACTTCGTTCTCGATGGTCGCCGCATGGCCCTTCATCTGCTCACCGCGCAGCGCGGTGTTGTGCAGCATCTCGGCCCGACGCTCCGGGTCCGCGTCGAACACCACGCCCTCGCCAAAGATCGGCGTCATGAACGGGTAGGCCTCGGCCTGGTTGAGGTCGGCGTCGGGGGAGCGGAAGAAGAACTCGTTGGCCTCGGAGCCGGTCAGCAGGATGACCTGCTTGTCGGCGAGCTGGAACCAGCCGAGGTCACCACACTCCTCGCGGATGCGCTGCATCAGCCCGATCGGGTCGGTACGGAACTCCTCGAGGTGGCCGTGCTCTTCTTCGCCACCCGAAACACGTTGTACCTCTTTGGTTATGGTCACGATGGCATCCCTTCTTCACCGAGGGTGAGCTTCTGGCGGTCTTTGTTGTCGGCCAACGGCGCTTCGGGCTGGAGCTCCATATTGGCGATAAAGCTGCCGCGGGGGGTCTCGGCGACGAACGTGATGGCGCGGGCGAGGTCGGCGGCGCGCATGAAGTAGTCGTGTCGAGCCTGTCCCCACTTGGCCCAGTCCTCCAGTGCAGGTCCGATGAGTTCGGCCGGCAGGCTCCAGCCCATCGAGGTCTTGGTCGGGCCGGGATGGACGATCGAGGCGCGCACCCCGGTGCCTTCCAGTTCCATCTGGTAGTTGGTCACCATCGAAACCAGGGCGGCCTTGGCCGCACCGTAGGCGCCCATGTGGGGCCGTGGCCGCAGCGACACATCAGATCCCACGAAGATCAGGTCGCCACGCTGCCGTTCGAGCATGCCCGGCAGGACTGCGGAGGCGACTCGGTAGGCGCCGACCAGATGGATCTGGACCTGGGACTCGAACTCGTCGATGCTGATCGAGTCGAGCTTGCCGAAGTATGTGTCACCCGCACCGGCCACCAGTACCTCGATCTCGCCGAGTTCGGCGGTGGTCTGCTCCACCGCGGCCTTTACCGAGTCGGGGTCGGTGACGTCCAAGTGCACTGCGATGGCCTCGCCACCGTCGGCACGGATCTTGTCCACGATCTCCTGCAACTTGTCCACCCGACGGGCACCCAGAGCGACGGGAAAGCCGTTGGCGGCGAGCTTGATCGCGGTGGCTTCACCGATACCGGACGACGCGCCGGCGACCAGCGCGGGCCTGCGGTCGGGGAGGGGGTCGAAACGGGGCATTCGGGAACCTTTCGGGCGTGCTTCTAGCGAGCCTGCACTGTGATGGGCAGATGGGCGAAACCGCGGACGTTGCTGGAGTGGACCCGCACCGAATTCGCTTCGTCGACCTCATAGCCGCGGATGCGTTTGAACAACTCTTCCAACGCAACCCGCGCTTCCATCCGGGCCAGGTGCGCACCGAGGCAGAAGTGCGCGCCGCTGCCGAAACTCTGCAGCTTGGCGCCGATGTCGCGGCCGATGAGGTAGTCGTCGGGATTGTCGAAGGCGCGCTCGTCGCGGTGGGCCGATCCCGGCAACAGCAGGACCACGTCCCCGTCGGGGATGACGGTGTCGTAGAGCGTCAGCTCACCGGCGACGGTGCGGGCCAGGATCTGGCTGGACGTGTCATAGCGCAGCGTCTCCTCGACCCAGAGCGGCACCCGGGACAGGTCGGTGTAAACTTCCGCCAGCTGGTCGGGATTCTTGTGACCCCAAAATGCGGCATTGGCAAGAAGTTTGGTGGTGGTCTCGTTGCCGGCGATCACCATCAGGAACATGAAGCCCAGCACTTCGTCGTCAGTGAGGCGATCACCGTCGATCTCGGCGTCCAGCAGGGCCGTCGTGAGGTCCTCGCTCGGGTTCTTCCTGCGCTCTTCGACCATCGCCTGGTAGTAGACGATCAGGTTCAGTGACGCCTCGACCGCCTCCGGCGGCACGTCGGTGACACCTTCGTCGCGGTGCATCACGCCGTCGGCCCAGGCCCGCACCTGAACGCGGTCGGCCTCCGGCACCCCCATCAGTTCGGAGATGACGTCCATCGGCAGCTTGCCTGCGAACTCGTCGACGTAGTCCACCGTCCCGCCGGCGGCGGCCTTCTCCATCAGGACGTCGAGATGCTTGGTGGCGATCTCGGTGACGCGGGGCTCAAGTTCGCGAATCCGCCTGGGCGTGAACCCTTTCGAGACCAGGGTCCGCAGCCGCAGGTGAGCCGGGTCGTCCATCGCCAGGAAGGACATGGTCTTGGAGGCATGCGGTCCGCGCGAGGCCGGGTCCAGCGAGACACCGTACTTGTTGGACAGTGTCGTACTGTTGCGGAATCCCTGGAGGACGTCGGAGTGGCGGGACAGCGCCCAGAACTTCAGTTCCTCGTTGTAGTACAGCGGAGCCTCGTCGCGCAGCCGCTTGTAGTACGGATAGGGATCTTCGTGGAAGTCGTAGTTGTACGGGTCGAGCAGAATATCCGGACTCTGCACGCTCATTGGTTCTCTCCCAAGATAAGACTCACGACGTATTCCATTCGGTCGGCGACCTCGCGGTAGCTCAGGGTGCCGCTGCCGGCGTGCACGAGCGCGCCGAAGTACGTCATCTCCAGTGCGGACACGATCTTCGGATCGGCGTCCGGTCCCAACGCCGACTTGATGCGCTTGTGGATCTCGGCGCCGATCCGGTCGCGGACCCGCACCACCCCGGCATCGTTGCTCAGCACCGCGGTGGTGCAGGCTGCGGCGAACTCCGGCTCGTCGGCGATCACCAGCGCAAGACTGCGCAGCGACTGCTGAACGCGGTGCAGGCGCGGGTCGTTGACGTCGGTGAAGTAGGGCACCTCGAGAACGCGGTCGAGGTACACCTCGGCGATCAGATGGTTCTTCGACGAGAAGTACGTGTAAGCGGTGGCCGGCGCGACCTTCGCGCGTGCGGCGACGGCGCGGACGGTGAGGTCGGCGTAGGACGACTCCCGCAGCATCTCCAGGCCGGCCCGCAGGACCTTGCGGAAGGTCTCTTCCTGGCGGCGATTGCGCGGCACGTCATCCCCGTTGGGGCTGACAGCCATGGCGGCATCGCTGGACACATGTCCAAGTTATCGGAACGGAGTCTGACAAGGCAAGAGGGGGTGACTAATTACCTGTTCATAGGCATCTTTGCATGGCCGCAGGACGGACCCTTGCACCGCGCCCGCGTCTGCCGCTATGGTGCGAAAGACGAAATCTCGGACACGTGTCCAACGAAGCAGACGGGAATCGGGATGGCGATTGCGGCGGACAGGAACAGCGATCTCTTCCTTGACGGGGAGCTGGTGCCGGGCGGCAATGGCCGATACCCGACGATCAATCCGGCAACCGAAGAGGTCCTGGGTACCGCGGCCGACGGCAGTGCTGAGGACATGAGCCGGGCCATCGACGCCGCGCGCCGTGCCTTCGACACCACCGAGTGGTCCACCAACACCGAACTCCGGGTACGTGGCATTCGCCAGCTGCGCGACGCGATGAAGGAGCACGTCGAGGAACTGCGTGAGATGACGATGGCGGAGGTGGGTGCCCCGCGCATGCTGACCGCTGCCGCCCAACTCGAGGGGCCGGTCGAAGACCTGTCGTTCTCGGCCGACACTGCCGAGAGCTACTCGTGGCGGCAGGATCTGGGTATCGCGGCGCCGATGGGCATCAAGACTGCGCGGACCATCGTCCGCGAGGCGGTCGGCGTGGTCGGTGCGATCACGCCGTGGAACTTCCCGCACCAGATCAACCTCGCCAAGCTCGGCCCGGCGCTGGCGGCGGGCAACACCATCGTGCTCAAGCCCGCGCCCGATACCCCCTGGTGTGCAGCGGTTCTCGGTGAGCTGATCGCCGAGCACACCGATATCCCGCCGGGCGTGGTCAACATCGTCACCTCCAACGACCACGCGGTTGGAGCCATGCTGTCCAGTGACCCACGCGTCGACATGGTGTCGTTCACCGGTTCGACGAACACCGGCCGGGCGGTGATGGCCGCGGGCGCCGCGACCATCAAGAAGGTCTTCCTGGAGCTCGGCGGCAAGTCCGCATTCCTGGTGCTCGATGACGCCGACCTGGCCGGCGCGTGCTCGATGGCGGCGTTCACCGCGTCGATGCACGCCGGACAGGGCTGCGCGATCACCACTCGTCTGGTGGTGCCACGCGCCCGCTACGACGAAGCGGTCGAGGCGGCCGCGGCGACGATGGGCGGCATCAAGGCGGGCGACCCGACCAACCCCGGAACCATTTGCGGGCCGGTCATTTCCGAGCGGCAACGCGACCGGGTGCAGTCCTACCTCGACCTCGCGATCACCGAAGGCGGCCGGTTCGCCTGCGGCGGAGGCCGCCCGGCCGACCGCGATACCGGCTACTTCATCTCGCCGACTGTCATTGCGGGGCTCGACAATTCGGCGCGAGTGGCGCGGGAGGAAATCTTCGGCCCGGTGCTGACGGTGATCGCCCACGACGGTGACGACGACGCGGTCAACATCGCCAACGATTCGCCGTACGGCCTGTCGGGCAGCGTGTTCAGCAGTGATCCCGAGCGCGCGCAAGGCGTCGCAGACCGGCTGCGGGTCGGCACCGTGAACGTCAACGGCGGCGTGTGGTATTCCGCGGACGTACCCTTCGGCGGCTACAAGCAATCCGGGGTCGGCAGGGAAATGGGTCTGGCCGGCTTCGAGGAATACCTCGAGCTGAAAGTCATTGCCACAGCGGTCTGACCGCACCACAGACTAGAGAGGAACTCAGATGGGACAGTTCGACGACAAGGTGGCCATCGTCACCGGCGCAGGCGGCGGTATCGGCCAGGCGTACGCCGAGGCGCTCGCCCGGGAAGGCGCCGCCGTGGTGGTCGCCGATATCAACACCGATGGCGCGCAGAAGGTCGCCGACGCGATCTTGGGTGAGGGCGGCACCGCGCTTGCGCTGCCGGTGGACGTCAGCGATCCGGTGTCGGCCAAGGCGATGGCCGATCAGACGCTCGCCGAATTCGGCGGCATCGACTACCTGGTCAACAACGCCGCGATCTTCGGCGGGATGAAGCTGGACTTCCTGATCACCGTCGACTGGGACTACTACAAGAAGTTCATGAGCGTGAACCTCGACGGCGCGCTGGTCTGCACCCGGGCGGTGTACAAGAAGATGGCCAAGCGCGGCGGCGGTGCGATCATCAACCAATCGTCCACCGCGGCATGGTTGTACTCGAACTTCTACGGGCTGGCCAAGGCCGGGGTCAACAGCCTCACCCAGCAGCTGGCCACCGAACTCGGTGGCCAGAACATCCGGATCAACGCGATCGCGCCGGGCCCGATCAACACCGAGGCCAACCGCACCACCACGCCGCAGGAGATGGTCGCCGACATCGTCAAGGGAATTCCGTTGTCGCGCATGGGCGAAGTCGACGACCTGGTGGGGATGTGTCTGTTCCTGCTGTCCGATCAGGCGAAGTGGATCACCGGCCAGATCTTCAACGTCGACGGTGGACAGATTTTCCGCTCATGACGACGTCTAGCGAGCTGAAGGTCGGCTACATCGGGCTGGGCAATCAGGGTGCGCCGATGGCCAAGCGGCTCGTCGAGTGGCCCGGCGGCCTCATCGTCTTCGATGTGCGGACCGAGGCCATGACCCCGTTGGCCGAACTCGGCGCCACCCTGGCGGACAGCGTCGCCGACGTCGCCACGGCCGACGTCATCGAAGTGACCGTGCTCAACGACGAGCAGGTCCGCGACGTCGTCGGTGAACTCGCCGCGCACGCCAAGCCGGGCACCGTGATCGCGATCCATTCCACGATCGAGCCGGACACCGCCGCAGAGCTGGCCGAGCATCTGCGCCCCAAGGGTATTCACGTCGTCGACGCCCCGGTCAGCGGCGGAGCGGGTGCCGCCGACAAGGGTGAGCTGGCCGTGATGGTCGGCGCCGACGACGAGGCGTACGAACTGGTCAAGCCGGTGTTCAAGAAGTGGGCATCGATGGTGGTTCGCGCCGGCGAGCCGGGGGCCGGAACCCGGATGAAGTTGGCTCGTAACATGTTGACCTTCATCGGTTTTGCCGCCGCCTGCGAGGCGTCGCGGCTGGCCGAGGCGGCCGGAATCGACTTGCAGAAGTTGGGCCGGGTGGTACGGCACAGCGACGCCCAGAGCGGCGGGCCCGGCGCGATCATGGTCCGCGACGACACCAAGCCGCTGCAGCCCGACCACTTCGTCTACAACATGTTCGTCCACACCCGCGGGCTGGCCGAGAAGGATCTGAAGCTGGCGCTGGGCCTCGGTGAGGCCAACGGCGTCGAATTGCCGTTGGCCGAGATCGCGTTACGGGACCTGGCCGCCGGTCTCGGTGTGCCCAACACGAAGGAGTGACGATGGACGAATTGCGCCGCAAGGGCCTGGACAAGATGAACGAGGTCTACGGCTGGGAGATGCCGGACTCGCCGGGCGACTACTTCGCGCTCACCGCCGATCATCTCTTCGGCACCATCTGGTCGCGGCCGGGATTGTCCATGCGGGACAAGCGGATCATGACGCTGACCGTCGTCACCGCGCTCGGCATCTCCGACCTGGCCGAGATTCAGGCCAACGCCGCCTTGCACAATGAGGAGCTCACCCCTGAGGAGCTCAAGGAGATGGCGATCTTCCTGACGCACTACCTGGGGTTCCCCTTGGGCTCGAAGTTGGACGGCGTTGTCACCAAAGTTGTGTCCAAGCGCAAGAAAGCCGCCGAAGCCGGTCAGGGCGAAGACAAGAAGGCGAACGTCAACGACGCGCTCAAGATGCACAGCGGGACGACGCTCGACGACTAGCCGAGCGTGGCGATGACGCGTCGGGCGGTGAAGATCACCCGACGTCCGGTCCGAAGGTGGTTGTCGGATTGCTCGGCATCCCACACCACCTCTGCGGTACCGGACAAGTGCAGGGTGGTGCCCGCGTCGACGAACAACAGCGCCGCGCTCGGGTCCACCGCCAGATTGCCGAAGCTGTTGAACATGTTGTTGCCGGGGTAATCCGGCCACCACAAACTGTGGGCCTTCGCGCGCACAAAGCCGGCGGGTCCGCCGCGGTGTGATGCATCGTTGCCCGATGTGGGATGGGTGGTGCCGAGGAAGAACGCCGCCGACCTTTCGATGAGCTCGCGGTCCTCGGAACGTAGCGCGGTGCCCGTGAAGACCCTCGTGCGATGGGGCTGGCGCGGGTCTGCCGTGGGCTGGGCGGACGGGTCGATGTACTTCGGGCAGTTGCCGTAGGCCTGATCAACGTCGATGTCGATGCCGCCCGGATCCCGTTGCGTCAGTTGGCCATTGATGCGAAATCGGCGCCGTGCGACAAAATCGATGACGAGCACACCGACCGGCTGATCGGTCGGTGCTGTAGCCAGTGGATCCGCGTCAGGAAGTTCGCTGTCGATGTGAAGTCTTGTCGGTGTGGCGGCGCTGAGGAACCCGGGTTCGCCCGATACCGGTGAAATCCACAGCCGGCCTTCGGTGTCGCGTGCCGTGAGGACGGCCAGTCGTGACGACGCCAGGAACGCGGCTATGCCGGCGCCGAGGCGGCCCCGACTCGCCATGGGCGCGAGGTGCGCCGCCCGTTCACCAACGCCGGCTCGTTTCTGGACGGCCAGCTCGCCGCTGTGGAATCCCACAGCGGCGGGCCGTTCTTCATGCGTCATAGGTACGCCTCATGCCCGTCAGAGGGGGTGACGGCCGGCGAAGGCGACGACCCGTTGGATCGGGGTGGCCGTGCCGTCTGTGTGTACGGCGGGGCCGAAGAGTTCCTGGGGTCGCAGAGCAGGCACGAGCGCCGATCCCACGTTTTCGGCGAGCGCTGCCTCAGCGTCGTCGAACTCGACCGCCCGGTTGAGCGCGACCGCCAGATCCCAGCTGTGGATGAGCGTCGAATAGGTGACGATTCCGACCGCCTGTGCGGCAGGCATCTCACCGAGCACCGATGTGACCGGTTGCTGCCAGTCGGTGATCGCCGCCCAGGCTCGCTGAGAGCGCTCGATGGAACGTCGCGCCACGGCCAGGGGGTCGGAGCCGAGGATGTCGGCGCCGCTGAACAACTCCTCTTCGCCGGGGCCGTCGCCGCCGTCCGCAGCGGCGGCAAACGCATCGATCGAGGCGATGGTGTGGCTCACCAGGGATCGGACATCCCAGCCGGTGCAGGGGCTGGGTAGGCCCAGATCAGTGGCGTCGAGCGTCGTCACCAGGTCGACCAGGCGGCGATCAGCGCTACGCAGTACGTCCAGCGGGTCCATCGGCACTTCCTCATTTCTAACGGTTATGTACAGCAATTGACGTTAGTATTTCTATGTCGCCGACACTAACGCTGTCAAGCCGCTGCTAGCATTAGTGCGATGGAATCGGGGTCTCTGCTGCACAAGGCGCAGGCGGCGGGGTTCATCGTGGCCGGAGAGCCGCTGGCTCTTGACCTGGCGGACACCCTCATCACCGTCGGCGAGCCTGCCGTGGACCTTCTCCCGGATGAGGAGGCCAATCGGCGGTGGTGGGAGCTGCAACAGGAACGGTTGCCTGGCGGCCCGCCGCCGCCGCTCGAGTCCACGGTTGAACTGCGCCAGGCGATCCGGCACATCCTGGATGCGCGACTGGCGGAGGTGGCCCCCGACGAAGCGGCCGTCGCCCGTGTCAATGCCGCTGCCGCCGGCGCGCCCTCGACACGCTCGCTGGTGCACACCCCGTCCGGCTGGGCGGCGATCGCCACCCGCCACGCCCCCGCCGATCGTCCCTACCTGCTCGCGCTCGCGGCAGCCGCGGAAAGCCTGATCGATGTGCTCACCGGCCCCGCCCAGGACCGGCTGCGGAGATGTCAAAACCCGGCGTGCAGCATGCTTTTCGTTGCGTCGGACGCCCGTCGCAAGTTCTGCACCCAGAACATCTGCGCCAACAGGACGCGGGTGGCTCGCCACTATCAGCGCCACCGCCCGGACTAGCTGCTGCTTCGTTTTTTGTCGGTGGGTCGAACTAGTGTGCGGCTCCTCAGGTTGTTGTGGGTAGCTTGACCTGCAGTCCGCCGAGGCAGAG
>NZ_PDHO01000086.1 GCF_002887815.1 Mycobacterium sp. ENV421 | reverse complement strand
ACCACCGAGGACCACCTGAAATCCGACTCGCCCACCGGCAAAGTTAACGGCATTGGCATCAAAACCCACTCGCGCCACCTACCACGCAAAATCCGGGCTAATCGCATCGACGGATCCAAGGCACTGCGCAAAGCGGTCATCGACGTATTGGATCAGCGGTTATCCAGCGTTGTCAGATCCACAAGATCAGATACGTCACAAAGCTTCTGCCGCAATGACTTCGGGCCCAGTCGAGGCCGCAAGATGACCGACGCCTACCACGTGGAGTCGGCGCTGGCGGGACGGTGCTGCTGGCTCTGGCCAAAGAACTCGACCGCACCCATCCGGTGCGGCGGCCAGTGTGCGTGAGGGGCTCGACGGGACGCCGATTGTGCTCCGGCTGGGCGTGCCGCCAAGCCTGGCCCGCACGCTGCACTCGACCAACAGCATCGAGTCGATGATCTCGATCTGCCGAGAGCATGCCGGCAACGTCAAACGCTGGCGCGACGGGCAGATGCGCGCTCCGCTGGTGCGCCGCTGGGGTGATCAAGGCCTGCAAGCAGTTCCGCCGATCAACGGCAACCTGCACCTTCCCGCACTTCGCGCAGCACTCAATCGAGCCACCGCCGAACCTGTCGTACCCCGTCATGCATAATGCCAATCGGATGAACGCAGCCTGATGTTCACCGAGCCGCCACCGAAGTTCCACGGAACTTCGGCCATCCTCATTGAGGTATCCGCGCTCACTCTGACCCTAGTTTCAGGGTAGCACTATCAGAACCAGCTTGGTACGGCATCCACCGTCGAGGTGTCTAGGCTGGCTAGCAGATCGAACAGGGGGCCGACCTTGGGCAGTTCATAGGTGAAGAAGAATCTGCCCGCGGCACGCTTGCCGTCGTAGAAGTCGCCGTCGCCGTCCACGGCGGCCAGCAACTGCTCCAGCCAGATCCACGCCATCACCACATGGCCGGCCGCTTCCAGGTACAGCGTCGAATTCGCCAGTGTCACAGAGATATCACCGGCAGACCACAGTGTGCCGGTGATGTCGACCAGCCGGGTAAGCGCACCGCGCAGGGCATCGGCATGCTGCTTTGTGCCGACGTGCGTTTCGGCCTTGTCGATGGTCGCGGTGATCCGCTCGGCCAGCAGTTTCAGCCCGGCGCCGTCGTGCATAACCACCTTGCGGCCCAGCAGGTCCAGGCCGTGGATGCCGTGTGCGCCTTCGTGGATGGCGTTGAGACGGTTGTCTCGGTAGGCCTGCTCGACGTCGAATTCCTTGGTGTAGCCGTAGCCGCCGTGCACCTGGATGGCCAGGCTGTTGGCCTCCAGGCACCACTGCGACGGCCAGCTCTTGGCGATCGGCGTCAGCACCTCCAGCAGCAGGTGGGCGCGGGCGCCGTCGGGTTCGGTGCCCGAACGCTGCTCGTCGACCAGGCGGGTGCAGTACAGGCCCAGCGCCAACGCACCTTCGACATAGGCCTTCTGCGCCAGCAGCATTCGCTTCACGTCGGCGTGTTCGATGATGGCCACCTGCGGCAGCGACGGGTCCTTGGCGTTCACCGGGCGGCCCTGGGTGCGGGCCTTGGCGTATTCGACCGAGGCCAGGTACCCGGCGTATCCGGTGGCGGTGGCCTGCAGCCCGACGGCCACCCGCGCCTCGTTCATCATGTGGAACATATACGCTAGGCCCTTGTGCTCCTCGCCGACCAGGTAGCCGACGGCGCCGCCCTCGCCGGAGGGCTGGTGCGTGCCGTCGCCGAAGTTCAGCAGGGCGTTGGTGGTGGCGTGGTTGCCCATCTTGTGGTTGAGGCCCACCAGTGCGACGTCGTTACGGGTGCCGTCGGCGAGGTACTTGGGGACGACGAACAGCGAGATGCCCTTGACGCCGGGGCCGCCACCGGGAGCCTTGGCCAGCACCAAGTGCACGATGTTCTCGGTAAGCTCGTGGTCGCCGCCGGTGATCCACATCTTGGTGCCGGCGATCCGGTAGGTGCCGTCCCGGGCAGACACGGCCTTGGTGGTGATATCGGCCAGCGACGACCCCGCCTCGGGTTCGGACAGGCACATGGTCCCGAAGAATTTCCCTTCGAGCATGGGGCGCACCCACGCGTCGATCTGCTCGGGGGTGCCGTATTCGACCAGCAGGTTCGCGTTGCCGATGGTCAAGAACAGGTAGGAGGTGGTGGCGGGATTGGCGGCGCGGAAGAACGTCATGGCCGCCTCGGAGACCACCGCGGGCAGCTGCATACCGCCGACGGCCTGGTCGAACGAGCCGGCCAGCAGCCCGGACTCAGCGAAGGTGTCCAGGGCATCCTTGATCTCGTCGATGAGCACGACCTTGCCGTCTGGGCCGACGGTGGGCTCGACCTGATCGCCCTTCTTGCGGTGCGGAGCAAAGCGTTTGGTGGCGATGTCGGCGGACAGGTCCAAGACCGCGTCGAACGTGTCGCGCGAATGCTCGGTGTAGCGGCTGCGCTCGGTCAGCTCTTCGACGTTGAGCCACTCATACAGCAGGAAGTCGACGTCACGCCGGGAGATGAAGTCGGCCATCGGGGAGCCCTTTCGGCGAAACGAAAACATTAGCGGTCGCTAATTTCCTTAGCGACCGCTAATGTCGCATGATGTGCCGGGCTTGTCAACGAACGAGGTACAGTTTCACACGCCATGACCACCGACCGGCTCGCCTCGTCCGCCGCCGCGGAGCGGATCCTGTGTGCGGCGATCGAGGTCTTTGCCGACTCCGGATACGGCGGCAGCTCGACGCGGGAGATCACCAAACGGCTCAACATGAGCGCCACTGCGATCTACCCCCACTACGCGTCGAAGGAAGAACTGCTCTACGCGATCGCCCTCGACGGCCACAGCAGTTTGCTTCAGGCCATCAAGGGCGCCGATGGGCAGGCCAGGGCCGCGTCCGGTAACCACACCGAACGGCTCAAGGCGGTGGTAGCGACCTTCACGATCTGGCATGCGGAGAACCGCAAGAAGGCGCGCGTCGTGCACCACGAACTGCGCGGGCTGACCCCGTCGCACTACCGGTCCATCGCCGCGCTGCGGCGCCAGACCATGGCGTATGTCGGCGCCATCATTACCGACGGGATCGACGCCGGCGAGTTCCATGTAGAGTACGGCGACGATGTCGTGGTTGCGATCTCGTCGCTATGCGTCGATGTCTGCCGCTGGTTCCCGTCGCGGCAGCATAGCTCCCCGCACAAACTCGGTGTGGTGTACGCCGACATCGCCGAACGTCTGGTGCGCTAGTGTGCCGCGTCGGGGAACTCGTTGAATATATGGCGCGAGCCGTGCGAGGAGATGTGCCAAAGCGGTTGTAAATCAACGACATTACCATCCGCGGAACCTATAATGGCAAGGTGCACTGCGCGGTGGTCCTGGATACATTATGCCGATGGTTCTTCGGTTCGTCGATGACTCCAACCAGACTCCCGCACTGGCCATCAACGCGCTGACCGCAACCATCAACAATCGTGACCCGCAGGCCGGGTGGGGGACCAAATCACCCTGATTCGGCATACAGTGCGGATTCGCGCGTGGTCGTTGTGTTGCAGCCGGCGGGAAGGTGGTCCCATCACCCTGGTAAGCCACAGTAGCGCGAAGGATCGTTCGGCGAGATCAATTTGCTTGTGGCGGATTTCGTCGAGCGTCGGTGGAGGCCCCGGGCGCTGCCGCCCCCACGTGTGACTGCGGTGACGCCGCACGACGATCCCGCTGAGTACTTTGGCGAGCATTGCCTGGTTGTTCGTTTCCCGTCAGTGACGACCACCGAAGGTGGGCAACCATGCCCGTCGACCGAGGTGTGGAACTTGAGGCCGGTCCACCCCACGACTATCGGGTGTGGTGAGCAGCGGGATCACCCCAGTTTTCGCAATGCGCCTTCGCCCATTCGACAATTGTCGAATGGGCGAGTGAACCATCGCCGCTTGGTAGGCGCTGCGAATGGTCGGCGTGGCCAGCTTGGCGTAGCGCAGCGTCATCTCCCGGGGTGACGTGGCCCATGAGCGCCATCAGCGCGGCCAGCCCGATACCGCCGTTAATCAGGCTGGTGTCGAAGGAATGCCTTGTCTCCGCAGTGACCGTGTGCGGTCGGGTTCGTGTTGCGTTTGAAGTCGGCCCTTCCCGGTGCGAAGTTCGCGACGCCCATTGCAGGTCGTGTGGCGATTAAGCAGGGGTGCCTGTGACTGACGTCACTACTTTGTGTGGCGTCAGCATGGTCCGATGATTTTCTGTCGAGTCGCCGGGAGGCGGGGCGACGTTAGCAACATCGTGGGCGGGCGCGGCGCCGACGGATTTCGTTCGGGTTGGGCGTTGGCCTCTTTCGGCGGAAACTGGCTGGGTGTGCTTCTCGGTGCCGAGGACTTAAGTGCCAACTCAGGTTTGGGGTCTGGTGCCCAAGATCTCGTGGAACAGGGCTTGGCGAAGTGCGAGTTCGCGCGGATCGCTCCATACGTGAAAACCCAACCTATTCATCACATATCCAAATCCGATACCGGTGTCGGGATCGGCCATCCCGAATGAGCCCCCGGCTCCGGGCGTTCCGAAGGCCTTGTCCGACGAGCCGAACACGAACTTCGAAAACGGCTTGATGAAGCCGAGTGAGAAGACCGTGTCCACGTGTAACACCTTGTCTCGCAACCCCTTGGCGGGAGGTGGGACTGTGGAAATAACGGTGTTTCCGGCAACTGACACGCTGAGCGATGCTCGGC
>NZ_PDHO01000085.1 GCF_002887815.1 Mycobacterium sp. ENV421 | reverse complement strand
GGCACTTTCGCTTATCTACACACCCCTACAGGCGACATCCCACGAAAAATCCGGGCTAACATCAACCTTGACTGCCAGCGCGAAAGCTAGCGCGGTATGGATAATCTGGAAAGTCGTTGCGCCTCTCCACAAGAGGGTGCCGGGATGACCAAACCCGCGCCGCTCGTGTCGTTTCTCGACGCTGTCCGGGTGGCAGATGAGGCCGGATCGTGAAGCCCGCTGGTTCCGGCGGACGCCCGGCACACGCCGGGGCGGATCTATGCGCGCTCAGTCGCGCGTTTTTCTGAAGTGGCGCGGTGAACGACCGGTCCACCGTTTGAAGGCATGTGTGAAGTTCGTGAGGTCCGCGTACCCGAGTTCTGCCGCGATCTCGCTTACAGACACCGATCTGTCGAGAAGTCGCAGAATTGCTCGCTCCCGCAAGAACGACTGACGTAATTCGCGAAAGGTGGTTCCCTCTTCGCTGAGGCGCCGCTTCAGCGTGCTCGGGGATATCGAGAGCTCGTCCGCCGTCCGGCTAATGTTCGTTTGTCCGGGATCTTTCTCCAGCAGGTCCCTTACTTTTTCGGAGAACGACGTGTCACGTCGTTGATCGAGAGTTCGTTGCAAATCGGTGACGGCAATCCGATACGCAACAGGATCGGAGAATCGACAGACCTCCTCGAGCGTGGCCGCGGGAACGTGGACGAACGAGCTAGGGGCGTCGAAGAAGATCCGACCCGCCAACACTTCGTCATGAAGAACCCACGACTCCGGCGCTGAATGACCCAGATGCAGTTCAATATTCGGTACGGCACCCGCGAGCATGTCGAGCAGACGCAGCAGCGCCAGCCCACCGTAGGTGACGGCCAGGCAGTTCAGGCCCGCGGCACCGGTGCGACCCGTGAGCCCGATCGTGAGACCGCGTTCCGTCGAATGGAACGACGGGCTGAGGGCTGTGGTGATCACCGGCAGATAAGCAAGCAACTCGACAACCTCGGCTACCGAGCCCGCACTGACCAAGGGAACACTAAGTGCCCCAAAGGACGTCAGTTTGGCGTGTTCGGCGAACGCGAAACCCAGACGGGTTCCCTGATCACAATCGAAATCGGGGTATATCTCCCTGAACCACCGTAACGGAACCTGCGCGTCGCGCCCCACCAACATCGACTCGGTGACGTGGTCGCGAACCATGAGGCTGCGGAGCGCATTGCTTGCGTCATGCCCCAGCGCCTCGCTGTCCAGCATCTGCAGGAAAGCCAGCGCTGGCATACCCGAGTCGTCGAGTTTCACGTGCCTCCCTGCGCGTGAGCTAAAAACACAACTCTTTGACTCCTGCGAGTCTAGCGACGCTGGTCACGCGCGGCAACACTAATTCAGAGAAGTTCCAGATTGAGGAGAGTTAACCATGGCAGTCGTCACCTTCGTCTCTCATGACGGCGAGAAGTACGAGGCTCCCTTGACCGAAGGGCAGTCCTTGATGCAGATCGCGGTCAACAACGCGGTGCCCGGCATCGACGGCGATTGCGGAGGGGAAGCCGCATGCGGAACGTGCCACGTGATCGTCGCTCCCGAGTGGTCGGACACGGTGGGTCTCTGCGGCGCCAACGAAGAGGAGATGCTCGCGATGAACCCCGAGCGTCGGCCGACGTCGAGGCTGTCCTGCCAGATGGCCGCCTCCGAGGCATGGGATGGTTTGACCGTCGAGCTACCCGAGTTCCAGCTCTGAAACAACGTCATGGATTTGGAGGAAACAATAATGAGTATTCCCGCGGCAGTGGCCGCCAAAGCCCAGTCCGCCGTGCCTCTGGAGCTGCAAATCCGCGGCGCACACCTCTACGACAAGACACGCCGGTGGGTAACCGGAACCAATGGTAAGAAGATCTTCACCGAGACGCCCATTCCTCCGGTCGAGGACGTCGATATCGCCGACATCGATCTCAGCAACCCGTTCCTCTACCGCCAAGGCCGCTGGAAGTCCTACTTCGAACGGGTTCGCAACGAGGCGCCGGTGCACTACCAGGCCAACAGTCCGTTCGGCCCGTTCTGGTCGGTGACCCGCCACGCGGACATCATCGCCGTCGACAAGAACCACGAGACCTTCTCCGCAGAGCCGTTCATCATCATCGGGAGACCGCCCCGCTTTTTGGACATCGCCATGTTCATCGCGATGGACCCGCCACAACACGACCTGCAGCGCGCTTCCGTCCAAGGGGTCGTCGCGCCGAAGAACCTGCGCGAGATGGAGGGGCTGATCCGCTCGCGCGTCCAGGAAGTGCTGGACGATCTACCGGTGGATCAGCCGTTCAATTGGGTGCACCACGTCTCCATCGAACTGACAGCGCGCATGCTCGCGACCCTGCTGGACTTCCCGTACGAGCAGCGGCACAAGCTCGTGGAATGGTCGGACCTCGCCACCTCCATGGAGCAAGCCAATGGTGGTCCGTCCGACAACGACAGAGTGTTTCGTGGGATGGTCGACATGGCAAAGGGGCTCAGCGCTCTCTGGCATGACAAGGCGGCCCGTACTGCCAACGGGGAGCAACCGGGCTTCGATCTGATCACGATGCTGCAGGCCAACGAGGACACAAAGGATCTCATCGACCGCCCGATGGAATTCCTCGGCAATTTGGTATTGCTGATCGTCGGGGGAAACGACACGACTCGCAACTCGATGAGCGGAGGGGTTCTCGCTTTGAACCAGTTCCCCGATCAGTTCGAGAAGTTGAAGGCGAACCCTGACCTGATTCCCAACATGGTATCCGAGATCATTCGCTGGCAGACTCCGTTGGCGTACATGCGCCGAGTCGCGAAAAAAGACATCATGTTGAACGGGCAATTCATCCGCAAAGGCGACAAGGTCGTGATGTGGTACGCCTCTGGTAACCGCGATGAGCGTGTCTTCGAGCGGGCCGATGAGTTGATCATCGATAGGAGCAACGCCCGCAATCACATCTCGTTCGGGTTCGGCGTGCACCGGTGTATGGGAAACCGACTTGCTGAGTTGCAGCTTCGAATCCTGTGGGAGGAATTGCTACCTCGCTTTGAGAACATCGAGGTGGTCGGCGAACCCGAGTATGTGCAATCGAATTTCGTCAGGGGTATCAGCAAGCTGATGGTTCGCCTCACTCCCAGGCCGAGTGCATGACTCCCGAACGAGCGGTGATCGTCGGCGCGAGCCACGCCGGCGCGCAGTTGACAACTAATCTTCGAAGGGAGGGGTGGGCTGGTGAGGTCGTCCTCATCGGCGACGAGGGGGGACTGCCCTACCACCGGCCTCCGTTGTCGAAGGGATACCTGGCCGGCAAGAACGGCCTCGACGACCTCCTGATTCGCGGCGCTGATTTCTACGAAAAGCAGAACATTCGACTCTTGGGTGCGACCGTGGAGGCGATCCACCGGAGTGCCAAGCGCGTGTCTCTGAGCACCGGCGATACGCTGACGTACACCAAGCTCGCGTTGTGCACCGGCGCAAGGGCCAGACGACTCCCCACACCAGGCGTGGATCTTCCCGGAATTCACTACCTGCGTACCGCTGCAGACGTCGAGTTGATCCGTGCCGCCGCTACACCGGGTCGGAGGGTTGTGATCGTGGGCGGCGGCTACATCGGGTTGGAAACGGCGGCCTCGCTGTGTTCGCTCGGCATGAACGTCACTGTCCTCGAAGCAACCGAGCGTGTACTCGAACGGGTCACCGCGCCGGAGGTTTCCGCGTTTTACACGCGAATCCACCGCGGCGAGGGAGTGGAGATCCGAACACACGCTCTCGTCGAAGCCTTCTCCGGTAACGGTGGGGTGCAGGAGGTCGTGCTGGCTGACGGCGAATCGATCCCCGCCGACTTGGTGATCGTCGGCGTCGGTGTGGTGCCGAACACCGAGCTCGCCTCGGCCGCCGGATTATCCGTCGACAACGGCATCGTAATCGACGACCAGGCCCGCACCAGCGACCCCGACATCGTGGCCGCCGGCGACTGCACCAGCCACACCATGGCTCGATACGGCTCGCGTATTCGTTTGGAATCCGTATCGAGCGCCGGCGAGCAGGCCAAGATCGCTGCGGCGACAATCTGCGGAAAACACAGCGCAATCGCTGCGCTTCCGTGGTTCTGGTCCGACCAGTACGATCTCAAACTCCAGATTGCCGGTCTCAACGCCGGATACGACGAACTGTTGCTCAGTGGTGACCCGTCGCGTGACCGTGACTTCAGCTGCTTCTACTTCCGCGAGGGCGAACTCATCGCCGCCGACTGCGTCAATCGTCCTCGAGATTTCATGTCCAGTAAGCGGGCCATCAGCCAGCAACTTCGGGTTGACCGCTCAGACCTCCTCGCCGGCTCGATCTGACATCCTGCGACGGCAAAACCACGCGCTCGAAACTCCGCAGACTCTGCCGTCTGCGCAGATTGAATCGCCCTGGAAATCCCGGAGGCTCCTGACCTTGGAAACGAGGATGCAGGTATGCCCACGGAATCCTCATCGGGGAAGAAGCCGACCAGCCGCCGTTACAGCCCGGAGGAGAAGGCCGCCGCGGTGCGGATGGTCCGCACGCTGAGGGCCGAATTGGGGACCGAGCAGGGCACGGTGTCGCGGGTGGCCCGCCAGCTCGGCTACGGCGTGGAGTCGGTGCGGTCGTGGGTGCGCCAGGCTGACATCGACGACGGGTATGCGCCTGGGGTGTCGACCGATGAATCACGCAAAGTCCGCGAGCTCGAGCAGGAGATCCGAGAACTTAAGCGTGCCATCGTTATCTTCAGCCGGGTGTCCA
>NZ_PDHO01000084.1 GCF_002887815.1 Mycobacterium sp. ENV421 | reverse complement strand
CCGATCCTCCCGGTCGAGCAACATGGCGCAACAGGTCAGGCAACCCCGGAGAAGGCCTTCGCCGCAACGAGGTCCGGCACTTGCAGCTCGTCGACTTTTCCCGCAACGCCCGAGCACCGTTCTTCGGCGAGTGGGGCCTGGTACGGATCCGCCACGGCAAGGCGATGCGCAACTCGCCACCCAAGCAACGCACCGTGTTGACCGTCTTCGACTGGGCCGCCGAGGCGGTGGCGGATTGGGTTGAGCGTGGACTTCCCCGCTATGGGCACCCCGTCACTGATCTGTTCCCCACCGAGAAGGGTGGTCTGGTGCCCGAACGCAACCTCTGGCAGCGGATGCGCGACCTCGTCGACGAACTCGGGTTTCCCGCTGGGTTGGACCTGCACTCGTTTCGCCGCTCCTATGCGACCAACCTGCAAACCGTGTATGGCTACGACGTAAGTTTCGTGCAACTGCAGCTGGGCCACGAGCATGCCGCCACGACCTCCATCTATACGCTGGCCGCCCCCGATTACCGGGCCCGCGAACTCGAGCGGGTCCTCAGTGCAACCCTGACCCGCAGCAAGGCTGACCTGGGCGAGAACCGACGACGGGAGTCCCAATGAAACGAGAGATCCAATACCACTGGCGGGTCAGGGAATTCATGGCCCGCGCCGGGATGAAGAACAGCCGCGACCTGGTCGCGCCGCTACGCGAACGCGGCATCATGCTCTCCGAATCGCAGATCTACCGCATCGTCGGCCAAGAACCCGACCGGATCTCATTCAAGGTCCTCGTCGCCCTCTGTGACATCTTCGGCATCGAGGCCGGCGACCTGATCACCTACACCGCCACCGATGCCCGCCAATCCCGCACCAAGGCCGTCAACGCCCCCAGCGACGTTCCCCTGCTCAACGCCTACCGGCCGGTGAAAGCCCGCATCATCTCCGATGACTGAAACCCGCCGCCGCGGCCGTCCCCGCACCATCGGTGACATCGAATGCAGTCGATGCCACCACCTGGTGCCCAAAATCCGGGCGCGCTGGCCCGAAGGCGCCATCTGCGGGCCATGCTTCACTACCGCCGCCCGCACCTACGGCTTGTGCTCGTTCTGCGGCGCCGAACGCCTTGTCCCCGGCCAAACACCCACCGGCGCAGCGCTGTGCCGCGATTGCGCCGGCATCACCACCAACCTCGACTGCGAAAACTGCGGCCGCGAAGCCGAGCGGCTGCGCGGCGGCCACTGCGCCCGCTGCGTCGTCACCGCCGACCTCGAACAGATCCTCTCCCCACACCACCCTCCCGACATGCGCCTCAAACGACTCACCGTCGAACTAGCCGCAGTCCCCCGCCCGGAAAGCATCATCACCTGGATGCGCCAACCGGCCACCGCCGCACTGCTCACCCTGATCGGCACCCGCGAACTGCACCTGAGTCACGACGCCTTCGACGCGATGCCCCCATCGAAGGCCCTCGAGCACCTACGCGAGATGCTGATCGCCCACCGCATGATGCCCGACCGCGGCGACCGATACCTCGCCCGCTTCGAACGCTGGCTCGACCAACGACTACAGACGCTGCACGACACCCCCACGATCGCGACCCCCATCGAACAATTCGCCCGCTGGCATCACCTGCGGCGCCTGCGCGACAACGACGACCCCACCCGCAACATGGACAACGCCACCCGGTGCGCCAAACAAGAGATCACCGAAGCCGCCAAGTTCCTCACCTGGCTGCTCACCGAGCACGACACCACCGTCGACGACCTCACCCAAAGCCACCTCGACACCTACCTCAGCGAAGGCACCACGACCCGCACCACCGTCCGCAACTTCATCCAGTGGCGCGCCCGCGCCGGCATCGCGCCGCGCTTTAAGGTCCCCTACCGCGTGGCCCGCACGACTCCGCTGACCTCCACTCAACAGCGCCTCGACCTCATCAAACACGTCATCGAAGCCGACCACGTCCTCCTCTCCACCCGGATCGCGGCGCTCCTGCTCATGCTCTTCGGCACACCCCTGGACCGGATCTGCCGCCTCACCCTCGACGATGTCGTCACGGCACCCACCCGCACCACCATCGCCCTCGGCGAGGAGCCTGCACCCATCCCCCCGGCACTACTCCCCCTGTTTCACCAGCATCTCGAACGGCGGGCCAACAGTCAGACGATGAACCGCCGATCCCCCTGGCTGTTTCCCGGATACACTCCGGGCCAACATATTTCGGAGCAGTCATTAATGCACCGGTTACGTGGAATCGGGATCGACATCACAGCCGCACGTAATGCGGCATTGCACGACCTCACCAAGGAAATCGACGCGGCCTCACTTGCCGACCTCCTCGGCTACTCCACCCAAGTCATGAACATCCACGCCGCCCGCGCCGCAGTCCCTATGGCCACCTACCCCGCCATCAACCGCCCAACTCCACCGTCACAAACCAGCTAGACGGCTAGCGTAAAAGCGTTTCACCTCAATGGTATTCATCGTTCATAGGTCGATGGTGACCGTGCAGTAGCCGACGTCGAGTTCGTCTCGTTCCAACAATTCCGCATGCTCACGGTGCCAGAGCCCGCTCGCGAGGTCCTGCTCCAGTCGAGCCAAACCGGGCTCGAGCATCGACGGATCCGTGGTGGCCAACATCGAAATCCCGGTGCGGACTACGGGATCGAGATAAGCCCGGGGGCGACGCCAGTAGGCAGCTCCGAACCCGTCGACACAGTCGTGGGGAATCGGCACCGGCGCCATACGCGTTGCGCAGCCAGGCACCGCTGCAGCCAATGTCTGCACGGGCACGGCCACCCGAGCATCCGCCGCCGCGGCGGCAGGCAGATAGTCCCGGAGCAACCAGAACTGCGCGATGACCTCCGGGCGCCAGGTGAAGAACACCAGGCGCCGTCGCGCTACCCGCCGCATCTGCGCAATTCCAACCGCAACGTCGCTCCAGTGATGCACTGTCAACACGGCCAACGCAGCGTCAACCGATTTGTCGCGCAACGGGAGTGCCTCGGCAATTGCGCGCACTGCCGGCGCAGACCCCGCGCGACGTTGATCGATCATGACCTGACTGGGCTCCACCGCCACCACCGTGTTCGGTGGCTCATAAGAACCCGCCCCAGCTCCCACATTGACAACGCTCTCTACATCGCCCAGAGCTGAACGGATAGCCGACGCGATCCGCGGATCCGGACGCCGAGTTTGAGCGTATGTCCCCCCGATGACGTCGTAGACCACCACCAGCCGATGATCCCCCCAATGGCCTCGAAGTGTCGAGAGGCCACGACATCAGCGATCTAGCGCGTCCCCTCAACGACACCAGGCGGGCCTCGATGGATTTCGACACTTCTTGATAACACCGATATCCAGTGACAATTGGCACTATCGCATACCGACACTTGACGACCTCGGAGTTTCGCAGAATACTTGGCGGCATGGCAACCCCCCGCTTGGTTGAGCTCATCGACCGGTATAGGAACGCACATGGGGTGAGCGAGTCCGAGAGGCGGTCAGGGCGAAGTGGCCCAGCGTCGCCGCGCTGGTGGCCCGTCGAATCGGCGTCACGCGCGAGAATCTGCGCAAATGGCGGATGAACGGTGTGCGCCGACTTCCGGATCGCGCGAATCTTGCGGCTACGGCACGTGTTATCGGTCGCCCATACCGAGAAGTGCTCTCGGCGGCCCTCTACGACACTGGCTATCTGGACACCGACACAGCTGTTCCGCGGCCCTACGGCGAGGTGCTGCACGACGCTGTTGATGTGCTCAGCGAGGCGAGCCGACTCACGAATCAGCCTATGCGCCAGACGGGTTCGGGCCAGTGGGAGCCTGATCCCGATCCCCGCGCCGCGTTGGCGATCGACTGGGCGGCTTTCGTCACCGAGGCTCTAGCAGGCGCGGCCGCCAACGCTGGCGGCATCGACGCGATCCTGGCCGGCCGCCCGGGGTCGTGGGAGGCCTCGGTCGTGGGCGACGCCCTGCGCGCCGCGGTCGGACACGACGAGTGGGACCTCTGGCGCCACCGAACCGAGCCCGTGACTGTTGTCCTGAACCCCGATCGCATCCTCTTCGACAATGGCGCCTCGGAATGGTTTACCGAACTCGACAACGCCGAAGCCGAGATCCAGCGGCGCGAAAATGCGATTCAACCCGGCGTCATCTACGCCGGCGATCGTGACCCCGAGACACTGCAATCGGCCATCGACAAAGGCTTTGAAGTCCGACCCGGTCCCCCGCCTCCCCCACCGACGATCGAAGAGATCGAGGCCTGGCAAGTCGCGCAACGCGAAGACCCCACCCCCCTCACCGCCGAGGAGCAAGCCGAAGAGGACGCCCTGGAGGCCCTGCAAGACCTACGCGACCGCGCCGAAGCACAGCACCGCGCCGAGCTCGCCGCCTACGGCGAGCGAATTGCCGAGGCGGTGCGAACCGAGCTGGCCACCCTCAGCCTCACTGTTCCGGTGACGGTGACTGTCGACCTCGACACCCCCTGGGACCACGCACCGGCGACACCGACGCCGGGCTGGACACAGAGTGCCATTGACAACGCCGTCGCGGCCGCCATCGCCGCGACACCCACCCCCGACAACGTTCCCGGGACACTGCTGGAACGCGCTGAGGCGGCATTCCGGGGCACTGAAACAGGCCACGCTGGGGAGTGATCCTGAGCTGGCTAAATTGTCGGAGGCCAGCGACGTCTAGTGGGTCGGCGGCGAAAGCGGTAGCGGCACAACCACTCCCCCAGCCTCATTATCTGCACTTGAATGTCTCGTCCAGGTGTGTGCGTTCAATTCTGCAAAGGCGA
>NZ_PDHO01000083.1 GCF_002887815.1 Mycobacterium sp. ENV421 | reverse complement strand
AAGCTGCACAAACTCAGAGAACCGCGCTGCCGCACGGGGACTGAACCCTGGAGAATAGCCCGTAGGCGTAGGCCACCTTGAACATCGTCGCGTCGCGGTAGGCCGGCAGCCAGCCCTTCCGCGCCGAGGCCGCGATCACCGCGACTCGGTCGTCGGCGTGGTCGAAGAAGTCTTGCAACTCGTGCTTGGTGAAGGCCCGCTTCGTCGGGGACTGTTCGTTGTCTTGGACGTGGGTGGCGGTGTTCCATTCGAAGAACACCTGAGCGGGGTGGGTGCCGAACCGCTGTTCGCAGACCCGGTCCCACCCGTAGTCAGGATCGCTGACATAGGAGCAGAACATCCGCAGCGCGTTCTGATAACCCCGTGCCGTCGACTGGTTTCGCCGCTTCACCGAGCGCAGATCGTTGAAGAACTCCTCCACCATGGTCGGCGTCCAAGTCCACGGGAATTCGTTCGTGTGAGCGATGAAGCGCTCCACGAGGCGCGCCCGCCCCGCAACCGTGTCAGAATCCAAGTTGCGGCATAGTTGCTGGTTGCGCCACCCCTCGAGCATTTCGTTGACCGTCTGGGTCTCTGGATGGAGCACCGGAACCGAGCCGATGACGTACACGCGACCACTCAGATCGACGGGCAAGACGGGCCTCCAGACTGTCTCATTCAATGAATCATTGAATCATTGAATCATCTTCCGAATCATTACCACATCGGGGCAGGTAGGCGCATCACCTTCACGCCACTCAGTTCGGCGTGTCGGCCCTATCCCGCAGACGGGCACTCCCCCACCTACATCCACTTATCCCAAAACTGCGTTCCAACAATGGCTTTGACAATCACGCCACAGCGCCACCGGGCTTGGACCCATGATTCATCTGATGAAAATGGAGGAGTTACTCATGGATAACCACTGTTATCCATGAAATATGTGCGACCATTACTTCGTGACGCCGCCCCCCAGTCGTGCCGACGGGGAATCAGGGTACCCCGCATGGTTTTTGGAGTTCCTCGCCGATCGCGCCATTCGCAAACCATCACGCCACACCATGAAGGCCTACAGCCAGGATTTCGACGCAATCGCAACCCTGATCGCCGGCGCTCCTGAACGAGTCGTCGAGTTAAGTCCTGACGTCCTCACCAAGGTAGCGCTGCAAACCGCCTTTGCCAAGTGCGTGCCCACGCGGCTGCATCGATTCGGCGCTGCTGGTCAAACTGGAACACGTTGTGCGACTTCCTCTATAGCGGCGACCTACTCGCAGCTAATCCGATGTCACTGATTGGTCGGCCCAAAGTCGCCAAGACGCTTCCGAAAGGCCTTGGCGTCGATACGGTTTCCGGGTTGCTGGCGGTGATCGACCTGGACCGCGGTTCAACACGTCGCTCTGACTGGGCCGAACGTGACCGCGCCATCGTCCTGACGGCCGTGCTGGCCGGACTTCGAGCGGACGAACTGGTGAATGCCGACATCGGCGACATCCGACCCACCGATGAGGGCGGCGTCATCCACGTACACGGCAAGGGAAACAAAGATCGCCGAATACCAATAGAACACAACCTCATTCACGAGCTTGAGTTGTATTTGGGATCTAGAGCAACGCGGTTTCCCGGCACGCTGAAACGGCGCTCCGCCGGTACAGGCCTTGGCGCGTGGGCGGCCACCGCCCCACTGTTTGTCGGCAGTGACGGTGAGCGCATGACTCGGGGCACGCTCCAATACCGGGTACTGCGCGCCTTCAAGAAAGCAGGGCTCAACAGCCAACGGGCCGCCGGAGTCCTCGTGCACGGCTTCCGCCACACATTCGCCACCGAGCTCGCCAACGGGAACGTCAGCGTCTACGCACTGATGAAGCTTCTCGGGCACGACTCGATGGCGACCTCACAACGCTACGTTGACGGGGCAGGCGCGGAGAACCGTACCGCCGCCGCCCAGAATCCGCTCTACAGGCTGATTGAGCAGACTGGGGAACCGTTGTGAGCTCCACCCCGCCTTCTCCGCGCGGCCATACGCGGACTTAATGCCAGATAACTGAGATTACGCCAACTCAGAGTTGGCGCTAGCGCATACTGATGATTGACATTAGTCGCATCGTCGCAGAATACTTGGCGGCATGGCAACCCCTCGCCTCGTCGAGCTGATCGACCGGTACAAGAATGCCCACGGGGTCAGCGAGGCTGAGCTTGCGCGCCGGATCGGCGTCACGCGGGAGAATCTGCGTAAGTGGCGAACCAATGGTGTCCGACGACTACCGGAACGCGAGAATCTCGCTGCAGTTGCCCGGGTTATAGGACGCGCTTACCGCGACGTCCTCTCGGCCGCTCTGTTTGACACCGGCTATCTCACCGTTGAGCATCCCGCCCAACCAAGGCCCTATACCGAGGTCCTCCAGGACGCCGTCGCCGTCCTCACCGAAGCTACACGGTTGACCAATCAGCCTATGCGCCAAGCTAGTTCGGGCGGATGGGAACCCAACCCAGACCCGCGTGCAGCACTGCCGATCGACTGGGCGGAGTTCGTCACCCTCGCCCTAGCCGGCGCTGCCGCCAACGTCGGCGGCGTAGAGGCTGCGCTCGCCGGGCGCCCCGGCTCCTGGGAAGCCGAAATGGTGCGTCAGACAATCAATTCCACTGTCCTCAACGACAAGGACTTGCTGCGTCACCGCACCGAACCCGTGGTTGTCGACCTCTGGGTGGAAAGCATCCTGTCCTACCTCGCCGACCCCAGCGACGATCTCTACGCCGACGCGGCCAATGAGGTCGATGCACGCGCCAACACGGTCCCCCACCCAACCGATCTGCCGCCGGGGCCCTTCTCACCTGATGACCCGCGCCTAGCCGACAAGCCCTGGGTCGAGGTGACTGACGACGGATACCTCCACATCACCTACCGCGACTGGACAGGCGACCCCGACGACCTTGCTCTGCTCACCACGCTGACCGAAGAAGCCCGCGCCCACCGCGACCCCACCCCCGGAGAAATCGCCTACGAGCAAGCCTTGCAGGAGATCTCAGCGCAGGTCGACGCAGTCGACGCGCTACAGCGACGCGAATACTCCGCCTACGCGACCCAGCTCGCCCAGGCGATCGAGGACAACATCGCTGAGCTTGAGTTGACCGTGCCCGTCACCGTGAGCGTCACTCTTGCCCCCGAGCATCGCGAACCCGGGGCATCTGACGACCACGCACCGCAGCCCCTCCCCCGCAATGCCATCGAGAGTGCCATCGACAGGGCCATCACCAAAACGCCAACACCATCGATGTTGCCGGGTGGGCCACTGGACCGGCTCGCGCCAGACGCTCCCGCGGCGGCGGCCGGGTTAAAGGAAACCGGTGAGGACGGTGAGTGAGTCCGACCTGGCCAAGGTGTCAGAAGCCGCCGAACTGTGTGGCATGCCCATCGACGTTCTCAAGATGATGGCAGCGGATGGTCTACTGCCCCAGGTCGTTCGGGGGAAGACCGGGCACGTGTACTTTCCTCGCAGCGCGATACCAACCTGGACCGAGTGTGTGGAGCTGCTGAGGGAACAGCGCGATCGACACCTGCGGCGCGCGGCGTCGGCCCTGCGCCGTCTAGACACCGAACTCGAGGCAGTGCGCAACGACATCACCGAGGCCCGCGAATACCCGCACCAGACCCTCGGCATCGACCTCATGAGCTTCGGACACTGGCCCCATGACCGCATGGCGTCAACGCTGCGCGGTCAACCGCTCATCACCGGTGTGCTGGAGCAGTTCACCACCGAGCGGATAGCCATCACGCGCTACCACGACGCCTACCTCGACGCCCTCGCATCGGAGGGGCGGCAGGCCCGCGAGGACACCCTCTGACCCACGACACCCAGCCGCCCGCTCACTGCGGACCCTCAGCCGCAGCCGGCGCGGCGGGAACCAAGGCCCCGTCCGAACCGGTCGCGTAACCCGCAGGTGGCGAGGGGGGAAGTCTAACGACCTCTCCCCCTGTATCGGCGGCGTAGCGGGCGGCCTCATCGCGCTCGGCTTCGGTGTAGACGCGCACCGCAGCGGGCCGACCAGGCACCCGGACCATCATCGTGAGGTCGGCGAGGCGGACATCGCCAGCGCGCGTGCGTGGGGCCTGTCGGACATGCAGCCCGCCGCTGCCGTCGTCGCTCATGGCCGTCATTCTCGCCGCCGACACCGACAACACGGGCGTACATGCCGCGGTCACCGCGACCACGATGATATCCCATGATATCGTCTTGGTATGAGTGATGTGTTGATCCGCGACATTCCTGATGACGTACTCGCTGGGCTCGATGCCCGAGCTACTGAGTTGGGTTTGTCGCGGGTTGAGTACATTCGTCGCCGCCTGGCCCAGGATGCTCGCGCGGCGCGCGTCCCCGTCACGCACGACGATCTACAGCGGATGGGGCGCGCCGTCGCGGGCCTGGCCGACGACGACCTGATGCGCCAGGCGTGGCAGTGACAGAAACGACGTGGCTGATCGACAAATCAGCTCTGGCGCGCCTGGCGCAGAGCGTCGAATCAGAGACCTGGAGCAACCGAATCGAACGCGGCCTGGTCCATATCAGCAATGTGACACGCCTGGAAGTAGGGTATTCGGCTCAATCCGGCGATATCGCTCGGCGTGAGTTTCGTGAATCTCCCTTAGCCGCAATGCCAGTCGAGTATCTGACACCACGAATTGAAGATCGTGCGCTGCAGGTGCAGCTATTGCTAGCCGATCGCGGCCAGCATCGCGGGCCGTCGATCCCCGACCTCATCATCGCGGCCACTGCCGAGCTTTCGGGATTGACCATCCTGCACGTCGACAAGGATTTCGACACCATCACCGCGATTACCGGACAACCGACAACTCGCCTTACCTACACCAGCCCAAGCACTCCGGCATAGGTTAGGTGGATAAGGAGGTCGTGGTGGGGTGGGATGCGATTCCCGGTACTGAGACCGGGGCCCGGCCGCGCATTTCCATTGCCGCTGCTCTGCAGCGTGAATATCCACGGCGGTCGCTATCGACGCCAGCGTTGCAAAGGGCCGGGCTTATCTGGCCGTCAGGCGCGGCGACGGGGAAGTCAGGCCGATCTACCTTCTACTCGATCGAGAAGGCTTTAAGCGATTGGCCGACCCGGACGACGATCCGGTGTGGGCGACGGACTTTCTGCTCGACGAATCGCCAGAGCGATGGCCGATGAAGGTCTCGCAGGGGTCCTGTCGCTGCGCACCCACAACGCGTCGTTCGACATCACCAGGATCGGTCGCAAGGAGGCGGCACGATCCCGATTGTCAAAGTTCCCCGGGCGCGAGGTCGACGACGACTGGGGCCTTGTGCTGGCCGCAAGCCTGGACTGCATACCCGCACAGGTCGAGGATGTTCTGCGCGCCCGCGGCGACCGCGAGCTGCTCACTCTTGCTCGAAAGCGACGTCTTGGCGCGGTGCTAACCCGGATTTTTCGTGGGATGTCGCCTGTAGGGGTGTGTAGATAAGCGAAAGTGCC
>NZ_PDHO01000082.1 GCF_002887815.1 Mycobacterium sp. ENV421 | reverse complement strand
GTGTTGTTTGAGAACTCAATAGTGTGTTTGGTGGTTTTTGTTTGTTGTTGTTTTTTGGCTGCATTCTGATACCCCCGTGTTGGGGTGTGGCCTGTTTTTGATGCCAGTTTGTTTGGTGTCTTTTGTTTGGTTTCAGGCTTGTTCTGATTCGAATTCCACCTGTCTTTGGATGGGTTGTTTTTGTTTGGAGAGTTTGATTCTGGCTCAGGACGAACGCTGGCGGCGTGCTTAACACATGCAAGTCGAACGGAAAGGCCCTTCGGGGTACTCGAGTGGCGAACGGGTGAGTAACACGTGGGTGATCTGCCCTGCACTTTGGGATAAGCCTGGGAAACTGGGTCTAATACCGAATATGATCATGGCCTGCATGGGTTGTGGTGGAAAGCTTTTGCGGTGTGGGATGGGCCCGCGGCCTATCAGCTTGTTGGTGGGGTAATGGCCTACCAAGGCGACGACGGGTAGCCGGCCTGAGAGGGTGACCGGCCACACTGGGACTGAGATACGGCCCAGACTCCTACGGGAGGCAGCAGTGGGGAATATTGCACAATGGGCGCAAGCCTGATGCAGCGACGCCGCGTGAGGGATGACGGCCTTCGGGTTGTAAACCTCTTTCAGTAGGGACGAAGCGCAAGTGACGGTACCTATAGAAGAAGGACCGGCCAACTACGTGCCAGCAGCCGCGGTAATACGTAGGGTCCGAGCGTTGTCCGGAATTACTGGGCGTAAAGAGCTCGTAGGTGGTTTGTCGCGTTGTCCGTGAAAACTCACAGCTCAACTGTGGGCGTGCGGGCGATACGGGCAGACTTGAGTACTGCAGGGGAGACTGGAATTCCTGGTGTAGCGGTGGAATGCGCAGATATCAGGAGGAACACCGGTGGCGAAGGCGGGTCTCTGGGCAGTAACTGACGCTGAGGAGCGAAAGCGTGGGGAGCGAACAGGATTAGATACCCTGGTAGTCCACGCCGTAAACGGTGGGTACTAGGTGTGGGTTTCCTTCCTTGGGATCCGTGCCGTAGCTAACGCATTAAGTACCCCGCCTGGGGAGTACGGCCGCAAGGCTAAAACTCAAAGAAATTGACGGGGGCCCGCACAAGCGGCGGAGCATGTGGATTAATTCGATGCAACGCGAAGAACCTTACCTGGGTTTGACATGCACAGGACGCCGGCAGAGATGTCGGTTCCCTTGTGGCCTGTGTGCAGGTGGTGCATGGCTGTCGTCAGCTCGTGTCGTGAGATGTTGGGTTAAGTCCCGCAACGAGCGCAACCCTTGTCTCATGTTGCCAGCACGTTATGGTGGGGACTCGTGAGAGACTGCCGGGGTCAACTCGGAGGAAGGTGGGGATGACGTCAAGTCATCATGCCCCTTATGTCCAGGGCTTCACACATGCTACAATGGCCGGTACAAAGGGCTGCGATGCCGTGAGGTGGAGCGAATCCTTTCAAAGCCGGTCTCAGTTCGGATCGGGGTCTGCAACTCGACCCCGTGAAGTCGGAGTCGCTAGTAATCGCAGATCAGCAACGCTGCGGTGAATACGTTCCCGGGCCTTGTACACACCGCCCGTCACGTCATGAAAGTCGGTAACACCCGAAGCCGGTGGCCTAACCCCTTGTGGGAGGGAGCCGTCGAAGGTGGGATCGGCGATTGGGACGAAGTCGTAACAAGGTAGCCGTACCGGAAGGTGCGGCTGGATCACCTCCTTTCTAAGGAGCACCACGAGAATCAGGCCCGCCCACATCGTGTGGGGGTTCGGGAGTTCTGATCGATTCGTTGGATGGCCTTTCGCCTGTAGTGGGTGGGGGTCTGGTGCACGACAAGCAATCATCCAGGACGGGGACCTTCCTTTTGGGGGGGTTGTCTGGTGCTGCCAAACACACTGTTGGGCTTTGAGACAACAGGCCCGTTGTTCCCGAGCGTTGGTTCGGGAGGCGTGTTGTTGCTCCATCTTTGGTGGTGGGGTGTGGTGTTTGATTTGTGGATAGTGGTTGCGAGCATCTGGCACGCATGAGGCGCCGGCTTCCTTTGGGGGGTTGGTGGTTTTGTGTGTGCGATTGATGTGCAATTTCTTTTTTCGAATTGGTTTTTTGTGTTGTAAGTGTGTAAGAGCGCATGGTGGATGCCTTGGCACTGGGAGCCGATGAAGGACGTGGGAGGCTGCGTTATGCCTCGGGGAGCTGCCAACCGAGCGTTGATCCGAGGATGTCCGAATGGGGAAACCCGGCACGAGTGATGTCGTGTCACCCACTACTGAATACATAGGTAGTGGGGGGGAACGCGGGGAAGTGAAACATCTCAGTACCCGTAGGAAGAGAAAACAATTGTGATTCCGTTAGTAGTGGCGAGCGAACGCGGAGGATGGCTAAACCGTATGCATGTGATACCCGGCAGGGGTTGTGTGTGCGGTGTTGTGGGACGTTTCGTCTTCGGTCTGCCGGCCGGGGCGGGAGTGATAAACCGTGGTGTTAGGTGAAGTGGCCTGGGATGGTCTGCCGTAGTGGGTGAGAGCCCCGTAACTGAAAACATCACGGCTCCTGTGGAACTGTTCCCGAGTAGCAGCGGGCCCGTGGAATCTGCTGTGAATCTGCCGGGACCACCCGGTAAGCCTGAATACTTCTCAGTGACCGATAGCGGATTAGTACCGTGAGGGAATGGTGAAAAGTACCCCGGGAGGGGAGTGAAATAGTACCTGAAACCGTGCGCTTACAATCCGTCAGAGCCCTCTCTTTGAGTGGGGTGATGGCGTGCCTTTTGAAGAATGAGCCTGCGAGTCAGGGACATGTCGCGAGGTTAACCCGGGTGGGGTAGCCGTAGCGAAAGCGAGTCTGAATAGGGCGTATCCACACAATAGTGTGTGGTGTAGTGGTGTGTTCTGGACCCGAAGCGGAGTGATCTACCCATGGCCAGGGTGAAGCGCGGGTAAGACCGCGTGGAGGCCCGAACCCACTTAGGTTGAAGACTGAGGGGATGAGTTGTGGGTAGGGGTGAAAGGCCAATCAAACTCCGTGATAGCTGGTTCTCCCCGAAATGCATTTAGGTGCAGCGTTGCGTGTTTCTTACCGGAGGTAGAGCTACTGGATGGCCGATGGGCCCCACAGGGTTACTGACGTCAGCCAAACTCCGAATGCCGGTAAGTGAAAGCGTGGCAGTGAGACGGCGGGGGATAAGCTCCGTACGTCGAGAGGGAAACAGCCCAGATCGCCGGCTAAGGCCCCTAAGCGTGTGCTAAGTGGAAAAGGATGTGCAGTCGCAGAGACAACCAGGAGGTTGGCTTAGAAGCAGCCACCCTTGAAAGAGTGCGTAATAGCTCACTGGTCAAGTGATTGTGCGCCGATAATGTAGCGGGGCTCAAGCACACCGCCGAAGCCGCGGCATCGAATTTATTCGATGGGTAGGGGAGCGTCCTGCACACCGGTGAAGCAGCCTGGTAATGGAGCTGTGGAGGGTGTGGGAGTGAGAATGCAGGCATGAGTAGCGATAAGGCAAGTGAGAACCTTGCCCGCCGAAAGACCAAGGGTTCCTGGGCCAGGCCAGTCCGCCCAGGGTGAGTCGGGACCTAAGGCGAGGCCGACAGGCGTAGTCGATGGACAACGGGTTGATATTCCCGTACCCGTGTGTGAGCGTCCCTGATGAATCCATTCTGCTAATCGCCCAAATGGTGTCCCACCAATTCCTTCGGGAAGCGGGGGTCACCGGCTGCGCGAGACCCGGGTGGGTAGTAGTCAAGCGATGGGGTGACGCAGGTAGGTAGCCGTACCAGTCAGTGGTAATACTGGGGCAAGCCCGTAGGGAGTCAGATAGGCAAATCCGTCTGGCATTAATCCTGAGAGGTGATGCATAGCCGAGTGAGGCGAATTCGGTGATCCTTTGCTGCCAAGAAAAGCCTCTAGCGAGCGCACACACGGCCCGTACCCCAAACCAACACAGGTGGTCAGGTAGAGAATACCAAGGCGTACGAGTGAACTATGGTTAAGGAACTCGGCAAAATACCCCCGTAACTTCGGGAGAAGGGGGACCTCCTACTGTCATGGCACTAGCTGCCGGCAGCGGTGGGGGGTGGCACAAACCAGTGAGAAGCGACTGTTTACTAAAAACACAGGTCCGTGCGAAGTCGCAAGACGATGTATACGGACTGACGCCTGCCCGGTGCTGGAAGGTTAAGAGGACCCGTTAACCCTTCGGGGTGAAGCGGAGAATTTAAGCCCCAGTAAACGGCGGTGGTAACTATAACCATCCTAAGGTAGCGAAATTCCTTGTCGGGTAAGTTCCGACCTGCACGAATGGCGTAACGACTTCTCAACTGTCTCAACCATAGACTCGGCGAAATTGCACTACGAGTAAAGATGCTCGTTACGCGCGGCAGGACGAAAAGACCCCGGGACCTTCACTATAGCTTGGTATTGGCGTTCGATACGGTTTGTGTAGGATAGGTGGGAGACTGTGAAACTCACACGCCAGTGTGGGTGGAGTCATTGTTGAAATACCACTCTGATCGTATTGGACTTCTAACTTCGGACCGTATATCCGGTCCAGGGACAGTGCCTGGTGGGTAGTTTAACTGGGGCGGTTGCCTCCTAAAATGTAACGGAGGCGCCCAAAGGTTCCCTCAACCTGGACGGCAATCAGGTGTTGAGTGCAAGTGCACAAGGGAGCTTGACTGCGAGACGGACATGTCAAGCAGGGACGAAAGTCGGGACTAGTGATCCGGCACCCCCGAGTGGAAGGGGTGTCGCTCAACGGATAAAAGGTACCCCGGGGATAACAGGCTGATCTTCCCCAAGAGTCCATATCGACGGGATGGTTTGGCACCTCGATGTCGGCTCGTCGCATCCTGGGGCTGGAGCAGGTCCCAAGGGTTGGGCTGTTCGCCCATTAAAGCGGCACGCGAGCTGGGTTTAGAACGTCGTGAGACAGTTCGGTCTCTATCCGCCGCGCGCGTCAGAAACTTGAGGAAACCTGTCCCTAGTACGAGAGGACCGGGACGGACGAACCTCTGGTCCACCAGTTGTCCCACCAGGGGCACCGCTGGATAGCCACGTTCGGACAGGATAACCGCTGAAAGCATCTAAGCGGGAAACCTTCTCCAAGACCAGGTTTCTCACCCTTTTAGAGGGATAAGGCCCCCCGCAGACCACGGGATCGATAGACCAGACCTATACGCACCGCAAGGTGTTCAGGGAACTGGCACTAACCGGCCGAAAACTTACAACAACCAAAACAACAAACCAGTTGACACGGACAAAGTAAGCACACCAAGACGCCCGCAACCACACCACAGCAGTCAAACCACTGCACCCCACCACCAAAACTAAACCTCCCCACCACATGGGGACACTCAAAAAAGAGTGAATAAAGTTACGGCGGCCATAGCGGCAGGGAAACGCCCGGTCCCATCCCGAACCCGGAAGCTAAGCCTACCAGCGCCGATGATACTACCCAACAGGGTGGAAAAGTAGGACACCGCCGAACACAATTTA
>NZ_PDHO01000081.1 GCF_002887815.1 Mycobacterium sp. ENV421 | reverse complement strand
GCCCACCCACCCGGGGCAAGCCAACTCAGATGTCACCTATTCGTGCAGCAGACCCCATTGCCGTATTTGATCGTCAACTCGCTGAGCCGCTGTCCGTCGATCAGCACCACTCTGGTGCCGATGCCCCTCTTATACTCAATCGCACCCGCCGACAAGCGACTCGTCGTGATGAACACGCCTCGATTTGCACCCACCCCGTGGACTGCGGCCGACGAACCCTTGGACGTCAGGTCGTTGGACGCTCTTGTCCTTGCCGTAGCGCTTCGCTTGCACGTAAACCCGCTCCAGTCCGAGCGGATCCTGACCGATGACGCCGTCAACACCGCCGTCTCACGACCCCAATCCTGCCTCCTTGGTCGTGGTTCCGTCCGTGAGTGCTGAGCCGGTGCAGCTCACCAATATTCGCCCCTAAGAAGACACCCTTAACTAGCCGCGCCTGCCAACGGAGTACTCGACGAAGGCGTTGAGGCACGAGATCAAACGCATGTCCTCCACAGACCGAGCGCGTGTTCGCAGCAGTTCCTCAGTGCACACCACGTGAGCGAGGCATCGAGCACGACTAAGCGCAACGTTCAACCGATTCAGAGAGAACAGGAAGTCAGCACCACGGGTCATGTCAGCTGAACTCGACGTCGTCATGCTGTAGAACACCACAGCTGCCTCGCGTCCCTGGAACTTGTCGACTGTGCCAACCGGCACAGCCCGGAGTCGCTCATCCTTACCGAGCCGCTCGCGAATCAGGCGTACCTGGTCGTTGTATGGGGCAACTACCATGAAGTCGTCCGGCCCGAGCATCAAGGTTTCGCCTCGGTGGTTCGTCCATTGTGTGCCCATCAGATCACCGATCCGGTCGGCGATTAAATCGGCTTCTTGCCATGACAATGTCTTGCAACCGACGTGGTCGGCGCGGACCCATCTCAGACCAGTGCCGTAAACGGTCGACTGCCCTTCGCAGGAAGCGTGGCTCCTAAGTCGGCCATCGTAGAACTGTTGCGAGATGAAGGCAGTCACATCGGGATGCATACGTCGGGTCTCGGGCAAAAACACTCCGCGGTCGGCGCTCAGTGTCGCGCGTGCGCCGATCGCATGCTCCAGAACACTGACGCCGGACCCATTGGGATGCAGGGCTTGAGCTACCTGCGGCAGCTGCTGCGGGTCGCCGAGCAGAACGACATTCCTTGCCGCGGTGGAGGCCGCGAGCGCGTCAGCCAGCGCCATCTGGCCCGCTTCATCGACGAAAAGCACGTCGACCGGCGCGGCACGCATTTCGGGCGATGAGAAAAGCCACGTTGTGCCGGCCACGAGGTTGTAGTCGCCGCCCGCACATCCGGTATTACTTCTGCTGTAGGTGACGTACGGAAGCGGAGCCGCATTTTCGCTCGGCTTTCGCACCGCTCGTAAAGTTCCGAGATCGCCGTATTCGTGGAAGATCGCCAGAACGGCTTCGAGTAGATTGCCAATTGCGTGGTGGCTGGTCGCAGTCACCCCGACGCGCGCACCCGCGACGATGAGTGCATGGATCAAAAGTGCTGCCGTGTAAGTCTTTCCGGCTCCCGGCGGCCCTTGTATCGCGACGTAAGACCGGTCAAGTTGAGGGATCCACTCGCGCATATCCGCGAGATCGGCAGAGAAGCTACCACCAGCTGGGCCGCCCCCAACGAACTGTGGCAGATCGCGCCGAAGCAAGGCCATCGTTACGTGGTTAGGTGGCTGACGATCAAGAAAGTCATCCGTGAACGCTTGCAGGGCAAATGCTTTCGGCTTTGCGTCAACCCACTCGCAAAGCACAACGGATTGAGGCACAATGCCCGCCTGCTGCAGCTTCTCCCCCCAAGTAAATTCGACCACATGCTCTTCGCGGTCCAATCTCGAGACGGAGAGCATCCATATCTTTCCTTCCGGGCCGACCATGGCCACTGTCCCGCCGTCACGAGGAATACGGTCCAGGTTCTGCGGAGGGAAGAGGAAGCGCATCGCGGGCGTGATCGGTGTGCCTTTGGTGCCGAGTCGCTCGACTAAACCGATCGGCTGCAGCCCAGCGATTGTATCGGGATCTTCGATCACCTCGACGATCTCCTGCTGCAACCTCGCATTGATCGGAGCGTGATAGGCCATGTACTCGCGCCACCAATAGCCCAGGACGTCGCCAAGAAAGTGCTCGACACTGCCCGCTGGGTACGCATGCAACTTGAGTAAGCGCTCGTCAAGCGCTGGGATGCCGAGCGGCGGTTCAGTCTGCGCTGCACGCCATTCGAGGCCGAAGAACCGTTGGTTGATCAACCAGTCACGTAGCGCCATCGTCGCGCGTACGTCGTCTTCGTTGTAAGCGGCGATGGGCGCGAGAATAGAAGAATCGCCGTCGCGCATGTACTGCTCGTATTGGACAACGGCCCCGGCGCCCTTGTCGATGTCGTGATTACGCCGGAAGTCAGTGAGGCGCTCCAACTGCTTGAGGCCGTACGACTCAGTCCCGACCTGCAGGCTGTTGCGCGCCACTAGATAAAGGTCGACGAACGCGCCCGTCTCGACGAGGTCCGACAACACCTCCTCGCCGACCCCATGGGTCTCGGCCAACGTCCTGAGCGCAGTACGTTCGGTGTGGTTGTAGTGATAGACGTGCATGTTCGGACATCGCATGCGCCGGCGAGCGAGGTAGTCGATCAGCTGCTGAGCCGCCTCCGCTTCCTGCGGCAGATCGTGTGCCCACCAGCTTCGATAGTCCCAACTTCCATCCTCGTCACGCTCAATCAGACCGAAGAGGAAGAACAAGCCGGTGTCGGCTCGCCAGAACGGGTGCCCTTCGAAGTCGAGGAAGATATCCCCGTCGTCGGGAGCGGGCATCTCATCGAATCCGTGTCCCCACACGGGATCCTCAGACGGCGTGACGACCTCATACGGCAGAATTTCCTGTAAGCGTGCTTCCACTTGAAGTTCCGCTTGACGCATCAGGCGGGAGAACCGCTCAGCTCGAAGACCGTCCGGCATCGAAGGCCGGTCCGCCAGGTCGGTCAGCGTAGCGATGCCCGAAGCGGCGAGGGTGTCAACTTCGCTCTGCAGGATGCCGGCAACGTAGATGAGCGAGTCCGCGGCTCTCCACTGCTGCTCACACACGGCGCTAAACTCGCAAAACGGGCAATGGTTGCACCGACGAGGTGAGGTGTCGGCCGACGGACTCGCTGCCAGCGCCTCAAATAGCTGGCCACGGAGCCGGCGCCAGTATGGCCGGAAGTCGTTAACTAACAACGATTCACGATGGCCGGATCCCAGCCAAATGTGCACCTGTTCCGGAACAGCGCCAGTCAAGCTGGCGATGGCCTCTGCGTAGAAACACAGCTGCAGCACGTGACCCGGCTTCGCCTCGCTGCGCGTGAGCTTCGCATCCACAGGCTCGAAGGTGGTCCGTCCGTCGGGGGTGGTGACGCGTTCGACGAAGTCCGCGATACCTCGAATCCCGTCGTGGACAAACGGCATCTGATAGCGCACGTCGAAGTCCATCGCGAGCGGATTGCCGACGCGCTCGACCCACGCAGTGAAGGTCTCGCGCTCGCGGCGAGGGGGCACCTCGAGAACTGACTTGCCCTGACGGCGGTATTCGGCGAGGCACTGTTGCTCGTGGACGAGGCCCTTGTCGGCGAGGAGCTGGGCGAAGCTGCCGAATGTCGGGTTCGGCCGATCCAATAGACCCTCATCGACTCGACTTGTGAGTGTCAGGTAGTGCGCGCACTCGAGCCAGGCACTCACCTTCGATGGCGTCACCAGGCGCTCGTCAGCTAACGGCGCAGTCGTCCGAGATTCGTCTCCCCCGTGCATCGCCACCACTGTAGGTGGCGGGGGTGACATTAACGAAGCACTCTGTCGACTACCTCGGCATTGTGGCCGACGTCAGCGCTCCGGGGCACACTAATGCGGTGCGCCTCATCACCGCAGTCCTCGGGGATATCACCAAGCAAGATGTCGATGCGGTAGTCAACGCCGCGAACACCACGATGCGAGGGGGCGGCGGCGTCGACGGTGCGATCCATCGCGAGGGTGGCCCGGCAATCCTTCGAGACTGCATCGAGCGATTTCCGAACGGTCTACCCACCGGCGATGCAGGCTGGACGGGGACGGGGAACCTGCCAGCCCGGTGGGTGATCCACACCGTGGGTCCGAAATATGCCGCAGGCCAACGTGATCGATCGCTTCTCAAGTCCTGCTACCGCCGAGCTCTTCAGGTTGCCGACGAACTCGGCGCCCGAAGTGTCGCATTCCCCCTGGTTAGCATGGGCGCATACGGTTGGCCACGCCGTGAGGCTATCGCCATAGCGATTCAATCTGTCGCCGACGCCGACACCGACGTCGCAGAAGTGAGGTTCATAGCTTTCGACTCGGCCACTTACGAAGCGGTCCGCAAGCACATCGCGATGTGGACGCCAATTCGCATCCTGCAGGGAGTGCGGGCACTTCACGAGCGCGGCTACGACGGGGTCCGCGTACTGCCGGGGATGAGCCCGTCGGGCATGTACTGGCGCGTGACCATTACGACCGTCGACAACATGGACCCTGGTGGCGGGGAGTACCTGAGCGATTATGAGGCCGCCGTCACTTACACATCGGGCGGTCTCACCGAGTTTGCGGGTACTGAGGTCACGGTGACAACAAATCCCGAGATAGTCGCCGGCATCATTCTCAGTGCGCTGCCCAAGCTCGCGACAACAGCTGACGACCCCGCATATGTCGCGTGGTATGCCGGTCTAGTGCAGCTCGTCGAACGAACCGGCGAGTTGCCCGTTGCCTACGACGAATACTTCGACGGTACCGAAGGTTGGGAGGTGGGCTGGGGCGGCGATATCCGCTACCCCCACCCGCCTAAACCGGCGAAGGACCCGCGTTGAGGGTGTGGACGTTGATCGAGGGCCTTAAACGCGGTTGACGCCCGCCCTTCGCCTGATCGAGCCGGCGGTCGGCGAACTGTTCGGCCGCAAGCAGCCGCCCACGTCAGTCATCGCCGCTAGGGTCCCCTTTACGGCGAAGGCACCCTGCATAGTCGCTGATCATCCCAATTAGGAGATCTGTGAGCACACCAGATGAACAATCCTATTCCCTTGTCGCGGCGTTATCAGAGGCGCGGGTACCAGCCGAGAATCACGAGTTCATCCGCGACGTGATCGACGCGGTTGGAATCGAGAGGTTCCACGTCGTGGACCAAGCGGGCAAGCCCTATGTCGTGGCCACGAGGAGTGATGATCGCCGTGACCTACACATCTATTACGGGGCCACGAACGGGTTCGCGTCCGAGGACGAGACCTTCCAGATCGCTCCCCGTGCTGTAGGCCGAGGACCGAGTTCGCGCAACGGAACATGGTACGTCCTGCATCCAATCAACCAGGCAAGCGTCGGAGGGGAACGATCTCACAATGTCCGACGCAATGGGACCTACTGCGACTGCGGTATGGAGCTATCTCTCACAGGAGTGTGCGGCAGTTGCGACTAGTACTAACCACGACCAGCGCGTGCGATCGATCGACTCCCGACCTGACTTGGCTCACTTTTCGGACGCGGAGTTGATCGCGACTCGTTGACCTGGGG
>NZ_PDHO01000080.1 GCF_002887815.1 Mycobacterium sp. ENV421 | reverse complement strand
GTGAAGCGGAACCTACGCCCGTGCTCCCCATTTACACCGGATCCCGGACACGACCAAACTCTTCGATCAACGACCACTGAGCATCGGTGAGCAGCTGAAACCGCGACATACCCCAAGCCTCAGGCACGACACCCGAAACACTTGTCAGACACGCCCTAGTGAGGCCTCGGTGCGCTCCACGGTGAATGGCGGGGCGTCCAGCATGCGCGAAGGAACGGGCCACACCCTGCGGGGATCCGTCAACAGTGCTGATCGTGGCAAGACGGACCGAAGCGCCACAAGCCCGGAACCTGCTGCGCACGTCGCGGGTCGCGGCGGGAATCACCACCCGTAATCCTGAAGGGACACAGAACGCGGTCGGTTATCGGCGCGTCGCGGTGATGTCCGTTGTCATTGAATCTGGTTCATTCTCAGCAGATTTCGGCAGATGTAATAGTCAGGTGATGAGGGCTGCGACGAACGACGTTGTGTCACGCAGCGCGTTCACGCCAACGTTGCCGATCGGCTCGTCAAGCGCTGATGCGGGAAGCCATTGAACCAATTCGGGCAGGGCGACACCTTCGGGCTGCCGGACTGCAACGACGAGGGCCATTGCCGTGTCAGGGATCTGGCCTGGGATAAAGGGGCAGGTAATGATGCGCCCGGTATTGGCCGATAAGTGAATCGCGTTGGACAGCACGACAACATAAACTTCGTGGTTGGTGTCGCGACGTGGTGCGATGTCGCCGGGAGCGATCACAATCCGGCGGCCCGGTTCGCCTCGTAGAGCTTCTGCGCGTAGTCGTCGATGTTGAGCGCGGGGACGGTCGTAGCTGCGTAGCTTTTGAGCGCGATCCGGAGATGTTCGTGGCGCAGTGCCTGTTCGACTAGTTCGGATCGGTTGAGCCCAGCCGCTTTAGCGTCCGCATCTGCCGCTGCAAGCACGTCCCGGTCCAGTGTGACCGACACCTTATCTTTCGCCATACCAACCATCCTACTAAAAGTAGGATCATCGTGCGCGGCCACTGACAGTTCTCATTGTTGTTGGGCCATTCTCATTGGATCCGGGGCAACCGCGTGTCTTTCTCATCGAATCTGGGGCAACGGCTCCTGCCAGCGCCCCGACGTCTAAATTCATCCAGTTGCGTTACTCCTCCGGGGCAACAAACTTTCCAGGTAACGTGGTCTTGCCTCTATTCAAAACAGTTGCGCAAGTGGCCCAAGTTGCCCCAGATCCGATGAGAAATACCCTGGTTGGGATTCTCATCCAATCTGGGGCAGCACAGGTCAGGGCCCGTCGCTTGCCCGAGATTCAATGAGAAGCGACAGCCACATCGCCCGCTCGGCTTCGTCTCGCCACTATTTAGTCGTTGTCAACTCAGGGCCGCTGGCGGCGACTGCCACGAATGCGTCACGTGACAATATGGCGGAACATCAGTGACGCCGGTAAACGTCGGCGCGATGGTCTACGCGATGGACCCAGACGGTGTGGTCCTCGTCGTCGATGCGATAGAGGAGCCGGTAGGGCCCCCTGCGGGCGCTGTGCTGGCCCGCCAGCTCGCCACTCAACGGTTTGCCGACACGGCGCGGCGCGCGCGCCAGATCACCGAAGGCGAATTCGATGACGGCCGCCGCGATGCGCGGCGGCAGCTTATCGAGGTCACGTCGGCCCGTGGCGGTGAACCGCGTCGAGTAGCCATTGGTCGGACTCATGGCCCCCGAGGGGCGTTGTAGGCGGCGCGGATTTCATCCTCACCGTAGGTTCGACCAGCTGCAATGTCGGCCTCCGATGCGGCTACCGACTCGGCAATGCCCGGCTGCGAGAGCCAATACAGAGTTTCTTGAATCGACTCCCATTCATCGACCCCGATCAGCACGGCAGCCGGCGAACCGTTCTTTGTGATGGTGATCTGGTCGCGAGTCTGCGAGACCGCATCGACGTACTCGTTGATCTTCTGTTTCAACTGGGAAATCGGGAGAATCCGCATCTCGCCAGATTAGTGCTTAATTTTGATCTATGCAAGACCTAAATACTGGTAACGGTGCGTGCTTGAGTGGTGCGAGTTCAATCAGGGCTTGTGCTAGACCGCTCGCCTGACCGGTATCAGATCGCTGAGTCGCTATTCTGAGCTCGGTAGTGGAGCCGCTACTCGGCAGCGTTGTAGGCGGTGCGGGCCTGCGTCAGTTCGAGCCAATGGGCCTCAAGCCCCGCCAGGGTAGGGCCGACGCCGAGACTGGGGAGCGGCTGGGAGTGGCCATCGATGTACCGGCATGCTTCCTCAAAGATTCGGTTGACAGTCTCGATCGCGACTGGGAGTGCCCCGGACTTGATCTTTGGCAGATTGGTCATCCGAACATTTGGTTGGTAGCGCTGAGTCACACCTTGTAGCAGTTCCGTCTCTGTGAACACCTCGCACCAGGCCCTGATCCAGTCGTAGCCGGTCCGTATCAGCGCCGCACGGGCGTCGCCCTGTTGTGACTTCGCTGCCTGAATCGTTTCGTTGATGTTCCTCTTTAGGTTGTTCAGGCTGTCCCAGCGGGGGCCGGTTGCCCGGGTGATCTGCCCCTTGCCGTCTTCGTCAGTCACTTGAAAGTACGAGCAACGCTTTGTTTCCTCCATAAGTGTGAGCAGCGTGGTCGCGAAGAAGATGTCGTGTGTGAAGACGATTACTTGCGTCGTCTCGGCAAGGGCGGCGATCCGCTGAGCGACTTCGTTGATTCGCCGGTGATCGAGACTGGAGACAGGATCGTCGAAGATAACTGGCGCGGTAATGCCCGCGAGTCGTGCTTCAGCAAGAAAGTCTGCCATCGCGAGTACTTTCTGCTCTCCTTCGGAGAGCACCGTCGATGGCTTGTGTTTACCGTTGAGGACCTTTCTGCGCTGTGCGCGGCCCTGACGGCCCACGAACTCAACCCGCAGCGCGGGCGCTCGGAGGGCGATGCATTCTTCGTTGAACAGCGCGTCGAAGCTCTCGTTGATCATTTGGTCGCTTGCGGTCTTGGCCAGACCCGTGACCGTACGTAATAGACCAGGCATCGGCTTGGCGAGCAGCGTTAGCCGGTCGGCCTGCTTCGCGTCGCGGACGAGTGACTCGATCTGCGTCCACGACTTCGTCAACTCGGCCGAGGCTTCCAGCTCGACGAGTTCCTTCTTCTTTTCCGTCAGAGTCTCGGCCCGGCTGGCGGCTTGCTTCCTCAACTCGGCTAACGTCTGCGTGACGCCGGTCAGCGCCGTGGTGAGTAACTCGGAGTCTGCCGAAGCTGGCTCGGTTAGGCTCGGCTCGATGATTACCGCCGACTGACACTGCTCTACTAGCGTGCTTGTTGTGGCTAGCACTCGATCGAGTTCGGCGTGGAATGAGGGCTTTTCGTCCGTGTCGGCATATTCGCTCGCATATGTTTGAGCATCTCTGGCCTGTGTAGATGTGACGGGTTCGATGAGCGTATCCAGCCGACTCTTTGATGCGCCGATCTCGACGGTGATCTTGTCTTCAAGAAACTCGGAGTACTTGCTCACGAGGGCCCGAGCGTCGTCGCCCAGCGGCTGACGGCAATAGAGGCAGCGGGCGGGATCGTGGGCTTCTAGGCCGACGAGGTGTGCTTGGTATGTCTCGCCAGCTTCAATGAAGGCGCTCCAGGTGTCGTCGGGTTCAGCAGGAAGATCGGCAGCCTCGAACAAGGTCGTTCGGAATGTGCGATAGTCGCTTTCCAACCCAGCGAGCGTCGCTAGTTCGCGGTTATAGGCGTCTACGTCGAACGTGGCCACCACACTGGCGGCGGCACACGCCTGAGTAAGGATCAGTTCCACGCGCTGCTGGAGTTTGATCTGGGCGCCGATAGTGTCTGCTTCTAGCGCTGCGACCGTGCGACGCAACTCAGCAATGCGAGTGTCGACGTCTGGGTCGGTGTCCGCTGCCGCCCTCAATTGCTCCAGATCTGTTGCAGCCCCGAGCGTTTCGATGAGCGGGTAGACCGTCGCGCCGCGCGGAAATCGCTGCAGGATACTTGTGGATCCCGATCTCAAATCTCGAACAGATTGCTCTAGCTGAGCCTGTACCGCCTTAATGCCGGCGATCACGTGGTTGAAGAGTGCTAATACCGCTGGCACATAGACGTATTCAAGATCAACATCGACGTGGAAGCTGACGCAGGGGCTGTCGAAGATTGAGATTCTGGTAAACGGGGCGACGCCGTGCTGACCTGTCCACGTGAACGTCTTGGACTCTGAACCCAGTGTGTAGGAAACAACGGCAGACTTCGCCTGCGGCGAGGTTTCTTCGATGTTCCCGAGGATTTCGTCGGCAGTTCGACTGGCGGCGAGGGCCTTGAAGATCCGCGAGTAACCCGTCTTCCCAGTGCCGTTCTCCCCAAAAAGGATCGTGAGCCCCTCATGGGGCTCGATGAGGCCACCTTCGACGAGGGCGTTGACGCCGGTTACCCCTGAGAGTGAGGTCAGGGTCAGGGGTTCGATCGCTTCGTCCTCACTTTCGAAGGTGGCCAATGGCAGCTCCACGGCAAGTTCGCGAGTGTCGAAGGCCTTCTCCTGTCGGAAAAGTGCGTATGCGTCGGCCTCTTCTTCGTTCCCAAGCGGCCCGCCACCCTGGAGGACGTGTCTGACGATGAAGCGCACCCACTCGTCTGAAGCATTCGCCCATTCACTGAGAAGGTTTCGCGGATCTACCCGCTGCGGTGTCGCCAAGCCTGCCACTGTGGCCCTCCATCGCCAACGAGTGCGAGGTCGCGATTGACCTAGCAACTTCCCATGACCTTAGTTGGCGTGCGCACCGGGCAGGGCCCACACGCTCGAAGATCCCCAGCTTGGAAGGCGTCGATTTACTGCCTGATGGGAAGAATCCCTTGCCCCACGGCACAACCTGTGGTGGTCAACCGAACCTATGGGCACTACAGATTGTGTCCACTAACGGCGCGCCGCGGCGACTTTTGTCGTACGTGTGTTCTATCCTACTGATGCAGTACACCCCGCAACCGTGGGGTGTAGACCACGGAGACGGGGTGCGGAGATGCGTGTAGGAACCATCACTGTAATCCACTCCACGGTCCCGTCAAATCGGAATGGCTCACCTTGCTAGCCGGCTGCGAAGGGTCGAGGTGATGGAATATGGAGGTGTCAAATGGCACGAAGTGTGAATAGGAGCGCATGCTCTGGCCGGTTTGTAACCGCGTCAACCGCTCGGCGCAACCCGAGCGGAACCATGTCGGCGTCGCCTGAAAACTAACCCCGTGTCGAACTCACCCGACGAAAAGGGGTCAATTTTCGGCCGCCGTTGACAAACCACGACCGAAAAAGTGGGTCGTGGTACGTCGAAGAAGTCGACCGTTCATCGTTCGGCTGCTACTGGCCGGTTCGTCACTGAGGCCACTGTCAAGCGTCATCCCGACAAGACGATCACCCAGAGGGTGTGACATGGCCGGTTTCAAGATGAACCCAAACTTCGAGCGCGAGTTTGCCCGTCAGTTGAACGCACAGCTCCAGAAGGTATTCGACTCGGTTTACAGTCGCCGCGCCGGTCAGGCAGTGGGAGAAGTTAAGGCTGCGCTAGCCCGGATTTTGCGTGGTAGGTGGCGCGAGTGGGTTTTGATGCTGAGTTGGGTTGCCGGGTGATGATTCTGATGTGGCAACGCGGTTGAGCCGTCCCGTGTCGTCGGGCGGGC
>NZ_PDHO01000007.1 GCF_002887815.1 Mycobacterium sp. ENV421 | reverse complement strand
TGTCCCGGTCGGACGTTCGGCCCGCCCGCGGACCCACACCAAGGCTAAATGTCGGAGGTGCGGGCTAACGTCCCGGCACGATTGAAGGTTGCGCCAGCTATTGGCGCAGATGCCAATTGGGAGAACACGATGCTGCAGATCGCATGGATCAACACCGAGCCTGACATCAACGATGCCGGGACCGCCGAGGTCACCGTTTGGGACCCAATTAAGCAGCGGATCGAGGTGGTCCGCGCCGATACCGGCATCCCCCTCACCGGCAGCTCGGACGACATCACTAAGCAAGCCACCGAGTTGCTTAAGGAGGACGGATGGATCGTGCACTCTGTGGAACCGGACCCTGGTCGTGGGTACGCGGCAATTGTTGAACTCGCGCCGACCGTCAAGACCCGCCGACCCCAGAAGACCCGCCCCCCGAAGGCGGCTCGTCAGCCACTGGTTTTTGGTGTGATCGAAGATCTAAGACGCAGGGGTTACAACCAGAGCGAGATTGCGGACATGCATGGAGTGAGTCGGCAGGCAGTGTCGTGGCACAAAATGACCTACGGAGGCCACTTGACCACCAGGCAGATGGTGAACAAGGCATGGCCATGGAAGACAACGAATCTGCACGGTAAGTCCACGGTGTACCAGCGTCTACGTGACCACGGCGAGTACATCGCGACTCGCGGTCGCGGCATGAGCGAAGGCAAGCTCAAATTGCTCGAATCGTGGTGGCGCAAGCTCCGCGAAGGGAACTTGGTGGTCGAGTTCGACCCGAATTTCCCGCCGGAGAAGGGCGTCAGTCCCTACGGAGGGTTCGCCTACCGGGAACGAATCCCGGAGGACGGTGACCTCATCATTCGGATGAACGAGTTCACCAATCTTTCAGAAGAAGGGGCGAAGATCTGGCGCTGGCCGTCAGATGAACTCGATTAGTGTTCCGCGACACGTCGACCGTGGACCGACCACTAAGAGTCGTGACTTGCTCCTGGCGCTTGAACCCCGTCGAGTGCGAGCGACCTTCCCAGACTGATCGCGGGGACGACGACCTTGTGCAAGTAATCGCACTTCAGCGACGACCAGTTTCCACGGGACGGATGTCGAAGCGACACCCAGACGAATCGGTTCCCGTCCAGGTCGCAGATTACGACATTCGGAGCAACTGATTTAGTGACCCCGAGGGTGGAGAAGAGCGTGTTGTCGAGCCCCGCCCCTTGCGAAATCACAAGCGTTGGTTGCAGGATTTCGAGACTTGCACGCAAGTGTCGTGAGCACGACTTCCGCATGACGCCGGTCGCCCGCGACTTTGCAGTTCCGCGATCCACCGCTGAACACAAGAGCAGGTTCGTCATCGCGTATACGTCGAACAGGTGGGTGGTTGTTCCGTCGGCGAACTGGAGGTGCTCAGTATCTGCGTCGACCGGCAACCCGAACGCCAGGCGGAGCGCGAAGGTGACCCCCCTCATATGCTGATTCCGTTGGCCGAAAGTCAGCTTGCCGGAAGCGAGTACGTCCTGCGTGCGCTGCTCGACCGTTCGATGCTGCTTCGGTTCCCCGGTCTCCATCGGCAGAACAACTACCCGGTGCGGAGTGCCATCTACGCGGGTGTCGTAGCACGGGCCGACCATGTGCCCTTGAGCCTCGTAGAAGCTGGCACCGCCCTTTTCCGCAGATGAGCGGCAGGCGTTAGCCGACTTGCACACGAAGCCTTCGTCAGGGTTCCAGACATTCGCCGACAGATACGACTCAAGGCGTGCCTTCCGCTGCTCCGAGGCTGTGCGATCGACCGAGAGAGCCTGCGACGCAATTGCTGATCGGTCAGCGTGGCTCCGTAGTTCCGTTATGTCTTGATGCGGGGTGCGCCAGACCTCGGGATCGAGTGCTGCAGGACCGACAGTGGTGACGTCGTCGGGAATCGGCACCCCGACGTCTGATACACGCACCGTCACATCCTGGTCGACATTGGTAGTGGTCACCACGACAGCATCGCTGAGCACAGCGGGATCGACGGTCAGCAGGCCCTTGTCGATGAGAGCCATGAGCATGATGTGGGTGTAGATCACGCGGTCGCAGATGCGGGCGATGCCGGGCGCAGCCGCGTAGTACCGCTCGTCGATGCTTAGGTCGCGGATCACGGGAGACCTCGGCGATTTGGCGTGGATGACGTCGCCGTAGAGCCATGAGTACATCAACTTGCGGTCGGGACAGTCCCGCTGGGCGTGGCGACCCAGTAGGCCTGGGCGGCCAGATTGCCGTCGATCACGTCTTGCCAGTAGTCGCGCCACCACTGCAGGTCGATCTCATCGTTGAGTGTGGCGGTGCCTACGAGTTGTTCCAGTGCGTCGAGCGCCGTGCCGTAGTAGATCGGCTCCGACGCAAGAATCAGTGGGCGCACGCGGCTCGCCAGCGACTCCAACGCCTCCTCGGGCGGGTACTCGACTTGCAGCCGGTGGCTCTCCTCGCCGGTTTTGGTGTTGACAGTAACCATGATGGTTACCTCGCCTTTGTGCAGCTTGGCCATCAGCGCCGCCTGCTCGCGGATCAGTGTGTGCGCCATGACCCTTCGGGTGCGCAGCAGGAAGCCCTCGATGACGGCTTGCGGCGTCAATGGTGCAGAGGCCATGGCGCGATGCTATTGGGATAGGTAAGTGTTGTAGGCATGGAAGCCGAATCCGATTCGGAAGATCGTCCCGCGTTAGGTGGGCGAGCCCCCGGCCACCTCGGTCTCGGTGCAGCGGGGGAACTTCTCTTCGCCAGCCGGATCGCGCTTTTCGGTTACCAGGTGTACCGGCCCCTTGCCGACGATCGCGGGGTAGACCTCGTTGTTGACGTCGGTGACGGCATGCATGCGATGGTTCAGGTGAAGAGCGTTCACCCCGGCAGCTACGTCTTTATGAGGAAGTCGACGTTCGCGTTGAAACCGTGGGTAGCTGTCGGCGTCGTGGTTTTTAATAAAGATCACGAGATCTGGCCCAGCCTGTACTTGATTCCCGCGACTTCGTGGTTGACGCCGGTCAGCCCACTCGTGGATCGCGACTACGAGGGCAAGAAGTCCGCCCCCGAGTACGGCCTGAATCTTCGCGCAAACTGGAAACAGGAATTGGACCATTGGAGCGCCACCCAGGCCCACATCGAGACGGTCCTAAACGCGGCGCGTTGCCGGTAGGCCGTCAGGCGGCGGTGCCGTCGGCGAGGTATCGATACACCGTGGCACGAGAGACTCCGAGCATCTTGGCGATGTCGGTGGCGTTGATGCCCTTCTCCCGCATGCTGCGCGCCTTCGCGGTGGCGGCTTCGTCGATCTTGCGGGGACGCCCACCCTTACGTCCGTTCGCCGCAGCCGCTGCCAGCCCGGCGCGGGTGCGCTCGATCATCGTGTCGCGTTCGAGTTGAGCAAAAGCGGCCATGATCGTGAGCATCGCCTTGCCCATCGCACCCTCGGTGTGAAGGCCCTCGGTGATGCTGCGGAAACCGATGCCACGCGACATGAGGTCATTTACGACGGTTAGGACGTGCTGGGTGTTCCGCCCGAGGCGGTCGAGCTTCCAGACAACCAGGACGTCGCCTTCGCGCAGATGGTCGAGGCACTTATCGAGACCCGGTCGAGCTGAAGTCGAGCCGGACACTCCTTGGTCGCGAAAGACGCGATCGACACCGGCTTCCCGCAGGGCGTCAAGTTGTAGTGCCATGTTTTGATCGGCGGTGGACACCCTCGCGTATCCGATGCTGGCCATGCGTCTCCCGTCTCATAAACCCGTACGGACCCGAGTTATGAGAATACACGTTATGAGACGGGTTTTCTAGACGGCTGACTGTTCGCGTCGTCCCAGGTGGCGGTCGAAGTGTCGGTCGCGGCGTCTCAGTCGCAAGAACCCATCGTTTTCGAGACACGGGGATAGCGGGCTTTTGTCGCCTATACGCGTGGATGCGACAGCGGACGACGCTTCAGTCGCCGCGATTGACCGCTGCTGCCGCGTAAATGGCAGCCTTGAGCTCGTCGTACTTGCACTGGCGCGGACGGAGGGATTTCAGCGGTTCGAGCCGAATCGTCTTCTGCGTCGGAACTTTTCGGTCGAGCTCGCTCGCGGACAGCACATAAAACGTCCACTGCGCAATGTCGAGCGGGTTGACATGTTCGCGGTCCGTACAGGTGAGTAGACAGAAGACGTATACGACGGCGCAGCGGCTCGCAATGGCCGCGTAGGTATTGGTGGGGGCGTCCCAGCCCTTTGTGGGGCCGATGTCGAACGAGATCACTGAGGGCCCGGTTTGTGGCCACGCTTGCACGTAGGCAGCCGATTTGACTTCTACTCCGACACGGTCGTTTACCTCGACACCATCGACTACCCTCACACCGTCGATGTAGAGGTCGCACTTGTCCCATTCGACGCGTTTCGTTCCGGAAATGCCGAGTGCTGTGGCCACGATGTATTCGGCCAGCACACCACGGGTGGTGTTGGCCAGCAGCTCGTCGAACGCCCAGGCTAGAAAGCCCTGCTTATCCAAGTGCGTCATCGTCGAGCCTTCATCGCTTGAGCGGTTCCGTTGGCGTACTCCGCCGCCACATAGGAGGGATCTTGCTCTTCCGCTTCCGGCATATCGAGATTGTGACAGCTACCTGACCTTCCAGCGCAGGGACCTCATCGCTTCACGGGCGACCTTTTCAAGGAACTATGTCGTTGCACAACGGATGCGGGCCGTCTGCGTTGCCCCCGGTGCTGATGTAGCCGCCGCTGTTGATGCTGTACATGGCCTCCTTGCCGAGGAAGAAGGCGCTCTCGCCGCTCAGGCCGTAGCGGTTCATGAGCATGCGCTTGAGGTCCGTGGTGTAGTCGGCTCCAGCGAGGGTTGCCTTACAGGCGAACGCGGCCTCCTCGGGTGTCCATTGACCACACTTGTCCGGTCGCTGCGTTGAACATCCGGGCCCATTGGGATTGGGCGGCGGGGTTGCCACCGTCGCCGGGGATGTCGCCGCCGTGGTCGTCGGCTGGAGCGGCAGCGGCTCAACACTAGTCTGGACAGGGGTTTGTTCGGCTGCCTGCCCGGTCGTGTTGGGTCTGGTCGGTGCGGTGCTTGATGAGGTGACAGCGCCATTCGATGGCGAGTGCTGCCATGGTCGCCACAGCACCGCGATAACCCCGATCACGACGATGATTGCAACGGCTCCGCCCAGGACAAGCCGCGATCGACTGGCAGGTGGTTTGGTTAGCGTTCCACCGATGGCAGAAGCGGGTGTTCGTAGTTGCCCTGCCGCTTGAGTCGTTGCGTTGGCAGACGCACCTGCCTGTCCAGGCATTGCAGCGGTCAAGTTCTGCGTAAAGGCGGAACAGGATGCGAAACGGTCAGCCGTATTCTTGGCCAGCGCTTTCTGGAGTACGCCGTCGAGGCGTGCGCAGTCCGGGCGACAGTCACTCAGGTTGGGCGGTGTCGTGTTGAGGTGTCTGCTGATGACGACGGCGGGGTTGGAGTGCGGAAACAGTTGTGCGCCGGTCAGCAGGTTGTACGTCGTTGCGGCGAGGGCGTATTCGTCAGCTCGCCCGTCCATCGGCTCACCCATGAGTTGCTCGGGCGCTGAATAGGCAACGGTCCCAACCGTCATGTTGGTGGTGGTGAGCCCGTTGGTGTCGTCAAGCGGGCGGGCGATGCCGAAGTCAGTGAGGTAGATACTCGGGTCGTCAGTGTCGAGGTCGGCAACCATGATGTTGGCGGGTTTGACGTCCCGGTGAAGCAGGCCCTTCTTGTGGGCGTGGTCCAGGGCGCTGGCCACCGCGCTGACGATGGGCACGACGAGTCCGACCGGCATACCAGCGGGGTACCGCTGCTCCACGAGCTGACCGAGGTCGGTGCCGTCGACGTAGTCCATCGAGATCCAGAGCTGTCCCTCATGCTCGCCTCGGTCGTGGACGCCGACTATGTGAGGGTGGCGTAGACCTGCGGCGAGGTCAGCTTCCCGGATGAATCGGTCCCGGAAGGAAGTGTCACTTGAGATGTCTGCTCGAAGGACCTTCAGCGCCTCTTGCCGGGGCAAGCGGGGGTGTTGCACCAAATAAACCTCACCCATACCTCCGGAGCCGAGCAGCCGCAGGACCCGGTATCCCGCGAAGGTCTCACCGAGCTGCAGCGGCATGGCCGAAATGCTAATTGGCCTCGGTGCCGGAAGGCTGGAAAAGAGTGGCAAGGTACGAATATGGAACTGTCCTCCGACCAGCTCAGCAGGCTTGTTGCTCGCTGCGAACGGTTTCGTGACTCGCAAGCTCCGTCGGGCTACCGCGACGGCTTGGCCCTCTGCGTGATCGACTCGGTCCAGTCCACTGGAGTCAGGTATTCCAGCGTCGTGAATGTCGTGAACCGGTACCGGACATATCGCCGCGCACAGGGTGGAGACCCTGAATCTGACGGTACGGAGGAACTTGTCGCCACTTTGACGGCGCTCATTGAAACTGCTCAGTTCTGCTCACCGGAAGTGCTCACCCGTGTGGCTCCGCCGATGAGGGCGGGTCTCCTCCGATGCTGGTGGTCTCTGACCACGCACCAGCCATCTGAAGGAGACCCGCTTTCTCATGCTCACATGGGAGGACGACTTGGAGATACACGCCCTGCATAAACGAGGCTGGTCGATTTCGGCCATCGCCCGTCACACGAAGACCAACCGAAGAACGGTCCGCAACTACCTCAACGGCGTCACCACCCCCGGGGTGCGCAAGCCCGCCGCCGTGGATGCCTTCGCACCGTTCGTCGAGTACGTCACCACACGCCTGGCCGAGGACCCGCATCTGTGGGCGCGGACATTGTGCGACGAACTCGAGGACCTGGGCTACTCGATGTCCTATCCGACGCTGACGCGCCATATCCGCTCACGCAATCTGCGCCCGGTGTGTCAGGACTGCGCCCACGCCACCGACCGCGCCAACAGTGTTATCGATCACCCACCCGGTGCCGAAACGCAATGGGACTGGCTGGATCTGCCAAATCCACCAGCCGCGTGGGGGTGGGGTGCGATGGCGCACCTGTTGGTCGGATCGCTGGCCCATTCCAGTCGATGGCGTGCGGTGCTGGCGCCGGCGATGACCCAACCGCACCTCGTCGACGGCCTGGACCGGATCTCCCGAAAGCTGGGCGGGCTCACCCACACGTGGCGCTTCGATCGGATGGCGACGGTGTGTGACCCCGGCTCGGGTCGGGTCACCGCGTCCTTCGCCGGGGTGGCCAAGCATTACGGCGTGGCCGTCGCCATCTGCCCCGCCCGGCGGGGCAACCGCAAGGGCGTGGTGGAGAAGGCCAATCACACTGCAGCCCAACGGTGGTGGCGCACACTACCCGATGACGTCACCGTCGAGCAGGCGCAAGCCTCACTCGACGAATTCTGCCGGCGCCGCGCCGATGCCCGGCGCCGGGCCACCGCCGAGGGGAAGGTCACCGTGGCCACCCTCGCCGCCACCGAACCCTTGTCGCCGACGCCGGCGGCGGCGTATCCACTGATCCTGCGCGAGGACCGCACGGCATCTCGTCAAGCGATGGTGTCCTACCGAGGCAACCGCTACTCGGTACCTCCGGAGTTGGCGTCGGCGACGGTCTGCATCACCCACGTGCTGGGGTCGGAGGTAATCGACATCGTCACCACCGGCCAGATCATCATTGCCCGGCATCGGCTGGCCGCCGACGGCGCCGGGGTCATGGTCCGCGACCACGGCCACGTCGTGGCACTGGACCAACTGGCGATGGCCACTGCTGCCATTGGTGGGCGGGCGCATCGCCGCAAGGAACGCATACCACCGGGTGCGGCGGCACGAGAAGCCGCAGAAATATTGCGTATCAACGTATCTGGCATTGACCAGGCGGCAGCGACGGCGAACGCGCCGACGGCCGCGATCGACCTGTCCACCTACGAACGCGCAGCCCGCGGAAGGAACACCCTGCCATGACCACGACACGCCCCACCACCGAGACGGCCCCCGCCGCCCCGAACACCACTGCCCAAGCCAGCCTCTACCAACGTCTGCGCGGGCATCTGGCGGTACTCAAGCTGCACGACGCCGCCGAAGCGCTGCCCACGGTCCTGGACCGTGCCCAAGCCGACGGCACGTCGATGACCGCGGCGCTGGAGGAGCTGCTCTCCATCGAAGTCGCGGCAACCGAAGCCCGGCGCCTGGCAGGTCGACTGCGGTTCGCCTGCCTGCCGACCCCGGCCTCCCTGGAGGACTTCGACTACGACGCCGCCGCCGGCGTGGACCGCAAACTCGTCTCCGAACTGGGCACCTGCCGCTACATGGAGACCGCCACCAACGTCCTCCTCATCGGACCCGTCGTTATCGAGGGTTCGGGTGGGGTTTGGCAGCGTTTGCCCTGTTCAGGACGTTGTTGCGATTGATGCAACGTTGGGCGAGGGTTGGATGCCGCGGCGGGCCAGTTCGCGTCGTAGGTCGAGGTTCTCGCCATGTGCTCGCTCGAGGGCGTCTCGGAGTGCTTGGAGCTGCTGGCGGTGCTGTTTCTTGAGTTCGGCGATCTGGCGGGTCAGCGTGATGACGATGGTGTTGTCGGCGTCGGCAGGCTGTTCGGCTGCGGCTTTCTGGCGGGTGCCGCGCAGATGCTCGATCCGTGTGCGCAGTTCGGGGTGTTTGTAGAGAAAGGCGTGGGAGACGCCTGCTTCGCGTTGCACGGCTTGGAATGTGATGGGCTCGCCGCGTTTGACCAGTCGGCGGATTGCTTGTTCGGCGTCTCGGGTCTTGTTCTGAGACTTGCTTTTCGCTGCCTCGGTGAGGGCAGCGATACGGCGTTCTCGGGAGTCGGTCATGGGGTGCTCCTGCGGTGGCGGGTGAGGTCAAGAGTCAGCGGGACGGGTCCAGCGCTCGGTTGCAGACCTTCGGTGGTAGCGCCGTGGGCCGCGAAGTCAGGTGCGTGGTTGAGGGCGTCGAGGAGTTGTTGCAGGGCTCGGTTCTCGGTGCGGCGCCGGGTGAGCCATACGTTGTCATCCGGCATGGGACGGCCGTGTCGTTGCTCGAATTCTGTTGTGGCCCGGTCGATCAGGTCGGTGGTTTCGCGGAGTTGACGTTGCAGCACGTCCCGGTGGGTGTGGTCGGTGACGAACACTGAGCAGGTCAGGCAGGCGTTGCCTTTGTCGCAGGACTGCAGCGGTGGCAGCATGCACCACCCGTTTGGCAGGAGCCGGTCTGCGCGGCGGAACAGGTGCAGGCTGTCGTGGTCGTCGCTGGAGAGTTGGATGCGGGTTCCGTCGGAGCGGAGCTTGGCGGTGGCCAGGAACGCCTGCTCGGCGTGTTCGTCGCGGGCGGCGATGTAGTGCATGGTCATGGTGGGTGTGGCGTGCCCGGCGTAGCGCTGCAGCACGTGGACCGGCAGCCCTAGTTCGGCCAGTCGGGTCAGCCGGGTGTGGCGGAAGCGGTGGGTGTGGCTCAACCGCACGATCTGGCCCTTGGCGTCAGTGATGTGAACGAGGTCGCTGAGGCTGCGTAGCACCCAGTTGTAGGTGCCTGCTGGGTAGGGTTTGCCGCCGCGGCGGTTGCCCATGCGTTGCGCGAAAAGGAAGCGCCTGCCGCCGTCGGGATGGTGGGCTTGCATCCACTGTTGTTGTTCAGCAATGACTTCGGTGACCTCGTGATCGACGAGGATGGTGTCCGGTGCGACGTCGATCTTGCTTTGCGCGTAGCGGAACCTGGCCAGCGACTGGTCGTCGCCGCCGGCTGCGGTGGTGCTCGGCGCGGCGGAGAGGCAGTCGAAGTCGCAGGTACGGATCTCGCTGGCGCGGCGGCCGGTGAGGATCTGCAGCAGGATCATCCGCATCGCTTGCGGGTCGTCGAGTCCGCTGGCGGTGATGGTTTTGCCATCGCCGCGGGTGATGGTCATCTGCTCGGTGCGGGGCAGCCCGATCAACGGCAGTGCTGCGGTGATCTGAGCGAGCGCATGGTCGTCGATGTAGTTGGCGTCGTTGAAACCGCTTTGGTGCGGTATCCGGGTGACTCGGCCGAACCAGCTGGAGGCATGTGCTGCGGTGACGTGCTGCCAGGGGTCGGCGCCGAGAACGGTGCGAGCCTCGCTGGGGTTGGCGGCGACGAAGTCCAGTAAGCCGGCCACGGCCCGCAGGTCGTCGTTGATTCCCCGGATGGGCACTGGTTTACCGAGGTGGCGGGTGTCGGATTCCCGGGTGACGCGGTTGGCGGCCACGGCGGTCCATCGTGCGAACGCGGCGGCCTGCTCGACCGCCGTCGCGGGGTCACCGAGAACATCGGTCGGGTCCGGGAGGCAGGCGGTGAGCCAGTTATCGAAGCGGCGGAAGCTGCGCATCCGCTCTTGGCTGACTGTCGTCCAGCGCAGCACCCCCGATTCGAGCATGGTGCCCAGGTGCCATTTCACCGCGACCCGCAGCCACGCCACGGTGATCTGTCCGGGTGAGCAGCCGTAGTTAGCGACCGGTTCGCGGTCGGTGAGCGGGATCCGCGGATCGCAGCGCGGGTGCCAGTAATCCAGTTGCCACCATGGCCCTTCGTGGCATGCGGCGATCAGTGCGTGTCGTGCAAACCCGAACAGGACCTGCAGGCGGGCGCGGCCTTTCGTCGACGGCAGTCGCTTGCCCCTGCTGGCATAGAACCAGCCCTGCAACGCTGCGGCGGCGTTGTAGTCCATCTCCCGGATTGACGGCGCAAACGCACGGCCTTCGGCGACGGCTCGCCGAATGATGTTGGCGAGCTGCGCCATCGCGAGCACCGACACGCGGGTGCCGTCCCGGGCCTGCCAGTGCGCCATCCACGCCAGCTCAGCCGGAAATGGATCGGGCAACCCGCTCAGATCGATTCCGGGCCAGTCATTCTCGGTGATCGAGGACCAGTTCGCGATGCCAGGTCCCAGCATCGGGCCACGCCATTGCGATGGCAGCGCATTCCAGAGGAGCCAGATCGGATCGACGTATTCGGCCCCTCGAAGGTGCAGGTGCCCACGATCGTCGGTCATTCCGCGACCCGCCAGCTGCTGGCATAGGAGGCCCAGTTCGCTGCCGCTCGCAGGGCGTCGTCGTCGCGGACCCACCCGTAGAGGTCAAGGGTGGTCTGCACGTGGGCGTGGCCCAGGCGCCGAGAGACCACCCATTCCGGTGTCCCGGCAAGCAACAATGCGGTGGCGTGGGTGTGGCGGAACCAGTGCGGAGTCCACCCAGGCGGCCCAATGCTGCGCCGACGCAGCGTGGCCACCTTCTCCCGCACCGTCGTCTCACGCAGCGCGGCCAGCAGCGGAGGTCGCGCTACATTAACCAGCAGCGGGCATTGATCTGTCAACCCGATGCCGGATTCAGCTGCTCGACAGGCGATATCGGTGAGGTAGTCGGCGAACAGCCGCTCAAGATCAGCGCCGACATAGACTCTGCGCGGCCGCATCATTTTCACCCGTGCACCGTTCGGATTATCCGAGCGCGGCACAATCTCCACATACGCGGTGCTGCCGCGGCCCAGGACGAACTCGCCGATCCGCAAGCCCAGTGCTTCCCCGAGACGCATCCCGGTCTCCGCCAGCAGAGCGAACACGAACCGGTCCCGCAGGTTGCCTCGCCACGATCCGGTCTCGGCGTCGAACACCGCGCAGCCATCCAGGATCGCCTGAATCTGCCGCGGCAGCAGCAAGGGTGGTCTATCCCGGTGCCGGTCGCGCCGCACCCGCACCAGCGACGACGCCGCCGGGGATGAACGCGCATCCAGGTGCGCCAGCAAGCCCCGCGCTGGTCGGTGCCGCGGTGTTCCCCGCAGCAGCCGTCCTGCCACCGGCACCCCGGACACCGCCTGATGCCAGCGGTAAAACGAAATCAGCGCTGCTAGGCGGACTTCGAGCGTCGCCGCCGCCGGGGGCGCCTGGTCTGACTCGGCCAATCGATGTTCGACCGTGCGGCCATTGCGCTGCCAGGACAGGAACGCGGTGACCGCCGGGACACCGACCTGGCGCCAGTCCTCGGCCTGCCCGCGTTGCTCCAGAAAGCTCCACCACTGCGCCAACGAGGTCGCATACCCACGCACCGTATTCGGCGACCACAAGTGCCGGTGAGCTTCGATCCACTCCTCGACGGGACCGACCGTTGCGTAGTCCTCACCGAGCACAGTCCAAGTCCGATGCCCACCCATAGGAGCCACCGCCACCGGATACGCCATCGTTGCCGTTCCTTCACGTCAAAGAACACCCGCCGATAAACCGGCAACAACGATGACAAACCAGGCCTTAACTCCCTTGTTGCATACATAGATTCGAGCGTGTTACTACCCGTTGATAACACCCGGGGTTGGCAAGACGCACCTGTCGGTCGGATTGGCGAGGGCTGCAGCGCATGCGGGATACCGCACCTACTTCACCACCGCAGCCGACCTCGCAGCCCGATGCCACCGGGCTGCGATCGAAGGCCGCTGGGCCACCACCATGCGGTTCTACGCCGGGCCAACGCTTCTGGTCATTGACGAACTGGGCTATCTTCCACTGCCCGGGGAAGCGGCCTCAGCTTTGTTTCAGGTTGTGGCGCAACGGTATATGAAGACGTCGATCGTCATCACCACCAACCGCGGCGTTGGAGAATGGGGTGAAGTACTCGGCGACACCACCGTGGCCGCGGCCATGCTCGACCGGCTCCTGCACCGATCGGTCGTGCTCAACCTCGACGGCGACTCCTACCGCCTTCGAGACCACCACGCCCGATCAGAAAACCTCCGCAGGACGACCACCGGAAACCGGCAACCACTACAGTGAACCCCAGCTCACAGGTGAGCACTTTCGCCGATCAACGTTGAGCACTTTTGATGAGCCCCGTCAACTTTTGGTGAGTTAAACGGCGCTGAAGGCTGGGCACATGAAATCGGTAACCACAACAAGACCTCGACCCACCGAGGGGCACCGCTTAAGTCGGCGGCTATCCACCTGGCTGCCAAAGCCCTCCTTCTGGAGGGTGTGTCAGCGGCTCAGGACCTGCGCGATGCAGTCTCCGAGACGGATTCACAAAAGCGGATACAGGGAGAATGGCTGAAAGTGCCCGGCCAACGCTCGGGCATCACTTGGCGCTACGTGCGGATGCTCGCTGGTGTTCCCGGCGTCAAGCCGGACCGCATGATCATTCGCTTTGTTGCGCAAGCACTAGACCTACCGGCCAGACAGGTCAGCCCTGAGTTCGCTCGCGAAGCTGTCACAAGTGCCGCGCGGGAGCTCGGTATCTCGCCGACCGACCTTGACCACGGAATCTGGCAGTGGCAACGACGGAAACGACCACAGCACTAGCTGCACTGTCAACGCCAAACTTGACCTTCCACCTCGTTCAAAAGGCATCTACCCGATCAACGTTGACCACGGCACCGTGGCCGGTGCGGTCGTTGCTGAATCGCGTCCCGGTGCTGGAAGCAGTGATGGTCCAACCCGCCGCCCGGTAGGTCTGGTAATCCAAGGTCGATGGCCGCACGTCTCCGATGTTGCCGTTCGCGAAGCGGGTGGAACCGTTGGCTTCAATCTCGACACCATGGGCAGGCCAGTTGTTTTCCGCCGTCTCACACACGACCCGCTGTTGTTCGACCATGCACCGAACCCGACCGGACTTCGTCTGGACCGCGACGTAGCCATAGGAGTTGGTGGGCAGCTCAACTCCACTTGTCCGCCCTGACGGAGTAGACGGTGCGGGGGCCTGAGGACGCGGGCTCGGCGTTTCAGGCACCAACTGAGATGACGAGCCCGACGATTCAATGGAGCATTCGAACTCAGCAAGCGGCTGCAGGCTTCGTTCGGCAATATGGGCGGCGGCTGAACGAGAGCCGATGCCGGAGACTTCCGGTTTGAACACCACAATGAGGTCGCTCGCCCTGTCGGTGCAGGTGGCATAGCCAAACTCGCCGTCCCACATCTTCCGCTTGGCCTGCATATCCGACTGCGAGGCGTACTCGAAAACCATGATCTGGCTTCTGAATCCGCCGCTCCCGGCGAGGTCGCCGTTGCACATGATCACCGGGTTGGAGATTGTGCGTTGGTAACTATCAGACTCGCAGACTGCTGCCACCCAGTTGTCGACATTGCTGATCGAATCGTCAGAGCCTTCGAGCTTCTCTTTGCACCCCTCGACAAAGTCCCGTTCCACGATGTCGTCGGCGATAGTGCCAGCACTTCTACCACTGCGGAAAGACGCCTCGCACGCCTCTTCGGCGTCCCGGTGCAGCCCAGTGCCGAGTGTCTCGCGTGCGACCAACGCGCCCCCAACCTGTCCGTATCTATAGGAGTGCTCGTCGCGGGATGCGGCTTGGTTGTAGATGATCGCCCCAGCGGTGACCGCGATGACGACTGCGGGTACCGCCAACGCGGCGACTCGACCCGACGTCGACAACTGCTGCCAACGGCGTTGTAGACCGGCGGCCCGTGACTGTCCAGATGAAGCCGCTGCCGCTGACCGTCGATCTTGCGTCGCCGGAGAATTGTCGGTGGTGGCGGGAAGTGTCGCGGGCTTCGATGATTTCTGCGGATCGTCTGGGGGTAGTGGCGGGCTCGCTGCAGCAGGCGGTGTGACACGGCTTGAGGTTGGGGTCTTTGTCTTGTCGGTCGCTGCTACGGCGCTAGTTGGTGCTCGCGTCACCGACGAAGCTGATTTCGGGCGGGAGCGGCTGGCCCTGTCGCGGCTCTGGTCAGCAGAGCCCGGTTGCACGAGAGACGCTGCAGGCTTGGCGGGAGGCGCTACCCGCTTGGCGGGAGGCGCTGCTTTTTTCGCGGGGCGCGGCTGTTGGGAGCGCGTAGGTGGCGACGACGGCCCGGCATCACCTTGGAAGTCCCCTCTGATCGCCACTACGACGCCGATCGCTACCGCGATCAGTGCCAGTCCGAGCAGGAGGACCAGTACGACGAGCTCCACGTAAGCCTCCGCGTGTCCTGCAGTCAATATGACAAGTCGGGTCGAGTCTCGGTATACCCACAGCAACATGCCAGCATCAACGACGCTAACGCCAAGCGTGTGGCTACCGCCAGCAACGACCTACTCAACGAGACCGTCATCCGGGTGCACCCGCTCGATCGTGCCCACAAGAAGTGCCTCGATGAGATATTCATGAGCGTCCCAGCCGCCCACCCACTGCTCCGGGTCGAGAGTGGCAGCCTCGGCATCGAGCGCCTCGATCAGTTCGTCGTAGGTGTACTCGGTGCCACACATTCGATAGGCCACTTCGTCATCCATTCGGCCATTGTCGTTGTAACGACCGACACCTCAGCCGCCGTGGGCATTTGGACTAGGCACTCGCAGCGCTGTAGTCCGAACTACTCAGGCAGATTTCCAAGTTGCAGTAAAACCTGCGAGATGACCTGCGTTCCAAATGCATCTCGGGCGAGGCTTTGCTGTTTCCGCACGTCGTTGACACTGAGAGTTCATTCCCGGTGGCGGGGTTCAAACCAAGAGCGGTTGCTATCAGTGGCTAGAACTTTTGCCAACTGCTTTATCCGTACTACAGGGTAATCAGAGCTGTTGCAGCTCAGGACTTCTAGAGCTGCGTGCGCGCTACGCAACCCCATAGGCCTGTGAGGCGTCGCGAGTTCCGAGCGCCTTCTCGGTTCCAGTAAGACGTTGCTTATGCATCCGGTCAACGCCATGTCGGTGCTTAAGATCCGCTTCCGCTACGTCGACGTCCCCCGCGAGAAGATCCGCTGGCGGAACGTGGACTTCCCCATCGTAACGGGGCGTTCGCCGCCCACCAAGGCCAGCACATCAGCCTCGCGTCATGCGAATGCCCGTCAACCAACAGCAGCGGCGTTCTCAACGGGCGGCCTCTTCGGGTCGGTTACCGGTGTACGGCGCTGGCGCGATGTGAGCGAGGTGGTGGTGGCCCTCGCAGGTGTCGCCGTGGATGGTGACCAACCGGCGGCAGGGTCGGCCCTTGGCCGAGGCTGGTCGACCGCACCGTGGGGCATAGGCCTTGGGCAGCCTACCGGTCAGTTCGTGGGGTGCCACCGGTCGCCAGTCCTTGAACCAGGCTGGTGCCGGTGTGCCCAGGCTGTCCTCGTGGACGAGCGCGAAAGCCTCCTCCCCACTGGGCAGGACGATCGTGCACGCGGTGTATCCGGGCATGCCGACGTCGTCGAGGGCCTCCGAGCGGACGTCGTCGATCCAGGGTGCTCGGTTGTCGTGGTCTGAGCAGTCGTGCATGGCTGGTGTCCTTCTCGGGTGGGACCATCTATCGGAACTTGGCCAGGCGCTCGGCCAAGTTCTGCTTGTGGCGCTGCCTACGCTCCTCGGGCGTCAAGTCCGAATCACGGGCAGCAGCAAGCCGGTGGGCCAGGTTGAGGCCACCGGATTCGGGGGCGACGGTGTCGAGCCAGTCCCCATGAGCGACATCCCAGGCATAGCGGTAGTCCGGGCACTGGGCCAGAAACCTTTCACGCGCAGTCACCTTCGGAGCGACCATGCCGTCGAGGGAGGCCAACATCTCGACGTAGTACGGGTGCCGCATCATTGCGATCTCGACCTGTCGGATCTGACCCCAATCGCAATTTCCCGGATGCGGGGCCCTTATGACGGAAGCCAGGAACTCGATGTCCTCGGGGGCCACCCCTGTCAGTCCCTGGCCATCTGGTTGAGCCAGATCTACGCCGGAGACTCTGCGCTCCCCGGCGGAGCCGGGGGCGCTGGGAGGTCGAGTCTTATTTCCAAAGGAGTCTTCCTTTGGTGAGTCTTGTTGTAGATGAGTCTTATTCGTGCGCAGTCCCGGTACCAGCCCGTGCGCAGTCTCGGTACCACGGTATGCAGTCTCAGTACCAGGGTGCGCAGTGAGAGTACTTCTCAGGTCAGAGGCCGTTTCTGAGTGTGCAGTGCCAGTTCTTCCCTGGTCAGAGAGCTGACACGGCAGGATCTCGTAGCGGTTGCGCTTGATCCGGTACTTGTCGCGATGGACGGCAATCAGCCGACGGCGATCTAGCTCCTGGACGGCCCTGTCGGCGGTGGACTTGGAGATCCGGCACTTGCGGGCGATGTCCTCCAGGCGCAGCGTCTTGTCGACGTTCCACACCTCAAGGATGGTCACGTAAACCATCAGGACCTCCGGTGAAAGTCCACGCTCCAGAACCCAATTCGGCACCTTTGTGAACGTTTCGCGTCCACTGTCGTCAAGCACCTCGGTGAAGATGTACCGGCATGGTCGGTTACGGCCTCGGGACTCGCGCTTGATCTCTCCGGCCTCCTCCAATGCCTCGATGGCGTACTGGACAGTCCTGCGGCTCTTGCCAACTCCGTTGGACACCGTGGCGACCGACGGGTGCGAACCGCCGTGCATGTTCTCGTTTCGACGAAGACGGAGGTACGTCGCTGCCTGGGTTGGCAGGAAGGTGCCGAAGAGCCGGTTCGGGAACCGAGTGAAGCCGCCGTCGTAGAAGTCGCGAAAGTCCCGAGACCCGTTGATTGGCATGGACGCATCTCCTTCGATCGGGTAATTGACCCCGGCAGCCCCTGACGCCGCCGGGGTCACTGCCTATCTGGGCATTTACGCCGACGTGATCCGACCGTAGATCTTCTGAGTAGCCGGGTCGGTTTGGACCTCCCAGCGGCCCGGCGACGGCACACCGGGATCGCTTGGCAGTTCGCCGCCTTGATGGCGCGGCTCTTCCTCGACGACCTTTGGGTGCCAGATATGACCGAAACTAAGCCCGTGTGACAGCTCCACGCAAGTGCTGACCCGTCGCCCATCGGCGTAACGGTGCATATCACCCACCCGCGAAGCTAGGTCGCGAATCTCGTCGACCACGGATCGCATTGCCGCCAGCGCGTGCCGGTGGACGTCGTCGCCGTACTCCTCGGCGCTGCCGCACTCCTCCGAGCAGCTGATGGACTCAGACACCCAACTCCAATGGTCGGCCAGGACGGCGGCGGCGTACTTCAGCGCGTCGTCGGCGCGCAGCGGGCTCGCGGCAGGGGTGTGATAGCGCGCCAGGCGCTCTTCCAAGCTGCTCACGATGCCTGCACCTCCACACCGGTGAGGGCTTGCGATTTATGGGCCGCCCGGTCGTCCAGGTCGGGTGGATCGAACTCCGACAACCCACCTCCGTCGGACCGCTCACGGCAGGGTGCCGCGGTGCAATTCATGCCGCCACCACGCACGCTCTTGGCCTTCTCGGCTGCCACCCAGTTGTCGAGGTCGACGCGGTCGTACAGCACCTTCGTGCCCACAGTGAAGCTCATGGGTCCGATGTTTAAGTGCCGCCACGTGCGCAGCGTGCTCTCGGCGTGACCGGTATGCCAGGCAGCCTGGGCGGTGGTCATCATTGGCGGGGGTGCGTCTTGCACGCCGCACTTGCAGGTGTGGTGATTGGTCACGTAAGGGCCTTTCTTGTATGCGGATACGGGCAACCTGCGCGCCAATGGCGCGCCTTCGAGTGGGTGGTTGCTCCGGGCATACGGCCCGTGCAGGTGCAGGCACCACAGTACTGCGCGTTGTGCGTCTACACCAGCTTGGATATGTGAATCCTAGTGTCACACATTGTGTTTCACGAGATAGTTACAGAAACCCGACTAGAACGTTTATGCCTTCTGACCATTGGCTATAGCGGAATCCATTGCCACAGCCAGATTGTCGAAGTCGTCGGGCAGCATGTGAGAGTAAACATTCATAGTCGTTGTGGCGTTGCGGTGGCCCAATAGCCTCTGGACGGTTACCACCGACGCGCCAGCGGCCAGCGCCAGCGATCCGGCGGAGTGCCGCAGCGTATGCGGCGTGACGCCCGTCAGGCCCAGTTTGGCTACAGCCTTGTCGAATGGCCAGCGGAACCGGCCCAACGTCATGGCGGCACCGTCAGCACCAGGAAACAGGTACTCCGACGGTTCACGGCCAGCGACGAGCGCGGCCAGTTCGTCGTTGAGGGCGGTCGTCAGGATCGGCACAGCTCGGCGCTGGTGGGTCTTGGTCTCCCCCTCGACGTGGCCGTGGCGCTGCACGTGAGTGATGGACTTGGACACCATGACTCGGCGGCGCACCGTGTCGACGTCGGCCACGCGCAGTGCGATGCACTCCCCGAAGCGCAGACCGGTGTAGGCCAGGAAACGCACCATCGCACCCACGTCGCCGCTCTCGGAAGCCAGCGCGGCCACCTGGTCGTGGGTCAGCACCGTGTCCTTGCTCTGCGGCTTGCGGGGCAGCTCGATGTCGTCGGCGGGGTTCACGGCCAGGTACTTGGACCGCACCGCGTAGGCGAGCACCTGGCGCACGATCTGGTAGGCGTGAATCACCCGCGCCGCTGACAGGCCGGTCTGCTCGATCCCCTCATCGTCGCCGCCGTCCTTGGTCCGCTTGGGCTGCTGGCGCGCCGCCGGGTCGGTGGCCAGCCACGTGACCCACGTCTGTAACCGCTCATGGTCAATGTCTCGGAGTCGCTCGTCTCGCCACTTGGGCAGGATCACGATGTCGAGCAGGCCCCGGTAACTGGCAACGGTTTTCGGCTCCCGGCTGGCAGCCTTGGCGGCAAGCCACGTCTCCGCCACGGTGCCGAACGTGACCGCCGACCGTCGCGGATCGGCGTAGGTGCCGGTCTCCAAATCAGCCACCACACCGCGCAAGTGGCGCTCGGCGTCGGCCTTCTTGGCGAAGCTCTTGGACCGCTCGGCACCGTCTCCGACCCATCGGGCCTGCCACCGTTGACCCTGTCCGTGCCGACCTGTGCACACCAGCGTGCCCACCTGACCGTGCTTTGCATCAATGCACCACATTGGGTCGCCAGGAGCAGCGTCGGAGGGATACACGACAACCTCCCGATTGCGGGCTGGCCGGTGCCAGCGGTCCTCTACTCCTGCGCGTGCGTTACGCCTGGTCGCCATACCCCCATATTAGGTGCTGCGGGCTAACTGCGGGCTACAGCGCGTGAGAGATAGAGGTCGACAACAAAAAACAAGCCCTGAGCTGCTATTCCTCGGTGCCCCCAGTCGGACTCGAACCGACACTTGTGCGGATTTTAAGTCCGCTGCCTCTGCCAATTGGGCTATGGGGGCGCACCGGGCGATCGGCGCGGGATTGACGTTAGCGCGTCCACCCTCGGGGTCCGGCGACCACAGGGCCAACCAGAGAGCGCGTCCCACTCCAGGTCGCCGCCGGGAACACCGCCGGTCCCCAGCAGTGTGTGCCTACTGAAGTCATTGGTAATTCACAGCTTTGGCCCAGTTCAGAGCCTTGATTCACAGCCAGCTCCGCTACGGTGAAGGAGCGACAGGGCCTAGGGCGTGTCTGACAATTGTTTCGGGTGTTTCAGCTGAGACTTAGGGCATGTCGCGGTTTCAGCTACTCACCGATGCTCAGTGGTCGTTGATTGAAGATCTTCTTCCGGTTCGAACCGGCAAGAAGGGCAGGCCCTTTCGAGATGCCCGCCAGATGCTCGAGGGAATCATCTACCGCTACCGGTGCGGGATCGCATGGCGAGACGTACCCGAGGTGTTTGGGCCCTGGCAGACGATCTGGACCTGGCACCGACGAATGAGCGCCGAAGGCACCTGGGATCTCATACTGGCGCGGTTGCTGGCCACCGCCGACAAGGCCGAGATCATCGACTGGTCGGTGTCAGTCGATTCCACCATCGCGCGCGCCCATCAACATGCCACGAACATCACCCGCGACACAGGGGGCTGGGTCGAATTACACGAATCTGGCGAGCGAGCCGCCTGACCACGCAATTGGCCGCTCTCGCGGCGGGTTGACCAGCAAGATCCATCACCTCGTCGACGGCCGGGGACGACCGTTGGTCGTGCTCGTGGGCGCCGGCCAGGCCAACGACGGACCTGTCCTGGAACATTTGCTCGCCCACCTCAAGGTCAGCCGTTGCGGGCCGGGGCGACCGCGCACCCGCCCCGATCGCCTTCGAGGCGACAAGGCCTATTCCAGTCGAGCGACCCGCCAACGGCTGCGCCAACGCGGGATCGTCACGGTCATCCCACAACCGTCTGACCAGATCGCCCACCGCAAACGCCGCGGCACCCAAGGCGGACGACCGCCGGCCTTCGACGCCGAAGATTACAAGGGCCGCAACGTCGTTGAACGCAACTTCAACACCGTCAAACAATGGCGCGGCCTAGCCACCCGCTACGACAAACTCGCCATCGTCTACCGCGGCGCAGCAGTCCTACGGGCCATCACCCTCTGGCTACCGCATTTATCAGACACGCCCTAGCTCTTCTCGCGGAAAGGCCCGGCGGCCCCCCCCGACAGCCGGGCTTTTTCCGTTTCACGACCAGTTACGGCGCACGACGGCACGACACCCCGGGGGAAGGGCTCCCGGGGTGTCGTGGGCTTGGTGATCAGGCGGCGACAGCCTCCTTCTGCGGCGCCGGCGCATGATCGTTGTCGAGCATGGTCAGCTCATCGAACGGGTCGCGGCCGGACAGCACACCGTTGACCCTGGCCATGTCCACCGTCTTGGTCCACGAGCCGACCAGCAGGGTGGCCACCGCGTTGCCCGAGAAGTTGGTCACCGCGCGCGCCTCGGACATAAACCGGTCGATCCCGACGATCAGCCCGACCCCGTCGAGCAGCTCCGGCCGGTGCGCTTGCAGACCGCCGGCCAGCGTCGCCAGCCCGGCCCCACTCACCCCGGCCGCCCCCTTCGACGCCACGATCATGAACACCAGCAGACCGATCTGCTCCCCCACCGACAGCGGGTCACCGAGCGCATCGGCGATGAACAGCGATGCCATCGTCAGGTAGATCGCCGTGCCGTCGAGGTTGAACGAATATCCGGTCGGCACAACCACACCCACGGTGCTCTGCTGCACGCCCAGGTGCTCCATCTTGGCGATCAGCCGCGGCAACGCCGACTCCGACGACGAGGTCGCAAAGATCAGCAGGTACTCCCGCGCCAGGTAGCGCACCAGTTTGAAGATCGAAACACCCGACACCATCCGCAGCATCGTCCCCAGAACACCGAAGACGAAGACCACGCACGTCAGGTAGAAGCCCAACATCAGCACCAGCAGGTTGGTCACGGCGCTCCACCCGGTCTGGCCGACCACGTTCGCCATCGCGCCGAACGCGCCAATCGGCGCAAGCCACAACACCATTGACAGGACTTTGAACACCAGCCGCTGCAGATGTTCGATCCCACGCAGGATCGGCTCACCCTTGGTGCCCATCGCCTGGATCGCGAACCCGACCAGCAGGGCCACGAACAACCCTTGCAGCACATTGCCGTCGGTGAGCGAGGAGAACAGCGACGTCGGGATGATGTGCTGGATGAAGTCCATCAAACCGCCTGACTCATGCGCCTTTTCGGCCAGCTCGGCGCCCTTGGCGGCGGTCGACTCCGACAGCTTGAGGCTGCTGCCCGGGTGCAGCAGGTTGCCGACCAGCAGGCCGATGCCCAACGCGATCGTCGACATCACCAGGAAGTAGCCGAAAGCCAGCCCGCCGACCTTGCCGACGGTGGCCGCCTTTCGGACCGAGCCGATACCCAGCACGATCGTGCAGAAGATCACCGGGACGATCATCATCTTGATCAGGCTGACGAACATCGTCCCGAGAACGCCCACCTCCTTGCCGACCGACGGAGCCGCCAGGCCGACGGCGACGCCGGCGACCACCGCGAAGATGACAGCCAGGTACAGCCAGTGGGTGCGATCCCGGCGCTTGGGTGGCGCGGGCTTGTCGTCGCCGCCTTGGCGATCCACAACCGTGGTCATGAGCGGTTTCCTTCCAGTACAGACAGCGTTGGGTCTGCAAGGATGGTTTATCAGCACGTGACGCAGGTCACGCTTTAGTTCATTACGTTCAGGCGGAGGTGAGCAGTGGCCGTACTGCCGCGCTCACTGGCGGGTCAGGCGTTCGCGCTGCAGGCCGCGGTGATCATGCTGGTGGTGGTGGCAGGCAGCGCGTTTGCCGTGTTCGATGCCAAACGCCACGGCGACGAGGCCGCCCGCCAGCAGGTGACGGCGATCGCCGTCGCCCTGGCCGACGCGCCGTCCACCGCGGAAGCAATCGAAAGTGGCAACGCCGCACCGGTTCTGCAGCCGGTCACCGAGGCCGTCCGCAAGAGCACCGGCATCGCTTTCATCACGATCATGGCGCCCGACCGCACCCGGTTCACCCACACCAACCCCGAGCAGATCGGCCAGAAGTACATCGGGACCATCGAGCCGGCGCTGCACGGCCAGACCTACACCGAGGTCTACACCGGCACGCTCGGCCCGTCGGTGCGCACCATCGCGCCGGTCCGCAGTGCGGGCGGACAGATCATCGGCCTGGTCGCCGCCGGCATCACGCTCGAAAGCCTGTCCGCGCGCTGGCGTTCGCAATGGCTGATGATCGTCGGTGTCGCGGCCGGCGCACTGGCCCTGTCCTTTGTCGGCATCTGGGCGATCCGCCGGCGTGTCCTGCACCAGACCCACGGCTTGGCACCCGACGAGCTTCGCGTGATGTACGACCACCACGACGCCATCCTGCACTCGGTCTCCGAGGGTCTGATCGTGTTGGACCGCAACGGCGTCGCGCTGGCCAACGACGAGGCCCGACGGCTGCTAGCCCTGCCGGCCGGAGCCATCACACGCGCCAATCTGCCAGAGTTCCTGCGCGGCAACGATCCCGGCGTGCGCGACGAGGTTCGGCTCACCGACGACCGCGTGCTGGTGGTCAACCGCTCTGCGGTCAGCGCGTCGGACTCCGAAGTGGTCACCATCCGCGACCGCACCGAATTACAAGGTGCGCTGGGCGAATTGAGTTCGCTACAGGGTTTCACCGATTCGCTGCGCGCCCAAGCCCACGAGTCGGCCAACAAACTGCACACCGTCATCACGCTGGTGGAGATGGGCCGTCCCGACGAAGCGGTCAAGTTCGCCACCCAGGAATTGGCGCTGTCCCAGCAGCTCGTCGACCGCGTCTCCGACGCCGTCAGCGAACCCGCACTGGTGGCGCTGCTGCTCGGCAAGACCGCAGAGGCCGACGAGCGCGGCATCGAGCTGACCATCACCGAGGAGACCCACCTGCCCGCCGAGGCGCTGCTGAGCCCGCAGGAGATGGTCACCGTCTTGGGCAATCTGATCGACAACGCGATGGATGCCTGCGACCGCGACGACCCGTGGGTCGAGGTGACCGTCAACCAGAGCGACGAGCGGCTGCAGATCCAGGTCGCCGACAGTGGCCCGGGCATGGACCCCGACACCTTCGCGCGTGCCAGAGAGCGCGGCTACTCGACCAAGTCCGACGGCGGCGCCGGACACCAAGGCCTCGGGCTCGCCTTGGTGGCGCAGATCGTCAACCGGCACGGCGGCACCCTGAGCGCCGACGTTACCTACGGCTCGGTGGTGACGGTGACCATCCGATGATCACCGTCCTGATCGTTGAGGACGAACCACTCATCGCCGAAGCGCACAACGCGTATCTGTCTCGGCTGCAAGGCTTTACGGTCGTCGGCATAGCCAACACCGCACGCGATGCGATGCGCATCGCCGCCGAAGCCGAGTCCCCCGTCGACCTGGTGTTGCTCGATCTCGGCCTGCCCGACGCCAGCGGGATCGCGTTGGCCTCGGCGCTGTCCGGTCTTCGCCCCGCGCCGGACATCATCGCGATCACCTCGGAGCGCGATCTGGAGATGGTGCGCGCCGCCGTCGCACATGGCGCGCTGGCTTATCTACTCAAGCCGTTCACGTTCGCGGCGTTCCGCGATCGCCTCGAGCGCTACCGCCGCTACCGCGAGGCACTGCCTGCGGGCACCGAGGCGGCCAGCCAGGCCGAGGTGGACCGTGCGCTGGCCGAGCTTCGCAGCACCGACAAGTCGGTGGCCCCCAAGGGCGCCGCACCGGGGACCACCGATGAGATCGCCCGCGCGGTCCGCGACCGCGCCGACGGACTGACCGCCGACGAGGCCGCCAAACTGGTCGGCGTCTCCCGGGTGACGGCCTGGCGCTACCTGGAACGGCTGGCCGACGACGGCACCGTCACCCGCCTGACCGAATACGGCAAGACGGGCCGGCCCAGCACTCGCTATCAGTGGCGTTGAGTTGATCGGCCCAGGGCGAGCAGACACCCAGCAGCGCACACCGCCCTGCGCCCACCGTCTGCGCCAGGCCTCTTGCGCAGCAGCTCACGGCATTACTAGGATGTCCTAGTATTCAGCGGCAAGGTCAGCCAAGGGGCAGTCATGAGCACAACCATTCAGCACTTCATCGACGGTAAGCGCAGCAACCTCAGCAGCACGCGCACCGCGGACGTCTTCAACCCCAGCACCGGTGAGGTGCAGGCCCAGGTACTGCTGGCGTCGGCCGGCGACGTCGACACCGCCGTCGCCTCCGCGGTCGAAGCCCAGAAGGAATGGGCCGCCTGGAATCCACAGCGCCGCGCCCGCGTCCTGATGAAGTTCATCGAGCTGGTGAACGCCAACACCGAGGAACTCGCCGAGCTGCTGTCCATCGAGCACGGCAAGACCGTCCCCGATTCCAAGGGCGACATCCAGCGCGGCATCGAGGTCATCGAGTTCGCCATCGGCATCCCACACCTGCTGAAGGGTGAGTTCACCGAAGGCGCCGGCGGCGGCATCGACGTGTACTCGATCCGCCAGCCGCTCGGCGTCGTCGCCGGCATCACGCCGTTCAACTTCCCGGCGATGATCCCGCTGTGGAAGGCCGGCCCCGCCCTGGCATGCGGTAACGCGTTCATCCTGAAGCCCTCGGAGCGCGACCCCTCCGTTCCCGTCCGCCTTGCCGAGCTGTTCCTCGAAGCCGGCCTGCCCGCCGGTGTCTTCCAGGTGGTGCAGGGCGACAAGGAAGCCGTCGACGCGATCCTGCACCACCCTGACATCAAGGCGGTCGGCTTCGTCGGCAGCTCCGACATCGCGCAGTACATCTACTCCACCGCGGCGGCCAACGGTAAGCGCTCCCAGTGCTTCGGCGGCGCCAAGAATCACATGATCGTCATGCCCGACGCCGACCTGGATCAGGCCGTCGACGCCCTGATCGGCGCCGGTTACGGCAGTGCCGGAGAGCGCTGCATGGCCATCAGCGTCGCGGTGCCCGTCGGCGAAGAAACAGCAAACCGGTTGCGCGGCAGGCTCGTCGAGCGGATCAACGAGCTGCGCGTCGGGCACAGCCTGGACCCCAAGGCCGACTACGGCCCACTGGTCACCGCCGCCGCCCTCACGCGGGTCCGCGACTACATCGACGCTGGGGTGGCCGCCGGAGCCGAGATCGTGGTCGACGGTCGCGACAAAGCCAGCGACGAGTTGACGTTCGACGACAACAGCCTCGAAGGCGGGTTCTTTATCGGACCCACCCTTTTCGACCACGTCACCACCGACATGTCGATCTACACCGATGAGATCTTCGGGCCGGTGCTGTGCATCGTCAGAGCCCACGACTACGAAGAGGCGCTGCGGCTGCCGACCGAACACGAGTACGGCAACGGCGTGGCGATCTTCACCCGCGACGGTGACGCCGCCCGCGACTTCGTGTCCCGGGTTCAGGTCGGCATGGTGGGTGTGAACGTGCCGATCCCGGTTCCGGTGTCCTACCACACCTTCGGTGGCTGGAAGCGTTCCGGCTTCGGCGATCTCAACCAGCACGGACCGCACTCGATCCTCTTCTACACCAAGACCAAGACCGTCACCGAGCGGTGGCCGTCGGGCATCAAGGACGGCGCCGAGTTCGTCATCCCGACGATGAACTAGAGGGGTGATGAGCTTCTTCGCCCTCGACGATGACGATCGCGTGATCGCCGAAACGGCGGCCGCGTTCGCGATCAAACGTCTTGCGCCGCATGCCCTGGACTGGGATCACTCCAAGGAGTTCCCGGTGGACGTCCTGCGTGAGGCTGCCGAGTTGGGGATGGCAGCCATCTACTGCGCCGAAGACGTCGGCGGCAGCGGACTGCGGCGGCTGGACGCGGTACGGATCTTCGAGCAGCTCTCCACCGCCGACCCCGCGCTGGCCGCGTTCCTGTCGATCCACAATATGTGCGCGTGGATGGTCGACACCTACGGCACCGACGAGCAGCGCAAGTCCTGGATCCCGCGGCTGGCATCGATGGAAGCCATCGCCAGCTACTGCCTCACCGAGCCCGGTGCGGGCTCCGACGCCTCGGCCTTGCGCACCAAGGCGGTTCGCGACGGTGACGCCTACGTGCTCGACGGAGTCAAGCAGTTCATCTCCGGGGCCGGCACCTCCGACATGTACGTCGTGATGGCCCGCACCGGGGCCGACGGCCCGCGTGGCATTTCGGCGTTCATCGTCGAAAAGGACACCCCGGGACTCAGTTTCGGCGCCCAGGAAGAGAAGATGGGCTGGAACGTGCAGCCCACCGCGCAGGTGATCCTCGACGGTGTGCGGGTACCGGCATCGGCGATGCTCGGCGGACCCGAGGGCGAAGGAACCGGCTTCGGCATCGCGATGAACGGCCTCAACGGTGGCCGTCTCAATATCGCGGCGTGCTCACTGGGCGGCGCCCAGACCGCCTATGAGAAAGCGGCAAGCTATCTGGCCGATCGCCAGGCCTTCGGCGGGGCGCTGCTCGACGAGCCCACCATTCGGTTCACGCTGGCCGACATGGCGACCGCGCTGGAAACCTCGCGGCTGATGCTGTGGCGGGCGGCTGTCGCCCTGGACAACGACGAACCGGACAAGGTCGCGCTGTGCGCAATGGCCAAACGGTATGTCACCGACGCCTGCTTCGAGGTGGCCGACCAGGCGTTGCAGCTGCACGGCGGCTACGGCTACCTGCGCGAGTACGGGATCGAGAAGATCGTTCGCGATCTGCGGGTGCACCGAATCCTGGAGGGCACCAACGAAATCATGCGCGTGGTCATCGGGCGAGCAGAAGCCGCCCGGGCACGCGCAACGGCATGAGGCAAAGGAGCCACACATGACGACGGTCGCGTTCCTGGGGTTGGGCCACATGGGCGGTCCGATGGCGGCCAACCTGGTCAACGCCGGCTACACGGTGCGGGGCTTCGACCCGGTGCCGGCACTACGTGCGGCTGCCGAGCAGCAGGGCGCGACGGTGTTCGACGCCGGCGCTGCCGCGGTCGCCGAGGCAGACGTCGTCATCACCTCACTGCCCAACGGCGCGATCGTGAAAGCCTGCTACGCCGAAGCACTTCCGGCCGCCACGGCGGGCACGCTGTTCATCGACACCTCCACGATCTCCGTCGACGACGCCCGCGAAGTCAACGCGCAGGCATCTGCCGCCGGGATGGCTCAGCTCGACGCCCCCGTCTCCGGTGGCATCAAGGGCGCCACCGCGGGCACGCTTGCATTCATGGTCGGCGGTGACGCCGACGCACTGGATCGGGCCCGCCCCGTGCTGGATCCGATGGCCAGCAAGGTGATTCATTGCGGATCCTCTGGTGCCGGCCAGGCCGCCAAGCTGTGCAACAACATGGTGCTGGCCGTGCAGCAGATCGCCGTGGGCGAAGCCTTCGTGCTGGCCGAGAAGCTGGGCCTGTCGGCGCAGTCCCTGTTCGACGTGATCACCGGCGCCACCGGCAACTGCTGGGCGGTCCACACGAACTGCCCTGTGCCCGGACCTGTTTCGACGTCACCTGCCAACAACAACTTCCAGCCGGGGTTCGCCACCGCGCTGATGAACAAGGACCTCGGACTGGCGATGGATGCGGTGTCGTCGACCGGCGCCACCGCCCCGCTGGGCACCCACGCCGCCGAGATCTACGCCAAATTCGCCGAAGAGCACGCCGACCTGGACTTCAGCGCGGTCATCGAAACCTTGCGTTAGAAATCCCCCGCGTGGTGGCGCAGCGTCTCGATCGACGCGACCAGCGCCCGGGCTTCCGGCGCCGCCATCCCGATGTCGGCGAACACCACCTCGTTGAGCGTTGCGGTAGCGTCTTCCACCGTCGAACGCCCCAGGTCGGTGATCTCGACCAGCGTGGTGCGCCCGTCGGTGGGATGTGGCACCCGCCTGACCAATCCGTCGGCCTCCAGCCGGCGGATGGCATGCGTGACGCTGGTGACGTGCACCTGCAGCCGGTCCGAGGCCTTGGTGATCGGCAACGCCCCGGTGCGGCTGAAAGCCAACAGCCGCAACAGTTCGAACCGCGAGAAGCTCAAATCGTAGGGCCGCAACGCATTCTCCACCCGGGCCAGCAGAATCTGATGGGCCCGCATCACCGAGGTCACCGCAACCATGCCCTCGGCGACATCACCCCACCCGGCGCGCTCCCAGTTGCGTCGCGCGGCGGCGATCGGGTCCGGCTTGGTGGGTGGGACTGATTCGGCCATCCGCACATTCATACCGCATCGACCCGCCACCGTAGGGCACTACCGTCGCGCTGCCAGCGCGGCCGAACATTCAGGCTTGCCCGGAACAGCCGCATTGATCGGTCGAAAAGTGCTTGCAGCGAATGCTTTTGACTGGTAGACGGATCAGTCAGGACGACAAATTGCGCTGCAGCAGCACGTCGCCGGTCTCAGCTTTGACGACCTGGACCGCGGCGATCTTCGCCATCGGCATCGATGTGCTGCCGGTCGGCGAGGCCGACTCCCCTTCGCGCGCCATCCACGTCGCCAACTGGACCCGGCTGCCGTCGCGACCGACGGCGTACATCGCCAGCTTGTCCGCGTCATCAGTCGCGTCGGCGCCGATCTCCTGGTGGTAGGTGCAGGTCATCTGGATGTGAGTGCCCCACCCCATCGGAGTGACCTGGATCGTCGCCTCGAACGACGACGGCATCACCGGTGTCATGCTGACCGTCGCGGCCGACACCTGCGGGGCGGGGGTGGGCGCGCTGAACGGGGCGGGCTTGATCGCGACGAACACACCCACGGCCAGCACGGCGGCGGCCGCGGCGGCCACCGACCAGGTGATCCAGCGTCCCCGGCGGCGACGCCTGCGCACCTCGAACAGCACGCCGTCGAGCAGCTGTGGGCGCAACGGCGGCGGTTCCATCCCGCCGGTATCGATGGCGGTCACCTCGTCGGGGGTGAGCATGGCCAGCAGTGCAGGCATGCCGCTGAGTTCACCGACCGACGAACGGCAGCGCCCGCATCCGCTGAGGTGCGCTTCGTACTCGCGGCGCTCGGTGCTCGACAGCGACCCCAGGACGTAGGCGGCGTCCCATGTCTCGTATGGATCGTGCAGATCCGTCACCGGGTCACCCCCATCTCCTGCAACGTCAGCCGTAGCGCGCGCACCGCATAGTGCAGCCTCGACTTCACCGTCCCCTCGGCGATCTGAAGGTCGGCCGCGATCTGCGCTGTGGTCCAGCCAAGATAGTAGGAACGGCGAACCACGGCGCGATGATCGGGCGACAGTTGCGCCAGCGCATCGCCGATCAGCAGCCGGTCGAGCGCGCTGTTGACTTCGTCAGGCCCCGCGGGCTCCGGCGCCCCCTCAGTGTTCAGCGAGTCCGTCTCCCGGCGGAACCGGGCGCTGCGACGTTCGTCGATGATCATGTTGCGAGCCACCGTGAACAGCCACGCCCGGGCGGAACGCTCGGCGTCGCCGGCGACCTCCGGATGCTGCCAGGCTCGCAGCAGAGTCTCCTGAACCACGTCCTCCGCGCGGGCCGGATCGCCGGTCAGCCGCAGCGCATAGCGCCATAGCGCGGCCGCGTGCTCCTCGTAGAGCACCCGAACCAACGCCGCCTCCGGGTCGTCCATGGTCAACCTCCCGGCTGATACACGTAACCGGCGGGTGTTTGGTTCACAGTGTGCGCGTGGCGCCTGTCGTCCACTCGCGAAATCGACCTCAGGGTCGTGATCCGGGCCGATCACCAGCCATGTTGGCGGTCTCGGCGCAGATCAGACAGTGAGGATGCGCGGGCCGCTGTCGGTGACGGCGACGGTGTGCTCCCAGTGCGCGGCGCGTGATCCGTCGGCGGTGACGACGGTCCACTCGTCGGCCAGAATCCGGGTCTTGGTGGTGCCCAGCGTCAGCATCGGTTCGATCGCGAGCACCGATCCGGCGACCAGAGTGGGCCCGCGGCCGGGTTCGCCCTCGTTGGGCAGGAACGGGTCCATGTGCATGGCTCGGCCGATGCCGTGCCCGCCGTAGCCGGCGACGATGCCGAACCGGCGGCCGTAGGTCTGTTCGGCGGCGCGGGTTCCCGTTTCGATGGCGTGCGACACGTCGGTGAGCCGGTTACCGGGGATCATCGCCGCGATACCGGCTTCCATCGACTGCTTCGTCGCCGCCGACAACGCCTCGTCCATCGCGATCAGGGTGCCGATCCCGAACGTGACAGCGGCGTCGCCATGCCAGCCGTCGATGATCGCACCGCAGTCGATCGACACCAGATCGCCATCGGCGAGCTTCTCGTCCGCCATCGGAATGCCATGCACCACACGGTCATTGACCGACGAGCAGATGCTGGCCGGGTAGCCGTGATAGCCGAGGAACGACGGGATGCCGTTGGCCTGCCGGATCACCGATTCGGCGACGTCGTCAAGGTCCTTGGTCGAGACCCCGGGAGCGGCGGCCGCCTGGACCGCGCGCAGCGCTGCCGCCACCACGGCGCCGGCAGCGGCCATCGCATCCAGCTCCCCCGGCGTGCGGGCGGGAACGGTTTTGCGATTGCGCAGCCCGGGCAGTGAAACCATCGAAACTCAGCGACCGAGTGCGTGCAGCGCCCGGGCGAACACCTCATCGAGGCTGCCGACGGCGTCGACGGTCTTGAGCTCTTCGGAGTAGTAGTCGAGCAGCGGCGCGGTCTCGTCCCGGTACACCTTGAACCGATTGCGGATGACGTCCTCGGTGTCATCGGCGCGACCACGGCCCTTGAGCCGCCCGACCAGCTCGTCCTCGGGCACCCGGAACTCGAGCACGGCATCGAGCAGCAAGTCGCGCTTGGCCAGCATCTGCTTGAGCGCCTCGGCCTGCTCGACCGAGCGGGGGAAGCCGTCGAGGATGAAGCCGCCGGCCACATCCGCGTCGTTGAGCCGGTCGTCGACCAGCGCATTGGTCAGCGTCGCCGGAACCAGGTCGCCGGCGTCGAGGTATTTCTTGGCCTCCAGCCCCAGCTCGGTGCCGGTGCTGATGTTGTGCCGGAACAGGTCGCCGGTGGAGATCTGCGGCACCCCGAGCTTGTCCGCCAGCTTGACCGCCTGAGTTCCTTTGCCCGCGCCCGGCGGTCCCAACAGAACGATTCTCACTTCAGGAACCCTTCGTAGTTGCGCTGCATGAGCTGGCTCTCGATCTGTTTGACCGTATCCAAACCGACACCGATCATGATCAGAACCGCGGTACCGCCGAACGGCAGGTTCTGGACGCCGCCGCTATTGCCCATCTGCAGGAAGACGTTCGGCAGGACGGCGATCACACCCAGGTAGATCGAGCCGGGCAGGGTGATCCTGTTCAGCACGTACCGCAGGTAGTCAGCGGTCGGCTTGCCCGGTCGGATGCCGGGGATGAAGCCACCGAACTTCTTCATCTCGTCGGCACGCTCATCAGGGTTGAACGTGATCGACACATAGAAGTAGGTGAAGAAGATGATCAGCCCGAAGTAGATGCCGATGTACACCGGATCGGCCGGGTTGGTCAGATAGTTGGCGACGAAGCGGTCCCACCAGCCGTTGCTCGGGGTGGTGCGCCCGCTCTGGATCAGCTGAGTGATCAGGTGCGGGATGTAGATCAGCGACGACGCGAAGATGACCGGGATGACACCGGCCTGGTTGACCTTCAGCGGCAGATAGGTCGAGGTGCCGCCGTACATGCGCCGGCCGACCATGCGCTTGGCGTACTGCACCGGGATGCGGCGCTGGCCCTGCTCGACGAACACGACGCCGATGATGATCAGCAGAGCCGCCCCACAGACCGCGGCGAAGATCAGGCCGCCGCGGCTGTCCAGGATGCTCTTGCCCTCAGCGGGGATGCGGGCGGCGATACCGGCGAAGATCAGCAGCGACATGCCGTTGCCGACGCCCCGCTCGGTGACCAGTTCGCCCATCCACATGACCAGGGCGGCGCCCGCGGTCATCACCAGGACGATGATGATCAGCGAGAAAATGCTCTGGCTCTGCAGGATGTCCAGGGTGCAGCCCTGCAGTAGTCCGCCATTGGCGGCCAGGGCCACGATGCTGGTGGCCTGCAGGATGGCCAGCGCGATCGCCAGGTAGCGCGTGTACTGGGTCATCTTGGCCTGGCCGGCCTGACCCTCCTTGCGCAGCTGTTCGAAACGCGGGATGACCACCGTGAGCAGCTGCACGATGATGCTGGCGGTGATGTAGGGCATCACGCCCACCGCGAACACCGTCAGCTGCAGCAGCGCGCCGCCGGAGAACAGGTTGATCAGCGAATAGATCTGCCCTCCGGCACCGCCGCTCACCTGCTCGATGCACTGGTGGACATTCTTGTAGTTGACCCCGGGGGACGGCAGCGAGGCGCCGACCCGGTACAGGATCACAACACCCAACGTGAACAGGATCTTTCGCCTCAGGTCGGCCGTCCTGAGCGAAGAGATGAAAGCCGAGAGCACTCTTCCTCCTGGGCAGCCGGACGTGAGTCACAGCGTGCCATTGGGGCTGGCCTGGCCAGCGTTCGGGTAATCCTGCCTTGCGCCGATCGCCGCCAGGATTTCCGCCTGCGGCACCGCTCGCTCAAACAGTCTACGAGAGTAACAGTTGGCCCAGGCAGGGCGGGAATCCGCGGATCAAGGCCACCGCCGGCCGCCGCGCGCTCAGGAATCGCACAGCGGGAACAACGTACAGTCGATAGTGGTTAACTCAGCTAAGTATAAATGGCGGCAGTGAGGGTCAAACGATGACGCGTACGGACAACGACACTTGGGACCTGGCCTCCAGCGTGGGTGCGACCGCGACGCTGGTCGCCGCCGCCCGCGCCGCAGCGAGCCGGGAGCGCGACCCCTTGATCGACGACCCGTTCGCCGAACCCCTGGTGCGCGCCGTCGGCATCGACTTCTTCACCAAGATGGCCACCGGCGACCTGCCCACCCCGGACGACCAGAGCGCCATGGGCGTCACCCGGATGACCGACAACATGGCGGTGCGCACGAAATTCTTCGACGAGTTCTTCCAGGACGCCGCCGACGCCGGTGTCCGCCAGGTCGTCATCCTCGCCTCCGGCCTCGACTCGCGCGCCTACCGCCTGGACTGGCCGGCCGGCATGGTCGTCTACGAGATCGACCAGCCCGACGTCATCGCATTCAAGACCCAGACGCTGGCCGAGCAGGGCGCCGCACCGACGTGTGACCGCAGGCCGGTGGCGATGGATCTGCGCAACGACTGGGCCACCGCGCTGCGCGAGGCCGGCTTCGACCCACAGGCGCCCACCGCATGGAGCGCCGAGGGTCTGCTGGGCTACCTGCCGCCGGACGCGCAGGACCGTCTGCTGGACACCGTCACCGAGCTGTCCGCTCCCGAGAGCCGGATGGCCATCGACACCGCGCCGCCGTCGAATCCCGACGAACAGGAAGAGTCGCGCGAAAAGATGGAGACCATCTCCGCGCACTGGCGCGACAACGGCTTCGACCTCGACTTCGGCTCGCTGGTCTACCTGGGCGAGCGCAACGAGGCCAGCGACTACCTGGCCGACCACGGATGGCAGGTCGACCGCTCCCCGGTCAACGACCTGCTGGCCGCCGGCCGGCGCGGGACCTTCGATGACGACGAGCCGATGGGCAAGCTCTACTACCTCAGCGCCATCTACGGCGGCGCCCGATGAGCCGCAGCGACTCCGACTCCTGGGACCTGGCCACCAGCGTCGGCACCACCGCCACCATGGTGGCCGCCGCCCGCGCGGTGGCCAGCCGCGAAGAGAACGCACTGATCGACGATCCGTTCGCCGCGCCTCTGGTCCGCGCAGTCGGGATCGACGTCTTCACGAAGATGGTCGACGGCGACATCAACATGGCAGCCATGGACGGTGCCGAGACCGCCCGGGTGATGACCGATGTGATGGCGGTGCGAACCCGCTTCTTCGACGACTTCTTCCTGACTGCAGCCGCCGCAGGAGTGCGGCAGGCGGTCATCCTGGCCTCCGGCTTGGACTCCCGGTCGTATCGGCTGGACTGGCCGGCGGGCACCGTCGTCTACGAGATCGACCAGCCCCAGGTCATCGACTTCAAGACCGAGACGCTGGCCGCGCTCGGCGCCTCCCCCACCGCGGACCTGCGCACGGTCAGCGTCGACCTGCGCGACGATTGGCCGGCAGCGCTGCGAGCCAACGGTTTCGACGCCACCTTGCCCACCGCCTGGAGCGCCGAAGGCCTGCTGGTCTATCTACCGCCGGAGGCCCAGGACCGGTTGTTCGACAACATCACCGCGCTGTCGGCACCCGGCAGCCGGATCGCCACCGAATACCACCCGGACGGCGGCCGCGGTCTGGCCGACCGTTCCAAAGCGATCAGCGACCAATGGCGCGAACGAGGCCTGGACATCAACATGTCCGACCTGTTCTACGACGGGGAACGCAACCCCGTCATCGGCTATCTCGAACAGCAGGGCTGGCAGGTCGGCTCCCAGGCGCGCGCAGACCTGTTCGCCGCGTACGGACGGCCCTTCCCCGAGACCACCCTGACCGAATCACTACGGAACTCCGTGTCCGTCACCGCAATCCGGAAGTAACACCATGAGCCAGACACACACCCGCTACGACGGCGACACCTGGGACCTGGGGTCCAGCGTCGGCGCCACCGCGACATCGGTGGCGGCGTCGCGCGCGCTGGCCTCCCGCGGCCCGGACGCTCTCATCCACGACCCGTACGCCGACGCACTCGTCAAGGCCGTCGGCGTGGAGTCCCTCATCCGGGTCGCCAACGGCGAGGCCAACATCGAGGACGACCCGATGCTCAACCGCCGCCGGATGACCGAGCAGATCGCGGTGCGCACCCGGTTTTTCGACGACGTGTTCACCAACGCTGCCCGTGACGGCATCACCCAGGCGGTCATCCTGGCGTCGGGCCTCGACACCCGCGCATACCGGATGAGCTGGCCGGCCGGCTCGGTGGTCTTCGAGCTGGACCAGCCTCAGGTCATCGAGTTCAAGACCCGCGTGATGACCGATCTGGGAGTTTCGCCCACCGCCGATCGCCGCACCGTCGCCGTCGATCTCCGCGACGACTGGCCGACGGCGTTGCGGGAGCATGGTTTCGACGTCTCCCAGCCGACGGCGTGGATCGCCGAAGGGTTGTTGATCTATCTACCCCCCGAGGCGCAGGACAGGTTGCTGGACAACGTCACCGCGATGTCGGCACCGGGAAGCCGTTTCGCCACCGAATTCATGGCCGCGGGAATGACACTGCCGGACAGCTGGCGCGACCGGTTCAAGAAGTACTCGGCACAGATCGGCTCCGACATCGATCTGCCTGCCCTGTTCTACGACGGCGAGCGCAACTCGGCAGGAGACTACCTGGCCGAACGCGGGTGGCGCATCAGCACGGTGAGCACCCGGGAGTCCTACGCCGCCAACGGCTTTGACATGCCCGACGACGAAACACTGGTGCAGTTCAGCGACAGCACCGGTTACCTGACCGCGACCCGAGCACAGGAGCAGTGATGACACGCACCGATGACGACAGCTGGGACCTGACCTCCAGCGTCGGCGCCACCGCGACAGCCGTGGCCGCCGGCCGCGCGCTGGCCACCAAGGACCCGCGCCAGCTCGTCAACGACCCGTTCGCCGATCCACTTGTTCGCGCGGTCGGCATCGACTTCTTCATCAAGATGATCGACGGCGAACTCGACACCTCGGCATTCGGCGACCTCGCACCCGAGCGCGTGCAGTCGATGATCGACGCAATGGGCGTGCGGGCCAAGTTCTTCGACGACTACTTCAGCTCGGCGACCGGCACCGGCATCCGGCAGGTCGTGATCCTGGCGTCCGGTTTGGATGCCCGCGCATACCGGCTGCCGTGGCCGTCGGGCACCGTGGTGTTCGAGATCGATCAGCCCGACGTCATCGCATTCAAGACCGGCGTGTTCGACGACCTCGGTGCGCAGCCCCCGGTGCAGCGCCACACTGTCGGCATCGATCTGCGCGAGGACTGGCCCGCAGCCCTGCGCGCCGCCGGGTTCGATCCGAGCCTGCCCACCGCGTGGCTGGCCGAGGGACTGCTGGTCTATCTGCCGTCCGACGCTCAGGACCGGTTGTTCGACACGATCACCGAGTTGAGTGCACCCGGCAGCGCGGTGGCCACCGAATTCGTGCCCGGGATCATGGATTTCGACCCGTCGAAGGGTACGGCGATGACAGCCCAGGCCCGTGATCAGGGGCTGGACATCGACATGGGATCGCTGGTCTACGCCGGCCCCCGCAGCCACGTGATGGAGTACCTGACCGGGAAGGGTTGGGACGTCACCGGGGTGGCCGACGAGGAGCTGTTCCGCCAGCTCGGACTGCCGGCCCGGCCCGAGCGGGACGACAACGACCCGTTCGGCGAAATCGTCTACGTCAGCGCCACTCTGGGTTGAACCCCAGCCACAGCGCACTGGTTCCGGTCAGCGCACGCTCGCTCTGATCGACCACGCCCCTGATGGACTGGCCCATCAGCACCGCGATGGCTTCCGGCAGTGAGGCCGCGGCCGGCTGCGACGAAGGCTTGGGACGCAGGAAGTCCCGCAGCGACGAGCTGGGATAGCTGACCAGTTCGGCCTTGGTGTCGGCGTCGATCCCGGCGAGCACCTTGGCCCGTCGCACCGCCGTCCGCAGCCCACCGAGTTCGTCGACCAGGCCGTGCTCGAGGGCATCGGCACCGGTCCACACCCGGCCCTGCGCCACCGCCTCGACCGCCTCGACGGACATGTGCCGGGCCTCGGCCACCCGCTGCACGAAGTCGGTGTAGAACAGATCCGCCTCGGCCTCCACCAGTGCCTGCTGTTCCGGGGTGAACGGCGCATTGACCGACCACGCGTCGGCGTTGTCGTTGGTGCGCACACTGTCCGAGCCGACCCCCAGGCGCTCCTTCAGCCCCCGGGCCACCAGCTTGCCGGTCAGCACACCAATCGACCCGGTGATGGTGCCCGGGTTCGCGACGATGGCGTCGGCGGCCATCGCGACGTAGTAACCGCCCGATGCGGCGACCGCGCCCATCGAGGCCACCACCGGCTTGCCCTTGGCGCGCAGGCGCTTCACCTCCCGCCACATCGTCTCCGAGCCCGTCACCGAGCCGCCGGGACTGTCCACCCGCACGACCACCGCGTCGACGTCGCCGTCGGCGGCGACCTCGCGCAACGCCGCTCCGATGGTGTCGCCGCCGGCGCTGGACCGTCCGATCGGCAGGCCCTGCGGGCCGCCGCGGCCACTGACGATCGACCCGGAGACGGTGACCACCGCAATCCTGGGCCGCTTCTTGCGGCCCGGCACCGACGGCATCGGCACCGCGGGACCACCCTTCCCGGCGTGCGCGTAGCGGGACAGATACAACCGTGGCGGGGCGTTGTCACCCGAGTCGGCATCACCGGATTCCGGCGAAACACCCTCCCGGCCGGTGAGTTCCGCGATCCGGCTGTACGCCTCGTCGCGGAAGCCGATCCGGTCGACCAGGTGTCCGTCGACCGCGGCGTCACGCAGCAGCGGCGCCTGGTTGGCCAGTTCGTCGACCGCCGCGACGTCGATGTGCCGCGACTCGGCGATGGCCTGCCACACCTGGCTGTGCAGGCTCGCGATCAGCCGGGAATCGGCCTCGCGGTGCGCGTCGGTGTAGTGGTCCTGGGTGAACAGATTGGCTGCCGACTTGTACTGGCCGCGCGTCACGAACTGCGCCTCGATACCGGCCTTGTCCAGGGCGTCGCGCAGAAACAGGGCGTTGGTGGCGAAACCGATCAGCCCGACGGTGCCCGTCGGCTGCATCCACACCTCGGAGAAGGCCGACGCCAGGTAGTACGACAAGGTGCCTGGGTAGGTTTCGGCCCACGCCAGCGACGGCTTGGTCTCGGTGAAGGCGGCGATGGCAGCGCGCAGTTCCTGCACCGGTCCGGCCGGCGCGGCCGAAAGCTGAACGCGGGCAATCAGTCCCGCCACCCGCGGATCCTCTGCCGCGCGATGGATCGCGGCGACCGCGTCGCGCAGCAGCATCGTCCGGCCCCCACCGGTGATGAAGGTCAGCGGGTCGAAGCCGCTGGACTCCGGCGGCACCGTCTGCAGGTCGAGCTCCAGGATGCAGCCATCGGGCACCCCGTGGTGCCGGGCGGTGTCGATGCGCCGCAGCGCGTCGCGGAGGTCGTCAGCGCCCGGAATCGCGGGCAGGAAGGCGAACATACAGTCGAGGTTACCCACGCCGGCGCTGCAGCCCTTCTGTGCGCTCGTACGGTGGAGTGGTGAAGTACTCGATCTCGATACCGCAGTTCGACGTCGACGGCTTCGACGGCGAGGGGCTGCGGAGCTATCTGACCCGTGCCGAGGACCTCGGTTTCGAGGGCGGCTGGACGATCGAGCAGATCATCGGCCCGTCGCCGATGATCGCACCGATGGAGCTGCTGGCCTGGGCCGCGGCGAGCACCACCACCCTGCGGCTGGGGGTCGCCGTGTTGATCACCTCCCTGCACGACCCGCTGCAGCTGGCCTCGACGGTGACCGCCGTGGACCGGCTCAGCCATGGGCGCCTGGAACTCGGTGTGGCGCCCGGCGGTGGCCGGCGAAAGTTCGAGGCGTTCGGCGTCGACCCGGCCACATTCATCAGCAGCTTCACCGAAGGCCTGCAGTTGATGAAGGCGGCGTGGTCCGACGAGCCGCGGGTGACGTTTCACGGCCGGTTCCGGGACGTCGATGATCTGCCGATCGCGCCCAAGCCCGTGCAGCGGCCACACCCGCCGATCTGGTTCGGCGCCAATGCCCCTCGCGCGATCGCCCGCGCGGTGCGCCACGGCGACGCGTTCATGGGTGCGGGATCCTCGACGACGGCGAACTTCGCGACCGCCGTGCAGACTGTGCGCACCGAATTGGCCGAGCAGCACAAGGATCCGAACGCTTTCCGGATCGGCAAGCGGGTCTACCTGATCGTCGACGACGACGCCGCCAGAGCGCGCGAGCGGGTGCTGGCCGGTCTGCGCCGGATCTACGGTTCGATGCCCGGCGTGGACGCGGTTCCGGTATCCGGCACGGTGTCGGATGTCGTGCGCGGTCTGCGCGAGGTGATCGACGCCGGCGCGCAGACGCTCTTGTTGCACCCGGTCGGCGCGAGCCTGGCCGAGGATCGCGAGCAGATGGAACGTCTTGCCGCTGAAGTCATTCCGCAGCTGAGCTGAACAACGAAAAAAGCCCCCGACACGCAATGCGCGGCGGGGGCCTCTTCGTGGATCTAGGTCAGAGCTCGGTGACCGAACCGCCTGCAGCGGTGATGGCCTCACGGGCACTGCCACTGAACTTGTGTGCGGTGATGTCGACCTTGGCGGTCAGCTTGCCGTCGCCGAGGACCTTGACGAGCACGTTCTTGCGAACGAGGCCCTTGGCCACCAGGTCGTCGACACCGACGGTGCCGCCCTCCGGGAAGGCCTTGTTCAGGTCGCCGACGTTGACGACGGCGTACTCGGTGCGGAACCGGTTACGGAAACCCTTGAGCTTGGGCAGCCGCATGTGGATCGGCATCTGCCCGCCCTCGAAGGTCACCGGCACGTTCTTGCGGGCCTTGGTGCCCTTGGTGCCACGACCGGCCGTCTTGCCCTTGGAGCCCTCACCGCGACCGACGCGAGTCTTCGCGGTCTTGGAGCCGGGAGCCGGCTTCAGGTCGTGCAGCTTGATGACGCTCATGATTTAGCCTCAACCACTTCTTCTACTTCAACGAGGTGGTGCACAGCCTTGATCAGGCCGCGCGTCTGCGGGTTGTCCTCGCGAACCACCGTCTGGCGAATCTTCCTCAGACCCAGGGTCCGCAGGCTTTCACGCTGCTTCCAGCGGGCACCGATAGTGCCGCGCACCTGGGTGATCTTCAGCTCTGCCATGGTTATGCGCTTCCTTCACCACGCGCTGCTGCGGCAGCCAGCGCTTCGCTCTCCCGACGCGCACGCAGCATGCCTGCCGGCGCAACATCTTCGATCGGCAGCCCGCGACGAGCGGCCACCTCTTCAGGACGCTGCAGCAGCTTGAGCGCGGCAACGGTGGCATGCACCACGTTGATCGCGTTGTCACTGCCCAGCGACTTGGCCAGAACATCGTGCACGCCAGCGCATTCCAGCACGGCACGGCACGCGCCACCGGCGATGACACCGGTACCGGGGCTGGCCGGACGCAGCATCACGACACCGGCCGCGGCTTCGCCCTGCACGGGATGGGTGACGGTGCCACCGATCAGCGGGACGCGGAAGAAGTTCTTGCGAGCTTCCTCGACACCCTTGGCGATCGCGGCGGGCACCTCTTTGGCCTTGCCGTAGCCGACACCGACCAGACCGTTGCCGTCACCGACGATGACCAGGGCGGTGAAGCTGAAGCGCCGACCACCCTTGACCACCTTGGAGACCCGGTTGATCGTGACGACGCGCTCGAGGTAGTTGCTCTTCTCGCCGCCGTCGCGGCCACCACGTCCACCGCGGTCGCCACGATCATCACGGCGGCCACGGCCACCGCGGTCGTCACGTCCGCCGCGCTGTACGTCGGTACGGGTGCCGGCTGAGGGGGCGCCGGTATCCGGCGCGCTGCCGGCTGCGGTCTGCTCCGCCATCATGCGGTCCTTCCGTTGTTCATCATTAGAATTTGAGTCCGTTCTCGCGAGCCGCGTCGGCCAGCGCCGCGATGCGGCCGCCGTAGGTGTTGCCGCCGCGGTCGAACACCACGGCCTCGACGCCTGCAGCCTTGGCACGCTCGGCGATCAGCTGACCGACGCGCACGCTGTGGGCCTTCTTGTCACCCTCGACGGCGCGGACGTCGGCCTCGATCGACGACGCTGCGGCGACCGTGACACCCTCGGCGTCGTTGACGAGCTGCACGTGGATGTGCCGCGAGGAGCGGTTGACCACGAGACGCGGCCGCTCGGCGGTGCCGACGACCTTCTTACGCAGCCGGTTGTGCCGACGCAGGCGCGAAACCCGGCGCGCGGCCGAGACACTCGTGCCGACCGGCGTCCGATCGTTGGCTGCCTTCTGTGCTTGAGCCATGGCTTACTTACCTGTCTTTCCGACCTTGCGGCGGATCTGCTCACCCTCGTACCGCACGCCCTTGCCCTTGTACGGGTCCGGGCGGCGCAGCCGACGGATGTTCGCCGAGATCTGGCCGACCTTCTGCTTGTCGATACCTGAGATCGAGAACTTGGTGGGCGTCTCCACCGCGAAGGTGATGCCCTCCGGGGCCTCGATGACCACGGGATGGCTGTACCCGAGCGCGAACTCGAGGTTGCTGCCCTTGAGCTGGACGCGGTAACCGACGCCGAAGATCTCCATCTTCGTGGTGTAACCCTGGGTCACACCGGTCACCAGGTTGGACACCAGCGTGCGGGACAGACCGTGCAGCGAACGGCTGCGCCGCTCGTCGTCGGGCCGGCTCACCACGATCGCGCCGTCGTCGCTGCGCGACACGGTGATCGGCTCGGCGATCGAGAGCTCCAGCGTGCCCTTCGGGCCCTTGACCGACAGATTCTGACCGTCGATCGTCACATCAACTCCGGCGGGAATGACCACCGGCTGCTTACCAATACGCGACATAGTTCTGCTTCTCCTATCCCGCTACCAGACGTAAGCGAGGACTTCGCCGCCCACGCCCTGTCGGGACGCCTGGCGGTCGGTCAGCAGGCCGGAGGACGTGGAGATGATCGCCACGCCCAGGCCACCGAGAACCCGCGGCAGATTGGTGGATTTCGCGTACACCCGCAGACCGGGCTTGGACACCCGGCGCAGCCCGGCGAGGCTGCGCTCCCGGTTGGGGCCGTACTTGAGCTGGACAACAAGCGACTTGCCGACCCGAGCATCCTCGGTGCGGAAATCGCTGATATACCCCTCACTCTTGAGGATCTCGGCGATGTTCGCCTTGATCTTCGAGTGCGGCAGGGTCACTTCGTCGTGATACGCCGAATTGGCGTTACGCAGACGTGTCAAAAAGTCTGCGATCGGGTCCGTCATAGTCATGACTGGGCCTGTCTACCTTCCTCGCAACGGTTCCCACTCGGGTCGATTCCCTTGGGGGCCTGCTGCGCACCTGTTCTGTAGGGGTCTGTTACCAGCTGGACTTCTGCACACCGGGCAGTTCGCCGGCATGGGCCATCTCGCGCAAGCAGATTCGGCACAGGCCGAACTTGCGGAACACGGCGTGCGGGCGTCCGCACCTGTTGCAGCGGGTGTAGGCCCGCACGGCGAACTTCGGCTTCTTATTGGCCTTGTTGACCAGTGCCTTCTTTGCCATCTGCTCAGTTCTCCTTGAAGGGGAAGCCCAGCGCGCGCAGCAGCGCCCGACCTTCGTCGTCGTTGGTCGCCGAGGTGACGACGGTGATGTCCATGCCGCGCGGACGGTCGATCGAATCGACGTCGATCTCGTGGAACACCGACTGCTCGGCGAGTCCGAAGGTGTAGTTGCCGTGGCCGTCGAACTGCTTGGGGCTCAGGCCGCGGAAGTCGCGGATACGCGGCAGCGCGATCGACACCAGCCGGTCCAGGAACTCCCACATCCGGTCGCCGCGCAGCGTGACCCGCGCACCGATCGGCATGCCTTCGCGCAGCTTGAACTGTGCGATCGACTTGCGGGCCTTGCGGATCTCCGGCTTCTGACCGGTGATCAGCGCCAGGTCGTTGACCGCGCCGTTGATCAGCTTGGCGTCGCGGGCGGCGTCACCGACACCCATGTTCACGACGACCTTGACCACGCCGGGGATCTGCATGACGTTGGCGTAGTTGAACTCGTTGTTGAGCGCGTCCTTGATTTCTTCGCGGTAGCGCGCCTTCAGCCGGGGCTGAACTTTTTCTGCGGTAGTCATATCTCTCAGAGGTCCTTGCCGTTGCTCTTGGCGATGCGGACGTTCTTGCCGGTCTCCTCATCGCGGCGGACGCCGACGCGGGTCGGGTTGCCGTCGGAGTCGACCACCATCACGTTCGAGACGTGGATCGGAGCTTCCTGGGTGACGATGCCGCCCGAGGATGCGCCACGCTCGTTGGCCGACTGCGCGGTGTGCTTCTTGATCCGGTTGACGCCCTCGACGAGGACGCGGTTACGGGTCGGGTAGGCCTGCAGGACCTTGCCCTTGGCGCCCTTGTCCTTCCCGGCGATGACGAGGACGGTGTCGCCCTTGTGGACCTTCATTTACAAAACCTCCGGGGCCAGCGAGACGATCTTCATGAACTTCTTCTCGCGCAGTTCACGACCGACCGGTCCGAAGATGCGGGTGCCTCGCGGGTCGTTGTCGTTCTTGATGATGACGGCGGCGTTCTCGTCGAACTTGATGTAGCTGCCGTCGGCGCGGCGACGTTCCTTCACGGTGCGCACCACGACGGCCTTGACCACGTCACCACGCTTGACGTTGCCACCGGGGATGGCGTCCTTGACGGTCGCCACGATGACGTCGCCGATGCCGGCGTAGCGCCGCGACGAGCCACCCAGAACACGGATGCACAAGATCTCCTTGGCGCCCGTGTTGTCGGCGACCTTGAGCCGCGATTCCTGCTGAATCACTAGATCTCCTCGATCTGGTAACTGTGTGCACGACAAAATCCCTAAAGGCAATCCAAAATGAAGCCTGTCGTGCGCGGTCTTTGTCACCCAAGAGCACGCAGGGCCGACGAACGCCGGCCGAGGTCTGCCCTAGGCAACCCCTACATGCTAGGTGACGAGCGAAAAAGCTCCAAATCGTCGCAGTTCACCACATCTCCGCGAGGCTGCAGTTATCGCGACAACGCGCGAGAGGGGACCTGCAGTACGTCGATCTCGGCGCAGGTCAGCCGCTCACCACACACCGGAAGCCGATGTGGGTGGTCGAGGTGTCCTGCGACTGGGGTGAACGCGCGGCGGGCCGGTACCGGTGGCAGTACTCCGGCGCGCACAGATGCGAGCCTCCTTTGAGGGCCTGGCTGACGGCGGGATCGGGCTCGATCGGCGGCGGGCAACAGCCGTTCTTCTGGTTCAGCACGTGATGGGCCGAGAATCGCGTGGTGGTCCACTCCCAGACGTTGCCGATCATGTCGACCAGCCCGAATGCGTTCGGCGGGAAGGCCCCCACCGGCGAAGTTCCCGTCCACCCCAGCGCCCCGTCGTTGCTATACGGGAACCGGCCCTGCCAGGTGTTGGCCATCAACGATCCGTCGACCGTCGACTCGGCGCCCCAGGCGTAGTCCGTGGTGCTGCCTGCCCGCGCGGCGTACTCCCATTCCGCTTCCGTCGGCAGGCGCCTGCCGGCCCACCGCGCGTAGGCGGCCGCATCGGGATAGGCCACCTGCACGACGGGATGATCGGCCTTGTCGGCGATGGCACTGCCGGGGCCGAACGGTGCGCGCCAGTTCGCCCCGGGCGCCCAGTCCCACCACTGCCGCCAGTCCCGCAGATCCACCGGCCCCGCTGTGGACCGGAACACCAACGCGCCGGGTTGCAGATCCGCTTGCGGCACACCGGGATACAGCGCGGGGTCAAGCGACTTCTCGGCAACGGTGACATGCCCGGTGGCAGCGACGAACTCGGCGAACTGCGCGTTGGTGACGGGGTGCCGCTCGATGCCGAAGGCGTCCACGGTGACCGTGTGGATCGGCGCCTCTTCGGGATAGAAGCTCGTCGACCCCATCCGGAACGCCCCGCCGGGCACCTCGACAAGCTCGGTGAGCATGGCTTCAGGGTATGACGATGCTGAACTTGTCGGTCAGCACCGAGGCGGCCTCGTCGAAATCGGGGGCCCCCGCCGGCGCCTCCACGTGCACGGCGACCAGGTAGTTGCCGGTGTTGGTCCAGATGTGGGCGATGCGGTCGTGGTACTCCAGCGACTCGTCAGGATCCTGGGCCCAGGTGCCGATCAGTTTCTGCCCGCTGAATCCGCAGAAGTCGCCGGGCAACAGGCTCAGCGTGCTGATCGGATACTTGGCCATCACGTCGTCGCCGTACCGGGCGAAAGCGGCGGCCGCCTCCAGCGGGGTGGCCTCGATGGTCACCTTGGCGACCATGTCGTCCGGCCCGGACAGCGACGCACCGACGTCACCGGCGCCGGGGGTCACCGACCATCCAGGCGGCACCCGAATGGTGATCTTGGGCGCGGCCGGGTCTGCGACGGCGGCCACCGCCGTCTGCCCCTGCTGGTCCTGCTTACACACGACGGCGTTCGGCGGGACCGGCACCTTGGTGGTCTCCAGTACGCCTGGTTGCGACGACTCGGGCTCGTCGGTCTCCCGGGTCGACGGCGCCGCCGACGTGGGTGCGACGCTGCCGGCGGAGGTGGACGCCTCGGCACGGACCGGGGTCCCGCCGCTGTTTCGCGCACAGGCGGCAACGCCTGGAACGGCCAGCACCACCACCGCCGCAGCGGCACATACCAGCCGAGTCACAGCTCCAGTATGACGCGGCGCTCAGTCCCTGGCGAAGGCCGCCGCGAGCTCGCGCTCCGCGTCGACGTACGGAGCGCCCGACACATCGACCACAACCTGCGCGATGGTTCCTCCGGTGAAGCTGAAAGGTGCCTGGTAGGCGGCCGAGACCGCCTGCCCGAGATTCCGGCCGACGCTGACCCCGCCGCCGGCCAACCCGAACGTGAACGGGTGGGCTTTCACACCGGCCAGCGTGGCCACCGCGGCCCCGTCGACATACAGCGTGGCGTCACCGACCGGGGTGTGGCTGCCGTCGACCGTGCCGGTCCGGGTGTAACCCACCCCCAGGATGTGGTCCCCGAGGGGCAGCGGGTCCGGGGCGATCACCCGTTGTTCGTCTTCCCCGAAGAAGTTGTAGACGAACTGCAAGCGTCCGTCGTCGACGAACAAGACGTAGCCACCGTGGCCGGCCCCCTGCTTGAACATCACCCCGCGCACGTCGGGGCTGCTGATGTTCACTTCGGCCAGCACCGAGAACGAGCGGCCGACGATGTTGACGCAGGCGCCCATCCCGACCGGCGCGGTGTTCGGGTAGTAGATGTAGCGCGGTCGGTCACCGGCCAGGGTGGGCCGCCAGCGGCCGAGCATCTCCCCCACGTTGAGGTCGGACAGCGGCAAGCCGTTGTATTTCTCCGCCTCGCTGAACCACAGCTTCTGCAACTCCGCGAGCTTCTCGGGGTGTTCGGCCGCGAGGTCGTGACATTGGCTGCGGTCGTTCTCGATGTGGTACAGCTCCCAGCGGTCGTCCTCGAAATGCGACCAACCCGACGGCGAAGCGGGGTGCACCGCGCTGGCGAACCATCCCTTGTGCCAGATGCCCCGCGTGCCCAGCATCGTGTAGAACTGGGTCTCCTTGCCGGTCTTCGCCGTCGAATCCGCCAGCGCTGCTTTGAAACTCACTCCGTCGAGCGGCTTCTGGGCAATTCCCTTCACGGTCTCCGGAACGTCGATGCCGAGCAACTCATAGATGGTCGGCGTTATGTCACTGACGTTGACGTAGTGGTCCCGAACTTCACCGTGCGCGGCAATTCCGTTGGGCCAGGAGATGATTGCGGTGTCAGCGATGCCACCTTCATGCGACGCGTAGCGCTTGTACAGCTTGTAGGGCGTGTTGAAGGCCATCGCCCACCCGATCGGGTAATGGCCGTAGGTGGTGGGACCGCCCAGTTCGTCGAAGAACCGCATGCTCTCTTCGACGGTGTCGATGTATCCGTTGAAGAACTTGCCTTCGTTGACCGACCCGTTAGGGCCGCCCTCGCCGCTGGCGCCGTTGTCGGAGATCACCACGATGATCGTGTTGTCCAGTTGGCCGGATTCGTCCAGATAGTCCAGGATTCGGCCGATCTGGGCATCCGTATAGGACAGGAAGCCGGCGAAGACTTCGGCCATCCGGGAGAACAGCCGCTTCTCCTCGTCGGACAGCGATTCCCACGGACGCACGGTGTCGCCCTCCGGCCACGGCTGGCCGTCGGGTCCGGTCACGTCGTTGTACGGATTCACCGCGGACAGTTCGGTCTCCGGGGGCACAATGCCGAGCTTCTTCTGGTTCTCCAGCACGATCTCGCGGTACCGCTCGTAACCCATGTCGAACGTTCCGGCGTAGCGGTCGGCCCATTCGGAGAACACGTGGTGCGGTGCGTGCCCGGCCCCCGGGCACAGATAGGTGAACCACGGCTTGTCGGGAGCGATCATCGTGGAGTCGCGGATGAACTCGATTGTCTTGTCCGCCAGGTCCTTCGAGAGGTGGTAGCCCTCCTCGGGGGTGGCCGGCGCCTCCACCGGGTGGCTGTCGTACATCAGCTCGGGGTACCACTGATCGGTCTCACCGCCCATGAAGCCGTAGAACCGCTCGAAGCCGCGCGACAACGGCCAATGCCTGCGGGTGGCCGCGAGGCTGGACTCCTCGATCGGCGTGAGGTGCCACTTGCCCACGCAGTACGTGTTGTAGCCGCGCTCGGCCAACACCTCCGAGATCAATGCGGTGTCATCGGGAATCCGGCCGTTGATGCCGGGGAAACCGTCGGTGAACTCCTCGACGGTCGCCATCCCGACGGTGGTCGAGTTCCGGCCGGTCAGCAGCGACGCCCGAGTCGGGGAACACAGTGCCGTGGTGTGGAACTGCGAGAGCCGAACACCGCGCTCGGCGATCCGCGACATCGCCGGCATGGACACCAGCCCGCCGAAGCAGTCCCAGGTCGCAATGCCGATGTCATCCCACACCAGGTAGAGCACGTTGGGCGCGTTGTCGGGCGCGGTGGGCGCCGCGTACGGGCCCCAGTCCGCCTCGGAATCGCGGATATCCAGTTCGATCTTGCCGTTGAACTCCGTGGTCATACGCGTTCCCCATTTCTCGAGGCTGCCGTGGGATGCCAAGCAGACACGAGTCTGGCATGAAGGCCACCAGACGCAAAGGCCCCCGACACGCCGGGCGTGCGGGGGCTTCTACGTCTGCTCGCGCAGAGAAATTACTTGGCGCGCTCGAGGACCTCGACCAGGCGCCAGCGCTTGGTCGCCGACAACGGGCGGGTCTCCATCAGGGAGACGCGGTCGCCGATACCGGCGTCGCCGTTCTCGTCGTGCGCCTTGACCTTCGTAGTGGTCCGGATGATCTTGCCGTAGAGCGGGTGGCTCTTGCGAGATTCCAGCTCGACGACGATCGTCTTCTGCATCTTGTCACTGACCACGTAGCCGATGACCGTCTTGCGGCGGCCGCGCGACTCCTCGGTGCGCTCAGTGTGCTTGGTGCCCTTTGTTTCTGCCATTACGATTCCTCACCAGCGGGTCCGGCGGCCAGACCCAGTTCACGTTCGCGCAGCACGGTGTAGATGCGCGCAATCTCCTGACGCACGGTGCGGAGCCGGCGATTGTTGTCCAGCTGCCCGGTGGCCATCTGGAAGCGCAGGTTGAACAGCTCTTCCTTGGATTCCCGCAGCTTGTCGGTCAGCTCTTCTTCGGTGAGCTCACGCAGTTCGCCGGCGCTGATGCCAACAGCCATCAGAACTGCTCCTCTCGTGTCACGATGCGTGCCTTGATCGGCAGCTTGTGGATCGCGCGGGTCAGTGCTTCGCGCGCGATCTGCTCATTGGGGTAGCTCAGTTCGAACAGCACGCGACCCGGCTTGACGTTGGCCACCCACCACTCGGGCGAACCCTTGCCGGAACCCATGCGGGTTTCGGCGGGCTTCTTGGTCAGCGGGCGGTCCGGGAAGATGTTGATCCACACCTTGCCGCCACGCTTGATGTGCCGGTTGATGGCGATACGAGCGGACTCGATCTGCCGGTTGGTGATGTAGGCGTGCTCCAGTGCCTGGATGCCATAGTCACCGAACGACACCGACGTTCCACCGCTGGCGATACCACGCTGCCTGGGGTGGTGCTGCTTGCGGTGCTTGACTTTACGGGGAATCAGCATGAGTTAGCTCTCCGTGTTTTCAGCGGCGGGCTCGACGGCCGGCGCCTCCGCAGTGACGGGAACCGCAGATTCCGCGGTCTCTTCACTCGCGGCACGACCGGCTTCGGTGCTCGTCGCGGTGGTGCCCGAAGCACCGCTGCGACGCGGGCGGGTGCCCGACGGACGCTCACGGCGCGGACGGTCGGCGGCGGGCGCGGCGGCGGCGAGCTCACGCTTGCCACCGACGATGTCGCCCTTGTAGATCCACACCTTCACGCCGATACGGCCGAACGTGGTCTTGGCCTCGTACAGCCCGTAATCGATGTCGGCGCGCAGCGTGTGCAGCGGCACCCGGCCTTCGCGGTAGAACTCCGAGCGGCTCATCTCGGCGCCGCCGAGACGGCCCGAGCACTGCACGCGGATGCCCTTGACGTTGGGCTGCCGCATGGCCGACTGGATGGCCTTGCGCATCGCGCGGCGGAACGCCACACGGTTGCTCAGCTGCTCGGCGACACCCTGGGCGACCAACTGCGCCACCGACTCCGGGTTCTTCACCTCGAGGATGTTGAGCTGAACCTGCTTGCCGGTCAGCTTCTCCAGGTCGGCGCGGATGCGGTCGGCCTCGGTGCCACGACGGCCGATCACGATGCCCGGACGCGCGGTGTGGATATCAACGCGGACCCGGTCACGGGTGCGCTCGATCTCCACGTCGGCGATGCCGGCGCGCTCGAGACCGGTGGCCAGCAGCCGGCGGATCGCCACGTCTTCCTTGACGTAATCCGCGTACTGCTTGTCGGCGTACCACCGGGACTTCCAGTCGGTGGTGATACCGAGCCGGAAGCCGTGGGGGTTGATTTTCTGGCCCACTACTCCGAGCCCTCCTTCGTCTGTTCGGCCGTCTTCTTGGCAGCCGGAGCCTTCTTGGCAGGAGCCTTCTTGGCCGGCGCCGTCGCGGCCGCCTTGCTTGCCTGAGCACGACGCGAGCGAGCAGACGTCGCAGAGCGCTCCTTGCGCTCCGGACGGCTCTCGACGATCACCGTGATGTGGCTGGTGCGCTTGCGGATTCGGTACGCGCGACCCTGCGCGCGTGGCCGGATGCGCTTGGCGGTCGGGCCCTCGTCGGCGGTGATGGTCGCGACGACCAGGGTCGCCGGGTCCAGACCGTCGTTGTTCTGCGCGTTGGCGGCAGCGCTGGCGATCACCTTGGCGACCGGCTCGCTGGCCTGCTGCGGCGCCCAGCGAAGAATGTCGAGAGCTTCCTCGACACTCTTGCCGCGGACCAGGTTGATCACCCGGCGAGCTTTACTCGCCGAGATCCCGATGTGGCGCGCTTTGGCCGTCGCAGACGGGTATTCGGTGGTTGCAGTCGTCATCGCCGCTTACTCTTCCGGTCGTCCTTGATGTGACCTTTGAACGTGCGCGTCGGTGCGAACTCGCCCAGCTTGTGGCCGACCATCGCCTCGGTGACGAACACCGGCACATGCTTGCGACCGTCGTGGACGGCGAAGGTGTGACCGATGAAGTCGGGGATGATGGTCGAACGACGCGACCAGGTCTTGATGACCTGCTTGGTGTTCTTCTCGTTCTGGACGTCGACCTTCTTGAGCAGATGGTCGTCGACGAACGGACCCTTCTTCAGGCTGCGTGGCATGTCTTAATCTCCTGCCTAGCGCTTCTTGCCGGTGCGCCGGCGTCGGACGATGAGCTTGTCGCTCGGCTTGTTGGGCTTGCGGGTGCGGCCTTCGGGCTTACCCCACGGGCTGACCGGGTGGCGACCACCTGAGGTCTTGCCCTCGCCGCCACCGTGCGGGTGGTCGACCGGGTTCATCACCACGCCACGGACGGTGGGGCGCTTGCCCTTCCACCGCATGCGGCCGGCCTTGCCCCAGTTGATGTTGGCCTGCTCGGCGTTGCCGACCTCGCCGACGGTGGCGCGGCAGCGCACGTCGACGCGGCGGATCTCACCCGACGGCATACGCAGGGAGGCGTAGGCGCCTTCCTTGCCCAGCAGCTGGATGCTCGAGCCGGCCGAACGGGCCAGCTTGGCACCGCCACCGGGACGCAGCTCCACAGCGTGGATCACGGTACCGGCGGGGATGTTGCGCAGCGGCAGGTTGTTGCCGGGCTTGATGTCGGCGTTGGCGCCCGACTCCACGATGTCACCCTGCGAAAGACCCTGCGGCGCAATGATGTAGCGCTTCTCGCCGTCCAGGTAGTGCAGCAGCGCGATGTTCGCGGTGCGGTTGGGGTCGTACTCGATGTGAGCGACCTTGGCGTTGACGCCATCCTTGTCGTTACGCCGGAAGTCGATCACCCGGTAGGCACGCTTGTGCCCGCCGCCCTTGTGGCGGGTGGTGATTCGGCCGTGGGCGTTACGACCGCCAGTGCTGTGCAGCGGGCGGATCAGCGACTTCTCCGGAGTCGAGCGAGTGATCTCGGAGAAATCGGAGACGCTGGCACCGCGGCGACCGGGGGTCGTCGGCTTGTACTTGCGAATTCCCATTATCTATTCCTGAGTTCTATCTGCAGTCGTTCCCGCCGGGTCAGGCGGGAGCTCCGAATAGGTCGATCGGCTTGCTGCCGGGGGCCAGGGTCACGATCGCGCGCTTGGTGCCCTTGCGCTGTCCGTAGCCGGTGCGGGTGCGCTTGCGCTTGCCCTGCCGGTTCAGCGTGTTCACCGAGTCGACCTTCACCTTGAAGATCTTCTCGATGGCGATCTTGATCTGCGTCTTGTTCGAGCCGGGAGCGACGACGAACGTGTAGACGTTGTCCTCGATCAGTCCGTAGGACTTCTCCGAGATGACCGGCGCCAGGATGATGTCGCGGGGGTCGGTGATGGTTGCCATTAGACCGACACTCCTTCTTTTTCGTCCTTTGTATTAGCGCTGATGTAGGCGTTCAGGGCCTCGACCGAGAACACCACGTCGTCAGCGTTGAGCACGTCGTAGGTGTTCAACTGGTCCGGCGAGATCACATGCACACCGGGCAGGTTGCGCACACTCTTCGCGCCGATCTCGTCGGTGCGGCCGATGACGATCAGCACCTTGCGGCGGTCGGTCAGCGAGGCCAGGAACGCCTTGGCGGTCTTGGTCGACGGGGTCTGGCCCTCGAGCACCTCGGTGATCGCGTGGATCCGCTCGTTGCGGGCCCGGTCCGACAGCGCGCTGCGCAGTGCGGCGCGGATCATCTTCTTCGGGGTCCGCTCGCTGTAGTCGCGGGGCTGCGGGCCGTGCACGACGCCACCACCGGTGAACTGCGGCGCGCGGGTCGAACCCTGGCGGGCGCGACCGGTGCCCTTCTGCCGGTACGGCTTCTTGCCGCCGCCGGAAACCTGAGCGCGAGTCTTGGTGGCGTGCGTGCCCTGCCGCTTGGCAGCCAGCTGCGCGGTCACCACCTGATGCATCAACGCGATGTTGGGTTCGACGTCAAAGAGGTCAGCCGGTAGTTCAACCGTGCCGTCCGTCTTGCCGCCCGGAGTGCGAACGTCAACCTTCAGAGTCACTTCTCACCTCGTTTGACTGCCGTGCGAACCATCACGAGCCCGCCGTTGACGCCGGGGACCGCACCTTTGATCAGCAGCACGCCGTTTTCGGCATCGACCTTGTGCACCAACAGGTTCTGCGTGGTGACGCGATCGCTACCCATGCGGCCGGACATCCGGGTGCCCTTGAAGACGCGACCCGGGGTGGCGCAGCCACCGATCGAGCCCGGCCGGCGGTGCACGGCCTGCGCACCGTGGCTGGCGCCCTGGCCCTTGAAGCCGTGACGCTTCATGGTGCCGGCGAAGCCCTTGCCCTTGGAGGTCCCGGTGACGTCGACGTAGGCGCCGTCGGCGAAGATCTCCGCCGTCAGCTCCTGTCCGACCTCGTAGTCGGCGGCAGCAGCCTCGTCATCGAGGCGCAGCTCGGCCAGGTGCCGGCGCGGGTTGACCCCAGCGGCGGCGTACTGACCGGTGACCGGCTTGTTGACCTTGCGGGGGCTGATCTCGCCATAGGCGAGCTGCACAGCGCTGTAGCCGTCACGCTCGGGCGTGCGGATGCGGGTCACCACATTGGGTCCGGCCTTGACGACCGTGACGGGGACGACCCGGTTGTTTTCATCGAACACCTGGGTCATGCCCAGCTTGGTGCCCAAAATGCCTTTTCGTGCCATTTGTTCGTCGACTCCCCTACTACTGGATGTTCACGTCGACGCTGGCCGGCAGATCGATGCGCATGAGAGCGTCAACGGTCTTCGGCGTCGGGTCGAGGATGTCGATGAGTCGCTTGTGCGTGCGCATCTCGAAGTGCTCCCGCGAGTCCTTGTACTTATGCGGGGAGCGGATGACGCAATACACATTCTTTTCCGTCGGCAGCGGCACCGGACCAACCACGCTCGCACCGGTACGGGTGACCGTCTCCACGATCTTGCGCGCCGAGGCATCAATGGCCTCGTGGTCGTAGGCCTTGAGCCTGATGCGGATCTTTTGTCCCGCCACGCTTCTCCTACCTTCACTCCTGCTTGGTCCCATGGAGGGACACGGTGGTCATGCGCCGTTCCCGCCGGCCATGGCCGGACAGTTACAGCGCTGGCTGTCGCCGCCGCTCTTTACCTGTCTCTGGTGCTCCGACCCCCGCGGTCGGGTGTGTCGCCCTCACGCAGTCTCAACGCACGGACAAATCTGCCGCACTCCGAGATGGGGACCGGACGCGCCCGTTCGGGCGCCGGTCGTACACCTTGGGCGGACGCTCCCACATGAGAGGCGAACCCGGCTCAAGGCAACCCGAACAGTATGCCCTAGATCGCGGCACCAACCAAATTCGGCCGGAGCCCCAGCTAAATCCGCCCGAACCCTGGTAGCGGGTCGGTTTGGACATGTCGCGCGATACCGCCGGCCGACCCGGACCGCAGCGGCGTACCGGGCAATTGCCGCGCGCTCTTACCCGGCCGGGTCCGGGGTGGCGGTCCGGTGGGCCCGGAACAAACTGACCGAGGTTCCGAGGTACCACACCCCGGTGGCGGCGACGGGCAGCAACGTCCCCCAGCCGCCTTCGATGGAGAACGGGCCACCGTCGACGAACACGCTCAACGTCCCCACCAGATTGACCACCGCAGCGATGAGGGCCAGCCACCCGGTCCACCGTGGCAAAACGGCTTGCGAGAACACGCAGCCCGCATAGCCGGTCGCCGCGAGAGCGACGATGAACCCGCACAGCGCCAACAAGACCAGACTGAAGTCTGCTCCCACCGCGCGCACCGCGGAGGCCGACAGCTCGTGCGCCGCCCCCGCCGCGACGATCCGGATCGACATCGAGACGAACGACAACGCGGCGACGGCCACCGTGCCGACGAAGAACAGATCGCCGAGGTGACGACCGCCCGGCGCGGTGTGAAGCAGCCGCCGGACCGCGACCGCGAACCAGATCACCAACCCGGTTGCCAGTGCGTACAACCACCCCTGCAGCACCACCTGACTGTGGTGGTCGATGAAGAATCGTTGGACGGCCTGGTTGCTGGCCTCAGGTCCGGGGGGTTGGCCCGTCAGGAGCGCGGCCACCACGGTCGCGATGACAAATGCGATGCCGGCGCCGCCGCCGGTGCGATCCAAACGAGAGTTGTCCATCGCCGCCCCCCGATAGCTAGGTCCCTTGCCGGACGATACGTCCGACCGATGGGCCGTCGGCCCGGTTTCACACTGAAATACGTGACAGTTACTGCCATATCGACATACGATGCCGCTTATGTATCGCGTCATTCAGTGGGCAACCGGCGGTGTGGGCAAGGCGGCAATCCAGGGCGTGCTGCGCCACCCCGAACTCGAACTCGTCGGCTGCTGGGTCCACAGCGCCGACAAGCACGGCCGCGACGTCGGCGAGGTGATCGGCGAAGCCCCGATCGGGGTGGCCGCCACGACCGACATCGACGAGCTGCTGGCGATGGATGCCGACTGCGTCATGTACTCCCCCCTGCTGCCCGACGATTCGGTGGTCGCCAAGATCCTGCGCTCCGGCAAGAACGTGGTGACCCCCGTCGGTTGGGTCTACCCGGACCGGGAGAATCCCGCCGTGCAGGCGCTCGAGGAGGCGTGCACCGCAGGCAACGCGACATTGCACGGGTCGGGTATCCACCCCGGCGGCATCACCGAACGCTTCCCGTTGATGATCTCCGCCCTCACTGCTGCCATCACCCATGTCCGGGCCGAGGAGTTCTCCGACATCCGCACCTACAACGCACCGCTGGTGGTGCGGGAGGTGATGGGGTTCGGCCTGACACCGGAACAGGCGATGAGCGGACCCATTGCCGCGCTTCTGGAAGCAGGCTTCAAACAGTCGGTGCGCATGGTCGCCGACCAGTTGGGGTTCCGGTCCGATCCGCGGATCCGCTCCACCCAGGAGGTCGCCGTCGCCGTCCACGGGACCGACCAGCTGGTGGTTCCGATGGAGGCGGGCACCGTGGCCGCCCGGCGCTTCAAGTGGCAGGCCATCGTCGACGACGAGCCGGTCGTCACGGCCGCGGTGAACTGGCTGATGTGCGACGTGGAACTCGACCCCCCGTGGACGCTCGGCGAGAAGGGTGAACGCTTCGAGGTGGAGGTCACCGGCGACTGCGATGTGTCGCTGACTTTCAAAGGACTGCAACCGGAAACGGTCGAGGAGGGCCTCAAGCGCAATCCGGGCGTGGTGGCCACCGCCAACCACTGCATCAGCGCCGTCCCCTATGTGTGCGAAGCCGCCCCCGGCATCAAGACGTATCTCGACCTGCCGCTGATCGCCGGCCGGGCCGCACCGCACCTGGCCAGGTGACGAGTGGAAAGCCTTCGGGATCTTCGGTTTTCACACCTGGTGGTCGGAGTCACCGACATGGACCGGGCGCTGGTGTTCTACCGGGGGCTGCTCGGCATGGATGTGCTGTTCGACCAGACCATGGCCGGCGAGCCGTTCGACCACGCGCTGGGCGGCGGCGACGGGAACCAGGGCCGGGTGGTGGGCGGCGTGATCGGCGGAGTGACGATCGAGCTGCTGTCATTGGGTGCTGCGAGCCGCCCGGCGAAGCGGTCGTTCGTCGGCAACCAGAACATCTCGCTGTCGGTCACCGACCTCGACGACACCTACCGGCAGGTGCAGGCGGCGGGCTTCACGCCGGATCAGGCACCGTTCGACATCGCCGGAGTTCGAATGTTCTTCGTCAAGGATCCCGACGGAACAGCGGTGGAATTCATCGAGTTCCCAGGTACTGCACGCACATCGGAGGAGTTACATCGTGGTGTCCCCTGAGGCGACCTACTGGCATCCCGGATCGCTGAGCGGCCACCGGGTGATCGTCACGGGGGCGGCCCGGGGAGTCGGCCGCGGAATCAGCGCGGCGCTACTCGAACGCGGCGCCTCGGTGCTGCTGGTCGACCGCGACCCGGGCGTGATCGGGGTCGCCGGTGCCCTGCGCGATGACCAGCACGCCGTCCCGCTGGTCGCCGACCTGTGCGACCACTCCAGTTATCAGCACATCATCGACGTCGCGGTCGAATCGTTCGGTGGAATAGACGCTTTGATCAACAACGCGATCGCCACCGATGAACCCAAGCCGTTCACCGACATCACCATGGCGGACTACGACCTCGTCTTCGACATCGGTCCGCGGGCCACCTTCTTCCTCATGCAGGCCGCCTACCCGATCCTGAAAGCCGCCGGCGGCGGGTCCATCGTGAACTTCGGCTCCGGCAGCGGCACCGGCGGACAGAAGTCGTTCGGGGCCTACGCCGGAGCCAAGGAGGCGATTCGCGGTATGTCGAAAGTCGCTGCGCTGGAATGGGGTGTCGACAACATCCGGGTCAACGTGGTGTGCCCATTCGCCAACTCCGACGGCGTCGCGGGATGGAGCGACGCACACCCCGACATCTACAACAAGATCGTCAAAGGCGTCCCGCTGCGCCGCATCGGCGACACCCACACCGACATCGGCGCGGTGGTGGCCTTCCTGATCAGCCGTGACGCCTCGTACATGACCGCCCAGACCATCAACATCGACGGCGGGATGGGAACCTACCGGTGAGCAGCCCGCCCGCGGAGCGGCCGCCGACCCTGCGGGACCGGCAACGGGCACAGGTGCGCGCCGATATCCACGCCGCGGCCTACCGCCTTTTCGCCGCACGGGGATTCGGCAACGTCACCACCGACGACATCGCCGCCGAAGCATCGGTGTCGCCGCGAACATTCTTCCGCCACGTCGCGACCAAGGAGGATCTGCTGCTCGGGGCCGTCCAGCGGGGCAACGCCGCGATCGCGTCGCTGCTGGTGCGTCGACCGCCCGACGAGGCACCCGACGTCGCCCTGGCCGCCGCGATCGTCAGCCGGGTCGGGTCCTTCGAGGATGTCGATCTGGAGAACTGGCGCGCGGCGATCCTGACCGCACCCGAATTGCTCGACCGGGCGACGCTGCTGTCCACCGCGGACCGCGAACAGATGATTCAGCTCGTGGCTGCGCGTATGGCCGTCGACCCGAGTCAGGATTTGCGCCCCGGGCTGTTGGTCCAATTATCCTTCGCAGCAGCAGATTTCGCCTTTCAGCAGTGGGTGAGGAATCACGGAGACCGGGGTCGGCCACTGGCGGCCGACGTAGCCGAAGCACTGGCCGTGGTGGCCCACCCGCGCTGGAGCGGCTAGCGCGCACCGCTGCGGCTGGTCCAGAACGGGCACTGGTGCCGCGAACTGAAGTCAGTGGTGACCGTCAATTCCCCGGTCTGCAGCGATATTCGCTTGCCGGTGGCCTCGTCGGAGCCGAACTCCGGCCACTCCGGCAACCCCGACACCTCAGGAGTGCCGGTCTTCACGAACTGGCTCCAGTAGGCGACCATCTGGTCGGACAACATGCGTTGCGCCGGGTCCAGAGGCCGGGCGCCGCCGACGTCGAACAGGTACCGCAACTCCAGCGAGTGACTGGCCCCCACCGGGAACGGAGCCGCGCGCAGCGGGTCGGGCGCCGGGGCCGTGCGGTCGTTGAACTCGTAGGCGTACACCGGCCCGGTGCGCGCTAGACTCGACGCGATTCGGTCTGCGGGACAAGCGAATACACTGTCGGTGACCGCAGCGGAGTACGCCAGGCCCACACTGCCCGCGTACCGTTCCAGCGGATAGCGCTCGGCGACCGCGGCGGCGTCCGCCCCGAACGTCTTCGCCATCAACTGCGGGTAAGGCGGCAACTGTCGATCCTTGAGATATTGAATTGCGGCGAACATCGCGAACTCGTCACCGTTGCTGCCGACGAGCACCGGCGTCCGGGGCACCCGATTCGACGCGAACGCGGTCATCGGGTCAACCGGTAAACGGTCGGTACCGGTGACCGGACCGGTCAGCTTGTCGGGGCCGAATCCGACATAGAGCGGGGCGCGTTGCAGGGCCTCGGTCGGCAGCGCTCGCAAGCACGCCGCCACCGCGGCCGGATCGGTGCACCCCGCCGCGGACGCGTACTCGGCACTGACCCGTTGCGCGGTGGGCCGATCGGCCTGCGCCTGGCAGGGTCCGCTCTGCAGGATCGCGGCGCGGAACAAGCCTGCCGACTCGGGCGCGACCAGGTGATCGCACACCGACATCGCACCTGCCGATTCACCGGCGATCGTGACTTTGGTTGGATCACCACCGAATTCGGCGACATTGTCACGAACCCACCGCAGCGCGGCCTGTTGATCGGCCAGGCCGTAGTTGCCGACATCGCCGGCCGGGCTCAACGCGGGATCCGCCAGGAACCCCAGGGTCCCCAGCCGGTAGTTGACGGTGACGACGACGATGTCGCCCTGGGTGGCCATCCAACGCGCGTCGTAGATATCGGCACTGCCGTTGAGGAAGCCGCCACCGTGAATCCACACCATCACCGGCTTCTGATGGGAGCGGCTCGCACCATCCGGGGTCCAGACGTTGAGGTTCAAGCAGTCCTCGCCGGTGGGCCGCCCGTAGTCGGGGTCATACGTGGTGTCCTGGATGCACCGCACGCCGGGCTTGGTGGCATCACGCACGCCGGGCCACGGCGCCGCCGGCTGCGGCGGTTGCCAGCGCAGCGGCCCCACCGGTGCGGCCGCGTAGGGAATGCCGTTGAAGACCCGGTAACCCGGCGCCACCACGCCGCGCAGCGCACCGGCCGCGGTCTGCACCACCGCCGGCCCCGGCTCGGCGGCCGCGGCGACCTGACGTTGCGGCTCAGCGCTGTTCCGCGCGCACGCGGCCACGACCAAGGCCATGAGCAGCGCCATTGCGCGCTGTACTCGTCGGCTCCTCGATTGGTGTGGCACGAGAATCGAGCCTACGCGGCGGCCCGCTCGAGCCATGACCTGGCAATTCCCGCGATTTGCCTGCGACCTGGCAGAATCGACGCCAAACTAGGAACCTGACACCCGTCAAGTTTCTGGTAAGAGTTGAGCAAGGAGACCCGATGACCCCACGGATCATGGACAAAGCGGCCCGGGTTCTGGCCAGTCCGCTGGGCTACACCGATGAGAAGCGGATGCACGAATCGCTTGCTCACCTGCGTGCACATGCCCCCGTATCGTGGGTCGAGGCCGACGGATACCGGCCGTTCTGGGCGATCACCAAGCACGCCGACATCATGGACATCGAACGGCAGAACGACTTGTTCACCAACGATCCGCGGCCCCTGCTGGCGATCGCCGAAGCCGACGACGTGTTGCGCGCGCAGATGGAAGCCGGGATCGGCCTGCGCACGCTGATTCACATGGATGACCCGCTGCACCGCGACATGCGCAAGATCGGCGCCGACTGGTTCCGCCCGAAAGCCATGCGCGCGTTGAAGACCCGCTGCGACGAACTGGCCAAGATCTACGTCGACAAGATGCTCGAGCAGGGGCCGGAGCTCGACTTCGTGCAGGAGATCGCCGTCAACTTTCCGCTCTACATCATCCTGTCGCTGCTGGGCCTGCCGGAGTCGGATTTCCCGCGGATGCTCAAGCTCACCCAGGAGATGTTCGGCGGCGACGACGAAGAGTTCCAGCGCGGCGGCAAGACCGACGACATGCTCGCGGTGCTGCTGGACTTCTTCAACTACTTCAACGCGCTGACCGCCTCGCGCCGGGAGCATCCGACCGAGGACCTCAGCTCGGCGATCGCGAACGCCACGATCAACGGAGAACCGTTGTCCGACATGGACACCGCCTCCTACTACGTCATCGTCGCCAGCGCCGGCCACGACACCACCAGCGCCGGAATCGCCGGCGGGCTACTGGAACTCATCCGCAACCCGGGTGAGCTCCAGCGGTTGCAGAACGATCCGTCCCTGATGGGCACCGCGGTCGAGGAGATGATCCGCTGCATCGTGCCGGTCAAGGAATTCATGCGCACCGCCCAAGCCGACACCGAGGTCCGCGGGGTCCCCATCGCCAAGGGCGAAGCCGTGCTGCTGTCCTACGTCTCGGCCAACCGCGACGAAGAGCACTTCGCCGACCCGATGCGCTTCGACGTCGGCCGCGACCCCAACAAGCACCTGTCCTTCGGCTACGGCGTGCACTTCTGCCTGGGCGCAGCGCTGGCCCGCATGGAAATGAACAGCTTCTTCACCGAACTCGTACCGCGCATCAACTCAATCGAACTCGCCGGCGAGCCGGAACTCATGGCCACCACCTTCGTCGGCGGCCTCAAACGCCTGCCGATTCGCTACTCGCTGAGGTGATTTCGCTGACCCGGTGGACGGCCAGAAAGCCGTCCACCGCGGCGCGTGCGCACTCGCGGTAGTCGAAGTCGGCGAGCGTACTGATCCGACCGGCAACCAGCGGGCCGATCAACAGCATGATGGCCTGCGCGCGGTCGACCTCGCCGAGTTCACGCCGGGCATCGGGACTGTCGAAGATCGCGTCGAACGGAGCGCCGTACTGCTGAGCGACCCGCTCGCGCAGGGTGCGAACCTCCGGGCTGTCCGCGTCCCCGGTCTTGCCGGGCATGTGTTCCATGTCGGGACCCAGCGCCAGCCAGTAGGTCGCTGACAGCAGGGCCGGGGTTTCCGAGATGAGGTCGGCCTGCGCCTGCAACAGCGCCAGCAGGCGCTCCCGCAACGTCCCGGTCTCCGGCGGCATCGGGGCGGGCGGAATCAGGCTGTGGAACGCGGCAGCCAGTAGGTCGTTCCCGCTGGGGAAATGCCGGTACAGAGTCGCCCGCGCGACGTTGGCGCCGCGGGTGACGGCATCGACGGTGACCGCGTTGGGGCCGCCGGCGCGCAGCAATGCCGTTGCGGCGTCCAGTAACCGCGCGCGCGAACGCGCAGGTCTGGGGTCGCTGCGTCGGCTCGCCATGAGTGGAATCCTCCCCGTGCCCGGTCAGCACGTTTGAATATTTTTGAGACGGACAGTCCCATATTTGGACTGCGGCCGAAGGAAGGCTCCCGTGTGGACACCTTGATCCGGCCCGACAAGGGTACCGACACCCGGCTCCGGGACGTCTCGACTCTGCAGCGAACGTGGACATTGACTGTCGCCTGCCTGGGCGTGGCGCTGGTGATCTCCTCGATCATCGCCCTCAACACCGCACTGGGCGACATCGCCGTGTCGACGTCGGCCAACCAATCCCAGCTGACCTGGGCCGTGGACAGCTACACCCTCGTGCTGGCCTGCCTGCTCCTTCCGGCCGGGGCCATCGGCGACCGCTACGGCCGCCGCGGCGCGGTGCTGATCGGGCTGTGGGCTCCCGGCCGTGACGGTCGCCAACTGCGGCTGGTCCGAAAGTTAACCCGCCGAGACGAATTCGGCGGCACGGTGGCCGATCATCGCGATCGTCGCGTGGGGGCCGCGGCTGGTGATGCGGGGCAGCACTGAGCCGTCCACCACCCAGAGACGGTCGATCCCCTTCACCCGGCACCGCGGATCGACGACGGCATGCTCATCGAGGTCGAGACCCATCGGCGCCGTGCCGCAGAGATGCTGGGAGGTCGACCACATCGGCTCTCCGAGCTGCGTTGTGGTTCCGAGTACCTCGGTGGCGTACTCGCAGCCACGCCGTAATGCGGCGGTATCCTCACCCGCGCTGTCGTAATGGTGCTGTATCGACGGGGCGACCATGGGGTCCGCGGACTGCAGCGAGACGCGCCCAGCGGCCCGAGGGGTCATCAGCGCCACCCCGAGATGGGGCCAATCCGGACGGCCGGCGGTGCCGTCGCCGACCATGGCGATGAAACCGCCTGTGTACGGCCGGATCTCGATGCCATCGATCACCAGCACCACTTCGAGCACCGGCCGCTGCGGGGCGACGGTCCACGTTGTCGGCAGCACCCACTCCGGGTGGTCCCAGGTCCGCTGCCCCACGGGAAGGTCGGCCGCTACCGCAATGCCGAGCCGGCGCAGGGTCGCGGCGGGTCCGATGCCCGAGAGCATCAGCAGTTGCGCGGAGGAGACGGCGCCCGCCGAGAGCACCACCCGGTCGGCCTCCACCACACCCGGCCCGCCCGGACCGACGATCTCGACGCCCACTGCGCGGCCACCGGAGAGCCGGACGCGCAGGACCCGGGTCCGCGGTAGCACGGTCAGGTTCGGGCGCGCGGCGGCCGGTTCCAGGAAGGCCGCGCCCGGGCCGCCGCGCACACCGTCGACGATGTTCAGCGGCACGGCCCCGATGCCGGGGGGCGAGTTCTCCCCGATGGGCTCGGCGTTGAGATCGGGCAACCAGCGCAGTCCGGCGGCGCGGGCGGCGTCGACGAAAGCTGCTGTGCTGCCCACGAGTTCGTTGGTGCGCCGGATGGCGATGGGGCCACCGTCGGCGCGGTCGGGGAAATCCAGATCGGTCTGGATGGCCCGGTAGTGGGGTATCACCTCGCTCCACGACCAGCCCGGCAGGGCAGGCCCGTCGAAGTCGGCGGGCAGCGCCCGGCAGAAGTAACCGCCGTTGACCGCACCGGAGCCGCCCACCGTCACACCGCGGACGATGTCGGCGTCTCGGGCCGGATCGTCGGTGAGGCGGGTGCGATAGCGCTGGGCCAGCGGACTCGCCGCGCCGATCGGCAGCTGCAAGCCGTTGCGGGTGAGGTCCCGGACACCCGGTTCGTCCGGGCCGGGGCCGGCTTCGACAACGGTCACCCGGCACGTCGGATCCGCCGAGAGGCGCTCGGCCAGCACGGATCCGGCGCTTCCGGCACCGACGATCAGGACGTCGCTGCGGGTGCTGTGGTCGGCCACCGAGTCAGGTTTTGATCTGCGGCTTCAGCGGCCGCAACGTGCGCTCGCGGATGACACCCGTCCACAGCCCGGCGCCGTAGGCCAGATCGTCGAGGCGCTTGAGCAGCAGGTAGGCGAACAGGCCGATCGGCTTGCCCTCGACATCGGTGCTGCGATTGCGGGTGATCCAGTCCTGCACCCCGTCGAGCACCGCGGCCACCAGGATCGCCTGCCTGCACCGCCGGGAGAGCAGGGCCGCCACCAACGCCAGCGGCCAGTAGTGCCGGCAGACGGCCGCCGACAGCTGCAGTGCCGCGGCGCCGATACCGCGCAGAGCCAGGACCACCACGTCGGACATGCCCGCGTCGGTGTTCTGCATGGCCTTGGCCGTGCGGCGGGTGGTCACCCCGGCGAACACCAGCGAGGCCAGGTAACCGCTCACCGAGCCCATGGTCATCAGCAACCACACCAGCAGGCTCCATGCCGAAATCACCACCGGGGCCATCTTGTCCGGGTGCCGGATCGACAACGGGGCCGCCGAGCTTCCATAGAACACCTTGCGGCCCAGCCACTCTCGCATCTGAGTGCGGTGCTCGTGGGCGACCAGCGCGATCGGCTCGTAGCGCAGCCGGGAGCCCGACTCGATCAACCGCCAGCACAGGTCGACATCTTCACCCGACGGCAGGGTCTCGTCGAAACCCCCGACCTCCGCCAGCGCCGAACGCCGACAGATGATCGCCGCGCTGGGAACATAGGACACCCGGCCGTAGGGCATCACCGGGGCCTCACGCTCACCGAGGTCCAGTGACGACCGCACCGCCTCGTAGCGGGCGACCAGTTGATCGCTGTGTCCGAGCCCGACGATGCGTGGGGCCACCAGCGCCACCGCAGGGTCGCAGAAATGACCCAGCAGCGCCTCGAGCCAGCCGCGCCGCGGTACGACGTCGGAGTCCAGGAAGGCGACGAAATCTGTTGTGCAAGAGGTAAGCCCGGTGTTACGGGCCGCCGCCGGACCCTTGCTGCGGGCGTGCCGTATCACCTCGACGTCGCACCGAGCGCCGGCGAAATCGTCGGGCTGAACCGGCATCTCAGATCCGTCGTCGACCACCACCACCCGCATACCACGCAGGGACATGATCAACCGATACAGCCCAAAGGGGTTGTTACGCACCGGAATCACCACGGTGACATCACGGTGCGACGGACCGCCCGCGGGGCGGGGGTGGGCGACGGTGGCGTCCAGCAGGGTGCGGGCCAACTGAGCGCTCACCGCATCGCGCACCTCGAGGCGGCCGCCGTCCAGCAAGGTCTGGGCCGCCGGCGCCAGGCGCAGTAACCGGGTCGGAGAACCCCCGAGCAGCGCCGAGCCCTCGGCGAGTGTGCGCACCCGACGATCGACCTGTACCGCGAAGCCGTCGGGCAACCGCGGCTGGGTCATATCAACATCCCGTCGGCGGCCGGTCGCCACCGGCCGACGCGTTGCGAACAATCGGCGACCATCTGCGTGAAGATGCGCTCACCGTCGACCGGAGTCGCCGTCGTCGGGTCACCGAGCACCCCCACCTCACTCACCGCGGCCACCCCCCCGAGACGCATCTGCGGCAAAAGGGTAGCCAGTGGGGCCCTGTTCCCGCTACACCAGGCGTCGGTACGGACGTCCGCCGGCGAAATATGTAGCAATACAGACGTTTCCGTATGACCGGCGTGGGCATCTCCGCCCTCGGCGACACACGCGCACCAGGCCGCGTCGCGGCCCTCGGCGCGCAACAGACGCACCGCCGAGCGCATTGCTTCCAGGTTGCCGCCGTGACCGTTGACGAAGACCACCCGTCGCGCCCAGCCACACGCCGAACGGCCGTACTCGACCAGCACGGTCGTCAGCGCCGCGGTGCCGATCGACACCGTCCCGGCAAAGCCCTCGTGCTCGCCGGACGCACCGTAGGCGATCGCGGGCGCGAGCAGAAACTGATCATGATCGGAACCGTTGAGGTCCTCGGTGGCGGCCCGGGCCACCGCGGCGGCGATGCGGGTGTCGGTGTCCAGCGGCAGGTGCGGGCCGTGCTGCTCGGTCGAACCGACCGGGATCAAGATCGTTGGCGAGGTATCGCGAAGCTGACTCGATGTCGAGTTGCCCAGCTCGCTCCGGAAAGCCACGCGCCGATGGTAGGCCGAATTCACCTGCTGTGCGCCAATTGTTCGAGGAGAAGACGGATTTCTTTCGCAATCGGGACGGTGGCGCCCATCCGGAGCCGTCACCGTCGTCCCGTCAGTCACGCCAGCACCAGAGGCTGGGTTATGGCGGGTTCAGTGCGTCCCGCCGCCGGGCACTCCGAGCGCCCGGACGAAGCCGTCCGGCACCAAGATGTCCTCGGCCGTCAGGTCGTGAACCGACGCCTTCCCCAGCCCCCGCAGAGCCGAGTCGATGCCACCGGTCAGGATGTCGAGGACGTTCTCCACACCCGCCTGACCGTTGGCGGCCAGACCCCACAGGTAGGCACGGCCGATCATGACCGCGCGGGCGCCCAGCGCCAACGCCTTGACGACGTCGCTGCCCCGCCGGACACCGCCGTCCAGCAGCACCTCGACCTGGTCGCCGACCGCGTCCGCGATCGCTGGCAGCGCCCGGATCGACGCCGGCGTGCCGTCCAGGTTGTTGCCACCGTGGTTGGACACCGAGATCGCCGAAACGCCAGCGTCCACAGCGCGTTTGGCGTCATCGATCCGCATGACGCCCTTGAGCATGAACGGCCCGCCCCACAGCTCACGCAGCCAGGCGATGTCGTCCCAGGTCGGCGGGGGCGTGCCCATCCACTGGCCGTAGGCGTCGAAGAACGCCGGACCGGCCTCGCCCCGGCCTGCCTGGTTCGGCACCGACAGGGCGGGCGGGCGCAGAGTCTTGGCCCACTGGTAGAACCAGCTCGGCTTGGTCAGAACCTCGGGACTCATCTTGATCATGGTCTTGAGGTCCATCTTTTCCGGGATCTTGGGGCTGCCCCAGTCCCGCCCGTGGCTGAAGCTCCAGTCGGTGGTCACGATGAGCCCGACCGCCCCGGCGGCCCGGGCGCGCTCGGCGCGGGCGGCGATGGCATCCCGGTCGCCCAGCCAGTAGATCTGGAAGAACGTCTTCGGGTTCGCCGCGACGACCTCTTCGATGGGCTTGCTGGCAAACGACGACAGGCCCATCGCGGTGCCGCGGGCCGCGGCGGCGCGGGCGACGGCCACCTCCCCGTCAGGGTGCACCGCCTGCACCCCGGTCGGTGAGATCAGCACGGGCACCGAGACCTCTTGGCCCATCACCGTCGTTGCCATGTCCCGCTTTTCGAGGGCGCCGATGACGTGCGGGGCGAAGCCGAGCTCGTTGAAGGCCTCGTTGTTGCCGTTGACCGTGAGGCCCTTCTCACTGCCACCGATGAGTGCGCCGTACGCAGACTTGGGGAGACGCTTCTTGGCGCGCTGCTGCGCGATGGCGACGGTTTCGAACCAGGTGTCGCGTGCCATGACTCAGATCGGACTTTCGTTGCAGGGCTTGGCCGGCGGCCGGGTGGACAGGGTCAGCAGGATCGGTTTGCCCCGGGAGTGGTCGGCACTGGGGCGGGGCTTGTCCCGCTCGGTCGCCAGGGCTGGCACCCCGTAGCCCTCGACGCACTCCGGGTCGGGACCGTCCAGCGGCAGCCCGGTGAAGAACTTCGCGGCCATGCAGCCGCCCCGGCACGCGTCGTAGTGCCCGCAGCTGCCGCAGGCACCGGCCGACTGCGGCTCGCGCAGTTCGCGGAACAGCGGGGCGTTCTTCCACACGTTGTCAAAACCGTTATCGCGCACCACGTTTCCGGCAAGGAAGCGGTCGTGGATCGCGAACGGGCAGGCGTAGACATCGCCGACCGGGTCGATCAGGCAGACCACCCGGCCCGCGCCGCACATGTTCAAACCTGACAGCGCGCCGGGTGCGCCGAGGCCGGACAGGTGGAAGAACGAATCACCGGTCAGCACGCCCTCGCCCTTGGCGACCAACCAGTTGTAGAGCGTCACCTGCTGCTCGGGGGTGGGGTGCAGTTCGTCCCACACGTCGGCACCGCGCCCGGAAGGGCGCAGCCGCGTGATGCGCAGGGTGGCGCCGTAGCGGTCGGCGAGAGCTTTGAATTCATCGAGCTGGTCGACGTTGTGGCGGGTGACCACCACGGAGATCTTGGCGTCTGTGAACCCGGCGGCGGCCAGGTTCTCCAGCGCCCGGGTGGCCATCTCGAACGAGCCGGGTCCGCGCACGGCGTCGTTGACGTCCGCGGTGGCGCCGTCGAGCGAGATCTGCACGTCGACGTAGTCGCTCGCGGCCAATCGCGCGGCCACCTCTGGGGTGATGCGCACGCCGTTGGTGGAGAACTTGACCCCGACGTGGTGCTCGGTGGCGTAGTCCACCAGCTCCCAGAAGTCCGGGCGCACAGTGGGTTCGCCGCCACCGATGTTGACGTAGAAGACCTGCATGCGCTCGAGCTCGTCGATGATGTCCATGCATTGGCGAGTGGACAGCTCGCGGGGGTCGCGCTTGCCGGACGACGACAGGCAGTGCACACACGCCAGATTGCAGGCGTAGGTCAGCTCCCAGGTCAGGCAGATCGGGGCGTCGAGACCGCGCTCGAACTGCTCGATCAGCCGGGGTACCGGTGCTACCGAAGTCATTGGGAATCCTTGCAGGTCAACATGTTCGAGGTCACCAGCACGCTCAACGCATGCAGGTACGGCGCCTCGTCGGACTCGTCCACCCCCGCGGCTCGTAAGGCGGAGCGCACGTCGGGGTGCTCAGGCAGCGAATTCACGACGGCCAAGATGGTGCGGTTCTTCAGGAACGACAGCTTCCGGGTACCGAAGTGGTACAGCAGTGCGCCGAAGGGTTCCGGGCGCACGGCCACCTGCGGATGCAGGCGCCAGCTGAGTGCCGGGTCGAAGGCCGACCCGGCCACAGCCGGATCGCCCACAGCGTGGGCGGGCACGGTCAGTAGACCCCGCACATCCCGTCGATGGAGACTTCTTCGACCAGCGTCTCGGTCACCAGTTCGGTTTCGTTCTCGGTTGCTTGGCTCGGCTCCATGAAAAGCACCCTTTCGTCGGCCCAGGTTCTCGACAATTGTGATCGAGATCGCAAGAATATGGCATCGAGTGCCGAAAAGGAAGGGCGGGTCGATGACGACTGGTTCCGGGGCTACTACTGGGGGTTTCTCGCAGGGCTCCCCGAGCGCCCGGGTGGGGCGGCGCAGGTCCACCACGCAGGACCACATCACCGACGTCGCCCTCGACCTGTTCGCCAACTACGGGTTCGGGTCGGTCAGCGTCGACGACGTGGCGGCTGCATCGGGTATCGCCCGGCGCACCCTGTTCCGGTACTACCCGTCGAAGAACGCGATCCCCTGGGGTGACTTCGACGCCCACCTGCAGCACTTCCGCGACCTGTTCGCCCGGGTCGCCGACACCGAGGCGATCAGCCCGGCGCTGCGGTCGGCATTGTTGGCATTCAACACTTTTGACCCCTCGGAGACCGAACGGCACCGACAACGGATGCGGGTGATCCTGGAGACTGCCGAACTGCAGGCGCATTCGATGACCATGTACGCCGGCTGGCGGGGCGTGGTCGCGGACTTCGTGGCCGCACGAACCGGCGGCAAGCCCGGCGACCTGGTTCCCCAGTCGGTCGCCTGGCTGATGCTCGGGGTCGCCCTGTCGGCCTACGAGTACTGGCTGGCCAACGAGGCCGTCTCGCTGCCGCAGGCGATCGGCGATGCCTTCGACGTCGTCGCGCACGGACTCGACGACCTCGACGGGCGCTGACCCCGGCGTGTCATAAAAAAGTTGCGCCGGACCCGTCGGAGTTCGGGCCTGCGCGACGACGATAAGGATGTGAGTGCGGATCCGGAACCTCCCGATGCTCCGTACCGGCTGCTAGAGCTCTACGACGACGCGCTTCCGGTCGTCTACGGATACTTCGTCCGCCGGTGCGGCGATCAGGCCACCGCCGAGGACCTCACGTCGGAGACGTTCCTCGCGGCGATGGATGCCGCCCGGCGGGCCGCGCCACCGCCGCTGGCTGTCCCGTGGCTACTCGGGGTGGCTCGGCACAAACTGGCCGATCACTACCGGCGTCGTTCAGCCCGCCCCACGGTGGCCGTCGCCGACGTGCCCGAGGGCGAAGCGGCCGACGACTGGGACGCCCAACTGGACCGGATCGTCGCCGAGAGCGTGCTCGCACGACTCCCCGAACCACACCGGGTGGTGCTCGCACTGCGCTACATGGACGACTGCTCGGTGCCGGAGTGCGCGGAGTTGATCGGACGCAGCGTGCACGCCACCGAGGCGTTACTGGTCCGCGCCCGGCGCGCCTTCAGGAAGCTCTACCCGGAAGGAGGTGTCTCATGACCGATCCCTTGCGCGTCTTGACCACCGAAGACCTTCCCGTGCAACCGGATCCGTCTTTTGCGGCCGAGTTGCGGGCGCGGCTGGAGTCTGCCTTGTCCTTACCCGCGAACACCCGAGGAGTCACCATGAGCGGCACCGCGGCAGCAGTTGCCGAATTGAACGAGCCGGCGAACCAGGCCGGGAACCCCCGCCCCGCCGCGCTGCCATACCTGACGGTGGCCGACGCCCGTGCCGCGATCGACTGGTATCGCGACGCCTTCGGTGCGGAATTGATCGGCGACCCGATCGTGATGGGCGACGGACGCATCGGCCATGCCGAACTGGCGATGAGCGACGGCGTTCTGTACCTGGCCGACGAGTTCGCCGACCTCGGACTGCAGGCGCCGGCGAGCGGCGTCAATTCGGTGAGCCTGATGGTGGACGTCGCTGACACCGACGCCGCCCTGTCCCGCGCCAGGGCCCAGGGCGCCGAGGTACAACGCGAACCCTACGAAGGACACGGCGCGCGCACCGCCACCATCCGCGACCCTTTCGGCCATCGGTGGATGCTCAGCGGGCCGGTGCGCGAGCCGATCCGGCACGGCGACATCGGCTACGTGTCGGTGCACAGCCCGGACATCGCCCGCGCGGCCGCCTTCTACTCCCACGTGCTGGGGTGGGAGTGCGACCCATCCGGTCGGGTGACCAATACCGTTGAGGCGATTGACTTCTCGCCGTCCGAGCGCACGACGCTGTTCTGCTGCTATGCGGTGGACGACGTGGATGAGGCGCGCGCCGCGATCCTCGCCGCCGGCGGGTCGGTGGGCGGGTCCCGCGAGTCTGCGGTCGGCGCACTGCTGGAGGCCCGCGACAACCAGGGCGCCGCGTTCGCGATCTATCGGCCGGAACCGGGTCAGCGTCGTCCGCTGCTCAACGGCGCGGGCCACGGCGAGCTGTCCTATGTCACGTACGAGGTCGGTGAGTCGGCGGCTTTCCGCGACTTCTACGGCCAGGTGCTGGGATGGACATTCGAACGCGGTCGGGTCGAGGACGGCTGGGCGCTACCGAACACACACCCGATGTCCGGCGCTGCCGGCGGCTCGCACACACCGAGCACGGTGCCGATGTGGACGGTCTCCGACATCGAGGCGGCGGTCGCCCGGGTTCGCGAGGCGGGTGGGTCGGTTCTCGCCGAACCCAGCCGCCAGCCCTACGGGCTGATGGCGGAGTGCACCGACGACCAGGGTGGCCGGTTCTACCTCGGCGAGTTCTAGGACGCGGGCAGAACGTCGGCGATGGGGGCGCCGGACGCGATCTTGGCGCGGACCTTCATGACCTTGCCCGGCATACCGCCGCCGACCACCCCGGCCACCACGCCGTCGCGTTCGTAAAAGGCGAGGAATTTGCGACCGTCGTCCTCGACGATGTGCACCGTGTCGGTGGCCTCCGGCTCCCCGAGGCACTGGATCTTCACGTCGTACTGGTCACTCCAGAAGTACGGCACCACGATCACCGACGGGGCCTCCTGCCCCAGCATCGACGGCACAATGACCCGGGCCTGCTCGGCCACATTGCTCCAATGTTCAACGCGGGCTTGGTGTCCGGTGGCGTCGCGCCAGGACGCGACGTCACCGAGCGCCCACACTCCCGCCGCGCTGGTGCGTCCCGCCTGGTCGCACACGATGCCGTTGTCGATGGCCACCCCACTGCCCTCCAGCCAGTCGGTGGCCGGGCGCGAGCCGATGCCCACCACAACGAGGTCGGCGGGCAGCTCGCTGCCATCGGACAACACGACTGCGGTCACATGGCCGTTCTCGCCACGCACCTCGGCCACGCCGATGCCGGGGCGCACATCGACTCCTTCGGCGCGGTGCAGGCGGGTCACCAGGTTTCCGACCTGCTCGCCGAGCACCGAGGCCAGCGGAGCCGGCTGCGGCTCGACCAACGCCACCTCGACGCCGAGTTTGCGCAGGCTTGCCGCGACCTCGCAGCCGATGAAACCGGCGCCGATGATCACCGCCTGCCGTGCAGACCCGGCATGGGCGCGCAACGCCAGCGCATCGTCGAGCGAGCGCAGAACGCGGATGCCCTCCAGGTCGGGGAACGACGGGATGCGCTTGGGCACCAGGCCGGTGGCGATGACCAGCTCGTCGTACCCCAGCACCGAGCCGTCGGCGAGGGTCACGGTCCGGGCGGCGGTGTCCAGCGACGTGACCGCGCTGCCCAACCGCAGGGTGATGTCGTTCTCGGCGTAGAACTCGGCGGGCTTGAGCGCGACATCGTCGAGGTCGGCGTGCAGCACGTCCTTCGACAGCGGCGGGCGGTCATACGGCAGGTGCACCTCGTCGCTGACGATGGTGACCGGGCCGGTGTACTCCGACTTGCGCAATTGCTCAGCGGTGCGGGTGGCGGCCAGGCCGCCACCGACGATGAGGATGCCGTTTTCGCTCGTGCTCACGTGGTGTTCTTACACGATCGCCGTCGCCAAGTGCTCGCCAGCCTGCGCCAACCGACCAGTTAGGCGGGTGATCGGTCAATCAGGTTGGACAACACCACGATGCTCTCGCTCCGTTCGATGTCGGCGCTCGACCTGATGCGTTCCAGCGCCGCCTCCAGGTGTCGCATATCGCGAGCCAGCACATGCAGGATGGCGTCCGACGTTCCCGTCACGGTAGCGGCACTGATGATCTCGGGAATGTCAATCCAGGCTGCGCGCAACCGATCTGGCGCGATCGTGCCGTGGCAATACACCTGCACGTAGGCCTCGGTGTTCCAGCCCACGGCGCTGCGATCGATGACCGTGGTGAACCCGCGGATCACCCCGGCGTCGAGCATCCGGTCGACCCGCCGCTTCACCGCCGGAGCCGACAGGTTCACCCGTTCCCCGATCTCGGCGAAGGTGGCTCGGGCGTGCTCGGCGAGCTCGGCGAGGATCCGCTCGTCGGTGTCGTCCAACCGGTCCATTCGGCAGCCCTCTCGCCCGCACACAACAGATCACCGCAATGTTAGCGGTGACGCAATAGATCATTCATGAACGCGCAATAGTTATCGATTGATTGCGTCAAAATCCACTTCTATGGTTGATTCATGACGATATCCCCCGATGTCGCCGTCGGGTCGACGAGGACACCGCGCACCCAGCGACTCCGCCACTACGCCATGACCCCACCGACGTACTTCACCGTCGAGTACGCCATCAACCCGTGGATGGACACCAGCACGCCCGTCGACGCCGAGTTGGCGCTCACCCAGTGGGAACACCTGCGCGACACGTACCGCCGACTCGGCCACACCGTCGACCTCGTCGAGCCGGTACCGGGACTGCCGGACATGGTGTACGCCGCCAATGCCGGGCTGATCATCAACGGGACGGCGATCGTCGCCCGGTTCAAGCATGCCGAGCGGCACGGCGAATCGGTGGCATATGCCGCCTGGATGGACCAACACGGACATGATCCGATAGCCACCCGCCACGTCAACGAGGGCCAAGGCGACCTGCTGGTGGTCGGATCAATGATCCTGGCAGGCACTGGTTTTCGCACGCACCTGCACGCGCACGCCGAGGTGGGAGCGCTCACCGGGATGCCGGTGATCTCGCTGGAATTGGTCGATCCGCGGTTCTACCACCTCGATACCGCGTTGACGGTGCTCGATGACACCACGATCGCCTACTACCCGTCGGCGTTCACCGACGACGCCCGAACCCAGTTGCGCCGGCTTTTCCCCGATGCCATCGAAGTGGCGAGCGCCGACGCCTACGTGCTCGGCCTCAACGCGGTGTCCGACGGCAAGCATGTGGTGTACCCCGCGCAGGCCACCGGCTTCGCCGAGCAACTTTACCGAGCCGGGTTCCATCCCATCGGTGTCGATCTGTCCGAGCTGCTCAAGGGCGGCGGTTCGGTGAAATGTTGCACGCTGGAGGTGTTTACATGACCATGGCCGACACTGTTACCGGAGCCACCGCCGCTGCAATCGCACTGGACAACGCCTACGCCGCGCACAACTATTCGCCGCTTCCGGTGGTGGCGAGCAGCGCCCGCGGCGCGTGGATCACCGACGTCGAGGGCCGCCGCTACCTCGACTGCCTGGCGGCGTACTCGGCGGTGAACTTCGGCCATCACAACGACGAGATCGTCGCCGCCGCGCACCGCCAGCTCGACGCCGTGACGTTGGTGAGCCGGGCCTTTCATTCCGATCAGCTCGGCCCGTTCTGCGCCGCGCTGGCCGGGCTCTGCGGCAAAGACATGGTGCTGCCGATGAACAGCGGTGCCGAGGCCGTGGAAAGCGGCCTCAAGATCGCCCGCAAGTGGGGCACCGACGTCAAGGGTGTCCCCGCCGGGATGGCGAACATCGTTGTGGCCGACAACAACTTCCACGGACGCACGATCAGCATCGTCAGCTTCTCCTCCGATGACACCGCCCGTGGCGGCTTCGGCCCGTTCACCCCCGGCTTCCGGTCGGTGCCGTTCGGCGATGTCGACGCTGTCGCAGCCGCGATCGACGAGAACACGGTCGCCGTGCTCATCGAGCCTATTCAGGGCGAAGCCGGGATCATCGTCCCGGCCGACGACTATCTGCCCCGGCTGCGTGCACTGTGCAGCAGGCGCAACGTCCTGCTGATCGCCGACGAGATCCAGTCCGGCCTGGCGCGCACCGGCCACACGTTCGCCTGTGACCATTGGGGTGTGGTGCCCGACGTCTATCTGCTCGGCAAGGCCCTCGGCGGCGGCGTGGTTCCGCTGTCCGCGGTGGTGGCTGACCGCGACATCCTCGGGGTCCTTCATCCCGGTGAGCACGGATCGACGTTCGGCGGCAATCCGCTGGCCGCGGCAATCGGTTCCACCGTGGTCGGCATCCTGCGGCGCGGTGAATTCCAGTCCCGCTCAGCCGAACTCGGCCTGCACCTGCATGCCCGATTGCGATCGTTGATCGGCCACGGGGTGCTCGCGGTACGCGGCATGGGACTGTGGGCCGGCGTCGACATCGACGAACGCCTCGGGACAGGCAAGCAGCTCAGCCTCGCCCTCGCCGAGCACGGAGTGCTGGTCAAGGACACTCACGGGTCGACGTTGCGGTTCGCTCCCCCGCTGGTGATCACCGCCGAGGAGATCGATTGGGCGGTTGGGCAGTTCGCACGTGTGCTGGCGCAGGCAGGTGCACACTCGTAACGAGTAGTTCAGTTTGGTGACCCCAGGAGGCACTATGACCGCACCGCCGCTGAGCCTCTCCCAGCAGCTGTTCCGTCGCCGCCCGGTAGCAGGCGCGCCGGTCGCACACGGCGCCTCCGACCAGCTGAAGCGCAGTATCGGCACCTTTCAGCTGACACTTTTCGGTGTCGGCGCAACCGTCGGCACCGGTATCTTCTTCGTCCTGTCCGCGGCGGTGCCGGAAGCCGGTCCGGCGGTGCTGGTCTCGTTTCTGCTCGCCGCCGTGGCGGCCGGGCTGTCGGCGATCTGCTACGCAGAGATGGCATCGTCGGTACCGGTGTCGGGCTCGACCTACTCATACGCCTATACGACGATGGGCGAGGTCGTTGCCATGGGTGTGGCAGCCTGCCTGCTTCTCGAATACGGCGTCTCCATCTCGGCCGTCGCCGTCGGGTGGAGCGGCTATCTGAATAAGTTGTTGCAGAACCTGTTCGGGTGGCAGCTGCCGCAGTCCTTGAGTGCCGCCCCGTGGGACTCCGCCCCCGGAATCGTCAATCTGCCCGCGGTCCTCCTGATCCTGATGTGCATGGCGCTGCTCATCCGTGGCGCGAGTGAATCGGCCCTCGTCAACACCGTCATGGTGCTGATCAAGCTCAGCGTGCTGGGCATGTTCATCGTCATCGCACTCACCGCCTTCAACGCCGACCATTTCCACGGCTTCTGGGACAAGGGCGTACCCGGCATCACCACCGCCGCGAGCATGATCTTCTTTTCGTTCATCGGACTCGACGCGGTGTCGACCGCCGGTGACGAAGTGAAGAATCCGCAGAAAACCATGCCGCGGGCCATCATCGCGGCACTCCTGGTGGTCACCACCTTTTACATACTGGTCGCGTTCGCCGGCCTGGGCACCCAGGACGCCGCAGACTTCGGATCGGACGAACAAGCCGAAGCGGGACTGTCGGTGATCTTGGAGAACATCACCGGCAGCACCTGGGCCAGCACCGTTCTGGCCGCCGGCGCGGTGCTCTCCATCTTCTCGGTGACGCTTGTCGTGATGTACGGACAGACGCGCATCCTCTTCGCGATGGGGCGAGACGGACTGCTTCCATCGATGTTCGCAAAGGTCAACCCCCGCAGCATGACTCCGGTGGGCAACACCGTCATCGTCGCCGCCGTCACCGGCATCCTGGCGGGCTTCATTCCGCTGAACTGGTTGCTCGATGCGGTGTCGATCGGCACCTTGGTCGCGTTCATCACGGTGTCGGCCGGCGTCATCATCCTTCGGGTCCGCCAACCCGACCTCGAGCGGCCGTTCAAAGTCCCGGGCTACCCCGTGACACCCGTTCTGTCGATCCTGGCGTGCGCCGCGGTGCTCTACGGTCTGCGCTGGCAGACGTGGCTGGTCTTCGGCGGCTGCGTCGCGCTGGTGTTGCTGTTCTATCTGTTCTGGGGACGGCGCCACAGCGCGCTGAACTCAGAGGGCTCCGACGGTTACAGCCCGGCGGCGGTGCCCCGCGATGACGACGTCATGACCAAGGATGAGCCGTGACCGTCGCGGTCGGCTACCTCGCGGGCAAGAGCGGTCGGTCGCCGCTCTATCTCGCGGTCGAAGCCGCCAAGACCCTGAGGACGTCGCTGACTGTGGTGACCGTCGTGCCGCGACCGTGGATGACACCGTCGCTGGGCCGAATCGACGCCGAATATGCCCAGTACGCCGAACAATTGGCGACGAACTCGGCGGCACAGGCCCGCGACTGCGTTGCATCTATAGCCGATGGGCTCGACGTCAGATATCACAAGGTGTCGCACCGTTCGGTGTCCGGTGGGCTACTGGAGGCGATCTCCGAGCTGGATGCCGAGGTGCTGATCCTGGGCTCATCCGCGGACGGAAAGCTCGGCCAGGTGGTGATCGGCTCGACGGCAGACCGCCTACTGCACTCCTCGCCGGTGCCGATGGCGATCAGCCCGCGCGGATATCGCGGTTCGAAATCAGGCGGCCTGACCCGGATCACCGCCGCCTACCCGGGAACGGCCGACACGCTGCACGTCGTACAGCGGGTCGCCGATCTCGCTCGCCGGCTCGACGTGCCGATGCGAGTGATCACGTTCGCGGTTCGGGGCCGAACGATGTACCCGCCGGAAGTCGGTCTCAGCGCCGAGGATTCGATCCTCGACCAGCTGGCCGGCTACGCGCGGGAAGCGTTGGCGCAGTTGAAGACCGACGCAGTGGTGGGTCCGGACGTGGATCTTCAGGTGGCCACCGGCAACGGTTGGGACGATGCTCTGGACGCGGTCGATTGGCAAGACGGTGATCTGCTGGCTATCGGGACATCGCCGGTGGGCGGAATTGCGCGGGTGTTCCTGGGCTCGCGGGGCTCGAAGATCCTGCGGCACAGCCCTGTTCCGGTGCTGGTACTGCCGGGCTGATCGCTAGTACTTCATCACGCCGCGGTCGACGCTGATCTGCGAACCCGACAGAGTGGCGGATTGATCGCCGGCCAGCCACACCACCACGTCGGCGACCTCGTCGACGTTCATGAAATCGGACCGTTTGCCGGTCGCGTTCTGGCCCACCGGAAGGTAGGGCATCGGGGCGAAGCCGTGCAGGTAGCTCGGGTGCGCGCCGAAAACGCCCAGCATGGCATCGTTTTCGGTCATCGGGGTGGCCACCGAGTACGGGTGGATCGAGTTGACCCGGATACCGTACTCACCGGCTTCCAACGCCAGCGAGTTCGTCAGGGCGGTCAGCCCGTGCTTGGACGCGGCATAGTGGCTGTTGCCCGGGGTGGCCTTCACCCCGGCCGACGAACTCACCACGATGATCGATCCGCCGTTGCCGGCCTCGATCATCGCCGGGACGACGGCACGGAGCGTGCGCCAGGTCCCGGTGAGGTTGGTGTCGATGACGGTGTTCCACTGTTCGTCGGTCAACTCCCACAACCGGCCCCAGGACAGCACACCGGCGTTGGCGACCAGGATGTCGAGCCTGCCGAACTGCTCGACGCCGTCGGCCACCAGCTGGCGTACCGCGGCGTCGTCGCGGACATCGACTTCGCGTCCCAGGACCTTGCGCCCCTCGGCCTCCACCAACCGGACCGTCTCGTTCAGGTCCTCAGCGGTGGTCCCGGGATAGGGAATGGTGTCACTGACCGAGGCGCAGATATCGGAGACGATCACGTCGGCGCCTTCGCGTGCCAGCCGGACAGCGTGGGCGCGGCCCTGGCCCCGCGCGGCACCGGTGACGAACGCCACTCGCCCCTCGAGGGTCCCCGACGATGTTGTCATCAATGGTCCTTTCAGTCAGCTCAGGCCAGGCTAGCAAGAGAACTGGAACGTGTTCTAAATACTTCCCAGCCAGCGGTCGCAAATGTGACGTCGTGTTTGCCCACGGGTCACTCGGGTATTTCTGCTGGGCGGGCCGGGAGGCCTTGATTAGCAGAGACGCAGCGGATTTCGAGCCGCATCGCATAGGCCCGCTTCACAGCTCGCCCCTAGCCACGGGCTAGCAACACCCCTCAGCACGAAAGTAGGGACCACATGGCATTGACCATCCGTAGCATCGCCCCAGCACTGCTGACCGGTGCGGCCGCCGCATTGATTGCCGCTCCGATCGCGTCCGCCGCACCGCAGAACGATTGCGTGGTTCCGCAGACCGCCACGTCGACGTGCCAAACCTCCGGCAACCTGGCGACGCCGCCCGACCCCGCCGGGGGCGCCGGCAACGCCAACGACCAGAACGGTGCCTATGGGCCCAGCGGCAACACTCCCCCGGTGGGGGGCAATAACTGACCGGGCTCAGTAGCTGACCGGGTCGCGGACGATCGGGCAGGTCATGCAGTGACCGCCGCCTCGTCCGCGACCCAGTTCGGCGCCGACGATGGTGATGACTTCGACGCCCGCCTTACGCAGCAGCGAGTTGGTGTGGGTGTTGCGGTCGTAGGCGAACACCACGCCCGGCTCGACCGCCACCAGGTTGTTGCCGCTGTCCCACTGCTGCCGCTCGGAGTCGTAGGCGCTGCCCCCGGTTTCGACCACCCGCAAGGCGCCGAGGCCCAAGGCGCTCGCGACCACCTCAACGAACGGCTTGGTCTCCTCGATGACGTCCAGGCCGGGGGCCGAATCGCTGGGGAGCAGCGTGAAAGTCTGGATGTTGTCGACGATTTCGGGGTAGATCGTCACGATATCGCGGTCGGCGAAGGTGAACACGGTGTCGAGGTGCATGGCGGCGCGCAGCTTGGGCATCCCCGCCAGGATGATGCGTTCGGCCGCGCCGCGTTCGAACAGCGTCGCCGCCACCTGGGTGATCGCCTGCCGCGAGGTGCGTTCACTCATCCCGATCAACACCACGCCGTTGCCGGGCACCAAGACGTCGCCCCCCTCGATAGTGGCCATCCCCCAGGACTTTTCGGGGTCACCCCACCACACTGTCGAGCCGGTGAAATCGGGATGGAACTCATAGATGGCCTTCATCAGCAGCGTTTCGTCGTGCCGCGCCGGCCAGAACAGCGGGTTCAGCGTCACACCCGAGTAGATCCAGCAGGTGGTGTCCCGGGTGTACAACGTGTTGGGTAGCGGCGGCATCAGATACTCGGTGATTCCGGCATGCTCGCGGGCCAGAGCGCGGTAGCCCCGGCCGAGGTCGACCGGCAGGTCGCGGGTCGACAGCCCGCCGATCAGGAACTCGGTCAGCCGACGGGCGGGCAGCTCGTCGAGGAACGCCCTCGTATCGTCGACCAGCCCCATCCCTACCTCGTTGGCGACGATCTTGCGGTCGAGCAGCCACGTGCGGCCGTCCGGGATCTCCATCGTCTCGGACAGCAGGTTGTGCAGTTCGACCACCTCGACACCGCGCTCGCGCATCTTGTCCATGAAGTCGAAGTGGTCCCGGCGGGCGTTCTGCACCCACAGCACGTCGTCGAACAGCAGGTCGTCGCAATTGGTCGGGGTGAGCCGCTCGTGGGCCAGGCCGGGCGAACACACCAGCACCTTGCGCAGCGTTCCCACTTCGGAATGCACGCCGTATGAAGCAGATGCAGACGTCACCACACCACTTCCCTTCCCTAGAGTTCGATTGCGCCCGTGGCCAGCGAGACCACACCCGAGACCGCGCCGACGAGGATGATGACGAACAAGACCGCCTCCGCCGGGCGGAACAGCGGGAGCCGGCGTTCCCGGCGCGCGATCACGTACAGGATCGCCCCCGGTGCGTAGAGGATGCAGGACAGCATCAGATGAGACACCCCGGCGGCGTAGACCAGAAACAGCGTGTAGACGGTGGCGAGGACGGCGACCACCAGGTCGGACCGGCGCGGATCGCCGTGGCCGTAGGTCTCGCCGGTGATCGTCAGTTTCAGCGCGTACGCCGCCGCAAGCAGGTATGGAACCAGGGACAGCGCCGCGGTCAGGTCGAGCATGAAATTCAGTGCGTCGGAAGTGAACAGCAGCAGGATAAGGAGCAGCTGGACCAGGCCGCCCGCCATGATCAGTGCTGCGACGGGGGCGCCATGAGAGTTGGTGCGGGCCAGGAACCTCGGCATGTCGTCCGATTTGGCCGGAAGGTAGAGGATTTCGGCGGCCATCAACGTCCAGGCCAGATATGCACCCAGCACCGAGACGATCACCCCGACCCGGATGAACACCGAACCCCAATGTCCGACAATCGTTTCCAAGACCGAAGCCATCGACGGCTGGTCAACCTGGGCCAGCTCGTGCTGCGGCAGGATGCCGTAGGACACCAGGGTGACCAACATGAACACGCTGAGCACACTGAGGAAACCGATCACGGTGGCGCGCCCGACGTCCTCCCGTTTACGGGCGAAACGCGAATACACGCTGGCGCCTTCGATGCCCAGGAAGACGAACACCGTGATCAGCATCGTCCCCTTGGCCTGTTCGAAGACCGAGCTCAGGGAGTAGTTCCCGTCGCCACCCCAGAAGTTATCCGCGAAGACGCCGCCCTTGAACGCGACAAGTGCGATGACGATGAACAGCAGGATCGGGATGATCTTGGCAACGGTGGCGATCCGGTTGATGATCGCCGCCTCCTTGACACCGCGCAGGATCAGGAAGCAGAACAACCACACCCCGATCGACGCCAAGACGACCGCCAGCACGGTGTCTCCCGTGCCGAGCGACGGGAACAGCGCCGCGGTGGTCGCCATGATCAACACCCAGTAAGAGGTGTTGCCCGCGCACGCCGACGCCCAGAACCCGAACGCCGAATTGAAGCCGACGTAGTCACCGAAACCGGCCTTGGCGTAGGCGAAGATGCCCGCATCCAGATCTGGCTTACGGGTGGCCAGTCGCTGGAAGACGAAGGCCAGCATCAGCATTCCGCTGCCGGCGATCGCCCAGGCGATCAGCGCCCCGAGCACCCCGGTCTCGACTCCGAAGCGTCGCGGCAGCAGAAAGACCCCCGACCCGACCATGGACCCGACCACCATGGCGGTCAGGGTCGGCAGGCTGACCTTCCCGTCGGCCTGCGTCGGCGCTTCGGTCGAGGCCATCAGCTAGAGATCGGCCAGGATCTGCTGTCGTTTGGCCGTGTATTCCGCCTCGGTGATCGAGCCGGTCGCCCTCAGGGTCTCGAGCTCTTGAAGACGTTGCGCGGTCGACACTTCCGGCATCGGTGGCGGCACGTACGGCGTAGTGGTGGCGGGTTGCGCGGCCGCCGGTGGTGTGGCGGCCACCGGCTGCCCGGCGGCGGCCCGCCGGACGACGGCCATCACCTGCTGGCGCACAGCAGGATTGGATCGGATGTCGATGGTGCCGTTCATCGGCACGCCGTTGGCGCGCAGGATCTGCATGATCTCCATCAGCGGGCCGGCCTGCCCCCGCAGGTCGTAGGTCTTGTTGTCCTCGGCGAGGGTGAACTGCGCGGGCACCACGCCGGCAATCAAAGCGCTGGCGTTCCAGTCGATTTCGTACTTCTGCGTGCCCGGCTCGACGAGCGCGACCAACTTGTGGGCGTTGAGGATCTGCATGCGGGTGGGGCTCGACGCCATGGTCTCCTGAGTGTCGAAACCCTGATAGCCGGGCACCTCGAAGTGGAGGTTCACCTTGATCATCTGTTGGTCGTTGACGAACCACGAGGTGTCCGAGATACCGGTGATCTGCGCCAGCACCAGAACACCACGCTGGTTCAGCTCCTCGTGCCTGGCCGCGGACTTCATCCCGGAGTTGGTCAACCACAGGGCGGCGAGCACGTCGCCCGCCGTGATCAGCAGGCCGACCCAGAACATCCATCCGATGTATGGCCGCGCGAACGGCCCGAGGGCGAAGTACACGATCAGGAAGATCGGACCGACGAGGCCGCCGAACAGCAGGACGGTCAATTGCGCTTTGAGATACCGACCCAACATTTGGCACACCCCTTTTCGGCCAGCAATGTCGCGATCAGACTAACTCCACGACATCCGCTTGGGACCACTTGTCGCAGTCTGCGACGAGCTTCAGACCGCCCTGCTCAGGGGGGTTGCAGTAGCTGATCCAAGCCCGGCAACTGCGGGACGAGTCGATTGACGAACACCTCGAGACTGTTCTGGGCCTCGGGCTGGGCCGGCGGCGCGGGCCGCACGGGTGCCGGGGACGCCGGGTGGGCGGCCGGCTGGCTGCGAGGCGCCGGGGGTGACTGGTGGCTGCCGACGCTCGCCGCGCTGACCATGAGTACCGACGCGACGATGCCACCGAGCACAGCCAGCAGTGCCGCGCCGCCGAACAAAACCGACGGCGGATACGCCGGCTGCTGAAAATCGTCGTCGTCCATCGCCCCACCCCGTTGTGGATTCCGCAGCCTAGCACCGGGGCACGAGGGGTTTCGGACAAACGAAAGCGGCGCCCACCCGAAGGTGAGCGCCGCTTCGCGGAACTGCTGTGTCAGATCACTTGATGATCTTGGTGACCCGGCCGGCGCCGACGGTGCGGCCACCTTCACGGATCGCGAACCGCAGGCCCTCGTCCATGGCCACGGGCTGGATCAGCTTGACGGAGATGTCGGTGTTGTCACCGGGCATCACCATCTCGGTGCCCTCGGGAAGGGTCACCACGCCGGTCACGTCCGTGGTACGGAAGTAGAACTGCGGGCGGTAGTTGTTGAAGAACGGCGTGTGACGGCCGCCCTCGTCCTTGGACAGGATGTAGACGCTGCCCTCGAACTCGGTGTGCGGGGTGGTGGTGCCGGGCTTCACGACGACCTGGCCGCGCTCGACATCCTCGCGCTTGACGCCACGAACCAGCAGACCGACGTTGTCGCCGGCCTGGCCCTGGTCGAGCAGCTTGCGGAACATTTCCACACCGGTGACCGTGGTCTTGGTGACGGTCGGCTTGATGCCGACGATCTCGACTTCCTCGTTCACGTTGATCACGCCACGCTCGACACGACCGGTGACCACGGTGCCGCGGCCGGTGATCGTGAAGACGTCCTCGACGGGCATCAGGAACGGCTTGTCGGTGTCGCGGACCGGGTCCGGGATCGACTCGTCGACGGCGTCCATCAGATCCTCGACGCTCTTGACCCACTGCGGGTCACCCTCGAGGGCCTTGAGTGCGGACACCTTGATGACCGGTGCTTCCTCGTCGAACTCCTGGGCGGCCAGCAGTTCGCGGACCTCCAGCTCGACGAGCTCCAGGAGCTCCTCGTCGTCGACCATATCGGCCTTGTTCAGCGCCACCAGGATGTAGGGGACGCCGACCTGGCGGGCGAGCAGCACGTGCTCGCGGGTCTGCGGCATGGGACCGTCGGTGGCGGCGACCACCAGAATCGCGCCGTCCATCTGGGCGGCACCGGTGATCATGTTCTTGATGTAGTCAGCGTGACCGGGGGCGTCGACGTGCGCGTAGTGACGCTTCTCGGTCTGGTACTCCACGTGGGAGATGTTGATGGTGATACCGCGCTGACGCTCCTCGGGCGCATTGTCGATCTGGTCGAATGCGCGCGATTCGTTCAACTCCGGGTACTTGTCGTGCAGAACCTTGGTGATTGCTGCAGTCAGCGTGGTCTTGCCGTGGTCAACGTGACCGATGGTCCCGATGTTGACGTGCGGCTTCGTCCGCTCGAACTTCGCCTTCGCCACTTCTGTGTCCTCCTGGACTTGTTGTTGCTTTGGTTAAGCAGTGTTGATGTTTTCAGTTGTGTTGCCGCAGCAACGGATTACTGACCCGTCGCCTTCGCGATGATCTCCTTCGACACGTTCGCCGGAACTTCGGCGTACGAATCGAACACCATGGAGTAGTTCGCCCGGCCCTGGGTCCGGGACCGCAGGTCCCCGACATAGCCGAACATCTCCGACAGCGGCACGTGCGCCTTGACGACGCGAGCACCGCTGCGCTCCTCCATGGCTTGAATCTGACCACGGCGGGAGTTCAGGTCGCCGATCACGTCGCCCATGTAATCCTCGGGCGTCGTGACCTCGACGGCCATAACAGGTTCCAGGATGACCGGCTGCGCTTGCGCGGCAGCCTTTTTCAGCGCCTGGGAACCGGCGATCTTGAAGGCCATTTCCGACGAGTCGACGTCGTGGTACGCGCCGTCGAGCAGGATGAGCTTCAAGTTCACCAGCGGGTAACCGGCCAGCACGCCGTACTGCATGGCGTCCTGCGCACCGGCATCCACCGACGGGATGTACTCGCGGGGGATGCGGCCACCGGTGACCCTGTTCTCGAACTCGTAGGTTGCGCCGTCCTCGCCGACAAACGGCTCGATGGCGACGAGAACCTTCGCGAACTGGCCGGAGCCACCGGTCTGCTTCTTATGCGTGAACTCGACCTTGTCGACTGCGCGCTTGATGGTCTCCTTGTAGGCGACCTGCGGCTTGCCGACGTTGGCCTCGACCTTGAACTCGCGGCGCATACGGTCCACCAGGATGTCCAGGTGGAGCTCGCCCATGCCGCCGATGATGGTCTGGCCGGTCTCGTGGTCCTGGTTGACCTTGAAGGTCGGATCCTCTTCGGCCAGCTTCTGAATGGCCAGGGACAGCTTCTCCTGGTCACTCTTCGTCTTGGGCTCGATGGCGACCTGGATGACGGGATCCGGGAAGGTCATCGACTCGAGCACAACCTGGTCGTTCGGATCGCTCAGGGTGTCACCGGTGGTGGTGTCCTTGAGGCCGATCACCGCGTAGATGTGGCCGGCGGATGCCGATTCGACCGGGTTCTCCTTGTTGGAGTGCATCTGGAACAGCTTGCCCAGCCGCTCCTTCTTGCCCTTGGTCGAGTTGATGACCTGTGCGCCGGAGTCGACCTTGCCCGAGTACACCCGGACGTAGGTCAACTTGCCGAAGAACGGGTGGGTGGCAACCTTGAACGCCAGCCCGGAGAACGGCTCGTCGGCCGACGGCTTGCGCAAGACGATCTCGTCTTCCTTGCCCGGGCGGTGGCCTTCGGCGGCCGCAACGTCCAGCGGGGTCGGCAGGTAGTCGATGACCGCGTCGAGCATGGGCTGCACGCCCTTGTTCTTGAACGCGGAACCGCACAGCACCGGGTAACCCGCGCTGGTGACGGTCAGCTTGCGCAGACCGCCCTTGATCTCCTCGACGGTGAGCTCTTCGCCGCCCAGGTACTTCTCCATGAGGTCGTCATCGGTCTCGGCGATGGACTCGATCATCGCGGTGCGATATTCCTCGGCCTTCTCCTGCATATCGGCCGGGATGTCGACGACGTCGTACTTCTCGCCGAGCTTCGTCTCACCGCGCCAGACCTTGGCCTTCATCTCGACCAGGTCGACGACGCCCTCGAAGTCGCCCTCGGAGCCGATCGGCAGCTGGATCGGGACGACGTTCGCGCCGAGGCGGTCCTTCATCGTCTGCACCGAGAAGTAGAAGTCGGCGCCCAGCTTGTCCATCTTGTTGACGAAGCAGATGCGCGGCACGTCGTACTTGTCGGCCTGACGCCAGACCTGCTCGGACTGCGGCTCGACACCTTCCTTGCCGTCGAAGACGGCGACGGCACCGTCGAGCACGCGCAGCGAGCGCTCCACCTCGACGGTGAAGTCGACGTGGCCCGGGGTGTCGATGATGTTGATCTGGTTGTCGTTCCAGAAGCAGGTGGTCGCGGCCGAGGTGATGGTGATACCCCGCTCCTGCTCCTGCTCCATCCAGTCCATCGTGGCGGCACCGTCGTGCACCTCACCGATCTTGTACGAGATACCGGTGTAGAAGAGGATGCGCTCGGTCGTTGTCGTCTTGCCGGCATCGATGTGCGCCATGATGCCGATGTTGCGGACCTTGTTCAGGTCGGTGAGCACGTCCTGTGCCACGGCTAAATTCCCACTCTTTCGCTTCTCAATTTGGTGTGGTCATGCGCCGGCAGCCGCCACGCGGTGGCCGCCGGCAGTGCAATCACCAGCGGTAGTGCGCGAAGGCCCGGTTCGCCTCGGCCATCTTGTGGGTGTCTTCGCGCCGCTTCACGGCTGCACCCAGGCCATTGCTGGCGTCGAGAATCTCGTTCGCCAGCCGCTCGATCATGGTCTTCTCGCGGCGCGCCTTGGAAAAGCTCACCAACCAGCGCAGGGCCAGAGTGGTGGAGCGTTCCGGGCGGACCTCGACGGGCACCTGATAGGTGGCGCCACCGACACGACGGCTGCGCACCTCGAGGGCGGGCTTGACGTTGTCGAGAGCGCGCTTCAGGGTGATGACCGGATCGGTGCCGGTCTTGTCACGAGCCTGCTCGAGCGCACCATAAACAATGCGTTCTGCCAGCGATTTCTTCCCGTCCAGCAGGACCTTGTTCACCAGCTGGGTGACCAGCTGCGAGCCGTAGACCGGGTCATTGACCAACGGGCGCTTCGGCGCGGGACCCTTGCGCGGCATTAGCTCTTCTCCTTCTTCGCGCCGTAACGGCTACGGGCCTGCTTGCGGTTCTTGACACCCTGGGTGTCCAGCGAACCGCGGATGATCTTGTAGCGAACGCCGGGGAGGTCCTTCACACGGCCGCCGCGCACCAGCACCATCGAGTGCTCCTGCAGGTTGTGGCCCTCACCGGGGATGTAGGCGGTCACCTCGACGCCGGTCGTCAGCTTCACGCGCGCGACCTTGCGAAGTGCCGAGTTCGGCTTCTTCGGGGTGGTCGTGTACACGCGGGTGCACACGCCGCGGCGCTGCGGGCTGCCCTTGAGGGCCGCGGTCTTCACCTTCGCGACCTTGTCGGTGCGACCCTTGCGGACCAGCTGCTGAATGGTTGGCATCTACCGGCTTTCTTCTCTCGTACGTCTTTCGGCGCTTCTCAAGTCTCTGTACTGCTGTTTTCACCCCGCCGCGTACCCCGCTGCCGGGCGTGTCGCACACACTGTGCACCAGTCGAATCCGATGCATACTGGACATGCGAATTTGCCCGGCGTGCGCGCATGCGTCCCCGCAAGCGCCCCTAACGGCCAGGCACGAGCTCCCACGATACCAGGCGCGGCACGCCCCTCCAAACTCGGTGCACGGGGCTCCTGATGGGCCTTACCGCAGGTCAACGCGTGAATGTCGGCATCGGTTCCCGACAGCACCGATATTCGGGTGCCCGAGGTGGGCTCAGCCGTGCGCTCCGTTCCGGCGCGCCATCCCGGCAGCCAGGCGCAGGACCATGTCCGAGAACACCGCATCGGTGTCGACCATGTCCATCACGCCCGTCATTTCCAACAGCACGAACCCGTGCAGCGCGGCCCAGAACTCCAGCGAGGCATAAAAGGCGTCGTCGCCGTCCAGGCCGTACGAGGCGAGTACCTCGATCACCGGGGCCGCGGCGGCATGCGACGCGGCCGTGAACTCCGGGTCGTCACCGCCCAACGGCATACGGGTGAAAGCCGAGTAGCGGCCCGGGTGATGGTGCGCGTAGCTGCGGTAGGCGCTGGCCATCGCGGTCACGGCGTCGTCGCGGGTGCGGCCCTGCCCGACGGTGGACAGCATCTGCAGGATGTCGTCGATGACGTGCATGCGGACCGTGCGACGCAGATCGTCGAGGCTGTGCACGTGGTTGTAGAGCGACGGCCCCTTGGTACCCAACTGGGTGGCCAGTGCATTGATGGTGAGTCCGTCCCAGCCTTCCCGATCGAGGAAGGTCAGGGCCGCGTTGACGATGACCTCGCGGCTGAGCTTGTTCGACCTCGCCGACGACCGGTTTCCGGGGCGCGGGCGGGCAGCCGCCGACTCCGGTTCCGGCCGAGATGTCATTGCACGCCCTTCCCTGGGTGGATCGACGGAGAACTCTAGTTGACCGACCGGCTGCGACGCAGTTTCCAACTCAGGTTGGCTGCCAAGTGAAGCATGTCGGTGAGCTGGGGACACCGCGGCGGCGCGTTCATCATGACCTGCGTTGCCGCCCTCACGGCGGGTATCACCGGAACGGTCACATCCCCGGCTGCGGCATCGTGGCGGGCCGTGACCCCATAAGGCTCGTCGAAGACGGTGATCGCCGATAACGTCGTCAATGACATCACGGTCTACGGCTGGGACCAGACGGTCCTGCACACGAGCGGCGAGCCAGTCGTCCTCGACCGCGGCCGCGAGTTAGGAATGACGAACCGGATCGACCGCGTTCCGGCGTAATCGTGAAGGACGGACGAATGCCGATGAACTCCCCCACCCTCATCGCTGGGATCAGCGTTATCGCCGCCATCGCGCTGTCGGGCTGCGGATCCACCAGCAAGGACTCCACCTCACCGACGGCGACGGCCGGAAGCTCGGGAGCACAGGTTGAGGTGGGCAACACCATCAACTACGGCTCGTTCGGCACGACCGCCGAGATCGACTGCGCCGACGGAAAGTCGCTGAACGTCGGCGGGTCCAACAACACCCTGACGGTCAAAGGCACGTGCGCGTCGGTGAACATCGGCGGCGCGGACAACAAGATCACCTTCGGCACCATCGACAAGGAACTGTCCGTCGTCGGCCTCAACAACACGATCACCTACAAGGGCGACCCGAAGGTGAACAACCTCGGCTCGGGGAACACGCTCAACAAGTCGTAGGTGGTCGCGGCTCACGCCTTCGCACCGTGCCGGCCGGCGCCCTTGGCGAATCGCTGCGCACCGGCAAGGGACTCGGCAGCCACCCGCGACAGGCTGCCGAATTCGAAGTCCATGGCGTCGGCTTCGGACCGACCCCACTGGTTGAGCGCCGACATCCGGTCCGAACGCAGGCACAGCTGCGGAAGCTGGGCCAGTTCGGCGGCCAATTCCTCGGCGGCCTGGCGGCTCTGACCTGGCGGCACCACCCGATTGGCCAGGCCGATCGCCAGGGCTTCCTCGGCGCCGACGGCGCGGCCGGTGAGGATCAGGTCCATCGCCCGGCTGTGGCCGATGAGACGAGGTAGGCGCACGGTGCCGCCGTCGATCAGCGGAACCCCCCACCGGCGGCAGAACACCCCGAACACGGCGTCTTCGTCCGCGACCCGCAGATCGCACCACAGCGCCAGCTCGAGGCCGCCGGCGACGGCGTAGCCGCTGACCGCGGCGATCACCGGTTTGGACAGCTGCATGCGGCTGGGTCCCATGGGGCCCGGAGCCGCTGGGCCGGCGACATCGGATCCAGTCCGAGGTCGGTGCGTGGGGTTGGTATCCGGCGTGCCGATCGCCTTTAGATCGGCTCCGGCGCAGAAGGTTCCGTTGTCACCCCAGAGCACCGCCACCGATGCCGAGTCGTCGTTGTCGAACTCGTCGAAAGCGTTGAACAAGGCCATCGCGGTGGGACCGTTGACAGCGTTGCGGGCCTGCGGACGGTCGATGATCACCGTCGTGACAGGCCCATTCTTTTCGACGCGTACCGGATCCGTCATGTTGCCTCCACCAGTTGTCCCTCATCCCGCCGCGCGACCAGCTCGGCGGCGAAGTCTGCATAGGCCCGCCGCAGCGCGGCGCCCGGCCAGCGCGCCGGCAGCAGTTCTTCCGGCAGCACCGGATCGGTGAGCAGGTGGCGCACAATCGCGGCGGCGGCACGGAATCTCGCCGGAATGTCGTCCGCCGCGGCGATGTCATCCAGGAGCTGACGTCCGGTATCGGCCCAGCCACCCAGATCCCACAGCCGACCGGTCAGCTCGGCCGGGTCGTCGTCGCGGGCGTGCAGCACCCGCACCCGTTCGCCGACCTCGGCGGGCAGCTCGTCATCGAGGTTGTCCGGACGCAACCAGACGCCCTCCCGGATCTCACCGAACCGCTTGAGCTGCAAAGTGGTTCGCAACGCGGCGCGCGCTCGGGCATCCATACCGACCGCAGTGATCACCACAATCACCCAGTCGCCGTTCCAGTCGCGCATGCGCGGGTAGAGCGCATCGTCCTGGCGGCGCTGGCGGGTCAACAGCCGGTCGGACAGTCGATACCCGTTGTCGGAACGCACCAGATCCCCGGCGGCCACCATCCGGGTCAACGCCACCCGCAGGGTCTGCTCGCGGATGCCGAAATCCGATGTCAGCTGCAGCAATTCGGCCGACGTGGCCCAGGCCGGGTGAGCGCCGAGCAAGACACTCAGCACCACCGACCGGGCGGTCATCTTCGCCAACGACTGCGGCACGCTCACACTCCCGAGGCGCGACGCCCATGGTCACCGAACGGCTCGTCGCGGTGCCGGACCGCCTCCCGGAAGCCGTGCTCGCGGGCGTCCGCCACGAACGCGTGCCCCTCCGGGGTGTGCCGGGCGATCCCGTCGAACACCGTGCTGACCATGCGACTGGTCGCCACGCCCTGCTGATACAGCGCGGTGTTCATCGCCAGCTTCACCATGATCAACTGGTTCACCGGCACCGCCGCGATCCGCTCCACCAGCCGTTCGGTGCGCTCGTCGAGGTCGGCCGGATCCGGCGCCTCCACCGCCAGGCCCCACTCGGCGGCTTGGGCGCCGGTGATGCAATCCCCGGTCAGCAGAAGGCGTTTGGCCCGCTGATCACCCAGCCGATGCGCCCACAGCCCGGCCGCCGGAACGCCCCACACCCGGGTCGGCGGATAACCGATCTTGGCGTCTGAGGCGGCGATCACCTGGTCGGCGTGCAGCGCGATATCGGTACCGCCCGCCACGCAATACCCGTGAATCTTCACCACCGTCGGCTTGTCAGCGTGCATCAGGCTGGAGAAGCCGCGCACGAAGCGGCTCATCATCTGGTAGTCGATCATCGGGTCCCACGGTCGGTCAGCCTTGTGGTTGACCGCCTGCGTCTTACCGTCGAGCACGGTGCCCTGCCGGTCCCCGCCGCCTGCCGACGACGAGCCGTCGGCGTACGCGCCGAGATCGAAACCGGCGCAGAATCCTTCGCCGCGGCCCGACACCAAGATGACATGCACGTCCGGGTCCAGGTCGGCGCGTTCCACCAGCGCGGCCAACTCCTGTGGGGTCTCCGCGACGATCGCGTTGCCCTTCTCGGGCCGGTTGAAGGTGATGCGGGCAACCCGATCGGTGACCTCGTAGGTCATCGTCGTGAGTTCGGTCATCCCTTCACCAGGCAGCGTTCGATGATCGGCGCCAGGTCGAGTCCGGCAGGCAGCGTCCCGAACGCACCGCCCCAGTTGCCGCCGACCCGCGAGGCCAGAAACGCCTCGGCGACCGCGGGATGACCGTGGCGGACCAGCAGTGAACCCTGCAGCGCCACTGTGATGTCCTCGGCGATGGTGCGTGCGCGGTACTCGATGCCGTCGAGGTCCTCCAGCTCCGAACGCAATTCGGCCACGTGGGTGTCCAGACGAGCATCTTGCCCGGCGGTCGTCGCCAGCTCGTCGAAGAGGACACCGACGCACTCGGGGCGGGTTGCCATGGCGCGCAACGTGTCCAGCGCGCTGACGTTGCCCGACCCTTCCCAGATACCCATCAGCGGCGCCTCGCGGTACAGCCGCGGCATTCCGGATTCCTCGGCATAGCCGTTGCCGCCAAGGCATTCCATCGCCTCGGCAGCGTGCGGGGTCGCACGTTTGCACACCCAATACTTGGCGGCCGCCAGGCCGATCCGGCGCAGCAGGGTCTCGCGTTCGTCGCCGCGGACGACGGCATCGGTGGCGCCGGCCATCCGCATTGCTACGACGGTGGCCGCCTCGGCCTCGACGGCGAGGTCGGCAATCACGTTGCGCATCAACGGCTGGTCGATCAGATATGCGCCGAACGCCTTGCGATGCTGAGTGTGGTGCACGGCGCGGGTCAGGCCGTTGCGCATGCTGGTGGCGCTGCCCAGGGTGCAGTCCAGCCGGGTGAGGTTGACCATCTCGATGATGGTGGGCACGCCGCGGCCTTCCTCGCCGACCAGCCAGGCGACGGCGCCGTCGTACTCCACCTCGCTGGAGGCGTTGGCGTGGTTGCCGAGCTTGTCCTTCAAGCGCTGCAGGAACATTCGGTTGCGGGTGCCGTCGGGAAGAACGCGCGGCAGCATGAAACAGCTCAGGCCGCCGGGCGCTTGCGCCAGCACCAGGAAGATGTCGCTCATCGCCGCGGAGGTGAACCATTTGTGACCGGTGATGGTGTAGCTGCCGTCGCCGTTGGGGACGGCTTGGGTGGTGCCGGCCCGGACGTCGGAGCCGCCCTGCTTCTCGGTCATCGACATTCCCGCGGTGATACCGACTTTGGTGGCAGGCACTTTCAGGTCGGGGTCGTACTTGCGGCTGGTCAGCAGCGGCTCGTAGATCGCGGCGAGTTCGGGGTTGTGCCGCAGCGCGGGGACGACGGCGTAGGTCATCGAGATCGGGCAGACGTGCCCGGGCTCGGGAGTCCACACCCCCATCTTCGCCGCGCGGACCACATGGGCGCCGGGACGGTCGTCGGCCCACGGCGCGGCGTGCACGCCGTGGGCGATCGCCGTGCGCATCAGCTCGTGGTAAGCGGGGTCGTATTCGATCTCGTCGACGCGGTAGCCGTAGCGGTCGTGGGTGTGCAGGATCGGCTGATTGCGATCGGCCAGCTCGCCCCAGCGCTGCGCCTGGGCACTGCCCGCCAGCGCACCGAGCTCAGCGACCTCGTCCACGCCCCACTGGCCGCCCTCGCGAATGAGCGCCTCGATCAGGACCGGCGAGCTGGCCGGGTTGTGGTCCGTCAGCGGCGGGACCTGGTTGGTGACGACATGCGTATCCGACATGACACCACTATTACAGTTCTACGACAATCGCACAAGATTCGTAATATGGCAGGCTGGATGGCGTGAAGCCGAACTCCGTCATCCACGTCGCCACCCAATGGCTCGAACACGAACCGGTGCCCGTCGACCAGTCGGTGCGCGGTGAGCCGCACACCGGCACAGCCGAACTCGGATCGTTCGGCAGCCTGGAGGTCGGAGTGTGGGAGATGACGCCCGGAGTCATGCGTGATGTCGAAGCCGACGAACTGTTCGTGGTGCTCTCCGGCGCTGCCACCGTCGAATTCGACGACGGCAGCCCGACGCTCACGCTGGGCGCCGGCGACGTGGTGCGGCTGGCCAAGGACACCCCGACCGTGTGGACGGTGACCGAGACGCTGCGAAAGGTGTATCTCGTCTAGCTCGGCGGGCAGGAGCGACGCGACCCGGGGAACTAGGCGCGCCGGCCGGGGTGCGCGGCGAAGAAATCCCACATCCGCTCAGTGGCGAACGATGGCCAGTCGTGTTCACCGCCGGCCACGGTGATCAGCTCGACGCTGCGCCCACTCGGACAGCTGGCGACCGACGTTGTGAGATCGCCGTCGACGGTCGTCGCGGGAGGGTCGCAGTGATCGACGTTGCGCCAGAACGCACTGACGTCGGGCGGCGTCATGGTCGCGATCGGCAGAGCGGTCCCAGGTTGCCCGTCGTAGCGGACCAGGCGGTCGTCGGTGCCGTGGATGTGCAGCACCGACGTCGGCCGCGGCGCCGGGCAGGCAGCAAGTTGAGTGGCCGCGTCCGGCCCGATGGCCGCGAAAAGGTCGGTGTTGCAGGCTAATTTGTACGCCATGATGCCGCCGTTGCTGATCCCGGCGGCATAGATACGCGTCTTGTCGATGTCCAGTTTCTCGGTGATGTCGCGGACCGCGGCGGTGATGAAACCGACGTCGTCGACGTTGTCCTTGCTCGCCTGCCCGCAACACCCGTCGGCGTTCCACGATCCGCCCACCCCATCGGGATAGGCGACCACGAACTTGGCGGAGTCGGCCTGCTCGTCCCAGCCGTACTCCCGCTGCGCCTGTTTGGCGCTACCGGTCCACCCGTGCAGCATCACGACCAGCGGGGCCGACTTCGGCAGACCGTCGGGAACGTAGAGCCGGTAGTCCCGGTCGACACCGCCGACCTGGATCGTGTGCGCACTGACACCCGGCGTGAACCCGGTCGCGGGTGCGCAGGCGGCCACCAGGCACAGCGCGACCAGCAGCGCGACTCGACGAGCCCACACGGCTAGCTGAGGTGTTCCCGCAGAAAGGCGATGTCGTCCTTGCGGCCCTCGTCGGCCGTCTCGCAGATCACCGGCGCGTCGGCCGCCCGCACGACCGCGACCAGAAGTTGCGGATCGATCTGTCCTGTACCGAAATTGGCGTGCCGGTCAGCGCCGGACCCCTTGGCATCGCGGGAATCGTTGCAGTGCACCAGGTCGACGCGGCCGGTGATGGCTTTGATCCGCTCGACGGCGTCGATCAGCTCCTCGCCGGCCGCCCAGGCATGGCAAGTGTCGAGACAGAACCCGATGCCGGTGTCGGCGATGCGCTCCCACAGCCGGGCGATCGTGTCGAAGTGGCGCGCCATCGCGTGATCGCCGCCTGCGGTGTTCTCCAGATACACCGGCACAGTGGTCTCGAGCTGCGCGAGAGCCTTGGCCCAGCGCTCGAAGCCGGCCGCCATGTCGTTGTCATCGGCGTGACCCCCGTGCACGATCACCGCGGTTGCGTCGATCTCGGCGGCGGCATCGCAGGTGTCCTGCAGGATCTTTCGCGACGGGATACGAACCCGGTTGTTGGCCGACGCCACATTGATCAGGTACGGCGCATGCACGTACAGCGGGACCGGCGACGCCTTCAGCGTCTCGGCATCGTCGCGCGGTTTGGGCTTCTTCCAGCTCTGCGGATTGCCGAGGAAGAACTGCACCGCCTCGGCGCCGTCGGCGGCCGCGGCCGCCAGCGGGTCATCGCCGTGGACATGGGAACCAATGAGCACGGGTCGAGTCTAGGCGCGCGCAGCGATCAGAAGCAGACCGTCTGGTTCTCGTACCGAATGACCCGGTCCTCGCAATGCCACTGCACGGCTCGCGACAGAACTGCGCGCTCCACATCAGCGCCGAGCCGCACCAAGTCATCCACGCTGTGACGATGGTCGACCCGCACCACGTCTTGTTCGATGATCGGCCCTTCGTCGAGGTCGTCCGTGACGTAATGCGCGGTGGCCCCCACCAACTTCACGCCGCGCTCCTTGGCCCGGCGGTAGGGCGCCGCGCCGATGAACGCCGGCAGAAACGAGTGGTGGATGTTGATCAGTGGGCAGCCCACTTCCTCGATGAAACCTGGTGTCACGATTTGCATGTAGCGGGCGAGAACCACCAGGTCGACGTTGCCGCGCAGCAGTTCCAGCATGCGCTCCTCGGCCTGCGCTCTGATCTCCTTGCGGGCCGGCACGTGGATGAACGGCACACCGAACGGGCGTACCTGATCGGCTAGGTCGGGATGGTTGGCGATCACCATCACCACCGCCATGTCCAATTCCCCGCGCCGGTTGCGCCACAGCAGATCGAGTAGACAGTGATCTTCTTTGGAGGCCAAGATGGCCACCCGTTTTGGCTTGGCGGCTTCTGAGAGACGGAAGTCGATGCCAAACGGGGACGCGACCTGGTCGGCGAAATCGCGTCGCAGGGTGTCGACGGCGGCCGTCAATCCCGGGAGATGAAAGATGGTGCGCTGCATGAAGGTTCCGCCGCTTTGCCTCGTGGAGTGCTGATCCAGCGAGATGACGTTGGCGCCCGCCGCGGCCAGGAACGTGGTCACCGCGGCGACGAGGCCCGGGCGATCGTCACACCGCAGTAGCAGACGCCCGATGTCGCGCGCCGGCAGCGGGTGATGCCCGGGCGGATACGGGTCGGCGGCGGTGCCCTCGGATGCGGTGGTGCCGCTCATTCTTACCTCCATACTGGGCGGTCGTCGTCATGCACAATTGGCAGCTTAAACACTGTGACCAGCACAAAGCTCCCCCGCCCATAGGACGGGGGAGCTTCGTGTTACTGCGTTGTTGTGCTTCCCTGACTACGGAGCGGTTGCCGGAGTGCCGTTCCCGCCGTTGGTGCCGGGCGTCCCGTTATCGAGGCCGGGGTTGCCAGGTTGTCCGTCACCGGCCTGGAGCCCGACATTCTGATTCGCATTGAGCGCCGTGGCAGAACCGCCGTTGCCGCCGTTACCGCCATGAGAATCGAGGACGTTGTTGACCCAGTAGTCACCGTTGCCGCCGGTGCCACCGTCACCACCGACCGCGGTGCCGGACGTCGACACACCGAAGAAGGTGGTGAGGATCGACGCGTTACCGCCGTTACCGCCGTCACCGCCGTTCGACCCATGACCACCCGCGCCGACACCGGTCAATCCGCCATTGCCGCCGTTACCGCCCGTGGCAGATGCGTCGACGCTGGAGGAATCGATGGTGGCACTGAGGATGGCGTTGCCGCCATCACCACCGTCACCGACGACGGCACTGACGGCGAAGCCGCTATCCGTGCTGTCACCGCCCTTACCACCAGTCGCGGTCGGGGTATCGGTGCTACCTGCGACCTGTCCGCCACTGGAGGCCTGGATGGTGGCGTCGCCACCATCGCCGGCCGAACCACCGTAGTTGGCGTATCCGCCGTCTCCACCGGCAGCGTTGCCGCTGGCGAGCGAATCCACCAGGCCGAAGAACCCGCCTGCCTCGATGGTTGCGGTGCCGCCGGTGCCACCGGTTCCGGAGGTGTCGGCGTTGCCGCCATCACCGCCGGTCGCGCTGCCGTGAGCGATTCCGTCGTTGCCGCCGAGCGGGCCAGGCGGATCCCATGCGGCGAGGATGTTGGCTGCACCGCCATCGCCGCCGGTAGCGGCGTTGCCGTAACCGCCGGCGCCGCCGGTCGCATCACCCCAGGCCCAGCCACCGTCACCGGTGCTGTAGCCGGCGTCGATCGTGGCGTCGCCACCAACACCGCCGGAGCCACTGTTCGTGGCGGCACCGCCGGTGCCACCCGTCGCAGTTGCACCCTGGACGGAGCCATCAGAAGGATCAATCCCGATGGTGCCGCCATAGCCGGCCTGGACATACGCGCCGCCGCCGTCGCCAGCAGTGCCGGTGCCGTCGCCGGAACCGCCATTGCCACCGGTCGCGGCACCGTTGACCACAGTGCCGTCCTCGTCGGCATAGACGTATGCCTCGCCACCGTTGCCGTCGTAGCCCGCACCGCCTTGGCCGCCGTCCGCCGTGCTGCCGGAGACGCTGGAGGCGTTGTCCGCCTCCACCTCAGCGAAGCCGCCATCCGAGTAGTCACCCGCACCGCCGGCACCACCGGTCGAATGGCTCGCAGCTAGCGCCGAGTCGTACTCAGCCCCGGCGTAGGCGCCGCCGCCATTGGCGTCGTAACCCGAACCGCCGTTACCACCGGTCGAACTGCTGTCGGTGACAGTGCTGGCCTCGTTCGACCCGTTGGTGTCATAGGCCCAGGTGTAGGCGTAACCACCGTCGGAGTAATCACCCGAACCGCCGTTACCACCGGTAGCGGTGCTGTTGGCGACGCTGGCGAAGCCGTTCTCGGCGTAAACCTCGGCGTAGCCGCCATTGGCGTCGTACCCCGAACCGCCGTTACCACCGGTAGCCGTGCTGTCGGAGACTTCGGACAGGTCGTACAGAGCCTCGACGTCGGCGTCGCCGCCATCGGCGTAGTCGCCCGAACCACCGTTACCACCAGTGGCATCGCTACCGCTGACACTGCCGCCGTCGTAGCCGTAGACCGATGCGTCGCCGCCGTAGGCCTCGTAGCCCGTCCCGCCGTTACCACCGGTTGCGGTGCTGTTGGCCACCAGACCGGCGTAATCAACCTGGACCGTCCCGTCACCGCCGTCGGCGTACTGCGCACCAGCATCGCCACCGACCGCATGGCTCTGGTAGATGCTGCCGTCGGTGCCGCCAGTGGCACTGCCGTTGCTGTCGGAGTTCGCGAGGAGATACGCGGCTCCGCCATTGCCGTAGTCGCTACCCTTGCCACCCTTGGCGTCGCTGAACGTGATTGCCCCGCCGGCGTAGGTGTAGACGTTGGCATCGCCGCCAGCTCCAGCGGTGCCTGCGTCGCCACCGGTCGCGTCGACGTGCGCCACGCTGGAACTCACGCCATCGGCATAGACGTAGGCATATCCGCCGTCGGCAGACGTAGCCGGACCACCGTGGCCACCGGTTGCCGTGGTATCGGAGATCGTTGCGCCGTCGTAGGCGTAAATCTCTGCGTAACCACCGTCGCCCGCATAGGTGACGCCACTCTGCGCGCCTCCATCGCCACCGATCGCGGTGCCGTTGGTGACCGACGAGTCGTAGTAGGCGTAGATCTCCCCGCTACCACCGTCACCGCCGCCACCGATCTGCACGCCGTCCGCACCGGCACCACCGTCACCGCCAAGCGCCGTGCTGTTGGTGACCTGGGATGGGTCGTAGGCCCCGATTTCGGCGTAGCCGCCGTCACCGCCGGTGCCGCCGGCTCCGCTAGCGGTACCAGCACCGCCCTGGGCGCCATTGCCACCGATTGCGGTGCTGCCTGTGACCTCGCTGCCGGCGTATTCGGCGTAGACGTACGCGCCGCCACCGTCACCGCCCACGCCGCCGGGCGCGCCAGCCACGCTGGAACCACCCTGGCCACCGTCACCACCGGTTACAACGGTATTTGTGACTGCCCCACCGTCGTAAACGTAGACGTAGGCGTAGCCGCCGTAACCGCCCGCGCTGCCGGCTGCCGTTGAGCTGCCAGCACCACCCTGGCCGCCGTCACCACCGGTGACGGTGTTGCCCGAAATGGTGCCGCCGGAGCCGGTGTCCTGGCCGAGCCAGACCGGGCCGCCGCCACCGCCGCCGCCACCGCCGAAGCCGCCGGCACCACCGGTTGCCGCGGCACCAACGCCGCCGACGCCACCCTTGCCCACGACAATGGTGTTCGGGTTGCCGCTGTTGTCGAAGTAGCTGCCCTCACCGCCAGCACCGCCTGCGCCGCCCGTGCCACCGTGAGCGCCGGAGCCGCCCTGGCCACCGGCGCCGCCGATACCGCCGTACTGGTAATCGTTGTAGTCGGAGTCGCCGTTGCCGCCCGTGCCGCCGATACCGCCAGTGCCGCCGTCACCCTGGACACCCGCGGTGCCACCGTTGGCGTTACCGGCAGCTCCGCCGTTACCGCCCGTACCACCAGCGCCACCGTTACCGGGGTCGGTGACACCTGCCAGGCCGTCGGCGCCGGTACCACCGGTACCACCGGTACCACCGTCGCCGCCGTCGCCGGCCTTACCGGAGGAGGCAGTCCCGCCGAAGCCGGTGCCGCCGAGGCCGGCGTTGCCACCGGTACCACCGGTACCACCGGTACCACCGGCGCCGCCGTCGTCACCCGGTGCGACACCATCAGCGCCGGTCGTGCCCTGGCCGCCCATGCCGCCCTTGCCGCCGTCGCCACCGACACCGCCAACACCCTGGCTGCCGTCAGCGCCATCGGCGCCGTCCGAGCCGGTGCCGAGCGCCAGGCCGCCGCTACCGCCGGTACCACCGGCCGCACCGTTACCGCCGTGCCCACCGTTGCCACCGGTTCCACCGGTCGCACCAGCCAGGACGGCGTTCAGGCCGCTCGCGCCGTTACCACCAGCACCACCGGCACCGCCGGTTCCGCCGACGCCACCGGCACCACCGTCACCGGACACCGTGCCGCCGTTGCCACCGGAACCGCCGTTACCACCAGCGGTACCCGTGCCACCGTCGCCGCCATCCGATCCGGGCAGTCCGCCGTCGATGCCATTGGCGCCCGTGAAGCCGTCGCCGCCGGCACCACCCACGCCACCGTCGCCGTTCAGACCGGCGTCACCGCCGTTGCCGCCGTTGCCGCCAGCCTTGCCGGCTACGGTGCTGTCCCAACCGTCGCCACCGGCGCCACCGTTTCCGGTGCCGGTCGCAGCATCACCCGTGGCGCCGTGCGCACCAGCGGTACCACCGCTGCCGACACTGCCCGCGGCACCGCCTTCACCACCGGCGCCAGCAGTTCCGCGATCACCGGCGTTGCCGCCGTCGCCACCGTCGGGGTTGTCCTCGTCACCGTTTCCACCGGCGCCGCCGTTGCCGCCGTTGCCGGCCTTACCGCCCTTGCCACCGGCGCCACCGCTTCCGCTGGCTCCGATCGTCGTCAGCAGCAGCAGGCTCGCGGCCGTGCCGCCGTTGCCGCCGGCACCGCCGGCACCACCGATTCCGCCGATGCCGCCATTAAGTCCGTCACCACCGGTAGCACCGGGCTGGGTAGCGTCCTGGCCATTGGCACCGTCCATACCACCGCCACCGACGCCACCGACGCCACCCTGGCCGCCCGCACCCGCGGTACCGAAGATCCGGCTGCCGTTGCCGCCGTTACCACCGACGCCACCGGCTCCACCGGTGCCACCGGGGACGGTGCTGATCGTGCCAGCAGCCCCAGCCGCGCCCGCGCCACCGGCGCCACCGGCGCCACCACGGCCGCCAAGGGCGAAGATGCCTGCGCTACCACCGTTACCGCCCTTACCGCCCGCGGCACCAGCCGTGGTCGCGGCCAAGCCCGCACCACCAGCACCACCGTTGCCCAGGAGCGCACCACCGGAACCACCGTTGCCGCCGCCCCAACCGGCGCCACCCGAACCGAACAGGCCTGCGTTGCCACCGTTGCAGGTGGTTGCGCAGGTCGCAGCCGTCCAGCTGTAGCCATTACCGGCCAGGATGCCCGCGTTCGGATGCGTCGAGGTGCCATCACCGATCAGCCACAGCGAACCGATCCCGATAACGAGGTTCGCGCCCGCGACCTTGGCAGATATCGCCGCCTTGCTGGTCACCGGCTGATCAGGAGTGACCGCCGCAACAGACTCAACGGCGCTGACCGGTGCAGAGTCGCTACTCGACGAGTTCGAGCCTCCCGATGTCGGGGTCTCGGCCACACTCGTGCTGCCACTCGAAGAAGTCTTGTCAGGCTCCGACGCGCTCGACGTCGATGGCGCCGAAGTCCGCCCCGTCGACCCGCTAGCGCTGCTCGGCGAAGACTTCGAACCCTTCGAGGTCGAGGAGCCAGTCGACGACGATCGCCGCCCTGACGATCCCTGCGACTTCGACGCGCCAGACGAGGAACTAGCTCCGCCCGTCGAACCTGCCGAACCTGTCGTATCCGCGTACGCGACCGAAGGCATGCACGCAATCGCAGCACCGATGCCTAGCGCCACCGCCAGCGCGCCAACGCGACCCACGTAAGCAGACGATGCGATGTCCGACTGACGGACCGCTCGATGTTGTCCCATTAGAACCCCCAACCATTCAGTGCTGACTCGCGAGTCGACTTCTTCGGCTCGCTGACGTTGTGCTTGCGATGTTTAAACACGTTCGGTGTTGCCCCTTAACCAGTTCCCTGTTCACCATAGGAATTTGCCTGTTGTCGACAGGCCGCAGCAAAGTTAGCACGATGTGCGCCGCCGCGCCGCAAATAATGTCGCAGTAGTCAAAGTCACACCTTGCGATGACAACGGTCCCAGCTGGCGAGGCGCCCATCAGTCGGCCCCACCGCCGCACCGCCGCACCGAACATAGCCTCTGCTGTTCATCTGACGAGTTACAGCACGTCAAAGCATATCTGTCTGGTCCGTCAAAATTTTCCTTCGCGACGCTAATTAGCTGTCTTTTATCGACCCGTCTCTCGCGGGATCGCGTGCGACTTGTGACGCACGGCATCGCACGGACCTCAGCTGCAAAATGCCGAACCGTCAGCGACGGCGTCTTCTAGCAAACTTACAGAACGTCGGTAGAACGCTTCCATAGGTCGACTTATTGACGCATGAGGCAAATAGGTAGTGCCGTACTCTATGAAGGCCTGGCCAGTGTGGTTTGAGTCACTGAGGCGGGTGCGGCAAATTCCCGCCACCAGCTCCGTGAGCCCTCCCAGCCATCGCCCATGGAACACCCAGGATCACTCGCTACCATGACTCGACTTATGTTTTGGCTGCTCAGCGACGGTTCAACGTTCGCGCACAAGTCACGATCGACTGGTCGGTGACCGCGCTCACCCGGTTCGGGCAGCCCTTAACCAGCTCAAGCCCACAGCCCGGCCTGAGGAGTTGTGCGGGACGCTCCTTGAGGACCGGGGCAGTCGAATCGGACCGCATTGGCGGGCGGTAATCTCGCGGGACGCTCCGTCAGCCTTGCTACAGACTGTATTTGCGTTGTTAACATCGCCGAGAAGTCTTTGCCACGTCGCATCCCCCACGGGTTGGCGCAGATTTGCCGCTCTGACCCAGCGGCGGCGATCAACTTCTCGGCACGACAGCGTCGAAGTTGCGCGCTGTCGCTTGATCAGCGTCGGCGGTGTTCCCCGGATACGTCGGGATACTCGGCTGAATGAACCCCGCCGCGCACAGCCGTCATCGCCGCCAGAACAGGTGATGGGTGACCCCACTCGGGCTGGGGACAACCTCGTGGTGGAACCGGTCGTCGAGCTCGTCGGGCGACTCCCACAGTCGCGATCCGGCGCCGATCGTCAGGTCGGCGACCGCCACGTGCAGCGTGTCCACCAAGCCGGCGTCGAGAAACTGCCGAACCGTCGTCGCACCCCCGCCGAGCCTCACGTCCTTGCCGCCGGCGGCCGCCTTCGCCTGCTCCGCGACGCGCGCCGGGCTGTCGCAGACGAAGTGAAACGTCGTCTCCCCCAACGTCAGCGACGGCCGTTCATGGTGGGTCATGACGAACACCGGCGTGTGGAACGGTGGCTCCTCGCCCCACCAGCCCTGCCACTCGGGGTGGTCCTCCCATGCGCCGCGGTAGGGATTGAACTTGTTGCGGCCCATGATCTCCGCGCCGATGTTGTTGTAATAGTCACGGGTGAAGTAGTCGTCGAGTCCGCGAGTACCGCCCGGGTCGCGCCGGCCCACCCAGCTGGCCGTCGCACCCACCCAGGCGAACAGAGCGGGCTGATCGGCGTCGCCGAAAGGCCGCTCGAAACACTGGTTGAGGCCCGCGCCGAAACCGTCGCGCGACAGCATGAAGTTGTGGACTCTGAGTAGTTGCGTCACGTGTGTGTGGACTCCGGCGGCCCCCCGAACTCATCGCGCGGTGGCCGAGCGTAACGCCAGGGTCACATTCGCCGCCGAAACCCGCCCTGGCGTTACGTTCGGCAATAGAAAAAGCCCCCGCCGAAGCGGGGGCTTTTCCTTGATCAGCTAGCGGTAGTCCTACCGGTAATCCGAGTAGCCGTAATCGTCCAACGGCACCGCGGCACCGGTGGCCTGGCCGAAGTCCGGGCTGTAGTACTGATCCTCGTAGGACGGGATCGTGTACGCCGCAGCGCGGGCTTCCTCGGTCGGCTGCACCTGGATGTTGCGGTAGCGGTTGATACCGGTACCGGCCGGGATCAGCTTGCCGATGATCACGTTCTCCTTCAGACCCTGCAGCTTGTCGCTGCGGCAGTTGATCGCCGCATCGGTCAGCACGCGAGTGGTCTCCTGGAACGACGCCGCCGACAGCCACGAATCGGTGGCCAGCGACGCCTTGGTGATACCCATCAGCACCGGACGGCCGGCCGCGGGCTCGGCGCCCTCGGCAACGACACGCCGGTTCTCCGACTCGAACTCGCCGCGCTCGGTCAGCGAGCCGGGCAGGAACTCCGTTGCGCCCGAATCGATGATCGTGACGCGCCGCAGCATCTGCCGGACGATGACCTCGATGTGCTTGTCGTGGATCGACACGCCCTGCGCCCGGTAGACCTCCTGGACTTCCTTGACAAGGTGGATCTGCACCTTGCGCGGGCCCTCGATCCGCAGCACCTCGTGCGGGTCGGCCGAGCCCTCGAGGAGCTGCTGGCCCACCTCGACATGGTCACCGTTGACCAGCAGTCGCTCGGAACCGTCGTCGTGCTTGAACACCTTCAACCGCTGACGCTTGGAGAGCTTGTCGTACACGACCTCCTCGCTCCCGTCGTCGGGAACGATGGTGATCTTGTAGAACTTGTCGGTCTCCTCCAGCTGGACCCGACCGGCGACATCGGCGATCGGTGCGCGGTTCCGCGGAATACGCGCCTCGAACAGCTCCTGCACGCGGGGCAGACCGCCGACGATGTCGGCGCCACCGGTGACACCACCCTGGTGGAAGGTGCGCATGGTCAGCTGAGTGCCGGGCTCACCGATGGACTGCGCGGCCACGATGCCGACGGCCTCGCCGATGTCCACCAGCTTGCCGGTGGCCATCGAACGGCCGTAACACATCGCGCACACACCCGAGGCGCTGGTGCAGGTGAGCACCGAGCGGACCTTGACCGAGGTGATGCCGGCCTCCAGCAGGGCGTCGATCGCCGGATCGCCGAGATCGTGCCCGGCCGTGACGACGACGTTGCCCTTCTCGTCGACCGCGTCCGCGGCCAGCGTGCGGGCGTACGCCGAGGTCTCGACGTGCGGATCCCGGATCAGGCTGCCGTCGGCCTGGAGCTCGGCCAGGTCGACCAGGATGCCGCGCTCGGTACCGCAGTCGTGCTCACGCACGATCACGTCCTGGCTGACGTCCACCAGACGACGGGTCAGGTAACCCGAGTCGGCGGTACGAAGTGCGGTGTCCGCCAGACCCTTTCGGGCGCCGTGGGTGTTGATGAAGTACTCCAGCACCGTCAGGCCCTCGCGGAACGAGGACTTGATCGGCCGCGGGATGAACTCACCCTTCGGGTTGGTCACCAGACCCTTCATGCCGGCCAGCGTCCGAGTCTGGGTGAAGTTACCCGTCGCACCGGAATCCACGATCGTGATGATCGGGTTGTCGTTGGGGTAGTGCGCCCGCAACGCGTTACCGACCTCTTCGGTGGCTTCCTTCCACAGCTCGACAAGAGCGTCGTTGCGCTCCTGCTTGTTGAGCGCGCCGCGCTGGTACTTCTTCTCGATCCCGTCGGCTTCGGCCTCGTAACGCTCGAGGATCTCCTGCTTCTCCGGCGGCACGATGACGTCCGCCATCGACACCGTCACACCCGAACGGGTGGCCCAGTGGAAACCGGCATCCTTGAGCTTGTCGACGGTCTGCGCGACCACGATCATCGGGTAGCGCTCGGCCAGATCGTTGATGATCCGGGCCTGGACCTTCTTGTGCATCTGCTCGTTGACGAACGGATACCCCTGCGGCAGAAGCTCATTGAAGAGCACCCGGCCCAGCGTGGTCTCGGCGGTCCAGGCATTGCCCGGGCGCCAGCCGTTCTCGCCGAACAGCTCGTTCTCGACCTCGTGCGGCGGACGCAGCTGCGTCAGGCGCACCTTGATCTGAGCGCGAACCGACAGTGCACCACGGTCCATCGCCATGATCGCCTCGGCCGGCGAGCTGTACACACCGGTCTCCGGCGCATCCTTGGCGGCAGCGGTGTACTCACCCTTTTCGCCGGCAACCAGCGTGGTCAGGAAGTACAGCCCGGTGACCATGTCCAGACGCGGCATGGCCAGCGGCTTGCCCGACGCCGGGGACAGGATGTTGTTGCTCGACAGCATCAGGATGCGGGCCTCGGCCTGCGCCTCGGCGCTCAGCGGCAGGTGAACCGCCATCTGGTCGCCGTCGAAGTCGGCGTTGAACGCCTCACAGACCAGCGGGTGCAGCTGGATGGCCTTACCCTCCACCAGCTGCGGCTCGAAGGCCTGGATACCGAGGCGGTGCAGCGTGGGTGCACGGTTCAGCAGCACCGGATGCTCGGCGATGACCTCTTCGAGGACATCCCACACCTGGGGACGCTGACGCTCCACCATCCGCTTGGCGCTCTTGATGTTCTGCGCGTGGTTGAGATCGACCAGACGCTTCATCACGAACGGCTTGAACAGCTCGAGAGCCATCAGCTTCGGCAGACCGCACTGGTGCAGCTTGAGCTGCGGACCGACCACGATGACCGAACGGCCCGAGTAGTCGACGCGCTTACCGAGCAGGTTCTGACGGAACCGGCCCTGCTTGCCCTTGAGCAGATCGGACAGCGACTTCAGCGGACGGTTGCCCGGCCCGGTGACGGGCCGGCCGCGACGGCCGTTGTCGAACAGCGCGTCGACCGACTCCTGCAGCATCCGCTTCTCGTTGTTGACGATGATCTCGGGAGCCCCGAGGTCGATCAGTCGCTTCAACCGGTTGTTGCGGTTGATCACGCGGCGGTACAGATCGTTGAGGTCGGAGGTCGCGAAGCGGCCACCGTCGAGCTGGACCATCGGGCGCAGCTCCGGCGGAATCACCGGCACCGCGTCGAGGACCATGCCCATCGGCGAGTTGCCCGACTGCTGGAACGCGGCGACCACCTTCAGGCGCTTGAGGGCGCGAAGCTTCTTCTGCCCCTTGCCGTTACGGATGGTGTCGCGCAGGCTCTCGGCCTCGGCGTCGATGTCGAAGGTCTCGATGAGCTTCTGGATCGACTCCGCACCCATCGAGCCCTGGAAGTACTCGCCGTAGCGGTCGACCAGCTCGCGGTACAGGTTCTCGTCGACGATGAGCTGCTTGACGGCCAGCTTGGTGAAGGTCGTCCAGATCTCGTCGAGCCGGTCCAGCTCACGCTGGGCCCGGTCGCGCAGCTGACGCATCTCGCGCTCGCCACCGTCGCGCACCTTGCGGCGCACGTCGGACTTGGCACCCTCGGCCTCGAGCTCGGCCAGGTCGGCTTCGAGCTTCTGGGCGCGGGCCTCCAGATCGGAGTCACGCTGATCGGCGACAGCCTTCTTCTCCACCTCCATCTCGGCTTCGAGAGTGGAGAGCTCGTTGTGGCGCATCTCGTCGTCGACCGCGGTGATCACGTAGGCGGCGAAGTAGATGATCTTCTCGAGATCCTTCGGCGCCAAGTCCAGCAGATAGCCCAAGCGCGACGGAACGCCCTTGAAGTACCAGATGTGCGTGACCGGTGCGGCCAGCTCGATGTGGCCCATCCGCTCGCGGCGCACCTTGGCGCGAGTGACCTCGACGCCGCAGCGCTCGCAGATGATGCCCTTGAAGCGGACGCGCTTGTACTTACCGCAGTAGCACTCCCAGTCGCGAGTCGGTCCGAAGATCTTCTCGCAGAACAGGCCGTCCTTCTCTGGCTTGAGCGTGCGGTAGTTGATGGTCTCCGGCTTCTTGACCTCACCGAAGGACCAGGTGCGGATGTCGTCCGCGGTCGCAAGACCGATCCGGAGTTCATCGAAGAAGTTGACGTCTAGCACGTAACTCCCTTTCCCCTTTCGGGACTAGAAATACTAATTAGGCCAAATCCTCGACGGACGCAGATTCATTGCGGGACAGGTTGATTCCGAGGTTCGCGGCAGCCCGCTCCAAGTCCTCGTCGTCACCGTCACGCATCTCGATTGCCGCGCCGTCCGAAGACAGCACCTCAACGTTCAAGCACAGCGACTGCAGCTCCTTGAGCAGCACCTTGAACGACTCCGGAATGCCCGGCTCGGGGATGTTCTCGCCCTTGACGATCGCCTCGTAGACCTTGACCCGGCCGACGGTGTCGTCGGACTTGATGGTCAAGAGCTCCTGCAGCGTGTACGCCGCGCCGTAGGCCTGCATGGCCCAGCACTCCATCTCACCGAACCGCTGACCACCGAACTGCGCCTTACCACCGAGCGGCTGCTGGGTGATCATCGAGTACGGACCGGTCGAGCGGGCGTGGATCTTGTCATCCACCAGGTGGTGCAGCTTGAGGATGTACATGTAGCCGACCGTCACCGGGTACGGGAACGGTTCGCCGCTGCGGCCGTCGTACAGCACAGCCTTGCCGTCACCGTTGACGAGAACCTCGCCGTCACGGTTGGGCAGCGTCGAGCTCAGCAGACCCTGCAGCTCCTCTTCACGAGCACCGTCGAACACCGGCGTCGAGACGATGCTGTTCGGCTCCGACGCGAGCATGTCCTGCGGCAGGTTGGCAGCCCATTCGGGCGTCCCGCCGACCACATCGATGTTCCAGCCGGCCTTGGCCACCCACCCGAGGTGGGTCTCCAGGATCTGGCCGATGTTCATCCGGCGCGGCACACCGTGGGTGTTCAGGATGATGTCCACCGGGGTGCCGTCCGGAAGGAACGGCATGTCCTCGACGGGCAGGATCTTGCCGATGACGCCCTTGTTGCCGTGGCGTCCGGCGAGCTTGTCGCCGTCGGAGATCTTGCGCTTCTGGGCCACGTAGACGCGGACCAGCTCGTTGACGCCGGCGGGCAGCTCGTCATCGTCCTCGCGGGAGAACACCCGGATGCCGATGACCTTGCCGGACTCACCGTGCGGCACCTTCAGCGACGTGTCGCGGACCTCGCGCGCCTTCTCACCGAAGATCGCGCGGAGCAGCCGCTCCTCCGGGGTCAGCTCGGTCTCACCCTTCGGGGTGACCTTGCCGACCAGGATGTCGCCGTCGCGGACCTCGGCGCCGATGCGGATGATGCCGCGCTCGTCGAGATCGGCCAGCACCTCGTCGGAGACGTTCGGGATGTCCCGGGTGATCTCCTCGGCGCCCAGCTTGGTGTCGCGGGCATCGATCTCGTGCTCTTCGATGTGAATCGAGGTGAGCACGTCCTCCTCAACCAGACGGTTGGAGAGGATGATCGCGTCCTCGTAGTTGTGGCCCTCCCACGGCATGACGGCGACGAGCAGGTTCTTGCCCAGCGCCATCTCACCGTTCTCGGTGCACGGACCGTCGGCGAGCACCTGGCCCGACTCGACGCGCTGCCCGGCGTCCACGATCGGACGCTGGTTGGCGCAGGTGCCGTGGTTGGAGCGGGCGAACTTGCGCATCCGGTAGGTGTGCCGGGTGCCGTCGTCGGCCATCACGGTGATGTAGTCGGCGGAGACCTCCTCGACCACACCGGCCTTGTCGGTGACGATGACGTCGCCGGCGTCGATGGCCGCACGCAGCTCCATGCCGGTACCCACCAGCGGTGCCTCGCTACGCACCAGCGGAACCGCCTGGCGCTGCATGTTGGCACCCATCAGGGCACGGTTGGCGTCGTCGTGCTCGAGGAACGGGATCATCGCCGTCGCGACCGACACCATCTGGCGCGGCGAGACGTCCATGAAGTCGACCTCGGTGGCGTCGACGTACTCGACCTCGCCGCCCTTACGGCGGACCAGCACCTTGCTCTCGGTGAAGCGGCCGTCGCCGTCGGTCGGCGAGTTGGCCTGCGCCACGACGTGGCGGTCCTCCTCGTCGGCGGTCAGGTAGTGGATCTCGTCGGTGACCTTGCCGCCCTCGACCTTGCGGTAGGGCGTCTCGATGAAGCCGAACGGGTTCACCCGGGCGTACACCGACAGCGAGCCGATCAGACCGATGTTCGGACCCTCAGGAGTCTCGATCGGGCACATCCGGCCGTAGTGGCTGGAGTGCACGTCGCGGACCTCGAGGCCGGCGCGCTCACGGGACAGACCACCCGGGCCCAGCGCCGACAGGCGGCGCTTGTGGGTCAGACCCGACAGCGGGTTGTTCTGGTCCATGAACTGCGACAGCTGGCTGGTGCCGAAGAACTCCTTGATCGCCGCCACGACGGGACGGATGTTGATCAGGGTCTGCGGCGTGATCGCCTCGACGTCCTGAGTGGTCATCCGCTCGCGGACGACACGCTCCATGCGGGACAGGCCGACCCGGATCTGGTTCTGGATCAGCTCGCCGACGGTGCGCAGGCGACGGTTGCCGAAGTGATCGATGTCGTCGACCTCGACCGGGACCTCGACGCCGCCGGGAGCGGTCATCGTGGTCTGGCCCTCGTGCAGGCGCACCAGGTACTCGATGGTCGCGACGATGTCCTCTTCGGTCAGCGTCGAGCTGGTGATCGGCTGGCCCGCGTTGAGGCCCAGCTTCTTGTTGACCTTGTAGCGACCCACCCGGGCCAGGTCGTAGCGCTTGTCCTTGAAGAACAGGTTCTCCAGCAGGGTCTGCGCCGACTCCTTGGTCGGCGGTTCGCCCGGGCGCAGCTTCCGGTAGATGTCCAGCAGCGCCTCGTCGGTGCCTGCGGTGTTGTCCTTCTCCAGCGTCGACATCATGATCTCGGAGAAGCCGAAGCGCTCCCGGATCTGCTCGTTGGTCCACCCGAGCGCCTTGAGTAGCACGGTGACCGGCTGGCGGCGCTTGCGGTCGATGCGCACACCCACGGTGTCGCGCTTGTCGACGTCGAATTCCAACCACGCACCGCGGCCGGGGATCACCTTGACGCTGTGCAGCGTCTTCTCGGTGGACTTATCGATGCTGTCGTCGAAGTACACACCCGGCGAACGGACCAGCTGGCTCACCACGACACGCTCGGTGCCGTTGATGATGAAGGTGCCCTTCTCGGTCATCATCGGGAAGTCGCCCATGAAGACCGTCTGGCTCTTGATCTCGCCGGTGTTGTTGTTGATGAACTCGGCCGTGACGAACAGCGGGGCCGCGTACGTCATGTCCTTGTCTTTACACTCGTCGACCGGAGCCTTGACCTCGTCGAAACGCGGGTCGGAGAAGCTCAGCGACATCGAGCCGGAGAAGTCCTCGATCGGCGACAGCTCGGTCAGGACCTCTTCGAGGCCACCCACCGGGTTGACGTCACCGCGCGCCTCCGCGATCGCACGCCAGCGCGGCGAGCCGATCAGCCACTCGAACGACTCCGTTTGGACGTCGAGCAGGCCGGGTACTTCTAGCGGCTCGCGCAGCTTCGCGAATGAAATTCGTTTTGGTGCTCCGGGAACGGAGTTAGAAGTAGTAGTCGTTTTGCTCTGGCTAGAGACTGCCAAGATGCATCCTTCCAGCACCTAATGCGACAGACCGGAAGCATCCGGGAGGTCGCGATATCTGCGTCGGTTCGGCTGGCCTACTCGAGGCCCGGCCTTTCCCCGGGACGCACGCGACATGAAACAGGTCTCGAGCTGGAACGTCGTGACTCAGACTTGAGGACCGGTTTGTCAGGTGCAGGTTGAGGTGGGCAGGAGGCAGCCAGCGCAACGTCCAACAATAGCGGAAGACGGCGCATTCCTCAACAAGCTCATGCCGGGCGGGCTGGCGCTGGCTGGCGATCTAGCTACCCATGCACACATGCTGGGAACAGACTGACCCGTTTGCGCCTTTCCGTCAAGGGATAACGCGGCGTTTGGTGTGGAAAATTGCCGGTTGGACCGCCTCAGACGCTCACCGTCGACGGGTACTGCCGCGTCCGGGTGATCGGTCCCCACACCCCGAGTTGCCGGGCCCGGGTCACCAGCGCGCTGTACTCGTCGCTCGGGACGCTCTGGTCCCGGGTGAGGATGTAGCCGGAGAATCCGGTCGGATCGCTGACGATCACCCATTGATAGCTGGGGTCGTAGTCGAGGATCCAGTAGTTCCCGGGTTCGGCGGTGTTCGGCGTCTGGTTGAAGAAGGCGACGTCCAGACGCGTGTTCACGCCGGCGTTGACCGAGACCGCGGTTCCGGTGATCTGGCTCGCCGGGCCGTTGGGTCCGATGTAGTTGCCGGAGTTCTGCACCCCGACCGAGCCGTCGGTGTTCAGGGTATACACCGCTTTGGTGTTGACCAGCCCCCAGGCGAACGGCAGCTTCACACTGCCCTGCTCGTACCAGGGCTGACCGTTGGCGTACTGGGTGACGTCGACCGGCGGCGGCGCCGGCAGGGTGGCCGCCCCGGCCTGGCCCATCACGATCGGCTGGTTGGGGACGTACGTGCCGTCGTTGGGGCTGCCGTAGATGCCGTAGACCGGATCGGTCGGACCCTTGCCCGCATAGATGTCATTGATCCAGCCCGACGCGAACGTTCGTACCGCCGTCTTGCCGCCGGGCGGGGACGGCTTGACGATGATGGTGCTGAGCAGCTCGCCGAGCAGCCCGAAGGGGTTGTTGCCGGCGATGACGTCGGTGTGTGAGCCGTTGTCGATCTGCACGCCGTAGAACTGGTTGCCGTAGAACGCCTGCATCAATTCGGTGGCCACCCCGTAGGCGTTCCAGCGCTGCGGCGGCGCGGCGATCTGGTAGTCCGGGATACCGGCACCGGCCAGGGCGGTCAGCGAGTCGGTGAACAACGGGTCGCGCGAGACGCCGTCGAACATCACCACGCCGAGCAGGTTGTCCACCTGGTCGGTCTGGGTGATCAGCGCGCCGACCGCGGTGGCGAAATTGCCGCCGGCGGAATGGCCGGTGAGCAGGAACTTCTCCGGCAGGGTGCCGCTGAGACCGGCAGCGTTGGCGCTGATGTTCAGCGCCGAGCGGCTGCCCTGGAACATGCCGGCGACCGCCTCGCGCATCTCCGCGCCGCCCAGGTAGCAGCCCGGGCACAGCGGGGTGTTGAACCAGAAGATGTCCGGCACCACCACGATGCTGTTGGTCTCCTGGGCCAACTGCTGGGCCGCGGTGCCGTACCAGTCGTTGAAGCCGAGGAACCCGTGCTGAAGCCAGATCACCCCGTTGGCTGCGACGGTGCCGTCGGCCTGCGTCGGGAAGTACCAGTTGGCCGGGGCGGCGTAGCCGTTCGGGCCGCACGGGATGTTCAGCACCGACGACCCGAACCGGACTCCGGTGACGCCGTTGCCGACCGAGACGACGGGATTGTCGGGGTTCTGCCCGTTGTCACCGCTGTTGACCGGCGCAGGCAGCTGGGCGCCGAAAAGTCTGGCGACCGTGTCGACCAACCCTTTGACGAGCTTGTCGACCGGTCCCAGTTGGTTGGCCTCCGCGGCGGGCAGCCCGACCGCGGCGGTCGGTCCCATGATGATCTGCTGGTTGGCCGCCGGATAGAAGCCGTACTGCGGGGCCTCGGGGGTCGCCCCGGCGTACATGTCGTTGATCCAGCCGTTGCTCAGGGTGTAGACGGCCGCGGTGTTTCCGGCGGGCACCCGCTTGGTCACCAACTGCAGCACCACGTTGAACAGTGGGTTGACCCCCAGCATGGAGTCGACGTGCGAGCCGTTCTGCAGGACCACGCCGATGAACGTGTCGGGAAGGGTCGCCGCCAGGACATTGGTGGTCGCGCCGAACAGGTTCCAGCTCTGCGCCGGTGCGGCGATCTGGTAGATCGGCTTGCCCGCGGCGGCCAGGTCGGCGACCTGGCTGGCGAAGGATCCGGTCAGCGCGCCGTTGGACACGCCGTCGAACATCAGCACGCCCACCAGATCGGACGGGTCGTACTGGGCGTCGGCGCCGTCCAGATAGTCGTCGGCGACGGCGGTGGCGAAGCCGCCCCCTGCCGAGTGGCCGGCCAGGAGGAAGCGCTCCGGGAGTGCCGCCCCGGTGAAGCCGGCCGCGGTGGCGCTGCTCAGCAGGGTGGCGCGGTTCGGTCCGAGCAGAGCCGCCGCGTCCTGTTCGGTGACCACGCAGGTGAGGCAGCCGCCCGAGAATGTCATCGGAATAGAGGACAGGGTCGGCGCCACCACGATGCTGTTGGTCTGCTGCGCCAAGTCCTTGGCCAGCGCCGAGTAGAAGGTGTTGGTGGCCCCGAAGCCGTGCTGGAGCCAGATGACGCCCTGGGCGTCGACGCTGCCGTCGGCCTGGGTCGGGAAGTACCAATCGGCGGCGACGGTCTTACCGATGAATGCCCCGGGCAGGTCCAGCCGGGAGTGACCGACAAGCACACCGGTCACGCCGTTGGTCGGTGCCACCGGCAGCGTGGTCGCTGTGCTCACCGGAGCGCTCGGCGCGGTCGTGGCGGCGGGGATGGTGGTGCGCGGCACCGCCCCCAGGTTGGCGAGCACGCTGAGCGCCGCGCTGGCCAGAAGATCGGATGCCGGTGCCGAGGGTGCCGCGGCCAGCGATCGCATCCCGGCGCGACGTGAGGTGGCGACGCCGGCGGTGACGGTCGTCGGCGCGGATGTGGCGGCAGCCGTGGGGCCGGCTTTCTGGGCGGCGAGAGACGAGCGCGCGGTGCGCGTGGCCGACGACGGCGTGGACGTCCGCTTGCTCGCGCCGGTGGACTTGCCCGCAGCCGAGGACGACGCCTTCGACGACGCTTTCGAACCGGAGCTGTCGCCGTTGTCGGCATGGGCCACCGCGGAGCCGGACAGCAGGGCCGCACCCAACCCCACCACCATCGCGCCGGTGCCCAACAAGACCTGACGTTGCGTCATCGCTGACCCGCCTCCCCAAATTGACGATCCGGCAAAAGCTACTCAGTGCCAGCCCATTTCGGGATCGAAATCCCATCCGCGGGCCGGGATGTCATCGATTCGTCAGGCGGCGATCGAGCCCACCAAACCCGACGGTCGCGTAGCACCTAGTCGCCTCCTCCTGCGCGATCGGGCCAAACGCTAACCCAGCAAATCGCCGCAATAATGCGAATTGGCCAAAGCGTCATTTCCTGCGAGCGCCGCAGTCGAACGTGCGGATCCGGATTCTCACCCGAAAAGCGAAAGGCCCCAACCGATTTCGGTTGGGGCCTTTCGCTGATAGTTAGCTCAGGTCAGTTGCCCTCTTCGCCGGCGAAGGTATGGCTGGGCAGCTTGTGGGTGCCGTCGAGGTCATCGCGGATGGCCTCCTGGGCGGCCGGGGGCAGGGTGTGCAGGATCTGGCGCACCCGCTCCTGGCGGCGTCGAACGGCGTCGCGTTCCGGGATGCCCGGGGTGACCGTCAGCTGCGGCGGCACGCCCTCGATTTCCTCGACACCGCCGTCGTGGTGACCGGCATCGACCAAGGCCTGCTCCTCGGCCATCGTCGACTCGTCCTTCTCCTCCGACATGCCGATCGGGCCGATACGGCGACCGTTGAGGAACTGACGCACCACCGGCTCGTCACTGGTCAGCAGCACCTCGCGGGGACCGAACATGACCAGGTGCTTGCGGAACAGCATGCCGATGTTGTCGGGAACCGTACGGGCGATGTTGATGTTGTGCGTCACGATCAGGATCGTGGCGTCGATCTGAGCGTTGATGTCGATCAGCAGCTGGCTCAGGTACGCGGTGCGGACCGGGTCCAGACCGGAGTCGGGCTCGTCGCAGAGGATGATCTGCGGGTCGAGCACCAGTGAGCGGGCCAGGCCGGCACGCTTGCGCATGCCGCCGGAGATCTCACCGGGGAACTTGTTCTCGTCGCCACCCAAGCCGACCATGTCGAGCTTTTCCATGACGATCTGGCGGATTTCGCTTTCCTTCTTCTTCGTGTGCTCACGAAGCGGGAAGGCGGTGTTGTCGAAGAGGTTCATCGAGCCGAACAGCGCGCCGTCCTGGAACATGACGCCGAACAGCGTGCGGATCTCGTAGAGCTCCTTGGCCGAGCACTCGATGATGTTGGTGCCGTCGACGATGATCTTGCCGCGCTCGGGGCGCAGCAGACCGATCAACGACTTCAAGAACACGGATTTACCGGTACCCGACGGGCCCAGCAGCACGCTGACCTCACCGGCGGGGATATCGAGGGTGACGTCTTCCCAAATTCGCTGGGAACCGAATGACTTAGTCAGCCCCTCGACCTGAATAGCAATACCCACGCCAGATCCTTCCGCCCACACCGGTCAGCCACTGCCTCGATGGCCTGTGGTTTGAGTCACTGTAGCGCACGGCCACTCCTGCCACTCGGGTTGTGTCACTACGGTTATTGACGCTCGTAAAACTGTGATGGTCGCGTCCGGCCCCCGCGCGAGCCGTTGCGGTAACTGCACAAAAGCGCCGACAACGAGAAGGCCCCCGGACGAATCCGGGGGCCTCCTTCGGTGATACCGAAACTACTTGACGGTGACCGTCGCGCCAGCGGCCTCGAGCTTGGCCTTGGCGTCGTCGGCGGCCTCCTTGTTGACCTTCTCGAGCAGCGGCTTGGGGGCGCCGTCGACGAGGTCCTTGGCTTCCTTGAGGCCCAGGCCGGAGACGATCTCACGGACGACCTTGATGACGCCGATCTTCTTGTCGCCGGCACCCTCGAGGATGACGTCGAATTCCGACTGCTCCTCGGCGGCCTCGGCGGCAGCGCCACCGGCGGCGGGGCCGGCAGCCGCAACGGCGACCGGAGCGGCGGCGGTGACGTCGAAGGTCTCCTCGAACTGCTTCACGAACTCAGAGAGCTCCAGCAGGGTCATTTCCTTGAACGCGTCGAGCAGTTCGTCGGTGGACAGCTTTGCCATGGTGATTCCTTATCTGTGTGCTTTGTGGTGGTTTGTCTTAGGCAGCGGGTTCGGCGGAACCCTCTGCAGCCTTCTTCTCTTGCAGAGCTGCGGCCAGGCGTGCGACCTGGGACGCGGGCGCCACGAACAGCGCCGCGGCCTGGGACTGCTTCGCCTTCATTGCGCCGGCCAGCTTGGACAGCAGCACCTCGCGCGACTCGAGATCGGCGATGCGCTCGACCTCGGAGACGGTCAGCGCGCGACCGTCCATGTAGCCGCCCTTGATGACCAGTGCCTTGTTTTCCTTGGCGAACTTCTTGATCGCCTTGGCGGCGTCAACGGGTTCGCCCTGGATGAACGCGATGGCGGTCGGACCGGCGAAGAGTTCGTCGAGACCCTCGACACCCGCCTCGGACGCCGCCCGCTTCACCAAGGTGTTCTTGGCAACGGTGTAGCTGGTTCCGGCACCCAGCGACCTACGCAGCTCGGCAAGGTTGGACACCGTCAGGCCGCGGTACTCGGTGACGACGGTGGCCGTCGCCTCCTTGAACTTCTCGGCGATGTCGGCGACCGCGGTGGCCTTTTCAGGCTTAGCCATGCTTGCCTCCTCGTGATGGTTGGGACGTCCACCAACCGACGAGCGAGAAAGCCAGAAATCACAAACGCCCCGACACAGGACTGGTCGGGGCGCACAGAAAAATACTGTTACCTCGTCCTCCTGCGCGGGCCGCCCGGGAATCCGGGACCTTCAACCGATTGCTCGGTGACCGACGGTCTTCGGTGGAACTGAGCAAGAATAGCGTGCACTCCCCGGATCAGCCAAAACGGACGGGAACAGCTGGTCAACCACGCAGCAGCGCGGCCGCCCCCACCAGGCCCGCCTCCCCGCCCAGCGCGGCAGGGACCACCCGCAGCCCGGACAGGAACTCCAGTCCGGCGAAGGTGCGCAGTTCCTCGTGTAGCGGGTCGAATAGCACCGGCCCGGCCTTGGCCACGCCACCACCGAGGACGACGAGGTCCAGGTCGCAGACCGCACCCACCGAGGCGATCATCGCGGCGATGGCACGGGCGCCACGGCGAAACGCCGCCACGGCCACCTGATTTCCGGTGGCAGCGACCTCGGCCAGTTCCTTGGCGTCGGCACCGTCCCAGCCCTGCGCGCGGGCCCACTGCGCCAGATGCGGTCCGCTGGCGATCGCTTCCGCGCAGCCGCGGCCGCCGCAGGTGCAGGGCGGTCCGTCGGTGTCGACGACGACGTGGCCGACGTGACCGGCGTTGCCGGTGCGCCCGTGATAGGGCGCACCGTCGAGGATCAGTCCGCCGCCGATCCCGGTGGACACGACCATGCCGAGCAGGAACGCCGCACCCTGGCCGGCCCCGCGCCAATGCTCGCCGAGCGCCATGCACAGCCCGTCGCCGCCGAGGCGCACCGGCACATCGGGGACCGCCGCGACCACGCGTTCGACGACCGGGAAGTTGCGCCATGCCGGGATGTTGATGGGGCTGATGGTTCCGTCGGGCAGGTGGATCGGGCCGGCCGACGAGATGCCGACACCGTCAACGGGGCCGCCGGCGGCGGTGAGCGCGTCGGCGATGGCGCGACCGGCCGCGGCCCACACCTGATCGGGGTCGTCGGTGTGCGGGGTGGGTTGCCGGGTTTCGTACGACAGTTTGCCGTCGGCGTCGACGAGGCCGGCGGCGATCTTCGTGCCGCCGATGTCGACTGCGAGTGTCGTGACCATCAGTGTTTGTGGGTGTTGTCGGGCTGGCGCGGGTCGCCGGGGTGTTCGTAGCCGGGGGCCAGCCACACCAGGTCGGCATGACGCTGACCGAGCCACATCCGGAAGTGGCGCCGCCGGGCCGCACCGAGCAGCACCGCCGCGATCAGTGGGCGAACGTCGGCCAGAGCGGGCTCGCTGGCCACCCGCCAGCCACCAGTGTCGGCGAAGCGCAGGAACCGCCGCGGATTTCTGGCGTGAAAGTCCGTCACGGCGTCGGCGTCGACCTCGACGGCACCGGTGATGTGCGCGAAAACCGCCCGGGCGATCGGGGCCGCCAGCACCGCGGCGGCGATGCTGCCGATCTCCAGCCGCGCGGTGGAGTCGGGCAGCAGGTCGTCCTCGTCGGGCGTCGACTCCGTCACGCTCACCCCGAGCGCCTCCGCTTCGCGGGCCACCAGCTTCTCGGCGACCAGCAGTTGGGTGAGCCAGCGCCGCAGCTGGCGTCCTTCACTGGTGTGCGGTCGGGGCAGTGCCACGACTTGGGGTGCGGCGCGCAGTGCGGCTTCGCGGTCGTCGACCTCGCCGACCGCGACATCCACCCCGGCGACGGTCGCGACCAAACTCATCGGACCGTCACCGCCACCGCCGGTGTGTAGAGCAGCCGGCCCGCGCATCCGATCCGGACCACCGCCCACCACTGCCCGGGTGTCGTCCACGGCGGCGGCGCAACATCGAAGGCGACCTCGATTTCCGATCCCGCGCCGACGACGGCGCCGCACGACGCGGGCCCGATCCACTCCCAGGTCCCCCACGGGCTGATTACGTGGGCTTCCAGGGACAGGTCGGTGCGCGCGGCGCTGGCGACGGTGACGGCCAGGCGGGCCTGCTCCCCCGCGGTGACGACGATGTCGGACGGTTCACCGACTAAGCCCACCAGCGTGCCGGGGCTACCCACCGAGACCACGCAGACGTCTTCGACCGGTTGTTTCCACGCCGCGGGCACGTCACCGGACAACGTGAGCTGTGCGCGGATGGGGTAGTCGCCGGATTCCGCATCCGGCGGCGCGGTCACCGCGACCTCCGCTTCGCGGTGATGGCCGGTGGTCAGTTCGAAGGGCAGCACATCGGGTTCGACCGTCCACCCGCGCGGTCCGCGCAGGCGCACCTGCCCGGCCAGGGTGGCGTCGCTGCAGTCGCTGGCGGCGGTCAGTCGCAGCCGCACCTGGCGGCCGGGCTCGACGGTGACGGCCTCGGGGTGCAGGTGCGCGACGGCAGGTAGACCGCCCAGCGGGGCCGGGCCGCGGTTGTGCAGCCAGTAGCGGGCGTACAACGGCTGCGCGTTCTCGGTGTCCGGGGCCAGTGCGGCACCGTCGGCGTCCAGCACGGCGTGGACGTTCAGCCGGGCCAGCAGGGTCGCGATCTGGTAGCCGTGCAGCCGCAGGGGTGGCTCGTCGCAACCACGGGCAGCTTCCAGCAGGTCGGCTGACACCACCGCCGACACTGCGCCCACCCCGGACGACAGTGCGACTTGGGTTGTCGTACCACGAGTTTCGACCAGCCGGATGGTGACGTCCTCGGGGTCGACGGCGGCGGAACTTCCGGTGGCGGTCGGGTTGCCCCCGATCTTGAGCGCGGCAAGATGAAGTGCGCCGGCCGGTTCGACGCGCAGCAACGAGCCGTCGGCAGAGAGGGTTTCGACCCCCTGATCCGCCACCACGCACACCATCGGGTGGGCGAACTCGGCACTGCGAGAGGGCATCTCACAGGACCGCCAGTCACCGCGTCCGGACACCAGGGCGAAGTCGAAGGTGTGGGTCCAATGCTGCAGCTGGAAGTTGGATCCGTCGGGAGCTGTGCGCCGCGGCGGGTCGATCCACACCCCGGACGGCCAGCCGGTGCACGAGCGCATCAGCGAGCTGTGCAGCGTCTGGTCGGGTTCGACGGCGAAGCCCGGCACGCCGCGGTTGAGCAGGGCGACGGTGCGTGATTCGAACTCGCCGAGGCCGGACGGCGCGTCCTGGCTGACGTCGATCTGGGCGTCGCCGAGGTCCTCGACGACGGTGGCGACGGCCCCGTCCCCTGCGACGATCAGCACCGGCAACGCGAGCACGCCGCGAAGGTCGGCGTCGGGCTGCCATACCGCCGTTAGCGACTCACGCGCCGGGACCCACACCCGCGCCCGCCCGGATTGCGAAAGTTGTTGGCGCAGTTCGGTGGTGTAGGCGGGATCGGCCGCGGCGAGCACCGCCGCGGTGAACGCGTTGTCCTCGGGGCCGCCGACCGCGATCCGGGCGTCCGGCAGGTTGGAGTCGACGTCGAGGTGCCCGTAGCGCGGGTGTCCGGCAGCGCTGCAAGTCGCCGTCACTCCGGCGCGCACCAGGGCGACCATCAGCTCGCGGGCCTCGGAGGTGTCCTCGGTGGGGACGATCACTTCGGCCACCGACACGGCCCGTATGCCGGAGCCGACCTGGATGCGGGCCGCCGACGAGAGGCCGAACCAGCCTTGCGCCGGATTGTCCAGTGTCCATGGATGTTCAGCGGAGTCGACAGCGCGATCCTCCCCCGACGCGTGGTCGTGCAGCAGCCCGAACCCGCGTCCGATCACGGCGTCACCGACCTCGCTGACCGGCAGCGCACCGGGTACCGGACAGGGCCAGCGCAGCCGCACCAGCCGGTCGGCTCCGGTGAACTCGTCGATGGTGGTGCTGGTGTCCACCCGGTCGATGCCGTGCCAGAGCGTGAGCACCTGGGTGTAGCGCAGCAGCTCGCCGATGCGGCCGGTCACGATGATCCGCTCACCGAGCGGGCTGTGATACGCCTGAACCGAATCCGCAACGGCTGCAGACGAACACGTCACGGGGCCGGTCGGCAGCAGATGCCATGGCCCCTCCCCTGCCTGCGGGTGCGCCGGATACTCCTCGTAGACGGCCAGTTCGTTGCCGACGCGACCCTTGGCGATGAGTTCGCGATCGGTCGCCACCTCCACCAGCGACACCACGGCGCCCCCGCGAGCCGGGTCGACCCGCAACCTGTGGCGGGAGTTGGCGATCTCGACGCCGTCGACGGGAAACCACCCGGTCGGCTCCCACGTGGCCACCAGCTGGTAGCTGCGCCAGCCGAGGGAATCGACGCCGTCGGCCCGAAAGCTCACCAGGTGGCCGTCGGCGGAGACGACGGCGGGATGCGTCACCCCCGCGGAGTCCACCACCGCCACTCCGGGGCCGAACGGCGTCGTCAGCCGGGCGGTCACTATATCGGTTCGCTTGTGCGCCAAGGGATTCCATACGACGACCGAACCAGGCTCGGGCGCGACGGCCCGCGACAGCAGATCCAGCGCCCCGGATCGGGCGGTCGAGCCGAGCTCCCACGCGTCGCGCCAGCTGGTCAGCAGGTCGAGGTACACCTGATCTGATTCCGAGCCGGTGATGCCGTCGTGGTGGGCGCCGTAAGCCAGCTGTACCCAGGCCTTGGCCAGGGCGGCTTCCGGATAGCGGGCACCGGAGAGCAGCGCCGCGAACACCGCGAACCGCTCGGCGCCCAGCACCGCATCCTCGGCGGCCCGGTTGGCCTGCTTGGTGTCGATGTACGACACGTCCTTGCCGGTGTAGATCGGGTTCATGTCCCGGGTCTGCGGTGACGGCGTCACCCCGCGCTGTGCAATCTCGGCGCGCACGGCGGCGAAGAATTCCGACGGCAGGGCGCAGACGAACCGCGGCCAGGTGTAGCGGGCGTTCCAGTCACGATGGATCTCGGTGACCCAGGCATTGGGCGGGGTGTAGTCGGTGCCGACCGGCAGCAGCACATTGCGGGTCAGTGCCACCGATTTCAGTTCGGCGAACAGGTGATAGGTGGCCTGCTCGGCGTCGGCGAGCGTCGCCGCGGAGTCCATCCACCAGCCGGCCGAGTAGTGCGCGGGCATGTAGTGCGTCAGCAGCCCGAGTCCCGACGGCGCGATCCACTCGAACTCGCTTGGGAACTGCATACGTCTGGGGTCGCCCTCGGCTGCCATCGGCCCCCACTGATGGTGCGGTCCGCGGGCCCACGAGCTCGACGTCAGCCCGGCGTCGGCGGCCATGCCGGGGAATTGCGGGTCGTGACCGAACACGTCGAGCTGCCAGGCGGTCGCGGGGTCGGCACCCAGCACGTCGCGCTGGTAGCCGACGCCGTGCACGAAGTTGCGGATCGCGGTCTCGGCGCCGACCAGGTTGGTGTTCGGCTCGTTGTAGGTCCCGCCCATCACCTCCACCCGCGAGTCGGCGATGAACCGGCGCAGATCGGCACGGTCTTGCGGGTGGGTGTCGAAATAGGGCTTCAGATAGTCCACTTCGGCGAGCACGAACTTGTAATCCGGGTCGCGGCGGGCCATTTCGAGGTGGGCGGCCACCAACGCGAACCCGTTGTTCTGCCGGGCACGTCCTGGCGGGTTCTCGGTCCACACGCTGGTGTAGGCGGCCTGGGTGTTCCACCACACCGGGTCGTAGTGGAAGTGGCTGACCATGTACATGGTCCAGCCCGGCTCGGCGACGGTGAGCTGGAATGGGAATTCGGCATCGTGGCCGACGGCGCGGGCTGTTCGACGCGCGCCGGGCACCGGGCGCTCGATCCGGACCGGGACCTCCACCACGCCGTCGCCGCGCGGCACCGCAACGTCCTCGGAGTGCACGCCGTCGCCGAGAATCCGCACGACGCCGGCGTCGGCCGCGCGGTAGCCGACACGGACCACCTGAAGCGGCGCATCGGGCGGTCCGACGAAGAGCTCCGTCGACTCCGCGGAGGTTATCCGCACGCCAGCAATGTACGGCCCCACCATCGGTCAGCGGAGCGACACGTCGATCACGAGCGGGCGATGGTCGGAGATGGGCAGCACCGGCGTGCCCGCCTCGCGGGCCACCAGACCGTCGTGGTCGGTGAGGATGTGGTCGAGCTGACGGTCCGGGCAGTGCAGCGGAAACGTCGGCGCGCTGGCCAGCGAACGCAAACCGGTGTGCCGGCTCGGCGACGCCCCCGACATGTTCAGGTCGCCCATCAGCACCCGCGGCCCGGGCAGGCCCTTCAGGTCACGAGTGAGGCGGCGCAGCTGGACTCGGTTCCACCCCGGCACGAACGACAGGTGTGTGTTGGCGACGGTCATCACGCCGAGCGGGGTGTCCAGCTGTGCGAGCATCGCCGCCCTCGGCTCCTCGTGAACGATCTGCACCCGGTTGGGGTCGGGGAGATACATCGGGAAGCGCGCCGGAATCCGGGGCAGCCGTAGCACTTGCCAGGAGATCGCCGGATAGCGCGACAGCAGCGCGATGCCGTAGCCGGCCGTCCCCGGTTGCTCGCTGCCGGTGGCGGCCATCCAGGTCGCTCCCGGCGTGCCGGAGATCGCGGCGACGAATCGGTGCGCGACGGCGCCCATCGCCGCGGCCGCGATCGCGGTGAGGTCGGCGAGCGACGAGCGCGGTTGATCGCAGTCGACTTCCTGCAGGGCCAGCACGTCAGGGTTCAGCCGGTGAATGCACTCGGACAACCGCTCCAGATTGACCTGCCCGTCATCCAAGCTGCGACCGTGCAAGATGTTGAAGGTGGCCATCCGCATGGGTACCAGGTACCCGTGCAGGCCCGAGTTGAAGACTTCGCTCGGCATCACCGCCTGACGGCGGCGGCAAGTAACGCCGACACCGCCCGCGCCGCGTCGACGACCTCGGCGGGTTCGAGGATCTCGAACGCGATACCGGGCATCGCCAGATACAGCACCAACGCCATGGGGTTGTCGGCACCGGTGACGACGATGCAGGTGCCGGGCCCGTCATCCTCGATGGTTACCGTGGTAGGCGAGAAGTGCTGTTCCATAACGCTTTTCGCGGCCCGGTAGCGCACCCGGGCGACATGGCGGTAGGGCGACGCGGTGATGGCGCGACGGACGTAGGCGGCGGCGTCGGGGGCGTCCCGCGCGATGAAGGTGCTCCCTTTCGCGTGAACCTGGGCCATCCGGTCCAGCCGCAGGCTGCGCCAGTCGTCGCGGTCGCGGTCGTAGGCCAGCAGGTACCACCGCCGGCCGGTGGTCACCAGCTGGTAGGGCTCCAGGCGCCGGCTGGTCGAGGCACCAGCCCGGTCGACGTAGTTGACGCCGACGTGTTCAGAGTCCCGGCAGGCCCGCGCCAGCGTCATCAACACCTCGGGATCCACCGGCGACTCGGCTTCGGGGGTCAGCGTGACGGTGGCATCGTGCACGGCGGCGACCTGTGAACGCAGCCTGCCCGGCATCACCTGATCCAGCTTGGTCAGTGCGCGCAGCGCCGCCTCCCCCACGCCGGCGACGCTGCCACCCGCGGCCAGCCGCAGACAGACGGCCATGGCGACGGCTTCGTCGGAGTCCAGCAGCAGCGGCGGCAACGCGGCCCCCGCACCGAGTTGGTAGCCACCGCCGTGGCCGGTGCTGGCGTGGACGGGATACCCGAGGTCGCGCAGCCGCTCCACGTCGCGGCGCACGCTTCGGGCGGTCACCCCGAGCCGCTCTGCCAGCTCCGCTCCGGGCCACACCCGGCGTGATTGCAACAGGCCCAGCAGCTGCAGCACCCGGCTCGTCGTGGCGGACATTGCTTCAGTCTCGCGCACTCTGCGGACAGAAGCTGTCCGCAATACGTGCAAGCCTAGGGATATGACGTGGACGACGCAGCTTGCCGACCAGCTGGACTGGCACTGGTCCAACGCCCTGCGGCCCCGCCTGGACGGGCTGACCGATGACGAGTACTTCTGGGAGCCGGTCGCCGACTGCTGGACCGTGCACGGGGAAGGGCGCCCCGGCGGGCTGGAGCGAAGCGACCCGGGGCCAATTCGGATCGACTTCGCCTACCCGCCGCCGCAGCCCGAACCCGTCACCACGATCGCGTGGCGCCTGGCCCATGTCGTCGTCGGCGTTCTCGCGATGCGCAATCACTCGCACTTCGGCGGCCCGGCTGCCGATTATCAGAGCTGGCCCTACGCCACGGACGCGGGGACGGCACTGGTCCAACTCGACGACGCCTACACGCGTTGGATCACCGGCGTACGGGGGTTGTCCGACGACGACCTCGCCCGACCGTGCGGGCCGGCCGAAGGCCCCTACGCCGATTACGCGCTATCCGAACTGGTCTTGCACATCAACCGTGAGGTCATCCATCACGGTGCCGAAATTGCTTGTCTCCGAGATATTTACGCCCATCGATGACCCCGGGAACCACCGAAAGGACCGTCATGCCCACCCTCGCCCCACCTGTCCGCGATGAACGGCACGCGCTGCGCGAATTCCTCGCCTACCACCAGAGCGCGTTCGTAGCCGTCGCGTACGGCCTCACCGATGAGCAGGCTCGAGCGACGCCGACCGTCAGTTCGCTGTCGATCGGAGGGTTGATCAAACACGTGACCGGGGTGCAGCAGTCCTGGATGCAGCGGGTGGCCGCGGCCCCTGACGAACCGCAGGCCGATGACCGCCCGTTCGAGGAGCGTGCGCAGGAGTACCAGGAGCAATACCTGATGCAGCCCGACGAGACCCTGGCCCAGCTCATGGAGAATCTCGTTGCCCAGAACGCCGCGTCGCTGCGGTTGGTCGAGACCGCCGATCTCGACGCCGCGGTGCCGGTGCCGCGCGACGCACCGTGGTTCCCGAAAGATGTCGACGCCTGGTCGGTGAGGTGGGTCCTCGAGCACCTGATCTCGGAGTTGGCGCGGCACGCGGGCCATGCCGACATCATCCGTGAATCCATCGACGGCGCAACGATGTACGAGCTGGTCGCGGCGGCCGAAGGCATGGCACCCCAGCCGTGGCTGGCCCCGTGGCGCGCCAACGGGTGACGGGTCACTCCTTGTAATCGAAGTCGACGTCGGCCAGCAGCCAGAATTCGGCGATCTTGCCGTCCCGCAGATGGTAGAAGTACGCGGCCTCTGATCGATATCGCTCGCCGGTGCTGATCAACGTGGCGCTGTAGTGAAAGCGAATTGCGAAGCGGTCGTCGCCGGCAATCAGATCGCCGATCTCATAAACCGGGTCGATAAACGTTTTCCGGTCGAAATCCAGCCGGTGGACCACGTCGTCATACCCCAATTGATCCGATCCACGCGGGCTGTCGTGGTGTCCCACCACGTCGTGGTGGTAGAAGTCGGCGACGTCGGTCGAGTCCAGCCGGCGCCAGATTTCGTCCATCAGACGACATGCGAATTCATGGGTTTGCGCACAATCCACTACCCCAATGTGCCAGCAGAAATTGGGGTACCACGTGCATTTTTGGCAGACTGGCAAGAATGAATTCGACCAAACACCGCGAAGTAGCCAAGCTCGATCGCGTTCCGTTGCCGGTCGAGGCTGCCCGCATCGGCACAACCGGGTGGCAGCTCACCCGCACCGGCGCACGAGTGCTCACCAAACTGCCCGGGCGTGGCCGCTGGCAGGACAAGGTCATCAAGGAGATCCCGCAGACCTTTTCCGACCTCGGACCCACCTATGTGAAGTTCGGTCAGATCATCGCGTCCAGCCCCGGTGCCTTCGGTGAGAATCTGAGCCGGGAGTTCCGCGGCCTGCTGGACTCGGTGCCGCCCGCGGACACCGTCGAGGTGCACAAGCTGCTGCAACAGGAGCTCGGTGGAGACCCGGCCAAGCTCTTCGCGAAGTTCGACGAGCAGCCGTTCGCGTCGGCCTCGATCGCCCAAGTGCATTTCGCGACGCTGCACACCGGTGAGGAGGTCGTGGTCAAGATCCAGCGGCCGGGCATCCGCCGCCGGGTGGCTGCCGACCTGCAGATCCTCAAGCGCTTCGCCCAGCTCGTCGAGCTCGCCAAGCTGGGCCGGCGGTTGTCGGCCCAGGATGTGGTGGCCGACTTCTCCGACAATCTCGCCGAAGAGCTCGACTTCCGTATCGAGGCGCAGTCGATGGAGGCGTGGGTCTCGGGTCTGCACGGGTCGCCGCTGGGCCGCAACATCCGGGTTCCGCAGGTGCACTGGGAGTTCACCAGCGAGCGCGTGCTGACCATGGAACGCGTGCACGGCGTGCGTATCGATGACGTGAAGGAGATCCGCAAGAAGGGGTTCGACGGCACCGCGCTGGTCAAGGCGCTGCTGTTCTCCACGTTCGAGGGCGGCCTTCGGCACGGCCTGTTCCACGGTGACCTGCACGCCGGCAACCTGCTGGTCGACGACGACGGCCGGATCGTCTTTCTGGATTTCGGGATCATGGGTCGCATCGACCCGCGGACCCGCTGGCTGCTGCGCGAACTCGTGTATGCACTTCTGGTCAAGAAGGATCACGCGGCGGCGGGCAAGATCGTCGTGCTGCTGGGCGCGGTGGGCACCACCAAACCGGAGAAGGAAGCCGCCAAAGATCTCGAAGAGTTCGCGGCTCCCCTCACGCTGAAGACGCTCGGCGACATGTCCTACGCCGAGATCGGCAAACAGCTCTCCACCCTGGCCGACGCCTATGACGTCAAGCTGCCGCGCGAGCTGGTGCTGATCGGTAAGCAGTTCCTGTATGTCGAGCGGTACATGAAACTGCTGGCACCCAAGTGGCAGATGATGAACGACCCGCAGTTCGGCGGATACTTCGCCAACTTCATGGTCGAGGTCAGCCGCGAGCACCAGAGCGACGTCGAGGTCTGATGGAAATCCGCACCGGCACAGCCACCGTCGCCGAAGACATCGAGCTGTACTACGAGGAACTGGGCAACCCCGGCGACCCGGCAGTGTTGCTGATCATGGGGCTCGGCGCACAGCTTCTGTTGTGGCGCAACGGTTTCTGCGAGAAGCTGGTCGACCAAGGCTACCGGGTGATCCGCTACGACAACCGCGATGTCGGGCTGTCCACCAAGCTGCACGGTCAACGGGCCGGCGGCGGTTTGGTGCCCAAGCTGGCGAAGTCCTATGTCGGGCGGCCCAGTTCATCGGTGTACACGCTGGAGGATATGACCGACGACGCCGCGGCATTGCTCGATCACCTCGGGGTCGAACAGGCGCACATCGTCGGCGCCTCAATGGGCGGGATGATCGCGCAGATCTTCGCGGCGCGATACAGCCGGCGCACCAAAGCGTTGGGAATCATCTTCTCGTCCAACAACTCTGCGTTCCTTCCTCCCCCGGCGCCCCGGTCACTGCTGTCGTTGATCACCGGTCCGCCACCGAATGCACCGCGCGATGTGATCGTCGAAAACGTGGTGCGGGTCGGCAGGATTCTCGGTAGCCCCGGCTATCCCGTTCCCGACGAGCAGGCGCGCGCCAATGCGATCGAGGCCTATGACCGGTGTCACTATCCGCAAGGAATCGCACGGCATTTCGCCGCGATACTGGGCAGCGGCAGCCTGAAGCACTACGACCGTCAGATCACCGCACCGACCGTCGTCATCCACGGCCGCGCCGACAAGCTGATGCGCCCCTCGGGTGGTCGCTCGATCGCCTCGACGATCCCGAATGCGCGCCTGGTGCTGTTCGACGGCATGGCGCATGACCTGCCCGAAGCCCTCTGGGACGACATCGCCGGCGAGCTCAAGACCACGTTTGCCGAGGTCAGCTAGGTAATGACGGTTATCTTTCGGAATCGTCTGCTCCCAGCCTGACCGGCTAGCATCGGGGTTGCACAGCGGTGATCGCCCATCCCACGGGGGGGATTTGTGGTTGCTGCCTAAAGCATTCATGCGAAAGGCACACCGACATGGCCAAACGGCTGAAACCTCACTTCGAGGATGTACAGGCCCACTACGACTTGTCTGATGATTTCTTCCGACTCTTCCTTGACCCCACTCAGACGTACAGCTGCGCGTACTTCGAGAAAGAGGACTACACCCTCGAGCAGGCTCAGATCGCCAAGATCGACCTGGCTCTGGGCAAGCTGGGCTTGCGGCCAGGGATGACCTTGCTGGACGTGGGCTGCGGCTGGGGCGCAACGATGTTGCGCGCGCTGGAGAAGTACGACGTGAACGTCATCGGCCTCACGCTGTCGAAGAATCAGCGTGATCACGTCGAGCAGGCGTTCGCCGAGTCCGGCAGTCCTCGGGACAAGCGCATCGAGCTCATGGGCTGGGAAGAATTCCACGAGCCCGTCGACCGGATCGTGTCGATCGGCGCCTTCGAGCACTTTGGCTTCGACCGCTATGACGACTTCTTCTCCATGGCCTACAAAGTCTTGCCCCACAACGGCGTGATGCTGTTGCACACCATCACCTCGTTCACGCTTCCGCAGATGACGGAGCGCGGTCTGCCGTTGACGTTCGAGATCGCGCGGTTCGTGAAGTTCATGCTCACCGAGATCTTCCCGGGCGGGCGGCTGCCGACCGTCGAGAAAGTGGAAGAGCATTCGACCAAGGCCGGCTTCACGCTCACGCGGGTCCAGTCGCTGCAGCCCCACTACGCTCGCACGCTGGATTGTTGGGCGGAGGCGCTGGAGGCCAACCGCGACAAGGCCATTGAGGTGCAGTCCGAGGAGGTCTACGACCGGTACATGAAGTACCTCACCGGCTGCGCGCACGGATTCCGGGTAGGGTACATCGACGTTGACCAGTTCACGCTTGAGAAGCAGGCGAAAGAAACGCCCGGTTAGGGCACTGTTTGGCCATCGTTTAGGTGAGCCGAGACGGTATGGTCCAGATCACAAAGTGCATACTGGTGCGCGCGCAAAAATCACGTGCGGGGGCCGTGATGCAGGCAGATAAGCAGAATCAGGAAGGCTGTAACTCTCATGCCCGAGGCAACTGAAACCAAGGACATGCGGCCCCATTTCGAGGACATCCAGGCTCACTACGACCTCTCGGATGACTTCTTCGGGTTGTTCCAAGATCCGACCCGCAAGTACAGCTGTGCGTACTTCACCGGGCCCGATGTCACCCTCTCCGAGGCGCAGGTCGCCAATGTAGATCAGCATCTCGACGCCCTCGAGCTCAAACCGGGAATGACGCTGCTCGAGGTGGGCTGCGGCTGGGGCCTGACGTTGCAGCGCGCAATGGAGAAGTACGACGTCAACGTCATCGGACTGACGTTGTCCAAGAACCAGAAGGCCTATTGCGATCAGCTGTTGGCCGGGATCGACAGCGAGCGATCGTTCGACGTCCGTCTCGAGGGCTGGGAGCAGTTCCACTCACCCGTCGACCGGATCGTCTCTATCGAGGCCATCGAGCATTTCGGATTCGAGCGCTTCGACGACTTCTTCAAGAACAGCTTCGACATCCTGCCCGAGGACGGCCGGATGACGATACAGAGCAGCTGCGGCTACCACCCGTACGATCTGCAGGCTCGGGGCAAGAAGCTGACCTTCGAGTTGGCCCGCTTCGCCAAATTCATGGTCGACGTGATCTTCCCCGGCGGCCGTATCCCGAGCACCAAGATGCTCGTCGAGCACGGCCAGAAGGCGGGCTTCGTCGTCCCCGAGCCGCTGTCGCTGCGCAATCACTACATCAAGACCCTGGGCATCTGGGCCGCGCGCCTGGAGCAGCACAAGGATGAGGCGATCGCCGCGGCCGGCGAGGACAGCTACAACAACTACATGCGGTATCTGACCGGCTGCCAGTACTACTACGTCGACGAGGCGCTCGACGTCAGTCTCGTCACCTACCTCAAGCCGGGGGCCGCCGCCTAGCAGGGATTTCTCCCTCGGCGAATCTCCGAGTGCAGTCCATGGGCCCGAGTTAATCTCGGGCCCATGGCTGTTGGGCGGCTCGCTGATCCGAATTGCACCCTGGGCACCGATCCGCGATCGGATCCCCGGATGGTGGCGGCGCTCGCCCCACTCGGGCTGGCTGACGTGCTTCCGGATGCGCCGCTGACCATCGACTCGCCGTTGACGGATCGGTTGGCGTACGCGGCGGCCGCCGAGGAAGCGGTCGGTGGAGTGATCTCGATGCTGGCTTCCGCGGCTCCGTCGCCGGCAGGTGTCAGCACCACCACGGTGACCATCCCGGGCGCCGAGGGCCACGAGATCACGCTGTTCGTCAGTCGGCCGGATCGCGCCGACGGTCCTCTTCCGGCGGTGGTGCATTTCCACGGCGGTGCAATGGCGATCGCCAGCGCCGCGGACGCCGGGTACCGGCACATACGGGAGAGCATGGCCGCGACCGGCCTGGTGGTGGTCGGCGTGGAATTCCGCAACTCCGGCGGCCGCCTCGGCGCACATCCGTACCCGGCCGGACTGAACGACTGCGCGGCCGCGACCCGGTGGGTGCACGCCAATGCCGCGGACCTCGGCGTGAGCCGGCTGATCGTGTGCGGCGAGTCCGGCGGCGGGAACCTCACGCTGACCACCGTCCACAAGGCCAAGCGAGAGGGATGGCTCGACGAGATCGCCGGCGCCTACGCCCACTGCCCCTATATCTCCAACCGCTGGCTGAACTACCCCGACGATCTGCCGTCGCTTCGGGAGAACGACGGATACTTCATCAGTTGTCAGCAGGCCGCCCTGCTGGGCTCGATCTACGATCCCAACACTACGCACGCCGGAGACGCCACCTGCTGGGCCGGTGCGGCCACCGACCCGGATCTTGCTGGTTTACCACCGCACGTGATTTCGGTGAACGAACTTGATCCGCTGCGCGACGAAGGCTTGCTGTACTACCGACGTTTGCTGACGGCCGGTGTTCCGGCCGTCGGCCGAGTCGTAGCGGGAACCTGTCACGGGGGAGATCTGCTGTTCCCAGCAACTATGCCGGACGTCTTCGACGCGTCCGTGCGCGATGTCAGCGGCTTCGCATGGTCGCTGACGCGGTGATGGTCTGTCGCACCCCTTCTCGCCAGCCAACCGCCTAGTTAACAAAATACCGGCTCACGAGACGGTGCTGGAAGAGGGTGGCCGTAGGCCGCTTACCGTCAATCCGCACACCCTGCGCCAACGCGATCGAGGGTTGTTACGCAGGAAAATTCCTGGCAACGGGCGCCACTTTTCGGTTGACAGGACCTGGGTGGTATGGGACTCTTTCCTTGACTTCTAAGGCACTGCCTAGCAACAGCCTCAGGAATCCACAGCAAAATTTATAAGGGGGGTTCAGATGAGTACTGCAGCAAGCAAGATCTCGGCCATGTCGACCAAGCTTCAGGTGGGTACTGCGGCCGTGGCGGTCGCCACTGCTGCTGCGATCACGCCGGCTGTCGCCCATGCCGCACCGAGTCTGGCGTCAATCTCCGAGGGCCTGGGTAACTCCGCCGAACTCCTCGTCGACCCCGTGGTCATCGTCGACACTCCGAGTGCCGCGGTCGCAACACCCGGCTCCAACAAGAAGGCGGCGGCCAACGCCACGCCTCCCGCGCAGGTCATCCAGACCTTCATCTCCGGGTTCGTCGATGCCGCGCAGAGCGCCGTTAAGGCAGGCGTCCAGTACTTCGGAACGTTCGTCTACGGCGGGTTGGCTTTCACTGGGCTTGCCTTCAACCTCGCCGGCCAGATCCTTCCGGGCCCGCTCGGTGACGCGTTCACGAATATTGGCAACGGATTCGACAACGCGGCCAACAATGTTGCGAAGGCCATCAAGATCGGCCCCTACTCCACATCGAGCTAAGCAATCTACGAAAACGACTCGTCAGTTGTTGTCAATCGACAGCTGCCGAGTCGTTTTTTGTTGGTCGGCCGACGCGGCTGCACTAACGCAGACGCACTGGAGCATGGGGAATTGACTGAGTGAAGTTCTTTTCGCGACGACCGTCCAATGATGAGCCGGGCGAAGACCACGGCGACGAGCGGCGCTGGTTTCGGCGGCGCGAGGTTGTCTACGGCGCGGTTGGCATCTTGGCCGTAGCGGTCGCGTTCGTGTGCTGGCTCGGCATCCGCGCACAAGCAGCCAAAATCAGTCTCGAAGAAGCCCGCAGCAGTGCGCAGCAAGCCAAAGAGGCACTGCTGCAAGGAAATACGAAGGATGCGTCACGCTACGCGTCCGACGCGAAGTCACATGCGCAGGACGCGCGGGACGCAACCCACTCGGTGCCGTGGAACATCGTGTCCGCGCTCCCCTGGATCGGGAGTCCTTTCAAGACCGGGCAGCAGATATCGGACGTGGTCCTGGGCTTGGCCGCGGAAGTCTTGAAGCCCACCGCCGATGCCGGTACCACTGTCGCGCCTGACCAACTGCTCGCCAACGGCCGGCTGGATGTGGCGGCGCTGCGCAAAGAAGAACCTGTGCTGAGCAAGATCGCGGCAGACGCAGCTCGCCTCAACGACGCCGCACAGGCAATTTCGGATCCGCGGTACGTCTCTGCCATCGCCGGGGCACGGACACAGCTTCAAGCGCAGACATCCGATCTGGCCAAGTTGCTGGGAAACACGGCCCTGGCCGCGCAGATCGCACCATCCATGATGGGCGCTGACGGCCCGAGGTCGTACTTCATGGCCTTCCAGACCAACGCGGAGGCGCGGGGAACTGGTGGACTACTCGGCGGATTCGGGGTCCTCCGCTTCGACGCGGGCAAGCCAAGCGTCGACAACCTGGGGCCGAACTGGGATCTCGCCAAACCGTTCAAACCCTTCTCGATCAACCAGGAGTTCGACGAGCAGTACGGGTTCACCAACCCCACCACAGATTTCCGTAACAGCAATCAGAGCTCGCACTTCCCGTACGCGGCCCAGATCTGGAGGGAGATGTGGGCCCAGGAGTCGGGTATGAAAGTCGATGGGGTAATCGCCATCGATCCGTTCGCCCTGAGCTACATCCTCGCCGCCACCGGACCGGTGACCACGCCCGACGGCCAGACGGTGACCAAGGACAACGTCGTCGAGCTGACCGAGTCGACGGTTTACGCCCGTTTCCCCACGGACCAGCATGCGCGGAAGCAGTACCTGCAGGACATTGCTGCCGAGGTGGTCAAGAAGATCACCAAGCCGGTGGAATCGCCACGGAAGCTGCTCGAGGCCTTGGGCCGAGCGGTCAGCGAGCGCCGCATCTCGGTGTGGAGCGCGCGGCCGGAGGACCAGACGCTTTTGGAAAAGACGCCGTTGGCGCACGAGATTCCCGACGACGCGGCACCGTACGCAGAAGTTGTCGTCAACAACCTTGGCGGCAACAAGATGGACTACTACCTGGATCGGCAGATCGAGTACGTCGCCGACGGTTGCGACGGCGACAAACGAATGTCGACGGTGACCATTCGGCTCACCAACACGCTCTCCGATGTGTCGGGTCTGCCTGACTATGTCGCCGGCCGGCCGGGATTCTGGCCCGAGATCTCGGGCGATATTCCGGCGGGCACGATGCTCACGTCGGTCCGTCTTCTCACCACTCGGGGCGCCGACGTCATCAGCGTGCTGGCCAACGGCAAGCGGACGCGTGTCTTCGGGGCCACCGAGCGCGGACACCCGAGCTTCGAGTCGCAGGTGGCCATCCCGCCGGGAAAGACGGTCGAGCTGATCTTCCGTCTTCTCGAGCCAATTGCGGCAGGTCCGGCACGAGTGCCGGTTCAGCCGCTGGCCGACAACGTAGCCCCGAAGGTTTCGGTGCCGACGTGCACGAAATGAGCCGAGTTCCAGGACCAAGGTGCGTCCAACGGTGCAGTCTGGTCGGTGGGCCCGCAACGGCACTCGGGGAAAGCAAAACGGTAGGCTCCCTGATCACACGCGGACAGGGGCGAGGGGGAGGAAAGCACGTTGAACCTGCAGCAATTCGCTAAGCTGCTGCGCACTCGATGGATGACGATCGCTGTGTCCATCATGGTCGCTGTCCTCTGCGCCGTCGCGTTCAACCTGTTGACCACTCCCCTTTACCAGGCTTCGACCAGACTCTTCGTGTCGACCACCGCCGGCGCCTCCGTCACAGAGATTTACCAGGGCAACCTGTTTTCGCAACAGCGGGTGAAGTCGTATGCGGAACTCGTCACCGGAACGACTTTGGCGCAGCGGACGGTCGACAAACTGCATCTGGACATGAGCGCCGATGCGCTCAAGAAGAAGGTCACCGCCGCTGCCGAAGCGGACACGGTCCTCATCGACGTCGACGTGCTGGATGCCTCGCCGGTTCGCGCCCGTGACATCGCCAATACGTTGTCGGACGAGTTCGTCGCCTTGATCCGTGAACTCGAGACCCCGGAAAAAGGCGGTACGCCGAACGCTCGCGTCGTCGTCGAACAACGCGCTTCGATCCCCGAGCGTCCGGTGATCCCGAAAACGACCCGCAACATCGCGCTCGGCTTGGCTCTGGGTGCTCTGTTGGGTGTCGGCCTCGCGGTGTTGCGCGACCTGCTGGACAACACCGTGAAGAGTCAGGACGCCTTGGAGTCGATCGTCGGTACCGGCGTGGTGGGTTACATTCCGCTGGACAAGGACCTTCGAAAATCGGCCGCCATCGCATTCGACGCCGATAATTCCGGCACGGCCGAGGCCTTCCGAAAGCTCAGGACCAACTTGCAGTTCCTGGCAGTGGACAATCCGCCTCGGCTGATTGTCATTACCAGTTCGTCCCCCAGCGAGGGCAAGTCCACCACATCGATCAACGTCGCCCTCGCCCTGGCCGAAGCGGAGCACAACGTGTTGTTGATCGATGGCGACATGCGGCGGCCCACCTTGGCCCGATATCTCGACGTGGTCGGCTCTGTTGGTTTCAGCACCGTTCTCAGCGGCGCAGCACCGGTCGCGGACGTGCTCCAGAAAACCCGGTTCCCTCGGCTCACCGTGCTGACTGCCGGACCCAACCCGCCCAATCCGAGCGAACTCCTGGCTTCGCAGGCCGCCAAGAATCTGCTGGCGGAACTGCGTTCGCAGTTCGACTACGTGATCATCGACTCCTCGCCCCTGCTGGCAGTGACCGACGGCGCGATCCTGGCGGCGAACGCCGATGGCGCACTGGTGGTGGCAAGGTCCGGACAGACCAAGCGCGAGCACCTGAGCCACGCGGTCGGAAGCCTCACCGACGTCGGTGCCACAATCCTGGGCGCTGTCTTCACCATGGTTCCCACGCGCGGCGGGCAGGCGTCCAGCTACAACTACTACAACTACGGCTACGGCTACGGCGGTCAGCCGTCCAACCAGGTGTCTGACGAGGATTCAGGTGGCTCCGCCAAGCGCGGCGACTCCGCCAAGGCAGGAGTCGCGAAATCGCGGGCGGCAAGCGCGATTAGTAGCGCGGGATTGTCAGGACGTCAGGCACGACGTTCAGCGCGCTGAGGTGCGAAACGGATTCTCGCGCAGCAGAAGCTAAGATCTGCGAAGCGATCTCGATTGCGGGAACGAACAATTCGGCACTCTCCGCCTCCACCCGCGCCCCGTTTACTCCGGTCTCGATCAGTCCGTTGGGTTCTCCCCCCGGCGTGGTGACGACGGGAAGGCCGGATGCCAGCGCCTCAACGATCGCGCGGGAGAATCCTTCGAACGATGACGTCATCAACATGAGGTGGTGGCTGCGCATCACGGCGCCGATTTCCGACTTGTTGACCACCCCCAAAAACGTGATCCGCTGCGCCGCAGGTGATTCAGCGGCGTAACGCCTCATCTGCTCCTCAGCGGTTCCACTGCCGGCGACGGTCATGGTGTAGCGCTCGGGCAGAGCCGCAATGACGTCGACAGCCAGTTTGGGGTTCTTTCCCGGCTCGATGCGGTAGGGCCAGATGATTCGCGTCTTGTCGGCCGACTCTTCAGCAACAGGGAAGAATTCGGCCGGGTCGTACCACGTGGGTGAGAACCGAACCCGCTTCGAAATCGCCTGCAGCCGTTCGGCGCCCGACTTGCTGAAAATCACCGTGTCGACGGCGCGCGGGATGACTCTGCGCTCGAGCCAGTGATATGCAAACGCGGCACGATCGAAGAATGACTCACTTCCCTTGCCTAGGTGATTCTCGCTGTGGACTAGTTGGACTTGCCCGGCTCGCGGATACAGAAACCTGGCGGTGGCGCCGGCGTTGATGCGGTGGGTTTGGACGATGTCGGTGTCGCGTCCGGGACGGTATCTCGCCAGGCCCGCCGCGACACTGACCGAGTGCGGGATCTTCCTGTCCAAGGCCAACGGATCCAATGCTGCGACTGGCATGAATTGCACTGCACGCCCGCCGATTTCGTACTCAGCCCATTCGCCCTGCCGCTTGTTCCCGGTGGCATCTACACCCGCAATGCGCAGCTCGACGTTCGCTGGACAATATCGCACCAAGCCGCGGATACAGGTGTCTATACCGCCGGGTATCGGCCGTTCCGGATCGAATTGCTCAACGATGAGGCGGCGTTCCACAAGGCTTTCCTGTCCCCGCTAGGTCTGCTTCTACGCTCTGGCTCATGAACTACGCGCACGTCAGGGGGCGAGCTTCATCTGACGATCCATGTTCTCGTGACCCACGTATTCCGTGTAGCGGCCATGATCGAAGTTGTGATAGACCATGACCTGCTCCTGCCAGCGCTGATAGCCAAATTCGCCAAAGTCGTAGCAGGGGCTGAGTTTTCGATTCGCACTCATCTCGTTCAACTCGCGTATCGCTAACCTCTCCCCGGTGAAGTCCGAGTACATTTGCTGTGTTCCAACGATATCGTCGAATACGCACATTACTCTGGGCAATATCGCTCTATCGGGGCTCGAATGGAAGATTTCGAAAGCCGCGACCGTCGATGAGTAGTAGTCGAGATCGAACACAACCATGCCGACCGGCGCGCTAACGGGGGGATTCTCAAGAAACGTCGTCAGTGTTTCCGCTACCGGGCCCAGCATGAGAGTCGAACTGGTGAGTCGCGCCTTCAGCGCCGGGACATCCATAGCGTAGAAGCCGCCGGACCAGAAATACGGGAGATCGCGGTAGTCCACCGGGGCGGGTAAGCCAGATCCCATGTCGAACCCCACGATTCGCACACGAATCGGAAGCTGTCGCTCCACTTCGGCCTTGATGGCCTCGAGCGCGACCAGACCATTACCGTTCGCGACCCCGAATTCGATCCAGGTCACTTCTTCGTAGCCCAGGCGGACTGCCAATTCGCTCGCGCGGACCGCGGTGTATGCATACTGCGGTCGAGGCAGCGCCTTGAGAGCAACTAGCTCCATGAGTGACAGCTGAGATCTCGGAATGATTCGACGCAGAACGACCTGCAGAGCTTTTTGAGACAGAGAACGAGACCCCGAGGCGGCTTCGACCAACCTTCTCACATTCCCACCCTTTCAATGACCACCGGAGGTGGCATACCTTTCACTTGGTAGGCCCGGCAACCCTTTCACTTGGTAAGCCCGGCAACGCTTCGATTGACTCCCCCGTCGACCGGACTCGCCCCATTCTTCCGCCAGGTTCAAGCCTTCGCGGTGGCCCCCGTACTCGTTGGCTCGGGGGTCGCCGGCAGCACATCAAACCCTATCAGCGCGACCGCGTAGCATTCTGTCTTCTATTGGGACCTGTACCTTGGAGTGCCTTTCGGCATGGATCACAAACGTCACATCTTGAAGTCGACCGTGCACGGCGCCGGCCACATCAACCTCGGAGCCACCGGACGAGCTGCCTGAGGGATGCTGAACTCCGGGCGGTCAGCGGATAATACACAAACAGGAATGCTGCGATCCCCGCCATGAACAATAGTGTTCGAGGCAGCCAGCCATGAGGAAGCATAGGCTCAACGAAATTCGTGCCGATGGCGATGATTACCGCGGCGGCGGCTGCGGCGGCAAGCGAAGTGCAATACCCTCGGACGACGAAACCAGACAGCTGAAACCGCAACTTCCTCTTGAGGCTCAGCAACTTCAAAGGCAAATCGACGATGTACGCGAGCGCGACGGCTCCCGCAATTCCGAGTAGCACATGTTGTGGCACGAAGACGATACTTGCCGCCCACGAGCCCACGATCCGGATCGATCCTATTATCACGCCGCTTCGAAGTGGGGTTCGGGCATTGTGGACGGCAAAAAATGGTCGTACGAGCAGGTCATGCAAGGCGTACGGAATTAGCCCGATGGATAATACGGCGAGAACTACGCCGATGAACTTGGCTTCTTCGGGACCGGTCTCTCCGCGAGTGAACAGGAGTTCGGTTCCCAGTGGTCCCAGACAAATAAAGATCGCCATGACGGGTATGAGGAGTGCACCCATCGCCAGAATTGCTTCATTCAATTCCTTCGAAGCTGCTTTCTCGTCCCCTTCCGCATAATGGCCCGATAATCGCTGCAGCAGGACGTTCGCCAAACCTGTCGATGCGACGGCGCAGGATGCGATGAGCAATGTCTGCGCGTAGAAATACGCCGTAAATCCGCGCCCGTCATATCCGTCTGTCTTTGCCGCGCTGCCCGCCTGCGTTGACAGCGCTGCGGTCACGATATTGGCAATTTGGAAGGTGGCAGCGTTGGCGATACTGAAAAGTCCCATCGACGCGGTTGTGCGGAGGCCTAGACCCCGAATCGGGAATCGGCGACGGAGGCGGAAACCCGCACGGCGAAGGAAGATCATCAATAGCGTTGATTGAAGCACCGTCCCGAAGAGCGTCGCGCCACCGAGGAGAGCCACCTCCCAATCGCTCATCGATGCCGGCGAATTCGCCTGGACGGTTCCCACCACGATGATCGGCACGCACGCCAGGATGACGGTGAGGCTATTGACTATCGGCAGCCATGCAACGGCGTTGAAGCGACCTCGGGCATTCATCAGCTGAGACGCGATTGCAAACAACGTATAGAAAAAGACTTGGGGGATACACCAGAGCGATAACCGTAGACCCAGTGTCGCCTGGGGCTCTCCCCACGATGCCCCGCCCATCAGGCGGATAGCCAACGGACTGAACACCAGGAGCAGGACGGTGACAAGAACGCCGAAGACCGCGCCCGCGAAAAGCAGGAAGCTGCCGAAGTCGTCACCACGCTCTGGCGAGTCGCGGGCGTTGCGAATCAGCTGTGGCACAAAGACGAAGAAGATTGCGCCCCCACCTAGGAGGAGGAACACTTGATTCGGAACTTGATTAGCGATGTTGTAAGAGTCGGCTACCAGACTTGTGCCGATCGCGGCCGCAAGAGCAAGATTCCGTCCGAAACCAATCACCGTCGCGCCCAAGGTGCCTGCTGACGCGAAGAGCGACGTGCGACCGGTACTGACAGAACGACGGTCGCGGTCAGTCACGAGTCGGACCTCCGGCGGAGTTTGTGACGCGGCACAGTGCCTCGCGAAGAATCCCTCCGCTGCCTTCAAATGTGAACCGCCGCAACCACGGCGCCACAGGGCCGACCATCTCACGTCTTGTTGCGAAAACCGCGGCAGCGTAGTCCGCCGCCGAATCGCCGGCGATCAATTCTCCTGTCAGTCCCGGCACGACGGCATCCGCCGATCCCATGCAATGTGAGGAGACAACGCTTCTGAAACCCGTCGCTGCGGCTTCGACCAGGACGTTGCCGAAGCCTTCTGCCGTGGATGTCAACAGGACGACAGAGCCGGGGGGGCATCGGTCGAACCACTTATCCACCCATCCGTGCATGACGACGTCCACACCTACTTGCCTTGCTCGATCAACAATGGCTCCCTCAAGCGGGCCGACGCCGAAATAGTGCACTGTGACGCCATATTCGTAGGCTTGGGTCAACATTGCCGCGACCTCAACGGCGATCAATGGTCGCTTTTCCGGCGCTAACCTTGCGGGCACAGCAATGTCGAGGCGCCTCGGATCGCCACCGCTGTCATCCTCGCGTGCAGGACGGTCTTCCAATTTCGCGATGGCCGGATTCGGAACAACCGTCACACGGTCCCACGGCAACCGATACAGCGCAATGGCCTCGGCGGCAACTGGGTGCGAAATGGCGATGAATAGGTCGGTGTACCGAAACAGCCGTCGAGCCAACCACTGCTGACGCGGCTGCGAACGGCCCACTACTGTCCGGCGCTCCAACGTTCGGCCACTGATGACCACTTTCGGCCGTGAATTCCCGAGACTGCGCACGGCTGCGACGCTAACGAGGTTGCAATACGGCATGAGCGATAAAACAACGTCGACAGGCTGACTCTTCAAGTAGCGCGCGAGGTCACGGGTCTGCGCAATCACGTTGCACTGCCTCGCCCTAACTAGCGAAACACCGTCGGGAATAGTCTCTTCGGTGTGGGGATGGGTGGCGTAAACGGTCACTTGGTCTCCCGACGCCACAAGGTAGCGGGCCCATTGGTAAGCGACGAACTCCGCACCGCCGGGCTCGGACAGCGAGTGAATGACGAGGAGTACCCGCATCTCGTGAATTCCTATCCGCTCACTGTCCACATCGGGATATCGAATTATGGTAATAGGAGGCTGAATCCGACGACACCACAACCCGAATCGTTGCATGCCGCTCTAGGCATCACACCCACCCAGAACTCGCAACACTCAAGCTGTGGGAACAGCCTTCCGCAGGTACACGACCCTTCCGCGGAAGGTTCGGTACAACCACGCCGCGGGAGCGCCTAACTTCCCTATCCGACGCGCCGACGGCCGCACATGGCCGTCGAAAAATTCCTGTTCCGCGAACTTGTGCTCGAATCCAAGCCTTTTCCAGATCACACGATAACAAGAGCTCGGAACGTAGCGCGTTGCTTCAATTGCGAAAAAAGCATTGTCATCGGCGATTTCGTCCGCGGTTAGGCCTTCCTGATTTCGAGTACGAATCCCGAGCACTGCCCAGAGCTTGTACAACCAACGGTGCTGGAACACTCCGCCGAACGGAACGAGCAAGTGCCCCTCGATAGGGACGTAACGCGTTGGGATGAGGTGCAATCCGTGGCCGCCGGGTTTAGTGATTCGATGCAACTCTCGAAAGACACTCACTTGGTCCTGCACGTGTTCGAACACCTGATCCGAAATAACGAGATCGAAAGTGTCGTCTTCGTAAGGAAGCTGCAAATTGAGAACGGTGCCTTCCTTGATGTGCTCCCAGTCCACACCCTCACGATGCCGGCCCTCGACGACGTCGTAGCCGGAGGCATTCACGAAACCGAGTGCACGTAGCGCGTTAACGGTTTTACCTGCGCCACAACCAAAATCGAGTATTTTGGCTTCCTTCGGAAGCTCCACACCCAGGGTCGCGAGTACGCGGAGATGGATCATTTTTCCGGCGCCGCCCAAACCCGCAGATGGAGGACTGGTTGCGGCCAAGGACATCGATCACTCCCCTACTCAGATCTGACCCAGCCGGATGCTACCACAGCCACAAATGGGTGTCCTTGGATTCAACACAGCTTATTCACCCAAGGGCTCGGTGCCTCTATCCGAAACCATGGCGATTTCTATAAGGTGAATCTGTGCTCACGCTAGACACTTTGGCCGCCCAAGACGTATTCGTCTGCCCCCGATGCAAGAGCGCAATCATCGTGCAGCAGCCAGATTGGCGTTGTTCCAATACCGGTTGCAAATACGCCGAAGACGCCTTCCCGGTTGTGTCCGGCCTGCCGGCGCTCGTCGATTTTGACAACAGCGTCCTTGACATCGACCGGTTGCGCGCAACCGAAGGCGCATCGGTCGTGGAGCGTGGGCGACGACTGCCTCGCCCGCTCCGCCGTCTGGTGGAAGGGCAAAATCGGATCGCACCCGTTGCGGTATCCAGAATGCTGCAGTTGTTGAGAGCTGACGCCGCGTCGCCCGACAAGCGGCTGCGGATACTCGTCATAGGCGGTGGCGTCATCGGGTCAGGACTTGATTCGTTGTACGACGACTCGACGATCGACCTCATCGGGTTTGACATCTACGCGAGCCCGGTTGTTCAACTGATCGCCGACGGCCACTCGATTCCCTTGGCGGATGGCTCTGTCGACGGCGTGATCATCCAAGCGGTGCTCGCGTATGTGCGCGAACCCTGGGTGGTCGCTGCGGAGATACACCGAGTGCTCCGTAGCGACGGAATCGTCTTTGCGGCCACGCCATTCATGCAGCAGGTCAGCGAAGGCCCCTACGACTTCACCCGATTCACCGCCTACGGCTTGCAGTCTCTGTTCAACCGGTTCGAACGGCTTGAATCAGGGGCGATTTCTGGCGCCGGAACGGCGTTGCGGTGGTCGCTTGGATATTTCGCACGGGCTCTGACCCGGTCGGTCGCAGTCGGCAGCCTGGTGCAGTTGTGTTTCTTCTGGTTGCGCTACCTAGACGAGATCTTGGACTCGGGACAATCGCTGGACGGGGCCACGGGCGTCTACCTGCTCGGGCGAAAGGCGGTCGCCACTGCTATCCAAGACCAACGGGCTTCGACCGACCGCATTACTTGAGTGCCTTCCTGGCAAAGGATTTCACCGATGCGGGCAGGAGACGCTTGGCGATGTTCCGCAAAGCACCGGGGTCGTAATTTCGGGTGATCAGGTTCAACGGCACGCTGGCCGACGCCTTCGCGCTCACCCCATGGCCGACCTGGCGAACGCGATAGAACGACTCGAACTCGGGCCACTCGTAATCGTCGTCGTAGGTCCAGCAGCTGTTATCGACGTACAAAGCCTTCAACTTTCGCGCGAGCGTCTTGTCAGTCTCCCGCGTGATAGGACTCCCATCCACCAGATACAGGCATTTCGTCATGAGGTTGGCGCTTCTGTTGCTCACGTAGCTGTCGACGAAAAGCTCCAACCCGATCTGCTTCTGCAGCCTGGCGAGCACTCGAAATACCTGCACGTGCTCTACGTGGCCGTATTCGCCCCACGGATTGTGGGTGAAAACAACGCTTCCTTGCGCCAACTCCGACGTCAGAAGCCGCAGAAGCTCTTCTGCATTGCAGTCGTAGGCCGTGCCAGCCGGCCCGCGTAACCGCAGGCCGCTATCTGACTCTTCGGGGTGTTTCCAGTCCGCGTCGTCGAACCCGCCCGACTGCCTCACGTTCAGGAACTTCACTTTGGCCAGCGGATACGTTTCAATCAACCGGGCCCGACCATGGTCCCAGCTTTCCTTGGAGGTGGCGGATGGGCCAAAGCAGACGACAACCCTCTTGCACTGTTCGAGGATGGAACTGAACCAAAGGATCTCGTCATCAGGATGAGCGACAACCAAGACAGCACTCTGTATGTCGATAGTCCGAACCTCGCCGATTCTCGAATGAGCCTGGTAGCGCGAGCGTTTACGTGACCGGGTTGGGCGCGCCGAGCTTGAACACGTTGGGCGCCGCCACCTTAACGGCGTTACGTGTATCGACGATGACGCGGGCCGCCGCGACGAGCTCCTCGTAATCGAAAGCCTTGTGATCGGTGGCCACCACCACACAATCAGCCGCCGCCACCACCTCGCGGCTGTACGGCACCGAATCGAGGTGCTCGCTGAGGGCCGAATGCTCCGCATCCACATGCGGCACAAAGGGATCGTGGTAGGTGACCCGCGCACCCTTCTTCACCAACAGGGCAATCACATCCAGCGCGGGCGATTCACGCACATCGTTGACGTTGGGCTTGTACGCCACACCCATCACCAAAATGTTGGCGTTCTTGATCGACTTGCCCTGCTCGTTGAGAGCGTCGGCAACCTTATCCACGACGTGGCGCGGCATCGCCGCGTTGACCTGGCCGGCCAGCTCGATGAAGCGAGCCTCGAAGCCGACTTCCTTGACCTTCCACGAAAGATAAAACGGGTCAATGGGAATGCAATGTCCACCCAATCCCGGGCCCGGGTAGAACGGCATGAAGCCGAACGGCTTCGTCGCGGCGGCGTCGATGACCTCCCAGACATCGATACCGATCCGATCGCACATCAGCGCCATCTCGTTGACGAGTCCAATGTTGATGGCGCGGAACGTGTTCTCCAGCAACTTCACCATCTCAGCCGCGCGAGAAGAACTCACCTGGACCACGCGATCGATGGACGCGCCATAGAGCTCAGCGGCCAATGCCGAGCAATCCGGGGTAAGGCCCCCCACGACTTTGGGCACGTTCTTGGTGTTCCACTTGGCGTTGCCGGGATCAACACGCTCGGGCGAAAACGCAAGGAAGAAGTCATGTCCCGCGCGCAGCCCGGTCTCTTCAAGGATGCTGCGGACGACTTCTTCGGTCGTTCCCGGATACGTCGTCGACTCGAGTATGACCAGCATGCCCGGGTGTAGATGCTCCTTCACCAGCTGCGCGGCCGACACCACGTAGGTCATATCGGGGTCCCTGGTCTTGCGCAGCGGGGTCGGCACGCAGATGTTGATCGTGTCGAGATCGTCCGCAGCCCCCAAGTCGGGTACAGCGCGCAGCTTGCCGGCTTCCACGAGGGCGGCGACCGCGGAGGTGGGCACATCCGCGATATAGGAGGTTCCCGAGTTGATCGCGTCGCACTTGCGTTTGTCCACATCAATGCCGACCACAGAGAACCCTGCGTGACCGAATTCAACCGCCAGCGGCAGGCCCACGTAGCCGAGACCGATGACGCCGGTCCGAGCAGTGCGGGAGGAAAGCCTTTCGTAAAGAGCCTCAGCGTGCGGGCTGGCGAACGTAGGAGCGGGCATAGGATGACCCCCGAAGTAAGCGGGCAGTCGTACAGCAGATCGCTGCCCTGATGTGTAATTCCCCCAGATGATGTGATCGTGCTGCGGGAAGTATCGTAACCGATGGGGGAGTTGACTAAGTGGCGAAATTTCTGGTTACCGGCGGCGCCGGGTTCATCGGGTCGCACCTGGGTGAGGCGCTCATCGGCCGCGGTCATGACGTCCGCGTCTTCGACAATCTGATCACCGGGCTCACTGAAAACATTCCTGTTGGTGCCGAATTCGTCCAGGGCGATCTCACCGATCCTGTCGCGACTGCCGCGGCCGTGGCTGGCTGCGAGGTCGTGCTTCATCAGGCGGCCATTCCGTCGGTGCCGCGGTCGATCTCCGAACCGCGCCCCTCTCACGAGGCAAATATCGATGGCACCTTCAACGTTCTGCTTGCCGCGCGCGATGCGGGGGTGCGACGAGTCGTCTACGCCGCCTCGTCGTCGGCCTACGGCAACACCGAGGTGCTGCCGAAGGTCGAGAACATGCCGGCCAACCCGCTCTCCCCCTACGCATTGCAGAAGCAAATCGGCGAGACATATTGCCAACTCTTCACCCGGCTGTATGGGCTCGAAACTGTGGCGATCAGGTACTTCAACGTCTTCGGCCCACGCCAGCACCCGTCGTCGCCGTACTCCGGCGTGCTGTCGCTGTTCATCAAGGCGGCCCTGGCCGGCTCCGCCCCGACCATCCACGGCGACGGTGAACAAACGCGCGACTTCACCTACGTCGACAACGTGGTCGACGGCGTACTTCGTGCCGTCGATGCCCCCCAGGCAATCGGTGAGGTCATCAACGTCGCCAACGGCGGCCGCATATCGCTCAATCAAGCCTGGGCCACGCTGGATGAGATCCTCGGACCGCTTCCATCTCCCACGTACGGTCCGCCCCGGGCCGGTGACGTCCGAGACTCGCAGGCGGATATCGGAAGGGCCGAGCGGTTGCTGGGCTTCCATCCGCTGATGAGTTTCGATGAGGGATTGCGCCGCACCGTGGACTGGGCGCGCGGTCGTGGCTAATCGACCAACAGCCTCTCAGGTTCCATGATCACACTTCTGATCGTCTGACCAGGCCGTAGAGTCATGACCATGGGGGTAGGCGCCACGGTGACGACTGGGGCAACTGATCGGACCACGGCATCAACGGGTGGTTCGATGCAATTGGTCAGCCCGATTCTGCTGCTGATCATGGTCGGCGCGCTCGGCGTTTACGGCATGTGGGCTGAATCGTGGCCAGCTTTGTTGTGCAGCGGCGTTATCGGCGCGGTCGCGGTCTGCCTTGTTCCCCGAAACGCATTACCCGCGGCGGCTCTCTGGATCGTCGTACTACTCCCGATCGGCTATATCGGTGTGCCGATTCTGGTGGGCCGCTATCTGACTCCCGCGGTGATCATCATTGCGGTCTGGATGTTCCGCCTGGCCGTAGCTGATCGCCGCGCCACCATCCGTGGCGGGCTCATCGCTGCGCCGTTCCTGATGCTTCTTCTAGCCTCGGCGGCATACACCCAAAACAGCAATCGAACTTTCGCGTGGACGGCGGCTTTCATCGTTTGCGTCGTCGCCCCCGCCCTACTGGGTCAAGTGTGCCGTGACGACGTGTGGCGGACTCTGCGTCCAACTCTCGGGGGGATCGGGCTCTTTCTTGGTGTGCTCGCGGTCTGCGACTTCTTCCTCCACCTGAATCCGTGGACAGAGTGGTACGTGTACGTGCGCACGTGGACATCTGGTTTCAGAACGACAACGAGCCTCGGGCACCCGCTCACCACGGGTCTCGTCGCCAGCGTCGCGCTTGTGGCTTGCGTCTTCCCCTCACCGAGGGCCCGCCAGGGACCCTACTGGCTATGCGCGGTCGGAGCCCTTGCTGCGATCGTCCTGTCGGTCTCTCGAACGAGCGTCATCGCCGTCGGCGTATCGGCGGTGATCGGGATATTCTCCGCGCGCTCAGGAGCGGCGACCACGCAGGAGAGGGGCCACCGTGGTCGACGCCTGGTGCTGCTGGTGGCCGGAGCTACATTTTTCGGAGCTGTTGCGTTCTCCCCTCTGTTGAGTCGTCGCAATGCTTCTGAGGAGGCAGCTAACTCGGCAAGCTATCGCTCCGCACTGGTCGATTCGGCTCAGCGCCTCATTAGCGAGCATCCCTGGTTCGGTTTCGGTCCTGGAACGTCGAATCTTGTCTATGAACAGAGCGATTCCTCTGATGCACTTGAGAACTCAGCTCTCCAGCTTGTAGTTTCCATCGGAGTTCCCGCTTCTCTGCTCCTGTTGCTCGGCCTAGGCGTGATTGTGGGCGTCGCGATGAGGCGTTCTCGCGCTGGCGCAGCTGCAGGGATCGTGGCTTTCTTGGTTTCAGCGACGGGGTTCAATGTCATCGACTCCAACCCCGCTTTCTTGACACTTCTCGCTCCGCTCATCGTGTGCGCAGTCATGCCAAGACCGACCTTCGTTGACGAAGCCAAGAGCAACGCGACATCCGATCGAACAGTTCCCTGCCCGGCTGGCGACGAACGTAGGCTGCACGTCGGACCAGGCAATCAGCGCAAGGTTTCCGCAAGGGCACCGCAAAGCTCCGCGATTTCCCGATAGCATTCGACGAATTCGTCGAAGCTCTTACCAAACGGATCCTCGATGTAAGTCGCGCCCAATGCAAAGACTTTCGATATCGCGGCCGGGTGATAGAGCGCGAGCTCGACGAAATGCTCCCGATCGAAAACAATAACTGCGTGGGCAGATGCAAGCATGTTGTCGGTGAGCTTTTTTGATCGATGGTGTGTCAGGTCAACGCCGAAATCGCTCGCCGCCTGCACCGCCGCAGGAGGACTTGGTCGTCCGTCCACCGGGTAATAGCCCGCAGATTCGACGGTTAGGTCCGAGCGCAAATTCGACAGCACTTTCTCGGCAAAGGGGCTGCGGCAGATGTTGCCTTTACACACGACAAGCACGCGCGAACCTGTTGGCAACCTCTTGTCGCGTCTGACAGGCGGGCGTTGATAGCGGCGGTACAGCACCCGTTCTCGAACAAGCTGCGAAAGCTCGTCCTTCCCCGGCTGAAGGTCATCGAGAGGCATCGAGTCGAGGGTTTCGGCACCGGCGAAGAACCGAAGAGGCTCGAGAAGCGTCTTGTAGACCGGTACCGTCGCAAGAGTCTTGTCGCTCTTGTCCGCTCGCAGATTGTGCTTGAACCAACGGGCTTCAGAAGAGATGGCCCGTGCGTAACGCCCGATGAGGTAAGCCGTCGGGAAATCACTACGGCCGTCGAGAAGCATGTCTCCATACCACGTAGGAAGATCAAACTTTGCGGCTAGACAGAGCGGCAAGGAGCCGGCGAATCGTCCATTTACCTCGATGAATATGGCTTCGCCGGTGTCGAGGTTGCGCTTGAACTCGACCATGGCCACACCCGTATACCCAACGACTGTCATCAGTTTCGAGGTGTATCCGAGGAGATCATCAGATAGTGGCGTGGTCTTGCGATAACTCGATCCGCCGCCATGGAGCGGCTCATGAAGACGTTGGTGTTGCATAGCGGCGAGGACATTGCCGTCGCGGCACAAGACGGTCACGCCCACTCCGACGCCTATGAAGTTTCGCTCGATGACCGCTGGCTTGTCTTTGAACTCGCCGCTCAATAAGGCCTCGAGGTCCTGCTGAGTGAACGCTTTACGGACGTACTGCTTCGAATTGACCTGCGCGCGTGAATAAGAAGAAACGGGCTTGAGGACACAGGGCAGCCCGACCTCTTGAGCGATCAATCGAATTTGCTCAGCATCTTCAGCGAGCATGCCGGCGCTGACCGGCACATCGACCGAACGCGCCAACTCCCGCATCGCGCCCTTCGAGTTGACGGTCTCGATCATGTCTGTGCTCGGTATCGCCAGGGCGGTCTTCCCGCGGAACATGCTCCGGAATTCATCGACGGGAATTATTGAACGATCGTCAACCGGGACTACCAAGTCATAACGGTGTGCGTTCACCAAAGCCGCTAGTTCGCCCGCCCACTCCATCTTGCGCCGTTGAGGTAGGCCAATGCGATGGACGCGTCGAATGTACTTGGAGCGCAGCGCCGAATCATGATCCTGGAGCGGTACCACATCGACTTCCGACCCATTCCGCCCGAAGGAGCGGATCACACTGAGGAACGACCTGGTGTCACTGCCGATGACTACGATGCGTCTAGCCACACCTCAGCCTTTCGGCGTATCCCGTGAGGGTCTCGCCTGCGAAGGTTTCAGCGATGTGCTCGAAGAGCCTCTCGAGCTGTTCATAAAGCACCTCGATCGAGCGGGAGTCCGGAAAAGTCGGGCTGCCGCCAGGCATGAATTCCGATGAGTGAAGCATGAACTCGAGGTAAAGACGCTTCTCCGCTACCGCTTTGTCCACGCACCACAGCATCTCGTCGATATTGCGGCCGTTCGGCCGAAGCCAAACGAAGCCTTCCAGACGGCGACCAACCTTACCGGCAATGTTCGGCAGACGTCCCGCCCAAGAGAATCGCGGACGCCTGCACATAGTGGTGACCGGGAGCTCAAGAAGACCGCCCGGTCGATCCAGACGGATATTCTCGGGATCGAGGCAGTACGCATGCTCTGGAAAGGTCCGATAATCGGGCCCTCCCTTGCCATTTGGGTCTCCGGGGTGGACGGCGAACGTGACACCGGGTACGACGCTGCAATCGACGACGTAGCCGAACTCCACAAGCATCCGCGCATACCGCTCATCGAATCCCCAACGACCGGCACGGTGACTGGTTGGCCGACGACCGAAGCTCGCCGTCAGGAGGTCAGTCATGAATTCGATCTTCTCCCGCATCACCTCGTCCGGATACTCGGGCAGATAGGGGTGGTGGCGAAAATCATCTTGGGTGAGCGCGACGAGCGGCGGGCTATTCCATGCGTGAAGATGCATGCCGACCTCAGCTGCGTTACGCGACTGTTGATCTCGCGCCCACTCGACGTATTCGGGATTAACCGCCATTTCGTAATTGGTCAGGTAGGTGGGCTTGAACCCGAAGCGGTCGCAAAGTGCCTGAAAACGGGGCAGACACTTGGCGTTCTCGGTCTTGATGTCACGTGGAGACGACCATAGGTTGTCACCTTCGGTATCGATGGTGATCAAGAACGCGGGACGCTTATCCACTATTGCAGCCTATTCAAGCGCGCTGGCATTTTCAAAAGGTCGTTGACAGCGGTCAGGACGCCACCCAAAGCTTCGCCCTTTCGGGGCCGAGCAAGCCGGGCCAGGGTTCGGGCCGATGACAGCTACAGGTCGTAGCAATCGTATTCGTCGCAAAGCGATGCGGCACCACGTTCGGAGCTACGCTTGAGCCCGAAGCGTTCATCAGACGGACCGGGGGAGGCTCGCCGCCATGCGCGAAGCGGACACGAACGAACAGGAAGCGACGTTGTCGAAGCCCGACATCCACGCCGAGTGGGCATCGGACTATCGGCAGGGTGCTAACGAACGCTTCTACAACGAGTGTTTCGTCGAGATCCTCAAGGCTCTCGCCGCCCCAACTGGAGCCAGATTTCTTGATGCGGGCTGCGGGAGCGGTTCTCATTCAATTCGTTTGGCCGAGCGCGGATATCGCGTGGAGGCGGTCGACTTTTCCGAGGCCATTCTCGAGTCGGCCCGGCAGCGAGTCGACGAACACAACGTCCGCGACCGAGTCACCCTCCGTCAGGGAAACTTGCGTGCCCTTCCCTACGCCGACGGCGAGTTCGAATACGTCTTGTGTTGGGGCGTTCTCATGCACGTCCCAGATCTAGAAGCCGCGATCGCAGAGTTGTCCAGAGTTGTCGCACCAGGGGGTGCGCTCGTGGTCCACGAGGCCAACATGAACTCTCTCCAGTCTGCCGCCCAGCGCACTTTACTGAGAGCGCTGCGGAGGCAGCGCAAAGTTGTCCGAACGGACGCGGGCATCGAAAAGTGGCGAGAGACCGATGCGGGAAAGGTGATGACCCGGGAGGCGCGGCCCGCCTGGTTGATCAGCGAGTTCGAGAAGCACGGTCTCCGACTCCGGACCCGGAGATCAGGCGAATTCACCGAGGCCTACGCTCGGGTGCCGGCGCCAGTGCTTCAGAAGGTCATCCACGACTTCAACTCGGCCTGGTTCCGCCACAGCGGTCCCCCGCACTTCGCGTTCACCAACGTTCTGATTTTCGACCGCCCGGAGTAGCGGAACATCTTGCCCTCAGTCGGACGACCCACGTCCGCCCCCGGCCGCCGACGTCAATCGCAGGTCGCTGGAGCGTGTGCGCGCCGTCCTCCAGAGAAATACGCCGTTACCGACCAGGTAGCGGCGCGCCTTGTGTGGCTGTTGCAGCAACAGCTGGACCCATTCGAACCCGATGCGCCTCACCCACGGCGCGGCCCGCTTGAGGTTGCCACCCCAATGGTCGAATAGTCCGCCGACACCGACGGAAACCCCGACGTCGATCGCGGCAGCATGGGTGTCGATCCACGTTTCCTGCAGCGGGTTGCCCATGCCGACCAACAAGAGTTCGGGTGCGGCTTCGTTGATCGCCGCGATGACCGAGTCGATGTTCTCTGCCGTCATGTAGCCGTGGTGATAGCCGGCAAGTATCCATCCTGGGAAGTTCCGCCGGAAGTAGTCGGCAGCGCGCTCGATGCTGTCGGCATCTGCGCCGAGCAGGAAGCATCGGTAGCCGCGTCCAGCCGTTGCCGCGAAGAAGTTGGGCATCAGATCTGTTCCGACAAGGTTGGCCTTCATCCGAACGCCGCGCACCCGCGCCGCGAGCCGAACACCGGTCCCATCGCCGACCACGAGGTCAGCCCGCCGCAGCACCGCGGCGTAGGCCGGATCAGACGCGGCCGTGTTCAGGGTGTGCGCGTTGACGATGTACATCTTGCGGCTCTTGTGGGGTTGCACCCCACGCTCGAGCCATTCGAGCGCCTCGGATTCGGTCAGATTGGCAACGGTGTTGCCGAAGATCGAAACGCGGTCCGCATCGCCAATCCCCGATGTCGCGCGCTCATCAACCACTATGCCCCCTCGGAAGCGGAGCTAGATCAACGTCTCCCCGTTAATGCCCCTTGCGAACTTCGTCTCAGACATCCAAGCAGATCCCAAGAACCCGCGTCTTTTTTTGCACGCGCAAACCGATTCGTTCACCACCACTACACGTCTTCTTGCGTAGCGACGCGACCCGAAAGTCTCGGCAAACAAGTAGCTCCCGCCAGTGCTGCCACTGGTCGCTTCGAGGGAGTGCCCTCATTGCCAGTTCAAGGATTCCAGGCGCCGTCTGGCTTTGCAGATTCGATTGCTGCGGCCGACCTCCCGGTGATAGCGTCACTGACCAGGCGGGTACCGTCCCACGACGACTTTTCGTGGGTCACGGAGGGGGTTTTTCGAGTGGTTCGGAGAAAGATGATCGCTGTCCCGCGTGCGTCTTCTGCCGACACTTTCCCCCTTCCGGAAACCCTGCCGATGTCGCGGGCAACGGCTCGTACACGAGCGGATCAATGGGGGGCGTAGTGCGTAAACGGGCGGTTGTGACCGGCGGTGCCGGATTCGTCGGTTCGCACCTCGCAGAGCGTTTGCTGGCACGTGACATCGATGTGGTCTGCCTTGACAACTTCGTGACCGGTTCACCGGACAACGTTGCTCACCTGCAAGGCCACGACGGCTTCCGGCTGATAAAGGTTGATATCAGCGATTACATTTCGATTCCCGGGCCCGTCGATTACGTATTGCATTTCGCTTCGCCCGCCTCGCCCGTCGACTATGCCGAATTGCCTATTCAGACATTGAAGGTCGGCTCGCTCGGAACGCTGCACACCCTCGGCCTGGCCAAGGAAAAGGGCGCCCGCTACCTCCTCGCGTCGACGTCGGAAACGTATGGCGACCCGCTGGTGCATCCCCAGCCGGAGAGCTACTGGGGCAACGTCAATCCTGTCGGGCCTCGCTCGTGCTACGACGAGGCTAAGCGCTTCTCCGAGGCGTTGACCACCGCCTACCGCACCAAGCACGGCGTCGACACCGCGATCATGCGGATCTTCAACACCTACGGCCCGCGGATGCGCCGCAACGACGGTAGGGCTGTCCCGAACTTCATCAATCAGGCGCTGACCGGGGACCCCCTGACAGTTCACGGCGATGGGAGCCAAACCCGCTCGGTGTGCCACGTCGACGACCTGGTCGAAGGTGCGCTCCGGCTGCTGTTCTCCGACCTCGCCGGTCCGGTCAACATCGGCAATCCCTACGAGTTGACCGTCCTGGAACTGGCCGAACTCATCCGGGAGCTGACCGGGTCCGAATCGGAGATCCAATTCACCGACCGTCCCCACGACGACCCGTCGCAGCGGCAGCCCGACATCACACTGGCGCGCACCGAACTTGATTGGGAGCCGAAAGTTGATGTCCGAGAAGGACTGTCGAAGACCGTCGACTTCTTCCGGGCTCAGATCGACGGCGCAACTCTGCTGACGGCTTCGACATCGCTGACCAGCCCGGCCTTGCTGAAACATCCGGCCCACAAGGTCGCGGTGATCGGTACCGGCTACGTCGGTGCGGTGACGTCGACGTGCTTGGCATCACTGGGTCACACCGTCTGCGGCCTGGACAGCGACTCACTGCGTGCCGAGCAGCTGAACAACGGACAAGCCCCGTTCGTCGAACCCGGGCTGCCCGAATTGTTGAAGTCCGTCCTGAAATCCGGCCGCCTCCGTTTCACCGACGCCCCCGCCGAAGCTCTCTCCGACGCGGATTTCGTGTTTCTCTGCGTCGGTACCCCACCCGGCCCGGACGGCGCCCCCAACCTTGCGCAGTTGGAAAGCGCGATCCAGTCCCTGGCGCCGTTCCTGCGTGCCGGCGTCGTGATCGTGAACAAGTCGACAGTGCCGGTCGGTTCGGGCAACTGGACCCGGACAATCCTGGAAGACGCGCTGCAGGGAAGCAGGCAACTGTCGTTCCACGTGGTGTCCAACCCGGAGTTCCTGCGGGAGGGGTCGGCCATCGACGACTTCCTCTATCCGGATCGCATCGTGCTCGGCGGCGCCACGTCCGACGTCAGCCGGGTCGCCGAGCTTTATGCGCCTGTGCTCGATCAGTCCTTCGACGGCGGCCACCGTAGCCACCATCCCGCTCTGATCACCACAGATCTGGCCTCGGCCGAGATGATCAAGTACGCCGCCAACGCCTTCCTCGCCACAAAGATCAGCTTCGCCAACGAGATGGCGCAGATGTGCGAGCTGTTCGGCGCGGACGCGCGCCAGGTGCTGCCCGCGATCGGCGCAGACCACCGGATCGGAAACTCCTTCTTGAGCCCCGGCGTAGGGTGGGGCGGTTCCTGCTTCGGCAAGGATGTCGCCGCGCTGATTTCGTCGAGCCAGGAGTACGGCTATTCGCCGTCGATGCTGCAGGCCACTGTCGGGATCAACACCTCGCAGCGAGCAAGTGTCGTCCGCAAGCTTCAACGCGAACTGCACATGCTGAAGGGCCGCCGGATCGCGCTGCTGGGCCTGACCTTCAAACCCGGCACCGACGACCTGCGGGACGCCCCGGCGTTGGACATTGCTCGCCGACTGCTGGTCGCCGGCGCGGTAGTGTCCGCTTACGATCCCGTAGTCAAAACGCTGCCGGAAGAGTGGGCCGCGATCCGCACGACCAGAGACGTCTACGAGGCCGCCGACAGGGTGGACGCTGTGGTCGTGACCACGGAGTGGCCGGAGTTCCGGCTCATCGATCCCGTCGCCCTCCGTCGCGTCATGCGGGGCGACCTGGTCATCGACGGACGGAACTGCCTTCCGGAGGCCAATTTTGCCGGATCAGGATTGAGACTGGTGGGCTTCGGGTGGTGACTGCATAATGTCCTTGGGGGGAAACCATGACGATTGAGATCACGCCGCCGCGATCGAACAACTACGACGCTGGGCGGACTGCTCCGGTACCGAAGAAGCCGTACACCGATACCCAGCAGGCCCACAAGATCGGCCTTCGGCATCGCTACTTCCTACAGGTTTCGGATCTGGTGATGCTGACGGCGTCGGCGTCCATCGGGGCGGTAGTCCTCAGCCACCTCAGCGCTGAGCGCGCGGGCTCTCTCGGTCCGGGTGCCGTTCTGCTGGCGGCGGCCGCGATGGCAGTCGCGCTGCATCTGCACGGTCTGTACCGGCGCCCCGCCGCACGGCTCCGCCCCAGCGAGTGGTGGCGGTCCGCTGCCGTCGCACGCTGCCTGCCGACCGCCGCCTTACTGGCTCTGGCCTTCGACGCTCTCGTCCTGCGTGGCGGCCGAATGACACTGACCGCGGCCGTGGCTATGACGCTGCCGGCGATCCTCCTGGTTCCATTCGGGCGCCGTCTCGTGGCGCGGACGATCGATCCGACTGTGACCCGGATTCTGGTGGTGGGTACCGGACCCATCTCGGACCGATTGACCTCGCGGCTACGCCGGTGCACAGATACCTTTGTCGTCGGGCACGTCGACGACGAAGCGCCGGCCGGCGCTCAAGCGCTCGGCAGCCTCGCCGACCTTCCCGCTGTCTGCGAGGCATACCAAATTGACCGGGTCATCGTCGGCTTCCCCAACGCCAGCGACATGACGGTGCTCGACGCGCTGCGCAAGCTCCATGGCCGGGTGCCGGTGTCGGAGATCCCCCGCTACTTCGAACTTCACAACTGGCGCAGCGAGGCCGAAGAGCTCCACGGCCTCACCCTGATGCACCTGCCGACGGCCTCGTTGGGCCCCGGCGCACGGATCATCAAACGCATCATTGACGTCACCGCCGCGAGCCTCGCCTTGTTGGCGGCCTCGCCGGCGATGTTGCTGGTGGCCATCGCCATCAAACTCGACAGCCGCGGACCCGTCTTCTTCCGTCAGGAACGGATCGGATGCGGAGGCAAGCCCTTCCGCATCTTCAAGTTCCGCTCGATGACGGCCGATGCGTGGCAATTGCGCACCACGGTCGCGCAACTCAACGAATCCGACGGCCCGCTCTTCAAGATGGAATGCGACCCACGGGTGACGCGGGTGGGCGCGTTCATCCGCAAGACCAGCCTCGACGAGATACCTCAGCTGCTCAACGTGATCAGCGGCGAAATGTCATTGGTCGGCCCGCGACCGCTGCCCACCGAAGAGTCCGATCGCATCGACGGTGCTGCATTGGCGCGCCTCGACGTCAAGCCGGGAATTACCGGACTGTGGCAGGTCTGCGGGCGCAGCCAGCTAAGCTACGCCGACCTTCAGCACCTCGACTCGGTGTACGTAGGATCATGGTCGCTGATGTGGGACCTCCGCATCATCGCCAAGACGCCGAAGGTCGTGTTCGGGCGAAGCGGCGCCTATTGACCGGGAGCCAGCACTCTCGCCGCACCCTTTGACGAGCGGAAGGTGTGCCCTGCACATCCTGTTTGTTTGCACCGGAAACATCTGTCGATCGCCCATGGCGGAGCGCTTTGCCGCCGCGATGGCTGCTGATGCCGGCATAGCGGACTTCAAAGCCACGAGCGCGGGAACCCGCGCCGTCATCGGTCACCCCATCCACACAAGCGCGGCCCGGATCATCGAAGAGTCGGGCGGCAACGCATCCAATTTTGGCGCGCGCCAACTTAACTCCAAAATCGCGTCCGGTGCCGATCTGATCCTCACCATGACCAGGCAGCACCGCGACGCTGTCCTGGATGTCGCACCGACGAAGCTCCACAAAACATTCACCTTGGGTGAAGCCGCGCGACTCGTAGCCGAACACGATGCCCAATCGGTATCCGACCTGCCGGCTCTGCGGCCACATCTGGTCGACCGAAATTTGTTGGACATCCTGGACCCGATCGGTCAATCCGATGAGGTGTTCGCCGAGGTCGGCGCACACATCGCGGGCCTCTTACCACCGATAATCGGACTCTGCCGATAAGGACTGCCGGCGGCTCCCGTCCGAGATGCGGCGTGTGGGGAGGATGGACCTGAGATGTTCGGTCGACGTCGCGTATTGATCACCACAGTCGCGGTCACGGCTGTCGGGGTCACCGTCCTCAGTCTGATCGGGCGAACCCTGCCGGTGTCCAACATCGTCGGACTTGCCCTCAGTGTCGGATCGGCATACGCGCCGTTCATCGCGCTCGGCGGCTTGGTTCTGTCGGCGCTATCCCGTCGGATAGTCCTCGTCGTCGCCGCCGTACTCGTAATGACGACGACCGTGGCCCTCCAAGTGCCGCGCTACTTCTCGTCGCGCCCTTCCGCCGGCTCGGCTGTCGACCTGCGGGTGCTGTCGTCGAACTTGCGTAAGGGGCAGGCGGATGCCACGCCATTCGTCACGCTCGCCAAGACCAGCGCGGACGTTGTCACCGCGTCTGAGCTGACCCCAGAAGCGGCCCAAGCCTTTTCGCGAGCCGGAATGGGCGAGGCGTTCCCTTACGCCGTCCTCTTCCCCGCGCCTGATTCCGGCGGGATCGGGTTGTGGAGCCGCTATCCGCTCACTCCGACTTCGCCGACGATAAATGGCGATCTCTTGACTGCGGTAGCTCACGTCGCGGTGCCCGGCGTTTCGACTGCACCGTTGATCGCCAGCGTCCATATCATTTCGCCCCTCGCCTTCGGGCAGATCTCGGTCGATCGATGGGAGGTTGGTATCGCCGACGCCAAATCGCTACTGGACGGGTTCTCGTCCAATGCCGGCCGAGCTTCAGTGATCGTCGCGGGCGACTTCAACACCACCCCCGACATACAACAGTTCCGCGAGCTTCTCACCAACGGCTACCGTGATGCGGCCGATCAGGCCGGGGTGGGTTTCGTACCGACGTTCCCGGCCGACTCAGCCTTGCCGCCAGTGCTGGCCATCGACCACGTCATTACCCGCGGGGCGACCGCGACCTCACTAAAGGCAACCGATGTCCCCGGGTCCGATCATCGAGCTCTACTGGTGACCGTGCGGCTTCCGGCCATGCTGGCGCAGACAGATGGGGGCTAGCTCTCGTCGTCGACTTCGCCTGGTGCCGTTCACGGCGCTGGCAATAGCCATGGTGGTACTCGCCGCCGCGGCTCTGGTCGCCCGCGCCCGGCCCATAGCGAACATCCCGAGTCTGGTTCTGGCCGTTGGATCGCCTTATGTCTTGCTGGCCGCGCTTGCCGGCTTGATTGTGGCGGCAACGTGTCGCCAGGTCGTCGTGTCGATCAGCGCGGTGGTAGTGCTGGCAGCCACACTCGGGGTTCAGGTGTCGTGGTATTGCCTAGGCGGGTCGGCCAACATTGCTGTTTACCAAGATATCCGGGTGCTGTCGTCCAATCTGCGCCATGGTCAGGCCGACCCAGGGTTCGTCGTCAGCTTGGCTGAAGCCAACGCCGACGTGATCACGTTGTCCGAGCTGACGCCCGAGGAGGTAACGCGCCTCCAGCGCGCCGGTATCGATGAGGCATTCGCGTACTCGCACTTGCTGCCGGCCCCAGCTGCGGGCGGAATCGGGATGTGGAGCCGGTATCCGGTCTCCGTTATGTCGGCGCCCCGGCACCGCGGCGTGAGCATGCCGGCGGCAAGGCTTGAAGTTCCCGGGCTGCGCTTCGAACCACTGCTCGCCAGCGTTCACGTCTATTCACCGATCGCCGGCGACGCCAACACTGTTGCGGAGTGGCGAGGTGGAATGGCAAGCGCGAAGGTGCAATTGGATAACTTCGCGAGAACGGCAGGACCTGCCGCAGTCATCGTCGGCGGCGACTACAACAGCACACCCGACATGCGCCAGTTCCGCGACCTGCTGACCAACGGTTACCGCGACGCGGTCCAACAGAGCGGATCCGGATTCGCGCCGACCTTCCCCTCCAACCGGAAAATCCCGCCGCTGATAACGATCGACCATGTACTGACCCGCAATGCCGCGGCGGAATCCGTGCGCACCATCGAAGTACCCGGCTCGGACCACCGCGCCCTGCTCGTCACGGTCCGAGTTCCCATAGACCCCACCACGCCGTAGAAACGACAAATGGCCGCCTACCGAAGTAGGCGGCCACCGGTCGAAAAGCTTTACGCCTCTTCGGTGAAGTTCCGAGTAACGGCCGGGTCGACCGGGATGCCCGGGCCCGTGGTCGTCGAGACGGTGATCTTCTTCAGGTAGCGGCCCTTGGACGACGACGGCTTGGCACGCAGGATCTCGTCGAGCGCAGCGCCGTAGTTCTCGGCCAGCTTCTTCTCGTCGAACGAAGCCTTTCCGATCACGAAGTGCAGGTTGGCCTGCTTGTCGACGCGGAAGTTGATCTTGCCGCCCTTGATGTCAGTGACGGCCTTGGCCACATCCGGGGTGACGGTGCCGGTCTTGGGGTTCGGCATCAGACCGCGCGGGCCCAGCACGCGGGCGATGCGACCGACCTTGGCCATCTGATCCGGGGTGGCGATCGCCGCATCGAAGTCCAGCATGCCGCCCTGGATCAGCTCGATCAGGTCGTCACTGCCGACGATGTCCGCACCGGCTTCCTTGGCCTGCTCGGCCTTCTCCCCCACCGCGAACACCGCGACGCGCGCGGTCTTGCCCGTGCCGTTGGGCAGGTTGACCGTGCCGCGGACCATCTGGTCGGCCTTGCGGGGGTCGACGCCGAGCCGGATCGCCACCTCGACGGTCGCGTCCTGCTTCTTCGACGACGTCTCCTTGGCGAGCTTCGCGGCTTCCAGCGGCGAGTACAGCTTGGTCTTGTCGACCTTCTCCGCGGCTTCGCGGTAGGCCTTGCTCGTCTTGCTCATTTCGTTCTCCTAATTGATGAGGTCGTGGTCTCTGCGGGCCGATGCCAGCCCTGCCACGTGCTCGACGCCGCCCCATGCGGCGCCGAACGAATTACTCGACTTCTGTCTGGTCGATCCGCAAGCTACTCGACAGTGATGCCCATCGACCGGGCGGTGCCGGCGATGATCTTGGCAGCCTGATCAATGTCGTTGGCGTTGAGATCTTCCTTCTTGGTCTCGGCGATCTCGCGCACCTGATCCCAGGTGACCTTCGCAACCTTGGTCTTGTGCGGCTCGGCCGAGCCCTTCTGCACGCCGGCAGCCTTGAGCAGCAACCGGGCGGCGGGCGGGGTCTTCAGCGCGAACGTGAAGCTGCGGTCCTCGTAGACGGTGATCTCCACGGGGATGACATTGCCGCGCTGGTTTTCCGTCGCGGCGTTGTACGCCTTGCAGAACTCCATGATGTTGACGCCATGCTGGCCGAGCGCAGGGCCGACCGGCGGGGCGGGGTTGGCCTGCCCGGCCTGGATCTGCAGCTTGATCAGCCCGGCGACCTTTTTCTTCGGGGCCATTCGGGGTTGTTTCCTTTCTAGCGATCGCAGACAGCGATCAGATCTTGGCGACCTGGTTGAAGGTCAGTTCGACGGGTGTTTCGCGGCCGAAGATGGACACCAGCACCTTGAGCTTCTGCTGCTCGGCGTTGACCTCGCTGATCGAGGCCGGCAGCGTTGCGAACGGACCGTCCATGACGGTGACCGACTCGCCCACCTCGAAGTCCACCAGGATCTCCGGGCGTTCCAGGGTGGCCTCGGACGACGCAGCGGACGCCGATGAAGCAGCCGCCTTGCCAGGCTTCTTCGCCGCGCCCTGCGGCAGCAGGAACTTCACCACGTCGTTGAGCGACAGCGCCGTCGGCCGTGACGTCGCGCCGACGAAGCCCGTGACACCCGGAGTGTTGCGCACCGCGGCCCACGAATCGTCGGTCAACTCCATGCGCACCAGGATGTAGCCGGGCAGCACCTTGCGGTTGACCTGTTTGCGCTGGCCGTTCTTGATCTCGGTGACTTCTTCGGTGGGCACCTCGACCTGGAAGATGTAGTCGCCGACGTCCAGGTTCTGCACGCGGGTCTCGAGGTTGGCCTTCACCTTGTTCTCGTAGCCGGCGTAGGAGTGGATGACGTACCAGTCGCCCGGCTTGCTGCGCAGCTCGGCCTTGAGCGCGGCGGCCGGATCGAGCTCCTCCTCGGCGGCCTCGCCGGCGGCGTCCGTCGCCTCAGCGTCAGGCGCCGCCTCGATCTCAGGTGCGGCAGTGTCCTCGTCGATCACGTCGACGAGGGCCTCACCCGTGGGCGTGTCGCCTTCGGGGGTTGTCACGGTAGTCAGTCCTCTCTAAAAACGTCAGCGTCCGCTAGCCGAGCGTCCACAGCACAAGCTTGGCCAGGCCGAGGTCCACCCCGCCGATCAGCGCGACCATGAAGGCCAGGAACAGCAGCACCACGCTGGTGTAGCTGACCATCTGTTTGCGGTTGGGCCAGATCACCTTGCGCAGTTCGGCAACGACCTGCTTGAGGTAGTTCCAGACGAACAGGATGGGGTTGCGCGACGGCCCGGACTTGGCCTTCTTCTTCTTGGCCTTGGTCTTCGTGCCGGGCTTGTCCTCGACGCCGAGTTCTTCGGCGGTCGATTCGACTTCCTCCGGCTCGGCCAGCGCAGTGGCCCCGGCGCGCCGGGACCGCTTGCCGGTGGGACGCGCGGGTCGGGTCACGACGACGGCCTGACCGCCGTTGGTGTCCTCGGTGCCAGCCAAAGAACCGTCGCCTGCGCCTGCGGCGTCAGCACTTTCGCGCTCGTCGCTCACCGCATGCTCCTTTGTGTCGAGTACGTGTGGACTGGAGTACCCAGCCCGGTGTGCACCCTCCAGTGTCCACCATGTTCAGTCCAGCTTTATTCAGTTGGAGCAGGGGCGACAGGACTTGAACCTGCAACCTGCGGTTTTGGAGACCGCTGCTCTGCCAGTTGAGCTACGCCCCTCTGTCTAACTGCGACACTCCTCACCTTCGCAAGCTCGGGCACGTCGTTGTCGCTGTTCCCCGGCGGTTTACCCCCACATGATTCGCGCGCTCCCCGTTCGGTCAAACCCGAACCGACGGACAGCGCGCTTATCTGGGAAAACCCCGAGGTCCGAGTGTACAACGGCACACCAAGCAGGTGTTAATCCGTTGTTAGTCGTGAACGACCGGCTTGCGCAGGACCTGTCCGGTCTCCGGATCCCAGCCTGCCGAGATCGAGTTGTCACCCTCGTGCCCCATCAGTGTGGTGAACGACTCCATGATCATCTCGCCGTGCTGGTCGATGAGGACGTTGCGGGTGGTCACGATATCGGCGCCGAACCGCTCCTCAACGGACTCGATGTACATCGTGCCGCGGACGGCGTCACCCTCGACGATCGGCCGGTAGAACTTGAACTTCTGATCCACCTGGACGATCTGCAGGGTCTCCAGACCGACGTCGACGTGCTGGAAGAAGTGGTTCTGAATCATCACCGCCAGGATCGACATAAAAGTCGGCGGCGCGACCAGGCCGGAGTGGCCGAGCTCGGCCGCGGCCTTGTCGTCGATCGAGGCTGGATCGGTCGCTTTCACCGACTTCGCGTACTGGCGAACCTGCTCACGGCCTACCACGAAGGTGTCGGGGTACTCCCACACCATTCCCCGGATATCAGTCTTGAGTGCCATGGTTACGCCAACTTCGCAATCGCGACGGCGCGGCCGAAGATTTTCTTCCCACCCGTCGTGGCGACCAGCGCGATCGTCACGGTCTTGGTCTCGGGGTCAGCCGACTTCACCTTGCCGGTGAACACGATCTCGGCACCCACGCCATCGTTGGGCACCGGCACGATCGCCGTGAAGCGCACATTGAACTCGGTCACCGCACCCGGGTCACCAAGCCAATTGGTCACGTAGCCGCCGCCGAGACCCATGGTGAGCATCCCGTGGGCGATCGCGGTATCCAGACCGACCTGCTTGGCGATCTCGTCGTCCCAGTGGATCGGGTTCAGATCGCCGGACACGCCGGCGTAGTTGACCAGATCGGCGCGGGTCAGGGTGATCACCCGTTCCGGCAGCTCCTCACCCACTTTGACCGAGCTGAACTCACGCAGTGCCATCGTTGAAGCCACTCTCTCCGTCTTCCTCACTCCGCCCGGCGAGCGTCGTGTAGGTCTCCTGTACTACCTCGTCGTCCTGATTACTGACCACGTTCTTGGTGACAATGATGTCGGTGCCGTGCGCCTGCCGAATCTCGTGGACGTAGACGTCACAGTAGAGCTTGTCGCCCGCCTTGATCGGCTTGAAGAACTTCACAATCTGGTCGACCTGCACGATCTGCTTGTCGGTGACCCCGATGTTGGCGTGCTCGAAGAAGGCCATCTGAGCGGCGTAACCCAGCATCGACGTGAAGGTCAGCGGCGCCAGAATGGCGTCATAGCCCAGTTCTGCGGCTGCCTCGTGGGAGAAGAACGCCGGATCGGAGTTCTGGATTGCCCTGGCGTGCTCGCGGATCTTCTCCCGCTCGACCAAGTAGTAGTCGGGGTAGCGAAAATGCCGCCCGACCAATTCTTGGGACAAAGCCACGAAGCAGGACCTATCTAGTCAACCTCGGCACCGTTCACTGGCCGTCGTCTACGACGGCCAGCCGAAATCAGCGCGACTCTTTGTGCGGCTGGTGCTGGCCGCAGTTCGGGCAGAACTTCTTCAGCTCGAGACGGTCGGGGTCGTTACGACGGTTCTTCTTGGTGATGTAGTTGCGGTGCTTGCACACCTCGCAGGCCAAGGTGATCTTCGGCCGTACGTCAGTACTGGAGGCCACGTTCGTTGCCTTCTTTCACGTTCTCGTTTGCGTCTACCTGTAGCGGTGGGGAGGCTCGATCTCCCGACCTCACGATTATGAGTCGTGCGCTCTAACCAGCTGAGCTACACCGCCCCGATGGGCACTTGCGGAGCTCCGCGGCGCCCAGAGGTCAGCCACGAGATCCGAGTGTCCACCGAGCCCCCTAACGGAATCGAACCGTTGACCTTTTCCTTACCATGGAAACGCTCTGCCGACTGAGCTAAGGGGGCGTGACCCGCGAGCGACGTACAGCCGTGGGCCTTAAAGAGGGTACAGCCTGCGGATGGGCTCAGCCAAACCGCTCGTCGGCGAGCTCGACCGGCCCCCCGAGGCCGCGCTGACCTGGTCGGGCGGCGACGCTTACTGTGAAGCCATGGCATCGACGGATCGTCTGTATTTCCGCCAACTGCTCTCCGGCCGGGATTTTGCCGCCGGCGACATGATGGCGCAGCAGATGCGCAACTTCGCCTACCTGATCGGTGACCGGGAGACCGGCGACACCGTCGTGGTCGATCCGGCTTATGCAGCCGGCGACCTGGTCGACGCGCTCGAGGCCGACGGTATGCATTTGTCCGGGGTGCTGGTCACTCACCACCACCCCGATCACGTTGGTGGGTCGATGATGGGCTTCACCCTCGCGGGCCTGGCCGAGCTACTCGAGCGGGTCGAGGTGCCGGTCCACGTCAACACCCACGAAGCCCTCTGGGTTTCGCGGGTCACCAGCATCCCGATGAGTAGCCTGACCGCCCACGAGCACGGCGACAAGGTTTCCGTCGGCGCCATCGACATCGAGCTGCTGCACACTCCGGGTCACACGCCGGGCAGCCAGTGCTTCCTGCTCGACGGCCGCCTGGTGGCCGGCGACACGCTTTTCCTGGACGGTTGCGGGCGTACCGACTTCCCCGGCGGCGACGTCGACGAGATGTTTCGCAGCCTTCAGCAGCTTGCCGCGCTTTCCGGCGATCCGACGGTGTTCCCAGGGCACTGGTACTCGATCGAGCCCAGCGCCGCACTGTCCGAGGTCAAGCGGTCCAACTACGTCTACAAGGCGTCGAGCCTGGACCAATGGCGCACACTGATGGGCGCCTGATACTTCCAATTACGTTGGCAATAGCCATAATTAGCTATGGCCGACACCCTGTATGCCGACGTTTCGGAGTGGCAGGTCGGCGTCAACGACACCTATCCGTATCCGGTGTTGTGTATCCGCTCCAATGACGGCACCTACCGCGACTGTCACTGGGTGAACAACTACGGCTGGTGCCTGAGCAATGTCGACAGCGGGCGCCTGACCTTCTTCATCGTCTACTTCGTGTGGCGGCCGAATTGGCGCGAGACCGTGGAGACGTTCAAATCCCAAGTGCGAGAACCACATCCGAAGATGGCGGTGATGATCGACGTCGAGTCATGGGGCGGCCAGATCTCCGGTGACCAGTCCGCGGGGATCAACGCGGCCTACCGCGAGGTTGGCGCCTTCGTAGGCTCGACCGCGAAGGTGATCGGCTACGGCAATGTCGGAGACCTGAATCGGTTGTGGCCCACCAAACCGGACGGCATCCGACTGGTCGTGGCCTCCTACGGCTCGAATCCGCCCTACCCGGGCAAAATCGCCCACCAGTACACCGACGGACAGGGCTACGGCGGCGGGCTACCGGAAGGGGCGCCGCCCTTCGGCCGTTGCGATATGAACTCGGCGGACGGCCTGGCCGCGCCGCAGTTCGCGCAGGCCTGCGGCATTTCTCCGGTACTGCCGGTCACGCTGGCTGTGCGCCGGCGACGCGCGTCGATGGCGGCGAGCCCGTACGCGCTGCAACGCCGATTGGCCCAGCGCGACAATAACTTTCGATCTCGTCAATACTGAGGACGTCGGTTTGCTGTGATATACGCATGGGGTGGAAAACGCGAGTGATCTCGCGGATCTGTGGGGAGATGTCACCGGAGTCGGGGCCGGCACGTGGTTGGCGGTCGCCGCCTGGGCAGCAGTGCTGCTGGGGCTGGCGGCGTTGATCTACGCGCATCGGCAGATTCGTCGACAACAGAGAGTCAACGCCAAGCAGGCTCGGCCGCACGTCGCGATGTTCATGGAGCCGCACTCCGCGGACTGGCATGTCATCGAACTGGTCGTCCGCAACTATGGCAGCACGGCCGCCTACGACGTGGGCTTCGCCTTTCCGAAACCCCCCACGGTGGCTCGATATGAGCATACCGAGGACGGGTTCACCGACATCGTGGAACTGACTCTGCCCCAAAGCATTCCCGAGCTCGCACCCGCGCAGGAGTGGCGCACGGTGTGGGATTCGGCGCTTGATCGCAGCCAGTTCGGCGAGTCGATCGACTCGCGGTTCGAGGGTTTGGTTTCCTACCACGACCAGCCCGAGCCGCAGGGCTGGTGGGCCAGGACCTTCGGGCGCAAGCGAACGGTGTACCGCACCAAGGTGGCGCTGGATTGGGACACGCTGCAGCCGGTGCACCGTGTCGAGATGATGACCGGACACGATCTGGCCCGGCGCGAGCGCGAGAAGCTCGAACTGTTGCGCAACATGCTCGACTACTTCCATTTCGCCACCAAGGAAACGCGCGTCGACGTCCTTCGCGAGGAGATCGCCCGGATGAAGCGCGCTGCCGAGGAAACTCAGAGCCGATGGCGGCGGGAGAGGTCCGAGCAGCCCACCGACATCGTGCGCCTGCCCCGGCACGGGTAGGCGGGATTGCCTCTTGGAAATCGGAACTTCGTTACGTAACGTCGGTACGAAATTAGACGCTGCGACGAAGGAGCATCCATGAGCGGGTCGGTCAGTTATCGCAAAGATGACGCAGTCGCGGTGATCTCGTTGGACGACGGCAAGGTCAACGTGCTGAGTCCGGCCATGCTGAAGGAGATCAACGACGCTCTGGATCGCGCCGAGGCCGACAACGCCGGTGCTGTGGTGATCGCAGGCAATGACCGCGTCTTCAGCGGCGGCTTCGACCTGAAGGTGTTCCGCTCCGGCGACATCGACGCCTCTGTCGAGATGCTGCAAGGTGGGTTCAACCTGTCCCACCGGCTGCTGTCCTTCCCCAAGCCGGTCGTCGCGGCGATCACCGGCCACGCGATCGCCATGGGATCCTTCCTGGCGTGCAGCGTCGACCACCGAATTGCCGGTCCTACCTACAACTTTCAGGCCAACGAGGTGGCGATCGGGATGGTGCTGCCCTACCCCGCCCTGGAGATCATGCGGCTGCGGCTGACGCCGTCGGCTTACCAGCAGGCGGTCGGTCTGGCCAAGAACTTCCTGGGCGAAACCGCGTTGGCCGGCGGCTGGATCGACGAGATCGCAATGAACGAGCAGGTTTTGGCGCGCGCCGAGGAAGCCGCGCATGAGTTCACCGCACTGAATGCCAGTGCGCATCTGGCCAGCAAGCTGCGCGCCCGCCAGGCCACCCTGGACGCGATGCGCGACGGTATCGACAACATCCGTTCCGAGTTCGGAATGTAGTAGTTCGTGCCCAGGGTCAAGCAGCGCACTCCCGAGCTGCGCGACCGTGTGGTCGACGTGGCGGTGAGCACGCTGTGCGAAGACGGGATGTCGGGCTTCACCACCCGCCGCGTCGCCGAGCGTGCCGGCACCTCCGTGCCCGCGGTCTACGAGTTGTTCTCCGACAAGGACGGACTGCTGCGGGCGGTGTTCTTTGAAGGTTTCCGCAGACTGGGCGGTGAGCTCGTCGCAATCCCCGAGACGACCGACGAACTGGGCGATCTCCGGGCGGTGATTCCGGTGTTCCGCCGGTTCTGCCTCGACTACCCGCCGCTGGCCCGAGTGATGTTCAGCAGGCCGTTCCAGGAGCTCGACCCCGACCCCGACCAACTGGCCACCGCGCCGACGGTGCGGGAGATTCTCGTCGGGAAAGTGCAGCGGTGCATCGACGCAGGCTTACTGGCGGGCGACGCGGTCGACATCTCACACGTATTGCTCGCCCTGGCCCAGGGATTGGCCGTCCAAGAGGCCGGGCGCTGGCTGGGTACGTCGACATCGTCGGTCGATCGGCGTTGGGACGTCGGGGTGCAAGCGGTCCTCGCGGGCTTTCACGCCTGAGTCACCCGGGGGCGGCGCTACGACTTTTTGCTGGGGATCACGATGATGACGATCAGCGTCAGGATCGAGAAGAACAGGCCAAGAATGCCCCAGCCGAACGGATTTCGCCCCTTGACGCCGGCGATGACGGCACAGACGACCGCGGCGATGATGCTGCCGATGGCGACGAAGATGCCTTTGATACCGCGGAGGATGAACCCCGCCGCTTCGATGTTGTCGCTGGCCGCCAACACGACGCTGTGCAACATTCGGGCCTCCTTTGTAGGTCGGCTCTGGTTTCCCATTCGAAGCCCGAACTAACCGCAGCGTCAGCGCAGGGTTGCTGCCAACCACCTGTCAATGCGGTCGGCCACGGACTCCCAGCCGCGCTCGAGCATCATGTTGTGACCCATGCCGGCAAACATCACCGGCTCGGTGCGGTAGGCCCGCGCGGTTGCGGCAACTTCCTTGGGCGTGAAGAACCCGTCGAGCTCGGCGCCGAGCACCAGCACCGGAGCGTTGACGCGCCTGGGTCGGGCGAGGTGGCGGAAGAGCAGATCGCGGTACAGCACCCGGGCGCTTTCGGCGCTCAGCCGCGACGTGCACGCGTCGACGATCTCGTCGGGGGTGGCTGAATGATAGAAGGTTGCCCGTGAAACACCCTGCGCTGCAAAGAAATCTAACGGCCTACTGAAGGAACGCGTGCGCACCGACTGGCGCCGATGTCGCCACGCCACCCGCACAGTCGCGGGCGCGATACCCGTCGGCGGGGCCGACGCGACCAGCACCGCGGCCGGCGCATCGTGAACTGCCAGGTATTTCTGCACCACGAATCCGCCCATCGAGTGACCGATGACCACCGGCGGCACCGGCAGGCGATCGGCGACGGTCTTCACATCCTGGACATAGTCGAGGACGCCACAGGAGTTGATCGGCACAGCCGACGGGCTGGCACCGTGACCCCGCAGGTTCAGCGCAAGAGCGTGATAGCCGCGCTCGGCGAAATAGTCGAGAAAGTGGTCGTCCCAGCACCAGGCCCCGTGAAAGGCCCCGTGCACGAACAACAGCGGTGTGGGCTGTGTGGCGGTGTCCCCGCCCTTGGCGATCACCTCGAGCACAGCCGCACCTTATCGACGCCGGCCGCTGTTTGGCGGACGAATGCGGCGGTAATAGATATTCGGTGATCTGGCTCCTGCAGCTGCCCGCGCCGCTCGTCGGGTTCGTGGTGGTCATCATCACCGTCGGACTGGCTGTGTTGGGACTCGTGGTGAGCCGACGCATCCTTCCGCAGCGTCGGTTGGCACGATCGGGTTCGGTGGCCGGCCACGTGTTCGACCTGGCCGGGGTGCTCTACGCCGTGCTGGTTGCCTTCGTCGTCGTGGTGGTGTGGGAGCAGTTGAATCAGGCTGAGCGGGGCACCGAGGCCGAGGCGTCGGCCATCTCAGATCTGCTGCGCGATTCGACGGGCTTGCCGGTCGCCGACCGGGCCGAGATTCAGCGGAGCCTGATCGACTACACCAACGACGTCATCGACGACGAATTTCCCCGCATGCGACGCGGCGAGACCATCGAGCAGCAATCCGAGCACCTGACCGCGGTGTGGAACAGCTTCCTGCACATCGAACCAGCCAAGCAGAGCGAGATCGCGTTCTATCAGCAATCCATCGCCCGGCTCGACGAGCTGGGCAGCGCGCGCAAAACGCGAATCTCCGGCAGCCAGTCGGAGATTCCCGGCGAGTTGTGGGTGTTGCTCCTGGGCGGCGGCATGGTGATGCTGTTGTTCACCTACACCTTTCCCTCCTCCGACGTCGTGATCCACGGCGCGTTGATCGCGCTGGCCGGTTCCCTGCTCGCATTCGTTCTCTATCTGACGTTTGCGATGGAGCATCCGTTCGTGGGTTCCATCGCTGTCCAGCCGACGGCCTACGAGAACGTCCTGGACACCTGGTCTCAACTAGCGGGGAAGTGACGCAGTTCGAGCCGGCCGGCCGGGTACCGTGCGGCGGATGGGACGTGTCGACGGCAAGGTTGCGGTGATCACTGGTGCCGCTCGCGGGATGGGCGCGGCCCATGCCCGGCTTCTGGTCAGTGAGGGTGCCAAAGTGGTCCTTGGCGATGTGCTCGACGACGAAGGCGCGGCGGTGGCGGCTGCCCTCGGCCATGACGCCCGGTACATCCATCTCGACGTCTCCGATCCCGACGACTGGGCCGCGGCCGTGGCGCTGGCCCTGCGCGAGTTCGGTACCCTCAATGTGCTGGTGAACAATGCGGGCATCGTCTACCGGCGCACCCTGAAGAACCTGGAACGTGAACGCTGGCAACGAGTTATCGACGTCAACCTCACCGGGACCATGCTCGGCATCAAGTCCGTGATCGAGCCGATGACCGATGCGGGCGGCGGTTCCATCATCAATATGTCGTCCATCCAGGCGATGCGCGGCACCCCGGGCAACCACGGCTACGTCGCATCCAAATGGGCCATCCGCGGGCTGACCAAATCGGCCGCACTCGAGCTGGCGGCCAACAACATTCGGGTCAATTCGCTGCATCCCGGCATGATCCGCACCCCGATGACCGCACACATGCCCGACGATCTGGTCGCCGCCCCGATGGGTCGCCTCGGCGAGCCGGACGAGGTGTCGTCGTTCGTGTTGTTCCTCGCCAGCGATGAATCGTCCTATGCCACCGGCTCGGAGTTCGTGATGGACGGCGGACTGATCACCGACGTCCCGCACCGAACGTTCGAGTAGTTAACCGACTGCGGCACAAACACATCGGTGGGGACCATGCGGTCCCCACCGATTTTGTGTCAAGCCTCTCCGGTCAGAATCCCGGGTGGTGCTGGTCGAGCTGGTTGTGTGCCGACAGGTCGGCGCTCGCCTGGCTGTGCGACGCCGCGCTGTCGTGGCTCGTGTCATACAGCGAGTGACTCGAGTAGTCGGTGCTCGCATGCGCCGACTGGTCGTACGTCGAGTGATCGGGCACCGGAGTCGCCGCGGCGTGACTCGACGCGTCGAAGGCTGAATGCTGGTCAACCGTCGCCGAGGTGTGGCTGCTGTCAACCGAACTCGAGCCACCGGCGTTGGCACTGCCCTGCGTCGTGGTGATCACCGAACCGCCGTTGGATCCGGCCGCGACCTGTCCGCCGCCGGTGGCCGAACCACCGGTGTGGATGACGCTGCCCTGCGACGGGGTGGTCGCAGAGTTGTGAGTACCTGTCGACGCGGTCGCGCCAACGCCGGTGTTGACCGTGCCGTGGCCGCCCAGGGCCGCGGTGTCGTGGCCCAGGATGTCGGCCTGACCGCCAAAGGCGTTCTGGAACGACGTGTTTCCGCCCGCCGACACGTGGTCGGCCGCTGCCGAGCCACTCGTCGCGCCGGCCGCCTGAACCGAATTGTGCAGATTCAGGCTCGTCGCCTCGTGGTTGAGGAAGTTCGAGCTCCCACCACCGGAGGCACTGGCCGCGCCGGCGATGCTCGACCCACCGCTGATCCCGGTCTGGCCGCCAGCGTGCGCGGCCGACGTCTCCGACGCCGCGACGTGGGTCTGGCCGCCGACCACTCCGCCGAGATTGGTCTGCCCACCGAACCCGGCGGCGACGTTGGTCTGACCACCAAGTGCCGCACCGTCGTTATGCAGGAAGCTCGCTGCCGCGGTGTTGCTCGCCGCCACCTGAGCGCCAGCGGTCGCACCGCCAAGCGGACTGGTGAAGGCCGCGGCAGTGGTGCTGCTCGCCGCGGCATTGCCGGCTGCAGTCACACCAGCACCACCGAGACCGATCGCTCCGCCACCGGCCGCAGCCGTCTGGCCGCCGATGCTTGCGCCGCCGAGCGGGCTGGAGAAGCCGACGTTGGACGTGCTGTTGAAGTTCGCATTCTCCTGAGCGCTGAGACCGGTGCCGACATTCGCCGAGCCGCCGGCGCCGCCACTGGCACTGGTGTTGGTGCTGCCGCTGAGGGTGGTGCGCCGGTCGGCGTCGACCTCGTTGGTGCCGATCACCCGAGCGCGGTCGTTGATCTGTGCACCACCGGCGAGCTGGCTGCCGCCACCGGCGGCGAAGTTGCTGCCTGCGTTGACGCCGCCGCCGAACTGACCACCAACGTGACCACCAAAACCGGTCTGTCCGTGGACATTAGCGCCTCCGCCGAGACCGGCCCCGGCACCTGCGCCTGCCGCTGCGGCGCCACCGAGTTCCGCACCGCTCTGGAAGCCGCCACCGAGCTCGGCGCCACCGTTGAAGCCGGTGTTCACACCGAAACCACTGTGCCCACCAAGCTCGGCACCACTCTGGAACCCGCCACCCAACTCAGCGCCACTCTCGAAACCGCCACCAAGCTCGGCGCCACCGTTGAAGCCGGTGTTCACACCGAAACCACTGTGCCCACCAAGCTCGGCACCACTCTGGAACCCGCCACCCAACTCAGCGCCACTCTCGAAACCGCCACCGAGCTCAGCACCACCGTTGAAGCCACCGCCGGCACCGAAACCCGTGCCCAGGCCGACGCCCGTCTGGCCGCCAATCTCAGTGCCACCCTCAAAACCGCCACCCAGGCCGGCATTGACACCACCACCGAGCTCGGCGCCACCGTTGAAGCCGGTGTTCACACCGAAACCACTGTGCCCACCAAGCTCGGCACCACTCTGGAACCCGCCACCCAACTCAGCGCCACCGTTGAAGCCACCGCCAGCACCGAAACCGGTGCCCAGGCCGACGCCCGACTGCCCACCAATCTCAGTGCCACCCTCAAAACCGCCACCGAGGCCGGCATCGAAACCGCCACCGAGCTCAGCGCCACCCTCGAAACCACCGCCAGCACCAAAGCCAGTCCCAATACCCGTGCCCAGGCCGACGCCCGACTGCCCACCGATCTCGGTGCCACCCTCAAAACCGCCACCCAGGCCGGCATTGAAACCACCACCGAGCCCGGCGCCACCGTTGAAGCCACCGCCAGCACCGAAACCGGTGCCCAGGCCGACGCCCGACTGCCCACCGACCTCAGTGCCACCCTCAAAACCGCCACCAAGGCCGGCATCGAAACCACCACCGAGCTCAGCACCACCCTCGAAACCACCGCCGGCACCGAAACCGGTCCCGAAACCGCTGCCCAGACCAACCCCAGTCTGGCCACCGATTTCGGAGCCGCCGCCAACCGCAGCGCCCAGGCCGGCGTTGAAGCCCGCCTCGACCTCGACGTTCAGTCCGGCTTGGAAGCCGGCACCAATTCCGGCGCCCAGCCCGGTCTGCAGACCTCCGCCGGTGTTGAATCCGCCGCCAAGCCCGGTACCGAGGCCGAGGCCGGTCTCCACACCGCCGCCGACTGCTCCGCCGAGGCCGAGGCCGGTCTCGACGCCACCGCCGAGCGCTGCACCGAGTCCGGCACCGAGGCTCTGGCCCAGGCCCACGCCAAGTCCGTCGCCGACAGCTGCAGCCAAGCTGGAGCCGCCGTCGACCCCAAGATTCAGCGCCTGGTCGGCGACCGCACCGGCAGCCGCACCGGGGGCTGACAGGAGCCCTTCGACCGGCGCGAAGCCGAACTGGTTCGACACGGCCTGAGCCAGGCCGGAAACCGGGTCGCCGCCGACGAGCTGAAGGCCGGGGACTGCCGACGCAGCGACCGACTGAATCTGCTCGGGGCTGACGTTGGCCAGCCCCGCGTTCGCCAGCGCCGCATTCGGGTCAGCCACGAATGTCTGTGCCGCCGACTCGTTGTTGAACAGGTCAAGGATGAATTGAAGCAGGGAGTCCATTGGACGTTCCTTCCTAGTCTTCTTGGAAAGCTCGATCGCCGGCCCCGCCCGGTGATTACTAGCCACGGTATGGAGATGACGCGCACCCCGAAATGGGGCGCGGTCCCCTACCCGATACGGGGTGTACCGGGATATCCCAGCAACCCCCATTAGGGGGTTAGGGGATCACTAGGGTGTCCACCGCGACGTCGCAGAACACTGTCAGTCGGATCGGTATAAATACTGTTCAAGCCACCAATCATCAGCAAGTGCCGAATGTGAACTGAGGCACAACCGTTACCGATTTATTGACAGTCAGGTAATTATCAGCAAATGGCAAACGGGTAAATCGCCACGTGAGAGGCGGTGTCGGCGGATACAGATACTCCCCACACCCGGGGCGTCCCGGGTGCTCACAGAAGCGATCCGTTATGCCGCGCGATGCGGGTGGCTGGGGTGTTCGTCCAGCCAACGACGCTCAACGCGCACTACCCGGTGATGCTCGGCCATGATCAGCAGCGCTCCGACAATCAGCAGCCCCGCCGCGATCGAACCGAGCACCAGCAGCAGCTCATGATGGTTGTAGGCCAACGCTGCGATGACACCTACCAGTCCCACCACGCCGAGCGCGACGAGTAGTAATCCGGGGAGCCACAGCGTGTCGATGAACGATTCGCCGGCATGCGGTTGTGTTGTGCGGGAGTGATCCACCGGATCGCGATATGCACCCTTCATCGCGTCTCCCTTCTCGAGACGCCTCCCAGAATACGCTGGATGTGACTCACGACACACCTGAGCTAGCCCTGATAAATACCTGATATTTACCTAAGTGACAGATACCCTCGTCACTAGTCGATCTCTCGGGGGGAATCGCATGTGTGGGCTGGTTTACGTGGTTGGACCTGGCTCCCGTTTTGCCGCGGTCGCCGTCGCAGTGATCGTCGCCATCGGATTGCTGGCCGCGCCGAACACGGTCGCCCGGCCACATAACCCACCACGCCAGGCATTCTCGGTAGACCTGCAAGCCGCCTTCGTTGACCTGACCCCCTCCGCCGCGCCAACTGCCGCGAAGACTCTCTCGCCTGAAGCGACGTCCAATGGCATCAAGGCGATCGCACTAGCGACCCTGTGGTACCTGGCCTTCCCGGTCACCGTGCCGGTCAGCTTCTTGCTCGCGGGATGGCTGGGTGTGTACGCATTGGGAAGCGACGCCCGGAACCCGAAAGTCGCCGATCCATGGCTGGTGAAAGCGGCGCTCGACATATTCGTCTACGCCCCGTTGAACTTCATCTCCTACGCCGTCACAAGCCCTGTCGCACAGCGAAATACCGCAGCAACCGTCGCCACAAGCAGGCACTCAACCGAGTTCCGCGCACAAGGCCAGCGACGCCACGTCGCCCACGGGGTCGCGAGCTCGCCGAGAACAGCCATCCCAAACGGCATACCCGACCCGGCGCTGACGCCTCATGGGTCCAAGTCGAGCAGATCCGCGGTAGCCAGCAAGATGCACCCCCAAGCCGCCCGATCAGGCCGGCCCATGATGAAGGAACGATGACATGACTGAATCGATTACCAACAGCGCCAATATCTTTCGGCTCGCCGCAGCTGGCATAGCGACGGTCGTCGCGGTCAGCCTGGTGTCCGCGCCGCTCGCACAGGACGTTGCAGCCCCGCGTCACCCGCACGCCATACAGCTGTCGACGATCGCGGTTGATCTGACCGCTGCGGCACACACCACCGCAAACAGCGCAACATCCGACCGCAGTGCGGCGGCGATTCCGCAACTGAACTTTGCGCCACCGACTCCGCAGCAGGTGGTGGCGACTATCGGCGTGGTCGCTGTCGCATCGGCTTGGTATGCAACGTTCCCGATTACGTTGCCGCTGAGCGTCGGCATCGGGGTGTTGTTGAACGTGTTGGTCAAGGGCGTCAGCATGCAGCCGATCACACTCGACCCCGTTTTCATTCTCGAATCGAGCCTCGCGAGCTTCCTACTCGCGCCCTACTTTCTGGCATCTCCACTGATTGCGTTGACCGCGACGCCGAAACCGACGTCCGCTTCGGTGCAGTCGAATTCCACTCCCGCGTCCCGAACTGTGCTCCCTAACCTTCCCGCCAGGAGTGGCTTGGCAGGATCAGGACGCACGAGAGCGAGTTCATCTACCGCTCAGAAGGCATCGTCGCATCGCACGGCAAAGCGCACATCGAAGGCCACCGGCAAGAAGCAGGCAGGAACCGCAGGATCCGCCCGCGCGACGAGCAAGAGAACTCACCGATGAGAATCACTGCTATCGCCGCAGCCGCAATCATCTCCGCCGGCGTGGTGGCGGCTCCCCACACGACCGACATCACGGCCCCCTACCTTCCGCCCGCAATTCAGACGCACGCCCTCGCCGTCGATCTCACCGCCGTGGCGTTCACTACGAACACCGAAGTCACACCACCTCGAAGGAGCACCGCGGCGTCCGCCCACGCCAACGTCACAGGGCAACAACTGCAGGGCGCGGTGACCTTGATTGCCGCTACCGCTGCGCTCGCTGCCTTGACTCCGGTGTGGTACGCGGCCTTTCCCATGACGATTCCGGCGAGCATCGGCGTCGCAGTGCTCTTCGACGCAGCGGTGCACATCCTCGGCGGAAGCCTCAATCAACCGGAAGCTCTGACAGTGCTTGGGCTGGGCGTCGCCGGATGGGCGGTCGGCCCGATCTACCTGGTGAGCCAGGCCGCGGCGGTAACCGGCAAGTACCTCAGTTCGCTCGCCTCGCCAAGCGCGACACCGACGACAGCAGCATCATCCAGAATCCTGCGATCGACGAGCCAAAGCCACCCAGCCAAGCGAGGTTTCGCTGGCTCACAACGAAACGCCGGCATGACTGCTGCCGCCAAACCGGCACCGTCGTCGCACCGAATCGCTACAGCACCGCGCACCAGCGAACAGAAAACCAGAGCGACAGCCGGCTCGGCCCGGAGCGGCAAGAAGCCCTGAAGCCCTACGGCTTCGGCGTCAGCGCACTGCCTTTCAACCATTCGCCCCACGGCAGCGACCAGTCACCGTTCTGCCAGATCTCCAGCTTCGGACCGCCGGTGTTCTTGACCTCCACCACGTCACCGGGCTGCGAGAAATTGAAGAACCACGAGGCGTTCGAACCGTTGAGATTCAGGCAGCCGTGCGACACGTTGGTATTGCCCTGCGCCCACGTCGTGTCGTTCAGCTGATGTAGATAGATGCCGTCGGTGCTGATCCGGGTGGCGTACGGGATCTTCACCTTGTAACCCATCGACGAGGCCACCGGCAGACCGTAGGTCGACGAGTCCATCGTCACCGATTCGGCTTTGTCGATCACGGTGTACACCCCGGGTGGCGTCCAGAACGAAAACGTCCGTCCCGCAATGGTTTGGTAGCCGCCCTGCCCCATCGACGTGGGCATCGACCGGACGAGTTTGCCGTTATCGAACACACTGACCGTCTTGGTGGTGTCGTCGGCGATGGAGACGTGCGCGTCGCCGATGGTGAAGGTGGCCTTCTCGTTTTCCTCGCCGTACATCCCGTCGCCAACGCGCACCCCGAAGATGTTGGCGGCCACTGACACGGTAGTGCCCGGCGCGTAGTACTTGGCCGGGCGCCAGTGGGCGGTCCTGTCGTCGACCCAATACCAGGATCCCCGCACCGGCGGGTTCGTGGTCACCACCAGGTTGCGTTCCGCGGCCGCCTTGTCGGAGATGTCTTCATCGAAGCGGGCAGCGATGATCGTGCCGATGCCGTAGCGGATGTCGTCGTGGATCGGCAGCCCACCCGGCGTCTCGAGGTACACGTGGGTGAGGTAGTCGGGTGATGCGGTGGAGAACTTGGTCGTTCGCGCCAGCGGCAGACCGCTGGCACCTCGGCTGGCGACCTGCATCGTGTAGGTACGCCCGTACTTGAGCGGCTGGGCCGGCTGCCATGACGTCCCGTCCGGCGACAGTGCGCCCGCCAGCGTGTTGCCGTAGTCATCGACCAGCGAGACGTTGGTCAAGCTGCCGCCAATCACCTGGGCGGAGACTCGGCTCAGCGGGCTCAGCTCGGTTGAGCCGTTCGCCGGCGAGATGCCGAGCATCGGTGGCTTCGGCGGCGCGGGCGGCAACTGCACCTGGGCGGTTGCGGTGGCGGTCTTGCACACGCCCTGGCACCCCGGCAGCCCGGCGACGTCACTCACCAGCACCGCGAGAAGCAACGCCCCCACCACCAGGCCGGCCGTGCGAGCGGGACGGGAAAAGACCACCGAAAATCACTCCAGAACAGGTCGACGATGAGTTGCCGGCGTCACCTTTGACGCCTGAGATCATAGACGTCCGCAGGCCCGGATCGTCATCCGAAGAACGCCGACTCGGCGACCACCTGCAGCAAACATCCATTCATTAGCGAAATTTAATTCTCCCGATACCAACTCAGTGCAGTGCGCTGCCTTTGACCCACTCGCTCCATGGCACTGTCCAGTCGCCGTTCTGCGTCAGCTGCAGGGGCGGCCCACCGGTGTTCTTCACTTCCACCACGTCTCCGGGCACGGAGAAGTCGTAGAACCAGGCGGCGTTCTCCCCGCTGAGGTTCAGGCAGCCGTGCGAGGTGTCGGTGTTGCCCTGCGCCCATACGGTCGCGTTCAGCTGATGCAGGTAGATGCCGTCCGGGCTGATGCGAGTGGCGTACGGGATGGTTTCGCGATAGCCCAGCCGCGAGTTGATGGGCAGCCCATAGGTGGACGAGTCCATGATCACCGGGTTGGCCTTGTCCATCACGGTGTAGACACCGGGCGGCGTCCAGAACGACAGGGTCTGCCCGGCGATCGTCTCGGTGCCGCCGCGACCCATGGAGGTCGGCATGGTGCGCACCAGCTTGCCGTTGTCGAACACGCTGACCTGCTTGGTGGTGTCGTCGGCGACGGAGACGTGGGCATCGCCGATGGTGAAGGTCGCGGTGGAATCCTGTTCGCCGTAGAGCCCGTCGCCGAGCGGCACCCCGTAAATGTTGGCCCGCACCGTTACCGAAGTGCCTGGGGCGTAATACTTTTCGGGGCGCCAATGCGCGGTCTGGTCGTCCATCCAATACCAGGATCCGCGCACCGGCGGATTGGTGGTGACCGACAGGTGCTGCTCAGCGGCAGCCCGGTTGCTGATGGGCTCGCCGAAGTGCGCGACGACGACGGTGCCGATCCCCAGCCGGGCACCGTCGATCGGCTGCCAGCCCGCCGCGGTGAACGACACCTGGGTCTGATCGCTGGGCACCAGCGTCTGGAACGTCGACGACATCGTGGACGGCACACCTCCGGGGCCACGGGCCTCGACGGTGAGGGTGTACGAACGTCCGTAGCCCAGTGGCACGGTCGGCTTCCAGGTCTTGAAGTCCGGAGTGACGACACCAGGGATCGACTTGTCGGCGTCATTGACCATCGTGACGTGGGTCAGCATGCCGGTGTTGGCGACGACGGTGATCCCGCCCAGCGGGTCGACGTCGGTGGCGCCGTCGGCCGGGGTGAGGGTGACGGCGGCCGGGTCCTTCGACGGCGCAGGCTGTGGAGTGAGGGCGGCGGCCTCAGTGCGGCAGTGCTCGGGGCAGTGCGGCGCGGAGGTGACGACGACGCCACCCAGCACGGCAAGCACCGCCAGAACCACGCCGAGGCAGGCTCCACGGGCACGACGACTCACGGTCAACTTGTTTGCTCCATGCGAAATTTCACGAGGTTGGCCACTGTTGGCGGGATACCCAAATCAGCCGGGCCCCGCAAGCATAGACGCACTGGGAGCGCTTGACGTTCGGGCAAAGGCGCGTGCCGCGTCACAACATGGACAAGACTCGAGCACATGACCGAACCCGGCGCTGCACGTGTTGCGGTGTACCTCGACTTCGACAACATCGTCATCTCCCGCTACGACCAGGTCAACGGCCGCAACTCTTTTCAGCGCGACAAGGCCAAGGGTTTGGAGACCGCCAAGCTGGCTCGGGCCCGTGTCGATGTGGGGGCGATCCTGGACTTCGCGTCGTCGTTCGGGACGGTGGTTTTGACGCGCGCGTATGCCGACTGGTCCGCCGACGTCAACGCCGAATACCAACAGCAGCTGGTGGGCCGGGCGGTGGACTTGGTGCAGCTGTTCCCCGCCGCGGCCTACGGAAAGAACGCCGCCGATATCCGGCTGGCCGTCGACGCCGTCGAAGACATGTTCCGGCTGCCCGACCTCACGCACGTGGTGATCGTCGCCGGCGATTCCGACTACATCCCGCTCGCGCAGCGCTGCAAGCGGCTGGGCCGCTATGTGGTCGGCATCGGCGTGGCCGGTTCGTCGAGTCGGGCGCTCGCGGCGGCCTGCGACGATTTCGTCATCTACGACTCGCTGCCCGGTGTCCCGGAAGTCGAGCCGACGGCGACCGAGGAGCCACCGAAGCGAACCCGGCGCACGAAGTCGGCCGACAACGACAAGGAGTCGCCCGATCCGCAGACCGCGGCGACCGCGCTGTTGCAGCGGGCGTTGCAGATCGGTCTGGGCAAAGACGACGCCGACTGGCTGCACAACTCTGCGGTCAAGGCTCAGATGAAGCGGATGGACCCGTCGTTCTCGGAGAAGTCGTTGGGATTCAAGTCGTTCAGTGACTTTCTGCGGTCCCGCACCGACGTCGTGGAGCTCGACGAAAGCTCCACCACCCGCATGGTCAAACTGCGTTAGCGGCGGGGACGACGCGCCAGCAGCCAGGCCTGGCCGTCGCCCTCCCCCGCAGCCAACGGCTGCAATCCGGCGAATGCCTCTCGAAGCTCACCGGCGCGGGCGCGGAACGGCCCCGGCTCGGCGCCGACCTCGCTGAGCACACTGATCGCCAGCAGACCGTCCGCCGCCAGTCGGTCGCTGATCGGCGAATACAGGGCCGGATCGCGAAACCGATGGCACAGGATCATCGCGGCCGGCGGCCCCGGGGTAAGTCCGTCGTCGAGATCGGCGACCGAGAACGTGCAGCGGTCGCCGACTCCGTGGCCGCTAGCCAGGCCCCGCGCTTGCTCGATCGCCACGGCCGAGACGTCCACAGCCTGAACCGTCAGCCCGCGCTCAGCCAGCCACACGGACGCCTGCCCGAATCCGCAGGCCAGCTCCAGCGCGTTGCCCGCGGTTGGGACCTCGTCGGCGTACGGCGCGAACACCTCGGGCAGACGCGGCGGCCCGGCTGTCCGGCCCGCATATTTGCCGTCCCAGCGGACACCGTCGGCCTCTGCCACGCCGACCACGGTAGTCGGCAAAACGCCCTCGCAGAGCGATGATTGAGATCAGGCTGAATGGGTACACCGCGTCGGATCCCTACCCACGCACTGAGGACGGAACGCCTGTGACTGACACACCCCGTACAACGTCTCCCTCATCGCAGTGGCTGTCGAAGTCCGCGTCCCAGACCCGCGGGTCGGACAAGAAGGAAGTGCAGTTCCACTACGACATTTCTAACGACTTCTTCAAGCTGTGGCAGGACCCCACCCAGACGTACAGCTGTGCCTACTTCGAGCGCGACGACATGTCCCTCGAAGAAGCCCAGATGGCCAAGGTCGACCTTTCTCTGGGCAAGCTCGGGCTGGAACCGGGCATGACGCTGCTGGACATCGGTTGCGGCTGGGGCTCGACGATTCAGCGCGCCGTGGAGAAGTACGACGTGAACGTCATCGGCCTCACGCTGTCGGAGAACCAGAAGAAGCACATCGAGCAGAACCGGTTCCCGAACATCGACACCGGCCGCAGCATGGAGGTCCGGCTGCAGCCGTGGGAGGAGTTCGACGGCAAGGTCGACCGGATCGTCTCGATCGGCGCCTTCGAGCACTTCGGCTTCAACAAGTACGACGACTACTTCAAGAAGACCTTCAGCTGGATGCCCGACGACGGCGTGATGTTGCTACACACGATCATCATTCCGGAGGACGAGGAGATCAAAGCCAAGAAGCTCCCGCTGACGATGTCGCGGGTGCGCTTCATCAAATTCATCATGGATGAGATCTATCCCGGCGGCCGGTTGCCGCTCGCCTCGATGGTCCGTCAGCACGCAGTCACGGCCGGCTACAACGTGACCCGCGAGCAGCACCTGCAGGCGCACTACGCCCGCACCCTGGACACCTGGGCCGCGAACTTGGAGGCCAAGAAGGACGAGGCGGTCGCGATCACCTCAGAAGAGATCTACGAGCGCTTCGACAAGTACCTGACCGGGTGCGCGGATCTGTTCCGCAACGGATACACCGACATATGCCAGTTCACGTGTGAAAAGGCAATCGGTTAGCCTTTTTTCATAGTTGGCGTCGTGACGGCGTATACATCTCAAGAAGAGGGGGTCGGCCGACGATGACGGAAAGTGGTTCAGGTTCAACGCAGCTGCGCCCGGCCTACGAGGATGTCCAGGCGCACTACGATCTCTCGAACGACTTCTTTGCGCTCTTCCAGGATCCGACGCGCACATACAGCTGCGCGTACTTCGAGCGTGAGGACACGTCACTCGAAGATGCACAGCTCGCGAAAATCGATCTGGCGCTGGACAAGTTGGGCCTGCAGCCCGGAATGACCTTGCTGGACGTCGGCTGCGGCTGGGGTTCGGTGATGAAGCGCGCAGCGCAAAGATTCGACGTGAACACCCTCGGTTTGACGTTGAGCAGAAATCAACGCGCATTGGGCCAAGAGGTGCTGGATGCTGTCGAGACCAAGCGGTCTCGGCAAATTCAGCTGCGCGGCTGGGAAGAGTTCGACGAGCCGGTCGATCGGATCGTCAGTATCGAAGCGTTCGAAGCGTTTCCGAAGGATCGCTACGCCGCGTTCTTCGACACCTGCCACCGCGTGATGCCCGACGACGGTCGAATGGTGTTGCAGACGATCATGGGCCACCCGCTGAAACGCTGGCCGGAGCTCGGCATCCCGATCGTGATGTCGGATCTGAAGTTCATGCGGTTCATCTCCAAGGAAATCTTTCCGGGCGGGGCGGTGCCCTGCGACGAGGACGTCGTCGAATTCTCGGAGAAGGCCGGCTTCGCGGTCGAAGAGCTTCAGTACCTGACGCCGCACTACGTGCGCACCCTCGACATCTGGTCGGAGCGGCTGGAAGCCGCCCGTGATCGGGCCATTGAGGTGACGTCGGTCGAGGTGTACGACCGCTACATGCGCTACCTCGTCGGCTGCTCGGACTTCTTCCGCCGGGGTGTGTCCGAGGTCGGGCAGTTCACCTTGGTCAAACGCTGATCAGGCGGCGCCGAACGCCAGGACCACGTTGTAGCCGCCCATGCCCATCGTGGTGCTGACGGCATAGCGGTAGTCGCCCCGGCGCGGCCGGTCGACCACCACGTCGAGGTCGATCTCGGGATCGAGGTCCTTCAGGTTGCGGGTGGCCGGCACGACACCGTCGCGCAGCGCTTGCACAGTGAGCACCGCCTCGATCGCACCCGCTGAGCCCAGCGAGTGGCCGAGCGCCGCCTTGGGCGCGTAGACCGCGGGCATGTGGCCGCCGAAGGCGTGCCGAATCGCGCGGGCCTCGGCAAGGTCGCCGAACGTCGTTCCGGTGGCGTGGGCGTTGACATGGTCGATGTCAGATGGCTGAAGCCCGGCCAGGTCGATCGCATGGGCGATGGCGGAAGCCGCCGTCTCGCCGGTCGGGTCCGGCTGGAGGAGGTCGTAGGCATCGGAGTTCGTCGAGGCACCCAGGAGCCGAGCCAGGATCGGTGCACCGCGGGCCTTGGCGTGCTCCTCGGTTTCGATCAGCAACATGGCGGCACCTTCCCCGAGCACCATCCCATCGCGGTGCCGGTCGAAGGGGCGGCACGCGCCGGCCGGGTCGTCGTTGTTGGTGGACAGCAGGCCCAGCTCATGGAAGGCCGCCACCGGCACCGCCTCGACCTGGGTTTCGACGGCGCCGCAGATCGCGATGTCGGCCTCCCCCAACACGATGTGCCGCCAGGCCTGCGCGATCGCGCCAGCACCGGATGCATCGCCCATCAACGGCGCAATCACACCGGCCCTGGCCTTGCGTTCCAGCCCCACCGCGGCGGCAGGCGCGTTGGGCATGTGCATCTGGACCGCCAGCGGTGACATCGCCCGCAGACCGCGGGCGTGCCAGTCGACGGCGCCCTCCGCGATTTCTTCGGTGTTCGCCAGGGCCGTACCGATCGAGACCAGCAGCCGACTGGTGTCAACATCGGGTGAGCCGGCGGCCGCCCAGAGCCTGCGGCCGACCACCGTCGACATCTTGCCCAGATAGGACAGCCGACGAAGCTCGACCCGGTTGAGGTGTTCGTCGAAGTCTTCGCGCAGCGTCCCGCCGATTCGCACCGGCGACTCGTATTCGTGGATGAACCACTTGTCGAGTTGGCGAATTCCGCTGCCGCCCTCGAGCAATTGCTGCCAGGTTTCTTCGGCGTCCGGCGCCAGAGCAGTGGTCGACGCCACTGCCGTGACCACCACATCGGCGAGTCCGTCGCCGGTCCGCAACACTGTCATAACCGCTGACCCCTTCGGTCGCGTCCAGGTGACGCGAGGGATACCCGCTACTCCGGGAATATATACCGGCGTCAAGCTGATATGCTTGCAACAACGTTGGCAGCTCGAAACGGCCGCCAGCACGTCGTGGAACACCTTCACTTCACCGGCTCAACCGCTCTGCGGAAGCCGAGTTCAGCTGATCAGTGCCACCAAGCACACAGTCTCGCGGCGATCGATTTTGCCCTCCGGCAATCTCGCCATGTATCGATGCCCGAAAGGCTTCATGAATCCCGAATTGACGTTCGCCGATCTCGGCGTGCGCCCCTCATTGGTGCGCGCACTGTCCGACGGCGGCATCACCCATCCCTTCCCGATCCAGGTCTCGACCCTGCCGGACACTCTGGCCGGCCGCGACGTGCTCGGTCGGGGCAAGACCGGCAGCGGTAAGACGCTGGCGTTCTCCATTCCGCTGGTCAGCCGGCTGGCTGACACCACCCGACGGTCGTCGCGACCCTCGGGCCTGGTCCTGGCGCCGACCCGTGAGCTGGCCACCCAGATCACCGCGACGCTGCAACCGCTGGCTGAGGCCTCCGGTCTGCGGGTCACCACCATCTTCGGCGGCGTTCCGCAGAACAAGCAGGTCAAGGCACTGCAGGCCGGCGTCGACATCGTGGTCGCCTGCCCGGGTCGTCTGGAAGACCTGATGCGCCAGCGCCTGATCACGCTCGACGCGGTCGAGATCACCGTGATCGACGAGGCCGACCACATGGCCGACCTGGGCTTCCTGCCCGGCGTCACCCGAATCCTCGCTGCCACCCCGGCCGGCGGACAGCGCCTGCTGTTCTCGGCGACCCTGGACAACGGCGTCGACAAGCTGGTGGCCCGGTTCCTGCGCGACCAGGTGTCGCACGCGGTCGATTCGGACACGTCGCCGGTCGACGCGATGACCCACCACGTGTTCCACGTGGCCGGCGTCGACGCCAAGAAGGACTTGGTGCACGCCCTGGCCTCGGGCACCGGACGCCGAATCCTGTTCTTGCGCACCAAGCATCACGCTCGCAAGTTGGCCAAGCAGCTCACCCAGGCCGGTATTCCGTCAGTTGATCTGCACGGCAACCTTTCTCAGCCAGCCCGCGATCGCAACCTGGCGGCGTTTGCCGCCGGGACGGCCCGGGTTCTGGTCGCGACCGACATCGCTGCGCGCGGTGTCCACGTCGACGACGTCGAGCTGGTTGTCCATATCGACCCGCCCGCCGAACACAAGGCATACCTGCATCGCTCAGGTCGTACCGCGCGAGCGGGACGCACCGGCGACGTGGTCACCGTGGTGCTGCCCGAGCAGCGCCGCGACACCCAGGCGCTGCTGCGCAAAGCTGGTATCAAGGCCACCCCGCAACAGGTTTCGGCAGATTCCGAGCCCGTGCAGGCGTTGGTCGGCGAGGTCGCCGCTTACCAGGCTCCGCCGCCCGCGCCGGCTCCTGCTGCGCCTCGCCGCACTTCCACACCGGGCCGCGGCCGTGGTGGCCAGTCTCGCGGCGGCCAGTCGGGCCAGCCTCGCGGCGGCCAGTCTCGCGGCGGCCAGTCCGGCAGCAACCAAGCTCACGGTGGGGGCCAGCCCGGCCGCCGTCGTGCCCGTCGGCCGCGCTCAGCGGTTGGCACCAACTAGATTTCGTTCCGGCGGGCCCGCCGGAGCGAGCAAGGGATGCCTCCGGCATCCATCTGAATGAGAGAAGAAGAAATAGATGGCACAGGGAACTGTGAAATGGTTCAACGGCGAAAAGGGCTTCGGCTTCATCGCTCCTGACAGTGGCGAGCAGGATCTGTTCGTGCACTACTCGGAAATCCAGGGCAACGGCTACAAGTCGCTCGAGGAGAACCAGCGAGTCCAGTTCGAGGTCGGACAGGGACCCAAGGGCCCCCAGGCGACGCGGGTTTCCGCGGTCTGACTCGGACCTCATACCACAAGCAAGGGCTGGTGCGGCAAAACCGCACCAGCCCTTCGCTTTTGGCAGGATCAGTTCGGAGGTTCGATGAGTTGCCGGATCGCGTCACACACCGCCGCGAGCGTGTGCTCGTCGCGGGTCGACAGGGTCAACACGAACGAACCCTGAATGAGTGCGAGCACCACATCGGCGAGATCCTCGGCGGTGCGGTCCCGGCGCACGTCGCCGCGCTCCTGACCCGTGGCGAACAGCGATGAGAGCCGCACCTTCCATCCCTCAATTTGGTCGGCAAGCTGCGGACGGAAAACGTCGGAGGTGGCGGCCACCTCGGTGGAGAACTTTCCGGTCAGACACGCCGTCTGAAACCCTGACTTGACGAAGACCTGGGACATGTCCCGGTAGTAGCCGGTCACGATGTCCGCGGTCGACAGGTCGGTCCTGGCGGCCCAGGTGGCGACCAGTTCACCCTGGAATCCCATATAGCGGTTCAAGACGGCTTGGCCGAAGGCATCTTTGGATCCGAAGTGGTGGTAGAACGAGCCCTTCGGTACGCCGGCCTCCGCGAGGACAGCGTCGATCGTGGTTCCGTGGAAGCCGTTTTCGTAGAACAACTTCGCACCAGCGCGAAACAGTCGCTCCTTGTGCGAGAGCGGTGCTTCCTGCTGCGTGGTCATGAGAACCGCCTTCGAACCATCAATGAACTGGGCTTTCCCAACTATAGGTCGCGTCCGACCGCGATTGGACGATGTGGCCTAGACCACATCGTCTAGACCTATCAGTCTAGACGATCTAGTCTAGCGCCAAGGGGTCGATCGAACGGAGGACCGTGATGGTCGCTATCGGAGCCGGCGGACTGTCGCCGGGACGCTTCCTGAACCGGGTCGCCGCATGGTTGCGTGCGCCCGCATTCGCCGAGCAGGAACCACGGGGTAAGAACCTCAACTCCCCACCGCCGCGCGCCGGCTTCGTGGAGCACTCAAGGATGTCGCGGGAGATGTACCGCCTCTGACGTGAGCTATGGTTTGGGTGCGGTGGCCAGTCGGCTCCGCAGCCAGGCTGTGAACGCGCCACCCTCGGGAACAGAGGCCCATTGCATGTCGAAAAGCCCTGAGGATTCTCAACTTTCACTCGGCGTGCTCGCTCGATCGCGCAAAGAGAACGAGCGTCGACTACCCATCCATCCCTCGCATATCGACAGAATCGACGCCGCGCTGCGACAGCGGATATTTCTCGAGCACGGCTTTGGCGAGCAGTTCGGCGTTACTGACGAGACTCTGGCCGGGCTGGTCGCCGGGATCAAGCCGCGCGATCAGTTGATCGCCGAGTGTGACGTCATCCTGCTGCCCAAGGTCCAGGCCGAAGACCTCGCGGAGATGAAGGTCGGACAAGTGGTCTGGGGATGGCCACACTGTGTCCAGGACGCTGCCTTGACGCAGACCGCCATCGACCGACGATTGACGCTGATCGCCTTCGAGGCGATGAACCATTGGCACGCCGATGGTTCCTTCGCGCTCCACGTGTTCCACAAGAACAATGAACTCGCCGGTTATTGCTCCGTCCTCCATGCGATGCAGTTGGCAGGCATCACCGGCAGTTATGGCCGACGGTTGCGGGCGGCGGTGATCGGATTCGGTGCGACCGCTCGTGGAGCGGTCACCGCGCTCAATGCGCACGGCGTCGACGACGTGCGGGTGCTCACGAACCGCGATGCGGCCGCGGTTGCCTCGCCGATTCACTCCACCCAGATCTTCAAGATGTGGCAGGACTCCGACGATGCCGCGCGTACGTGGGCGGACACCCCCGACGGTCCTGCACCGGCAGCGGAGCTGCTGGCCGACAACGACATTGTCGTCAACTGCGTCCTTCAGGATCCCGACGCGCCCCTGATCTTCGTGACCGCAGACCAACTCGAGGCGTTCGCTCCCGGCAGCCTGATCATCGACGTCTCCTGCGACACCGGGATGGGCTTCAGCTGGGCACGGCCGACGTCGTTCACCGACCCGATCATCACCGTGGGTTCCGACGTCTACTACTACGCCGTCGACCACAGCCCGTCGTACCTGTGGAATTCGGCAACGTGGGAGATCAGTGAGGCGCTGTTGCCGCACATCTCGACAGTCTTGGCCGGACCGGATTTCTGGGACAGCAGCACGACGGTCTCCCGGGCTGTGGAGATTCGCGACGGTGTTGTCCGCAACCCGACGATCTTGTCGTTCCAGCATCGAGCGAAGGACTACCCGCACCGCGTAGCGACGTAAGCCACTGCGGCTCAACGACAACGGCGCCAGATTTCAGATGGGCGAGGCTATCTCAATGGGTTCGCGTTCACGTTGAACGGGTCCGGATCGGCCACGTCGACCGCCAGCTGAAGCCAGAACCGTGAATTGAAGAACAGCAGGCTTCCATCAACATCAACCTTGAGCACCGCATCGGGCATCAGCTCATAGCCGGTGGCGTCTGGGTAACGACTTACTCGCCCGTCCGCTTGGTGAATCTGTATATCCATACCGGAATTGTGGTCCCAATGCTGAGACAGTGCGGCCGATCGAGTCGTTTCGATGATGCGTGCGGCATCGTCTCTCGGCTCACTGGATCGACACCAGTTGATCAAGCGAGTCTCTGGGCAGATCGCCGTCGACGATCGCCATGACCTCCAGTCTGTTCAGCGTGATCGCGCCCTTATGGTTGTCCAGGAAGGCAATGTCCGCCGCGTCACGGCCGGTGGCAATCCGCACCAGGGTTTGCCGCGGCGCCAAGAGCGTTCCGTCGACGACCCTCCACTGCCCTCTCACGTACGCCTCGGCGACAGCGTGAAAATCCATGGGGTACAGACCCGGCGCGTACACCGAGACGACTCGGGCGGGCACGTTGACCGCCCGTAGCAGAGCGACGACCAGGTGGGCGAAGTCGCGACACACCCCCGCCCCCGCCAGCAACGTATCCACCGCGCCATCGATCGGGTCGCTGGAGCCGGGCACATAGTTCAATCTGTTCCCCACCCAGGACGCCACGTGCTCCAACAGCGATTCCGAGTCGAGGTAGTCACCGAACTCCGTTGCGGCGAAGCCATAGAACTTGTCAGCCTCCGCATATCTGCTGGGGCGCAGGTACCTTGACAAGTCGTACTCGGTCACTGGCGCCGGGTTCGTTCGGCCCACGATCGTCGCCTCATAGGCGACCCTCAGCGTTCCCACCGGAACATCGAGTTTGTGGATTCGGTTGCCATGCTCACCGCTGATCTCCACCGCTGGGACGGGGAGCCCGTTCAGGACGAAGGACAACGCCTCGGACACTTCGGCTCCCGGATGCGGCGCGACGGCGATTTGGAACTCCAGAGTCGTCGGACCGCTGATCTCCACCTCGAGCTGGGCGGCCACCTCTCGCTTCATAACGACCATGATGCCCCGCCCGGCCGCGCTGCGCTCAAGTCCACCAGAATCTCGAAGGAGTGACAGCCGCAGGCTCTAACCGACCGCCTTCGGAATCCCAAATCTCCTCGGCTGCAATCGTTTCTCGACGGCGCGCCGAGCGCCGGACACCCGCACGCACAATATCGTTCACGGTAAGCCAGTCGTTGTCTCCGTTGGCCACCCGGATTCGTCTGACGTAGGTCATGACACATCCCTCTGCCCGCGTCCGCGAGCTGTTGTTCTCCATGTCAAGCCAACGCAAAACGGGCCGTGCGCGATCCGCCTGAACGTCATCCCGACCCGAGCGCCGACATCAGGTCGGGCATCGCGATGGTCGCGAATCCGATCGAAGCGTCCCCGATCCCGTAAGGCAGCACCAAGGTGCCGGCGTGAACGATTGCGCCACACGAATAGACCACGTTGGGTACGTAACCGTCCTGCTCGTCCGGGGCGGGACTCAACAGCGGCTCGTGCAGCCTGCCGATCACTTTCGTCGGGTCATCGAGGTCGAGCAACAGGGCACCTATCCGGTAGGTGCGCATCGGGCCGACCCCATGGGTGAGCACCAACCATCCGGCATCGGTCTCGATCGGTGAACCACAGTTGCCCAGTTGCAAGACCTCCCAGGCCTCGACCGAGCGCTGGCACGGGCGCGCGTCCGTCCACACGAATGGGTGATCCGAATACGCGATCGAGTTCGACTCGCGATCCGCCCTCGACAACCCGGCGTACCGGCCGTTGATGCGACGCGGAAACAATGCCAGACCCTTGTTGGCCGCAGCGCGCCCAACCATGGGCTTCGAGGTGAAGGACCGGAAGTCGGCCGTCTCCAACAGCTGTTGGCTTATGCGCGATCCGCTGTAAGCGGTGTAGGTGGCGTAGAAGGTCACAGAGCCATCGTCGTTCACGAAGCGCACGAAGCGCGCGTCCTCCATACCGACCGACTCGGCGTCCGTCGCAGGCCACAGCACCCGTTCGGAAATCGGCACCTGGTCCGGGAATTCAACAGCGTAGCTCCTGTCCGCGATCGCGCGGATCTCGGAGATTGTCTCGAGCACGCGTCCACGGGTGCTCGAGTGAGACTGCAGTTGGACCAGCCTCTCCTCCAGGTCGGTACGGGTAAAGCACTCACCGAGTGGTTCCAGGACGTAGTTGGCCGCTTCCCCGTCATCGCCGAACTGGTGGAGCTCGCTGCGGAAGACTGCGGCGTCCAAGCCGCCCGGCGCCGTCGCGCCGAGCGTAGCGAACGCACCTGCAGGGTCGATGCGGGGGCATCCGGTCGCATCAACCACACCCGTCCGAAATCCGATCGACGACCGGTGGCCTTCACCAATACCTCGCACACTCAGCAGAATTCGTAGCTCACCTGTGGTCGTCCCGGTCTGGTCAGGGTGTGCAACGATGCTCGGATTGCACAGCGCCGCACCCTCGATCGCGTACTCGCTGGTGAAAGTGGCGCCCAGTAACAACATCCGGGCATCGGACACTCGCGCATCTGGCCGCAGCCGGTCGGCAAGTTCGCGCGCGTGCCGCCGGAACGTGCCGCCCAGATCGCGATGCCGACTGTCGAATCGGCTGATCACGTCATCCAGCGAGCGCATAACGTCGTCTTCACCCAGCGCGAGGATGCGCGCAAGCACCGCTCCCGCCCGCGAATCCTGCTGCTCGAAGCCTTCCTGGCCAGGCACGAAAAGGCGGGTGACGACCCGTGATCTATCGTGCGTCAGCCGGAGTGGGACACGCTTGGCGAGATCAACTTCCATCGACGTCATCTCTGCAGCAACGATATTCGCCGGCCGTGCTGCATCGTCGAGATCGCTGCCAGCGTCGACTCAGCGCCTTGATTGAGGTTGACCCCGGCGGCCTGCAGCCCGTCATATCCACCGCCGGTGGCCGGATCCCACATCAGCTGGCCGGAGTCATTGGCACCGGTGAACCACGCCACGGCCTTTCGCACTTCGTCGTTCCATTGCGCGGCGGCGTCGACGGCAGCGGCACGAGCGCACGCGTCGGCCAGAGCTGCCACCTCGATCGGCTGTTGATCGAAAGCCGGTTGAGGGTCACCCGGGCCGCGCCCCGCGACCGGAGTGGGCGACAGGTGACCGTTGACGGTTTCGATATCCAGAAGCCATGCCAACAGATCGAGGCCCTGCTGCCACAGTTTCGGTGCCTCCAGCGCCACGCCCACGCCAATGATCGCCTCGGCCAGAACCGCATTGGCGTAGCTCAGACGTGGCTCGGGCCACGGCCAGTCGGGATCCCCGTTCGGCTTGGCAATTGAGACCGCGTAGTCGGTGACCAGTTTGCGGGCAGCGCGATGGTCAGGATGGACCGTTAGAACTTCAACGGCACCCAAAGCGGCGTATGCCATCGCGCGCGGCCACTTCGAGCGTCCTTGCGCGGCGCGTTCGAACTGAACCAGCGCTGACTTTCGCACCCATACGACGTCGCTGTGCGCTACTGCGGTGCCGAGGCCCCAGATGCATCTACCCCAGGCATCATCCAGGCTCGGCTCGTCCAACCACTTACCGGCAGCGTCCATTCGATTCCGGCAGGCACCACCGAGGGCTTGGGCGTCATTCAGAAACCGCACGGCAACGCCGGCCAGGCGATTGACCTCACCGGAGGCACCGGCCTCACGGGCGGCGACGACGAGCACGCGGGCCATGTCGTCAGTGCAATAGCCGTGCTCGGGCCGCGGTTCGTCAAGACACGCGTGCTCAAAGGTCCCGCGATGGTCCGTCATCCGAAGCAGTTGGTCGAAGTTCGGAATCGGCAGCTCGCTCATACGAGAGCCGACATCCTGGAGCGAAGACGTTGAGCGAGAACCAGATAGTCCTTGGCAACCACCGGCCACGCCATTGTCGGAGCCAACAGACGTGCCCTTGCCGCCATCTGCCCGGCCATCCGCGGCTGCGTCAGCACTGAAAGCAGGGCGGATGTGAGTGCATCCGTGTCACCGTGCGGCACGACGATTCCGGTGCCGTCGCCGAGCAGTTCGGCCGCATGAGGGAACGCGGTCGCTACGACGGGGCGTCCGTTGGCGATGGCGTCAACCAGTACGCCCGAGGTGACTTGTTCGGTGGAGTCGTAAGGCAAGACCACCGCCGACGCTGACTGAATGATCGCGCCAAGCGCCTGATTGTCCCGGTAAGCGACGTCGAATTTCACCGAGTCCGCGACGCCGCGGCACTTGGCCCGTTCCCGCAGTGCATCAAGGTAGGCGTCGCCCTCCGCGGCGAGAACCTTCGGATGTGTGCGACCGGCGATCAGATAGAGGGGGCGGCCAGGGAGTTCGCTGAGCGTGGCCATCGCATCGATCACTCGCTCGATGCCCTTGCCCGGCCCCAACAGGCCCCAGGTCAAGAGCGTGGGACGACCGGCGCGTTTGACATGAGCCCTGGCCACCACGGTGGCCCCGTGCGGAATCGTGATGATCTTCCGGCTGTCGACTTCGTAGCCCAGACAAAGACGGTCGCGCGCAGCGGTGGTCATCACGACCACCTGATCGGCTTGGGCCACTATCGTCTCCAGTACCCAACGTTGTTGCGGCGTGGGATCTTTGAGCACGGTATGGGCAACAACGATCGTCGGAACCTGTATCCCACGGATGATGTCAACAACATCTTCGCCGTCAGCCCCGCCATAGATCCCGTACTCGTGCTGGATGACCACCACGTCGGATCTGTTCAGCAGCTGCACGCCCGCGGACACCGACGCCGGTACACCGTTGATCAACTCTCCGATGACCTGGACATCGCTGCTTGGCGCTCCATCGGCGATCCGCACGACGTCGACGGCGGCACCGTTCGCGCGAAGCCCGTCGGCCAGCGCTGCGCTGAAGGTGGCCAATCCGCACAACGTCGGCGGGTAGGTACTCAGAATTCCGACCCTCGGGATGCCGGAAAAGCCTTGGCGGCGAAAGCCAATAGGCACATTTGTTGGAAGGACAGAGTGAAGGTTCAAGGTGATCCCGTCTTGCGGTTGTCACCGACGTGCCCGGCGTGAGCGAATGCTCGGCGAGTCAGCGGCGGACGGCTGAGTCATTCCGGACTGGCTGGATTCCCAACACCACCTACCCTACACCCCGCGACCAGGCCGTGAGCGCCAACGACGGCCGGCGAAAGAATCGGACAGCACGGGAAGCGCCACTCATCATGCAGCCGCGTCGCGCGAGTCCACATCGATTTCCGTTGATAACGAACGGTTTCCAACCGATTGCCCGGATTTGTCGGTCAGGACGTATGTCGGTACCGATGCGAGTAGGCTGCCGGTACGGCGATGCTTCGGACGCGTTCACCCATCGCGTCACCTCCCCCAATCTTGGTGGGTTTCATGGCCGCAGACAGGAGCGTCCAATGACGCAACCAGAAGTCCGCACATCAGTTGGCTGGAAAGAACCGCCACCACAGGCGACACCTCGCTTGAGACTGAAGCCGAAGGGTCCTCAGACGGGTCGCGTTGACGGGGCGTGGTGGCCGCATAGCGACGACCTCGAGGCGGAAGTCCCCGACCTGCTCGCGGTGTTGTCAGTTCGCCTCGGCCCCATCAGCTATGTCCTCTACAAGATGACGGAGTGGGTGAAGGCCCGCGGCAAGATACTGATCGGCGGCCGAGTCGTCCGACTCGACGGCTACAACCGCCAACCGAACAACACGGTTGAAGTCCAGGGGATTGGCGGCGGGAAGCTGGTCCTGCTCGTCGTACCTGTCGGAACAGATGCCGATCGGGCGCACGCCGTGATGATGACGGCCGCGGCTCCCGATAATGCCTCGACCAGCGATGAACTGCTGGCGGCGGCCCTCGACGGCTAGGCGAGGGTTCGTGGTGTCCACCGATCGGTGGACACCACGGTCAACTGCGAAGATCCTCTGGCCGGTGGATACCTGTGGCGCACGCCACTGGCGACGATTGCGTCATGGAAACGGGTATGCGCCGGGTCGCGCTCGCCAGCTACGTCGGCTCGGCGATCGAGTACTACGACTTCTTCATCTACGGCACCGCCGCCGCACTGGTGTTCCCGCACGTGTTCTTCCCCAGTCTGAGCCCACTGATGGCGACAATCGCCTCACTGGGCACCTTCGCGGCGGCGTTTCTCTCCCGGCCGATCGGGGCAGCAGTGTTCGGTCACTTCGGCGATCGCATCGGCCGCAAGAACACCTTGGTGTTCACGCTGGTGATCATGGGCGCATCCAGCGTCGGCGTGGGCCTCATCCCCAGCACCGCCGTCATCGGTGCGGCCGCGCCCCTGCTGTTGATCAGCATGCGACTGCTGCAAGGTTTCGCCGTCGGCGGTGAGTGGGCCGGCGCCGCGCTGATGAGCGCCGAGCAGGCACCGCAACACAAGCGTGGGTATTACTGCATGTTCACCCAGTTGGGTCTCGGTACCGCGCTGGTGTTGGGCAATCTGGTGTTCCTCGGTGTGCACGGCGCCTTCGGCGACGCGGAAATGGCCTTCCTGCAATGGGGTTGGCGCATCCCTTTCCTGATCAGTGCGGTGCTGGTGGCGGTCGCGCTCTACATCCGGCTACACGTCGAGGAGAGCCCGGTCTTCGCCGAGTCGGCGGCTGAGGGACCCAGCGGGGTTCCGCTCGCCGAGGCAATGCGGCACCAAGGCCGCGAGGTGGTGCTGGCGGCCGGCGCGGTGATGGGCCTGTTCATGCTGGCGTTCCAGGTGGGCACCTACTTCCCGAACTACGCCGCGACCCATCTGCACTACGACGAGGACCTGATCCTGCTGGTGGGTGTCGCAGGCGGGGTGTGCTCGCTGGTGTTCGTCGCCGCGTCGGCAATCCTCAGCGACACCTACGGCCGCCGACGCATCCTCGGATTCGGTGCGGCGCTGGCGTTGCCCTGGACGCTGATCCTGTTCCCGCTCATCCAATCCGGCGACCCCGTCCGCTACGGCATCGCCATTATCGGTACCTACGGCATCATCGGAATCATGATGGGCCCCTTGGCCGCATTCATTCCGGAGATCTTCGCGGTCCGCTACCGCTACAGCGGCGCCGGCCTGTCCTACAACGTCGGCGGCATCATCGGGGGCGCGCTGCCCCCGGTGCTCTCCCCCATGCTGCTGTCGTCGTACGGCAGCTGGTCGATCACCGCGATGATGGCCGGCTTCACCGTGGTCAGCCTGATCAGCGTGTTGCTTCTGACCGAGACCGCCGGACGCGGCCTGGGCACCCCTGAGTCAATCGAGCCAACCGAACCCTCTGTCGCGCGGCAGCGCTTGGCCCACATGGCGTGCTAGCCGACAGCCGACACAGTCAGGGCGCGGAGGCTTCGACCTTTGCGGCCGCCTCGAGGAGCTGGGCCGACCACAGGGAGCACTCTGACTCTGCCGCACGGATCACGGCGTCCGCGATATCGCACATCGAGCTGTCATGCTCGGCGCCGGGATCCATCGCGGCGGCGCGCCGTATCACCAGACGCCCCAGGTTCACCGACGTCGAGCTGGGCACCACGAGCAGCCGTGCGCAGCCGGTACGGCCGGAGACAATCATCAGCCGATGCTGGCGATCGTTCCAGCCGTGCATCGACACCGCTCCCGACGTGAGCGTCTTCAGAACCGGGGTGCCGGACGACGAAGACCAGTTGATCTTGATATCGACGATCTCACCCAGGACCGGGTGCAATGCCTCGATCAGTTCCGGCAATTCGCGGGCAAGCGCGAAGGAATGCGGCCACCAGGCGCCGTCGATGTCGCCACCGAGGGTCGGTTTCAGGGTGATGCGCACCGGGCTGGCAAGGCGCCGACTCCCGGACATGCCGTTCACGAGGACGCAGACTGTGGTGAGTCGGACTCGGTGAGCCCAGAGAAAATCGGGTGCGGGACAGGCGCATTGACCGTCTCGTACGCAACATCCGTCGTGTCGACGGGATGAGAGAAAAGGTCGGAGTTTTCCATGTGGGAAATTCCTCACGAGTTAGCAGGGTCGACCCATGGACGTAGCCCGAGCCTAACGGCCCCGCCAATGCAGAACGGATCTGCATCTGACACTACACCCCAGGGTTCGTGGACCGTCGATCGATGCCGCATTGGCAGTAAGGCTGGTGTCGACAGTAGCGAGCGGTGATCGCGTTGTCGCTCGCTGACCGCGTGAAATATCCTGCGGGACAGGAAAATTTGCCGGTCGAGAAGGCCGGAAATTGGCTTGTCGGGCCTGTGCCGGGGATTCGGGCGTAGAGTCCGAGGGACCGGGACCATCAACAGGCCCCCTATTGAAGGGCCGACGATGTCCGACAAATCCCCCCGACAGGGTATGTCCAAGAAATCCGGCAAGTCTCTCAAAGAAAAACGGGCCGACAAGCGCTCCAAGTCCGACGGCGGGCCGGCTCAAACCGTGGCTAACGTCAAGGCTCGCTGAAACTCATTCGCACGACGCGGCAACCCCATCGGATCCTGCGCGCGGACAACACTTCTAGCCAGCGACGCGGCGGACGGGATCACTGCTCGGGCAGAGGATGCCCGGCTATGCCATCGGCATTTTCGATATCGGCGCCGCCGGGACCACGCTCTCGCACCGGCCCAGGCGGTGCTGCTCGATATCGGCCGCGAACGCGCGCAACGCGCTGCGGACCATACGCGCGGTCCCGTCAGGGTGCCGACACGCCCCTCGGCCGTCCACAAGCCGGGTGATACGCCGAATCTCTTTGACCAGATGGTCACTGGCGCGCCCGTAGGCCAGTTCGTCGATCAGTTCGGACAACCGGGGTAAGCCGTTGCGACACGGACCGCACTGGCGCGCACTCTCGTCGGCGAGGTAGCCGGCGATCTCGGCGGTGCGGACCAACCCACACTCGGTCACGCCCAGCGCGTGAACGATCCCGGCGCCGGGCGATGCACCCAGCGATTTCAAGCCCGTGCGCGAGAGCCTCAGTCCCGCGAAAGTCTCAGCGGGCAGCCAACTCCCGTGATAGCCACCAACGAGAATCGCCGACACCGCTCTGGTGTCGATCAGGTCCGTGATCGGCACGCCCGTCGGCACCTCGACAACACCCTCACCGTCCAGCGCGCCGGAGAGGGTGACGAGCATGGAGCCCGGGTCGGCCGGGTCTCCGATCGACCGGAACCAGTGGGCCCCGTGGCGGGCGATCAGTGCCATGTGCGCCAACGTCTCGACGTTGTTGACCAGGGTGGGGCGTTTACGCACCCCCGAGATCGCGACGGGGACGGTGCGGTCGCGCGGCAACGCGGGGCCGCCCTCGATGTGCCGGATCGCAGCGGATTCCTCCCCCGCGACGAAGGTGTCGGGTGCCTCCACCACGGTCAGCTCGACACGGTGTGGGTCGAGCCCGGCAGCTCGTCTCTCGGTGAGGGCCGCGCGCACAGATGCCACGGCGTCGGCGTGGACGTACAGGTAGCCGGTGTGGGCGCCGATCGCGGCGGCGGCGATGTGCAGGCCGTCGATCACCAGGTGGGGCGCCCGTATCAGCAGCAGCGCGTCCTTGCGGCTCAACGGTTCTCCCTCGGCGCCGTTGGCGACCACCACGGGGTCCGGGCCGGTGACCGCGGCGAGTTTGCGGCCGGTGGGGAAGCCGGCGCCGCCCCGCCCGGACAGACCGGCGTCGTTGAGAAGCGAAATGAGTTGGCTGCCGGAGATTCTCGGTGCTGGGCCGAAACGGTCGAGGTGTTCAGCGAGAGTCGGTCCGGCAGCGGACAGCAGCCGCGGTGCGCTACGCATCGGCATACTCATCGAAGTTGGCGCGCAGCCGCCAGATCAGCGCCGCAGCCACGACGACCGCGCAGCCGCCTGCGATCGCGAGGAACCACGCGCGTCCGGTGTCGGTGCCGTTGCCCAGCGCATGAGCCATCGAGACGGGCCACAACGAATAAGTCGCCCAGTGCACCAATCGGAAGGCCCGCGGACCGATGCGGTGACGGAGCAGACCGGTGATCACAACGACGGCAAGCACGTCGACGGCGACGGTGCCCAGGCCCTGCCACAGTGGCCGGTAGGCGCCGAGGAAGGGCACGACGATGTCGATGAGTTTCAGCTTGGCGTAGGGGTCGAGGAACAGCAGCCCGATGTGCAACGCCACCAGCAGCGTCGACGACAGGGCGGCGAAGCGATGGACGTCAGAGACGGCGAATCTGGGTAGCACCAGCAGCGGGCGTCCGGACCGGGCGGCGATACCCAATGCCACCGACACGGTCATGAACACCAACGCAACGACGCCGTTGCCACGGCCCAACGCCCACAGCGCTTCGTTCGTCATGACCCACGTGACACCGTGACGTGCGGGGAGAAGCTGTTGCCGCCCGAGGTGCCCCCGCCACCGGCCGGGACATGGCTCTGCCGGATCGGAAACGCGGGCTGCGACTTGGTGCTCGGTGCCGGTGCCTGCTCCTGAACAGTCGCCTTTGGCGTGTAGGCCGGCTTCTGGGTGTAGGTCGGCTGCGGGGTGTAGGCCGGTTGCGGGGTGTAGGTCTGCGCGGGGGCCGGTGCGACCGTCGGCTCCGGGCTCGGAGGGGGCGCCGGAGTGTCCGCCACGGGCACCGGCGCCGGGGCCGGTTCCACGACGGGCGGTGCCGGGGGCAGGTCCACGGCTGGGTCGGTCGCCACCGGGTCGGCCGGCGGAAGCTCGGCAACGACGGGCTTGACGGTGTCGCCGTAGGCCAACGCCGATGCGCCCGCTACTCCGGCGATGCCGATGCCGGCCAACGCCCACGAGGTCACGGCGGCCCGGCGAAATCCGGAACGAGGTGAGTCCATGCGTTGATGGTGGCAATCGATTCTTTATGAGCTCAAAGAAGTGAATACGGGTCCGCGCGGGGGCGGTGACGGCCGTCGAGCGGCTGGTGACGAAAGTCCCCGTGGCCCTGTTCCGGCATCGTGACATTCTGGAGCTGTGAGCACCTGGGACGACACCACTGACAGCGGCGAATACAGCGTCGAGGACGACAACCAGCTCCAGCCCGAGGACACGTTGGTCGACCGCGGCGTCGACGACATCCTCGACGAGGGCATCTCCCCTCCGGAGCGGCCGGTCGCCCGTACGAACTTCGACCATCCCGGCCCGGAGACGCTCGACGAGTTGCTGGCCGAGGAGGAACCCGATCCGGTGTCCCGGCTGAACAATGTGCTCGACGAGCTCAATGGCTCCGCTGCGGACGACTCCGACTATCCGGAGGACGACGAGGTCGGCCGGGTTCGGTCGGGTCGTTTGGTGGCACCCGATGCGGGCTTCGGTGAGGACGACGAGTCCGAGCTCGTGGCCGAAGACGTCGGTATCGACGGCGGGGCGGCCTCCGCGGAGGAGGCCGCCATGCACGTCATCGACGAGGATTAAGCGCTCAACTGGTCATCGATGACCTTCGTCGGGTCGAGCAGCACCTGGGTGTTGCCGTCGAGTGTCGACGAGATCGTGCCGGTGATCGATCGGGTCAGCTTGTTGATGGTGGCGTCGGCCGTCAGCGAGCCGGTGTGTTCACCGGTGACGGTGATGTTGGCTTTGTAGACGATCGACGACTGGCTGGCCCCGGCGCTCGTCGACTCGGTGCCGTTGAGGATCATGCCTTCGGAGTTGACGTAATTGGTGTACGTCACGGTGCGGATCGTATTGCCGGCGGTGGTGGAATCCGGCGCCTCGGAGACGTAGGCGGTGCCGCCGTACTGACTCGTGTACGCCCCGACCGGCGGCAGCGGTGCCGGTCCGGCTTTGTACGTGCTCAGCGCCGGTGCCCAGTCCGCATTCGGCGTCGCGAGATCACCCTGTACGGCACCGACGCTGGTCGTGTACTTCAGGTTGGTGACGACAAGTCGGGTGTCCGACGGGTCGGTGATGCTGCGCTCCCAGAAGGCCACTGAGGTTCCGTCGGCGTTCCAGCTGGGCATGCTGCGCGCGGTGTAGCCGTCGCCGGTGACGAACAGCGGGATCCCGTTCTCGCCCTTGAGATCGTCTTCGACGGCGACCAGCCATTCCTGGTTGGACACGTTGATGCCGGTGCCATTGGGATAGTCGGGGGTCTTGAGCCCGCCGGCATAGGCGGTGTACACCGCACCCTGGATGTCGGCGGGCAGCAGCGCCGGCCGGTCGATCCGAGTCATCGGGGTGAGGGCGTCGAGTCCGCGGGTGCTGCAGATCGCGATCCACTGCTGGTTGGGCGACATGTCGACGTCCTCGTCGTAGTCGAGGTTGCCGGTCAGACGCGTGACGTTCCCGGTGGCCAGGTCGACGACGATGTCGTCGACGTTGCCCGACTCGTACCGGCCTCCGAGGATGATCACGCCCTTACCGTCGGGCGTCCACTGCTTGCCTTCGCCGACCGGGTAAACCACCCGTGCGTCGTCGATGTGGTACTCCGGGGCGCCGGTGACCGCGTTGGTGGTCAGATTCAGCTTGCCGACGACCGGAATCGCGGTGATGAGATTGCCTGTGCCCAGCTGGATTTGGCTGAACAGCACGTACTTGCCGTCGGGCGAGATCCGCATCTCGCGTTGCTTGTCGATCGCGGTGGATCCCGACGGTGGCGTGATGATCGGGATCAGCGCGGCCGGTGCGGTGTCGGTGGCGGGCTGGTACACGTCCCAGTGACCGGGGGCTTCCACCACGAACCGCCCGGAGCCGTCGCTGGTGTAGGTGCTCTTGCCCAGATTGCCTTCGGTGGGCGTGACACCGCAGGTGATGCAGGTGACGGTCGACCCGTCAGTGTCGCCGGCGTCGATCGAGTAGATCTCGGTACGACCGCCGGCGACCGGCGTGGCCGAGAACATCAACGTCTTTCCGTCGGGCGCGAACCGCGGAATCGTCGGGTTGGTGATGGTGGCGGGCAAGTTGAGGATGACACGTTGAGCCTCGGGACTGAGCACGGTCAGGTTGCTTGAGGCCGATGCGGTGCGGGAGCTGAACGGCATCAGGACGTTGAACTTGCCGTCGGTCACCGAAATGGTGAACGAATCAGTTTGCGCGGCAGTGTAGTTGATGTCGTCCGGCGTGTAGCTGAAGTTGCCGGTGGCCTGGTCGATCGTCAGCGTGCCGTACTTGGGCCCCTGGGTAATGGTGTACTTCAGCGCGTCGCCTTCGATGTCGGTGGCGCCGATGTTGCCGGTGACGGTCTGCCCGGTCTGGACCGTGGTGGTGGGGGTTCCGATTGTCGGCGCCTGGTTGAACAGGTCGCGTCGTACCGAACCCAGCGCCGTCCAGATGACCGGCACGATGGGACCGCTGTTGGTGGGCGGCGGCTTGAGGAACGGGTTGAGCAGCGAGGTGACGATGCCGTTGAGCAATCCGGCCGGATTAGGGGCCAACGCCGGTGTGCTGACCGATGCCGGCACCGACGACGCGGACGACGCCTGCGCGGTGCGCAGGCTGCCACTCTTCTGGACCGGCTTCGAGCTGGTTGAGCTCGCCGATGGGATGACGTTCGGCGTCGCCAGCTTGGCCGCCGCGCTCGCAGCCGTCGAGGAACCCGCCGACTCACTCGACTTCGTCGTGGCGGAGGGCTTCGAGAGGCGGCTGCCTCTAGCCTTGGCGGTACCGGTGGCACGCGGCCCGGCGTGGGCCGAGGACGATCCACCGGACGACGAGCCACCGGCGGAGGAAGCGGACGAGGATGCACCCGAGGAGCTCCCGGTTGAGTCGGCCGCCGCAACCCCGTGACCGGCTGCGACCGCCCCGGCCAACCAGGCGGCGACGGCAATGCCGCCGTACGCGCCGACCTTGGCCGCATCGTGAAGGGACAGTGGCTGCGGTTTGGCAGGCCGACGATCAGCAGTCATTGGAGGACTCCCCGGTTTAATTGGTGTGACGTACTTAATACGATTTAGTTGATGTGACGAATTTAATAGCAGCCCGGCACGGGCGGCGTCAAGGAGGGTGTGCTGAAACAGTCGGAATCGACGAAGCAGAGCAGGCAGGTTGCGCGCCTCCTGCAGCGCCAACGCGTCGTTCACCTGCTGCGCACGTCTGGCCCGCTGGCCAGGGCTGACCTGGCCGACCGGCTCGGTCTGCCGCGCCCATCGGTCACCACGCTCGTCGCGGACCTGATCGACGACGGCACTCTCGTCGAGCTGGAGTCCCGCATCGAGGGCGTCAGTTCTCGCGGTCGGCCGCGCATCCTGCTCGACTGCAATCCGGAGGCGCGCCGGGTGCTGGGCATCCGAATCGACGGGATCCGCGCGCGGATCATCCTGGCCGACGCCACCGGGAACATCTCGAAGGAAGAAGAAACCCCCACAGGAGACCGAGAACCCGCGGTGGTCATCCGTTCGATCACCCGCATCGCCAAGAAGCTGATGAGCGAACCCGACGGTAAGCGCGCCTCCGTTGTCGGCGTCTGCATTCCGGGACTGGTCGACGACACCACCGGACTGGTCGTCGCATCCCACGAACTCGGCTGGACGAATGTCGAACTGGGCAAGCTGCTTTCACGTGATCTCGGCATGCCCGTCGCCGTTCAGGACACCACCAAGGCGATCACGCTGGCCGAGACGATCGCGGGTGCGGCACGAGAAGCACGCACGGCGGTGGTCCTGGATCACGGCGGCAGGCTCGGCGTCGGGCTGATCATCGACGGACGCCCTTATGCCGGCTCGAGCGGCATCGCCGGTGCGATCGGGCACGTACCGGTCTACGGCAGTTCGACGCCATGCCGCTGCGGCCGAATCGGGTGCGTGGAAGCCGACATGTCGATGTACGCGATGCAGGCTGCCGCGCCACAGACGGTCGGCAAGACCTACGACCAGGTCGACATCGAGGCCGTGCGTCAGGAGACGGCACGAAATCAGCAGTCCCAGGACATCATTCGCGACGTCATCGACCGCGTGGCCCATACCGCCGCACTGATCGAGGCGCTGCTCGATCCGGAGCTGATCATTGTGGCCGGACTGATCGTCGAATTCGACGAACTGGCCGACGGCTTGATCGCCCGTATCGACGAGCTCCGTCCGCCGGAGCGCCAAGGCCGCACCACCACGGTTCGCTCCGATATCGGCCGTGACGCCCCGATCGCGGTAATCGTTGCGCTGCAACAGCTCGACCCCGACATCGCGGGGATGCTGCACACGACGGCGTAACCCGTCAGCGCACCGCGGCGTTGATCGACGGCTTGTCGATCAATCCCTTCTCGACACCCCAGATCGTGGCGATGGTGCGGTACTCACCGGTCTCGATCAGGTGCTGCAGCGCCTGCCGCAGCGGCTCGGCGAGACCGGAGTCCTTGGCCACCGGCCAGCCGTAGGGGGCGGAGTCGAACACCGCGCCGGCGGCCTCGAGTTGCCCGCCGCTGGTCTTGATCGTGAACCCGGTGACGGGCGAATCGGCCGACATCGCATCGACTTCCCCGGCCATCAGCGCGGTGTTGAGATCGTCTTGGCGGGTGTAGATGACCTTCTTGATCGGGGGCTTTCCGGCCGCCACGCATGCCGTGCTCTTGGCCGGCAGCTCCTCGGACTCCTGCAGCGACGGATAGGCCACCCCGACCCTGAGGCCGCACGCGTTGTCGGGGTCGATCGGGGCGCCGGGCCGCTGCGCCCACAGGGTGCCGGCCCGGAAGTAGGTGACGAAATCTGCTGCGGCTTCGCGCTCCTTGGTGTCGGTGAACGACGACATGCCGAGGTCGAAATCGCCCGCGCGCACCGACGGGATGATGGCCTCGAACGCGGTCTCGCGATATTCCGGTGTCAGGCCGAGGGTACGGGCCACGGCATTCATCAAGTCGACGTCGAACCCGACCACTTTGCCGTCGGCGTCGATGAATTCGTTTGGCGCATAAGGGATATTCACGCCGACGACGAGCCGGCCCGAGTCCCGGATCCTGGCAGGCACCATCGCCGCGATGGACGGCACCGCGCCGTCGGCCTGCGGTAGCGGCTGCGAGCTGGATGCGGTCCCCGCCAAACTTGTTGCGCTGCTGGACCGATTGTCTGATCCCTGCCATTGCCAGGCACCCACGCCGGCAGCGGCAACCAGCAGGACGGCGGCCCCAGCCGCGGCGAATGCGCGTCGCCGGTGTGGCCGCGGCGCCGCCAACACGTGCCGTCCGGAACTCCCGGTCCTACGAACCCGTGCGGTCAGGGCCTGCCGTGCGGCGGCTGCCAGCTCCCCGGCGCCGGCATAGCGCTGGGCGGCTTTCTTCGCCATGCCTTTGGCGATCACTGCGTCGAATGCGGCCAGCTTGGGATTCTTGTCGGACGGTCGCGGCGCCGGCGTGGTCATGTGCCCGGCGATCTGCTGTTCCAAGCTGTCATCCGGGTACGGCCGGTCGCCGGTGAGGCATTCGTAGAGCACGCATGCCAGGGCGTAGACATCGGATCGGTGATCGGCCTGACTTCCGCTGAACCGCTCCGGAGCCATGTACGCCAGCGTCCCCAGCGTGCTGCCGGCCGTCGTCAACCCCGCCTCACTGGCGGTGCGGGCCAGCCCGAAGTCGATCAGGTAGGCGAAGTCGCGGCCGGTGATCAGAATGTTGGACGGCTTGACGTCCCGGTGAATGAGGCCGGTGGCGTGGGCGGCGTCCAGAGCCGAAGCGACCTGCTCGACGATGCTGACCGCGAGCGCAGGGTCCAACGGCTTGCCGGTGTCGGACAGGATCGAGCCCAACGTCTGGCCTTCGATGAGTCGCATATCCAGGTAGAGGCGACCGTCGATCTCGCCGTATCCGTGGATGGGGACGACGTGCGGCTCGTTGAGGGCGGCAGCTGCTTGCGCCTCGCGTCTGAATCGTTGCTGGAACGTCTCGTCCTGCGCCAGCCGGTGCGGAAGCACCTTGAGGGCGACCACCCGATCGGTCTTGGTGTCGAAGGCCCGGTAAACCTCACCCATACCGCCGCGACCTATCAGCTCCTGCAGCTGATAGTGCCCAAATGGTGTCGACTCCACCATCTACTCCTTGGCAGCTCCCCCGACCGTCGATTGAAGCTACCTCACCTTTGCCATGGACGCCGCGAGTCAGCGAGTGGAAGGCACAGCTGGTCATTTCGCCTGCGAGTCGTCCCCTACCAGCGCCATCGCACGGTACGGTCATGGTGGCTGACCCACCAGCCTCGCGGAAAACGTCACGGCGGCGATCTGAACGCCCCGCCGCACCGGTGCCCCCGGGCCGACGTGATCCGACCGCACGATCTGGCGCCCAGCGCGGGCGCGTGGCCGATCAAACGGCGTCGAACGAGCGCTGCTTCACACGACTACTCGCGGCAGTCATCCTGCGGCCACAACATCGCGCGACGCACCTGAGGCGCGGCGTGCAGAAGGAAGGCTCCGTTGAGCCAGTTCACCGACACCATGCTCAGTAACGCCCAATGGAGCATGAAAGGGATGGTCACGGGCGAGCCCGACGCCCCGGTGCGCCACAGCTGGGCCGAGGTGCACGCACGCGCCAGCCGGATTGCCGGCGGCTTGGCAGCCGCTGGTGTCGGCCACGGCGACGCCGTCGCGGTGCTCGCCGGCTATCCCGTCGACATCGCGCCGACCGCCCAGGGCATCTGGATTCGAGGCGCAAGCGTCACGATGCTGCACCAGCCGACGCCGCGCACCGACCTGCTGCGCTGGGCCGAGGAGACGCTGGCGGTACTCGAGACGATCGACGCCAAGGCTGTCGTCGTCGGCGAGCCGTTTCTGCCGGCCGCGCCGCTGCTCACCGAACGGGGAATCCGGGTGGTGGTCGCGAGCGAGCTGCTGAAGGCCACCCCGGTGCGTGCCGTGGACACCCAGGACGACGACCTGGCCCTGATGCAACTGACCTCGGGCTCGACCGGCTCACCCAAGGCGGTCCAGATCACGCACGCCAATGTCGTCTCCAACGCCGAGGCGATGTTCGTCGGCGCCGAGGTCGACGTCGAGTCCGACGTGATCGTCAGCTGGTTGCCCTGCTTCCACGACATGGGTATGACCGGTTTCCTGACCGTGCCGATGTACTTCGGCGTCGAGCTCATCAAGATGACCCCGATGGACTTCCTCCGCGATAACCTGTTGTGGGTCAAGCTCATTGACAAATATCGGGGCACGATGACAGCGGCCCCCAACTTCGCCTACAAGCTGTTGGCAAAAAGGCTGCGCAGCCTCGCTTCCCCCGGCCAGTTCGATCTGTCGTCGCTGCGGTGGGCGCTGTCGGGTGCCGAGCAGGTCGATCCGGCAGACGTCGAGGACTTGTGCGCTGCCGGTGCACCGCACGGGCTGCGACCCGAGGCGATATTGCCCGCCTACGGCATGGCCGAGACCACCGTCGCCGCGTCGTTCTCCACGTGCGGCGTGGGCATGACCGTCGACGAGATCGACGCGGACCTCCTGGCAGTGCTCCACCGTGCTGTACCCGCAACCCGCGGCAACACCAGGCGCCTGGTGACACTCGGTCCCCCGCTGAACGGACTTGAGGCCCGCATCCTCGACGAGGACGGCGCACTGCTACCCGCCCGCGGAGTCGGCGTCATCCACCTGCGTGGCGAGCCGGTCACGCCGGGATACACCACGGTCGCCGGGTTCATCTCGGCGCAGGACGATCAAGGTTGGTACGACACCGGCGACCTGGGCTACCTCACCGAGAATGACGAGATCGTCGTCTGCGGCCGGCTCAAAGACGTCATCATCATGGCCGGGCGCAACATTTACCCGACCGACATCGAACGCGCCGCGGCCCGCGTCGACGGAGTGCGCCCGGGCTGCGCGGTGGCCGTCCGGCTCGATGCGGGGCATTCCCGCGAATCGTTTGCAGTGGCGGTGGAATGCAAAGACTTCGATGACCACGACGAAGTCCGCCGGATCGAACACCAGGTGATCCACGAAGTGGTGGTGGAGGTCAACGCCAGGCCACGCAACGTGGTGGTACTCGCCCCGGGAGTCATCCCCAAGACCCCGTCCGGCAAGTTGCGGCGCGCCCATGCCCTGGCATTGGTGACCTGACGGCAGGGGTACATTGATCGCGCGGAGATCGGGCTGTCTCCGCCCAGTGGCACCCGTGAGGGGGGTCGATGGACGACTACGACGCGCAGCCGGGCCGCAAACCGCCCCCGGAACCAGCGCTCTCCCCGGCCCAGCTCCAATCTGATGAACTTGATCTGAACGCTGGGCTCGGCGGTTTGGCGGGGATTGTCGCGGACGCCGCCAGCGTCGACGAAATGCTCGGCCAGGTAGCACAATTCGCAGTCCAGGCGATACCGGGCGCCGACGGTGCCGGCGTCACGGCGATCGCGCCCCACCACCCGGATTCAGGCGACGACTTACACATTCAGGCGTGGTCGGTGACTGCGGAGTTCATTCAGACCATCGACACCCTGCAATACGACAAGCTCGGCGAGGGGCCATGCATCACGTGCATTCGGTCCGGACGGCCCGCGGTCAGCGGTTCGCTGGGTAGCGACCGCCGCTGGCCGCATTTCGGTGGGTCGGTGGCCCGCATGGGTGTGCACTCGGTACTGGCACTGCCGCTAACCGTCGGTGACCGGGTCATCGGCGCGATCAACTCCTACGCCTACGGCCGGGACGCATTCACCGAACACGCCGTCCAACTGGGGACCCAATTCGCCGGTCCCGCAGCGGTATCGGTGTACAACGCGCAGCTGCTGGCCAGCACCCGACTGCGCACGACGCAACTTCAACAGGCGTTGCGCAGCCGGGCAGTGATCGACCAGGCGATCGGCATCATCCGCAGCCGCTCCGGCGGCACCGCACAAGAGGCCTTCGACCGTCTCACCCGCATCAGCCAGCGGGAGCACGTCAAATTGGCTGACGTCGCCGAGCAACTCGTGGACGAGGCGGTCCGGCGGGCCCGGGCACGTCAGCAATAACTGCTCAACGCGGGCCTTGGCGGGCCAATTCCGTGAGTGCCCTGACCAACTCCGGCCGGGTGTATCGGTCCCTCATCAGCCGCCGCGCAACGTCGGTGAGATGCTCGCCGCGCATCCGGCTGTGAGCCCGGATCAACCGAAATGCCTCATCCATCGAGACACCGAGCACCTCGCTGACGAACCCCTTGGCCTGCTCGACGATGACGCGACCGATCAGGGCCGACCGCAGCGGCGAGACCACGGTGGCGAGGGTAGGCGGATGTTCTTGCAGGACAGCAACACACGCGATGTGGGCGAGGGTCTGAGCGACCAGTCGATCCGCCTCGCTGAGTCCGCCGGGCCGGGTATCGAACAAATTCAGTGCTCCGAGCACCTCCCCGGCCGCGCGCATCGGCAGGGCATGCACCGCCGCGAAGCCGGCTTCCGCCGCAGCCGGGGCGAACCGCGGCCACCGGTCGATCTCGGTAGCGATGTCGGGCACCACGACCGGCTCGCCGGTCCGGTAGCAGTCGATGCAGGGTCCCTGCTCGGCCTGCAGCTGAAACAGCTCGAGATCCCGCGTCTCCTCCGAGGTGGCGGCCACCAGGTGAAGTCGGCGCAGCGGATCGGCGAGCAGGAAGCCCGCCGACGCGATGTCGAGCAGTTCGGCACAGCGTTCGGTCAGTTCCGTCAGCAGGTCCACCACGTCGAAATCGTCGAGCAGACTGTCGACAAGTGATACCACTGCGCTCAGTACCCGAGTTTCGCGAAGGTCATCGCTCACCATGGCTTGCCTCCCGGCCTGGGTGTGCGTGCGCATCTGTTGTCGTTCATCGGTCCGTCTCCAGTCTCAGCCGCCGGTCGATGATGTCGCGGGCGACTTCGGTGGCGGTGCGACCACTGGCATAGGCGTACGCACGCAGCCGCACCAGCGCCTCGGTCGGATCTATCTCTAATTGCGCCACCAGCATTCCGGTTGCCTGGCTGACCTCGACACGGCTCAAGGTGCACAGTTCCGCCCAGGCATTGCTGTTGGGATCATCGACGGCCGCCTCAAGATCGCCGACGAGCAGATCCAGCACCGGAATCCCGGCCAGCTCCGCGGCGGCTGCCGCGCCGGCAAGCTGTTCGCCGGCCAAGTCACCCGGCTGCGCCCGGAAGAGGTCGAGCGCACCGACGTATTCACCGGCTGCCAGTACCGGCATGGCAAAAACGCCCCGGATCCGATGCTTCAGCATGGCTCGTCCGTAACTGGGCCAGCGTGCTTCCCCGGGGTGGGCAAGATCCACCACCACCACCGGGGCCTGCTGGCTGACCGCGTCCAGGCACGGCCCCTCACCGTAGGTGAACTGCAATTCGTCGTACGCCCTTGCCGACGTTCCACTGGAGCCCAGCGTTCCCGCGTTCGTACCGTCGAAAACAAGTGAGATCGCGGCTGCATCGATGTCGAGCAGCAGCACGCACGCTTCGCAGAGCCGGTCGGCGGCCTTCACTCCACGCTGGCCGTCGACGGCCGCAATGAGCTCGTCCTGGATGGTCACGCTAGCCGGACCCGGCTTGAAGTGTCGGCTCCGTGGGTAACAGTTTTGCGGCCACCCCTCCACCCTTCCCTACTCGGGACCCTATTGTTCGGATTTGCCGAAGCTGAGCGGCTGCGACGCCGGCCGGCAGCAGCCCACCAGACGGGTAGGCTGGAGCTGCTGGCACCTGCAGCCGGCCCGAATCGGCGTCCCACCTGTGCGGCGCCGCGAGCATCCGCTCACGGACGGGCACTTCCTTCAATACCGTTGTCGCTCAACGGACACCGGTCGATTACTCGGGGACTCTCCATCGCCATCACAGACGTCGCTGACTATGCGCATCTGAGCCAGCACGACATCGATAACCTGGCGGCCGCACTCGACGCGATCCGCAGCGAGATCGAGGATTCTCGCGGCGAGCGCGACGCCGCCTATATCCGCCGGACAATCATGTTCCAGAGAGCGCTGGACGCCGGCGCCCGGCTGCTGATTTTCGGCAGCCGATCACGGCGTGGGTGGCTGCTGGGGGTGGCGTCACTGGCCTTGGCCAAGAGCATCGAGAACATGGAGATCAGCCACAACGTTGTTCACGGGCAGTGGGATTGGATGAACGATCCCGAAATCCACTCCACTACCTGGGAGTGGGACATGGCCGGGCTCTCGTCACAATGGCAGTACTCGCACAACTACCGACACCACGTGTTCGCCAACGTGGTCGGAGTCGACGACGACCTGGGCTTCGGCATCATGCGGGTGACCCGCGACGTCGCATGGCGCCCGCGCAACCTGATGCAGCCGTTTCGCAACGCGCTGTTGGCCGTCATCTTCGAGTGGGGTATCGCTCTGCACGGTCTGCACTCGGAACATGAACGTGCAACCAACGCCGAGCAACGCCAAGGCCACACGAGCGCCCTGAAGGCCAAGGTGATGCGTCAGGTCATCAAGGACTACGTTGCAATCCCGGCTCTCAACGGATCTCGTTGGCGACGGGCGTTGTCGGCGAACGTCGCCGCCAACATCGTGCGCAACATCTGGGCCTACGCGGTGATCTTCTGCGGGCATTTTCCCGACGGGGTTTCGACGTTCACGCCCGATGTCGTCCAGCAGGAGAGCAAGGGCGAGTGGTACCTGCGCCAGATGCTGGGCAGCGCCAACTTCAAGGCCGGGCGGGTACTCGCCTTCCTCAGCGGGAACCTGTGCTACCAGATCGAACATCATCTGTTTCCCGATCTGCCGAGCAATCGCTACGCCCAGATCGCCCGACTGGTTCGCCCACTGTGCGACGAATACGGTCTGCCGTACACCACGGGTCCGCTGCTTCGTCAGTTCCTTCAGACCCAGCGGACCATCCTGAAGTTGGCGCTGCCAGACCGCGCCGCATAAGCCACGCAATCCCTCGCATCGCTGCGCCTCATCGCGACCTGACGTTCACTTAGGGGCGCCATAGGTGGGATTATGTTAATGAATATTCTCCAATTTCTTGACGCCAGGACCGGCTGGGTCCTACCGTGACGACAGGTTGGGGAGGTTGACGTCGCGGACTTCGAACTTCGCGCGGTGATGGCTTATTGTGTGGGACCATCGCTCGCGGATTCGATCGCGGCCGTCAAATAGCTTACGGTCAAGCAGATTTGGGACTGGCGATGATGCGGGCACAATCGTGACGACGGCCGGGGAATTGCCATCCTCGGACCCGGTGGCCAACCCCAAGGCGGTGGATGTCGTCGGCGGGTGGACCGTCGGCTATGTGAAGCGACATCCGCTCGCGTCGCTGACTACCGTCGGTGATCAGTTCGTCCTCGGGGTGAGAACCCTTCAATACTTGTTCCTCGACCTGGTCACCGGTCGGTTCCCGTTGCAGGAGTTCGTCCGCCAAGGCGCTTTCATGGCGGGCACCGCCGTGGTGCCGACCGTGCTGGTGGCGCTGCCGGTCGGGGTGACGCTGTCCATCCAGTTCGCCCTACTCGCAGGCCAGGTGGGTGCCACCTCACTGGCGGGCGCGGCCAGCGGCCTGGCCGTGATCCGGCAGGCCGCGTCGCTGGTCGCGGCGATCCTGATGGCCGCTGCGGTCGGCTCGGCCATCACCGCCGACCTCGGTTCGCGGACGATGCGGGAAGAGATCGACGCCATGGAGGTCATGGGTGTCTCGGTGATCCGCCGTCTCGTCGTCCCGCGGTTCGCCGCCGCGATCATGATCGGCGTCGCCCTCACCGGGGTGGTGTGCTTCGTCGGGTTCCTGGCGAGCTATCTGTTCAACGTCTACTTCCAGAACGGTGCGCCCGGCAGCTTCGTGGCCACCTTCGCCTCGTTCACCACCCCCGGCGACATGGTGCTGGCGTTACTCAAGGCTGTGGTGTTCGGCGCTATCGTCGCGATCGTGTCCAGTCAGAAGGGGCTGTCCACGAAAGGCGGCCCCACCGGGGTGGCCAACTCGGTGAATGCCGCTGTCGTCGAATCGATTCTGATCCTGATGATCGTCAACGTCGCGATCAGCCAGCTGTACAACATGCTGTTCCCGCGAGTGGGGCTGTGACGTGACCGCATCGACCTACAGCCCGTTCCGGGTCCCGTGGGCCCGGTTCGTCCGGACGCTCACCTCGCCGGTCGTGCGGTTGGGCCACATGCTGGTGTTCTTCATCCGCGCGGTCGCGGCGGTACCGATCGTGTTGCGCCACTACCGCACCGAGTTCGCCCGGCTGCTATCCGATATCGCCTGGGGCAACGGGTCATTGGTCGTCGGTGGCGGTACAGCAGGCGTCGCGTTGGTGTTGGGGGTCACCGTCGGCGCGATCGTCGGAATCGAAGGCTACAACTTCTTGAATCTACTCGGGCTGGGCCCCGCGACCGGGATCATCTCGTCGCTGGTGAACACCCGCGAATTGGCGCCGATCGCCGCGTCGCTGGCCTTCGCGACACAGGGTGGCTGCCGGTTCACCGCGCAGCTGGGATCCATGCGGATCGCCGAGGAGATCGACGCGCTGGACTCGCTGGCGATCCGTCCCATCCCCTACCTCGTCACCACGCGGCTGATGGCGTCCGTCGTGGCCGTGATCCCGCTCTACGTCTTGTGTTTGGCGGTGAGCTACCTGACCACCCAGATCGTGGTCGAGGTGATCAGCGGCGGATCCAACGGCGCGTACCTGCATTACTTCACGCTGATGCTGTCCGGCACGGACATCCTCTACTCACTGCTGAAGGCGGTCGTGTTCGTCTGGATCGCCTCGACCATCCAGTGCTACTACGGCTTTTACGCCAGTGGCGGACCTGAGGGCGTCGGCATCGCCGCCGGGCACGCGATGCGCGCCGCCATCACGGTGACGATCGTGGTGAACATGCTGATGACGATGGCGCTGTGGAGCGTCGACGCCGGCGCGAGGTTCGGCGGTTAGATGGCGAATTCCTTTGACACCGACGGGCGCGGCCCCACCGACCGTCAGCTGCTGGTCTGCGGGCTGGCTGTCGTGGTGGTCGCCGCCCTCGTGACGACGCTGCTGCTGCTCAAGTCGAACGGCAAGCTGGACAACTACGTCCGGGTGGTCGCCGACCTGCTCAACGTCGGCGACGGGCTGCCGCAGAAGTCGGATGTGAAATATCACGGTGTCCTGGTCGGCTCGGTCGACAGCGTGATCCCCGCCGCCAACGGCCATCCCAACTACGTCCACATCGACTTGCACCCCGAATACGCCGGCTCCATCCCGGCGACGGTGACCGCGCGGGTGGTCCCGTCCAACGTGTTCGCGGTGTCATCGGTACAACTCGTGGCCGAGGGGGCCGGGCCGGCAATCCGCGCCGGCGAGCATATTCCCGAGGACACCCAGTTGCCGACCGTGCTCTTCCAGACCACCATCAGCAAGTTGCGCGACGTGCTGGCCGCCACGGGACGCGGACGCGAGGATCGCAGTGTCGGCATCCTGGCCGCGGTCAACGCCGCCACCGAGAACCGGCGCGGCAAGCTGCTCGCGGGAGGCGCCCAGCTGAATCGGCTACTGGATCAGCTGAATTCGGTGGTCAGCACCGATGATGGGCCGTCGACGGTCTCGGCACTGATCGATGCCACCCGTGGGCTGGCCGTCACCGCCCCCGATCTGGTCGATGCGCTGCACCAGGCGGTCCGGCCCATGCAGGTGCTGGCCGAAAAGCGTTCAGCGCTGACCGCTTTGATGACCGGCGGCGCGCACACTCTGGGCACCACGCATACCGCGCTCGACAATCACATCGACCAGCTGACCGGTATCAGCCACGACCTCACCCCGGTGGTGGGCAGCCTGGCGATGAATGCGGGCAAGTTCGTGCCGGCGTTCACCAAGCTGAATGCGCTGTCCCGCAAGTTTTTCGACGAGGTATGGATGCCCGAACTGGACACCGGCAACATGCGGATCAACCTGTCGCTGACGCCCAGCTATGACTACACCCGCGCCGACTGCCCCCGCTATGGCCAGCTACTGGGACCGAGCTGCTATACGGCACCGAAGATCGTGGTGCGGCCGGACCTGCCCGAGATGCTGCTGCCGCAGAATTACCAGCCGCCCAAGGATCTGGCCCCGACGCCGGGCACCGTCGTCGGTCCGGATGGCAATCTCGTCGCGGTCGGCCCCCCGCTGGTGAATCCGAATCCGAACCTGGCCGACCCGAATCCCCCGACGCCGTGGTGGGCCCCGCCCTTTCCGCCGGTGCCGCTGGCCGCCAATCCCGATGACGCTCCGCCACCGCCGGCGGCCCCGGCTGCGCCGCCGCTGCCCGCCGAAGCCGGAGGGTCCCGATGAAGTTCCGCGCCCCGCTGATCGGGCTGTCACTGTTCATGGTGGTGGCGGTGACGCTGACCTGGCTGGTGTATGTCACGCTGCGCCGCGACGTGGCCGGTCCCACCACCCCGTACGCCGCGATGTTCACCGATGTGTACGGACTGCGTGAAGGCGATGACGTCCGGATGGCGGGCGTACGCGTCGGCCGGGTCGAAAAGATCGAATTGGCGGGCACATTGGCCAAGGTGTCGTTCGTCGTGCAGAACGAGCAGCACCTGTTCGGCAACACCGTCGCCTCGGTGACGTATCAGAACATCGTCGGGCAGCGCTACCTCGGTCTGTCGCTCGGAAAGATCGGCAGCCCGGGCCCGCTCGCACCGCACGCCACGATCCCGGTCGAACGCACCGACCCGTCCTTCGACGTCGGCACGCTGCTCAACGGCTACGAGCCACTGTTCAGTGTGCTGAACCCCCGCGACGCCGACAATCTGACCAAGGGCGTCATCCAGTCGCTGCAGGGCGACAACTCCTCGATCGTGAACCTGGTCAGCCAAACCTCCACGCTGACCGACACCTTCGCCGGCCGCGATCAGACGCTGGGCGATGTGATCACTCAGTTGAACACCGTGATGGCGAGCCTGGCCAAGCAGAACACCAGCCTCGATCAGGTGCTCTCCCAGACCAGCAAGGTCGTGTCGGACTTCAATGCTCGCCGCCCCGAGTTGGTGGATTCGACGGGAGCGATGGCGCGGGTGATCCGCCAGCTCTCGGCGATCTCCAACACGGTCAACCCGTCGCTGAACGACATGATCACTCGCCAGCCCGGTTTCACCGGACACCTGGTCGACATCGAGCCGCAGCTGGCGTTCACCGGCGACAACCTGCCGCTGATGCTCAAAGGGCTGGCCCGGATCACCAACGAAGGTGCTTTCGCCAACGCGTACGCCTGCGACCTCAACGGCACCGGCTTCTTTCCCGGCTTGAACGACATCACGCCGATCATCGTCAACGCCGCGACACCTGGGAACCAGGCGATGTACACCCCGCGATGCAGGAACATGGCCAATGGCTAGGCGCCCGCTGGAGACCTACAACAAGACGTGGCTGGGCCTGATCGCCGTGGCGGTGATCAGCGTGATCGTCGGGGCGATGCTGATTGCCAACGCCGCCAATGTCGGTCACCGGCATTACACCGCGAAGTTCCTTCAGGCCGCCGCCCTGCAAGCGGGCAACCCGATCACCATCGGCGGCATCCAGGTCGGCAAGGTCACCAGCATGAAGCTGGCCGGTGATCACGTCGAAGCCGGCCTCGAGGTTCGCGACGATATCGCGCTGGGCAAGAACTCGAAGGCGGTCATCAAGGTCGCCACCATCCTGGGTTCGCGCTATCTGGCGCTGGAACCCGTCGACGGCGGGACGGTGCCCGACAACACCTTCGACCTGTCGCACACCGAGGTGCCCTACGATCTGCAGGCCGCCCTGGCCGACGTGACGACCACCTACGAGCAGGTCGACACCGATGCGTTCGCGAAGTCGCTGGGGATCCTGGGCGCCCAGATGCAGGGCCTGCCCGCCGTGGTGCCGCAGGCCATGCAGAACATCCACACCTTGTCGACGGTCATCGCTGACCGGCGAGACCAGTTGGGTGCCTTGCTGAAAAGCACGGACATGGTCAGCAGCACACTGGAGCGCCAGCACGCCAACATCGCTGCGATGATCAATCAGGGGCAGGAGCTGATCGGCCGGTTCGTGGATCGCAGCGCGACTTTCCACGCGATGATCGCGGCGCTGACCAACCTGGTGAACACGATGAGCACCACGGTGGTGGCCAACCGTGGCGAGTTGGATCAAACCATCACGAATCTGCGCCGGCTGTCCGACCTGCTAGCCCAACATGACGATCTGCTGCGCAGCACGCTGCAGGCCGGGCCGGTGGCGCTGCGCGGCTTCGCCAACGCAAGCGGCACCGGCAACGCCGTTGACTTCAACACACCCAACGGTATCGCCGTCGACTCCTGGATGTGCGCCATCAGCGGGCGGGCCAAGCAGTTCGGCATGATCCAGTACTACAAGGACTGCAAGTGAGTGCGCGGGCCAGACTGCTGGCTCTTCTGACGGTCATCGCGGTCGCCGTGGCGTCGGCGGTCACCGTCGCGTGGGTGTATTTCAAGTCGACAACCGACCACATCACACTGACGGCCCAATTCGACAGTGCCGCTGGGCTTTATGTCGACAACACGGTCGCGGTGCTGGGCATGCCGGTCGGCAAGGTCACGGCGATCACCCCCAAGAGCGGCTACGTCGAGGTCCAGTTCACCGTCGACCGCGGCGTGCAGGTCCCCGCGGATGCGCAAGCGGTGACGATCTCGACATCGATCCTGACCGACCGGCAGATCGAGCTCACCCCGCCGTATCGCGGCGGGCCGGTGCTCAAGGACCGCGACACCATCGGGCTGCCCCGGACCAAGACACCCGTCGAGTTCGCCCGGGTGCTCGGTGTGCTGGACAAGATCTCCACCTCGCTGAAGGGCGACGGCAACGGCAATGGACCGGTGGGCGATGTCGTCAACTCGGGAGCGGCGATCGCCGACGGAAACGGCCAGAAGATCAAGGATGCACTGGGCCAGCTGTCCAATGCGTTGCGGCTGTCCGCGGACGGGGGCGCACAGACCCGAGACCAGCTGACCACGATCGTGCGCAACCTGAGCTCGCTGTTGCAGGCCGCCGCCGACAACGACGCGACGCTGCGCGACTTCGGCTCGACCGTGCGTCAGCTGAGTCAGATCGTCAACGACGAGGACTTCGGCAGCGGCACCACCGGCAAGACCATGAACACCCTGCTGGCGCAGGTCGGCGACTTCCTGGAGAAGAACCGCGACAACATCAAAGCTGTTGTCAACAATGGCAATACCACCGCGAACACGCTCGTCGAACGGCAGCGCGACCTCGCCGAGTTCCTCGACGTCGCACCGCTGACGTTGGACAACATGTACAACGTCGTCGACCAGAACAACGGTGCTGCGCGGGCCCGGGTGCTCACAGATCGGGTGTTGTTCGACAGCCAGTACACGAAGGAGATCTGCAACCTGATGGGTCTGCGCCAACTGGGCTGTAGCACCGGCACATTGCAGGACTTCGGCCCTGACTTCGGGCTGACCTATGTTCTCGACGGTATGGCCGCGATGGGGCAGAAATGAAGCGCTGGAAGCAGACCACTGCCGCGGTTCTGGTATCTGCGTTCGGAGCCACGGCGTGCTCGTCGAACGGGTTGTCCAGCCTGCCGCTGCCCGCACCGACCGTCGGCAGTGGTGGGTACCGGCTGACCGCAGTCTTCTCCAACGCGCTGAACCTGCCCGCCGAGGCCAAGGTGAAACTCGCCGGCGCCGACGTCGGGCAGATGGAAACCATGGTGGCGCGCAATTACACCGCGGTCACGACGATTCGGATCATGGACGGGGTGCGCCTCCCTCAGGGCAGCACGGCCGAGTTGCGTTCGGCCACCCCGCTGGGTGATGTGTTCATTGCGCTGAAGCCACCGGCAGACGCCTCCGCAACCACGCCGTTGTTGAAGGACGGCGACACCATCGGCCTGGATTCCACGACGGCGGCGGCGACCGTGGAGTCGGTGCTCAGTTCGGCCGCGGTGATGGTGAACGGCGGTGCGGTGCGCAACTTGACCAACGTCATCAACGGTTTGGGCAAGGCGACCGGCGATCAGGGTCAGGCCTTCGGGGACATCATCGCCAAGACCAACGGCACGCTGTCCAAATTGACGGCGCGCTCCGACCAGATCTCGGACGCGTTGACCGAAACCTCGCAATTGGCCAGGGAACTCGACGCCAAGAATCAGGCGCTGAGCGAGGTGATGGTCGCGGCGGGTCCGGCGACCGACACACTGGCCGCCAATGCCGACACCGTGGCCGACGTCGTCCAGCAAGCCGGTGACACCAGTAAGCAGTTGCAGAAGTTCCCGTCGATCGCGGGCACCGACGCCAGCGGGCGCAGTGTGATCGGCGATGCCAACACCATCGCGCGGTCCTGGAATGACCTCGTGTTGGCTCCCGACGCGAATCTGGCCGCCCTGAACCGGCTGATGCCGCCGATCATCAAAGCGACCGCCAGCAATTCGTTTTCGGTGCGGGCCAGCATCGACCGACTGGTTCTCGGGTCGATGCCGGATGCCGGCTTCCTCGGCGACCCCGGATTCCACGGGCCCAAGCGCTACGACTGGGCGCAGATGGTGGGCACGTTCAAGTACACGCTGTGGCGATTGCAGCAGCGCGTCGTCGGGTCCGGCCCCGGCGTTCCGCAGGTGCCCGTGCTGCCGAGCCCCACCGATCCCGGCGGCGTGATCGTCGCGCCACCTGGCCCGCCGCCGGGGCCGCCCACCTCGGAGCCGCCGCCATGATCGAGTGGGCTGCCGATCGTGTCGTGCGCACGGTCGGGTTCGGGTACCGGCACCGGTTGTGGTTGTCGACGGCGGGTCTGGTCCTGACGCTGGCGCTCGCCGCGGCGTACGTGTTGGTGGGTGCGCTGCGGGTGACGCCGTTCGACTCGGCGTACCGGGTGACCATCAAGCTGCCGGAATCCGGTGGGCTACTGCCCAATCAGGACGTCACGCTGCGCGGGGTGCCGATCGGGCGGGTGCAATCGCTGGCGATCACGCCCGACGGAGTCGCCGCGGTCGCCAGTGTGCGCTCGGATGTCCGGATCCCGTCGGCCAGCCCGGTGAAGGTGTCGGGCCTGTCGCCGGCCGGTGAGCAGTACATCGAATTCGTGCCGAACTCCGACGCCGGTCCGTACCTGCACGACGGCAGCGTTGTCGCGCAGGACCAGACCTCGGTGCCGGTCAGCTTGGCTGACGTCCTCGCCCACGCCGACGGGATGCTGAAGCAGGTCGACCCAGCCAAGCTCGAGTTGATCAAACGAGAGCTGAGCCTGACCGATCAGGGCCCGCAGAAGCTGGCCGACATCATCGACGGCGGCACGTTCCTGCTGTCGACGCTGGATTCGGTTCTGCCGCAGACCACGAGCATTCTGCGGACCAGCCGGATTGTGCTGACGACCGCGGCCGACAAGAACGCGGGGATCAAGGTGGCCACCGGCAACCTCGACCGCACGTTCACCGGGGTGACCAAGATGCTCGACGGTTACCGCCGGCTCGTCGATCAGACGCCCCAAACCCTGTCGGCCACCGACAATCTGTTCACCGACAACTCCGACACCATGGTCGGATTGCTGACCAGCATGGCCACCGCATCGCAGCTGTTGTATGTGCGGGTGCCGGCCCTCAATGCGCTGTTCCCGGACTACCGCGGGTCGCTGCTCGATGCGTGGGCCACCGTGATGCACGACCACGGCCTGTGGGCGACCGCCGACATCTACCCGCGGTACGCATGCGACTACGGCACGCCACGGCGGCCCGCATCGTCGGCCGATTACCCCGAGCCCTACCTGTACACCTACTGCCGCGACGACGATCCTGCGGTGCTGATCCGCGGCGCCAAGAACGCTCCACGGCCGGCCGGCGACGACACCGCCGGTCCGCCGCCGGGCGCCGACCTGGGCGCGACCACCGACCCAACACCCAAAGGCCGCTACACCATTCCGACCCCGTACGGCGGCCCGGTGCTGCCGATCGAACCGCCGAGTTGAGGAGATTGCGATGACTGTGACGAGTGAAGCCGAACCTGACACCGAAGTGGAAACCGACGTCGAGGCTGAGGCCGTAGTTGTCGAGGAGCCGACCCAGCGGCGCCGGTGGCCACTCATCCGGCGAGTGCTATTGGGCGCATTGATCGTTGGGTTGCTGGGTGGTTCGGGTTTCCTGGGCTGGCAGGCGTGGCAGCAGCACCGCGTCGAGGTGGCGGCGCGGGAGGGCCAGGCGGCGGCCGTGCGCTACGCGCAGGTGCTCACGAGCATCGACTCCAACAACGTCGACCAGAATTTCGCCGAGGTGCTCAACGGTGCCACTGGTGAATTCAAGGACATGTACTCGCAATCCAGTGCGCAGCTGCGGCAACTGTTGCTGGACAACAAGGCCAGCGCGCACGGCGTGGTGATCGATTCGGCCGTGCAGTCGGCCACCCCCGACCAGGTCGTGGTGCTGATGTTCGTCGACCAGACGGTGGCCAACAAGGCCGCACCGGATCCGCGAGTCGATCGCAGCCGGGTCAAGATGACGCTGGAGAAGGTCGACGGCATGTGGCGGGCCAGCAAAGTCCAACTGCCCTGAATAGCATGCGCATTCGTGTGGTTTCTGTGCTATCGGTCGTGGCGGCGCTAGCCGTCGCACCGGTGGCCGGCGCCTCGGCACCGGACTTCTGCTCGAGCCTCGGGGCGGACTGGGACGGCGCGTACTGCCACACCTCGGTGTCGTCGGAACGCAAGGCGGTCCGCGATATCAAGGTGGCGGTGCCCGGCGATCTCGTCGACAACCCCGTCACCGGCCCGACGATTCGGGACTACCTGACCCAGTTGGTCACCAACTGGCGCACGGTGGGCGTGCACATGGTGGCGGACAGCTTCGGTGAGGAGAACTTTCAGATCCTGCAGCGGGGCGATGTACTCAGTGTGGTGTTCCACGAGGACTATCACGCCGACGGCCCCAAGCCCAACAACGCCTTTCGCACGTTCACGTGGGATATGGCCCGCGGCGTGCGGGTCGGGCTCGCTGACGTGCTGAAGCCCGGCGTGGACCTCGGGGCGATCGCATCCCTGGGCGCGCCCTTCATTCAGGATGCGTTGGATCAGGCGGCGCCACCCCATGAGGCTGGCAGCTATCCGTTCGTGGTGGATCGGTGGGCACCGGACAAGGTGTATTCCGGCGGTTACCAGGCGTGGGCGCTGTCCGGCAACGAACTGATCCTGTACATGCCGGACTATCCGGTGGCCCATGACTCGCCGATCAACTACACCCCGGGCATCATGCAGTGGTCGATGGATGGCGGCGCCGTACAGGCGCACATCCCGCTGTCGGCGTTGAGTTCGGTGCTACGGCCAGAGTTCGGCGGAACGTGACCGCGTTAGACCAGCCGCCCGCCGTGGCGGGCGCGCCAGCGCAGGTCGGCCAGCAGCAGGTGCGGCCCGGGCTGACGGATGAACGACGGCAGGAAGCGGTTCATCAGCGCGACGAAGCGGAAGAGCAGCTCGAAGCGCTGTTGCTTGCGAGCGCTCCAGTTGAGTCCGAGTGCCTCACGGAATACCGGGGCCAGGAAGCCGGCGGTGAGAAACTTGAGCAGGCCGCGAAAGGGCAAGCGCAGCAACGGGTTGATCATCTTGAGGTCGATCAGGTCGTACAGGTAGGCGCGGACGGTTTCGTCGAACTGGACCCGCTGGCAGGCGGTGTTCCAGTAGTCGTCGAAGGCGGCGCGGGTGGGCGGCCACTGGTCTTCGCTGACCTGCAGGGTGGTGCCCAGCGGCCAGGCGGAGCGGTAGAACCCCTCGGCTTGGTCGGGGGTCATCTCGCCGCGCAGCAGTTGGTAGGTGTCTTCGAGCCCGACGAAGAGGCAGGCGGCGACCCACATCTGCAGGTCGCGGTCAAAGGCGTTGTAGCGCACCGGGCTTTGGTCGGTGGATTGGACGTGGCGGTGCGCGGAGTTGACGGCCTCGCGGTACAGCAGCTTGTCGTCGTCGGTGCCGATGATCGCCACGGCAATGTAGGTGAAGGTGGTGCGGGCCCGCTTCCACGGGTGGATCAGCAGATTCCCGGAGTCGACCTTGGACTCGACCACGCCGTAGCCGACACCGGGCAGCGACAGCTGCATGACGACGTTGGCCGCACCCGCGGCGAACGACCAGAAGTCCATGGCGTTGGCGGCGGTGACAGGTTCGTCGCTCCAGCGAGCGGTGCGTTTGTGAATCCCGATGCGTGTCACGGCGGTGGTCAGCGATGACGTTGACATGTAGACATCTCCCCTTGTCTAGCTTTATGAAGCCTCTCACATTGCGCAGACCGCAGACAAGAATAAGTGAATACTCGTTCTCACTGATGCATCAATTTCCGGTGACGCGACCGAGGAGCGACTAGCGTGGAGTCCGTGTCAGATGGCGAACCGGCTGTTCGACGGCGCCCCAAGGATCGCAAGGCGCAGATAGCGCGCGCTTCGGCCGACGCATTCGGATCGCAGGGCTACCACGCCGTCAGCATGGAGGACATCGCCGCACGGGTCGGCATCACGCCGGCCGCGCTGTATCGCCACTCCCCCAGCAAGTACGACCTGTTCCGTGACGCCGTGCTGGGGCTGGGGCAGTTACTCGTCGACGCCTCAGCGTTCGCCGACGACCGCGGCGATGGCGACCCGGCGGAGACGCTGAAGATGGTGACGTCGGCATTGGTCGACGCGACGATCGCCAACCGGACGGCGGGCGCGCTTTACCGCTGGGAGGCAAGGTATCTGCGCGACGAAGACCGGGTGCTGCTGGCCGAGCAGCTGCGCGTGGTGAACCACCGGCTGCAGCGTCCTTTGGTGTCGCTGCGGCCGAAGTTGACGCGGTCGCAGCGGTGGACGTTGTCGTCGGCCGCGCTTTCTGTGATCGGCAGTATCACCGATCATTCGAATCAGCTTGCGGCAGGGGAGATTCGGTCGGTATTGACGATGATGGCGGCCGATGTGCTGGCTGCCGAGCTGCCGGCGAGTCGCCGGCGTACCCCGCCTCGGCCCGAGCCGATCAGCGTCGGCCCGGCGGCCGGGATGTACGAGCATGTGCTGTTCGAGTCGGTGCGGTTGTTCTACGAGAACGGGTACCGCAACACGAGCATGGAGGACATCGCGTCGGCGGTCGGCATTCAAGCGTCGGGACTGTACCGGTCGTTCCCGGGTAAAGCCGACATCCTGGCGCTGGCGTATCGGCGGGCAGCCGACCGGCATTCCAGTGATACCGCGGATGCACTATCGCGCAACTCCGATCCGGAGGAGGCGCTCGACGACGTGGTCGACGAATACCTCGGCCGGGTGATGGAGTGGCCGGACCTGCCGTACGTCTATTACACAGAGCGGCACAATGTTCCGCCGGGCGACCTTCGGGTGTTGGAGACCATCGAGTCGTCGACGACGGACGCCTGGGCGCGGCTGGTGACGGCGGCGCGGCCGGAGATGAAGATCGGTGCCGCGCGCTACGCGGTGGGCGCGGCGTTCGCGTTGACGGTGGACTTCCGACGGCTGTTCGCCCGCGACTCCGGACCCGAGTCGGTGGCGACGATCCGGCGGCTGATGGAGGTCACGCTGCTGGGCAGGCCGGCGAGGCGTCGCTAGCTGGGCGGTTCCCGCGCCGAGCGTGTGGGCCGTCGTCGATTTCTCGCCACATCGTCGACGACACCCCACACTCTCGATGCACCTGTGGATGGACGAATTCATGCGCGAGGCGTGTCGCGCAAGGTGGGGGCGTGCAGGACGAGCCGTTCCTCGGGACGACGGCGTTGGCGAGCGGACTGGTCACCGACTACCAGCTGCGCACCCGCTATCGGGCTGTGTACCGCAACGTCTACCTGGACAAAACGGTGTCGTTGACGGCAACACGACGAGCGCGGGCAGCGTGGTTGTTCGCCGGCCCCGACGTTGTTCTGGCCGGAATATCGGCGGCTGCGGTTCATGGCACCAAGTGGCTGGACGGTTCCGCGCCAGCGGAGATCATTCGCGCCGATCGCCATGGACCGCCGGGCATTGTGGCGCGGTCGTACGCGCTCGCGGATGACCAGGTGTGCACGAGGCGGGGTATGCGAGTCACCACGGCGGCTCGCGCCGCGTTCGATATTGGACGCAGTCTCCGCCCGGACCAAGCCGTCCCACTGCTCGACGCGTTGATAAATGCCACTCGTCTCAAACCCAACTCTGTCTTGGCCATCGCCGATGCGAGTCCCGGCGTACGCGGGGTCCGTCGACTAAGGGCTGCAATGAAGCTGGCCGACGGCGGTGCCGAATCACCACGCGAGACACAGCTCCGTTTACTCTTGATCGGCGCAGGCCTGCCCGCGCCGGAGACCCAGATCGAGTTCTTCGACGACTACGGCGATGTCGTGATCCGCGTCGACATGGGTTGGCGGAGATGGAGGGTCGCAGTCGAATACGACGGCGTACAGCACTGGGCCGACGGCAGGCAGCGGTCCTGGGATATCGATCGCATCGCCATCCTGGAGGCGATGGGCTGGGCAGTGGTTCGGGTCAGCGCCGACATGCTGCGGCGGCCTGAGGTGATCATCCAGCGAGTCACGGCGAAGTTGCGTGCTGCCGGCTGCCCCCTCTGACGCCGAGCGTGTGAGGTACCCCTGAACCCAAGGCCGATCCGTCAACGACAACCCGCACGTTCGGCAGTGAAAATCGAGACCGACATCGCGCGTTGTCATATCGTCGTCAGCAACATAGAGACACCGTGACGAAATATGGGGATAGATGACCGTACAAACGCAGCGCCGCGCCAGCCAACGGAAGCGGACAGCGTCCCGTTGCGGCCTGGCGACGCTCGCGGTGGGCATCGGGTTGGGCATCGGAACCGTCGGCGGGCAAGCTACAGCCTGGGCCGATACCGGCCACGCGGGGCCGTCGTCGACGACGTCGTCGAGTCAGTCGCAGTCGAGCGGCCCCAGGATGGCGGCCAGCGGCCGCGACAGTCATCATGGCAGCGGCCTGGCGACGACCCGCCGCTCGACGATCCGACCGGATTCGACTGCTTCGCAGCACAACTCGACAAGGTCAGCGAGCGCGGCCGCGGTCACCATTCCGATCGGCGCGCCCATGCCGGACACGGAAGCGTCGGCCACGTCCACCCGTGCCGTGGCGACCACGGCGAGGAAGACCACGGCGAGCGCTGCGCTCGCCGGGACGGCCCCCTCGCCGACGACGACCCCGGCTCCCCCGGCACCGCTGTCCCCGATCGCCAAGCTGATCGCACTGCCCGGCCACATCGTCAACACCGTGCTGCAGTCGCTCGACCTCACCGCCGCGGTCGGCGGCCCACAAAGCCCGCTCGACTTCGCGCCGTTCGACAACCTGATTTTTGCGGTGTTCCGGAGAATCGAGCACGCGGTGGGACTGGACGCGACCCCGACCACGCAGCCGGTTCCGCCCACCATGACCTACACCGGCCCCACGACGGCGCTGACGCCGACGGTGGCCCAATTCCTCAACGCCGCCGCGGCGGAATACGTGCTGGGCGGTGTCCCGGGCGGGTTACGGCCGTTCACCGTCAACGGGGTACCGGTCACGTCCACCAACGTCCTGTCGGGCGAGCGGGCGCAGGTGTGGGTGACCCCGCAGAATCAGATCATCATCGCCTATCAGGGCACCACCGGCGGAACGAACCTGTTGTTCAATCCGCTGATCGCCATCTCGCAGATCGTCACCGACCTGCAGGTCCTCTACACCCACACCACTCCGCAGGCTTTCACCGACGCGCTGACCTTCGCGCAACGGGTACAGTCCGACGCTGCCCAGCAGGGGTACAGCGCGTCTGACATCTTTGTCACCGGCCACTCACTGGGCGGCTGGGAAGCCGAATACGTTGCGCAGCAGACGGGTTTGGACGGCATCGGCTTCGAGAGTCCCGGTATCAACACCATCGTCGCGGGCAACGGCGCCGACTCCGGGTTCGTCAACATCGAGACCTACGGTGACCCGGCGGCGTACTTCGCTACCGATCTGCCGGGTCTGCAGCCGTTCATGCCGAGTTATGTGCCCGCTGGCGGAAGCAAACCGCACTACGGCGCGATCGTGATGATCGGTGACCCGAAAGCGGTTTACCCGCTGTTCAATTCATCGGCGTTGTATGGCTACGGCCCGATCGGCGATCTGATCTTCATGGTCGACACGCTGGGCAATTTCTTCGAGCATCATCTTCCGGGCATGCAGGCCCACAACCTCGACGTCGACCCGGATCCCACGGTGGTGCCGTGGCTGGGGTTGCCGATTGGTCCCGTGGAGACGGGTTACGGCGCTCTGACCATTTCCCAACTGCTGCAGGCGGCTTCGGACGCCGGGACGCTGATTGCGCCCTAGCGGGAAAGGAGGTAGATGACCGAGATCATCGCGGCCATCATCCACGCGCCGAGAGTGGGGGCTGTTGTTGATTTTCGGCGCGATTTCACCGACAAGCCGCACGCTCGGCGTCGGATTACCAGACGCGGATGTAGTCGATCAGCATGTTGGCCGGGTAGCTGCCGCCGGTCGGGTCACCGCCGCCGGAGCCGGCGACCGCGAGGTCGAACACCGGCATCAACGAGTAGCCGGGATCGTTGAACTGCCAGTCCGGAAGTGAACGGGCCGGCACGTTGAAGTAGGGCGCGGCGCCGTCCTTGGAGAACCGCATACCGGCGTCGTCCCACACCACGCGCCAGGTGTGCCAGGCGCTGTCGACGGAGATGGTCTGGCTGACGTGTTCGCCGCCGTTGAGCTTGGCGTGCACGGCGGTGCCGGGAGCCCACTTGCCGTTGCCGTACCACTCCATGACGTCGACTTCACCGCCGTTGACGGGGCTCTCGTTGGACAGGTAGAAGGCGGGCCAGCAGCCGGGGGTCAGGCAGTCCATCTTCATGCGGGCTTCCCAGGTGTGGCCGATGCCGCCCTGCCACTTCCCGATGATCTTGCCGCTGTAGTAGGTGGGGCCGTCTTTGGCTGCGTGGAAAACGAGGTTGGAGTTGCCGTCGAGGTAGACGTTGCGGCGGTCGTCGCGGTATTGGCCGACGTTTTGGGGCAGCTCCCAGAAGGTGGGGTCTTCCATCGATTCGCGGGCCAGCGCGGTGGTCCACTTCGACGGGTCGGGTGCCGAGCCGGCGGGGCCGTCGAATTCGTCGTGGAAGATGTAGTTCTGCGGGGCCGGGGCCGCTGGGACGGGTGTGGTCGGTGCGGCGCCGGCCTGCGGCATCTTGGTGGCGGCGACCAGCAGGCCAAGGCCGGTGGTCATGAGCATCTGGCGACGATCCATGACCCCATACAAGCCGCTTCGTTCGGCGAGGTGCAACCTTGCCGTCGGCTGTATGCGTATTGAGCTGCGGTTATGCGGGTTGCGGTCGTACCGTTGTCCGGTGGCAGATCAGTCAGCGGCGATCACGCCGGCGCCTCCGCCGGACGCGATCATGCGGGCCGTCAACCCGCTCATGCGGTATCTGTTACGCACCCCGCTCGCCGGTGGGCTGCGTAAGCAATTCATGGTGCTGTCGTTCAACGGGCGTAAGACCGGGCGGGAGTTCGTGCTGCCGGTTTCTGCGCATTGGATCGACGGTGATCTGTACGCGTTGGTGGGCTCGGCGTGGAAGCTGAACTTCCGCGGCGGGGCTCCTGCGTCGGTGCTGTACGACGGTGTTGAGCGCCCAATGCGGGGCGAGCTGATCGAGGATCGTGAGCAGACGGTGTCGCTGTTTCATCGCTGCGCTTCGGCGTACGGAGTGAAGCGGGCACAGCGGATGATGGGGTTGCAGTTCCGCGATGACCGGATCCCGACGGTCGAGGAATTTCTCGAGGCGGTCGAGGTGAACAAGCTGGCGGCGATCCGGTTCACTGCTGCTTAGCTTTGTGGCGGGTTTCAGTCGAGAGCGGCCGACGCGATGTCCGTATGGGTGAAGTCGTCGCCGACGAACAGCAATGGTTCACCGGTGACCGAGGCAAGGGCGTAGGAGTAGCAGTCACCGAGGTTCAGGCCGGCGCGATGGCCGCTGCCACGCCCGAACTCGCGGTAGGCGCGTGTGGCACTCGCCGCCTGCTCGGCGTCGAAAGATACTGTAACGATGCCCAATTGGTCGATGAGGCGCTCCACACGTCGCAGATCTTCGGGTTTCAGATGCCTCATGAGGACCGCTGCCACCTCGACCAGCGTGGCTGCGGAGATCTTCGACTCGGCCGCACCCACTAGCGCGTCGACCAACCGATCGCGCCCCGACTCGTTGAGCGCTATGGCCACGATCGCCGAGGTATCGACGATCACGCAGGCAACCCGTTCTCGTCGTACAAGTCGGTTTGGTCTTTACGAATGGATTTGCGCTGATGCGCGGTGATCGACCGATCCAGTTCGGCGAGCAAGTCATCAACCTTCTGGCGTCGAGTATCTCCACCCTCGCCAGCGGTGACCTGGGCAAGCTTGGCGCGCACCGCTTCTTCGACGGCGCTCGTCTGACTGAGTCCCGTACGCCGGGCAAGTTCCCGGACCAGCGCAACCGTCTGCGGGTTTTTGATGTTCAGACTCATGGTAGAAGTCTACCGGGCAATGGTAGATCTCTACACTGCGCCGATCCGGTTCACTGCTGCTTAGAGTCAAGTGCTTGCGGGACTTCGGTTTCGGGCTCGGCCTGATGCCCGATCGCGCCGAACACCGCGACCGCCACGGCGCCGGCGACGGCCCCGACGAAGCCGAGCGCCACTACCCAGCCGAGTCCGGGCCGGGAGCTGTCGCCGAGGAACGCCACGCCGACGATTCCGGGCACCACCGTCTCGCCGACGACGAGGGCCGCGGTGGCCCCGTTCACCGAGCCGAGTTGCAGCGCGACGGTGTGCAGATAGAAGCCGCCGACGCCGGCGATGGCGACCGTCCACGCCGCCGGGTCGGTCAGCACGATCCACGGTTGCAGCGGCTCCACACCATCGAGCACCCGCACACCGATCGCGAGCATGCCGAACAGCACGCCGGCGATCAGTCCGGCCATGACGGCACTGCGCGACCCGAGGATGCGGGTGAGCGCGATCCCGCCGAGCAGGATCAGCACTGACACCGCCAGCACGATCCAGTGGATGGGGCGGTCGTGGTTCACCGGGCCGCGCTCACCGGAGCCGAGGCCGAGCACGAACAGTGAGGCGATGACCGCGACGATGGCAATCCAGTCGCGGGTGCGTAACCCGATGCCGAGGACGGCGATCCCGAGCACCGCGGTGACGACCAGGTTTGCGCTGATGATCGTCTGGGACAAGAACAGCGGAATCAGCCGCGCCGAGACCGCGCTGCCGACGAAACCCACGACATCCAAGATGATTCCGACGATGAACGCTGCGGTGACCGCGGCATGCAGGGTTGAGCGCAGGGTCGGTCCCCCGGTGGCGGTGACGTGTCCGGTTGCGCCGCGGTCGCGGGCTGCAGCTGCTGATCGGCGTGCCCCGTACGCCTGAAGGACCGAGGAGACCCCGTAGCCGACGCACGCCAGCAGGGCAGCCAGAACACCGATCATCACCGCTTGAGGCTAGCGGTGACGACGGTTGATTGTGCCGGGGTTACGCGCCTGCGCAGACCTGCGAGTCGCGGATGGTGGTGCCGTAGACGTTGGCGGTGGCGATGTGGGCGTTGAGCTGACCGGAGGGCAGCTGGTGCTTCATGTTGTCGCTGATCTGGGTGAGCTGATACCAGAGGTGGAACATCGAATCTCCGTTGTAGACAGGCGAATACTCGCTCTGGTCAGGGTAATTCACGATGAAGAGGGTGTGGGCGCGAGGGTCGAGGAAGGCCGCGGACTGGTCGAGGTTGGCTTCGACGGTCTGCGCGGCTTGTTGGACGCCGGGGGCTTGGTAGTTGTCATGCTGGCTGTCGAGGAAGTGCTGGAACCCGAAGACTTGGGCCATGAGGGGGTCGTACTGGGCGTTGAGCCATTGGCAGGAGTCGCGCATGGCGGTCACTTGCTCGGCGGTGACGCGGTTCTGCCAGAGGTTGTAGGGATAGACGCTGGAGTCGGGCTGCCAGTCGGATTCGTACGGGGCGAACTGCGGGAGCGACGGGGTTGGGTTGTCGGCGTTGGCGATTGGCGTGTTTAGTGCCGCCGCTATGAGTGCCGCTAAGAGGCTTGGCCACATGCGCATACGCAATTCTTTCGCCTGACAACTGGCGTTGTCTAGGGGGTCAGGCGACCTAACGTGGCTTATGCCGGCGGAGGGGTGCCGATGAGGACTGCGGTCATGCGGTAGCCGTCGGGGCCGGCTTTCCAGGCGTGGTCGACGCCGGTCATGACGACCATGTCGCCGGCCTCGATGCGGTGCACACCGTCGTCGAGGATGAGGTCGACGCTGCCACTCAGCACGAGCTCGAGGTCGAGGGTGTCAGTGTGGTGCTTCGGAGTCTCGGTGTTGGCGCCTTGGTCGACGACCATCCAGCGGATATGACCGGGCTCGAGGAACTGGTCGATCAGGTCGGCATTGCCCGTTGGGCGGGCCGGCGGTGGCGTCTGAGTGGTGTTGTAGGGAATGGCGATGCCGAAACCGGGTGCGACTGAGTTGATTTCGACCTCGTCGTTGCTGACGATGCAGGACTTGCCGTCGGCGTCGACTCCGGTGATGAACAGTCGCATGGGCCGCCTTCCACTTGTGGTGGTGTCAGCGTAGTCGGCCACACCGTAAGCGACGCAGATTGCGTCAGCGCAGCGAGCACCGGATCGGCAGGTGCTTGAGGCCGCCGACGAAGATCGTTGAGATGAACTCGGGCTCACCGGCCAGTTCGATGGACTCCAGTCGTGGTAGCAGCTCGGTGAAGAAGCTGTTGATTTCCATGCGGTCCAGGGCGGCACCGAGGCAGAACTGGACGCATAACCGAACGACAGGTGTTTGTTCGGGTCGCGTGCGACGTCGAATGTGGCTGGCTCCGCCAGCACCTTGGCGGCGTCATCGACAATTGAACTGGTCATTCATCCTCGCTCACACACGGACTTGACGGGTGTCAATAAGTCAGCTTATGTGGCGCGCGAAACCGGCCGCATCTACATACTACGAATCAGCAGTCATCCGTCTGCGAATGCGTGCAGCGCCTCCCCCATGTCCACCAGTTGCAGATCGCCTTGGACGGCAACAGCATTCATGAAGCCCTCGGCGTCGTCGACATCGAAACCGGTGTTCAACTCGACTCCGTTGATGTACAGAAAAGTCCACGCGGCCGCCCACGCGGTGCGCTTGTTGCCGTCTACCAAAGCATGGTTGCGCGCCAAGGAGTGCAACAGCGCCGCCGCCTTGGTGAAAAGGTCAGGATAGGCGTCAACGCCGAAGGCGGTGGCCTGCGGCCGCGCCACCGCTGCGTCGAGTAGGCCATAGTCGGCCACCCTCAGTTCGACCCCCACAGCCGCAGCACCGGCGACGAGGACATCGTCGCGGTCCAGATATTCGGTCACGCCAGCCGGCGGTTGAGCTCTGCGCTGCGCTCGGCGACGATCCGCGCACCTTCCCGCACGCGACGCTTGTGGTCACTCGCGGCATCGAGGGCGGCGCGGTGCACGAATGCGCGCAGCGACTGCTCCCCCGCAGCTGCCGCGATGCGCAACTGTTCCATCTCTGCGTCACTGAAGTTGACGTTCAAGGCGGGCATGCAGTCAAGGTACCAGATTCGGTACTCTTTCTGGTACCGTTCGCAGCCTCAGCGGAGCTCGTAGCGACGCGTACCACGTGTGGCTACATTGCCCGTATGGCCAGAACAATCCCGCAGCGTGAACTGCACAATGAGAGCGACAGGATCATGGATGCGGTGGCTGCGGGTGAGACGCTCATCGTCACCCGCGACGGGGAGCCGGTCGCCGAACTTCGCCCCATTCAGTCTGTCCGCAAGACATTCATCAGCCGTGACGACTTGGTGCGCATCGCCGGAGCCGGTGTGCGGATCGACCGTGAGCAGTTTCGTCGGGACCTTGACGCCGCGATCGACCAGGGGGTGTAGATGGTGGCCGGGCTCGCCGCGAAGGTGTCCGTCAGCACGCAGGCGCACCGGTGAACACAACACGTCTGCAGGTGGTGTTGCGCGACGTCGAACCGGCGGTCGCCCGAGTGATCGACGTCCCGGCGACGTCGACCCTGCCGGAGCTACACGAGCTGCTGCAGGCCGCGGTCGGCTGGACCAACTCGCACCTGCACCAATTCGTCACACCGCAAGCAACCTATGGGATGGTCATCCCCGGCGAGGCCATGTGGCCGGATGATCAGCGCGACGAAACCGGTTCGCGGCTGGCCGATCTCGGGACCCGATTCGAATACCTCTATGACTTTGGCGACGGCTGGAGCCACGACGTCGAGGTGCTCGGGCGCGGCGGTCCGACGCCGGGCTGCGTCGACGGTGATGGCACCTGCCCGCCCGAAGACTGCGGCGGACCCGGCGGGTATGCCCAATTGCTCAACGCCGTCGCCGACCCGGCACACCCCGACCACGAGCGCCTGCGCGCCTGGATCGGTAATCGGTTGCGGCCGTTCGACCTTGTCGTAACCGACCAGCGGGTGCGGCGAATCGTTGGTGAGGTTCCCGAGAGCGTACGACTGCTGTTCGACCTCCTCGCCGACGGGGTGAAACTCACGCCCGGTGGGCGACTACCGCGAACGGTGGTGCGCGCCATGCAGGCACACCGCCCGCAGTGGTATCCACTCGATCGGCCCGTCTCCACCGAGGACAACCTGCCCGCGCTGGCGGCGCTGCATGAACTTCTCCGCGAGGTCGGCCTCCTCCGGCTGCAGCATGGGGTGCTCAGCCCCACCAAAGCCGCCGGTGATGATCTCGCCGTGGTGCGCCGTCTCCGGTCAGCGTTCGAACCTGACAGCTTCAGCACCGAGATCACCGAGACCACGATCGGGGTGCTCGCCACGCACGGTCCGCTTCGGATGGATGAGCTCGCGGCGCGGGTGCATCCGCTGCTCAGCCACGGCTGGCAGCTCGACGGGCGACCCCTCGACGAGGGGGATGTACGCATGGCGATCGCGCAGCAGTCCCGGATCATGAGGGGGCTCGACCTGATCGTTACCCCAAACCTCTCCGAATGGGCTACCGGCCGATCGGGCCTGTCGCTGCTGCCCGGCGCCACAATCCTCGCCGAGATTTGGACCAACGACACGTGATCCGCACATCTGGGGGCTACTGACCACGTCACGTCACCGCTTCCTGCGAAACAGCTCCGCCGGGCGCCCGCGTGTGCCGGTGTTCTCTTCCATCGCGCTGGTTCCCACGAGGCGCGGCTCCATGGTGCGACGGAACTTGTCGCGCTGAAGTTTTCGGCCGGCAACGGCCTCATGCACCTGCCGGAGGTCCCGCATGGTGAATCGGTTGCCCAGCAATCGTTCCGGGTCGGGCTCGGCCTCGTAACGCTGCCGGATGTCGGTTTTGGCCAGCCGGACAATCTGCGGGTGATCCCACGCGAGATCGCCGGGCCGGTCCACCGAGGCAAGGCGAGTCTCAGCCGCCGAGCCGGACCCCCGGGCAACCCACAATCGCTCGATGGGCAGCACCTCGTGCTGTGGAGCATTGTTATGCCGACCCTGCTACCACAACCCCCGACGGCAACACCCTCAACTTCTCCACGGCCACAGCGCGTTCCAGTGCCGCGTCGAGACGCGCTGCAACGCCCGCGCCCATCCGCTTGACACCGAACAACGCCATCGCTTGACGCTTGAGGTCGTCCTTCATCGCGCCGCCGGATTGCTCGGCCACTACGACCATCGCGTTCCCGAGTTCGACCAGGCTCACCTCGTCGATGGGACGGCTCTCACCCGTTTCGGGGACGCGCACAGCGCGCCACGCTTGCGGTTCAGTGCCTGTCGGCCAATAGAAGTCGAGATCGTCGACACGGTTGAACTCCTGCGGCACCACGCGCTGGATCGCGCGCTTCCGGTCTTCGCTGACCCTCGACAGTCCGAATGCGCCACCCACCAGCCTCGCCAACCGATCTTTGTGCACCGGCCCTTCGGTCTCGATGATCGACTCGACGATCTTGACGACGTGCGACCGGTTGTAGCTGGTGTGAATTTCGTCGAGCACACTGACGCCGCCGATAACGACGGGCATCCACGGGCTGCAGTCGGCGAGGGCAGCATGACGCCGCACGGTGACCGCCTTGGCCCCCGGCGTGACTGAAGGTGCCGACTTGAACGCCACGAACTCCGCCGACTCGGGCGTTGCCGAGATCGTCCCGGGCTCCACGGAAGGTGCCGGTGGCTCCAGGCGTCGATGCTTGGCCGCCACCACCGCGTCGCGGATACGAGCGATCGTGGTCTCGCGCTGACTCAGCCACTCCGGCAACCAGATTCGCTCTACACCGGGCCAATGCAATAGGTTCGACAACACATCAATCGGTAGACCGTCACGGTCGGCCACCGTGCGCCGGCCGTACCACTCGGTGCCGTCGAGCAGGATCGCCACCAAGGGCTGTTCGGGTTCGTCCGGATCGGACACCACCAAATCGACGCGGAAATCGGACAGTCCGACATCCGATCGGACCACCAGGTCCTCACGGCGTAGGGCGTCCGCAATGTCATCGCGGTGCCGGTCGATCACGGCATTGCGTCGGCCGCCCTGCGTGATCGTCTCGACGCCCCGCTGAGCCATCTCGAGGTAGGTGCGCAGGTGCTTGGTACCGACCTGAGTCGTCTCCTCCGCTCGCAGATCTGCCGGGTCGAAGCTCGCGTAGAGGACCACCTCGCATCGCGCGCGGGTGATCGCGACGTTGAGCCGACGCTCGCCGCCCGGCCGAGACAACGGCCCGAAATTCAGCGGCACAAATCCCTTGTCGTTCTTGCTGAACGCCACCGAGAACAAGATGGTGTCGCGCTCGTCGCCCTGAACGTTCTCCAGGTTCTTCACGAACAGCCCATCCGGATGGTCGAGAGCCTGCAATAGCCGTTCATCACCGGTGTCACGGAGCAGGTTCTCGATCAGGTCGCGCTGTTGGGCATTGAAGGTGATGACGCCGATCGATGGGGCCTTGTCGGGGGACTCAGCGAAGCGACGCCTGATGTCGGCCAAGATTCGCTCGGCCTCAACCTGGTTGGTACGCAGCGTCTTACCCTTGCCGGACCGCTGGAACTGCCCGTCGACTCGAACCAGCGAGATGCCGTGCCCGGACGCCGATGTCAGCGGCGCCGGGAACGAGGCCAGCCGGCCGTTGTAGTAGTGGATGTTGCTGAACGTGATCAGTGCTTCGTCCTGGCTGCGATAGTGCCATGAGAGCCACTGCTGCGGAACCAGCGATTGCACGCATTCGCTGAGGATCGACTCCTCGTCGGCGACGACCTCGGGGTTGCCGTCCGTGGCTTCGTCGTCCAGCGATGCGCTGGCTTCGGCGAAGCTGGTCGGTGGCATCTGCTTGCTGTCCCCAACGACCACAACGGCTTTCGCGCGTCCCATCGCGCCGATGGCGTCGGCGACCCGAATTTGGGAGGCCTCGTCGAACACCACGATGTCGAAGATGTCCGGGCGGGCCGGGAAGAACCGTGCCACCGAGTCCGGACTCATCAACGTGCACGGCAGGATCTGGGTAATCAGCTCGCCGAAGTTGTCCATCAGACCGCGCACACTCATTCCGCCGCGCTTGCGGTCCAACTGGCGCTTGAGGAGACCGACTTGCCCGCTCTCGGTGTACGCATCGAACTTGCGGTCGGCGAGCAGCCCGGCGGGAATGGAACGGCGCAGCTCGTCGCGGATCGCCGAGGAGCTGGTGGTGAAGCGCTGGATCGCTTTACCATGTGCAGCCACGTCGAACTCGCTGAGCCCACTGGCATCCAGACGCTCGCCGATCGATGCGGCAGCCACCCCACGGTCGAAGGCCAGGCTGGCGTCTTCGGCCACCACGTTGCCGGCGAGAATCTGAGCACGCGCGTGAGGCATGTCCGCCAAGACAAGCGGCTCGACGTGCTGCAGCAACGCAACCCATCGCTCGATGGTCGCCGCAGACTCCAGCCTGCGGGCAGCTCGACCGGCCCACCACTGCGCGATGAATCCGTCGCGAAAGATGTCGGCGCCGGTCTTGTGCGCCAGCTGCGTCCACGCGGTGGACCAAGCCTGCAGCACCGGACCGAACGCACCCGCCGGATACGAAGTGTAGAACGCGCGGAGATCCACAACACGTGGCTGCGTTGGCTGCGCCGATAAGACCTGCCCGATACGCCGCACCGCCGCCACCGTCGCCGAGAGATGCGCGGCATCGGCGTCGACGAACGGATTCCAGGGGCGGTCGAACACCGGAATCGGCAGCGCCGAAACCCGTTGGCGGAGATCAGCAACGATGGCGTGACTCTGTTGAAGTTGTTCGGTGAGCTTGGACAGAGTCTTGAGGTCTACCGCCGCCGGATCCACGGCCAGCACATCGGTCAGCTGAGCGAGGACGGCCCGCCGGCGCTTCTTGCGGCCGAAAAACCCGGATTCATCAGCGGCCACCGCCGCCGCGTGGATCGCCGGGACGTCGAGATCCACGACCGCCGGCGTTACGGTGGACAGCCATTCGGGTCGCGCTCGGTGCAAATGCGCCAGCACCTGCTCGATACCGGCGAGATGCTCATGCCCCTGCGGCGTGTGCAGCCCATCCACAGCGGCCAGCGGATAACGTAGTTCCGGCGTCAGCCGCGACCACGCGTCGACGTCACCAGGACTGTCGTACTTGGTGAGCACATCCAACGGAATCCCGCCGGCTTGCAACTCGGCGAGCGCGTTGTCGCATGCCACGGCCGCGGCATGAATCCCAGCCGGATCAAGGCCCGTCGGCGGTACCCGATCGACGAACGCCCAGGGGTGGTCGGGCCGCGGACGGGCGTCATCAACCTTTTCGGGCAGGGTGCGCAGTGCCTGCGCGACGCTGTCGAAGACAGAGGGATCACTATTGGTCACAAGGCTTCTCGGCACCGCAAGCGGTGTCACGTCCTGATCTGCCGCCAACTCCGAAGACCTTGCGGTGTACAGCGATTGCCCCACCGCGTTCTGCTCATGCAGCCGGTCCGCGTAGCGGGCCAGGCTGTGCCGGCTCGATTCGGCGACTTGCAGCTTGGTCTTCAACAAGTCGGCATCATGGGTGAGCCGCAACTCGAGCGCATGCTTGATCTGTGCCCGCACTGCCGCCGGACGGGCGGACTTATCGTGGATGTCCAGCGAAAGCTCGCCCAGTCCAACACTTTCCAAACGCTTCTTCACCACGTCTAGTGCGGCGCGCTTCTCGGCGACGAACAAGACTCGACGGCCTGTTGCCATCGCATGTGCGAGCAGGTTTGTAATCGTCTGGGACTTGCCTGTTCCCGGAGGCCCTTCCAGGACGAAGGTGCGGCCGCCGACGGCGTCGGCGACGGCGCGCAGCTGCGACGCGTCGGCCGGTACCGGCACGGTCGTACTGAGTTCATCGAGATTAGGTTCGACGAGGTCGGCGACAGGGTCGACGAACGGGTTTTGCGGACTCTCGATGAGATGGCGGACCAAACTGTTGCGGGACAGCTCTTTCCACGATTCGTCGAGATCCTTCCACAGCGGGAACTTCGCGAACTGCAGGATCGACAGGTGCACGGTGTCTTCAACGCGGAACGGGAGCTTGGCATCCGCGATGGCTTGGCGGACCCCGTTGAACGTGCCCGTCAGGTCGATGCCCGAGGCGTCTTCGTCCGGCTGGGCCAGCGCCGGGATCTCCAGACCAAGTGATGTGCGTAGCTTCTCGACGAGGCAGTAATTCGGCGTCGACATGCCCGCCTCGTCCATGGTCAGGACATACCGTTCACCACGGTTGGTCGTACTGAGTGTCACGGGAACCAGAACCAGCGGCGATTTCAGCTGTCGGTCGGCCAGCTCCCAGCTGAGCATCCCGAAAGCCAGGTAAAGATTGTTGGCGCCCGTCTCTTCGACAATGGTCTTCGCCTTGTTGGCGAGGTAACGCAGCTTGCTCTTGTAAGACGCCACGGTGATGTCGATGTAGGCGCCGTGCTTGTCGGCAAGCAGCAATTCGCGGTCAGGCTCGGGCAGGTCGCGGCCGAAGCGGATCCCTCGAGCGATGTCGACGTTAGGCACTTCGTCGGAGCCGAGCAGCGAGATCTGGGCGCCAGCGTTGATGGCATCTTCGAAACGGCTCAACGCGGACCCGGGGACGTCGAGCCGGTAGCCGGCGCGGTCGGTGTAGTTGATCAGCTTGTTGCGGAGGCTGAGGTCCAGCAGCGCGTTCTTCCACTGCCGGATACGGGGCGGCACCCCGCCGGCTTGTGCGGCAGGCTTCGACTCGGTGGCTGTGTACGGCGCGATGACCGGACCGGCTCCCGGCTTGTATTCCGAGACAACAACGTTGCCGTCGGAATCGACGCCACGGCTGGGCAACGGGTAGATACGTGCGCGCCGGGCCTGTTGCACATCGGTCACGCCGAGGATGTTTGTCAGGTCATCACCAAGATGCCGGTTGTGCGGCGAGCGCCGGGCGTCTTCGAACGTCGCGTCGACGGCGGACTGCGTCAGCATCGTGGTCTCGACGAGTCCGATATTGGTCAAGTCGACTTGGTTGACGACTTCGACCGGCTCTGTGGTGGACACGTTCGGAAGGGCTCCGTCGATGCGCCAGTAACCCAGGAACGCATGCCCCCGCAGCAGCCAGATCGTCGAGTTGATGCCGCACTGCTCGAGCACGGCGGCCATCACGAGGGTGGTGTCCAGGCAGGTTCCCAGGCGCCCGTCGAGCACCTCTGCGGGCGTCCGTACCTTCTGACCGATATCTCCCCAACTGGCCGGCGGCTCGGCGTAGCGGATGTCGCGCGCCTTCATGGCGTCGAAGACTGCTCGCACAATCGCGTCGACCCGTTCGGGGCTCTCACTCTGGTACCCGTCGATCGAGGGGTTGTCGGTCAAGGCCCTCAATCGGTCCGAGACGTCGAGCATCAGGCTGGCGATGACGGCAGCGTTGGGCTGGATGTAAGCCGCCAGCATCTCCAACGCGAGCTGCGGCGGGGTGGCCTTCCACTGGTTGGCGGCCAGAATGTTGACCTCTTTGGCCGCGTCCACGAGCACTGCGCCGGTGCTATCGCGAAGCACCACGCGGATGTCGCCGGGCCGCTGCTCGTCGACGCGCAGCATCGATCCGGGATCAAGTTTGAGGTCGACAGTCCGCAGCACGGTGGGTTGGTGTGCCAACAGGTCGAGGTGGATTTCGGCGGGTCCGCCGTGGGAACCGTCGGCGCTGACCACGTCGATTTCGATGACCGCGCCCTGCCGGTCACCGCCGGTGTTGTCGACGGTGATGTGGTCGACGACCGGGATGCGGCAGTGGGCCATCGCGTAGCTGAGGTCGCTGATGGTGGCGATGTCGATCCGCGGCGCATCCTCGGACTGCGGCGACGGCGTGGACACGGGCACGATGGCCGGGGCCAGCGAATGCTTGCCCGCCGGTGCGGCGGGCGCTACCGCGCCCTTGAGCTGGTGGACCCGTTCCGCGACGTCGGTGGCTCCGATAGCGCGCAGCAGTAGTTCGGCCGAGTCGATGGCGCGGTAGGTGTCGGCATCGCTGAACTCTCCGGTGTGTGCCCACTTGTTGCGGACCTCGCGCAGCTCCTTGGCGTAGATCTCGGCCTGCCTGGGCATGGCTTTGTTGAAGGGATAGCCGAGTTCACCAAGTCGCTCGGTCATCGCGCGCAGCATGAGGGCAAGGTCGCGGCTCTGGTATTCGCCGCCTCGACGACCGTTCGCACCGTCCTTTGCTCGCAGCAGTTCTGCCCAGTCGGTGCCCGGGGGGAGCAACCGGTTGAGCACCTGACTGACAAACGGCGACAGGCCGCCGGCCAGTGTGGTGAGCGTTTGCCCCACGAGGGCATGATGATCGACGGCGTTCACTGCTCTTCCCCTTTAGCTTTTGAGACGTCCCCCAGCGACCGCGACGCTGCAAACGAATGCCCTTGCGGCATAGTCGGTCGCAAGGGCTTGATTATGTAACCACGGACCCGGATGTCGACGGGCAGCCTTGGCAACGCCAATTTGCGAACGTCCCGACTGGACGCCGTGTCGGTTTCACTCATCGAAGTCTCCATTCACCTGGCTCGGCGCCTGCCGCAAGCGAGCCGCACAGATTCGCATAGGACACCGACAAAAGTTGGAGCAACGTCATAGAAGTTTGAGACGAGAAGCTAAAGCTGCAGCCCGGCGCTCACTGCGGCTGCAGGGTGCCCCCCTAACAGGCCGCGACCCGCATTCCGCAAGAGGATTGTGCTACCCGTCCTAGCTTCCGTTCTCGTGGATAGTGGGGCCCAGGACGGCGGACATCCGGGGCAGCGGCCTCCTAAGCTCTGTCCGATGCTTGTGTGTTCACTATCCGCTCGAGCAAAAAAGGACGGTCCTGCCGCACGACCGCATCAGCGCTCCGGGGCACACTAATGCCGTGCGCGTCATCACCTCAGTCCTCGGGGATATCACAAAGCAAGACGTCGATGCGATTGTCAATGCTGCGAACACCGCGATGCGAGGGGGCGGCGGTGTCGACGGTGCGATCCATCGTGCAGGTGGCCCGGTAATCCTCCGGGACTGCATCGAGCGATTTCCGAACGGTCTGCCCACCGGCGATGCAGGGTGGACGAGAGCGGGGAACTTGCCGGCCCGGTGGGTGATCCACACCGTGGGTCCGAATTATGGCGCAGGCCAACGTGATCGATCGCTTCTCAAGTCTTGCTACCGCCGAGCTCTTCAGGTTGCCGACGAACTCGGTGCGCGAAGCGTCGCATTCCCCCTGATCAGCACCGGCGCATACGGTTGGCCACGCCATGAGGCTATCGCCACAGCGATTCAATCTGTCGCCGATGCCGACACCGACGTCACAGAGGTCAGGTTCGTCGCTTTCGACTCGACCACTCACGAAGCAGTCCGCAACCACCTCGCTATATCAACCCCAACTCGCATCCTGCAAGGAGTGCGGACACTTCACGAGCGCGGCTACGACAGGATCCGCATTCTGCCCGGGATGAGTCCGTCGGGCATGTACTGGCGGGTGACCATTACGACCGTCGACAACATGGACCCCGGTTGCGGGGAATACGTGCGCGATTATGAGGCCGCCGTCACTTATACATCGGGCGGCCTCAACGAGTTTGCGGGTAGCGAGGTCACGGTGACAACAAGTGCCGAGACAGTCGCCGACATCATTCTCAACGCGCTGCCGAAGGTCATGCCCACAGCTGACGACCCTGCTTACGTCGCGTGGTACGCCGGTCTCGTGCATCTCGTGGAACTGACTGGCAAGCTCCCCGTCGCTTACGCCGAATACTTCGACGCAACCGAAGGTTGGGAGCTTGGCTGGGGTAGCAACATCCGATATCCCCGCCCGCCCAAAACACGCAAGGACACGCGGTGACGGCGTGGAAACTGGACCGCGAGCCGTACGTGCGGCTGCTCCGGTCTCACCGAATCCAGCCGCATACAGTTTGTTCGGCGCACGCAGCAACCTGTGTCGGTGACCGCTCTATGTCGACGTCTGGGCTGACCTGAGCGACACCCGCGACCCAAAGGAGGTACTGGAAGCCAAAGGCGTTTCGTTGGGTACCGGAGTGGCCGACCCAGACGCCAAACTCGTCGCCGATGACCTCCTCGCGCTTGCGGAACCCCGAGGCGTAACACACGCAAACTGTGAGTACGTAACGACACAGCAAGTTCTGAGTGATTGCTCCACTTCGGATTTCGTAAGATTGATAGCTGTGAATCGGCCTGGCCGCCGTCGTTACGTAGGCCACCAGAGCAGATCATCGGGATAGCCGTTGTGCGCGAGGCTGTTTAAGGTGCGGAGGCCGAGCGTTTTGCGAGGCGTCGCGTTATCGAACGAATCGTACTCGTCGAGGCTTAACGTCAATTCGAACTCTTTATCGCCGTCCCGGCAGAAAATCCGGCGTTGTTGGTCGACACGAACCAGCGGCCGATCGTCATCATCGGTCCAATCCCCGACCGCGCCGAAGAACATCTCCCCTACCTCCCGGTAGCGTTCGCGACGCGACGCTTCGACTGCGGCCACTGCCGCAGCCCAGGAGCGTTCAGCGGGAATGCCTCCGATATCCTCAGATCCGAGGTCCTCGCGCATCCCGTCCTCGCTCCAGGACACGTAATAGCCCGCAACGGCGTTATTGTCGTCATAAGCCGCTTCGATCGTGTAGTCGTCATACTGCGTGTAGTCCCCGTCCTCGTCGGACCAGTCCAACGGCTGGTATCCGATTGGCAACTCATTAGTGCTCATCACTCACCCAGCCTCTTGTCGAAAACTTCTTGGTCATTGGTAGTCATTGGTCGCTCGTCACCATTTTCCGCAATGCGGTGAGCCGCTTGCGCAGTGACGACGCGGCAACGCTCTTCAGATTGAGCGGTGGATCCAGCGTGGCCAGAACTCTTGTTTCAAGCCGTCCAAGCTCGTCTCGGTCGTCAAATGCGACCGTCACGACCTGAAGATGCTCGAGCATCCATTTCGACAAGTGCCCCTCGTCGACGCGCCTCGACCCCCTAGCCTCCGCCAAGATCGCACCGAGTGTGCGCCGAAAGGTCGAGAATTCATGATTGCCACCGAGGTGCATCGTGGCGATTCGCAACCACAGCGTGTTCGTGGACCGCTTCCCGCTTGGCCAACGAGTTGCACCGGCGAGACCCGCGTAAATCAGGCCAGGACTTACCGGTAGCCCCAACCCATCGCTGATGTCAGCGGCGCCGGCTTCGTCGACCCACCAGCTGTAAAGACCAGGACTATTGGATGCCTGCTTGCCGGCCGACAAGAATTCGCTCGGCGACACCGCTAGGCTCGCATCGCGCAGCCGCTCAACGAACGATCGATCGTCGACTTCAGTCGGTGAATAGCCGATCTCGTCGTCAACACCTGAATACCAGGCGAGGCGTTCGCCTTGCGCCAGCCCTTTGAGCGGGTCAACCACCGTCGCGCCTTTAGCCTCAAGCAATGGCCGCACGACGTTGAGGTAAGGCGCACTCGCGTGGATCTCGATGACCTTCCCCGCAACAGGACCAGCGAGCAGATCGAGCCTCTCTGCGACCCAACCCGCCCACGCCGTCCGGTACACGGCGGGTGTGTCGGGGAGGTACCGCTCGTACGGCGCCAGCCATTCGTCAGGGGCGACAAGCCCGTGCTCCGCCGACAGAATGAACCATGCGACGCCAAGATTCTCGGCGAACGCTCGCTGCTTCTTGAATAGCGTGGAGGTATAGAGATCCTTGGCAGCGCAGGGCTTCTCCTGCTTCGTCTTCACACAAGTGACCAGCAGGATGTCCGCCTTCACCGAATGCTCTACCGAAGCATCGCCGCCCGCAGCAACCACGACTGCCTACTTCTCGATCGTGCCGATGGATGAGTACCTAATTAACAGCGGGCCGGCGTCAAACGATCGAATGTCACCAGCCGAAAGCTGAAAGTTGAGCGCGCCATCCCACGCATCGGGTAACTGAGCGAAGATGCCGAAGAAGTTGTCCGGTTTGGATGCCTCTGCCCACCATTGGTCGACTGCTGCCTCCGGATCTCCTTCGCTCGCAGGCGATTGGTCCGTAGGAGGACGTGTCGCGTCTGGGAGCTCACCGTGCGGCGCGAGCGCCCATGGATTGCCCGCGGCGTCCTTGAGTTTCTTGGCATTCTCCGACAAATCGATACCGTGCTCCCGGCTCACCCTGATGATTTGGTCACGGAACATGTGCGGAAGTTCCGACGAAATCGCATGCCGTGCATCGAAAAACACCAATGTGTGAGGCAGCGACCCGGTGTGGAAGAACATCTCGATGCCTTCTTTAGTCGCTGAGACGGAGTCATCGCCAGGCGTTATCACGCCTAACACGCGGTAATCCGGCAAGTAGGGATGCCGCAAGAAGTACAGCAGGTACTCCTCGTCCCGATCGGGTAGCGAACAAACCTCGAGAGTGCAGACCGACGGCCCGATTGGGTTGAACCAAGCTGCGATTGCGAGCACGTACTTTCGTTCCAACCACAGTAACCGACGGTCGGTGGGCTCTCCCCGTTCAGCGGGAGTCACCGCCAACGCCGACCGCGCGACGTCGCTGATTGATGCGATGACAGTCGCCGCCGTTCGTGCTGCCTCGTCGATCTGTTGTGTTGACTGGGCGACGAGCTGGACCGCCGCAAGCGTGAGGTGAATCGCACCGTTGACCGCGGACGTCAGTCCCCACAGGTCACCGACGCTGTGAACCTCAGCCGATGAACGACCGCGGTTCGAGGGCAGAGACTCCTGATGTCTCAGCTCCGAAGTCGTACTCCACTGAGCGAAGACAAGATCACCATCGTCCGCGTGCCATGCGCCCAACAATGTTGACTCATCGTCCGCGAAGAGATGCCAGGCCATCGCCGAGACCTGTGCCGCAGTCTCTCCGGATAAGACGGTAGAAAAGCGGACGGCAGTGTGCCAGCAGTTCCCAAAGATGGGATGTTCCGCAAACCACGCATGCAGATCTGCTCCGGTGTCCTCGATTGCGATGTGGATTCCGGCGTCATCGGCCACCACCTGCTCGTTGGCTACACCGATCATCCGGCCGAACTCGGCGGCCACCTGCTCCAATCCCGGATACAGCCGTCGCGTCGTGTCAAACACATTCTCTGGTCGCCCGCGCAGTGTCTCGAGGTAGTAGTAACTCCCGTCCAACGTCCCGCGAACGGAGGATTGGTGAGCCGGGTACGTATAAGCGGGCACGCCGGATGCGGCGGCGGCGAGGCGACCCGCGATGACATCCGACATCCATCCGCTGAGCTTTGCCGTCTCGGAGAGCCGCAGCTGCCACGTGTCGAATTCCAGCGGTACGCACATGGCGATGATCGCATCGATGCTGCGACTTTCGCGGTCGTAGGCGAAGCTCCACCCAGCGGCATATGAGTTGAGCGCGAAGCACAGTCGCGTCGCCGCGTCCACGCCGGCGACATCGTTGACGATCCGCGTGCGAACACACCACTTGGCTCGCCCGTCAGGCAGGATCTTGATCGTCGTCGTCTGTGCAAGACGCGCTTGCCAGTATGTGAATGTTCGGTCGCCAACTTCCATCCACTCGTCGTCGACCCAAAGGTAGTTGTGCGCGTAGTCCTCAAGCCAAGCCTGATCAGTCGCTTCCGGACTCATGCTGCCCCTCCGTCTCGAGATGTGTGTACCTACACCCGCCGTTGCGCACCAGCGCTAATCGCCTACGCCTCGCTCACGAGACCCGCCACAACCCCACACAACTGCTGAACTTCGGCCACTGACGGCTGTAGCTCATAGGCATGGAGATGACAGGCATTGCTCAGGCGATGCCACGCAACCGCTGCGCGGCTAGCGACCTCGGCATCGTCGAGAACCCTCAGGATGAGCAACTGGCTGCGCGTGTTGGCGCTCGGTGCTCGGGCATCGACCTCGGTACAGCGCGCATCGATGATCTCTTCCAGTGCGCGGCGAGCCAGGAACGCGGCCATCCTTGCCGAAAGGCCGCCAGACGCACGCGTCGTCAAGATCGACTGTGCCTGTGCCACCAGTTCGACGGCCTTCATCGCAGCGCCAACAACGCATGGACCGTGCGTTCGAGTTCCTCCGCTTCCGGCTTGGTGATGTCAACGCCGTCGCCGTGCACGGCATTGCATACCCAAAGGGTGTAGCGCCGCTCAGGCATCGCGTCGAGCCACTTGGTGAGATCAGCTTTCGAGTCGCCGTGTACCGCTAACGCCATCCGCTGGCCGGTCTTCATCGCCGCCGCCCAGGCCTTCTCGGACTCGGCACGGCTGCCGCCCGCAAGCGCCCGCTTCGTGTAATACGCCTGCTTCGCCGCGGCTTCCACCGCGAGCCGGAAGAGCCCGGGCATCACCCGCATTCGGATCTCCTTCGGCAGACCCTCGTCCTTCAGCAAGGCGAAGACGTCGTTGACCTGACGCTGCGCGGGATTGACGTTGTCGCGCATGGTCACTTTGGAGCCCGCCTCACGGACTACCTCGATGAGCCTTGCGTCCGTTCCCGTGTCCCTGATGGTCGACGCCAGCCGGTCGTCATGTGAGAACACGACCACTTGATGCGTCTGCGCGATCTCCGACAAAACTTGGACGAAGCCGTCGATCTTCGCGGGGTCCATCGCCTGAATCGGGTCGTCGAGCACGATGAACCGGAACGGGCTGCTGGTTGCGGTCGCCCGCGGCAGGAACAACGCCAACGCCAACGCGTGCAGCTCGCCTTGACTCATCACCGGCAACGCCTTGGTCGGTTCGCCGTCGACGGAACCCTCGAGCACCGCCTTGCGTTTGGTGGCAGTGCCTTCCAGGGTGATGTTGCCTAGGTCGACATTGCTCTCTTGGCGGAGCTGACCCCAGATCTTGCGAGCTTGTGCCGCAATGGTCCCCAGTCGCTTGTTGCGGAAAGGTCCAGCACGTTCGTTCAGCCACTTCTTCGCGGCGGTCATGGTCTTGACGGCGCCATCGTTCTCTCGCGCATCTCGCTCCAGCGAGACCCAGCCTGCGATCTGTGCTGCAACTGGCGCCCATGCGTTCTCCTTAAGCGCAAGTGCCTCTTGGGCTTGCGCGCATAGCGCTTCGGCATAGCCCGCGACACTCAGCAGAGTCGAGTCGAGGTGGTTGGCGAGGTCCACGTCGCCATCGGGTTTGTCGGCGGTGGCTGCAACGGCCTCGTTGTAGTCCTTGAGTGCGGAGAGCTCCACTCCGGGCACCTCGCCGATCTGCTCGACACTGCCGACCAGCCTGAGCGCCGCAGTTCTGGCGCTAGCGAGCTCGGCTGTCGCGGCCTGATACTCGCCGAGGACCTGTTCTGTGCTGGCAACCGACTCCCTTGCAGCGGTTGACCATTCACCGTCGAGTCTGCCGTGGCCACACACGGGACAGTCGATGTCGCCTTCGTGGTCATGGAGACGAAGCGCCGACTGGAGGAGTTGGACTCGCTGGCGGGTGCCGTCGGCCAATGATGCAGCGACAGTCGTCAGGTTCTGAGTCGCGGCGCGTAGTCGGGCTGCCGCAGAATCGATCTCGTCGATCGTGGGTGCTTCGAGCGCCGCGGCGGCCCGCAGCGCCAAAAGCTCCTTATGGCCCTGAGTATCTGATCCGGTGACTAGGGCCAGCACGTCGTCCAGCGGTGCGCCGCCCCGCTTCTTCAGCAGCGTCGTGGCCAACTCCGCGCGTTCGTCGGCGTTGTCGCCAAGGACACCGAGCAGCCGCTTTCGCTCGTCATCGGCGCGATCACGCCCGGCCTTCGATGACTTGAGCTCTGCTGCAAGCCATTTCTCAGCGTCGGCGAGCACTTCGAGTCCGAGCAGTTTGGCCAACGCGTCGTAGAGCGCCGACGGGCCGCCATCGAACAACCGGCCCAACTCGTCGTAGGACAGAACGGGGCGGGTCAGCTCGAGTGGACGCGCCCACCCCAGACTGTCGGTGCCCTCCGTGCGGTCGCCCCCGCCCACCTGCGTGTACGACGTCCGTGCGCCGAGCTCGGCGCCCTTGTCCCAGGTGACCCCGACCGTGATCGGCCCCAGCCCTTCAGCGGTGAACCCAACCCGGATTGCGCAGGGGTGCGGGCGATGCAGATTGCGCCACGACTCGGCCCATAACGTTTCCTTCTTGAGCCAGCGGTAACTGGTGCCGGTGAGAGCGAGTTCGAGCGCTTCGGCGAAGCTCGACTTTCCGGAGCCGTTGCGTCCGCTGACCACAGTTAGGCCAGGCGCAGGGTAAAGATCGAGTTGGGCCTGGCCCCCGATGCCGCGGAAACCTACCACCGAGATGCTGGTCAGGAAGGTTGGTGAGGGTTGGGTGTCGGCGGCTGTATCTTCGTCGGCGACCTCTGCAAGCGCGTTGAGCACCGCGTTCTTGATGTCCGAATGCAGCGCTGCGCCGTCGTCGAGCAGCTGCAGAATGACATCTTGGACTGATTCCTCGCTCGTTTCCCCCACCGCCCTATTGAACTACGGCGGACCGACACGGCGGGTGCTCTAACCAAAGGCGGACGATGAGGGCACCTTATTTCCACGTCAACACCGCAGGACTCTGTGATTTAGCCACCAACCGGGCGCCATCATTCGAAGTAGTCTTCATCGACGTGGACGACGGTGAAAACCTGGCGTTTTGGACGCCATGGGTCTGCTGCACGATCAGGTGACAGTTTCGGTCACGCGGCCTGACTGGCCGGTG
>NZ_PDHO01000079.1 GCF_002887815.1 Mycobacterium sp. ENV421 | reverse complement strand
GCCGAGCATCGCTCAGCGTGTCAGTTGCCGGAAACACCGTTATTTCCACAGTCCCCAGCCGGCACGACCTGACCCCGCCAGTCATCATTGCGGGCGCTAGGGATCGCACTACTCGGTTGGCGAGGTGAACATTCCGAGCAGTACGTCGTCGACCAGTGATTCGATGGCGTGATGGGTTGGGGGTCGGTTGGCAACGGTGTACCGAAAGGTCAGGTAGCCCGGGAGCAGATCCCACAACTCGTCGCTGATGGCGGTGACGAGTTCACCGCGCTTCATCGCTCGCTGTAGGACGTGCTGCATCAGGGTTTTTCGCTCGCGCAGGAACCGGTGCTGGATGGCGTCGTTGAGTGCGGGGTTGCGTGTTGTCTCGATGAGCACAGCTCGGATGGTGCTGGCATGGTGTTGGTCCTGTTCGCTGAATATCTCCGCGAGGCGCAGCAGATCGCCACGGAGGGTGCCGGTGTCGGGTGGAATGGTGTTGTGGCGGGTGCCTTCAACGAACGCCGCTAACACCAATTCGGCTTTTGAGTGCCAGCGCCGGTAGACGGTGGCCTTGCTGGCGTGAGCGGCGGCCGCGACAGCGTCCACGGTCAAGCCTTGGTAGCCGCGCTCCTGCAGGAGACGCAGTGCCACCGCAAGTAGTTCTGCTTCGCGGGGCGACCACGGCGAGGGTTCGGCGGCTGGGTGGATTGTCAAGGTCAGCGGCTGTCGTGGGTCACCATGCTCGGCACGGCGATTTTCCGTGCCCGCCCGGGTATCGCGACCGGGTTGATGATGTGTGGCCACCAGCTGGCTTGGCGGAGCAGGGTGGCGATGGCTGGGACAGTGAGGGTGCGCACGAGGAAAGTATCGAGGAGTAGTCCGCAGCCGATGATGAGTCCGGTTTGGATCATGATGGCGATTGATCCGATCATCAGGCCGAACATGCTGGCGGCGAAGATGAGGCCGGCGGAGGTGATGACTGAGCCGGTGGTGGCCACGGTGCGCAGGACGCCGACGCGGATGTTGTGGGTGGATTCTTCGCGTAGGCGTGACACGAGCAGCATGTTGTAGTCGGCGCCGACGGCGACGAGGATGATGAATGCTAATAGTGGTACGGGCCAGGCAATTTCGTGGCCGAGGATCCATTGGAAGACGATGACGCCGATGCCGAGTGAGGCCAGGTAGTTGAGTACGACGGTGCCCAGCAGATATAGCGGGGCGATCAGGGCGCGCAGCAGGGCGATAAGGATGAGTCCGACGATGACCAGGGTGGCGATGGCCAGTTGGGTGAAGTCGGCTGAGAGCAGGCGTTGGATGTCGGAGTTGACGGCGGGGAACCCGGCGACTGAGACGGTGGCGTTGGCGAGGGAGGTGTTGGGTCGTGCGGCGTTGGCGATGTCGGTGATCTGGCGGGCCAGGTTCATCGCGTCGCCGCTGTAGGGGTCGGTGCTGGTGTCGATGGCGAAGCGGGCGGTTTTGCCGTCGGGTGAGAGGAAGTGTTTGGCGACGTCGGCGAATTGGCGGTTGTCGAAGGCTTCGGGGGGCAGGTAGAAGCCGGTCGCGGCATCGGATCCGGCGGTGGCGCGGGCGGAGTTTTGCAGTTGGGCCGCGATTTGACTCATCCCGGACAGCATTTGGATGTTGCTGTCGGCCAGGGTGTGCACGCCGGTGGCCAGGGCGCGTGCGCCGGAGGCCAGTTGGCTGATGCCGTGTTGGAGTCGGCCGATGTTGGCGGCCAGGTTCTCGGGGTTGCCGAGGGTTTTGAAGGCGGCGTTCATGGCGGCCACGGTGTGTTGCACTTCGGTGAGGGTGCCGGTGACGGTGGCGTTGGTGGCCGGGTTGTACTGGTCGCCCAGGGTGGCGAGCTGGGTGAAAAATCCGTTGTCGCGCAGGGTGGTCAGGACAGTGACCTGGTCGCGGATCTGGGCGCATTGTGGGGTGGTCACACACCACGGTGCGGTGTTGAGTGCGGTGTCGAGGGGGTCGAGGGCGGCGATGGCGGTCTGGGCGCGTTCGGCCAGCGCCCGGATGCCGGGGCCTGCTCGGATGGCGGTGTCGATGTCGGGTGCGGTGGCTGAGAGTTGTTGCAGCAGCGGGCCGAAGCGCTGCATGCGGTCACCGGCGGTGATGGCTTGGGTGAGCACACCGCCGAGCGGTGTGAGCGCGGTGCGCACGGTGGTGTCGAGTTGGGCCAGGCCATCGGCGAGTTGGTCGGCGCCGTGGGTGAGCTTGTCCAGGTCGGTGCGCCGATCGTTGCCCTGGGCGACCGAGTCGGCCATCTTGTCGCCGATTTGTCGGTTCTGCCAGGACAGTTGGGCTTGGTCGAGGCGCGTTCCGGCGGGTCGGGTGACCCCGGAAACACGTGTCACGGCCGGGATTTGGGCGATCCGCGAGGCCATCTCGTCGAGGTCGGCCAGGGCTTTTCCGGTGCGCATGTCGGTCGGGTTTTCCACGACGAGGAATTCGGTGATGACGACGTCTTTGGGGAAATGGCGGTCCAGCAGCTGATAGCCCTGGTTGCTGGCGGTGGTGGCGGGTTGCCCTTTGCGGTCGTCGTAGCTGATGGTCATGGTCGCCGCGGCCGCCGACAGCGCCAGCAGGATGGTCAGGCTGATGACCAGCAGCGGCACCGGGCGGCGCACGACGGCCACGGCCACGCTGTTCCAGTAGCGGCGCGTGCGGTCGGGTTTGGGTTCGCCGATGCCGCGGGTGGCCGCCAGTGCCAATACCGGCGGCAGCAGGGTGATGGTCGCGGCGAATCCGACTGCGACCGCGACCGCGCAGGCCGGCCCGAGTCCGGCGAACACACTCAAGGTGGCGAACACCATGGCCAGAAATGCCAGGGCCACGGTGCCCGCCGAGGCCAAGATGACCCGGCCGATGCTGGCGGTGGCCGCGATGACGGCTTGATCGGCGGGCACGTCGGCGCGGCGTTGTTCGTGGTAGCGGCTGATCAGAAACACCGTGTAGTCGGTGCCGGCGCCGAGCAGGATCGCGGTCATGAACGCCACGGTGAACTGCGAGACCGGCAGACCGAGTTCCCCGAGTGCTGAGAGCACCCCGCGCCCGACTGCCAGGCTGAGCCCGATCACCACCAGCGGCAGCAGCGCGGTGAACACCGACCGGTACACGATCAGCAGGATCAGCGCGATCAGCGCGGCGGCGGCGATCGAGATGAACACCAGGTCGTGCTCGGCCGAGGCGATCTGATCGGAGAACGTGGCCGGTGGCCCAGTGACATAGGCCGTGGTGGGCGTGCCGGCGAACACCGCGTCGGTGATCTCGCGCACTGCTTGCACCGATTCGGCCGCGGTGGGATCCCCCAGGGTGCCGGCCACCCCGACCGGCAGATACCAGGCCTTGCCGTCACCGCTGAGCGCCTGGGTTTTGGTGACCGGGTCGGCGAGCAGATCTTGGACCAGCAGCACATGTTCAGGATCGGCCCGCAACCGCCCCACCAGATCCTGGTAGCGCTGTTGATTGTCGGCGCTCAGGCCGGCCGGGTCGTGCATCGCGATGAACAGCATCGTCTTGGACCCCTGCTCACCGAACGCCTCACTCATGCGGTCCACGGTCTGAAACGAGGGCACATCACGCGGGATCAGATCGACCGACTGTTGGCGCACCACCGTCTCCAGCTGCGGGAAAAGCAGCGCCAGCACCACCGCGGCCGCGATCCACCCCCCGATCACCAATGCCTTGTGGCCCACCGTGAACGCCGCGAGCCGCCCCAGCCGGGCGCTGTACTCCGAGGATCCGGACAGATCGACGCCCCGCCGGCCACCCGCGGGCACAGCACCCCCGGTTCGATCGCCCATCCGCACGCCTCCCACAGAAACGAAACTATCAGTATCGCTACGATACTAATAGTCCCACACGAGGATCGGAATGCCGGTGCGGGCCTTAGGGCCGCGGCGGGAGCCGGGGACGGCGAGGTGAATTAACTTGCGGCGCCGTGAGATTCGTCGTCGGGTAGGTCGTGGCGCTCCACCCGCACCCGCCCGCGGGGCAGGCATGCCATGTAGCCGTGTCGTTTGCCGTAGAGCTCCCAGGAGGTCGCGGCCTCCTGCGGGGCGACATCGATGCGATGCCCGCGAGAAAAACCCAGGTGCAACCCGCCGTCCTCGTCGCACCACGCCCCGGTGCACACCGCGCCGGCCAGATCCAGCAGAGGACGCTGCTGGGCCGAGACGTTGCCCGGATCGATGAGTACCTGCTCCTCGGGATAGGACGAACCGATCGGCGGCAGGGTCAGCCGGATCAGGGTGGCGATCACCAATTCGTTGTAGTCGTCGAGGTCGAGCACCAATCCGTCGCGCAACGAGACGCGCTGAACGGTGCACCGCTCGATCCAGGGGGTATGCATGCCCGACTCCCTCCGCCACGTCATTGTGTCGCTTAATGGTACTGGGAGTAGCGCAGCGATACTACTAGTCTCGCTAACCGGTGGCGGCGGGGCCGCACACCAGCTGTCGGGTGGTCCGGTCGATACGCTCGCGGGCCTGGCCCGCATCGATGCGGCCGCCGATGACGGCGATCAGGCTGGCCAGCCACACATCGGCGATCAGGCTGGCCACGTCACGGTCATGCGTGGTGGGGGTGGGCCCGCCCAGGGTGCGGGCCAGCATGTCCTTGATCACCGCCACGGCGTGCTCGATCGCGCCGGCCGCCTCGGTATCGGCGAGGACGAACGCACGCACCATCGCCTCGGTCAGGCGCGGGTTGCTCTGCCAGGCCAGGTGCAGGTGTGCGGTCAACCGTCCCAGTCGGGCCTGCGGTGCCAGATCGCCGGTGCTCCAGTCGAATTCGCTGTCGAGACGCTCGAATTCGCGGGCCAGCACCGTCACCAGCAGGTGGCTTTTGGATCGGAAATGCCGATACAGCGAGCTGGCCGCGATGCCGGCCCGGGCAGCCACCGCGCGCATCTGCACACCGTCAAAACCCTGTGCCGAGGCCACCGCCCACGCGGCATCCAGGATCGCCTCGCGACGCGCCGACACCGCGGCCGCCGGCCGGCGCGGGCGCCGCGCCCGGTGCCGGGGTGCGGCGGTGGGCACACTCACCGCGACCCCGCGTCGCCGGCGCCACCGTAGCGGGTCAGCTCAGCGAACAACTGCCCGAAACCGCTGATGTCACCGTGCGCGGCGAAATGGGCCGCATCCACCGTGATGAACACCGCCGAAGCGGTGAACCGGGTGACACCGTCCTGGCCGACGCCCACCCCCTCCACATGCAGGGCCCGGCCCTGGCGTGCGGCGATCCGCGCGGTCAGCCGATGCGTGCAGCCCAACGGCACCGGCTGCAGATACTCCACCGTCAAACGGCGCGTCACCGCCGGGGTGGCCGCGCCCCACAACGAAAAACCCAGCACGTCATCACAGGCCGCGGCGATCGCACCACCGTGCGCCAGCCCGGGCGCGCCGATATGACGCTCATCGAACACCAGATCGGCGAACACCTCATCACCGCTGCGTGAGCGGCTCATCGAACTGCTCTCCCGCCAAGCCGACCTGTTCGCCGAAGCACCGCTGCACGTCACCACCTTGGCCTGGGCCGCGTTGGGCCCCACCGAAACACACGGCAGCGACAGCGATACCGGTCACCACGCCAGTGCCAGCATGCTGCGCACCCGGGTGATCGAGCAGTACCGGCGGCCCTTCGACGAAATCCTGCACAGCCCCGAAACCCTCGACCAACTCGGCGAACTCGACATCGAACTGGCACTGTGCCAACTAGGGCGTGTCCGATAAATGTGGCAGCCAGACGGTGATGGCACGTAGGACTGCTG
>NZ_PDHO01000078.1 GCF_002887815.1 Mycobacterium sp. ENV421 | reverse complement strand
CACGCTCAATGACGACCGCATACCCCGTCGTCGTCATCCCGAGAGACGGTCAACAATCAAGCACTGCACGGCTGACGATAAGCGTGCCCAGATAATTGACCGTTAGCAGTGTTTTCCACGACTCTTCGGTCGAATCGACGAATTTTTCGATGATATCGACACCGGCGTTATTGACAAGGATGTCGACCTTACCCAGCTGTGTGTTCACAGCCTCGACGGTGCGGGCCACGGCCGAGCTGTCTGTGACGTCGATCGCGAAGCCGGCGCTTGCACCAGGCAACGTCGCGGCCAGCGCCTCGGCCTCAGCGTCGTTGATATCGCACACTGCGACCCGGGCTCCCGCCTCGGCGAGATGCCGGCAGATCTCGGCGCCAATGCCGCCGGCGCCGCCCGTCACCAGCGCTGTGCGCCCGTTCAGGCGGCTCATCGGCGATCATCCACCGAAGCTGGCGTCCACGGGGCGTCAAATCGAGGCTGACGTTTCTCGCGGTGCGCTGCCAGGCCTTCTTTGACGTCAGGGCCGCCAAATCCGAGAAACTCCAGGCCGAGTGAGGCTTCGAAGGTGGGTCCGAACATGCGATACCAATGGTTGAGGCTGCGCTTGGTCCCGCGGATGGCCGCCTGCGCGCCGCCGGCCAATTGAGCGGCAATGCGATGAGCCGTCGCCAGAACCTCTTCGTCATCGACACAGACGGATACCAGCCCGATTCGCTCGGCCTCCGCGCCTGACAGGCGATCACAGGTGAGTAGGTAGTACTTCGCCTTGGCCATCCCAACCAGCAGCGGCCAGCAGATGGCGGCGTGATCGCCCGCCGCGACGCCGAGGCGCGTGTGCCCGTCAATGATCTTCGCGGTGCGGCCGGCCACGGAGATGTCGGATAGCACCGCGACTACCAGGCCCGCGCCGACGGCAGGCCCGCGGATTGCAGAGACGACCGGTTTGTCGAGGTTGACCATGTTGACGACCAGATCGCGGGCCTCGCGCATGATCTGGATGCGGCTGTCGTAGTCATCGATCATCGCTTCGAGCAGATCGAAGTTGCCTCCGGACGAAAAGGCCGCCCCTTCACCGCGAACCAGGACGACGCGGACGTCGGGATCTCGTTCGATGACCGGCCATATGTCAGCGAGATCGCGATGCATGCGGGGCCCGACCGAATTCAGGCCGGGCGCGGCGAGCGTGATCTCGAGGATCCCCTCCTCGGAGTGCTCGAGTCGCAGGGTTGGGAATTCAGAGTAGTCGATACGCATCTCAATCTGCCGACTTTCTTTGTAGGGTCAACTGCCACGACAGCTGTCGCGGTGAAGTCGGCGGGATCACACGCGGCGATGCGACTTCGCCGTGAGGCGCACAGCCCATGCCGAAGCTAGCCCGTGCGCAGGATGAGGGCGTCGCCCTGGCCGCCGGCGCCGCACAACGCCGCGACGGCATAGCCGGAGCCGCGTCGTGACAACTCGAGGGCGGCGTGCAGCGTGATCCGCGCCCCCGACATGCCGATCGGATGCCCGATGGCGATCGCGCCGCCGTTGACGTTGACCTTCTCCGGATCGACACCCAGCTCCTTCATCGACGCGAGCCCGACCGCGGAGAACGCTTCGTTGATCTCGATGACGTCGAGCTGGTCAAGCGAGATGCCCTCGCGGGCAATGGCTTTCTTGATGGCATTGGCCGGCTGCGACTGCAGGGTGGAGTCCGGGCCCGCGACCACGCCGTGGGCGCCGATCTCGCACAGCCAGGTCAGCCCCATCTCCTGGGCCTTCTCCTTGTTCATCACGACCACCGCGGCCGCGCCGTCGGAGATCTGCGACGCCGATCCGGCGGTGATGGTGCCGTCCTTGCGGAACGCCGGCTTGAGACCGGCCAAAGACTCGGTGGTGGTGTCGGCGCGGATGCCCTCATCCTCGGTGAACTCGATCGGGTCGCCCTCGCGCTGCGGAATGCTCACGGGCACCACCTCGTCGGCGAAGATGCCGTCTTTCCATGCCGCAGCGGCCTTTTGGTGCGAACGCGCCGCAAACTCGTCCTGCTCGGTCCGGGTGAACTGGTCGACGTCGTTGCGCTGTTCGGTCAGCGCGCCCATCGGCTGATCGGTGAACACGTCGAACAGCCCGTCATAGGCCGTGTGGTCGAGCACCGTGACATCACCGTACTTGTAACCCGCGCGGCTGTCCATCAGCAGGTGCGGCGCCTTGGTCATCGACTCCTGGCCACCGGCCACGACGACGTCGAATTCGCCGGCGCGGATCAGCTGGTCGGCCAGCGCGATCGCGTCGATGCCCGAGAGGCACATCTTGTTGATGCTCAGCGCTGGCACGTCCCAACCGATCCCGGCGCCGACGGCCGCCTGTCGGGCAGGCATTTGCCCGGCGCCAGCGGTCAGCACCTGGCCCATGATCACGTACTCGACGAGCGACGCCGGAACTCCTGCCTTCTCCATTGCACCGGCGATCGCGATGGCGCCCAGATCGCTGCCGGAGAAGTCCTTGAGCGAACCCATCAATTTGCCCACCGGCGTGCGGGCTCCTGCAATGATCACCGACCTCGTCATCAATCCCCCAAACCATTTGTGCCTGTGGGCTCACGGCACGTCGCACTCGTGTCGACCCGCCGCGACAAAGTTCGGTTAATCGCCACTAACTACGGGAACGTTAGTGGCGATTAACCGAGATGTCCATTTTTCGTGGCGTCGAGGGCGCTAACGGGCGCCAGAAACGGCCACTGCGATTCATGTACGGGCAGCTCCTAGGTAGCGCTGAGTCGCAGCGCGGGGTGGGCACGATGTTGAATGTGCGATTGTTGGACAGTTACGCCAGCATGACCACCGGCACAATCCGAATATGCCGCGACGCTCCGTGTCAGCCAAACAGCAGACCGTAATACGAAACCATCGCGCGCGGATGCTCCGCGGCTCCCAGGGCCGGCCGTATTGGCGGCGGCTGGTATCGGCGGAGGTCACTTCAACGACGATTGCAGGATAGAAGGGCCCCACGCCCACCACGGCCGAGTTTCGTCGTGCTACAACGCCCTGCCATCGCTGATCCAACCGAATAGATAGAGACGCTTATGCAACAACCACTCGTCGACCGCTCACCCGCCGTCTCCGCCACCATGTTGGCCAGTCAATCGTGACTAGGGCTCAGAGCAGGCTCGATGCGCAGTTCGATCCCTTCAAGCTGTCCGACGAGCACAACGAACTGCGCTCGGTGCTGCGCGACCTGTGTGAGAAGGAGATCGCGCCGCACGCCGCCGACGTCGACGAGAAGGCGCGCTACACCGACGAGGCGTTGACGGCGCTGACGGCGTCGGGCATGGCCGCGATCCACATCCCCGAGGAGTACGGCGGCCAGGGCGGTGACTCCGTGGCGGCGTGCATCGTGATCGAAGAGGTCGCTCGGGTGTGCGCCTCGTCGTCGCTGATCCCGATCTGCAACAAGCTGGGCACCATGGGCCTGCTGATGCAGGGCAGCGAGGAACTCAAAAAGCAGGTGCTCCCGTCGATCGCCGCCAGCGATGCTGTGGCGTCCTATGCGTTGTCCGAGCGCGAGGCGGGCAGCGACGCCGCGGCGATGCGCACCAAGGCCCGCCGTGAGGGCGATGAGTGGGTGCTCAACGGCGCCAAGTGCTGGATCTCCAACGGCGGGCACTCGACCTGGTACACGGTGATGGCGGTGACCGACCCCGACAAGCGGGCCAACGGCATCTCGGCGTTCGTCGTCCACAAGGACGATCCCGGCTTCTCCGTCGGGGCCAAGGAGAAGAAGATGGGCATCAAGGGATCGCCCACCACCGAGCTGTACTTCGAGGACTGCCGCATCCCGGCCGACCGGATCATCGGCGAGGAGGGCACCGGTTTCAAGACGGCGCTGGCCACTCTCGACCACACCCGCCCGACGATCGGCGCACAGGCCGTCGGCATCGCCCAGGGTGCGATCGACGCGTCGATCGCCTACGTCAAGGAGCGTAAGCAGTTCGGCAAGCCCATTGCTGATTTCCAGGCCGTGCAGTTCATGCTCGCCGAGATGGCGATGAAGACCGAGGCCGCCCGGTTGATGGTCTACACCGCGGCGGCGCGCGCCGAACGCGGCGAGCCGAACCTGGGCTTCATCTCCTCGGCATCGAAGTGCTTCGCCTCCGACGTCGCGATGGAGGTGACCACCAACGCGGTCCAGCTGTTCGGCGGCTACGGATACACTTCGGACTTCCCCGTCGAGCGCTACATGCGCGACGCCAAGATCACCCAGATCTACGAGGGCACGAACCAGATCCAGCGTGTGGTGATGTCGCGCGCGCTACTGCGCTGACGGTCCGAGGGGCGGTTTAGCTGATCAACGCTGTTGCGCCTTCAAGAGGTCGACCGCTGCGTTGCGCATCTCAACTTTGCGGATTTTGCCGGTGACGGTCATCGGGAACTCGTCAACCACGTGGACATAGCGCGGAATCTTGTAGTGCGCGAGCTTGTCGGTGGCGAACACGCGCAGCGCCTCGGCGGTGACGGGTTGAGTTCCTTCTCGCATGCGGACCCACGCCATGAGTTCCTCGCCGTACTTGGCATCCGGAACACCGATTACCTGCGCGTCCAAGATGTCGGGATGGGTATAGAGGAATTCTTCGATCTCGCGCGGATAGATATTCTCACCGCCGCGAATCACCATGTCCTTGGTCCGGCCGATGATGCTGACGTAGCCCTCGTCGTCCATGGTCGCAAGGTCGCCGGTGTGCATCCAACGCGCGGCGTCGATCGCCTCGGCGGTCCAGTCAGGCCGCTCCCAATAGCCCAGCATCACTGAGTATCCGCGGGTGCAGAACTCGCCGGGGGTGCCGCGAGGAACAGTCAACCCCGTCTCTGGGTCGATGATCTTGACCTCCAGATGCGGGTGCACTGTTCCCACCGTCGACACTCGACGCTCGATCGGATCGTCGGCACTGGTCTGGGTAGATACCGGCGACGTCTCCGTCATGCCGTAGCAGATAGTCACTTCGCGGACACCCATCCGCTCGATGACTTGCTTCATCACCTCAACCGGGCACGGCGAGCCCGCCATGATGCCGGTCCGCAGGCTCGTCAGGTCAAACTCTTCGCATCCGGGTTCGGCGAGCTCGGCGATGAACATCGTCGGCACGCCGTACAGCGAGGTGCAACGCTCGGCCTGCACGGCTTGCAGCGTCGTCCGGGGTTCGAAAGACGGCGCCGGAATCACCATGCACGCGCCATGCGTCGTGGCGGCGAGGTTGCCCATAACCATGCCGAAGCAGTGGTAGAAGGGCACCGGTATGCAGATCCGGTCGGCTTCCTTATAACCGCACATCTCGCCGACGAAGAATCCGTTGTTGAGGATGTTGTGGTGACTCAGTGTGGCGCCTTTGGGAAACCCGGTGGTACCCGACGTGTATTGGATGTTGATCGGATCGTCGGCACTGAGCGCGTAACCGACCGCCGCCAACCGTCGCGGATCGCTGTGCCGGCCCGCGTCAAGCAGCGCGTGCCAGTCCCGCCCCCCGATCAGAACGACGTATTCGAGAGCTTCGCATCGCGGCCGGACCTTCTCGATCATTGTGGCGTAGTCGGAAGCCTTGAACTTTTCGGCAGCGATCAGCAACGTCACACCGGCCTGGTTGAGCACGTACTCCAGCTCATGGGCTCGGTAGGCGGGATTGATGTTGACAAGGACTGCGCCGATCTTGGCCGTGGCGTACTGAACAAGCGTCCACTCTGCGCAATTGGGCGCCCAGATGCCCACGCGGTCGCCCTTGCTTATCCCCCTTTCCAACAGGCCCAAGGCCAGGGTGTCGACATCAGAGACAAACTCCCGATAGGTCCAGCGCCGACCCGTCCAACATTCGACGAGTGCATCGCGCTCAGCGAAGTATTCAGCCGTGCGGTCTAGATTGTCGCCGATCGTGTCACCGAGGAGGGGTGCGTCGCCAGCACCCGACGCATAACTGAGGTCACGAGGCATGGGTGATGACGCCGCGGATGATCCTGCCGTCCCGCAAGTCCTGGTAGCCCT
>NZ_PDHO01000077.1 GCF_002887815.1 Mycobacterium sp. ENV421 | reverse complement strand
GCAGTCGAACCTGTCAGCGCCACCGCGTAACATCACCCACCGAAGCGGAACCTTGCGCCCACCGATTTACACCGAAATCCGGACGTCACCGTCCCCATGATCGATCACGCCAGCGTGGGCCAGTGGGCTGCGTGCCGTTGGCGGCGCCGACGACTGGCCGACGAGGCCCGCGGAAAGTTGTCCGGACTACCAGCGCGGAGCGGGGGGCGGGTCTGGTTGCGGCGCGGTGATGAGCGGAACACGGAAGGTCGCGACGAGCCCACCACCAGCGCGAGCGGCGAAATTCACCCGACCACCCATTGCGTCGGTGATCTGCTGCACGATCCACAGCCCCAGACCGGCGGTGCCGCGCTGACCGCCGGCACTGACGTACTTTGCTGTCAGCTCTCCCACTTGCTCGTCGGGGAATCCGGGGCCACGGTCGGCGACGGCGATGACGAGGTCGTTGCCGTGTCGACTGCACGTGACGTCGACCGGCGCGCCGCGGCCGTGGCGGGCTGCGTTTTCGAGCAGGTTGGTCAGCACCCGACGCAATCCCTGCGCGTTGATCGCGACAGCACTCAGGTCGGCGGTCATCGCAAGCTGTAGGCGTGGCGCAGTGAGGCCTACCGCATCGGCTGCTGCGGTGACGATATCCGCGACGTCGACTTGGCGTACCCTGCCCCCCGAAAAGGTGGGGCGTCGGCTCAGCGCGACGTCGGAGAGTGCGTCGAGCATGTCGACGACATGACGGGTGTGCCGGCTGGCCAGCTGCAGGCTGGTGCTGCGGTCGGCGTCCGTCATCGGCGAGATGCCGGCCAGTGCATCGAGCAGTGCCTCCAGCGAGGCGATGGGGGTGCGGAACTCGTGCACCAGCACCTGCAGCCCGTCCTGTTGGGACTGGTAAGACGTGAGCAGCCGTGAGCGCAGATCGCGTTCCTCCTCGGCCGCGGCGTGCTGGGTCTCGGCTTCGACCAGAGCGCGCAGTCTGGAACGGTGTTCGCGCTCCGCCAAGGTAGACAGGCCCGCGGTGAGAACCGCCGCGAACAACAAATACAGCGCCCACCAGCTGGCCTGGAGCCAAGGGGTGAGCGCCGTTGCTGGCGTCGATGAAAAGGGCACGATCACCGCGGTGTACGCCAGACCCAAAAGCGTCGATAACAGCAGAGTCTCGATGAATGACAGCCGGGCTGCCGAAGCGATGACGACCAAGGGAAGTACCGCCACCACCGGGCTATGCGGTCCACCGGTGAAGGCGATCCAGGCAAGGGTGATGGCACTGTCAGCCAGGGCGACCGCCCAGGAGTACCGGGTGCGGCGCGCCTCGAATTTCGGGTTGGCCAGCAGCACCACTGCGTACACCGTCGCCGCAATCAGAATGCCCACAGCCGTGGGCACGTGCTGGCGAACCCAGGCGGGTCCCACAAGCACCAGCACCCCGACTGACGCCACTACCGCCATCCGGACTGCCACCACAACGCGGGCCAGTCCGTATTCGCCACCGTCGACAAGTGCGGTGACCCGGTTATTCAGTCTCATCGACCCTATCCTGAGGTGCGGCTAACATCGTCACAATGAAGCCTAGCGGCGGCCGGAAGGGGATCGTCGTGGCTATCGTCGATGACCACGAACTGTTTGCGCAGGGACTAGCCTTGCTGCTCACCCGCGAATGGGGGGACATCTTCACCGTGGGGGGCCAAACCAGCTATGTCGAGGAGGCGGCCGACCTCGTCGCGGACTGCGCCGCTGACGTCGCGATCGTTGATCTGACCATGCCCCCGCTGGGAGGACTGGCTGCGATCCGCCACATCAAGGGCCGTAGCCCCACGACCCGGATCCTCGCGCTGTCGGGCACCGATGATCTCGACCTGGCCGAAGAAGCGTTGCGTGCCGGAGCCGACGGCTTCCTGCCCAAGACCGCACGGCCCGAAGCGCTGGCAGGCCCTCTGTGGACGATCGCCGAAGGCATGCGGGTTGTCGATGGCGCCGTCCTCGATGACCTCCTGACCCAGACCCGCCGACCCCCAAGTGAAGTGCTAGAGCATTTGTCCGATCAGGACCTGAAGTTGTGGACGTTGCTGGCGGCAGGGCTGGAGAACGCGGAGATGGCCGACCGATTGCTGGTCTCGGAACGAACCGCCAAGCGCATGGTGGCCACGCTGCTGAACAAGCTTGGCGTAAGCAACCGGATCAGCGCTGCTGCCTTGGCGGGCAAGTTCGGGTTGCTAGACATCAGCGATTACCAGGCTCGGCGCCTGGCCCGTTCGCCCTAACTTTAGCTGCGTTAGTGAGCGACGCGAATCCGGTCGCAGGTGACGAAGGGGGCGGCAGTCACCATCGCAATCACGATTCGCAACGTCCGGCGCAGCATGACGAATCGGCTCCAGCCCGTCTGCGTGGGCACCGGATTGCCCGGCAGGAACTTCGCCGATCGGCGGTAGCTCGAACGTCCGGTGCGGCTCACGTCCGCATCCGGCCTCTTCCAGATGTGGCCCGCAGGGGTCATGACGTGGCCCGCGGGCCACTTGTCGTCGGCCTCGCCACCTATCACCCTTGATCGTGTTGAGGGTCACATTAGGCCGCGCGGGGTGCACGTCGAGGTGGAACTGCTCGGCGCGCACAACGGTTGGGGCGAGACATGTTTCCGCTCATGCGCCCATTTTTCTGTAGAGCACCAGGTTGAGAAGGGACCAACATGACCGAAATGACGGTGGCCGCCAGCGACGCGACGAACGCGGCGTACGGGATGGCCTTGGAGGACATTGATGTGAGCAATCCCGTGTTGTTCCGGGACAACACCTGGCATCCCTATTTCAAACGCCTGCGCGAAGAGGATCCAGTTCACTACTGCAAGAGCAGCATGTTCGGCCCCTACTGGTCGGTGACCAAGTACCGCGACATCATGGCAGTCGAGACCAACCCGAAGGTGTTCTCGTCGGAGGCTAAAAGTGGCGGCATCACCATCATGGACGACAACGCCGCAGCATCGCTTCCCATGTTCATCGCCATGGATCCACCGAAACACGATGTCCAGCGAAAGACCGTGAGCCCCATCGTGGCGCCCGAAAACCTTGCCACCATGGAATCGGTGATTCGCCAGCGCACCGGGGACCTCCTCGACGGATTGCCGATCAATGAAGAGTTCGACTGGGTGCATCGGGTGTCGATCGACTTGACCACCAAGATGCTGGCGACGCTGTTCGATTTTCCCTGGGACGACCGCGCCAAGTTGACGCGCTGGTCGGACGTCACCACGGCGTTGCCCGGTGGCGGGATCATCGATTCTGAAGAACAGCGCATGGCCGAGCTGATGGAGTGCGCAACGTATTTCACCGAGCTGTGGAACCAGCGCGTGAATGCCGAACCCAAGAACGATCTCATCTCGATGATGGCCCATTCGGAGTCAACACGACACATGGCGCCCGAGGAATATCTCGGAAACGTCGTGCTGCTGATCGTCGGCGGCAACGATACCACCCGCAACTCGATGACGGGCGGTGTGTTGGCCCTGAACGAATTTCCCGACGAATACCGCAAACTGTCCGCCAACCCGGCGTTGATCAGCTCTATGGTGTCGGAGATCATCCGGTGGCAAACACCTCTTTCGCACATGCGTCGTACCGCACTGGAAGACATCGAGTTCGCCGGCAAGCACATCCGCCAGGGCGACAAAGTCGTGATGTGGTACGTGTCCGGCAACCGGGACCCCGAGGCCATCGACAATCCCGACACGTTCATCATCGATCGCGCCAAGCCCCGCCAGCACTTGTCCTTCGGGTTCGGCATCCACCGCTGCGTCGGCAACAGACTCGCCGAACTACAGCTCAACATCCTGTGGGAAGAAATCCTCAAACGGTGGCCGGACCCACTGCAGATCCAGGTTCTTCAAGAACCGACCCGCGTGCTCTCACCGTTCGTCAAGGGCTACGAATCGCTGCCCGTGCGCATCAACGCCTGATGATCCACACGTGCGTGACCGAAGCCGTTGTGGTGGTCGGTGCCGGCCAGGCTGGCGCACAGACAGTCACCAGCCTTCGACAAGGAGGGTTCGAGGGGCAGATCACCCTGCTCGGCGACGAGCCGGCGCTGCCCTATCAGCGCCCCCCACTGTCGAAAGCCTTCCTGGCCGGCACCCTCCCGCTGGACCGCCTGTACCTACGCCCTGCGGCGTTCTACCAGCAAGCCCACGTCGATGTCATGGTCGACACTCGGGTGAGCGAGCTCGACACCGAAAAGAGACGCGTCCGGCTCACCGACGGCCGCGCTATCAGCTTCGATCACTTGGTGCTGGCCACCGGCGGCCGCCCCCGCCCGCTGGCCTGCCCTGGTGCTGATCACCCCCGCGTCCACTACCTGCGAACAGTGACCGACGTAGACAGGATCCGCTCCCAGTTCCATCCCGGGACACGGCTGGTCCTGGTGGGCGGCGGTTACATCGGCCTCGAAATCGCCGCGGTAGCCGCAGAACTCGGGTTGACCGTGACCGTCCTCGAAGCACAAACCACCGTCTTGGCACGGGTCACCTGTCCGACGGTGGCCCGCTTCTTCGAACACACTCACCGGCGAGCAGGAGTGACGATTCGGTGCGCAACGACAGTCACACGTATCCACGACAGCTCGTCCACCGCACGCATTGAACTCGATAGCGGCGAGTACATCGACGCAGACCTCGTCATAGTCGGGATAGGATTGCTCCCCAACGTCGACTTAGCCTCAGCAGCTGGGCTGACATGCGAAAGCGGCATCGTCGTGGACAGCCGTTGCCAGACAAGCGCACCTGGCATCTACGCAGCTGGTGACTGCACCCAGTACCCGAGCCCCATATACGGCCGACGACTTCACCTCGAGTCGGTGCACAACGCTATCGAACAGGCCAAAACGGCCGCCGCAGCGATCCTCGGCAGAGACGAGCCGTTCCGTCAAGTCCCCTGGTTCTGGTCAGACCAGTACAACATCAAACTACAGACGGCCGGCGTCAACGAAGGTTACGACGACGTGATCATCCGGGGTGATCCGGCCTCAGCATCGTTTGCAGCCTTCTACATGCGCGCCGGGAAACTGCTGGCCGTCGATGCAATCAACCGGCCGCGCGAATTCATGGTGTCGAAAACCCTTATCGCCGACCGCGCAGAGGTAGACCCGACGCAACTCGCCGACGAGAGCCTCCCCCTCACAGCCCTTGCGGCGGCGGTCAACGGCCCTACCCGCGCAAACGTCCCGAACCTCCCTCTAACCCACTGATAAAGGAATCGAAATGCCGAAGATCACCTACATCGACTACACCGGTACGAGCCGCTGCGTTGACGCCGAAGACGGCATGTCACTGATGGAAATCGCCGTCAGTAACAACGTGCCAGGCATCGACGGGGACTGCGGCGGGGAGTGCGCATGTGCGACATGCCATGTGCACGTCGATGCAGACTGGTTGGACAAACTGCCGCCCAGCAGCGACCAAGAGGTGTCAATGCTGGAATTCTGTGATGGCGTAGACCACACATCCCGACTCGGCTGCCAAATCAAGATTTGCCCGGCTTTGGATGGCATCGTCGTACGGACACCAGCTGCACAACATTAGCTACCCCGACCCGAGACCGCAGCTACACACGTTATCGAGACAGTCCCTCCCTAATCGGCCAGTCCCAGCGATTGCGAGGCAGGCCCCGGAATCCCCGACGAGAATCGGGGAGAGCTGACAGCAAAGTACGTCATGGCCTATCAGCTAAGCTAGCTCAGGTCGCGGTCGGGTTTGCCGACTGCTCGTCCGCATCGTCGGCAGGTCCCGGATCCGTCGGGTCATCCTCAGATCTGCGGCATCGACCGGCCCCGCCGCGACCCTTGGGCGTCGTTGACCGCGACCTTCGTCGGCTTCGGTGAAATCGGTTGCGCGACAGGGGTGGTGTCGAGGGTTGAGAACCCGGCCAGTCGCGACGGGGTGGGTTCTAGCAGTGGTCGACGGGCTGATGTGCTCCTACGACATCGCCGACCGCCCAGTGCAGATCGCCAACGCCATCTTGGCCAAGATCACGGACTGAGCCGCGCCTATGTCGCTGCCGTCGGGGAGATACGCGAACGAATTTTGTTTACTCCCTTGGC
>NZ_PDHO01000076.1 GCF_002887815.1 Mycobacterium sp. ENV421 | reverse complement strand
CACACCCTCCTAGAACTGGTCGCGAACTGACTCACAACCAGCCTGGCAAAGAGGGACAGCGCCGGTTATCGCGCCCCAGATGAGGGAATAGTCCAACCACGAGAGGAGTTGAGCGGTCCATGACTGAGAATGCGGAGTTGAGCCCCACTGATTGGGTGCGGGAGCAGACCGAACAGATTCTGAAGCAAGGCACCACCGACGGCGTCCACATCATGGATCGCCCGGTCGTCCTGTTCACCACCACCGGTGCCAAGTCCGGCAAGAAGCGCTACGTGCCGCTGATGCGTGTCGAGGAGAACGGCAAGTACGCGATGGTCGCCTCCAAGGGTGGTGACCCGGCGCATCCGTCGTGGTATTTCAACGTCAAGGCCAATCCCACGGTGACCGCGCAGGATGGCGAAACGACCGTGACGCTGACCGCCCGCGAGGTCTCCGGTGAGGAGCGCGAGCACTGGTGGAAGCTGGCCGTCGAGGCCTACCCGCCCTACGCCGAATATCAGACCAAGACTGATCGTCTGATCCCGGTTTTCGTGCTGGAGTAGCACTAGCATTCAGCCTGTGTCGGGGCAGATGTCCCGCCAGGAGTTCGTCCGGCGGGCAGTGGGCGGGCTGGCCGGCGCGGCCCTACTGAGCGCGTGCCGCACCGTCACACCCCGCGCGGTGTCGAGTCCCGGCCCGCCCGACTGGGCGGGTCTGCGCGGCCGACTCGACGGCACGCTGTTGCTGCCCGCCGACCCGCAGTATGCGTCGGCGAAAAGCACCTTCAATTCACGCTTCGACGGATCCGCGCCGGCGGCGGTGCTGGCGGCTGCCTCCGTCGCGGACGTGCAGAGGGCGGCCGAGTTCGCGTCGAGTCACCACATCGGGGTCAGTGTGCGCAGCGGCGGGCACTCCTACATCGGTGCGTCGTCGCTCGATGCCACCCTGGTGATCGACCTGCGTCGGCTGCCCGGTGGCGCCGACGCCGGCAGCGACACAATGACGGTGTCCCCCGCCACTGACCTGGACGCCGTCCAGACCGCACTCGCGTCGCGGGGCCGGTCGATTCCGTCCGGCAGCTGCCCGACGGTCGCCGTCGCGGGACTGACGCTGGGTGGTGGTCTGGGTTCGGACGCCCGCCTGCACGGACTGACCTGCGACGCGCTGGTGTCGGCGACGTTGGTGTTGCCCAGCGGCGACATGCTGTCGGCGTCGGCTGACGACCATCCCGACGTGTTCTGGGCGCTGCGGGGTGGCGGTGGCGGCAATCTCGGCGTCGTGACGTCGATGACGTTTCGCACCTTCCCCGTCACCGACCGCGACGTGGTCACCATCGCCTTTCCGATGGATGCGGCGGCCGCCGCCATCGCCGGTTGGCAGCACTGGCAGCAGGCGGCCGATCGTGACATCTGGGGCATGGTCAACATCACCGCCGGGGACGGCCCTGGCCGCTGCACGGTCATCCTGGCAACTCCGCCGGGCAGCGGGCCTGCGATCGCCGGCGACATGCTTGCCGCCGCCGGGTTGTCGGCGTCGTCGACCCGAACCCGCACACTCAACCGGACGGACTTCGTGCACTACTTCGAGGGCGGCGACGCCGCCCGGGTCCCGCGCGCGTTTGTCGCTGGATCGGACATCGTCGGCGAAATGACCTCGGCGGCAGCGGAATCCATTGTCACCGCGATGGCGGCATGGCCGGCCGGCGCGGGCTCGGCGACGGCGGTGGTGGAGTCGCTGTCCGGCGCGGTCGGCGACGTCGATCCGGCGGCAAGCGCCTTCCCGTGGCGTCGGCAGGCGGCCTCTGTTCAGTGGTACACCGAGGCAAGGTCCGACGCGGCCACCGACTGGCTCACCGCGGCACACCAGGCGCTGGGGTCGGCATCGGTGGGCGGCTACATCAACTACCCCGAAAGCGGCGAACCGCTTGGGCGGTACCTCGGGCCGAACCTGCAGCGGTTCAACGCCATCCGCCACAGATACGATCCGGCCGGGATGATGCTGTCCGGTATCGGCGGATGACACGCGCGCCGCCTACGGCGCGGGGCTCACCACGACGTTGACGGTGGTGGCGCCGGAATCGGAGGCGACGACGAGTTGTGTGGCGTTCGCAGCCGAGACGACATGGCCGCCGGTGACCGTCACCTGGTAGCCGTTCGGGAACTCCACTCCTGGTACCGAGATAGTGGTCAGAGCACCGTCGGCGAACGTTCCGGCACCATCGACCTTCGCGGTGGAATATCCAAACGTGAAGGTGCCGTTGGTGAACGACCAGGACTTCGGCGTGCCCGACACCAGTTGCGGGTAGGGCGACGCCAAGGTCAGCAGGTTGCCGGTATTCACGTTGTCGCCGACCGGCGGCTTGGTCGGGTCGTACACCAGACCCTCGACATCCGGCGATCCGGTGATGTCACCGGCGCCGGTGTAGGCCCATTCGGCCCAACTCATGAAGTACCGGTCGCCGGACTTCATTTCCTTGGTGAGCGTGTCGATGTCACTGGTGGCACCGAACTCGTTCATCATCGCCGGGACGTTGTGCCGCTTGGAGTAGTTCTCGGCTTGTACCGCAAGTGTATTGGCGATCTTGGTGCACAGCGCACCACCGATCGGGCCGCAGTAGTTGTGGAATGCCAGGACGTAGTTCGGGTCAGCGACCCGGCCGAGCAGCGCAACCGGGATGCCGAGCAGGGTCGGCACTTCGGTGACCGCGGGGTTGGGCGGTTCCAGATAGAGCGGAGTCGTGCCGTCGACCGAGCGGATGGCGGCAGCGACCTGGTTGTACATCGGAGTCAGTTGTTGCGTGACGAAGAACGAGCCGCCGAGCAGCGCGACCGGATAGTTCGAGCCGGGGAACGGTTCGTTCATGATGTCGTATCCGATGACCGCGGAATTGCCCGCGAAATAGCTGGCGACGTGCTGCCAGGTCAGCGCGTAATTATCCAGCAGTCCAATGCTATTCGGCGCATCGGCGTTGCCCCAGAACGCATCCCAGGCATGTCCGAGGGCGCCGTTGACGTAGTAGTTGCCGGGGAACCCGGAGTTCTTGTTGGGCCGTCCGCCGCCGTCGGATGCCCATTCGGGTGCACCCTCGCCGTAGAAGGTGCCGCTGTAGAGGTCTTGGTGCATGTCGATGACGGTGTAGATCCCGTGGTCGGCCAGCATCTGCACCGTGGCTTTGATCGAATCGAGGTAGGCGGTGTTGATCACTCCCGGCTGCGGCTCCACCCCCGCCCAGATGACGCCCAGCCGCACGACATTGAATCCGTTGTCGGCCAGGAACTGTGCGTCCTGCTCGTTGAAGCCGCTGGCGGACGGTTCGTACGGGGCCAGTTTGTAGACCTCGTTGACGCCGTGCAAGATGACGGTCTGTCCGGCACCGTTGGTGAGCCAGGTACCGATCTGCGACAGCGGCGGTACCGATCCGGTGGCGGGCGCCGCTGCTGCTTGCGTACCCGAATTGCCCACGGCGCCATGGCTTCCGAGCCAACCGGCCGAGCCGCCGGCTCCACCGAGCGCCGGTAGACCCACGGAGGCCCCGCCCACACCGCTCTTACCCGCATTGCCACCACCGCCGCCGCTGCCGAGGAACGTCGCGCCGTTGCCGCCGTTACCGCCCCGTCCGCCGTCGGTCCCGTCACCGCCGACCCCGCCGTGCCCGCCGACGCCGAAGACCAGGCCCGTTGCGTCGCCGCCGGCACCCCCGCGTCCTCCGACGGCGCCGACGACAGCGGCGCCGGCATTACCGCCCGCGCCGCCGATCCCCATCAGCTGCCCGCCGGCACCGCCCGCGCCGCCATCAGCCCCCGCCCCGCCGGTTCCACCGGCTCCGCCGTTGCCCAGCGCGCCGGCTCGGCCACCTGCACCGCCCGACACCCCGGCCTCCGTGCTGTTCCATCCGGCGCCGCCGTCGCCGAGAAGCCACCCGCCTGCGCCGCCGTTGTGGTTGGCGGCGGTGCCGTCGACGCCGTTGCCGATCACGTAAGACCCGGCAGCGGAGTTGATGAAGTCGTCGACCTGCCGGCCGATCTCACTGGCGATCCACGCCTGCACGACAACGTGAAGCGGGGTGTAGACCAGCTGCTGAAACACCGCCGTCAGGTTCGGCGGTGCCGAAATGTGGGCCACCGCCGAGGCATTCGTCGGCGTGGCAGCTGCGATCGGTTCCGCGGCTGTAGCCCGCGCGGACCGGCTGTGGGCAGATGAGCCTTCCAACGTCCCAACCACGGTGGCCAGGGCGAGTTCGGCGGCGTTGACCGGCTCCTTGGGCTCAGCTGCGGCGGCCCGGGCGGTCGCTTTCACCGTCGTCGACGTCACCTTCTGCGTCGGAGCCTGCCGTTTGGGCAGCGAATTGACGCCCGCCTTGGTTGCTCGCGGAGCGCTCGGACCGGCCGCATGGCCACGGGCAGAGGAGGCCGTCGGGCGGGCGTTGCCGGAGCCGTCAGAGTCTGCCCATGCGACCGCCGTCGACGAGGCCAGTGCCGCACCGATACCCAGCGCGACCGCCAGACCACCGACTCGACCGATATGAGCAGACGCTTTCATGCATCTGTGTATACGGGACCTGGCTCAGCAGTGGAGTCAATTTGCCGCCACTGTCTCATTCCGCGGCGTTCAGCAACCGCTCCGCGAAGTCGGCGGGCTGGACGAACGGAGACATGTGAGCCCACCCGTGGACGATCTGAAGGCGGGCATCGGGCAGGTCAGCCGCCAGTGTCGACATCACCTCGGGGGTGCACCCGAGATCCTGCCGGCCGCAGAGCAGGGTTGCCGGCGACCGAATCTGCGCAAGCTCCGCCCTGCGGTCGTAGGTTGCCAGCGCCTCCAGTGTGGTCGCGTAGGCCGACGGTGACACCTGTGTCAGGCGCCGGCGGACGTCGTGGATCACCGGGCCCCCGTCGGCGATCTCGGCTGCGGTGAACCAGCGCGCGATGGTGGCCTCGATGTCGAGCGGCGTTCCCGCGCGCAACGCTCGTGCCGCGTCGTGAAATTCGGGCACCGGGATATCGCGCGTGCAGACCAGGATCAATCGGCGAATGCGATGCGGCGCAAGCAAAGCCATTTCCATGGCCACTTGACCACCCAGGGAGTGCCCGATCACGATCAGCGGCGGGTCAGGCTCGTCGTCCAACACCGCCTCGGCGAGGCGCTGTTGAAAAAGACCGTCGGCCTGCGGTCGGTTGAGGTCCGGGGCACTCGAATCGGCAGGCAGATGGGCACGGACCGCATCCCAGATGCTGGGGTCGAGCGGTGTGCCGTGGAGAAGCATCCATCGCGCTGTGGGTTTCGACATAGGTCCTCGACGTGATTGTCCACGAGCGCTTGGCGCCGGTCGGTCCGATGCGCGCTCGACACCCCGACGCGGCCACGTCAGCGGCATCAATTCGGGTGCCGTCGTCTCTTGGTTCGGTGACTTTCGTCCCTGTTCGGTGGCGGTATCGAAGCGCAAAGTGATGCCGTGGCGGCATCGACTGCCGAGGTGACGCCTGCACGCGATTGGAGGCCCTTCGTGATCGTCCGCGACATCGACGTGTACGCGCCACTGCCCGGAGGTGGAGCAATCCATGACAACTGAAGCGCCTCCCCTCGGAAAGCTCGAGGCCGGCCGGCCGTTTCCGGCCCGGACCGGTCCCAAAGGCAACCTGATCTACAAGCTGGTCACGACGACCGATCACAAGCTGATCGGCATCATGTACTGCGTCGCCTGCTTCGTTTTCTTCTTCATGGGCGGCTTGATGGCGCTCTTCATTCGCGCCGAGCTGGCCGTGCCCGGGCTGCAGTTCCTGTCGAACGAGCAGTACAACCAGCTGTTCACCATGCATGGCACGGCGATGCTGCTGTTCTACGCGACGCCGATCGTGTTCGGCTTCGCCAACCTGGTGCTGCCGCTGCAGATCGGCGCCCCCGATGTGGCGTTCCCACGGCTGAACGCGCTGTCGTTCTGGCTCTTCGTGTTTGGGGCGCTGATCGCCCTTGGCGGGTTCATCACCCCAGGTGGAGCTGCCGACTTCGGCTGGACCGCCTACACCCCGCTCTCGGACGCCATGCACTCACCGGGCGCCGGCGGTGACCTGTGGATCCTGGGCGTTGCGGTCGGTGGTCTGGGCACCATCCTCGGCGCGGTGAACATGATCACCACCGTGGTGT
>NZ_PDHO01000075.1 GCF_002887815.1 Mycobacterium sp. ENV421 | reverse complement strand
CACCGGCCAGTCAGGCCGCGTGACCGAAACTGTCACCTGATCGTGCAGCAGACCCTCTCGGCAATCGAGATGTGTGACTGGTGGTGTGGCTGTTTCTCGCCAGCTATTCGAGACGACTCGGGTGCAAGTGTCTCGTTGACCATCCCGCGAGCCGTCGTCACGGTGGAAGAGTGAACCGCCGAGCGGCCGGGATGTCGCTCGGTTCCCGGTCAGCGGGATCCACTTCGCACACCGATGATCACGGCCCACAATGTTGGGCGACTTCATCGCAGACCGAACAGGAGTAGATCCGCCATGGCGACCTTGCAGCGTTACACCGATCGTCGTGTGTTGGTCACCGGCGGCGGGTCCGGGATCGGGCAGGCCTGTGTGCTGCGCATTCTCGACGAAGGCGGCCGGGTGGCGGCGGCCGACATCAGCGAGTCCGGACTCAAGGACACCCTGGCCAAAGCCGGCGACGCGGGCGATCGGCTGACCACGGTGGTCGTCGACGTCGGTTCCGAGGACTCGGTGAAATCAGCTGTGGGTGAGGCGATCTCCGCGCTCGGCGGTCTTGACACACTCGTCAATGTGGCAGGCATCCTGCGGTCGGACCACTTCCTGGACACCACGCTCGCCGCCTTCGAACAGGTGTTGCGGGTGAATCTCGTCGGCACCTTCCTGGTCACCCGCGAAGCTCTCCCGGCGCTCAAGGCCGGCACCGCCCCTGCCGTGGTGAACTTCAGCTCGACGTCGGCGACATTCGCCCACCCCTATATGTCGGCGTACGCCGCGTCCAAAGGTGGCGTGCAGGCCATGACGCACGCGTTGGCTGCCGAGTTCGCCAAGGACGGCATCCGGTTCAACTCGGTACAGCCGGGCTCGATCTCGTCGGGCATGACCGACGGCACCGGGGAGTCGAAGCAGAGTGTCGGCCCCGGGCTGCCCGACGATGTCGACTACAGCCTGTTCGGCCGGGTCGCTCCCCTGGTGCCGTTGCCCAAGGGCGAGATCTTCGCCAAGCCCGATGCGGTCGCCAACGTCGTTGCGATGCTTGGCAGTCCGGATGCCTACTTCGTCTCGGGCACCGAGGTCCGGGTCGACGGCGGCGCCCACATGTGAGTCAGGCGTCGATTCCGGATGTGAGGATGGCGGCCAGTTCCCGGTAGGCCGCAGCGTCGTCGAGTCCGGTGGTGGACCGGACGATCCCCTGCTGAATGCGGACCATCATCGCTGCGGCCAGGTCCGCCGCGAATGCCGCGTGCACATCTCGAAACTCTTGCGTCGCAACGCCTTCGGCGATCAGCTCGCTGACCCGGCGGGCGGCGATCGCGGTGTTCTGCTCATAGACGGCCCGCGCGGGCGCAAACGCATCCAGGTCGGCCATGAAGCGGTCCGACGCGACTTCGAGCGCGGCGCCGACCGCGGCGAGGTAGGCGGTGATTCGCGCTCGTGCGTCGCCGGCCCGGGCAACCTCCTGCTCGACATCGTCGGTGGCCCGCCGGAAGAAGTGGACGGCGACGGCGTGCACCAACTGCTCCTTGCTGCCGGCAAGTGTGTAGAGCGTGCCCTTCGAACAGCGCAGCCGGGCGGCGATGTCGTCGAGGGTGAGGTGCGCGAAGCCCTCGGCGAGAAAGAGCGCGAGAAGTGAGTCGAACAATTCGCCGCGGCGCCGGGTTCCGAAGCTCGACCGGTTGACCATCGCCGTAATAGTACTGATAGATGTAAGCCAGTACTGTTTTAAGTATCAATCGAGAGGTCCCCCCATGCCCGTCGACCGACTACTTCCCAACCCGGACGCTGCGGATCTCATCGCGTTGACCCGCGACATCTGCTCTCGCGTGCTCAACCCGATCGTCGACGAGCACGAGCGGACCGAGACCTACCCCGACGGGGTTTTCGCCCAACTCGGCGCGGCCGGGCTGCTGAGCCTGCCGCAACCGGAGGAATGGGGCGGCAGCGGCCAGCCCTATGAGGTCTACCTGCAGGTCCTCGAAGAGATAGCGGCGAGCTGGGCAGCGATCGCGGTGGCGGTCAGCGTGCACAGCCTGTCGTGTCATCCGCTGCTGGCGTTCGGCACCGATGAGCAGCGAGCCCGGTGGCTGCCCGGCATGTTGTCCGGTGAGCAGATCGGCGCATACAGCCTCTCGGAACCCCAGGCCGGGTCGGACGCCGCCGCCGTGCGGTGCAAAGCGGTATTTTCCGAGGCGGCGCCCGGGTACGTCATCACCGGCTCGAAGGCCTGGATCACCCACGGCGGGCGGGCCGATTTCTACAGCCTGTTCGCCCGTACCGGGGAAGGTTCGCGCGGCATCTCCTGCTTCCTGGTGCCTGCCGATCAGCCCGGGCTGAGCTTCGGCAAGCCCGAAGAGAAGATGGGTTTGTCCGCGGTTCCCACGACGTCGGCGTTCTACGACAACGCGGTCATCGATGCCGAGCGCCGCATCGGCGCCGAGGGCCAGGGTCTGCAGATCGCGTTCAGTGCACTGGACTCGGGCCGGCTCGGCATCGCGGCCGTCGCCGTCGGCATCGCCCAGGCGGCGCTCGACGACGCGTGCGCCTACGCCAACGAGCGGACCACGTTCGGCCGCAAGATCATCGACCATCAAGGGCTGGGCTTCCTGCTCGCTGACATGGCCGCCGCGGTGGCCAGCGCCCGGGCCACCTACCTGGACGCCGCGCGGCGCCGCGATGCCGGCCTGCCGTACTCGCAACAGGCCAGCGTGGCCAAGCTGGTGGCGACCGATGCCGCGATGAAGGTGACCACCGACGCCGTCCAGGTGCTCGGCGGCGTCGGCTACACCCGCGACTACCGGGCTGAGCGCTACATGCGCGAAGCGAAGATCACCCAGATCTTCGAAGGAACCAACCAAATCCAGCGCCTGGTTATCGCACGGGGGCTCACGACGGCCTGAGCCGGGTTACGATCCGTCCCAGCGGGGACCCTCAGCCACCTGGGCCCGCGCCGAAAGCCGTGCCCCAAACCGCGTCGCGACGAGCGAATCCATCGAAGAATTCATATTTCGTTGCGGAATCGGTTGCGAAGAGCACGCAAATCCGCAATCGTTTAGGGGCGGAGTCGACGGGTCATGTCTCGCCGGCCCGCGGGATGAAGGAGGACGGGCCCTGACCGACACCGGCGCCACCGCCACCCAGCAGACCCCCGGACACACCGGACCACGACGCGCCAGCGGCGCACCGGTCATCGAGATCGACCACGTCGTCAAACGTTTCGAGGATTACGTCGCCGTCGCCGATGCCGACTTCTCGATCGGCGCAGGCGAGTTCTTCTCCATGCTCGGCCCGTCGGGCTGCGGAAAGACCACCACCCTGCGGATGATCGCCGGGTTCGAACAGCCCACCGAGGGTGCGATTCGACTCGAGGGTGTCGACGTGTCCCGGGTGCCTCCGCACAAGCGCAACGTCAACACCGTCTTCCAGCACTACGCGCTGTTCCCCCACATGACGGTGTGGGACAACGTCGCCTACGGGCCGCGCAGTCAGAAGAAAGACAAGGCCACCGTCAAGAAAAGCGTCGACGAGCTGCTCGAGGTCGTCCGGCTGACCGACTTCGCCGAGCGCAAGCCCGCCCAGCTCTCCGGCGGCCAGCAACAGCGCGTCGCACTCGCCCGCGCACTGGTCAACTACCCCAGCGCCCTGCTGCTCGACGAACCGCTCGGCGCCCTGGACCTCAAACTGCGTCACGTCATGCAGTTCGAACTCAAGCGCATCCAGCGCGAGGTCGGCATCACGTTCGTCTACGTGACCCACGACCAAGAGGAAGCGCTCACGATGAGCGACCGAATCGCGGTCATGAACCAGGGCAACGTCGAGCAGATCGGCACCCCGAACGACATCTACGACCGCCCCGCCACCGTGTTCATCGCCGGCTTCATCGGCCAGGCCAACCTCTGGCACGGCCGGCAGACCGGCCGGGTCAACCGCGACTTCGTCGAAGTCGAGGTGCTGGGCACCAAACTCAAGGCCCGACCCGGTGACACCACCATCGAACCCGGCGGCCAGGCCACCCTGATGGTCCGGCCCGAACGCGTTCGGGTGTCGATGGACCAGCCCACCGGCGATGTGGCCTCCGTCAGCGCCAAGGTCGTCGACTTGACCTTCCAGGGACCGGTGCTGCGGCTGTCGCTGGCCGGCGCGGACGGTGCCCCGATTCTGGCTCACGTCGGGACCGACCAGGATCTGCCCATGTTGCGTCCCGGCGACGATGTGTTCGTGGCCTGGGCCCCCGACGCATCTCTGGTCCTGCCCGCCGCCGACATCCCCACCACCGAAGACCTCGAAGACATGCTCGACGACTCCTAGACCGCATCGACGCCGCTACCGCCGCTCCTCCTCCGACCTTCCCCCTTACGAAAGGCATTACGGCACATGGCCACAGAGAATGACTCCCGGATCTTTGCCTCGAACGCGTCCCGGCGCCGGTTCATCGGTGGTGGCGCCGCCGCCGCAGCCGCACTGGTCCTCGGACCGTCCTTCCTCGCGGCGTGCGGTAAGTCGGACAACAAGAGCAGCTCCAGTGGCCCGGCCACCCCGACCGATGACGGCTCGCCGGCCACCGGAAAGCTCCGCATCTCGAACTGGCCGCTGTACATGGCCGACGGATTCGTCGCGGCGTTCCAGACCGCGACCGGAATCACCGTCGACTACAAAGAGGACTACAACGACAACGAAGAGTGGTTCGCCAAGAACAAGGAGCCGCTGTCGCGTAAGCAGGACATCGGCGCCGACCTGGTGGTGCCCACCCAGTTCATGGCGGCCCGGCTGAACGGGCTGGGCTGGCTCAACGGGATCAGCGAAAGCCGTTGGACCAACAAGAAGAACATGCGTGAGGACCTGCTCAACGCCAAGGCCGACCCGGGCCGTAAGTTCAGCGCGCCCTACATGTCCGGCATGACGGCGCTGGCCTACAACCGGGCTGCCACCGGTCGCGACATCACCAAGATCGACGACCTGTGGGATCCCGCGTTCAAGGGCAAGATCAGCCTGCTCGCCGACACCCAGGACGGGCTCGGCATGATCATGCTGTCGCAGGGCAACTCGGTGGAGAACCCGACCAGCGACGGCGTGAACAAGGCGGTCGCTCTGATCAAGCAGCAGAAGGACGCCGGCCAGATCCGCAGATTCACCGGCAACGACTACGCCGACGACCTGGCGTCCGGCAATGTCGTTATCGCTCAAGCGTATTCGGGCGATGTGGTGCAGCTGCAGAAGGACAACCCGGATCTGAAGTTCGTGGTACCCGAGACCGGTGGCACCACGTTCGTCGACACCATGGTCATCCCCTACACCACGCAGAATCAGAAGGCCGCCGAGGCGTGGATCAACTATGTCTACGACCGGGCCAACTACGCCAAACTGATCGCGCACACCCAGTACGTGCCGGTGCTGTCGGACATGACCGACGAGCTCAACAAGATCGATCCCGGCCTGGCCGCGAACCCGTTGATCAACCCGCCGAAGGAGACCCTCGACAAGTTGAAGACGTGGGCTGCGCTCACCGATCAACAGACCCAGGAGTTCAACACCGCTTACGCCGCCGTCACCGGCGCCTGATCTGATGGCCGGTGTAGCCACCAGTAACCGGCAGCGGAGCAAACTCGCTCCGTACTTGATGATCCTGCCCGCGCTGGCCTATCTCGTCGTCTTCTATGTGGTGCCGTTCGTCTCGCTGTTCCGGACATCGCTGTCGAAGATGGAAGGCTCGGTGTACCTGCCGACGCTGACCTTCGCCTGGGACCTGGGCAACTACGGCGACGCATTCACCTTGTACCGCGACCAGATCCTGCGGTCGTTCGGCTACGCGCTGGTCGCCACGGTGTTGTGCGCGTTGTTGGCCTTCCCGCTGGCCTACGTCATCGCCTTCAAGGCGGGCCGGTACAAGAACCTGTTGCTGGGCCTGGTGATCCTGCCGTTCTTCGTGACGTTCCTGATCCGGACGCTGGCGTGGAAGACCATCCTGGCCGACGACGGCTGGGTGGTCAGTGCACTCGCCACGCTGCATCTGCTGCCCCCGGAAGGGCGGTTGCTGTCGACGAGTTGGGCGGTGATCGGAGGCCTGACCTACAACTGGATCATCTTCATGATCCTGCCGCTGTACGTGAGCCTGGAGAAGATCGACGCCCGTCTGCTGGAGGCATCGCGCGATCTCTATGCCACCAACCGCAGGATGTTCGGCAAGGTGATCCTGCCGCTGGCGACGCCCGGCGTGCTGGCCGGCAGCATGTTGGTGTTCATTCCGGCGGTCGGCGACTTCATCAATGCCGATTACCTCGGTAGCGCCCAGAACACCATGATCGGCAACGTCATTCAGAAGCAGTTCCTGGTGGTCAAGGACTATCCGGCCGCCGCCGCCCTGAGCTTCGTGCTGATGGCGCTGATCTTGGTCGGTGTGCTGCTGTACACCCGGGCCCTGGGTACGGAGGATCTGGTATGACTCGCCAGCGAGAAGCGAAGCGGGGTCGCGCATGACTTCCCAGCGAGAAGCGAAGCGGG
>NZ_PDHO01000074.1 GCF_002887815.1 Mycobacterium sp. ENV421 | reverse complement strand
CAGCTACCGGGTGCTCCGCTCACATAGCCCGGAGATGGTCCGCCAGGAAATCTGGCTCTTCGCAGTTGAGGGTGTAGGGATGGTTGGCGCGTCGCTGTCGGGATAGGGGTCGAGGTCTCCCGAAGATGAAGGTTCCTACACGCCTCATCCGGAAGACCTCGACGTGCCTGACGCTACCTTCGCTTGTCCTGACCTGACCACGTTCTGCCGCCTCGATGAGCTCGGGCTGGAGGTGACCGGACAACGCCTGCGACCTGACCGGGCGGTGTTGGCGTGCCGGATCATCGATGACGACTCGTGGTGCCGTCGCTGCGGCGAGCAGGGTGTCCCGCGTGACAGCGTCACCCGTCAACTTGCCCATGAACCGTTCGGCTGGCGGCCCACGACCTTGCTGGTCACCGTGCGTCGTTACCGCTGCAACGGCTGTCGTCACGTGTGGCGTCAAGACACCACCAAGGCCGCTGAGCCGCGGGCCAAGCTGTCGCGGCGTGCGTTGCAGTGGGCTTTGGAAGCCCTTGTGTGTCAACACCTGAGCGTGGCCCGGGTCGCCGAAGGTCTTGCGGTGTCGTGGAACACTGCCAACAATGCGGTCCTGGCCGAAGGTCAACGGTTGCTCATCGCCGATCCCGCCCGGTTCGACGGGGTGAGGGTGATCGGCGTCGATGAACACGTCTGGCGCCACACCCGCCGCGGCGACAAGTACGTCACCGTGATCATCGACCTCACCCCGGTCCGCGACAAGACCGGCCCGGCCCGGTTGCTCGACATGATCGAAGGACGCTCCAAACAGGCCTTCCAACAGTGGTTGGCCAACCGGCCGAAGCGGTGGTGTGAAGGTGTGGAAGTCGTTGCCATGGACGGATTTTCCGGGTTCAAGACCGCCAGCACCGAAGAGCTGCCTGATGCGGTGACGGTGATGGATCCCTTCCATGTGGTCCGGCTGGCCGGCAACGCCCTCGACGAGTGCCGGCGCCGGGTCCAGCTGGCCACCTGCGGGCACCGCGGCCGCAAGACCGACCCCCTCTACAGCGCGCGGCGAACCTTGCAGACCGGTGCCGATCTGCTCACCGACAAGCAGAAAGCCAGGCTGGCGGCCATATTCGCTGTCGACGCCCACACCGAGGTCGAAGCCACCTGGACGATGTATCAGCGCACCGTCGCCGCCTACCGGCACCCCGACCGCAAGAAGGGCGCCACGATGATGGCGGCGCTGATCACCACGCTCAGCACCGGCGTTCCCAAGCCCCTGCAGGAGTTGATCACCCTGGGACGGACACTGAAGAAACGCGCCGCCGACGTGCTGGCCTACTTCGACCGGCCCGGCACAAGCAACGGGCCCACCGAAGCGATCAACGGCCGCCTCGAACACCTCCGCGGATCGGCCCTGGGCTTTCGCAACCTCACCAACTACATCGCCAGATCACTACTGGAAACCGGCGGATTCAGACCTCAACTACACCCTCGATCATGAAGAGCCGGAAATCTGGGCGCTCCTGCTGACCCATTACGCAATCCGTGCCCTGATGTACGAGGCCGCCGATCCCGAAGGGTTCGACCCGCTGCGCCTGTCGTTCATCCGCACCCTGCGCATCGTCCGCCGCCACGTCACCGGGCAGGCGGGTTTTTCCCCCTGATCGACTGGTCACCAGCATCGGCCACGCTATCGCTGAAATCCTCGAGCGTCCCAACCCGGTCCGACGCCACCGCACCTACCCGCGCGCCACCAAACGGGCCGGCCGACACAAATTCCCTCGAAAAACCCTCAACCACAACAACATCAACCACCGAGGACCACCTGAAATCCGACTCGCCCACCGGCAAAGTTAACGGCATTGGGTTTGATCCAGATTCAGTTGATCTCGCAGGCCACCGGGGTGTGGGTGCACCTGCAGACGGCAGCGTACTCGGCCGGCGTCCGGTAGCCCAGGGCTGAGTGTCGGTGTCGGGTGTTGTGGTCCTCCTTGAAGTCGCCGATGACCACGCGGGCCTCGATCAGGGTGTTCCAGTGGTTGCGGTTGAGACACTCCTTCTGAAGCCGATTGTTGAATGATTCGATGTGCCCGTTGTTCCACGGCGTCCCCGGCGGGATATACGACAGGCCGAACCGTCCATCGCAAAACTGTTGCAGTGCTTGAGAAATGAACTCAGGTCCGTTATCCATCCGCAGCACCTTGGGCGGGCCACCCGCGACGGCGAACACCTTCTTCAGCTCCTCGACGAGCCGCTCGGCAGTAATCGACCGCTCCACGATGTTCAGCATCGAACACCGGGTGTGCTCGTCGAGCATCGAGGCGATCTTGATGACCTTACCATCGATGGTGGAGTCAAACTGGAAGTCAATCGCCCACACCACATTCGGGGCGTCGGCCTCAATCGGCGGGATGGATGAGGCTTCGGCCCGCTTGCGCGGACTGCGGATCCGCACCTGCAGGCCCTCTTCACGCCACAGGCGGTGGATCTTCTTCTTGTTGACCTCACGGCGCTCGTCGTACCGCAACGCCGCCCCGGCACGCCGGAAGCCATGACACGGATGCTTCGTCGCGTAGGCACGCAGCCAGGCCCTGATCTCGGTGTCCGGATCGGCGGGGGTCTGCGCCAGTGGCAGACGGCGGTGGGTGGATCGGGCCAGCCCAACGGCCTTGCACGCCAACCGTTCCGACATACCCAAGGTGTCCTTGAGCATGTCAACGGCGCGACGCTTGGCAGCTGGGCTCAGAATTCTCCCTTGGCGACCTCCCGCAACGCGTCTTTGACCAGCTCAGCCTCAGCCAGCAATCGCTTGAGTCGGGCGTTCTGCTCGCGCAGCTCCTTGAGCTCCTTGGCGGCATCGGTGTCCATACCGCCGTAGGCGCGGCGCCAGTTGTACAACGTCGCGGCCGAAACGCCGAGTTCGGCGGCGATATCCTCGCCGGTCTTGCCCTCCGCGGTCAGCTCATCCGTACGGCGCAGTTCGCGCACGATGTCCTCCGCGGAATGCCGCTTCCGACCAGCCATACGTTCATCGTCCCTTCTCGCCCGATACCGGGCTACAGGACTCTAGAACTGGTTGGACTCAATCAGCGGGAACACGCCATACTAGCCCAGGCTCTGCAACGCAAAGTGATCGTGGGTCCATGTGGCACAGACAGCCATGCCGACAGCGAACTGGCGGTCACGCGCGCTGCGGCCGCCCCGACGCCGCGTCGGCGGGTATCTACTCGAACGCAACTGTCGGGATCCTGGTCGACTGCAGGGCTCCCCGACAGAGGCATGGGCCCCGAGGGTGGAGGCGGGCCCGGAGCAGGTCTATCACGTCCCCAGATCTCGGCGGAAATTCGGTGGAATGATCAGGTCAGCGGGGCTCAGGTCGTGCACTGAGGAGTGACCGAGCCCGAGCACCGCTGAATCGATTCCGCCGCTGAGGATGTCGATCACGTTCTCGACGCCGACTTGTCCCGCGGCGGCCAGTCCCCAGAGGTACGCCCGGCCGATCATGACCGCGCGCGCACCCAGTGCGATCGCCTTGACCACGTCGCTGCCGCGGCGGATTCCGCCGTCCAAAGCGATTTCGACCTGGGTGCCGACCGCGTGGGCAATCGCAGGCAAGGCTCGCACTGACGCCGGCGTACCGTCGAGGTTGTTTCCGCCGTGGTTGGACACAGAGATCGCTGAGACACCCGCGTCTACTGCGCGTTTGGCATCATCCACGCGCATCACACCTTTGAGCATGAACGGCCCGTTCCACTGCTCGCGCAGCCACGCCACGTCATCCCAGGTCGGCAGAGGGGTCTGCATCCACTCGCCGTAAGCACCGAAGAAGGTGGGCGCCGGCGCATCGCGCTCAGCCAGGTTCGGCGCAGTCAGGTCGGGAACTTGGCCGGTCCTGGCGAAGTCCAGTAACCACTTGGGACGCCTGAGGCCTTCGGGAGCGAGGCGCAGCATCGCCTTGAGGTCCATCTTCTCCGGGATTTTCGGGCTGCCCCAGTCCCGTCCGCTCGAAAACGACCAGTCCGAGGTCATGATCAGCCCGACCGCCCCGGCAGCGCGGGCTCGCTCCATCCGGGCCACCATCTTGTCGCGGCCTCCGGTCCAATACATCTGGAAAAACGTGCGGGGGTTGGCGGCCGTAATCTCTTCGATCGCCTTGCTGGCGAAGGAGCTCAGGCTCATCGCCGTGCCGCGGGCGGCTGCAGCGCGCGCAACCGCCACTTCACCGTCTGGATGCACTGCTTGCACACCGGTCGGCGAGATGAACACAGGCAGCGAGATCGGCTGCCCCATGATGGTGGTGGCCAGATCGCGCTTGCCCGACAATCCAGCCACATGAGGGGCGAATCCCAGCTCGGCGAAGGCCCCGAGGTTGTCCTCGATGGTGGTGCCCCGCTCGGAGCCCGCGACTAAGGCGCTGTACACGCTCTTGGGCAGGCGTTTAGCCGCCCGGCGTTGCGCCTCCGCTACGGTTTCAAACCAGTCAGTCTTTGCCACGCGGAATACCTCTCAGGTGCAACCGGCAAGCGGGTTGGCATCGCAAGCCCGTTTCGGCGGGTGGGGGATCAGAGTCAGGGGAACCGGGCGGGAGTGGTCGACAGCGGGCTTGGGTATCACGCGCTCGCCGGCCAGACCGGATTGGCCGTAGCCCTGCACGCACTCCGGATCGGGGCCGTCTAGCGGCAAACCGGTGAAGAACTTCGCTGCCATACACCCACCGCGACAGCTGTCGAAGTGCGCGCATTTCGCGCACGCTCCACCCGTTGTCGGAGTCCGCAGATCGCGAAAGAGGTCCGAGGTGCGCCACACCGCGGCGAAGCCACCGTCGTGCAATACGTTGCCTGCCAGAAACTGCTCGTGGATGGCAAACGGGCAGGCGTAGACGTCGCCGATCGGGTCGATCAGGCATACCACCCGGCCAGCTCCGCACAGGTTAAGGCCAGGAAGTGCTTCGCCGAATGCCGATAGATGGAAAAACGAGTCGCCAGTGAGGACTTCGTCGCCGCGGGCCACCAGCCAGTCATAGAGGGCGCGTTGTTGCTGCGAGGTAGGATGCAGCTCGTCCCAGACGTCGGCGCCGCGCCCTGAAGGCCGTAGCCGCATGAGGCGCAAAGTGGCACGGTAGCGGTCTGCCAGCGCCTTGAATTCGTCGAGCTGATCGATATTGTGGCGAGTCATCGCCACCGAAATCTTGGCGTCGGAAAAACCTGCGGCCGAAAGGTTGTCCAACGCGCGCACAGCCATTGCGAACGACCCAGCACCGCGGACGGCGTCGTTGACTTCGGCAGTTGCGCCATCGAGGGAGATCTGCACATCCACGTAGTCAGAGGAAGCGAGTTTCGTTGCCACCTCGGGTGTTATTCGCACACCGTTTGTGGAGAACTTCACCCCGACGCGGTGATCCGTCGCGTAGTCGACCAGCTCCCAGAAGTCGCTCCGCACCGTCGGTTCACCCCCGCCGATGTTGACGTAGAAAACCTGCATCCGTTCGAGTTCATCGATAACGGCTTTGCATTGTTCGGTGCTCAGTTCACGCGGGTCACGTCTTCCCGACGATGACAGGCAGTGCACGCACGACAAGTTGCACCCGTAGGTCAGCTCCCACGTCAGACATATGGGGGCGTCAAGTCCGAACTCAAACTGGTCAATGAGCCGATTAGGAAGGGCAGCCGTCATGGCACCTGCTCCAACATTTGTGACTCAGCAAGGGTTTCAAGCGCTTTGGCGAAAGCGTCGAAATTCTCGCCTCCTGCGGCGAGCATGGCGGCGCGCGCGCTCGGATGATCTGGCAAGGAACGTACGACCTCGACCAAGGCAATGCTCTTAAGAAAGGACAACTTCCTGGTGCCAAAGTGATACAGCAGAGCCCCGAACGGCTCTGGGCGCAACGCTGCTTGCGGGTGCAGCTGCCACCGCTGGTCGACGTCGAACATGGTTAGTAGACGCCGCACATCCCGTCGATGGACACTTCCTCGACAAGGGTTTCTCTCACCAGTTCCTCGGCTGTGACGTTGTTCTGGGTGTCGTCGGCGCTTTCTCGCATGGCTGCCTCCTGGGCATTCGATCGATCAGTGTTGCGTGCCATGACGGTATGGCACTGAGTGCACCAACGGCACCCTCCAAATGGATGGGCCAAGCCTGTCCATGTGGTCGGATATCCCACCCGTCAGGGCAATGTAAAGGACGGCGCTCGGGCGCTAACGTGCCCGGTGTGGTGAGGGAACAGTGGACCACGGCATGACGCAGCCGTTCGATCCGTTCGGGCCGGCTCCTGGCGGTTCGTGGTGCGGTTGTGGTGTGCGCGTAGGACGGCGGGCTCATCGGCATCGCGAACGGTGTGACCCAAACTCCCTGTGCACCAGCCGGTTCTGTGCGCGGCGCCACGACGGCGAGTTGATCGTCCTCCACGATCTGGAACCTGACGAGCTATGTGATGAGTTGGCGATACTGCTGGCTGACGAACTCGACGCGCCTGGCTGGGCGCTGCGAGGGCGGCACGAGTTTGAGCAGGTATTCACCGGAATCGTGCGCTCGACGGTTGACGGCGCGCTCCCTTCGTGGCTGACGTTTTACCGGAAAGCGCTGGACCGGCTGGCCGACGGTTCTGCGTCGTTTAGTCCGGTCCACGACCATGCGCTGACGCTGTTGGTGGGGGATCACCTGATCGACCTGGGTTCTTGTTTCGGCTTCTTCGCGTTGCGCGCGGTCGACCGCGGAACCAGGTCGTGTCCGGGATCCGGTGTAAATGGGGAGCACGGGCGTAGGTTCCGCTTCAC
>NZ_PDHO01000073.1 GCF_002887815.1 Mycobacterium sp. ENV421 | reverse complement strand
CGACGAAGCCGCGAACCGGCCGGTGCTTTTTACACCCACTTTCGGACGCGACCGGTCCCCCTCAACTGGATCACCACACCTGTGCTTCATCCGCATGCGAACCCATTGTTGTACATACACGGCGGTGCATACTCTATGTGGTCGCCGGATACGCACCGCGGTCTTCTCGGCGAACTCGCCTCTGCAAGCAGACCCCAGCGCTCATCAAAGCCGTGGCTGCTCATCCGGGTCATGCGATCGATGTCAGGACGGAGAGTGCGCAACGCTACAACACGCGCTTGAGAAGGCGACTACGGAGGTCGGTGTGGGCGCTGTGTGCGAGCTGGTATCGAACCTCGAGCGGGGAAATCCCGACGAACTGGCCGGGGCCTACCTTGGTTTATCGACTCCTTACCCGGAAGCCGCACAGCGGCGATTACGTCTTGAGAAACGTCGGGCGTCTAAAGGTCGGAGACCCTGCAGAACCGAGCCTGGCCGACTAAGGGCATGAGACGCGCACTTAACTGCTAGGCCAATAATGTCTAGATATTGACATCAATGGCATCTTTGAAAAGACTGGTGGACGCCGTCAAAGCGGCCCAGCGTCCAGGAGGAACCATGACGAATCACCTTCTCGCACCTGCGCACCACGTGAAGGAGCGGTTGTCCTCTGTGATCATGGTCCCCGCGCCTCACGTCGTCGACGACAGATGGCGTCGATGGAGCCGGGACTGGCCGGTTCGTGAACTGGCACCGGCACCCGCGGGCAGTGGATTGAAAGCCGTCCAGGGGGATGCCGGACTGCCCTTCGTGGGTCACACGCTCGACTACATCCGATTCGGCTCGGATTTCAGTCGAGAGCGCTACGACCGTCTGGGTTCGGTGTCGTGGATGGGCGCGTTCGGCACCAAGATGGTGGTCATCGCCGGCCCTGACGCCACTCGAGAGGCGTTCACGAGCGAAGCGAAGGCATTCTCTCAGGATGGCTGGTCCTTCCTGATCGACGCCTTCTTCCATCGCGGTTTGATGCTCATGAGCTTCGACGAGCACTTGATGCACCGGCGCATCATGCAGGAGGCGTTTACGCGTCCGCGCCTGACCGGATACGTCGAACAGGTAACCCCATGCGTTCGCTCGGCAGTGCCTGCGTGGCCGGTGGGCCCGTCGGTTCGAATCTACCCACTGTTGAAGGAACTCACCCTCGACATAGCTACCGAAGTCTTCATGGGCGGCTGTGGCAAGGACGAGAGCGATGCCGTCAACAAGGCGTTCGTCGCTACGGTCCGGGCGGCGAGTTCCCTTGTGCGTGCTCCGCTTCCGGGAACCAGATTCCGCGCTGGTGTGCAAGGGCGGCGCGTCTTGGAGGACTACTTCTTTCGGCATCTGCCGGCCGCGCGAGCCGGTGAAACGGAGGATCTGTTCGCTGCTCTCTGTCAAGCCACCACCGAAGACGGGGAGCGGTTTTCCGACGAGGATGTGGTGAATCACATGATCTTCTTGATGATGGCAGCCCACGACACATCGACGATCACCACCACAGCGGTCACCTATTTCCTTGCCAAGTATCCGCACTGGCAGGAGGCAGCGGCTGCGGAAGCCGCGGCCATCGGTGACGGGTTGCCGAACATCGATGCCCTGGAGAAGATGACGGTCATCGACCTCGTGATCAAGGAAGCGCTCAGACTGCTTGCACCTGTTCCGCTGGTGATGCGCAAGACGGTTCGAGATGTCGCCATCGACGGATATCACATCCCCGCGAACATTCTGTGCGCCATAATGCCTGCCGTGAATCACTTCGATCGAACGATCTGGAGTGATCCGGAGCGGTTCGATCCCTCACGTTTCGACGAGCCTCGGCGCGAAGACCAACACCACCGATTCGCCTGGGTTCCGTTCGGAGGTGGAGCGCACAAGTGCATCGGCATGCAATTCGGGACGCTCGAGGTCAAAGCAATCCTGCACAGGATGCTGCGTTCGTTCACCTGGACGGTTCCGGAGAACTATCACGTCCGATGGGACAACACCTCGCTGCCCATTCCGGTGGACGGACTTCCGTTGGAGATGAAGCGCCGATGACCGTCGACCACAGGCCCTACCTCGAACCCACGGAGTTTCTTGACTGGCAACAAGATTCGGTACGTGACTTCGTGTCATCGGCGATCCGTGGTGCCTGCGGCGACACCGAGAAGGCCATCGCCATCTTCACCGCGGTCCGTGACTCCATTTGGTACGACCCCTACACGGTGACCGACAACCCATACGCGTATCGCGCCAGCACCGTCGCGACCGCAGAACGGGCCTACTGCGTCCCGAAGGCCGTGCTCTTGACTGCAGCGTGCCGAGCGGCGGGAATCCCGGCGCGGCTGGGGTTCGCCGACGTCCGAAACCACCTCCAGACCAAGACATTGCGCGAGCGGATGGGTGGTACCGACGTTTTCGTCTACCACGGCTACAGTCTCATGTTCCTCAACGGTGCGTGGGTAAAGGCCACCCCGGCGTTCAATCGCGAGCTGTGCGCGCGCTTCGGTGTCTCGCCGATCGAATTCGACGGCCGTAGCGACGCGCTACTCCATGGTTTCACCGCTGACGGCACCCGGCACATGGAGTATCTGCGCGACCGGGGAGCCTACGACGATCTACCCCTAGCAGACATCCTGCAAGCACTGAGAACGCATTACGGCACATTCATCGATCAGCCGAACAGCCGTCCCGACCTCTTCGCCTGAAAGGGCACTACACGATGCAAAGCACAATGCAAGATGTTCCCCTGTCGGTTTCGGCGATCGTTCAGTATGCGGCAGCCATACACGGTGACAGCGAGGTCGTCACTCCGACCGGAAATGGATATCGGAGAACGCCTTACCGCATTGTGCTGGCGCGAGTGGCTCGCCTTGCCAATGCGCTGCGCAGTCTTGGCATCACGGCAGACCAACGCGTGGCCACCTTCCAGTGGAGCAACCAGGAACATCTGGAGGCCTACTGTGCGATTCCCTCCATGGGCGCGGTCCTGCACACGCTCAACATTCGTTTGGCCCCAGAGCAACTGGCGTACATCGCCAACCACGCGAGCGATCAGATCGTCCTAGTCGACGCTTCAGTTGCCCCGTTGTTGGCGCGCGCGCTCCCAGCGATGGCGTCGGTGCACACCGTCATCGTCACCGGAGAGGGCGACCTTGCCCCGCTACAGGGATGCGGGAAGACCGTTCTGCGTTACGAGGAAGTGCTTGCCGGCCAGGAAGAATCATTTGACTGGCCTCGGCTCGACGAGCTGTCCGCCGCGGCCATGTGTTATACGAGCGGCACCACCGGAGATCCCAAAGGCGTCGTCTACAGCCACCGTTCGACGTACCTTCACTCGCTGACCGCCTGCACAGCTAACGCTTTGTCAGTCAGCGAGGCCGACCGTGTGCTGGCCATCGTCCCAATGTTTCACGCCAATGCGTGGGGGCTTATCTACGCAGCGTTGATGTCCGGTGCGGATCTGGTGCTGCCTGACCGGTATCTCCAAGCCGAACCGTTGGTGTCGATCATCGAAGACACCAGACCGACCTTGGCCGGTGCAGTGCCGACGATCTGGAACGATGTTGACCGATATCTGGATTCGCACCCTGAGCGGGACATTTCTTCGCTACGGCTGGTCGCGTGCGGGGGATCTGCTATTCCGCTTTCCTTGATGCGGGCATTCGAAGAGAAGTACAACGTGCCCATTGTGCAGGCCTGGGGTATGACCGAAACCTCTCCGTTGGCGACCGTTGCACGTCCGGCTCACAGAGCCGACGCGACGCGACGATGGGAGATGCGCGCATCCCAGGGCCGGCCGATCTGTGGTGTCGAAATCCGGTTGCGGGACGACGACGGGAAAGACGTGCCGTGGGACGGGCAATCAGTTGGGGAAATCCAGGCGCGCGGTCCTTGGATCACCGGGTCCTATTTCGGAGACAACGATACGGAGAAGTTCGACGAAGGATGGCTGCGTACCGGTGATGTGGGCAAGATCGACGCCGAGGGCTATCTGACACTGACCGACCGCTCGAAAGACGTCATCAAGTCAGGTGGCGAATGGATCTCCTCGGCGGAGCTGGAAAACACGCTGATCGGGCACCCTGCCGTGTACGAAGCGGCGGTAGTCGGCGTCGCGGACGATAAATGGCAGGAAAGGCCGTTGGCGCTTGTCGTCGTCCACCCCGGAACCGACGTTGACATTGACCAGCTCCGGTCGTTCCTTTCGGGCAAAGTCGCCAAATGGTGGATTCCTGAGCGATGGAGCTTCGTGTCCGATATTCCGAGAACGAGCGTCGGAAAGTACGACAAAAAGGCCATCCGTGCGCGCCACTCTGCCGGCGAATACCTCATCGAAATCGAAACGCAATAACGTCAAGTCCCCGGAATTCCAACAGTCGGAAGGTAATCATGTCCTCCCCAATCTCTCCCTGGATGAATGCTGAATTACTCGAGCTTCGTGACCTCGCTGCGAAGTTCTTCTCGGCCGAACTGGCGCCGCATGCGCAGCGCTTTGCAGAACAGCACCACGTCGACCGAGAACTGTGGAACCGAGCAGGCGAGCTGGGCCTACTCTGCATGTCGACACCTGAGGAATATGGCGGAGGCGGGGGTACTTTCGCGCACGAGGCGGTCGTCCTCGAAGAGCAGGCCCGCATCGGCGACAGCTCGTGGGGCGCGGGATTGCACAGCGGAATCGTGGCCCACTACATCCTGCAATACGCGACTGAAGAGCTGCGTAGGCAGTGGCTCCCCAAAATGGCCTCCGGTGAAATGATCGGGGCGATAGCCATGACCGAACCGGGTACGGGTTCCGATCTCCAGAGCGTCAAGACGAAGGCCATCCTCGACGGTGACGAATATGTGATCACGGGCTCGAAGACGTTCATCACCAACGGCCAACAGGCCGACCTGATCATCGTTGTCGCCAAGACTGATCCTAGCCAGGGCGCCGCGGGTATCTCTCTGATCGCTGTCGAGGCAGACCGGTCGGGATTCCGTCGTGGCAAAGTTCTTGACAAAATCGGCCAGCGCGGCCAGGACACTTCGGAGTTGTTCTTCGATGAGGTGAGAGTTCCGCGCTCGCACCTTCTGGGCCAGGCCGAGGGACAAGGCTTTATTCAGTTGATGACGCAGCTGCCGCAAGAGCGACTCATTGTCGCGGTGGGGGCTGTCGCAGCGATGGAACTTGCCCTGGAGCAGACGCTCAAGTACACGCGTGAGCGGGAGGCGTTCGGTCGGCCTGTCTTCGGCTTTCAGAACACCAAGTTCACGCTGGCTGAAGCCGCGACCGAAACGCGCATCGCACGAGTATTCCTCGACTACTGCATCGACCTGCACCTTTCGGGTCAACTCGACGTGCAGACCGTCGCCATGGCGAAGTGGTGGACCACTGAGCGAGCGATGAAGGTGCTCGACGACTGTATGCAGCTCCACGGCGGATATGGCTACATGACCGAGTACCCCATCTCGAGATTGTGGGTGGATCAGCGCGTGCAAAAAATCTATGCCGGCACGAACGAGGTGATGAAGGAAATCATCTCGCGTTCCTTATGACGCAGATGAGTTGCCGCCTGCACGTTAGTCATCTAGAGGAGGAGGATTGATGGCATCTATGGTGGTGCCGTATCGCCACGACATGGGCGGCCATTGCGGATCGGGTGCGCTTCGGGATCTGACCGAATGGGCAGGGATCCGTTGGGGTGATGACGCTCCGGACGAAGGCATCGTGTTTGCTCTCGGGGGGGCCCTCGACTTCTCGTATGTTCGCTCGGGGCACCTATGCCCACCGATCTACCTGGTTGGACGCAGCGCGGACCTCGAAGACGAATACTTGACCCAGTTGGGCGCGCGCTTCGAGCGCCGTTCGACAGACGACCCCGATCTTGGTTGGAAATGGGTGACCGAACAGATCGATTCCGGCACGCCGGTCATGGTGTGGACTGACATCGCCGAATTGCCCTATCTGAGAACACATCTGAGTATGAGCCGGCACGACGTCGTGATTGTGGGGTACGACGACGACAAGGAACTCGCGTTCGTGGTCGATAACGATCGCGATACACCTCAAGCGGTGCCATACGAGAATTTACGGAAGGCGCGAGCATCGACGGGATTTCCCGTCCCCGCGCGGCACACCACCTACGTGGTCGAGTGGCCCGGCGCGGCACCAGATCTCGGCAATGCTGCCCGGTCGGCCTTCCGTAGGTCCGCGGATGCGATGCAGGGTTCGTTTGTGAGCGCGCCGATCACCGAGGGCTCCGATTGTGAAATTCAGGTGCGTGGATTATCAGGGGTATCGACCTTTGTGGAGGACCTCAAGCGGTGGCCGGAGATCTTTGACGACGACAGCCTCGACGGTGCCTTGTTTGCGCTGAGCGCCTTCATCGAAAAGGCTGGAACCGGAGGCGGTCTGTTCCGAGATCTGCAGGCACGTGGATGTCGGCGCATCGCTGAAGAGTTGAGTTTCGAACCTGCGTTCCGAGCAGCGGAGGCTGCGAAGACCGCATCTGAGTTGTGGACCGCTGTTGCGCACACCGCTTACGAACGCGGTGCAGATCCGCGCCGGCGAGCGAGTGGCGCCGCGTCCCTCGCTGCGCAGTTGCCGCGAGCCGAACGTCGACTCGCGCAGGCGCTGAGGGAGGCAGGGAATTTACTCCTATGAGTCCTGATTGCTTCGGAGGAAGCCGAACTGGTTGCGGCTCAGCAGATTTATTTGAGCGCTTTGAGTTGTGTCTGAAGAAGGGAGATTCACGATGGCTGTCTTCGCTGATGCGGAAGAGGTTTACGGCTACCTCGCCGGCATCTTTCGACAAGGTTTGGAGAACGAAGACCTTGCGAACAGACTTGCCGGGTCCGGGGTGGTGTTGCGGATCCACTACACCGATCCGGATGCGGTAGTAACCGTGGATATGCCGAAGAAGGTGATGGGTCTTGACCCCAGGTGTTGGACACGCTTAATCCCGCAAGATTGGCGGGGGAAG
>NZ_PDHO01000072.1 GCF_002887815.1 Mycobacterium sp. ENV421 | reverse complement strand
GCCAACCAGGGCGGGGAGTGGGTCGGGGTCTACTCAGAACGCCCACGCAGGCCAGGCGAGATACCCGCTGCCAGTCCCGCGACCACGGCGAAAGCCTAGCGTACATGCGCCCTGGTCATCGCCTTCTTCTGACGCATCACTCGATATGGGTAGCTCAGACCCAGCTGACGCGGACTGCTCGGTGAGGGTGGGTTGTGGCGTCGACGCGACGACATCGCCGAGGATGTTTGATGCGTAAATGCCAAGGGAGTAAACAAAATTCGTTCGCGTATCTCCCCGACGGCAGCGACATAGGTGCGGCTCAGTCCGTGATCTTGGCCAAGATGGCGTTGGTGATCTGCACTGGGCGGTCGGCGATGTCGTAGGAGCACATCAGTCCGTCGACCACTGCGTTGGACTTGGCCGCCATGAAGCGCGCGCACGCCCATCTCTTGCTGTCGTCGGGCCGGCGCACCATCGTCGTCACGGCGCCAGTCTGAACAACATCGCCAATCGTCCATTTCGGGGGCGTCAATCCGTCGCTGCGGGTCTCAGTCACCTGCCGACCGGTGCAGGCTCGCCACTGGTCGGTGATGCGTTGAGCAGCCGTAGCAGCGGCGGCACGATCAGGGAAGAGCACAATCATCTGCGCGACGGCGTGGGCCCCCTTGGGGCCGGGGTCCTTGTAGGTTTGTCCGTAGGCGTCGGTGGCGTTGAGTCCCGCATAGGTGCTGGCCTCCCCGTACACCATCGAACTCAGGCACTCCGGCGGGGTGTAGTGGCTGGTGGCGTCGAGCTCCCAGAGTTTGGTGTCCACAGCGCCGGTCTGCAGCGCAGGTGAGCCGATGAGGGTTTGCATGGTCGGCAGATCGATGAGCAGGTGCGGTAACGCTGCGGCGGTGACCAGGGGAGTAGGGGGCCGGGTTGGTTCGGCTGGTTTGGAAACGGGCTCCTTGAGGTTCGCGGTTCCGGGAACTGTTGTCGCGCAGCCGGTTACGGTGATCGCAGCCAAGCAGACGACGGCGGCGGCCGCGGAGGCGACGAGACGCCGGAAAGGTGGGGACGTGGTCATGGCAGATACCTTTGATAGCAGCTATCAGCGGTGGAATTGAGCAGCCCGGAGCGGAACGCCGCGATCCGGGTGAAGCCGGCGGGCACGGTGTCGTTGTTGACGTCGCTGGCGACGAGCCCGTTCGTGAGGAGCCCGGCGACCGCTTCGTCGAGGTCACCGGCGGTGAGTTGGAGTTGTTTACCGGATGCGACGTCGATGCGCTTGGCCATGGTGCGTTGCGCGAACCCGGTCAGGCAGGCCGTTCGTAGCGCTGTGGTCGCCGAGTCAAGGGGCAGGCCTCGCTCGCGCTGCATGGCCAGCAGGTATCGAGAAGTGACGACTGACAGCGCGGTGTTATCACCTTGGAGGAGAACGTGATTGGACTCATCGGACGGTGTTCCCATGTTCTGGAGGACTCCGAGGTTGACGACGACGGTGTTGGCCGACGGGCAGTACCAGGCAGGTGTGTCAGCGTCGGGGTGTGATGGGCAGCTGACGCGAGAGGCGTCGAGGGCCAGGGTGGGCGGCTGGTCGGGGGAGAAGATCTTGCCGAGGATCTCCACCAAGGTGTTCAGTGTCTCCTCGGTGATGGTGACTTGCCCGGACTGCAGTGTCCCGCTCGATTCGGCTTGCAGAACGAGCGGGAGATCGCCGCGGCGGCGGGTGATTTCGTCCATGGAGATGGTGGCGCACGCGCCGGGGCCCGCGCTGAAGCCTTTTTGGACGGCGCTGACCCGATCCAATGCGGTGCCGTGTCCGTCCTCGAGAAGTCTCATCCGCCGCGGCGTGATGACTGGATCGCGGATGGTGATCGCGCCGGCGAGGACGTGATTGAGGCCGTCGCCGGTGCTGAGCGTGAACCGCGGTGATCGGCCCTCGGCGACCCAGCGTAGGTAGCTGCCGGCGAAGCAGTCGGCTTGCTGTTCGGCAACCAGGGTGGGGGTGTCGCGCTCGATGAGGTCGGCCATGTCCTGGATGGCGTGGCCGTATTCGTGGGCGAACAGCCCCGCGACCGCGGTCTGGCCGAAGTACTTCTCGGTGATCGGCACCATGACCCCGCGATCCCAGGCGATCAGGTCATCGCGTGGGCAGAAGAATGCGTTGACCTCGTCGTAGGTGGTTTCGCCGCACAGCACCGGGCTGGCGGGGTCGGTGGAGTCGTAGGACACCAGGGTGTCGACCGGAGTGAACGTGCCCTGCAGGCTGTGCGGGTAGGCCTGGTGCCAGTAGTCGGTGATGTCGTCGATGCTCACGGCGGCCAGCCGGTCGACCTGCCCGTTGTCGCTGCCCCGCACCGACCCTGAGGGCGCCGGTGCGTTGTCGCGCATGCCGCTGGCCCCGTCCTCGGCGACCAGACCCGCGACCCGGAACGGCTGGTCCGGCCCGGATAGCAGGGCTCCCGGGACGCTGGCCGCACAACTTGAGGCGGTCAGGGTAGCCGCCAGTGCTGCCGCCGCACACACACCGCTGCGTGTGCGTGCCCACACCGAGCTTGCTGGAGTGCTCACGATGCGTTGAACCCCTCGTTCGGCAGTGTTGCTGGCGGCCTGGTCATTGTGGCACCTCAGCGTCCTCGGGTGCGCGCTGTTGGCGACAGTGCGGCGTTGCAGCTGATCGGGCGTCATGCCGGAACTTGACTGGTGATCATCTGGATAGCCTGGGATGCTTGGCCTTTGGGGTTGCGTCCACACACCAGGACGTCAATGGCGATGTTGCTGGTGGTGGAGGCATGGCCCCGTTCGCAGCCCCAGTCGGCTCCAGCCACGTCTTGCGACATGATCATCATGGTTCGCTCGGGGTTGGAATCGGCAGTGCCGAACCGCCAGGTTTGTGTGGCAGTCGGATTATCCGCAGGGGTGTAGGTAATCGCGCGGGTGGCGCACTGGCGCCATTCGCGGGCGATGCGGCTCTCGTAGCGGCGCCTCGACCCCTCGTCCGCGAACCCGATGACCGCCTGGGTGAGGGTGTGGTCAGGGTGAGCGCCCGAATCGCTGGCCGTGCCGACCGCCACGCCCGTATAGGCGTCGCCGGTGTAGGAGGCGGCCTCGCCCGGGCCCCAAGGGCTGGCGCAGTGCGGGTCGCTGATGTCCTTGGCGGTGTTGAGGAAACCGGCTGACGGGCCGCGGACCTGCATCGCTGTCCTCGAACCGGTGATCGCGGCCACCTGCTCGGCCGACAGCAGTGAGGCCGCCAGATCCGCCGACGAGAACGGTCCCACCGTGGATGCGGAACCAGTGGGGGTCTGCGACCCATCGGTGAAGGCCGCCACACCCCCCCATACGGCGGCCTGAGCAACCGGCGTACCTGCCGCGACAGCGAACATCACGGCGGCGCTCGCAAGCGTCCCGATGGCCGCTAGCCGCCGAGGTACATCATGCACCGCCCCGGCTCCGACGGAGCGAAGGTGCTTTAGTTTCAAATAAAGCAGCATGGTTGACAGGTTAACGCCACCCGGCGCTCAACTGCAACAGTGCGAGTTAAAGCATCATGCCGGCTCGGGGCTCGCCGCATCGACGGACCCGTCACCGCAAAGAAGGCGTGATCAACGCCGCAATGTGCACAAAGGCTGGACGTCGTGAGGGTTCTGGCAGTGCAGCGTGAGGAACTCGCCACCCAAGTTCGCCCGTCTGAGCTCCCCGCCGCCGCTAGCATGCAATACTTGTTTCTAGTGCACCGTGTGGGTGTGGATGCGGTGACGCGCCGCAGGTTTTGGATGATGGGAGTGCGTCTGGTGGATCACACGCCGACGTTGATCGTGCGAGTCGGTGCACAGACCCGTGTGGTGAACCCTGCCGATGGGCCGATCGTGCTGGGTCGCGACAGCGGGGCCGCGATTTATGTCCCTGACGAGGGAATCTCGCGTCGACATGTTCGCCTGGAGCCACATCCCGGTGGCTGGTTGGCGGTCGACACCAGCACCAACGGGATCTACGTCAGTGGTCGCAGGCGCAGCTCGGTGCCGATTGCCGATGGTCTGCGATTGCATCTCGGTCACCCCACCGAGGGCATTGTCGTCGTGTTCGAGCATGCCCGTGATGGGCACACGGAGCTGGCCCCGGTGACCGCAGGGCCCGTCAGGGTCGCCGACCCAGCAGCTCAGGTTCCCGCCGCTCCTGCCGCAGCCGATGACGAGGACCTCAACGAGGACCTTTCCGGGGACATCGACCCCGCCATCGCCCATGTGGGGGCGGCCGTGGCGGCACGCCGAGCTGAGCTTGACCTCACTCAACGTGGCCTGGCGCGCGACGGGATCGTGGCGGGAGCCACCCTGATCGCGCTGGAGAAAGGTCGTCGCTGGCCGCGTGATGCGACGTTGGGCAAGCTGGAAGGTGCCTTGGGATGGGGGTCCGGCACGCTCAATCAGTTGCGTGAGGACGCTGCCGCGGCACTGTCGGATGCGGTGCCGGCCGCCACCCTCGCCGACGTCATCGACCTTGCCTTGGCGACCTTGTCCGCCCGCATCGGTGACCTTCCTGAGCCCTCCAGTCCGGACTACACACCCCGGGCGACCTCGATTCTGACCGAGTTGCACAAGCTTGAGATCACGACCGCCGGCGCCGCGCGGAACGCCAGAGGGTCGGCAGCCCTCGCCGTAGCTCTGGGTGCCGTTCGGGCCCGCTACAACGACCTCATGCTGGCTGCCGCACAAGCGCCCAACGCCACAGTCGGACAACGGCTGTACGCCGCGCGTCGTGCTCTCGGTTTGAGTGCAGAGGAGGCGGCCAACGCCGCTGGTATCGCGACCGTCGAGCTGTTGGCGGCTGAGGCCGGCGAACACCTCGGTACACGTCCCACCGCCGCCCTCGAAGCGCTCCTCGACCAGCTTGCGCCCGCCGTGCCTACCGCCTGAGGCTCCACGCGTTGTGATGCCACGAAGGGCTGGCTACCGAGAGCGCCTGGGCCCACCGTGCCGCACGCCGGACTGGGCCGGTGTCAGCACTGCGCAGCGCGGTCAGCGCATCAGTTCATCGGGGTGGGTACCCACACCGGCGGGTCTACACCGACATTGACCTTTTTCCCGGCCAGGGCGATGGTGATCCAGTAGTCCTTCCATACGCCGGTACCGTTGGCTTTCTGGGCATCGGCTGACCACTGCATCTGACAGTCGGTGACCGTCACGATCATCGTGGCCGGATCGAGGCTGTACGTGGCACCGTCCACCGACCGCAGCGTCGTCAACTTCACGGTGTTCGTGTCGATTCCTGCCGAGCTGGTGCCGGGCTGGTCGGGCTTTTTGCACGATCCGGTTGGGCAGCAGTCAGGTGGGTAAGGCCCGCCCTGGAAGCAGTACCGCGAACGAGCCTCCACGACGTCGAGGACCGCTTGTCGGCCAGTGTCATTGAGACTGATGGTCGGAACAATCGGTGCTGGCGCGGTGCCGCCCAGGTCTTCCAGCAGTACCGGCTTGACCTGCGCGGTCACGTCGACGAATTTGTTGGCTGAATCGACCGGGGGCGAACCAGGGAACAGTGTGAGTACGGGGCGGCCGAAGCTTGGCAGCCCGCCGATGCCGACCGCCTTCATACCCTCATTCGGCCCACTGCCGGGGGCTCCCAACGGGACCTGGACGGTGATGGCATCAAGTTTCCACGTGCCGTCGGAGTGTCGTACTGTCACATCTGCCTGGGACGGCTGGGAGCCGAATGTGGCTGCTAGATGTAGCCTTTCGGTGGTGGGGACCTCAGTGCCCACCGGGTCGAGGTTGGTGACCGAGATGTTGGTGACGGGCAGCGAAGCAAGCCCGGCCTTCAACACTGCATCTGTCAGTAGGTGGGTGTCGGCCGGTGGCGAGGCACTCAGCGACAGGGCGGTGGCTGCATCCCCGGCCGCTAGGGCCCGCAAGTACCGCTCGCCGGCCTCCCGCGCCGCCTGATGTTCAGCGGCGATGCGTTGGTTCTTGTTGTGGGCGCTCACCGCCCTGACCCCGATGATGGAAGCGACCGCCGCGAGCACCGCGACGACAGCGGCGATCACCAGCAGGCGTCGACGCCGACGCCCGGCAGGCCCGGCTGCTACCGGGGCAGCCCAACTGTGCGCGAAGTCGGGCGGTGGCACCGCCGGTGGGGGTGTCCAGGACGGTGAGTGGTCAGCAGCCCAGGGTTGGCCGGTGGGGTGTTGGGTGGGGGTGGCTGCGGCGGTGGGGTCGGCGGTCATGTCGGCGATCTGGGTGGTGAGTGCGGTGGCGAAGTCGGCGCAGCGGGGGTAGCGCTGGTGTGGGTTTTTGGACAGTGCGCGGGCCAGGATGGGGTCCAGGGCGGCCAGGTCGGGGCGGGTGTGTCCGGGTAGTGGGGGAGGGCTGCTGAGGTGGGCGCTGATGACGGCGACGGGGTTGGAGTGGTCGAAGAGTTTGGTGCCGGTCAGCAGGTGGTAGGCGGTGGCTGCCAACGCGTATTGGTCGGCGCGGCCGTCGATTTCGTCGCCGCGCAGTTGTTCTGGGGCGGAGTAGGCGACGGTTCCCACGGTCATGTTGGTCATGGTCAGGCCGCTGATGTCGTTGAGGTTTCGGGCGATGCCGAAGTCGGTCAACAACACTCGTGGCGGTGAGCCGTCGGTGGGGGTGGTGATCATGATGTTGGCGGGTTTGATGTCCGACAGACCCAGGGCGATTCACTCTTTCGTGGTACGTCCTTCTGCGCGACGTCGTTCGACGTAGGCCTTGGTGTCGGGGTCGTGGGTCATCCGGGTGACGACGGCCATGTGCAGTGCACGGTTGAGCCGCCTGTCGCCGCCGCGGTTGAGTCGGCGGCGCACGGTGTTTCCCGAGGAGGCGGGGATCGGGTTGACGCCGGCCAAAGCGGCGAACGCGGCCTCGGAACGAACCCGGCCGGCGTGCGACCAGGCGGTGTAGACGACCGCGACGGTGACTGGGCCTATGCCGGTTTTATCCAGCAGTACAGAGGCCTTGCTGGCGTGGATGAGATCGGTCATCTGCGTGTGGTTGGCCGCGAGTTGCTCGTTGAGATCAACCACGCGCTTGGCCAGCCGTACTGCCTCGGCGCGTGCAGTGACGGTGACAAGGTCTTCAACTCGGGTGCGCCAGCGGGCGACCTCACCAATCTGGCTGGCGGTCAACGGCTTACGTGCGTCAACACCGAGGGTAGCCACACGCAACAACGCAGTGAGAGCGTTGACAGTCGCAGTGCGTTCGGTCGTCATGTGCTCACGTGCCGTGACAAGAATTCGCAACGCAGCCCGGATACCTTCATCACTTCGGGGACGGCGCAGCTGTTCAGGCTCGAGGGACAAGGTCGTGTCCGGGATCCGGTGTAAATGGGGAGCACGGGCGTAGGTTCCGCTTCAC
>NZ_PDHO01000071.1 GCF_002887815.1 Mycobacterium sp. ENV421 | reverse complement strand
CACCAGGCACGACCCGCCGCCGGTCGGCATAACCCCAACATCGGCATAACCCTTGAGTCCGACCAGGGATTGGGCGCGGGCCAGGCTGGCCTCGTCGAGTGCGCGGTCAGTATCGCTGGTCTTGACGAATCGTGCTGTCTTGGCGTTCTTCTCGCCGGCCACGATCGCCCGCGCCCGAGCTTCTTGGGCGGCCAGGGTCTTCTGGTCACGCCGAGCGCGTTTGGCCGAATACGACCAGATCGCCCGCCACGCCCCAGCGTCAATGTCGGGGTTCCATATCGGTTCAGCACGCAGCTTGGTGTCGTTGACTTTCGTGTTGCCGTGCCGGGGTGTCACGGTGTCGATGATCTGTCCGTCGGTGAAAACGTCGCCGTTCCAGTGGAAATGGGACTCCAGATCGCCAGGGGCTTTCGTCATCCGGGAGCCGACGATGAACGAAAGCTTCACCTCGTCGAGGGCGGCGAGGTTGCTCTGCGAGAGCATGCCGGCATCAGCGGCCACCACCATCGGCGTGCCCGCCAGATTGTGGCGAGTCAGGAAACTGGTGATGATCGGCACGATGGTGGTGGTCTCGGCGGTGTTTCCTTCGAAACAGCCGATCTCCAAAGGGAATCCGGTTCGGTCCACCAACAGCCCGACGACGATCTGAGGATCAACACGGCGTTCCTTGGAGTAGCCGACTTTGCGCAGCGAATCTTCGGATTCGGCTTCGAAGTACAAGGTCGTGACGTCGTACAGAATGAGCGACAACACGCCACAGTCGGTGGCGTAGGCGAAGCACTTCTCGGCGATCACGTCACGGTGACCGCGGACGTGGATCGTGCGGACATGGCGGTCGATGGTCTTGTAGGACACCAACTCTGCACCCAGATCGGCCAACACCCGTGATGGGTCTAGCTTGCTGGTCGGCTCGACGATCCGGGCGATCACCAGACTCCGGAACACCGCATCGCCGACGGTGTCGAACCCGAGCCAGTCATAGACGTGGCCCAGCACGTCGTAGAGCAGCCGCGACCTGGTCCCGACCGTGCGACCCGGCGGCACCACCGCAGCCGTGTGCCCAGATTGCCCGGCGATCAATGCCTGCTCACGGAAATCGGCGACATCGATCATCGATTGGGCCCGAGCACTGACCTCGAAATCGAGTGCGGCCTGGCCGTCGAGCACCATCTGCTGGGCCGCATGGAGCAGAATTCCCAGTTCAGCGTCGGTATGGGCAGATCCGAGATGCGCCAGGATCATCACCCGGCCCGCCTCTTTGCGGGCCACCTGCACCGCCACCGCACCCGAGGCAGTGCGCACTTTCCGCACGTACGCCACCGCACGAACCTACCCGGTTAGTACCCCAAAACACCCACCCAGCAGCACAACACTGCAGGTCAAGCAACTACCGACTGCGAAAAACGCCGGAGGTGTCCAAACTCAGGCCACACGCGGCTGATGAAGTGCCACGCGGAATACCGACAGGTCTGCCAACTCTTCGGGCAACCCACATTCGGCGGCCCGCAGCTGGGCCTGCTCGCGGTCGAGCATCGGTACGCGTTCCGCCATGGTCACGGGTGGCCCCTCTCTGTTGAACCTCTGCATGCCGTCAGGGCGTGGGCAAGAAGACGTTGTGCAGCGCCGCACTGGTTCGGGCATTTTCGTCTGCGAGCGAAGTGAGTAGCGGCGCGAGCCCAGCGAATCCGGTTGATTCTCTGGTGATGCGGTCGAACGGCCAGCGGCCTTCAGCGAGGATCTCGAGGGCTGCCCGGTAGGCGGGATACTCCACGCCGAGTGCGCCTACGACGTGTAGTTCTTTATATACCAATGAGTCTGGTTCAAACCGGGGCGCGCCGCCTCGCCCGCGGGTGCCGGCCACCACGACTGTGCCGCCGGGTCTGGCAAGGTCGACGGCATCGGCGAACGCGGAGGGTGCTTTGGCGGTGACGTCGACGACCACGTCGGCAAGCCGTCCGCCTGTTTCACGCTGGAGCGCTGTCACTGCGTTGTCCTGTGATACATCGATGGGCAGGTCGACACCGAATGATCTGGCTGTGGCCAGTCGTTGTTCGTCGCGTGGGCCGATGCCGGTCATCGCGACGAACGCGGCTCCCGCCTCTTTGGCCGCCACCGCCGCGCAGATTCCGCGGATACCGGGTCCCAGGATCGCTACGACGTCCCCGGCCTTGGTGTCGGGAAGAGTGGCCCCCCATTGGATACCGGCGCCGAGAGGGTTGAACAACGTGGCGAGAACAGGGTCGATGTCTTCGGCGATCGGGAGGAGCATCGCGTCCCACGGAAGCTCCACATGGGTGGCGTATCCGCCACATAGGCCGGCGCCGATCTGCACGTCGACGAAGCCGAACATGGTGGCGATGCCGTTCACCGCGCACCGCCGGTATTCGCCGCGGCGGCACTCGGGGCAGTCTCGGCAGGACCGGAACACCTCGACGGCCACGCGCTGGCCGGCTTGCACCCCCCAGCGTTGGCTGGCCGCGGCGCCGACCCGCTCGACGACGCCGACGATTTCATGCCCTGGAACAAATGAGAAGCCGGCCGGCAGGTGTCCGGTGAATTGTTCGTGATCTGTTCCGCACAGACCGCATGCTTCAACTCGCAGTATCGCACCCCGGTCACCGACGTCGGGGAGGGTCATCCGGCGTCGCTGCAGATTCCGCGGTCCGGTCAGCACCATTGCCTCGGCGATCATGGAAGCTCAAATCCGCTGAACGATCCTCTCGTTCGGAGGCTAACCGTTCTGCCGACGTACATCTCACTCGCCATCGCCTCGGCGATCTGCGGATCGTCGCTGCGTGCGACGACTCTTCGCCCGTCGGACAGGTGCGCGATGATCGGAGTCCATCGAGGTCGTCCGTCTCGGTCGTAGACGACGGTGTATCCGTCCACTGTCGCGCCCGGTCGCCTCGTCGACGCCTGCGACGGCCAGCCGCGATGAATCGATGTGAGCTTGTTCGTCTGCGGTGTCGGGCAGGCGCCACCCGGTTGGTGGCGGGGTGGCCGACCACACACCGACCGAATGCTTCGTCGAGTACCACCCGAGGCCGGTGACGAGTCCGGCATCGGTGGGGTCGCGTCTGCACCGTCGGACCATCTCAACGATCGAGTGGCTGACTTAATTGTTACCAGGGCCGCCGTGATAAGGCAGCCCTCCGGTTACTGTGAGGCCTCTGTCGTCGAGGGGGTCCACGTCGAGAGCCTCGGCGGCCATCTGAATTGCCGATGGGAAGCAGGAGTAGAGGTCGAACCACCGAATGTCGTCGGTGGTCAATCCGCCCGCGTCGAGAGCCTTTTTTGCCGCTACCTCGATACCCACGGAGCGGCTGAGGTCGGGCCGTTCCACGGGGAAGTACACGTCGTTGCAGGTCGCTGCTGACCAGGGAAAGACCCAACGATCGCGCGCGACGCCCAATTCGTCGGCCACCTCGGCCGCCATGAGGATGAAGGCGGCAGCCATGTCGACGGACATGATGCTGTTGAGCAGCTTGGGGTAGGGCACGCACACCATGCGGTTTTCCGCGGTGACTTCGCGGAGTTCGGTGGCACTTCGTGCGCGTGGGAACCAGGCCTGCTCGGGATGGCGTGCCGCCTCGGCTGTCAACGGTGCCATCAGCGTGCCCAGCCACTCCCGCTGGGCATCGAAGTCACGGCCGTGGCGCGCGGCGATCGCGGACTCGAAGATGGGATACACCTCGTGCGGCCAACTCAGACCCACCGACAATTCGGCTTGACTGAGCCCGGGGCGGGCGTCGCCCAGGGATTCGTCGCCGGAGCGGGGCGGGGGCGGCGAGTCGAGAAGTGCCCTGCCCTGGAGTTTGCGCGCGCAATGCCCGCTCTCGGCCCCGACGACCAGGACGACATCGGCGCGGCCCTTGGCTATTTCGCCGCCCAACACCTCGACGAGATACTGCGGGGTGTTGCCGCCGACTGGACAGCTGATCCGGCGGGCTGGACTGATGCGCATCGCTTCGGCGATCCTGCTGGCGGGATTGTCGCGCGGGATGACCAGGATGCCGGGAGTCGCGACGGTGTCGATGCGCCGCTCGACCGCGCGCCTGCGTCTTTGACCGCGCGGCGTGCGGCCTGCACCGCCAAGTCGATCGGGTCCACGACGTCGTCCCCGCGATGGGTGACGTCGCCCACGCCGACGACCACCGGGGTACGCGCTTCTACCGGCATCGGCACCCGCTCAGGGCCACGGGGCTGACTTGAGACATAACTGCGATGGTGTCATGTGCGTGGGCAAGTCACAATGGGGTGCGCTCGCGGCATACTGGCTGTGTGGCGACGAAGTTGTTGAGATGGGGCGCCGCCGCGCCGACAGATCGTGGGTCCGCTCGCGACCGGTTGCTCGATGCTGCCGAGCGGTGCCTCGAGAGTTGCGGTGTGGTGGGCACGACCATGGAGGACATCGGCAGAACAGCGGGTGTGTCCAGGGCAACGGTGTATCGCTACTTCCCCAGTCGGGAGGCGGTGATGTCGGGCGTCATCATTCGCGCCGCCGAGCGCTATCTCGACCGCATCAGCCCGCGGATCGCCGCGCACGCCGACCTGGGCTCCGCGCTCGTCGATTTCGTGGAATACACGGTTGAGGCCGCGCGCCGCGAAGAGATCATCGGATTGTTGTTCGGCAGCGACGAGGAACTCGCCGGCGTGGGTCTCGCGGCGGGGACCTCGACGTCCCTGTTCGAAATCGTCACCGAATTTCTGCGTCCCGTCTTCACCAGACACTGGAGTGGCGTGGAACCGGGCGTCTCCGTCGACGACGCCGCCGAGTGGGTTGTCCGCACCATACTGAGCCTGCTGACTGTTCAAGGGCCGCGGGAGCGCAGTCGTGACGGACTCCGGGCGTTTCTTTCGCGGTTCCTCCTTCCCGCGATCCTGGCAAGTGACCAGCGTCGACCGGTGTGACAACTACGGCGTAACATCTCAACTGCAGCCGAGGTAGGAGGCCGGAAGTGTCTGTGCAATTCACCACGTTCAACGAACAGGTCGCTGAGCAACTCAAGAGCGCAGCAGAAACCACGGGCGGGTTGGCCGGTTACCTCGGCTTCCGGCACGCCGAATTCACCGCGGGACGGCTCGTTGCGGAGATGGACGCACGCGACGACCTGAAGACGCCTTTCGGCAACCTGCACGGGGGCTGCTTGTCGGCCATGGTCGACCACTGCCTCGGCATGGTGTTTTATCCCGTGATTCCAACGGGATCCTGGGTCGCGACGACGGAGTTCAAACTGAATCTGCTCCGTCCCGTCTCCAGCGGCACCTGCGTAGCCACAACTGAGATCATCGCGCTGGGCAGAACCAGCGGGGTGGCGCGGATCGACATCAGCAACGACGGCAGAGGCGTGTGTGCGGCCCAGGGCACCGTCACCGTCGTCGCACCGAAGACGAACCCCTGATGCCTGCACACAGAGCAAGTGACTCGTCGGCCCCTGTCATCGAGCGCGTGCCCACGTCCCACGGCCGACGGGCTGTCGCTGGCCGTCGACCTCTACCACTGTGACGCACCCCGGGCGGTCGTGGTGCTCCTTCACGGCGGCGGTCAAAGCCGACACGCCTGGGACGTCACCGCCCAACGCCTGCACCAGCGGGGCTACACGGTGGCCGCGTACGACACCAGGGGACACGGAAACAGCGACTGGGACCCCGACGGACGCTATGACATGGACCGCCTTGGATCCGACCTGCTGGCCGTGCGCTCCTACGCCGATTCCGGCCGCCCCGTCGCCGCGATCGGGGCTTCGTTGGGCGGTTTGACCATTCTCGGCACACACATGCTCGCCCCGCCACAACTATGGCAGGCAGTCATTCTGGTTGACGTCACCCCGCGAATGGAGATGCACGGCGCCCGACGAGTCGTAGCGTTCATGTCGGCACACCCCGAAGGTTTCGACAGCCTCGAGTCGGCCGCTGACGTGATCGCCGCCTACAACCCGCACCGCCCCCGCCCCGACAACCTCGACGGCCTCCAAAAAGTTCTCCGACGTCGCGACGACGGTCGCTGGGTCTGGCGATGGGACCCAGCCTTCGTGACGTCGAACTTCCAGTTCCTTCAGCGTTCGTGACACACGTGGATCGAGGTTTAGACAACAGCGCTAAAGACTTCGACACGATGAGCGCCTTCCTTCTCGATGGAGCCCGCCGGGTAACCGCGCCAACGCTGCTGGTCCGGGGGTTGCTATCCGACATGGTCTCCGAAGAGACAGTCAAGCATTTCCTCACCGTCGTTCCGCACGCGCACACCGTCGACGTATCGGGCGCAGGCCACATGATTGCCGGCGACAACAACGACGCATTCTCGACAGCAGTCGTCGAATTCCTCGACCGGACCATATGAACTCTGCTGTCGGTTGGCTGTTCGTGTAGGGATGGCGCCTATCCTGCTCCTATGTCAGCTGAACCAGTGCGGATGTCGTTCCGCCGTCATGTGCGCGAACAGGTTCTTAGGGCGACACGAGAACTCACCATCGAGAAGGGCTGGGATCAGGTCCGGATGAGCGAGGTTGCCGAATCGGTCGGCGTCTCCCGCCCGACGTTGTACAAAGAGTTCGGCGACAAACAGGGGCTCGGTGACGCGCTTGTGGTGTCAGAGGGCCAGCGCTTTCTGGAAGGCATTCGTGCCGTCCTTGCCGAACATGTGGGCGATGTGCAGGGCGGCATCACCGCAGCGGTGCAGTTCACCCTCTGTGAAGCAGAAGACAGTCCGCTCCTCAAGGCAGTTCTGACGTCCAACCCCTCGGGGAATGATCGCGGTGGCTCGTCGTCTACTGGGGTCCTTCCTCTTCTGCCGACCTCGGCTTCCCTGCTTCAGCTCTGCTCCGGGGCTCTGACCACGTGGTTTAACGTCCACTTCGCCGATCTCGACCCCGAAGACGTCGAGGACGTCGCAGATGTTCTGGTGCGACTGACAGTGAGTCATGTTGTACTCCCAGCCGCGGACATCGCCACCACTGGTGAGCGGATCTCCCGCGTAGCACTCAGGTACCTGGGAGTTGTCCACAGTTTGTGACGGTCCGGCCCTGGCCGGCTACGGCGCAATCACGATGAAGAATGCCCTTGCCACTACCATGGCGACCCTGCCCGAACAACTCGCCCGGTCGCTGACCTGGGACGCGGCAAGGATATGTCCGCGCATGCTCAGTTCAGGATCGAGACCGGCATCCCCGTCTTCTTCGCCGACCCGCAGTCGCCGTGGCAACGCGGTACGAATGAGAACACCAATGGCTTGCTGCGCCAGTACTTTCCGAAGGGCACCGATCTCGCGCGATGGTCTGCCGAGGAGATCGAGGCAGTCGCTCACGCACTCAACACCAGGCCCCGCAAGACACTTGGCTGGAAGACACCCGCCGAAGCCTTCAACGAACAGCTACTGTTGCTCCAGCAAGCAGGTGTTGCATCGACCGGTTGAACCTGGTCAGTTCACCTCCATCCGCTACGGTGAGCGCCTCGCCGAGATCGGCGCAGTCCCGTCTATCGGATCGATCGGAGACAGCTTCGACAACGCCCTGGCCGAGACCGTCAACGGCTACTACAAGGCCGAGCTGATCTACGAACCCACCCGCACCGGGCCGTGGAAGACGGTCGAAGACGTCGAACTGGCCACCCTGGGATGGGTGCACTGGCACAACACCACCCGCCTGCACGGCTACCTCGACGACCTACCGCCAGCGGAGTTCGAAGCCGCGTTCCACGATGCCCAACGGAACGACCAAACCTTGGTCGAAATCTAATAGCCCGAGCCTCCGACAGACCCAGGGCGATTCAGATGCATAGGTCGCGAAAGCTTGCTGGTCACAAACGGTCGTGTCCGGGATCCGGTGTAAATGGGGAGCACGGGCGTAGGTTCCGCTTCA
>NZ_PDHO01000070.1 GCF_002887815.1 Mycobacterium sp. ENV421 | reverse complement strand
CACCGGCCAGTCAGGCCGCGTGACCGAAACTGTCACCTGATCGTGCAGCAGACCCGACCGGTGTCTTCCAGGTAGCGCGTGGCTTCGGCGAAGCGGGCGTTGTCCACGAGCGACTTGAAGCTGGTGCCTGCCTTTTCGATGCGCCGGTGCAGTGTCCGTGTGGTCACGGCCAGGCGTTCGGCCACTTCCTCCATGGCCGGATAGTAGCCGGGCATTTCAGTGATCAGGGCTTTCACCTGAGGGATGATTGCCTCGCCCTCGGCGGGGTGTCTTGTCAGTCGTTCCATTTCCTGTGAAACCTGCTTCTCGACCAGGTTGCGGGTCTGCTGGTTGGCCAGGGGCAGCGGGCGGTCGAGCACGTCCCGCCTAAAGTGCAGGCGGTTGCCGTCGGCGTCGAAACGAATAGTCAGAGGCGCCCGGTAGAAGACGGAATAGAGTTCCGCATGCGCCGGCTCGGCCATCGACATTTCCACCGTGGCCGGCGGTATGTCACCGTCGAACAGAAAATTGGCCATGGTGGCAAAGCTGAATACCAGGCTCTCAATGACGAAGCGCTCGACGTCTTCGGGCAGTTCGGCGTTCAGATCAACGTGGATAACGGCTTCGCGGTCTGTTTCGGTGAGCCTCAGGTCCACCAGTGGGGAGCGGGTGGCTGCATACCTGAAGCCAACCTCCAGCGAATCGCGCACGTTGCTGCTGAGCATCCCTACAACGCCGAGCAGTCCGTGGGCGTGAAGGTTCAGTTGCTGGCTAAGGTACAGACCCAGCGCAGGATCATTGCTCAACCGCAAGGCTGCATGGATGGCGCCGGTGACTTCAGTCAAGTTCAGGTAATGGTCCGGCTGGCTGAGGGTATCGCGTGCGAGACCGGATTCTCCCAGCCATCTATCGCCGTCAACGCCGCGCCGTTCAAGTAGTTCGGCCAGCACCATCAGGTAGCTCCCGACGATGGCTTTGGATGTCACGCTGTGTTCCTCCTTCTGCCGATGACAGTGTCTTTAAATGACTGAAATCTGTCGAATCATGACCTGCGCCCACTCCGGCGCGGCTCCTAGCATGGGGTCCATCAACAACCATCCTGTCTGGAGAATCGATCATGAAGGCAGATTTCAGATCCCCGCATCACACACCGGTAGTCCATGGGGCCGGATTCAGGAAGCGCAAGTACCACCTGGCCTGGGCGGCACGGGACGCGCTCAATGTGTTCCCGAGGCTGTATGACATTCATGCCATAGCCGTGCGTAACCGACTACCTGAGGATCTGCGCGAGGAGATCATGGTGGCGGTATCACGGGCCAATGGCTGCACCATCTGCAATTTTACCCACCATGAATTTGCCCAGCAGGCCGGAGTCAGCCAGGAGCGGTTGCGCCAGCTTGAGACGGCAGACTATCGCGAATACGACCCGCGGCGGAAGCTGGCAATTGATTACGCTGTGGCCCGTTCACTGTCTGATTTTGGTGAGATTGATCCAGACCTTCGGCACCGCTTCTGCGAGGCTTATAGCGAACAGGAGCAATACGATATTGATTTCGTGGCGCGCTTTATCACCATCATGAACCTGTCATGCAACAAGCTTGAGGCGCTCTATTCTCGGTTCAATGGAGAGCCGGCGCAGAACAGTTCTGTGTTTGGCGAGCTGGTTCTGTCGGGCATTGCATTGAGTATTATTCCGGAGATGTACGGGCTGGTGGCGCTGTCGCGAAAGCAACGCTTCAGCCAGGTGGTGCGGGATTTCTTCGAGTTCGCGCGCCATTACGAAACGGTGGTAGAGCCATTGTTGCCTGAAACCAGCAAGGAGTACAGCCATGCTTGAACTCTTCCGCACCCGGAAAGCCTCCGGGCCTTTTTCCGGCTTCAAACACAAGACGGCTACGCTGAAGGAGCTGGCCGTCCACGGGCTGAATCTGGCGGTCAGTCCCAGTAATCTCTACGGTATTTTGATCTCCAAACGCTTTGATCCGGCATTCCGTGAAGAAATCATGGTCGCCATCGCCACGCTCAATGCGTGCAAGTACTGCAACTATGCGCACCACGATTTTGCCCTGCAGGCGGGGGTCAGCAAGGAAGACCTGATGCAGCTTGAGGGGGTTGCGCCCGAGAACTTCGATGAGAAGAAGTTTCTGGCCATCACCTATGCCCGTGAACTGGCGAATAGGAATTTCACCGGACTGACGCCAGCATTGGTCAAGCAACTCAAGGAAGAATATACCGCTCAAGAGCGGGGGGATATTCAGACGACGGCGCGCATCATCATGTTGTTCAGCATGATCTGCAATACTTCAGATGCGTTTCTGTCCCGACTGGGTGGTGAGCCGGCAGAGGATAGTCGCACGCTCGATGAAGCCATCGTCGCGGCATTATTTTTCGGCGGAATCTTACCGGTGGTCGGGTTGTATCTGTCGGTGTCTCGCGGCCAGAATCCGATTGAAACACTGTCGGACTTCATTCACTTTTCTGATAATTACACCGAACGGAGGATGAGCGCATGACCGAAACCAGTACAGCCAACACCATACCGATGCCGACTTCGTCGATTCATTTGAGCAACGGCATGGGGGAGCAGGAACTGGAGGCGATCTTCGCGCAACTGGCCGCGCCGCGTGTTGCTGATCTCAGTGGCGCCTATCGGGGCCGACTCCACGCGGTGGAAGGTGTGCGTCGTCTGCCACAGACTCTGCGTCGACCGGTTCATGTGGCGAGTCCCCGTTACTGAGTCCACCCGGAATTAGAGCCAGGTTGTCGTCGTTCGGTGTCAGTTGATCTCGCAGGCCATGGCGTAGTGGTCATGGCTGCAGGCCGCAGCGTACTCGGCCGGTGTCCGGTAACCCAGCGCTGAGTGCCGATGCCGTGTGTTGTGCTCGTCCTTGAAGTCGCCGATCACCACCCGGGCCTCGAATAGGGTGTTCCAGTGGTTGCGGTTGAGGCACTCCTTCCGAAGCCGGCTATTGAACGATTCGATGTGCCCGTTGTTCCACGGCGTGCCCGGCGGGATGTAGACCATGCCGGTCTTGTTCTCGCAGAACCGTTGCAGCGCTTGAGAAACCATCTCCGGACCATTGTCCATGCGCAGCACCATCGGCGGCCCGCCGGCTACGTCGAACACCTTCTCGAGCTCGACGACGAGACGGTCGCCGGTGATCGAGCGCTCCACCAGATGCAGCAGCGATTCGCGGGTGTGTTCGTCGACCATCGACGCGATCTTGACCGCCTTGCCATCGGTGGTGGAGTCGAACTGGAAGTCGATCGCCCACACCACCTTCGGGGCGTCGGCGATCACCTCAGGCGCCGAGCACACCCCGGCCCGTTTGCGCGGGCTGTGGACTCGGCGCTGCAGCCCCTCCTGGCACCACAATCGGTGCACCTTCTTCACGTTGATCTCCTGGCCCTCGTCATGCCGCAACGCTGCCCACGCACGCCGGAACCCATGACACGGGTGTTTGGTGGCGTACGAGCGCAGCCAGGCCCGCACATCGGCGTCTGGATCGGTGGATGTCTGTGCCAAGGGCAGCCGTCGGTGAGTCGAGCGGGAAAGCCCAACCGCCCTGCATGCCAACCGTTCCGACATGCTCAACGTCTCCTTGAGCATGTCCACGGCGCGGCGCTTGGCGGCCGGGCTCAGAATTTTCCCTTGGCCACCTCGCGCAGAGCGTCCTTGACCAGCTCGGCTTCGGCGAGCAGCCGCTTTAGGCGGGCGTTCTGTTCGCGGAGTTCCTTGAGTTCCTTGGCGGCGTCGGTGTCCATGCCGCCGTAGGCGCGGCGCCAGTTGTACAACGTCGCGGCCGACACCCCGAGGTCCGCGGCGATCTCCTCACCGGTCCTGCCCTCGGCCGCCAACTCATCAGCTCGGCGCAGCTTGCGCACGATGTCCTCCGCGGAATGCCGCTTCCGACCAGCCATGTGTTCATCGTCCCTTCCAGCCCGACATCGGGCCACAGGACTCTAAAACTGGTTGGACTCATTCACCGGGAACACGCCACATGTGCTGGTGAACTCACCGCTGTCTCCGTGGAAAGGCAAATACGTCGACAAGCGCCAGGGCGGGAACATGCTGTTCAATCGCCAGGGCAAGTACCAGCTCGGTTTCTATGACGTGCGACGCGGGCAGGCTTTTGATGATGGTCGGCCAGTCATTGAGCTGGATTATGACGTGCCCCAAAACCCGCCAACACTGTGGCCGATTCGCGGTGAGCTGCGGACGCTGGGTGACCAGTACTATCTTGCGCGCATGCTGTATCGCACGGCAGGTGGTTTCTTCACGGTCCTGTATTTCACCCTGGAAAAATAGGCCATGGTCTTTGACAAGCGCACGCTGCGCTCAGGAGAGCTGAGGCGTCATCTGGCTAGTGCCCCCTCATTACTGTTCAAGGTCGCCTCCGCTTACGGTCACCAGCGCCTGACGCCGGCCTTCTCGGAAAAGCTGATGTTGGTGGTGACGTCTGTGTTGCAGTGCCGCTACTGCAACTGGGTCCACTCGGAACTCGCGACGCGCTTTGGCGTGGAGCCCACGGATATCGAGGCGCTGCTGGCCGGTGATCTTTCCGTGGCACCGCCTGACGAGCGGCCCGCCCTGGCGTACGCGTTGGAGTATGCAGCATCCGAAGGCGCCCTCCCCGACAGTGAGCTGGAGGGCAGTTATTCGGCGGCGGTGGCCAGGGATATTCATGCGCTGGTGGAATTTGTCGCCCTGACCAACAAGGTGGGCAACACATTTGATGCTTTTCTCGGCCGTCTGCAGGGCCAGCCCGCCAGTGATTCGAGTGTTGCCATCGAGCTGGGCGTGGCAATGATGATGGCGCCGATGTACAGCGCCGCGGGAGTTATTACCCGCAAGGGCCGGAACCCCTTTGTGACGCTGGAGAGTTGAGCGGTGCTTTGGCCTTTGAGGTCAGGACCCTGGCCGTGGCGATGTAAGACCGCCCCTGTCGCACGTCGCCGCAAGTGTGCCCGCGCCGCGCGGGCATGATTTAGCAGGACCTCACCGGAGGGAGCACTCGACATGTCGAGACACACCGAACACCGCCAGCGTTGGCATCGCTACTGGGACAAGAAGGCCCACAACTACGACCGCGAGATGCAGTTCTTCGAGCGCGCCCTTTTCCGCGACTCCCGCAGCTGGGCCTGCGGGCAAGCGACCGGGGACGTGTTAGAGGTCGCAGTCGGGACCGGGCTCAACCTAGGCGCCTACGCCGACGGAGTCACACTGACCGGCGTCGACCTCAGCGATGCGATGCTCGACGGTGCCCGCGCGCGAGCCAGGCAACTCGGGTCCAACACCACTCTGCTGCAAGGTGATGCACATTCGCTGCCTTTCGACGACGCGTCGTTCGATACGGTGGTGTGCACGTTCGGGCTGTGCGCGATCCCCGACACCGATGCGGCGATAGGCGAGATGCATCGGGTGCTGCGCCCCGAGGGACGATTGATTCTCGTCGATCACATCGAAAGCTCATCCCGTACCGCGAGAGTCGTACAGCGCCTCCTCGAAACCCTCACCGTGCCGTTGGCCGGCGAACATTTCCTCCGGCGCCCCCTCACGAAGGTGCGAGCAGCCGGGTTCGACGTCGAACAGGTACAGCGATTCAGACTCGGCCTCGTCGAACGTCTCGTAGCCCGAAAACGGGTCTGCTGCACGAATAGGTGACATCTGAGTTGATCTGCCCCAGGTGGGCGGGCTGGAAGGATGTCCTTGTGGGTGGGCGATTTCAACGTGGTTAATGGCCTGAGTGACGGGAGTTCTTCCCTACGACGGCTTTGGTTTCTCTGCCACGACGAGGGCGTGTCCAAGCAGTCGATCGGCAATGGCGCGCCTGGCGACGTCGAGCAACTCTAGCCCCGCAACAAGTCGGAAGCGCCGCAAAGCGAGCCCGAGCAGAGCGAGCCCGAGCAAACCGAGTAGGACTTAGGAATGGGCGAGGCAAGCATGGATGATACGAGCGATTGGGTCGGCCTTGTGGCGGAGACGAACCAGCAGGCTGGATCCGACCCCTATAGCAGTCACACCTTCGACGAGCTCGCGCGACTTCCTACGGTCTTTCGGAACGATCTCTTCGCCGGCAAGTCAGTGCTTGTCTCGGGTGGTGCAGGGGGGATCGGCCTCGCGATCTGCACGCTCTTCGGACGCTTGGGCGCGACAATCATCACCTGCGGGCGCGATCCTGCCAAGCTGGAGAAAGTCGAGGAGCAGCTAAAGTCGATCGGAGTGGGCTGCTGGTCGATGGTCGCGTCGATTCGGGACCCCGAGCAGGTGGCGGCGCTGATGGATCGGGTGTGGGAGCGCCAGGGTGGGCTCGATGTGCTCGTGAACAATGCAGGCGGGCAGTTCGCCGCTCGCTCCGTCGACATCAGTCCCAATGGCTGGGCGGCGGTCGTCGAGACAAACCTCTACGGGACTTGGTACATGATGCAGACGGCGGCCCGGCGTTGGATTGCCGATGACGGCGGAGAAGCCCGGCCCGCCGGAACCGTGCCCGATCGATCCGTCGTAAACATCAGCACATTGACCGGACAGGGAAGCATCGGCGTTCCCCATACCGGTGCAGCCAGGGCCGGTCAGATTCAGCTCACCCGGAGCTTGGCGCTGGAGCTTGCACCTCATGGCGTGCGAGCCAATGCCATCGCGGTCGGCGTTGTGCGAAGTCCAGGGCTGGCCCACTATCCGGCGGAGGCGCGGCCGAGCTTCGACCACAACCCGCAGCGCCGACTGGGCGACGTTCACGATGTGGCCGAAGCCGCGGTCTACCTTGCCGGGCCGGCAGCCCGATTTATCACGGGTACGGTCCTGGAGGTCGCGGGCGGAGCTAATATCTGGGGGGAGTACTGGCCGCTGGGCAAGCCCGATTGGTTCCTCGTCGACGAAAGACCCACAGACGACGCTAAGAACAAGGGGTGAGGGGCTAACGAAGCTCCGGATCGAGACCGCCCGCCGCCGCCAAGGTGTCGCATGCGGCGGTTGGGCCTTGCCCACTCAACTGCGCTCGTGTTCGACGGTCTACGGCATACGCGGGGATGGGCCTTGACCGCGACTTTCTGCCGGGGATGTCGGCCGTAAGTGCCGTGAGGCGACGGTGCGGAAACAGGCTCTTCCGACTCAACAGGGGTGGGGCCTGGTTCTGGATGGCGCTCGCCGTGATTGGCGGGTGCACGCCCACCGTACGCGGCGGCGTTGATTCTCGGGTGTTCTGAAGCCGAAGGCGATGCGCCCGATGTGTTTGACGATGCGGTTGTAGCCTTCACTGCGGGCGTTGGATAGCCCCGTCTGGATTGCGAGGATCATGGGCTCCTGCCAGGTAGACATGGTCCGGGCGAACGTGGCGATCTCGGGTACCGAGCACGCGGCGCAGAATGCGTAGAACCGGTACAGAGCATCGCGGATCTCGTAGACCAGCCCACCACGTGCGGTGCAGGCCAACACATCCCGCAGGAGTTCTTTGGCGATCCAGGCCGCCGCGATGTCCCCGTTGGGGTCTGCCGAGGTCAGTCGATCGAACAGCGTGTGGCGTTGATCCTCGGTCAGCCGTTCAGCGGCGCGTAGTAGCCGGCGCCGGTTGATCCACTCCGGATCGCTCTTGCGGCCACGCCGCAAACGGTGGGCTGATGTGGTCCGGCGGCGGACCTCATCGACCATGTCGTTGGCCTTCTTGACCAGATGGAAACGGTCCACGACCAGCTTCGCGTGCGGCAACGCCTCACGGGCGGCCTTGGCGTAGGTCAGCGACATGTCGATCGTGACGAACTCGATCCCGTCCTTCCATGCCTGGTCGCGGGCCTGCAGCCAGTCGGTCACCTGTTGCGCCGTCCGCCCGTTGACCCGAACCAACAATCCGCCCGTGCCGGTGATGTCGACCAGCCCGGTGTCCCAGCGGTCCACCCACCTGCGCACTCCGGTACTCGGGCAGGTCTCCCATTTGGCCTTGCCGCGCCGTGTTTCATCAATTCCCAACACCCGCACCGGGGTCGGTTGTTGACCGTCTCTCGGGATGACGACGACGGGGTATGCGGTCGTCATTGAGCGTG
>NZ_PDHO01000006.1 GCF_002887815.1 Mycobacterium sp. ENV421 | reverse complement strand
TCGTGTTCGCGACCTACGCCGGGATCTACTTCTGGTTCCCGAAGATGACCGGCCGTCTGCTCGACGAGCGGCTGGGCAAGGTGCATTTCTGGTTGACGTTCATCGGCTTCCACACCACGTTCCTGGTGCAGCACTGGCTCGGCGACGAAGGCATGCCCCGCCGCTACGCCGACTACCTGCCCACCGACGGCTTCGAGACGCTGAACATCGTGTCGACCATCGGTGCGTTCATTCTCGGTGTGTCGGTGTTGCCGTTCGTGTGGAACATCTTCAAGAGCTGGCGTTACGGCGAGGTCGTCACCGTCGATGATCCGTGGGGTTACGGCAACTCCCTGGAGTGGGCCACCTCGTGCCCGCCGCCGCGGCACAACTTCACCGAGCTGCCCCGAATCCGTTCGGAGCGACCGGCATTCGAACTGCACTACCCGCACATGATCGAGCGGATGCGTGCCGAGGCCCACGTCGGGCGCGCGCACGGCCCGGACGACGGCGACGTCACGCGTCTCGACGACGAGCACGTCCGCACCTAACTCGGGATCCGCAACCCTCCGGGTATGACCATGTCCAAGGTGTCGGTGCTGATCACCGTCACCGGTGTAGACCAGCCTGGCGTCACCTCCGCGCTGTTCGAAGTGTTGGCCCGCCATGCCGTTGATCTCCTCAACGTCGAGCAGGTGGTGATCCGCGGGCGGCTGACGCTCGGTGTGCTGGTCTCCGGCGACGCCAGTGTGGCCGACGGTGTGCAACTGCGCGATGACGTCACCACGGCGATTCATCGTGTCGGGCTGGACGTGACGATCGAACGCAGCGACGACACCCCGATCATCCGTGAGCCGTCGACCCACACCATCGTGGTGCTCGGGCGGCCGATCACGGCGGCAGCCTTCGGTGTGGTGGCTCGCGAGGCCGCCGCGCTCGGGGTCAACATCGACTTCATCCGCGGCGTCTCCGACTACCCGGTGACGGGACTGGAGTTGCGGGTGTCGGTTCCCGCCGGTGTGGGTGGCGAGTTGCGCACGCTGCTGGCCCGGGTGGCGTCGGAACAGGGCCTGGACATCGCCGTCGAGAACTACAGCCTGGAGCGGCGGGCCAAGCGGCTCATCGTGTTCGACGTCGACTCCACGCTCATCCAGGGTGAGGTCATCGAGATGCTGGCCGCCCATGCCGGTGCCGAGGAGGCGGTCGCCGCCGTCACCGAGGCGGCCATGCGGGGCGAACTGGACTTCGCCGAATCGCTGCATCGCCGGGTTGAAACGCTGGCCGGCCTGCCCGCCGAGGTGCTCGACGAGGTCGCCGAGAAGATCGAGCTGACCCCCGGCGCACGCACCACGATCCGGACGTTGCGACGGTTGGGCTTTCACTGCGGGGTGGTCTCCGGCGGCTTCCGTCAGGTGATCGATCCGCTGGCGCATGAGCTGATGCTGGACTTCGTGGCCGCCAACGAACTCGAGATCGTCGACGGCAAGCTGACCGGGCGGGTCGTCGGCGAGGTTGTCGACCGCGCCGGAAAAGCCAAGGCGCTGCGTGACTTCGCGCGCCAGGCCGGTGTTCCGATGGAGCAGACCGTGGCGGTCGGCGACGGGGCCAACGACATCGACATGCTGGCCGCTGCCGGGCTCGGAGTGGCGTTCAACGCCAAGCCCGCATTGCGCGCGGTCGCCGACACCTCGCTGAGCCATCCCTACCTGGACACCGTGCTGTTCATCCTCGGCATCACCCGCGCCGAAATCGAGGCGGCCGACGCCGTCGACGGCGTGCTCCGCAGGGTCGAGATCCCGCCGGAGTAGGCGCTCAGGCACCGAACTCGACGTTTTGCAGGCGATCACTCGCACTTTCTCTGCGAATTGTCGGTTTCGGCGCGAAGAGGGGTGAGCGCGCCCTAGATCACCACGGCCGTCGACTCGACGGTGGCCGAGCCGGTGATGCTGCGCCACGCCCGGCCGAGCAATTCGATTGCCTCGGTCAACTCGTCCTCGGGCAGTGCGAACGGAATCCGGACGAAGCGCTCCAGTGTGCCGTCCACCCCGAAGCGGGGGCCGGGTGGTAACTCGACGCCGAGCCGGGATGCCGACGCGCACATCGCCGAGCTCACCGGCGCGGGCAGCTGTACCCACACCGACATGCCGCCGGTGCCCGGCAGCGGACGCCACTCCGGCAGGTGTTGCTCCAACAGTTCGAGGAGTAGCGCCCGTCGCCCCCGTAGGATCTCCCGGCGTTCGGGCAGTACCTCCTCGCGCCGCGTGAGAAGCCTTGCCGCAGCGAGCTGTTCGACCACCGACGTACCGAGATCAATCGACGGGCGGACTGCGCGAATGGTGGCGAGCACGCTCGGTTCGGCGCGGATCCAGCCGATGCGCATCCCGCCCCAGAACGACTTCGACATCGATCCGATCGTGATCATCAGGTCGGTGCGCGTCCTCATCGAGGCGGCGACCGGCGGCGGCACCGGCTCGTCGATCCAGACGTCGGTGAGGGTTTCGTCGATCACTGTGCGGGTGCGGGTCTCGGCGACGATGTCGCAAATTCGCTTGCGGTCCGCGGGCGGCATCGAGAACCCTGTCGGATTGTGATTGTCAGGCACCAGGTAGGCCAGAGTCGGGGCGAGTTGGCGCACGGCGGCGTGTACGGCGTCGAGTTCCCAACCCTCCCTTGTCATCGCGACCGGAACGGGCCGGGCGCCCGCGGTCGCGATCGCGCTGAGCGCCCCGTGATAGGTGGGCTGCTCGACGAGTACGCGATCTCCGGGCTGAACGTAGGTCGTCAGGATCAACGCGATCGCGTGCTGCGCGCCGCTGGTGACCATGATCTGGTCGGGTTCGGTGAGAAGCCCTCTGGCGCAATAGCGTTCGGCGATCGCCTCACGAAAGGGCAAGATCCCGCGCATGTCATGTCCGGTTTGCTGCAGATAGCCGGCGGACTCGCGGGCGGCCTCGGTGAACGCGTCCTGCACTGCGCTGGCCGGGGCGGCCAGAGCAGCCGACGCCAGGTTGATGGCGGCGGGTGTCGCGGTCGGGACACTGACCGGAGTGTGGGGGAGGGCAACCGTGCTGCGGGCGCCGCGCCGGGCATGCAGATAGCCGCTGTCGCCCAGGTCCGCGTACGCGGCGGTGACGGTGGTCCGGGAGACCCGCAGCGCTTCGGCGAGCACGCGCTCGCTGGGCAGTCGCGAACCGACCGGCAGTCGGCCGTCGACGATCAGCATCCGCAGCCCGTCGGCCAACGCTTGGTAGGAGGGGCCACTTTTGCTGGAGGTACGCCAGTTGCCCAGCTCTCGGACCAAAAGGTCCGGGTCAAGGGTTCTAGCCTTCATCGTCGTCGGCATTTGAAGGCCAGTATGAGTCAACTGGCTATTGAAGAGCAAGCCAGTCCGTCAGAAGTATGGTTCACATGAGTACCTGGTTCTCCCGAGTGGCCTCCCGCCTCGCAACCCTCCTCGACCCCGGCCACGGCCCGTGGAATCCGTCCTCGACCGGATGGGATGACGTCGACGCCGACGCGCGCCGGATGCGCGCGGATCTCGACGCCTTGCGCGTGCGGTTCTCCGACCACCGGTGAGCACGGCGCTGCGCGGGTTCGCCCTGCTGACCGGCCTCACCGGCTACGGCCTCTCGATGGCGATGATGGTGCGCGCCGGGCTCGGCCTCGATCCGTGGGATGTGTTCCACCAGGGGCTGACCCGGCACACACCGATGACCATCGGGGTGGCCTCGGCGGTGGTCGGTGTCGTCGTACTCCTGGCCTGGATCCCGTTGCGCAACAAGCCCGGTATCGGCACGGTCGCCAACGTCGTCGTCATCGCGGTCACGGTCGACGCCGGACTGACCGTGCTGACCGCACCGGAATCGGTACCGGCCCGGGTCGCCCTGATGCTGGCAGCGGTGCTGCTCAACGCGGTATCGACGGTTCTCTACGTGGGCGCCGGCCTGGGACCCGGTCCCCGTGACGGCTTGATGACGGGACTGGTTGCGCGGACCGGTGTTTCGGTACGTGTCGTGCGCACCGCAATCGAAGCCACCGTGCTGGCGGTGGGCTGGCTGCTGGGCGGCAGCGTGGGAGTCGGAACCGTCATCTACGCCTTCGGTATCGGGCCGATGGTGCAACTTGTCCTGCGTCTCACCCCGAAACCGGTCCTGGCCGCCAGCGGGTGGGCGAACATCCTCGAGAAGAGTCGAAAACGCAGCCACCCCAGACGTACAGACGCCGGTGAATACGGCACGATGGTGCAGTGTCCGATGCCGCCGACGAGGTCGACTCCGACCTGCTGATCGACTTCCGGAAAGTATCGCTGCGCCGCGGGGGCCGGGTCCTGGTCGGGCCCATCACCTGGCAGGTCGAACTCGACGAACGCTGGGTGGTGATCGGCCCCAACGGCGCAGGCAAGACCTCGCTGCTGCGGATGGCGGCCGCGATGGAACATCCGTCGTCCGGCGTCGCCTACGTGCTCGCGGAGCGGCTGGGCCGCACCGACATGGCCGAGTTGCGCCAGCGGGTGGGGTTGAGCAGCGCGGCGCTCGCACAGCGGGTGCCAGACGACGAACTGGTCCGCGATCTGGTCGTCTCGGCCGGGTACGCGGTGCTGGGCCGGTGGCGGGAGAATTACGACGATATCGACTACGCCCGTGCCGTGGACACGTTGGAGAGCGTCGGCGCCGAACACCTGGCCGACCGCACCTACGGCACCCTGTCGGAAGGTGAACGCAAACGCGTGCTGATCGCCCGCTCGCTGATGACCGATCCCGAGTTGCTCCTGCTCGACGAGCCCGCAGCCGGGCTGGACCTCGGTGGCCGCGAGGAACTGGTCGCCCGGCTGGCCGATCTGGCTGCCGACCCCGACGCACCCGCGCTGGTACTGGTCACCCACCACGTCGAGGAGATCCCGCCGGGCTTCAGCCACTGCCTGATCCTGTCCGAGGGCCAGGTGGTGGCCGGTGGACTGCTGCGTGACACCCTGACGGCGGAGAATCTGTCCACCGCGTTCGGGCAATCGATTGCGCTGGACGTCATCGACGGCCGCTACTTCGCCCGACGCGTGCGCAGTCGCGCGGCCCACAGGAGGCGCTGATGAGCGACAAGCCCGAACCATTGCCGGTCCGCCCGGCGGCGACGGTCATGCTGATCCGGGACACCCCGGCCGAGGGCGTCGAGGTTTTTCTGATGCGCCGCCACAGCGCGATGGAGTTCGCCGGCGGGGTGATGGTGTTCCCGGGCGGCGGTGTCGATGACCGCGACCGCAACTCCGACATCGCCTGGTATGGGCCCGGGCCGGACTGGTGGGCCACCCGGTTCGGCATCGACGACGATCTCGCCGAAGCGCTGGTGTGCGCCGCGGCCCGCGAGACGTTCGAGGAGTCCGGGGTGTTGTTCGCCGGACCGGCCGACGATCCGGACGGCATCGTCGCCGATGCGTCGGTCTATCGGGAGGCGCGCGGGGCCCTGGTCGACCGCAGCCTGTCGTTCTCGGACTTCCTGCGCCGGGAGAAGTTGGTGCTGCGCGCCGACCTGCTGCGGCCGTGGGCCAATTGGGTCACCCCCGAGGAAGAGCGCACCCGCCGCTACGACACCTACTTCTTCGTCGGCGCCTTGCCGGCGGGCCAGCGCGCCGACGGCCACAACACCGAATCCGATCACGCCGCCTGGACCAGTCCGGAGGCCGCCATCGAGGACTTCGCCGAGGCCCGCTCGTTCCTGCTGCCGCCGACCTGGACGCAACTGGACTCGCTGGCCGGGCGCTCGGTCGACGAGGTTCTGGCGCTGGAACGCCAGATCGTGGTTGTTCAACCCAATCTCGCTGTGCGCGAAGGTAACTGGGAGATCGAGTTCTTCAACAGCGATCGGTACAACGAGGCGCGCAACCGTCGCGCCCCGCAGGGTTACGGCGGCGACTGAGGTGCGCGAGTTCGCACATGTGCACGTCGGCGAGCAGCACCCAGCAGTGGGCGTGCTGCTGCTGTCGCGCCCACCGACCAACGCGCTGACCAGGCAGACCTACCGCGAGCTCATCGACGCGGCCGCCGAGGTGGGCCGCCGCGCCGACATCGCGACGGTGATCCTGTTCGGCGGCCACGAGATCTTCTCCGCAGGCGACGACGTCCCGGAACTGCGCACGCTGAACCGCGCCGAGGCCGAGGCTGCCGACCGGCTGCGCCGCGATGCACTCGATGCGGTGGCGGCGATTCCCAAGCCGACGGTCGCGGCGATCACCGGCTACGCGCTGGGCGCCGGGCTGAGCCTGGCGTTGGCCGCCGACTGGCGGGTTAGCGGCGACAACGTCAAACTCGGTGCCACTGAGATCCTGGCCGGGCTGGTCCCCGGCGGCGGTGGAGCCGAGCGGCTGGCCGGGGCGATCGGGGCGGCGCGGGCCAAGGAGCTGGCGTTCAGCGGGCGCTTCGTCGACGCCAAGGAGTCACTGGCGCTCGGACTCATCGACGAGATGGTGGCCCCCGACCACGTCTTCGACGCCGCGGCGGCGTGGGCGGGCCGGTTCGTCGACGCCGAGCCGAGCGCGCTGGCCGGTGCGAAAGCCCTCATCGACGGTCGGCTCGATGCCCGTGAGCAGGCCGAACGCTACGGCCAGGTCTTCTCCGCCGGGGACGGCAGTTAGGCTGCCCTGATGACGACGATCGACCCGGCCCCGCAGCCGCACGCCACCGCGGAACAAGTCGAGGCCGCGCTCAAGGACAGCAAGCTGGCCCAGATCCTCTACCACGACTGGGAGGCCGAGAGCTACGACGACAAATGGTCGATCTCGTACGACAAACGCTGCGTGGACTACGCCCGCAATCTCTTCGACGCCACCGTGCCCCCCGAGGAATTGCGCGAGCTGCCCTATGACCGCGCGCTCGAGCTGGGCTGCGGCAGCGGCTTCTTCCTGCTCAACCTGATCCAGGCGGGTGTGGCCCGACGGGGCTCGGTGACCGACCTGTCGCCGGGCATGGTCAAGGTCGCCACCCGCAACGGCGAGAACCTGGGTCTGGACATCGACGGCCGGGTCGCCGACGCAGAGGGTGTCCCGTACGACGCCGACACCTTCGACCTCGTCGTCGGCCATGCCGTGCTGCACCACATCCCCGACGTCGAGAAGTCCCTGCGCGAAGTCGTGCGGGTGCTCAAGCCGGGCGGCCGGTTCGTGTTCGCCGGCGAGCCGACCAGCGTCGGCAACACCTACGCCCGCTCGCTGTCGACGCTGACCTGGCGGGTGGCCACCAACGCCACCAAGCTGCCCGGCCTTCAGGGCTGGCGGCGGCCGCAGGCCGAACTCGACGAGTCGTCGCGCGCCGCCGCGCTGGAGGCGGTCGTCGACCTGCACACCTTCGATCCCGCCGACCTCGAGCGGATGGCCCGCAGCGCGGGTGCCGTCGACGTGTCGACCTCGACCACTGAGTTCACCGCCGCGATGCTCGGCTGGCCGCTGCGCACGTTCGAGGCCGCCGTGCCGCCCGGCAAGCTGGGCTGGGGCTACGCCAAGTTCGCCTTCAACAGCTGGATCGGCCTGAGCTGGGTGGATGACAACCTCTGGCGGCGCGTCGTGCCCAAGGGCTGGTACTACAACGTCATGATCACCGGGGTCAAGCCGTCCTGACCTTCGGGCGCGACGACGTCACCTACCTCACCAGTGACGCCGGTGTGGCGGCGCTGGCCGAGGTCGCCGGCTATCGGCTGACGGATGCCACCCGGCTCGCCGACATCACCGCGATCCGCGACCGGTTCGCCGAGCGCAGCACCGCGCTGGTCGAGACGACGTTGTTGCGCCGCAAGGCCGTCGCCAAACTCGGGGACCTGGGCGACGTGTCGCAATGGTTGTTCACCGACGACGCCCTGCAGCAGGCCACCGCCGAGCCGGTGGCCCGGCACCGGGCCGCCCGGCTGGCCGATGCGGTGGTGCACGACGCGACCTGTTCGATCGGCACCGAGCTGGCCGCGTTGCGGTCCACGGCGGCCGTGCTCGTCGGCAGCGACATCGACGAGGTGCGCCTGGCGATGGCGCATCACAACGTGCCGGACGTGGCGCTGTGCCGTGCCGATGCGCTGCACCCGGTGAGCCGCGACGCCGTGGTGCTGCTCGATCCGGCGCGCCGGTCAGGCGGGCGTCGGCGCTTCGATCCCCGCGACTACGTGCCACCGCTGGACGCGCTGTACGACGCCTACCGCGGCCGCCCCACCGTCGTGAAGTGCGCGCCCGGAATCGATTTCGAGGCGGTCGCGGAGCTGGGCTTCGAGGGTGAGATCGAGGTGACCTCGGCCGGCGGTTCGGTGCGGGAGGCCTGTCTGTGGTCGCCTGCGCTGGCCACACCGGGAGTCCGCCGGCGGGCCTGTGTCCTGGACCGCGGCGAGGTGGTCACCGACGCCGACCCCGACGACTGCCCGACGCGCCCCGCCGGCCGCTGGATCGTCGACCCGGACGGGGCGATCGTGCGCGCCGGACTGGTCCGCCATTACGCGGCCCGGCACGGACTGTGGCAGCTCGACCCGGAGATCGCGTACCTCAGTGGCGATCACGTGCCACCCGGGGTGCGTGGCTTCGAAGTGCTCGACGAGCTGCCGTTGCGGGAAAAGATTCTGCGCCAAGCACTCTCACAGCGGGATTGCGGGCAGCTCGAAATCCTGGTGCGCGGTGTCGGCGTCGATCCCGACGCATTGCGTCGACGGCTGCGGCCGACCGGGCGCGCCTCGCTGTCACTGGTGATCACCCGGATCGGCGCCGGCGCGGGGGAGCGCTCTGCTGTGTTCCTCTGTCGAGCGTCCGCCGCACACACCTAGCGCGGGTACGCTGGCGGCCAGCGGCGCCGGTGCCGTCTTCGAGCGCGAGGACTGTCGACGAATGCGCATTTCCCATCTGGCCACCCTGCTGGTCTTCGGCGTGCTGATCGCTGAACAATCGATCGCGGTGGCCGGTGCGGCGACCGACTGCGCGGCCATGGGCGGGACCATGGAGGCGGGCAATGTCTGCCATGTCCACACCGCCGCCTCCGGCTACACGATGGATCTGCGGTTCCCCACCGACTACGCCGACGAGCAGGCCGTCCTGGACTACCTGACGCAGAACCGCGAGGGATTCACCAATGTCGCGCAGATGCCATCGATCCGCAATGTGCCGTACGAAATGGACGTCACCACAGAATCATTCACCTCGGGACCGCCGCCCGGCGCCACCCAGAGCGTGGTGCTGAAACTCTTCCAAGACGTCGGTGGCGCCCACCCGACAACCTGGTACAAGGCGTTCACCTACGATGTGGCGCACCGCAAGCCGGTGACGTTCGAGACGCTCTTTGCGCCCGACGCCAAGGTTCTCAACACGATATTCCCGATCGTGCAAGCCGATCTCGAGCGGCAGACCGGTCTGACCGGCGTGATCGCCACCGGCGACGGACTCGACCCGTCGCATTATCAGAATTTCGCCATCACCGACGATGCGGTGATCTTCTACTTCGGTCAGGGCGAGCTGCTGCCGTCGGACGCCGGGGCCACCTCGGCCTCGGTGCCGCGAGCGGCGCTCCCGCCGCTGCAGCTCACCTAGACGGGGTCGAAGCTGTACAACTGGCCGGCGCTGGTGGCCACCACGACCCGCCGATCGAGACCGACCGACACCCCCACCGGGAAGCCATCGGCCTGCGGCAGGGGATCGCTGTTGAGGGTGTGACCGTCAGCGGGGTCGAACGCCAGCAACGACAGTCCCGACGGCGAGCCGGCGACCACCGTGTAGGCCACGGGTCCGGCCTGACTCGACGTGCTCAACGGTGTGACATCGTCGCGGCGCCAGGCAACCTGGGCGTGGTCGCCGGCGTCCTTGAGCGCAACCAGGCGGGTATTGGGGCCGCCGCCCACGACGATCAGCCCGTCGGGTGACACCGACGGCGGGGTTTGGGGCAGGAAGTCCAGCGGCGCAGACCATTTCGGCTTGCCGTCGGAGGTCTTCAAGGCCCACAGTTTGTGGTCGCGGCCGGTGATGTACACCGTGGTCCCGTCGGCGGACGCCACCGGTGCGGCCAGCACGCCGGCGGCGATGGCGTCCGACGTCCACTCGCGGGTGAGCAGCGGGGTCTGGCCGGGGTGGTACTGCAAGCCGACGAGCGTCGACGCCTTGGCGCCGGGCAGCCACAGACTTACGACGATGGTGCGGGTCGCGGCGGCGTAGGCAGGGGGTGCGGCCACCGGGCACTGCGGTAGTCCCTGAGCGCAATCGGTCAGCCCGCGGACCGAATCGGTCGGGTCGAGGCCCTCGACGAGATCCATCGGGGTGCCGGTCACGTCACCGCGGTGGGAGTCGAACACCAGCACCTGCCCGAGGTGGGTGACCACCAGCAACTGGCCGCCACCGAGAAACCGTGCCGTCGTGGGCATTCCGATGACGTTCTGGCGCCAGCGGATCCACTGGGTCGGCGGGTAGGACTGCATCATGCCGGGCTGGCCGATGTACAGATTGTCGAACTGGTCGAACAGCGGGCTGGCGAATCCGCCGCCGAGCACCATGCGGGTGCACCAGCGTTGCCTGCCGTTGTTGTCGTTCTCCCACACCATCAGCGAACAGCCGCCGGCGGTCTGCCCGTTCGCCGCGAGGTAGCTGCCGTCGCCCAGTGCGGCGCCCGCGCCGAGCTCGCCCTTCACCGAGCGGCTCCACTTCAGCCGGAGCGCCGAGGCGCCGCCCGTGCCGGTGTAGCTGCTGTTGGCAGCGTCGGCGTACTGGGCCGACCAGCCGTGCGCCGCGGTGGACTGGACCCACGAGTCCGTGTTGCCGCAACCGGCCAAACCGATCACAACCAGCGCGGCCGACGCCAACGCGAGCAATCGCCGCAGCACCCGTGTCACCTTCCCATCGCGCCATCGCGCTCCCGTGTCAGTACAGGCGAGGGTAACCCGCGCCCGACCTCCACTAGGCTCTCAGGCCATGACGACGATGTGGGGATCGCCGCTCCACAAGCGGTGGATGGGTTCGCGCCTGCGGGATCCGCGGCAGGCGCGCTTCCTGACCAGGGACTCGCTGCGCTGGGTCATCGCGAACCGGGCCTACACGCCCTGGTACCTGGTGCGCTATTGGCGCCTGCTGAAGTTCAAGCTGACGAATCCGCACATCATCACCCGCGGGATGGTGTTCCTCGGCAAGGACGTCGAGATCCACGCCACCCCCGAACTGGCGCAGTTGGAGATCGGGCGCTGGGTGCACATCGGTGACAAGAACACCATCCGCGCCCATGAGGGCTCGCTGCGGTTCGGCGACAAAGTGGTGCTGGGCCGCGACAACGTCATCAACTGCTACCTGGACATCGAACTGGGTGACTCGGCGCTGATGGCCGACTGGTGCTACGTCTGCGACTTCGACCACAAGATGGACAACATCGAGATGCCGATCAAGGACCAGGGCATCGTCAAGAGTCCGGTGCGGATCGGGCCAGACACCTGGATCGCGGCCAAAGTGACCGTGCTGCGCGGTACGACGGTCGGCCGGGGCTGCGTCCTGGGCGCCCACGCCGTGGTGAAGGGTGACATCCCGGATTTCTCGATCGCGGTCGGCTCGCCGGCCAAGGTCGTCAAGAACCGTAAGCTGGCCTGGGACACCTCGGCTGCGCAGCGCGCCGAGCTGGCGGCGGCGCTGGCGGATATTGAACGCAAGAAGGCGTCCCGTCTAGAGGCGTAAGTCATCTCTCCCCGGGTCTTTGGGCACTATCTTCCGGCGTTCGTCCGGGTTATGCCAAAGGCGTCCATTCAATGTCTTCATCGGGGAGGGCACTGTGAAGATCTCCAGTTCCATCAAGGCTGTACTGGCCATCGCGTTGAGCGCACTCATCGCGCTGGCGGCCGCACCGTTCTCGGCGGCGGCCGACTATCCCATCGTCGGCAGACTGGGAAGCCCGCTGACGATGACCGACAGCGTCGGCCAGGTCTCGTTGAGCTGGAAGGTCAGTGACCTCAAACCCAGCAGCGACGTGATGCCCGGCTATCCGGTGGCCGGCCAGCTGTGGGAGGCGACCGCAACCGTCAACGCGATCAGCGGCCCGGTCACGCCGGCCATCTCGCAGTTCAACGCCGTCGCTCCGAATCAGGCGGCGTATCGGGTGCTCTGGATGGTCGCCGCTCCGTCCAACATCAGCGGTGCGACCATTCCGCAGGGCGCGATGGCGACCGGCAAGATCCACTTCGACGTCACCGGGCCGGCGCCGACCACGGTCACCATGAACAACGGCATGGAGGATCTGCTGATCTGGACGCCGTGAGCCCTCAGCGCCCCGGCAGTGCGTGCTCGACGATCGGCCGGCGCGGCAGGGGATCGCGTTCGTGGCGTTTGGCGGCCAGGTAGACCTGAGCGGTTTCGGCTGCCACGGTGTGCCAGTCGAAATCGGAGGTCAATCGGTTTCGCGCGGCGATGGCTCGTTGCTGCGCGGCGACAGGATCGTCGAGGACGCGACGCACGGCCGCTGCCAGTGCGGTGACGTCGCGCGGCGGGAAGGACACCCCGGTCTCGCCATCGATGACCGCTTCGCCGAGACCGCCGGCAGTGGACGTGACCAGCGGGATGCCGGCCGCAGCCGCCTCGAGTGCGGCGATACCGAACGGCTCGTAGTGGCTGGGCAGCACTGCGGCGTCCGCGCGGTGCAGCAGCCGCAGCAACTCGTCGTGGTCGACGCGGCCGGTGAAGTGAACCGCTTTGAACACCTTGTGCTTTCGCGCCACTTCCACCAACCAGTCCTGCTGGGTCCCGTCGCCGGCGATCGTCAACGTCGTTCCCGGATGGGTACGCCGGATGCGCGGTAACGCAGCGATCGCGTCGTGCACGCCCTTCTCGTACTCGAGCCGGCCGATGTACAACAACTCCGGTGGACCCGAAGAGACGGGGCGAGACGCGAACGGCCAACGGCTGGAATCGATTCCGTTACGGATCACGACTATTTCGCCCAGGTCCGGGCCGAACAGCTCACCGATCTCGTCAGCCATGGATGCCGAGCAGGCGATCAGCGAGTCGGACTCCCGGACGAACCAGGATTCGACCGCGTGCACCTGGCGGCTGATCTGGCCGGACACCCAGCCGGAATGCCGACCGGCCTCGGTGGCGTGCACGGTGGAAACCATGGGCACGTCGAAGAATTCGGCCAGAGCGATGGCCGGATGGGCGACCAGCCAGTCGTGGGCGTGCACGATGTCGGGCTGCCAGCCCTTGGCCCGCAAGGTCAGCCCGGCGCGGATCATGGCGTGGCCCATGGCCATCGTCCACGCCATCATGTCGCGGCCGAAGTCGAATTCGTGCGGGTCCTGCGCGGCGGCGATCACCCGGACGCTCTCGTGCACCTCGTCGGTGGTCGGGTGCGTGCTGGGATCGGTGCCCGACGGACGCCGGGAGAGCACCACGACATCGTGACCGTCGGCGGCCAGTGCGGTCGCCAGTTGGTAGACGTGACGCCCCAACCCGCCGATGATCACCGGCGGGTATTCCCAGGACACCATCAGGATTTTCATCGGGGCAGCCGCCGGGCGTCGAGTGCGCCGAACAACCCGTCGGCCCGGTTCCAGCCCGCGGCCAGCCGTTCGGCGGCGTCGCGGCGTCCCGAGGCCAGCGCGTCGGAGATTTCCCGGGCGGCATGGGCATGCAGGTGTGCGCGGTAGCGCGCGTAGTCGGCCGCCGAGTCCTTGCTGACCATGAACGGCCAGTCGCTGGACACGGTCAGCAGCGTCTCGCGCAGGATCTGGTCGGCGACGACATCCCGGCTGGGGGCGGCCCCGCGGTGTGCGAGCGCTTTGTCGACGGTCGTCAGGGCGGTGTCGACGACCTCGGTGTTGAGCGCGACGATATCGGCCACCTGCTCGCCGGCCCAGACCTGCCAGTCCTTGCCGGATCCCCAAGAGCTGGGCGGCAATTCGACGGGCGTGCCGACGTACCCGGCGGACAGTGCATCGCTGAGCGTGCCGACCCGGACGCCGGCTTCGGGCAGTGCGCGCAGCAGCCGCTCGAGCCAGATCGGGCCCTCGTACCACCAGTGCCCGAACAGCTCGGTGTCGAAGGCAGCCACCACATGTGCGGGACGGCCGATGCGCTGCGACTCCGAGATCAACCGCTGGCGCACGACTCCGACGAAGTCGGCGACATGGGCGTCGATGGCATGATCGGCGCGCTGCGGGTCGTAGGGCGCCTTGGCAGCCGAGTCCACGTTGCGGCCGGTGACCCGAGCCGGCTTGAGCCCGGTCAGATGGTCATAGGTGTGGAAGTCGCGGTACGCGGCATGGCCGGGGTAACCCGACTTCGGCGACCACACCCGATAGCTGACCTGCAGGTCGCGGCCGAACGCCACCACATCGGTCGTTCCGACCGGTCGGCCCAGCGTGGTGTCACCGTGCAGCGACGGACCGTCGACCATGAAGTGTCCGACTCCGGCGGCGGCGTAGTCATGTTCCATGCCTGGGGCGTAAGCACATTCGGGTGCCCAGATGCCTGCGGGCGTGTGCGCGAACCGCTGGCCGGCGTCGGCCAGGCCTTCGCGGAGCGCGAATTCCCGCAGCCGCGGATTGAGCAGCGGCTGGAACGGGTGAGCCAGCGGACCGCCCAGCAGCTCGACGGTGCCGGCGTCGATCAGTTGGCGCAGCAGCGGGCTGGCGCCGTGCCGCCACAGCGTGCTGAAATCCTCGAGGGCACGCTCGGCCTCGTCGTACTCACGAATGCCGAACTCGCGCAATGCTTCCGGAGTCGTCGCGGTACCGGCATCGGCGCCGGTCGGGGTGCGCAGGGTGGCCGCCTCGAGTGCCCGCAGCTGCCAATTGGCCAGCCACCGGTGCATACCGTCCAGGCAGTAGGGGTCGTCGAGTTGCGCGGTGACCACCGGCGTCATGCCCAGCGTGATCACGCCGCGGCGGCCTTCAGCGGCCAGCGTGCGCAACACGCGCATCAGCGGGAGGTAGGCAGCCGCCCAGGATTGGTAGAGCCATTCCTCGCCGACCGGCCAGCGACCGTGGTGGGCCAGCCACGGCAGGTGGGTGTGCAGGACGAGGGTGAACTGGCCGGGAATGGAATCCACGCTCGATCCTCGATTCGCTCCGCGAGCGTCGCTCATGCGCGCACCGCGATGGCCACCAGATCCAGGCTTTCGTCGATGTCGCGGTCGGCCTCCCGGAGCACGTCGAAGTCCTCGCAGCGCACGGCCGCGACGTCGGCCAGAAGCTCGTCGGACCAGGGAGCGTCGGCCAACGCCCGCTCGATCTGGGCGTCGATGATCGAGCCGCCGTGGCGCTGGTCCATCGCGGCCAGGCCGGGCCCGTGGAAAACCCCGTAGACGCCGTCGATCGCGAAGCCGCCGTCGGTCAGCAGCTCGGCCAGCTCGCGGGCGTTGAGTTCGCGGGTGTGGAACGGGTTGACCGGGGTGTCCAGGCCGGGAGAGAAGGTGATGCGGTTCGGCGTCGACATCAGCAGCAGGCCGCCTGGCCGCAGCACCCGGGCGCATTCGGCCACGAATTGTGGCTGATCCCACAAGTGCTCGATGACCTGTAAGTTCACCACAACGTCAACTGAAGCGTCCGGCAGCGGCAAGGCGGCCAGGTTGCCTTCGACGACGTCGACCCGGGGGTAGCGGGCGGCCACATGCGCCACCGTCGCCGCGTCATAGTCCACCGCCACCACCCGGCGCGCCACCGAGGCGATCAGGTCGGCGCCATAGCCCTCGCCGCAGCCCGCTTCCAGCACCTCGCGACCTGCGCAAAGGTCGAGCAGGCGGCGGTAGACCACCTCGTGGCGGCGAAACCAGTAGTTCTCTTCCGCAAGCCCGGGGATGGTCCGCTCGCCGGTCAGCGGCAAACCGCTGTCACCTGCGTCAGTCACGAATGCGCTCATTGCAAGGCAGGCTAACCCGAAGTTGGTGGTTCGCGAACTGCTCGGTACCGATGGGCTGCTAATACACAAACTTCGACCAGCTATGGTGATCGTGCGAACCACTCTAAGTTACCCATCGGTAACATGATGTGTGTTGCGGAATGACCAAAAGTCTTGCGACCTTTTCTGGCCGCAGGACGCCTGCCAGGAGGACGTAGAAGACTCATGACGAACATCGTGGTCCTGATCAAACAGGTCCCAGACACGTGGTCCGAGCGCAAGTTGTCCGACGGTGACTACACGCTCGATCGCGACGCTGCCGATGCCGTGCTGGACGAGATCAACGAGCGTGCCGTTGAAGAGGCGCTGCTGATCAAGGAGCGTGAAGGCGACGCCGCCGGCACCGTCACCGTGCTGACCGCCGGCCCGGAGCGCGCCACCGAGGCGATCCGCAAGGCGCTGTCGATGGGTGCCGACAAGGCCGTGCACCTGCTCGACGACGGCCTGCACGGCTCCGACATGGTGCAGACCGGCTGGGCCCTGGCCCGCGCGCTGGGCGCCATCGAAGGCACCGAGCTGGTCATCGCCGGCAACGAGGCCACCGACGGAACCGGCGGTGCGGTCCCGGCCATCATCGCCGAGTACCTCGGCCTGCCCCAGCTGACGCACCTGCGCAAGGTGACCGTCGAGGGCGGCAAGATCACCGGCGAGCGCGAGACCGACGATGGTGTGTTCACCCTCGAGGCCTCGTTGCCCGCGGTCATCAGCGTCAACGAGAAGATCAACGAGCCGCGCTTCCCGTCCTTCAAGGGCATCATGGCCGCGAAGAAGAAGGAAGTGACCACCCTGACGCTGGCCGAGATCGGCGTCGAGGGCGACGAGGTCGGCCTGGCCAACGCCGGCACTTCGGTGCTGTCGTCCACGCCGAAGCCGCCGAAGACCGCAGGCGAGAAGATCACCGACGAAGGCGACGGCGGCAGCAAGATCGCCCAGTACCTGGTCGCCCAAAAGATCATCTAATCCCTTCCCGGACCATTCGAAAGACAAAGAGGCTGAACAGCTATGGCTGAAGTACTTGTGCTCGTCGAGCACGCCGAAGGTGCGGTGAAGAAAGTCACCGCCGAGCTCATCACCGCCGCCCGTGCGCTGGGCGAGCCGTCGGCCGTCGTGATCGGTGCCCCCGGCACCGCCGCGCCGCTCGTCGACGACCTCAAGGCCGCCGGTGCGGCCAAGATTTACGTCGCCGAATCGGACGACGCCGCGGGCTACCTGATCACCCCGTTCGTCGACGTGCTGGCGTCGCTGGTGGAGTCGGCCACTCCGGCCGCCGTGCTGCTGGCCGCCAACGCCGACGGCAAGGAAATCGCGGGCCGGCTGGCCGCCCGGACCGGTGCCGGTGTGCTGTCCGACGTCGTCGAGGTCAAGGAGGGTGGCAAGGCCATCCACTCGATCTTCGGTGGCGCCTTCACCGTCGAGGCCCAGGCCAATGGTGACGCCCCGGTGATCACCCTGCGTCCGGGTGCCGTCGACGCCGCGCCCGAAGCCGGTGCCGGCGAGCAGGTGACCGTCGAGGTGCCCGCACAGGCCGAGACCGCCACCAAGATCACCAAGCGCGAGCCCGCCGTGGCAGGCGACCGCCCGGAGCTCACCGAGGCCAGCGTTGTGGTCTCCGGTGGCCGTGGTGTCGGCAGTGCCGACAAGTTCTCGGTGGTCGAGGAACTGGCCGACTCGCTGGGCGGCGCCGTCGGTGCATCGCGTGCCGCCGTCGACTCCGGCTACTACCCGGGCCAGTTCCAGGTGGGCCAGACCGGCAAGACGGTCTCGCCGCAGCTGTACATCGCGCTGGGCATCTCCGGCGCGATCCAGCACCGCGCGGGAATGCAGACGTCCAAGACGATCATCGCGGTGAACAAGGACGAGGAAGCACCGATCTTCGAGATCGCCGATTACGGCATCGTCGGTGACCTGTTCAACGTCACGCCGCAGCTGACCGACGCGGTCAAGTCCCGCAAGGGTTAACTCGCAGCAACAGACAAGGCAACGGCCCCCGCGCGCCCGCAAGGCGTCCGGGGGCCGTCGCTTTTATTGGTCATCGAGCGTGCACGAACACGTCACATGGGCGTTGACATCCCGCCGAATGGCTCAGCAACCGTTCAGGTATGAGCACTGCATCCGTACTCATAGCCCCCGACCAGAACGAATCCGCCACGTTGCGTGGCCCGCGCTATTCACTGCTGCTGTCCACCGACCCCGGCCTGATCGACGCGGCCCAGCGGCTGCGGTATCAGGTGTTCACCACCGAGCCCGGCTACGCACTGCCCACTGACGCCGACGGCCGTGACGCCGACCGGTTCGACGAATTCTGCGACCACCTGCTGGTGCGCGAGGACACTTCCGGAGAGGTCGTCGGCTGCTACCGCATGCTGCCACCGCCCGGTGCGATCGCCGCCGGAAGCCTCTACACCGCAACCGAATTCGATGTCAGTGCGCTCGACGCGCTGCGGCCCTCGCTGGTGGAGATGGGCCGCGCGGTGGTGCGAACCGACCACCGCAACGGCGCCGTGGTGCTGCTCATGTGGGCCGGCATCCTGGCTTATCTGGACCGCTGCGGATACGACTACGTCACCGGGTGTGTCTCGGTGCCGACACACCCGAAAGACCCCGCGGGCGCCCCGGGCAGCCAGGTTCGCGGGGTGCGCGATTTCGTGCTGCGCCGCCACGCCGCCGCAGCCGAGCACACGGTGTATCCGTATCGGCCGGTCGTGCTGGACGGTAAGGGTCTCGACGACATCGCACCGCCGGCCCGGCCGACCATCCCGCCGTTGATGCGTGGCTACCTGCGCCTGGGCGCCCGGGTCTGCGGCGAACCCGCGCACGACCCCGAGTTCGGTGTCGGCGACTTCCCGGCCCTGCTCGACAAGCGGCAGGCCGATACGCGCTATCTGACCAGGTTGAGGTCGGTGTCGGCGGCCAGCGAGATGGCCGATGGAGTCGGGGGGAACCCATGACGGTGACCGAGCACGCGTGGCTGCCGCGCGCGTTGTGTGACAGCAGCTGTGTGCGCGCCGGCGGCGCCCCGCCGTCGCGGCGGCTGGTCGCGGCGGTGCGGGCGACCTACCGCATCGCGACGGCCCTGATGCTGCTGATGGTGGTGCCGCTGCTGGCGGTGCCGCTGCCAGGTAGGGGCCGTGTCCAACGGCTGTACTGCCGGACGTTCCTGCGGTGTCTCGGCGTGCGAATCACCGTGTCGGGCGGGCCGATTCGTAACCTGCGCGGCGTGCTCGTGGTCAGTGGCCACGTCTCCTGGGTGGACACCTTCGTCATCGGTTCGGTGCTGCCCGGGGCGTTCGTGGCGCGCGCGGACCTCATCGACTGGCCCGCCGTCGGCCTGGCCGCGCGGATCATGAAGGTCATCCCGATCGATCGCGCCAGCCTGCGCCGGCTGCCGCAGGTGGTTGCGACGGTGGCCGAGCGGCTGCGCAACGGGCAGACCGTCGTCGCCTTCCCGGAAGGGACCACCTGGTGCGGCCTGGCCTACGGCCAGTTCCGCCCGGCGATGTTCCAGGCCGCCGTCGACTCCGGCCGGCCCGTGCAGCCGCTGCGGTTGACCTACCACCACCGCGACGGGCGACCCTCGACGGTGACGGCGTTCGTGGGTGACGACTCGCTGTGGCAGTCGCTGAGCCGCACGGTGCGGACCCGGGTGACCGTTGTCGACGTCGAGGTGGCGTCCCTGGAGCTGCCGGGTACCGACCGGCGGGAGCTGGCAGCCCGCTGCGAGGTGGCGGTGCGTGGCCAGATCGCCCCGCGGTTCCAGCACAGCCACGCCTTGGCGGGCTGATTTAGCCGCCCAACGTCACTCCCGAGGCACGTTGGGCGCCGAGCGTCACGCTGGGGTGACGTTCGCCGTGGCACGGGGCCTGCGCGCCTGCCGGTATCCTGGACGGGCTATGAGACCGACCGCCGGTCCGGTGTATCTCGACCACGCTGCCACCACCCCGATGCATCCTGCTGCCATCGAGGCGATGACGGCTGCGCTGGCCACCGTCGGCAACGCCTCCTCGCTGCACACCGCGGGCCGCGACGCCCGGCGTCGGATGGAAGAGGCCCGAGAGAGCATCGCGGCGCGGCTCGGTGCCCGGCCGTCCGAGGTGATCTTCACCGCAGGCGGCACCGAAAGCGACAACCTGGCGGTCAAAGGCATCTACTGGGCGCGACGCGACGCCGAACCCGCCCGCCGCCGCATCGTGACCACCGCGGTCGAGCACCACGCCGTGCTCGACGCCGTCACCTGGCTGGCCGAGCATGAGGGCGCCGAGGTGACGTTCCTGCCCACCGAACCGGACGGGTCGGTGACGGCGGGCGCGCTGCGCGAGGCGCTGACCGAGCACGACGACGTGGCACTGGTCACGGTCATGTGGGCCAACAACGAAGTCGGCACGATCATGCCGATCGCCGAACTGGCCGCCGTGGCCGCCGAGTTCGACGTGCCCATCCACAGTGACGCCGTTCAGGCGGTCGGTCACATCCCGGTGGACTTCGCCGGCTCCAACCTGTCGGCCATCAGCCTGGCGGCGCACAAGTTCGGTGGACCGACCGGCGTGGGCGCGCTGCTGCTGCGCCGGGCCACCGCGTGCGTTCCGCTGCTGCACGGCGGGGGCCAAGAACGCGATGTCCGTTCGGGCACACCGGATGTCGCGGGTGTGGTCGCGATGGCGGCGGCCGCCGATGTCGCCGTCGAATCGCTCGACTCCACCGGCGCCCGGCTGCGCTACCTGCGCGATCGGCTCGTCAACGGGGTGCTGGATACGATCGCCGACACCGGAGTCAACGGGGCCCTGGGCGATCGCCGGCTCCCGGGCAACACCCACTTCACGTTCCGCGGCTGCGAAGGTGACTCGCTGCTGATGCTGTTGGACGCCAACGGAATCGAATGCTCGACCGGATCGGCGTGTACCGCCGGTGTCGCCCAACCCTCGCATGTCTTGTTGGCCATGGGAGCCGACGCCGACGCCGCCCGCGGATCGCTGAGATTGTCCCTGGGCCACACCAGCACCGAGGCCGACGTCGATGCGGCGCTGCGGGTGCTGCCCGCCGCGGTCGAGCGGGCCCGCCAGGCCGCACTGGCAAGTTCATCACTGGGGGCACTGCGATGAGGGTGCTGGCCGCGATGAGCGGCGGCGTCGATTCGTCGGTGGCTGCCGCGCGGATGGTCGACGCCGGCCACGAGGTGGTCGGTGTGCACCTGGCGCTGTCCCGCCAACCCGGCACCCTGCGGACAGGTTCGCGCGGCTGTTGTTCGAAAGAAGACGCCGGCGACGCCCGCAGGGTCGCCGACGTCCTCGGAATCCCCTTCTACGTCTGGGATTTCGCCGACCAGTTCGCCGAAGACGTGATCGACGACTTCGTCGCGTCCTACGAACGCGGCGAAACCCCCAACCCCTGCGTGCGCTGCAACGAGAAGATCAAGTTCTCCGCGTTGGCGGCCAAAGCCCTGGCGTTGGGCTTCGACGCGGTGGCCACCGGGCACTACGCCCGGCTATCCGATGGCCGGCTGCGCCGCGCGGTCGACGTCGACAAGGACCAGTCCTATGTGCTCGGCGTGCTGACCGCTCAACAGCTGCGCCACGCGGCATTCCCGATCGGCGACACCCCCAAGCCGGCGATCCGCGACGAGGCCGCCCGTCGCGGGCTGTCCGTCGCTGACAAACCCGACAGCCACGACATCTGCTTCATCCCCTCCGGCGACACCCAAGCTTTCCTCGGCGCCCGAATCGGTGTGCGGCGCGGAGCCGTCGTCGACGACGCCACCGGTGCGGTGCTCGCCGAGCACGACGGCGTGCACGGTTTCACCATCGGCCAGCGCAAGGGCCTCGGCATCGCCGGCCCCGGACCGGACGGCCTGCCGCGGTACGTCACCGCCATCGACGCCGAGTCGCAGACGGTGCGGGTGGGGGCGAAGGCCGACCTCGAAGTGCAGTCGCTGACCGGCATCCGCCCGGTGTTCACCTCCGGCGTCGCGCCGGCCGGTCCGGTGGAATGCGAGGTTCAGGTCCGCGCCCACGGTGGCGTGGTGCCCGCCGTCGCCGAAGCCGTCGGTGACGAGCTGCGCGTTTCCCTGCGGGTACCGTTGCGCGGCGTCGCGCCGGGGCAGACCTTGGTGCTGTATCGGCCCGACCCGGCCGGTGACGAGGTTGTCGGCAGCGCGACGATCAGCCGCCCGGAATCTTGTTGAGAAGATTCGTCATCACGATCTCGGGCACCGACTCGGGGAACGCGCAGAACGTCACCTCCACCAGCACCGACGCCTTGAGCCGGTAGTCGCGGCCGCACCGGGGAAGGCGCGTGCGCAGCGAGTCGGCGTCAGCGTCGACATCGCCGACCAGGCCCGCACCCATCGGTCCGTCGGCGCAGCGGTGCACGGCGGTGGAGAGGGTGTTGAACGTCTGCCGGGCGGTGGACTCGTCCCGGTAGGACGCGGCGGCTTCAGAAATCAGTGCGCGCCGCGGCGGGTATTGGAAGCTGGTCTTGTGGAAGTCCTCGACGTCCGTGCCGAAGGTGTCGGTTTCGGCGAACAGAAAGCGGCAGTCGCGGGGGACCAACTCAGCCAGCGGATTGACGTCAACCATGGTTTTACCGTCCATGCTCGGGATGATCGTCACGTCCTGGCCGCCGCCGGTGATGGCCTGAATCTGCTCCTGGCTGAGCATGATTCGGTCGACATCGACGACTCCCGGCGGGGAGAACGGCGGCTCGCCGAGGGCACGCAGCGGTGCCCCGTCGACCCACTGGGTGCACCCCGTCAGCAGCACCGCGGCAGCGCAACAGAGCACCGGAGCGTGCACCCTCATGTCATCACGGTAGGCCCCCGGGCGTGCGGTGCGGCGGGTGCGTCCAATACGGTTGCCCGGTGAGTGATTTCGCGGCAGCCACCGGCATCGGCTCGTGGCCGGGTTCCGCCCCGCGCGAAGCCGCCGAGATCATGGTCGGGGAGCTGCACCGACTGCCGCACCTGGTCGAACTGCCGGCCCGCGGGGTGGGCGCCGACATGATCGGGCGGGCCGGCGCGCTGCTGGTCGACATCGCCATCGACACCGTGCCGCGCGGCTACCGCATCGCCGCCCGGCCGGGCGCCGTCACCCGTCGGGCGAAGAGCCTGCTCGAGGAGGACATCGACGCGATCGAGGAGGCGTGGGAGAAAGCCGGCGGCCCCGGCTCCGGGCGGCCGGTCAAGGTGCAGGCGCCGGGCCCGGTCACGCTCGCCGCCCAGCTCGAGTTGGCAGGAGGGCACCGGGCGCTCACCGATGCGGGCGCGGTCCGCGATCTGGCGTCGTCACTGGCCGAAGGGGTGGCGCGGCACCGCGCCGAGCTGGCCCGACGGTTGGCGACGACGGTGGTGGTGCAGTATGACGAGCCGTTGCTGTCCGCGGCGCTGGCCGGCCGGCTGACCGGGGTGACGGCGCTGAACCCGGTGCATCCGGTCGACGAGGTGGTGGCGATCGGTCTGCTCGACGCGTGCGTGGCCGCCGCGGGCGCCGAGGTGATGCTGCACAGTTGTGCCGCGGTACCGTGGAATGTGGTGCAGCGCAGCGCTATCCACGCCGTCTCGCTGGATGCGAGCACTCTTGGTGACGCGGACTTCGACGGGCTTGGCGAGTTCCTGGACTCGGGGCGTTGTGTGGTGTTCGGATTGGTGTCGACGAGTGCCCCGGCGGCCCGGCCGTCGGCTGAAGAGGTGGCCGCCGCGGCGGTGGCGATCACTGATCGAATCGGATTCTCCCGCAATGCTATTCGCGATCGCGTCGGCATCAGTCCGGCCTGCGGACTGGCCGGCGCGGACGCGGCGTGGGCGCGCGCAGCGATCGGGTTGTGCCAGCGGGCCGCCGACGCAGTGGCTGAGGATCCCGACGCGATCTAGCCGGGTAGTCGCCTCGCGGGTGACCGCGCTGTCCAGAACGGCGCCGAACGTCGTGGCCGCGATGGTGCCGATCGCGTACCCGACAGTTGACATCCTCGCGTCGCGGGCGATGCCATCGCCGAGGACCCCGAAGCGATCGAGCCACATAGCAGCCGATCCAAAATTTGCGTATCGGACTACTCATAGCACTGGCCGCTCCTGCCCCTAGCATTTCAACCAGCGGAAACGCCGCGGCGGGTCGAGACTGGGGGTTCGAAATGGCACTGCTTGGTGAACGGGCTGTGGTCCTGGGGGCGAGCATGGCGGGAATGCTGGCGGCGCGGGTGGCCGCCGAGCACTATCGGACCGTCATAGTGGTCGATCGCGACATGCCTCCCGGACACCCGTCCCGCCGCCGCGGCGTCCCGCAGGCGAGTCACGGTCACGTCTTACAAGCCGGCGGGGTGGCCGTGGTCGACGAGCTGTTTCCCGGCATCCTCGACGAGATGGTCGCCGAGGGGGCACCGACCTGGGGCGACGGCGACCTCTCCCGGGTGATTCTCGAGTACGGCGGGCATCGATTTCTGCCGTCGGGGCACCTGCCCAATCCGGTGACCTCCTACATGCCGAGCCGGCCGTTCCTGGATTGGCATGTGATGAAACGACTTTCGGGGATTCCGAACGTCACGGTACTCGGCGGTCACGACGTGGTAGACGTGACATCGTCCGAGGATCGCACCCGGGTGACCGGAGTGTTGGTTGCGCGTCGCGACGAGGCTGCGGTGCTGGGCGCCGATCTGGTCATCGACGCCAGCGGTAGGGGATCGCGCGCACCGGTCTTCCTGGAGGACCTCGGCTACGGCCGGCCCCGCGAGGACGAGCTGATGATCAACCTGGCCTACACCAGCCAGTGGCTGCGGATCCCGCCGGGCGCGATCCGCCAGCACATGGTGGCGCTGTTCCCCAAACCCGGTGAGGCCACCACGGTGGCCCTGCTCAACCACGAGAACGACACCTGGCTGATGACCGTCGGCGTGATGGCCGGCGCGGAGCAGGCCCGCGACTACACGGACATGGTGGCGATGGCGCGGCGGCGAGCTCCCGGGCACATTCTCGAGGTACTCGAAACCGCCGAACCGGTCGGCCAGGTAGCTCACTACCGCACGCCGTCGAGTCGGTGGCGTCGCTACGACGAGATGCCCCGGCGACCCGATGGGTTCATCGCCATCGGCGACGCCGTGTGCAGCTTCAACCCGATCTACGGGCAGGGCATGTCGGTGGCGGCCTTGGAAGCGCTGGCGTTGCAACGTTCTCTGCGAAAGGGTGAGACGGATTTGCCGCAGCGGTTCTCCCGAGCCGCCGCCAAGGTCGTCCGGGTGGCGTGGCGCAACGCGGTCAGCGCCGATCTGTCGTTGCCCGAAGTCGCAGGCGAACGACCGTTGGCAATGCGCCTCAACAACAAGTTCTCCGACATGGTTCTCACCGCCGTCGAGACCGATCCGGTGGTCAACAGTCAGTTTTTCCGGGTGATCGGCATGCTCGATTCGCCCACCCGGTTGATGCGGCCGTCGATCCTGGCACGGGTGGTGCGAGCCAATCTCATACGGCTGCAGCCGACTCCGGTATCCGAGCCCGCGTTGGCCGGCTAGCGGTCCAGCTGCTTGATCAGCCGCGCCGGGGCCTGCAGGCGGAACGACGCGTCGATCAGTTCGGCGACTTCCGTCCAATCGATCTCGGCGGCATCGAAGTCCAGGCCCAGCCAGCCGTACGGACCGAGGTAAGCCGGGAAGAAGAACCGGGTGTCCTGCTGCAGAGCCTCCCGTTCACTGTCGTCGACCTTGATCAGCAGGGCATGGGCGTACCGGATCATCGGGCCGCTGGGATTCTTCTGGCCGCCGTAGACGGCGAACATCTTCGGCGCCGAGAACTTGGGCCTGCCGTGCGAGATTTTCTCGGTCGCCTCCGGTAGCGCCAATGCGATGGTGCGCACCCGAGCCAGGATCGGGTCGGAGCCGTCGAACATGACCGGATGGGGCATGGGCTCAACACTGCCACGAGCGACCCGCCGGCGGTGTTCGCCGCGGCGCCGTGTTCGACAGCCTTGCAAAGTCCTGAGAATGTGCGGCGGGGAGGTGATGATGCCGAGGATCCGGGTACCGCTTGACCGATTGTCCCGAGCATGGGCCGTCCGGTGGCCGTGATGTGCGGAACGCACGTGATGCCGCGCCGGTATGGGGCCCTGGCTCTGCCGACCGGAGGAGACAGCATGACCGTCGACACGTTGCCGTCCAGACCGCTGAGCACGGATGTGCCCACCACGCGTTCCAGATCCATCGAATTGACCCGCGCCGGGTGGGGCCTGGCCCTGCTCGTCGCGCCTCGCGCCGTCATGGAAAGTGTGCACCGCATCGAGGTCGATACCAAGAGCGTGGTCGTCGCCCGGATCTTGGGAGCCCGCCACCTGACTCAAGCTCTGCTGTCCGGCTGGCGGCCCAGCCCCGAGGTGCTTGCGATGGGCGTCTGGGTCGACGCGGTTCATGCCCTGACCGCGGTGGGACTTGCCGCCGTCGACCGCAACCGAGCCCGGGCCGGTCTCACCGACGCCGCTGCCGCGACCATCTGGGCCGGCGCGGGCTATCGCGACTTGTCGCAGCGCAGCGCCACGCCGCCGTCACACCAACGAGTCCGGGACCGGCTCGCGCGGATCGTTCTGGGCGTCGTGCCCGGCGGGGCATTCCTCCTGAGCCAAGTCAGGGCGGACCGCAACAGTTCCCGGCGCTGACCGGGCGGTGTCGACTGCGACCCCGTTCCCACCCCCGAGAGTGAGGAGTGAAGTTCATGAAACAGCCCGACGAGATCGTGCGGAGTCTGCAGGCCCTGCTCAATGACGATGCCAGCCTCGCGGAGGTGCTGGAGAAGTCGTTGCGCAGCGCTGCCGAGCGCGCGGCCACCGACCTCGATGCGGACGTCTATGACGTACTCGACTGGCCGCGGGACCTGACCCAGTATTACGACTACCTGTCCAGGTTCGTCCGCTGGATACCGCAGCAGACCGACGCGCCGGCATGGAAAACCTCTGCGCCACAGGACCGTTACGCCAAGGAGGTCAGCGACCGGCTGGCTCACTTCTTCTGGCTGGTCGACCAGAAGGTGGACGCCTCAGAGGCCGCGATCGCGGAGAATTCGCCGAAGTTCCGCGGCTGGCTCACCGAGTTCGCTCGAGAGTGGGGCAGCTTTCTGGACACCACCGAGTCCTTCGATGACGACATTCTGCAGTCGTTTCTGCGCGAGGCGCCCGAATACACGATCGAAGAATCTCTCATCGACGGCCGGCCGAACACGCCCAGCGGCTGGCTGACCTTCAATCAGTTCTTCGCCCGCGAGCTCAACGCGGGTCTGCGTCCCATCAGTGCGCCCGCCGACAACGCGGTGGTGACCTCACCGGCGGACTGCAGCTTCCGACACTGCTACGACATCGACGCCGACTCCAACATCCCGGCCACCGCCATCAAAGGCCGCCACTACGGCAACATCACGCAGTTGATCGATGGCAGTCGCTTTGCCGATGCTTTTGCAGGCGGCACCTTCGTGCACTACATGCTGCCCCCGTCGGCGTACCACCGCTTCCACGTCCCGGTCGCGGGGACAGTCGAGGAGTCGTTCGTGATCTCCGGTCAGGTCTACATGCAAGTCGACCTCGAGGATCATCAGCTCAAGGCGCGCGACAGCGCACACACCGGGTACGAGTTCTTCCAAAACCGGGGGGTCCTCACACTGGACACCTCGACGTCGGGAAACGGCGATCTCGGCGTCGTTGCCGTAGTCCCCGTGGGCATGTCGCATGTGGGTTCGGTGAACGTGACTGCGGCGCAGGGTGGCCAGGTGGCCAAGGGCGACGAATTCGGGTTCTTCGCGTTCGGTGGGTCCGACATCATCGTCCTGTTCCAGAACGGCGTGCACCCCGAGGTCGACACCAGCACGAAAGCCCGGAAGATGGGTTCGGTCATCGCCCGCTGCCGCCCCTAGACGGCCGGCCCCGGTCACCGGCCGCGGCCGCTCGCCGGCAGTGCGTCGGTTGCTCGTGCGTGTGGCGTCAGTGGCCTCCGATAGCCTTCGGGGGTGGCTGCAGAGACGTCCGATCCCGAGGTCGATCCCATCGATCCGGATGTGCGGCGGCGTTGGCAGGAACTTGCCGAAGAGGTGCGCGAGCATCAGTTCCGCTACTACATCAAGGACGCGCCGATCGTCTCCGACGCGGAGTTCGACAGGCTCTTCAACGAGCTCCTCGCACTCGAGGATCGCTTTCCCGAGCTTCGCGTTGCCGACTCGCCGACCCAGCTGGTCGGCGGCGCGGGCTTCGCCACCGACTTCGCCGAGGCCGCCCACCTGGACCGCATGCTGAGCCTCGACGACGTGTTCAACACCGAGGAACTGGCGGCCTGGTCCAGCCGGGTCGAAGCCGAGATCGGCCGGGACCCGCAGTACCTGTGCGAGTTGAAGATCGACGGCGTCGCGATCGCGCTGGTGTACCGCAACGGCCGGCTGGAGCGGGCCGCCACCCGCGGTGACGGCCGGGTCGGCGAGGACGTGACGAATAATGCGCGCACCATCGACGACATCCCCGAAACTCTCACCGCGTCAGCGGATTACCCGGTTCCGGCGCTCCTCGAGGTGCGTGGCGAGGTGTTCTTCATGCTGGCCGATTTCGAGAACCTCAACGCCAGCCTGGTCGAGGAGGGCAAGGCGCCGTTCGCCAACCCGCGCAATAGCGCGGCCGGCTCGCTGCGGCAGAAGAATCCGGCGGTCACCGCCCGCCGGCGGCTGCGGATGATCTGCCACGGCCTCGGCCGCACCGAAGGATTCGCGCCGGACTCCCTGCACGACACCTACTTCGCGTTGAAGGCCTGGGGTCTGCCGGTGTCCGATCACACCACACGGGTGGCGGGGCTGGCCGCCGTCGAGGAGAAGATCGTCTATTGGGGCGAGCGCCGCCATGAGATCGAGCACGAAATCGACGGTGTCGTGGTCAAAGTCGACGACTTCGCTCAGCAGCGCCGCCTCGGCGCCACCTCTCGTGCGCCGCGCTGGGCGTGCGCCTACAAGTATCCGCCGGAGGAAGCGCAGACCAAGCTGCTGGACATTCAGGTCAATGTCGGTCGCACCGGCCGCGTCACCCCCTTCGCGATGATGACGCCGGTGAAGATCGCCGGATCGACGGTCGGCATGGCCACCCTGCACAACGGCTCGGAGGTCAAGCGCAAAGGCGTGCTGATCGGCGACACCGTGATGATCCGCAAAGCCGGTGACGTGATCCCCGAGGTCCTGGGACCCGTCGTCGACCTGCGCGACGGCACCGAGCGCGAATTCGTGATGCCCACCCACTGCCCGGAGTGCGGCACCCCGCTGGCCCCGGCCAAGGAGGGCGATGTCGACATCCGGTGCCCGAACGCCCGATCCTGCCCCGCGCAACTGCGTGAGCGGGTCTTCCACCTGGCCGGCCGCGGTGGGCTGGACATCGAGGGGCTGGGTTACGAGGCGGCCACCGCGCTGCTGGCCGCCAAGGTCATCACCGACGAGGGTGACCTGTTCGATCTCACCAGCGCCGACCTGCTGACCTCGGAATTCTTCACCACCAAGGACGGGACGCTGTCAGCCAACGGCGCCCGCTTCCTGATCAACCTGCAGCAGGCCAAGGACCGGCCGCTGTGGCGGATCCTGGTGGCGTTGTCGATCCGGCACGTCGGGCCGACCGCGGCGCGGGCGCTGGCCGTGGCGTTCGGCAGCTTCGACGCGATCATGGCCGCCACCGAGGAGCAGCTCGCCGACGTCGAAGGTGTCGGCCCGACGATCGCCGCCGCGCTCGTCGAATGGTTCGCCGTCGACTGGCATCGCGCGATCATCGACAAATGGCGCGCCGCCGGGGTGCGGATGGAAGACGTCCGCGACGACTCGATCAGCCCTACGCTGCAAGGACTTTCGATCGTCGTCACCGGCTCGCTGCCGAACTTCTCGCGCGACGAGGCCAAGGAGGCCATCATCAGCCGCGGCGGCAAGGCGGTCGGTTCGGTGTCGAAGAAAACCTCGTATGTGGTGGCGGGCGATTCGCCCGGATCGAAATACGACAAGGCCGTCGAGCTGGGCGTGCCGATCCTCGACGAGGACGGGTTCCGCACGCTGTTGGACGAAGGACCGCCGCCGCCGCCGGCCGACGCCGACGACTGAGTCAGCGAAGAATCGTCGCGACTATCCCGGCCAGATAGCCCAGCCGGGCCACCTCGGAAGGCCGGAACAACGGCCCGCCCGGGCGGCCCAACAACACCGCGGTATTCGGGTCGCCGAGTGGCGCGGCGGCCAGCGTGGTGTCCATGTCCCGCCACACCTGCGGCACCCAATCGGCGGTGCCGTCGAGGGCTTCGGCATGTGCGAGCGGCAGCCACGGCGCGGAGGTCGCCGCGGTCTCCGGCGCGCCGGAACTGCCGACCACGCGTTCCAGGCCCGACTCCGACATCCGGGCCACCGTGCAGAAGCCCACCCGCAGCACCCGCGGCGCCTCGTCGGCGAGAACCTGCAGCTTGGCGGCCCGGTTGCCTGCCGCCGCGATGTGGTCGATCAGCTCCAGCTCGCGATGGGCCTCCAACAGGCCGGTGTGCGGCCGGATGGTGTCGACCCGGACACCCTTGATCTGTTCGGCGGCCGTGATCAGCATGTCGGGCATCGCACCGAGCGGCAGCTCGACGACCAGGTCGTCGATCGCCCAGCCGGGCCCCCGCTCGACCACGTCGAGCGACAGGATGTCGGCGCCGACGGTGCCCAGCGCCACGGCGAGCGAGCCGAGGCTACCGGGCCGGTCGGCCAGCTGGACCCGCAGCAGATACGAAGGCACGCGCACACTGTTTCACAGCCGCCTGGACTCAGCATTCCGGTAGGGGCGGCCGCCTGGCGCCGTAGCTACCGCGGGCAGGGCGAGGACCAGCAGGGGCGCTCAGCGGCAGGCCGACCAGAAGCAGTCCCCACGGCACGCGGATCGCCCTTTCACCTAGGCTTGACCACCGTGTCCCAGATCTCCCGCGACGATGTCGCCCGGCTCGCCAAGCTGGCCCGGCTGGCCCTGACCGACCATGAACTAGAGAGCTTCGCCGGCCAGCTCGACGCCATCCTGGAGCACGTCAGCCAGATTCAGGCCGTCGACACCGCAGACGTGAAGCCGACCGACAATCCCCTGAAAGACGTCAACGTCACCAGGCCCGACGTGGTTCAGCAGTGCCTGACCCAGTCCGAAGCGCTCGCCGAGGCGCCGGCCGCAGAGGAGGGCCGCTTCGCGGTCCCGCAGATTTTGGGGGAGCCCCAGTGAGTGACTTGATCCGGCTCGACGCCGCCACCCTGGGCGAGAAGATCGCGGCCAAAGAGGTGTCCTCGGTCGAGGTGACCCAGGCCTGCCTGGACCAGATCGCCGCCACCGACGAGCGCTATCACGCCTTCTTGCACGTCGCCGCCGACGAGGCACTGGCCAGTGCTGCCCGCGTTGACGCCGCCGTCGCCGCCGGGGAGACGCTGCCGTCGCCGCTGGCCGGTGTGCCGCTCGCGCTCAAGGACGTCTTCACCACCGTCGACATGCCGACGACGTGCGGCTCGAAGATCCTCGAAGGCTGGACCTCGCCGTACGACGCGACGGTGACGGCCCGGCTGCGCGCCGCGGGCACCCCGATTCTCGGCAAGACGAACATGGACGAGTTCGCGATGGGCAGTTCCACCGAGAACTCGGCCTACGGCCCGACCCGCAATCCGTGGGACGTCGACCGGACGCCGGGCGGTTCGGGCGGTGGCAGCGCTGCCGCGCTGGCCGCCTTCCAGGCGCCGCTGGCGATCGGCTCCGACACCGGCGGCTCGATCCGCCAGCCGGCGGCGCTGACCGCGACCGTCGGGGTCAAGCCCACCTACGGAACGGTGTCGCGTTACGGACTGGTGGCGTGCGCGTCGTCGCTCGACCAGGGCGGGCCGTGTGCGCGCACCGTGCTCGACACCGCGTTGTTGCATTCGGTGATCGCCGGGCACGACCCGCGCGACTCCACCTCCGTCGACGCGCAGGTCCCCGATGTGGTGGCGGCCGCCAAGGCCGGTGCCACCGGCGACCTGTCGGGTGTGCGGATCGGTGTGGTCAAGCAGCTGCGCAGCGGTGAGGGGTACCAGCCGGGCGTGCTGGATTCGTTCAACGCCGCCGTCGAGCAGCTCGAAGCGCTGGGTGCCCAGGTCAGCGAGGTGGACTGCCCGCACCTGGACTACTCGCTGTCCGCCTACTACCTGATCCTGCCCTCGGAGGTGTCGAGCAACCTCGCCCGCTTCGACGCCATGCGCTACGGGTTGCGGGTCGGCGACGACGGCACTCACAGCGCAGAAGAGGTGATGGCACTGACGCGCGCGGCCGGATTCGGCCCAGAAGTCAAGCGCCGCATCATCATTGGCACATACGCGCTGTCAGCGGGCTATTACGACGCCTACTACAACCAGGCGCAGAAGGTTCGCACCCTGATCGCCGGTGACCTCGACGCCGCCTACGAGCAGGTGGACGTGCTGGTGTCCCCGGCCACCCCGACCACCGCCTTCCGGCTGGGGGAGAAGGTCGACGACCCTCTGGCGATGTATCTGTTCGACCTGTGCACGCTGCCGTTGAACCTGGCCGGGCATTGCGGAATGTCGGTGCCGTCGGGGCTGTCGACCGACGACAATCTGCCGGTCGGCCTGCAGATCATGGCGCCGGCGCTGGCCGACGACCGGCTGTACCGCATAGGTGCGGCCTATGAGTCCGCCCGCGGTTCGCTGCCAACAGCGATCTGACGGGGCAGGATAGGTCCCATGCGTATCGGAGTGCTGACCGGTGGGGGTGACTGTCCGGGCCTGAATGCGGTGATCCGGGCTGTGGTGCGGACCTGCGACGCCCGCTACGGGTCTTCGGTGGTCGGGTTTCTGGACGGCTGGCGGGGCCTGCTCGAGGACCGCCGGATCCAGCTGCACAACGACGACCGCAACAACCGGTTGCTGGCCAAGGGCGGCACCATGCTGGGCACCGCCCGCACCAATCCCGACAAGCTGCGCGCCGGTCTGGACGACATCAAGCAGACGTTGGAGGACAACGGGATCGACGTGTTGATCCCGATCGGCGGCGAAGGAACCCTGACCGCCGCGCACTGGCTGTCCGAGGAGGGTGTGCCCGTCGTCGGTGTGCCCAAGACCATCGACAACGACATCGACTGCACCGACGTCACATTCGGCCACGACACCGCGCTGCAGATCGCCACCGAGGCGATCGACCGGCTGCACAGCACCGCGGAGTCGCATCAGCGGGTGATGCTGGTCGAGGTGATGGGCCGGCACGCGGGCTGGATCGCGCTGAACGCCGGGCTGTCCTCGGGTGCGCACATGACCCTGATCCCCGAGCAGCCCTTCGACGTCGAAGAGGTGTGCCGGCTGGTCAAGAAACGCTTCCAGCGCGGGGAGTCCAGCTTCATCATCGTGGTGGCCGAAGGGGCCAAGCCGGCCGAGGGGTCGATGCAGCTGCGCCAGGGCGGCACCGACGAATTCGGGCATGAACGCTTCACCGGGGTGGCTCAGCAACTGGCCATGGAGGTGGAGAAGCGGATCAAGAAGGAAGTCCGGGTCACCGTGCTCGGGCACGTGCAGCGCGGCGGCACCCCGACGGCCTATGACCGGGTGCTGGCCACCCGATTCGGCGTCAACGCCGCCGACGCAGCGCATGCCGGTGAGTACGGGATGATGGTGTCGCTGCGCGGGCAGGACATCGGCCGGGTGCCGTTGGCGGACGCGGTGCGCCAACTCAAGCTGGTGCCGCAGAGCCGCTACGACGACGCGGCCGCCTTCTTCGGCTGAGCGCTCCATCCGCGAGCAGACAGAAACTCGGCCTTTTTCGGCTTCCGAAGCCCGAGTTTGTGTCTGCTCGGCGGGGAAAAGCGACCCACTAAGATCGACTCATGACTGCTGCTGCGCAGGCTGACCTGCTCGACTACGACGACGTCATCGCCCGCTTCGACCCGGTGCTCGGGCTCGAGGTGCACGTCGAGCTGTCGACCGCCACCAAGATGTTCTGCCCCTGCGCGACGACCTTCGGCGCCGAGCCCAACACCCAGGTGTGCCCGGTCTGCCTCGGCATGCCCGGGGCGTTGCCGGTGCTCAACGAGGCGGCCGTCGAATCGGCCATCCGGATCGGCCTCGCGCTGAACTGCTCGATTGCCCCCTGGTCGCGCTTCGCGCGGAAGAACTACTTCTATCCCGACCAGCCGAAGAACTATCAGATCTCGCAGTACGACGAGCCGATCGCCTTCGACGGTTACCTCGACGTCCCGCTCGACGACGGCAGCACCTTCCGCGTCGCCATCGAGCGGGCGCACATGGAAGAGGACACCGGCAAGCTCACCCACGTCGGCGGCGACACCGGCCGCATCCACGGTGCCACCACCTCGCTGCTGGACGTCAACCGCGCCGGGGTTCCGTTGATCGAGATCGTCACCAAGCCGATCGAGGGCACCGGCGAGCGGGCACCCGAGGTGGCTCGCGCCTACGTGACGGCGTTGCGGGACCTGCTGCGTGGGCTGGGTGTCTCCGATGTGCGGATGGATCAGGGCTCGCTGCGCTGCGACGCCAACGTGTCGCTGCGCCCGATCGGACAGCAGGAGTTCGGCACCCGCACCGAGACCAAGAACGTCAACTCCCTCAAGAGCGTCGAGGTGGCGGTCCGCTACGAGATGCGTCGCCAGGCAGCGATTCTCGTCGAGGGCGGCAAGATCCATCAGGAGACCCGGCACTTCGACGAGGGCGGCTTCACCTCACCGGGCCGCGACAAGGAGACCGCCGAGGACTACCGGTACTTCCCGGAGCCCGATCTGGAGCCGGTGGCCCCGAGCGAGGAACTGGTGGCTCGGCTGCGTGCCACGATCCCGGAGCTTCCGTGGTTGTCGCGCAAGCGAATTCAGGACGACTGGGGCATTTCCGACGAGGTGATGCGCGACCTGGTGAACGCGGGCGCGATCGAGCTGGTCGCCGCGACGGTCGAGGCGGGCGCCGGCAGTGAGCAGGCCCGGGCCTGGTGGGGAAACTTCTTGGTGCAGAAAGCCAACGAATCCGGCGTTGAGCTGGCAGCACTGCCGATCACGCCGGCTCAGGTGGCGAAGGTTGTCGCGCTGGTCGACGAGGGCAAGCTGTCGAACAAGCTGGCACGCCAGGTCATCGAAGGTGTGCTCGCGGGTGAGGGTGAGCCCGAGCAGGTGATGACCGACCGGGGTTTGGCGCTGGTCCGCGACGACTCGCTGATTCAGACCGCTATCAATGAAGCGCTGGCCGCCAATCCCGATATCGCCGAGAAGATCCGCGGCGGCAAGGTGCAGGCGGCGGGTGCGATCGTCGGCGCGGTGATGAAAGCCACCAAGGGGCAGGCCGACGCGGCGCGAGTACGCGAATTGGTCATGGCCGCGTGCGGCCAGAGCTAGCTAGGCGCTGAGTCGGCTGCGGTTGATCCACCACTGCTCGTGCAGTCGCCGACATCGGCCGGCTGACAGCGGTTCGTCACCGTCGTAGCGGTCCAGGACGGCGGCCGCGCCGGCGAAGTCCCGGTTGCGGATGCCCAGGGTGGTGACGACGATCGTCGCGAGACCCGCCGAACGCGCGGTGTGGAACCCGGCGGGGGAATGCTCGACGGCCATCGCGGACTCGGGACCGACCCCGAGTTCGCACAGCGCCCGGTGATACACCTCGGGGTCGGGCTTGGGTCGGATGACGTCGTCGCCGGTGATCAGCACCTCGACCACACCGTCGCCGATGAGTTCGCGGATCAGTGGTTCGACCCAGTCGCGGGGACCTGCCGACGTGACTCCGACCCGGATATCGCCGCAGTGCAGGCTCCAGATCAGCTCACGGAACATGTGCGCGTCGCGTTCGGTGGCCGCCAGCGGCGCGTCGAAGTCGAAAATGACCGCTTCGAGTTCGGGGGCGTCGTCATGCGCGCACCGCGCCCGATCCCACCAGAAGGATCGATTCCGGCTGATCGTGTCCAAAAGCATCGTGGCCACGGGGAAAGTATGGTCCGGTCGATATGCCGCGAGCATCCCCCGACCGGGGGAGTACAGGGTGGAGGTCTCACCCGCGTCCCCGGCGGCACACTCCCCGACCGCCGAGGATTTTCCGCTGTAATCTGCTGTGGCCGTGGTCTTTCCGCATATTTGACAGGTGTCGAGCCGGATTGTCGTCCGATAAGAGCGGTTGCCCCACTACGGTGTTGTCCATGACGGTGCGGGTGGTGCTGGTCGATGACCACGAGATGGTCATCGAGGGCCTCAAGGCGATGCTCGCGCCGTTCGCCGAACGCGTCGAGGTGGTGGGCGAGGCGGTGGGCGCGGAAAAGGCCATGGCCGTCATCGCCGACCTGAAGCCCGACATCGTCCTGTGTGACGTACGGATGCAGGGCGCCAGCGGCCTCGATCTGTGCCGGGAGATCCGGGAGCGCGACCCCGGCCGCAAAGTCATCCTGCTCTCGGTGTACGACGACGAGCAGTACCTCTTCCAGGCGATGCGGGTCGGGGCGTCGGGCTATCTGCTCAAGGGCATCAGCAGCGACGAGTTGGTGCGCCAGCTGGAAGGTGTGCACGGAGGCTCCACGGCGATCGACGCCGGGCTGGCCGCGCGGGCGGCGGAGACCGCGGCGCGGCTGCAGAGTGACCAGTTCTGGCCGGGTGCCCGGCACGGGCTCACTCAGCGGGAGAGCGAGATCCTGTCGCTGGTGGTGACCGGGTTGTCGAACCGTGGCATCGCCGCCAAGCTGGTGATCGGCGAAGAGACCGTCAAGACCCACCTCAGTTCCATCTATCGCAAGCTGAAGGTCAGTGACCGCACCAGTGCCGCGGCGACCGCGTTGCGGGAAGGCATCTTCCGATGAGCCCGGCCAAGGGTGTCAGCCCGCACGCCGTGCACGGGCTGGTCGACGCGGACCGGGAAGTCGCTCTGCTGCTCGACATCATCGCCGCGACGTCGAGCGGGCCCGAGGTGGAACCGATGGCGGCGGCGGTCGCCCGAATGATCACCGCGGCAACGGCATCCGATGTCTGCTTCGTCCACGTTCTCGACGACACCGATCAATCGCTGACGCTGGCGGGCGCCACACCGCCGTTCGACGAGCAGGTCGGCCGCATCCGGATGCCGCTGGGGTCGGGCGTCTCGGGGTGGGTAGCCAGCCACCGGGAACCAGTGGTGATCGTCAGCGACAAGGAAGCCGACCCGAGATACGTGCCGATCGCGGCGTTGCGCGGCAAGGACTTTGCCTCGATGGCGTCGGTACCGATGGAGACCGAGCCCGGCGGGCTGGTGGGTGTACTCAACGTGCACACCATCGAGCGACGCGACTTCACCCCGCGCGACATCGAGCTGCTGCTCGTCATCGGCCGGCTGATCGCCGGCGCGCTGCACCAGGCGCGGCTGCACCGGCAGCTGTCGGCACGTGAACGCGCGCACGAGAATTTCGCCGAACAGGTGATCGCCGCTCAGGAGAGCGAACGCCGCAGGCTGGCCGGTGACATTCACGACGGCATCTCGCAGCGTCTGGTCGGGCTGACCTACCGGCTGGATGCGGCGGCCCGGGCCGTTGACGACCTGGATCAGCCTTCGGCCGCCGAGCAGCTGGAAAAGGCAAGGGATCTGGTCGATCTCACGCTGGCCGAGGCGCGTTCGGCGATCAGCGGCCTGCGGCCGCCGGTGCTCGACGATTTGGGCCTGGCCGGTGGACTGGCCAGTCTCGCCACCTCCATCCCCGAGGTGGACCTGGAGCTCAACCTGGTCGACCAGCGGCTACCCGAGCACATCGAAGTGGCGCTATATCGTATTGCGCAAGAAGGACTTCAGAACGTCGTCAAGCATTCTCGCGCGATGGTCGCCACCGTCCGGTTCGCGGTCACCGACGGACAGGCCCTGCTGGAGGTGGCCGACAACGGGGTGGGCTTCGAGTCGTCTCCGGGGACGCATTCGGGCGGTTACGGCATGTTGTCGATGGCCGAGCGCGCCGAACTGGTCGGCGGAACACTGACGGTCAGATCGCGGCCCGGGGCGGGAACCACAGTCACGGTGGCGATACCGCTGGAGACTGACGGCGGCTAGCGCCGCAGAGTCTCCGAAGGTGCTTCGCCCCAACGCTTCCGGTACTCGACGCCGAAGCTTCCGAGGTGGTGGAAACCCCACCTCTCGGCCACCTGTGTCACGGTCACACCGTCCGCGGGGATGGCGTCAGTGAGTTCCTCGTGGACGCGCTCCAACCGGCGCTCGCGGAGGTAGGTCATCGGTGTCATGCCCAGTTCCTCGCGGAACCCCTGCTGGATCGAGCGCACGCTCATGTGCACGGCCCGGGCGACGGCATCCATCGTAATGCGTTCGGCGAGGTGATCATCGATGTAATTCATCGCGTTCTGGACGACCGCGCCGCGTTGGTCGGGCTGGGCGGGTGCGAGGAATTCGTCGTGATAGTTCGAGGGCTGCAGGTGCAGAAGGCTGCTCATCACGAATTCCTCGATGGCTCCGATTCCGCGACCGCGCTGCACCAGCGATCCCTCGTGGAAGACCTCGGTGTGGATGAGTTGTACTGCGGCATGCCAGCGCATCGCCGCTTCGGTGGCCATGTCGAACTCCGGGTCGAACACCAGCGGGTGGCTCAGGCTGCGGCCCAGCAGCCGGGTCAGGTGGGCGGCCATGGAGCGCTCCTCCACCCGAATGATCAGCTGCGGTGAGTCGTGGCCGAACGCGATCTGCAGCGACGCCCCTGGACTGGTCACCGCGGAGCGGATCGTGTTGGCCTCGAACGTGTGACCGCGGTGCTCGACGATCGCGTGGCCGTTCATCGGCATGTGCACCCCGTAAAACGGTCCCAGCAGCGGGATGTCGATGGTCGCGGCGACGTGCACGTCGAGGTAGAGCATGCTGACGTTGCGCAGCCGGACGCCGTGCATGGTGGCCGCGAAACCGGCCACCTGGTCGGCCTCGACCATCAGATTCAGTGGGCCAAGGGTTTTGGCGATCAGTCGTGACGCCTCGCCGACGTCTTCGGTGTAGAAGATCTCGTGCAGCGCCAGTGCCGGCGGCACGCCGCGCGACCGCACCTTGCGGCGGACCGGGTTGCTGGTGCGGCGGACGTCGATGTAGCCCAGTCGGGTCAACCGTGACATCAGCGTAGCTGCGCAAACCAGTCGTCGGCGAGTAGGTTATTCGTGCCGCTCACACAAGCCTCCGAAAGATCGAGCGCGCTTCAGCGCGCACAACTCTTCGCAATCCTGACAGCTGCTGCGCGAAAGCGATAGGCAGGGGTCGTGACATAAGTCTACTTTTGTGGCTTGAAGCACATTCGCCAGCGACCCGGGAGAAGCGCATGACGGCCAACGGGCAGACAGTGGCCACGTCGCCGGGCGATCAAATCCGCGAGCGCCTTGACGATCCCGCGGTTGCCGAAGCGCTCAACACACTGCTCGATCACGCCGAACTGCTGGCGGTACTGGTCTCCGGCCTAGACGGCTTCATCCGCCGCGGCGACACCATCAGCAACTCGCTGTCCTCGGCCCTCACCGAACTGAAGGGCGCCCCCTTGGGCAGCGCAGTCCCCGGGGCCGCGGCGCTGAAGGGTGTCGACATCCAAGCGCTGGCGGCGAGTCTGGCTGCGCTGTCCGCCACCCTCGTCGCGGCGACGCCGGTGCTCAGCGCTCTCGGCGAGGCCGTGGTGGATGCCAAGGCCGCCGCCACCGTCGCGCCCCCGAAAGGGCTGTTCGGCTTGTGGAAGGTGACCAAGGACCCTGACGTCGGCCGGGGAATGAATTTCATGATCCAGGTGGCCCGCTCATTCGGTCGCCGAGTGGGCCGGTAGTGACCATCTTGTCCACCCATCCGCCCGCCTTCCATTCAGCACACCTACGCCCGATCTCGGTCTCGCCCAGGGGCGTCATCTGAAAGGAGTTCGCATGGCTTCCGTTCTGTGGTTTCAGGGAGGGGCATGTAGTGGCAACACCATGTCGTTTCTCAACGCCGAGGAACCCAACGTCGTCGACCTCATCGTCGACTTCGGTTTGGACCTGATCTGGCATCCTTCGCTTGGCCTCGAGCTCGGCAACAACGCCCAGAAATTATTCTGGGACTGCGCCAAAGGTGAACGGCCCCTTGACATCTTCGTGTTCGAGGGCACGGTCATCGAGGCGCCCGACGGCAGCGGCCGGATGGACATGTTCGCCGACCGCCCGATGAAGGACTGGGTGACCGATCTGGCCGGCGCCGCGCAGATCGTCGTCGCCATCGGCGACTGCGCCTGCTGGGGCGGCATCCCGGCGATGGAGCCCAACCCGTCGGCGTCGACCGGATTGCAGTTCCACAAGCGTGACAAGGGCGGGTTCCTCGGACCGGACTTCCGCTCCAAGATGGGCCTGCCGGTCATCAACATCCCCGGCTGCCCTGCCCACCCGGACTGGATCACCCAGATCATCGTGGCGCTGGCCACCGGCCGCGCCGGCGACATCGCACTGGACGAGCTGCACCGGCCCGAGACGTTCTTCAAGACGTTCACCCAAACCGGTTGCACCCGTGTGCAGTTCTTCGAGTACAAGCAGTCGACGATGTCCTTCGGTGAAGGGACCCGCACCGGCTGCCTGTTCTACGAGTTCGGCTGCCGGGGTCCGATGACGCACTCCCCGTGTAATCGCATCCTGTGGAACCGGCAGTCGTCGAAGACCCGGGCCGGCATGCCGTGCCTGGGCTGCACCGAGCCGGAGTTCCCGCACTTCGACCTGGCGCCGGGAACACTGTTCAAGACCCAGAAGGTCGGTGGGGTGATCCCCAAGGAAGTGCCGGAAGGATCCGACCACCTCACCTACATGGCCCACGCCGCGGCGGCTCGGATCGCTGCGCCGCAGTGGTCCAAAGAAGACATGTTCGTGGTCTAGCCGAATCCGCCAGCACAGCCTCAGCCCAATTCCTATGGAGGACTTCACATGACCGCGCTCGACTTGTTCGTCAGCCCACTGGGCCGCGTCGAAGGTGACCTCGACGTCCGGGTCACGATCGACGACGGTGTCGTCACCTCGGCATGGACGGAGGCCGCGATGTTCCGCGGCTTCGAGATCATCCTGCGGGGCAAGGACCCGCAGTCCGGTCTCGTCGTGTGCCCCCGCATCTGCGGGATCTGCGGCGGCAGCCATCTGTACAAGTCGGCCTACGCCCTGGACACCGCCTGGCGCACTCACATGCCGGCGAACGCGACGCTGATCCGCAACATCGCCCAGGCATGCGAAACGCTGCAGTCGATTCCCCGCTACTTCTATGCGCTGTTCGCCATCGACCTGACCAACAAGAACTACGCCAAGTCCAAGATGTATGACGAGGCGGTTCGCCGCTTCGCGCCCTACGTCGGCACCAGTTACCAACCGGGAGTGGTGCTTTCGAACAAGCCGGTCGAGGTGTATGCGATCTTCGGCGGGCAGTGGCCGCATTCGAGCTTCATGGTGCCCGGCGGCGTCATGTGTGCGCCCACGCTGTCGGACGTGACGCGCTCGATCGCGATCCTGGAGCACTGGAAGGACAACTGGCTCGAAGGCCAGTGGCTGGGCTGCAGCATCGACCGCTGGCTGGAGAACAAGACCTGGGACGACGTTCTGGCGTGGGTCGACGAGAACGAGTCCCAGTACAACAGCGACTGCGGCTTTTTCATCCGCTACGCCCTCGACATCGGCCTGGACAAGTACGGTCAGGGCGTAGGCAACTACATCGCCACCGGTACCTACTTCGACCCGACGCTGTACGAGAACCCCACCATCGACGGTCGCAACGCCGCGCTGATCGGTCGTGGCGGCATCTACGCCAAAGGCCAGTGGTACGAGTTCGATCAGGCCAACGTTCGCGAGGACGTCGCCCACTCGTTCTACGAGGGCAGCACGCCGCTGCACCCGTTCGACGGCGAGACCATCCCGGTGGACCCCGAAGAGGGCAGGAAGCAGGGCAAGTACAGCTGGGCCAAGTCGCCGCGCTATGCCGTCGGAGACCTGGGCACGATTCCGCTCGAGGCTGGTCCGCTGGCCCGGCGGATGGCCGCGGGTGGTCCTAATGCATTGCCGCATCAGGACAACGACCCGCTGTTCGTCGACATGGTTGGCAAGATCGGGCCGAGCGTGATGGTGCGACAGCTGGCGCGGATGCACGAGGCGCCGAAGTACTACAAGTGGGTGAGGTCCTGGCTCGACCAGCTCGACCTCAAGGAGAGCTTCTACAGCAAGCCCACCGAGTACGCCGAAGGCAAAGGCTTCGGTTCCACCGAGGCCGCGCGTGGCTCGCTGAGCGACTGGATTGTCATCGAGGACAGCAAGATCAAGAACTACCAGGTCGTCACCCCGACGGCGTGGAACATCGGGCCGCGCGACGGATCCGACGTCCTGGGCCCGATGGAGAAGGCTTTGGTCGGCTCGCCGATCGTGGATGCCGAGGACCCGGTCGAGCTTGGTCACGTGGCTCGCAGCTTCGACTCCTGCCTGGTGTGCACCGTGCACGCCTACGACGGCAAGACAGGCAAGGAGCTCTCGAAGTTCGTCATCAACGGAATGGTGTGATCCCGGCGGTCGAGCCTGGGGCACACGACTCCCACAGCAACCCAGGCGGTTCCGATATCAGCAACCCCTCGCTCGATATCGGGCCGCCTGGGTGTGCGGTTCTGGTGGTGGGCTGCGGCAACCTGCTGCGCGGTGACGATGGTGTCGGACCGGTTCTGGTCCGGCACCTCTGGGAGCGGGGCGTGCCGGCCGGCGCTCGTCTGGTCGACGGCGGCACCGCGGGCATGGACGTCGCGTTCCAGATGCGCGGCGCCGAGCGCGTCGTCATCGTCGATGCCTCGGCTACGGGTGCGACGCCGGGGACCATCTACCGCGTCCCCGGCGAGGAGCTGGCCGACCTGCCGCCCCTGCAGGGCTTGCACACCCACTCGTTCCGGTGGGATCACGCGATCGCGTTCGCGCACTGGGCGCTGGCCGATGCCTGCCCCAGCGATATCACGGTGTTCCTGATCGAGGCGGGCGGCGTCGAGCTGGGCGCCGACCTCTCCGAGCCGGTGCAGGCGGCGATGGAACAGGTGATCGATGTTCTCGAGCGGGACTTTTTGGGGCCGCTGCGACCTCCGCTCGGCGACGACATCTCGGTACAGTTCACCGACGACGGATATCTGCGCCTCGATGCGGCATTGGCGGCCAACCGATTCCCCTCGGATGCCGTCGCGGCGATGGTGCGCGGCGACGACCTCTGGTTGTTCCCGCTGCGTGGGCCTCGCAGCGGGGGGCTGTTGCTCAAACAGCGCAACCCCGCGGGCGATCGGTCCCTGCTGATCCGTGAGGTGCTCGCGGACCGTCTCGTTACCGGTGTTCACCAGGCATTCTGGGACGATGCCCAACAAGCGTTGCGGATTCCGCTGGAGCCGGTGCGGTGATCGTGATGTGTGAAGCGCCCCGGCCGAAGACCACCGTCGGCAAGGACATTTCCACCGACGAAGCGTTAGATGTGCAGACCGTCGTCGTCGAGGAATGCGGCCGGTGGGCGGTCGAGATCGTGGTGGTGTTCGCCGACGGCGTGGTGCGCAAGCGCATCGACACACACCACACCAAGGCCCGCGCCGAATTGTCGGCCCGACTGATCAAGCGCGCCGCCGAGCGCGAAATTCGCGGACCCATCAACGGATGACGGGAGAGATGGCGTGACCGCAGTTGTCAACACCGATGAGGTGGACACCGACGTCCTTGCGGTGCGGCCCCAACCACTGGGCGCCTTCCCACTCCCGCTGGGGTACATGCTGATTCCGGCATCGGTGGCCACCGAGGACGCCCGGTGCGCGCTGCTCGCCGGCAACGTACCGCAGTGGCCCGATGCGCTGCGAGCACACGAGCTGGCGCTGGCCGGTGACCGTGACGGCGCCCTGGAGATGCTGACCGGTGCTGATCCGGTCAGCCGATACAACCGCTTCGTCATGGACCCGGACGGCGACGATCCCGCCGAATTACGCTCGCTCTTGGGTGAATTCGCAGTTCTGGTGGATGTCGTGCTCTTTGCGGTCGGCCGCTCGCAGGTCGCACCGGAGTTGGGTTCGGCCGGTGCAGAGCTCGCGGCCCTGGTGTTGTCGACCCAGGCCAGCAGCGCATTCAACGATGGCGATGCGGCCCGGGCCACCGCGCTGCTCGACCAGGCGGCCGACGAAGCGGCCGCCGTGTCCAAGCCGTTGTACGCAGTGCTGCTCGGTGCGGCGGCCTCGATCGCGGCGCACGGCGGCCAGCCGGACGCCGTCCGGCGCTTCGAGACGGCGCTCAAAGGCCTCGAAGGCGCTGACGGTCTGCGCGTCGCTCGGGCCGAACTGCATCTGACCTTGGCGGGGCTGCTGCACGAACAGGCGCCGGAGCGGCCGGAACTGCTGGCAGCTGTTGTGCCGCATTATCATTCGGCGCTGCAGCTGGTGTTGCGTGATGAAGCTCCGCTGCTGTGGGCGTCGGCGCACGCCAATCTGGCGACCGCCTACCTGACGATGCCGATGACAGAGGCCTCCGGTCAGCTGCGACTTGGTATCGCGGCGCAGTCGTTGCGCTCGGCGCTCAAGGTGTACACCCGCGAGGACTATCCCGAACAGTGGGCCAGTGTGCAGCTGAACCTGGCCAATTCACTGGTCTACACCCCGTCGAAACACCAGGCCGACAACCTCGTCGAGGCCGTCGAACTCTACGAGGCAGTCCTGGGCGCCCGGGACCGCCACAGCGATCCGATGGGCCGGGCCCGGGTGCTCGCCAATCAGGGCAACGTGTTGGCGCATCTGGGGTCCTTCGACCAGGCGAGAGCCAAACTGTACGAAGCTCGGTTCCTGTTCGAGGAACTCGGCGACGGCGACTCGGTGCGCACGGTTCGCGGCGTACTCGACGAGATCGCCCGGCAGATCACGCTGGGCAGGACGGACGGCACCGATGTCGACGACCACTGAACGGCCGATCACTGAGCCGACTTTCGAAGACCTCGCCAAACGCGTCGACGACGCCGTCGCCGCACTGGACAGGTTGGATCCGTCGGCGCGCGAGGTGGCCGAGGAGCTCAAGGCCGCCATCGAGGGCATTCACCGCGCCGGTCTGGTGACGATGGTGCGCCGGATGCGCGGCGACGAGGCGGCGCGGCAGGTGCTGTTCGAGTTGGTGGACGATCCGATCGTCCATCTGTTGCTGTCTCTGCACGGGATCGTGCGACCCGACCCGGTCACCCACGCCAACCAAGTGTTGGCCTCGGTGCGTCCACAACTGCAAAGCCACGGCGGAGACGTGACCCTGGTGCGGGTGGACGATGGCACGGCGTACGTCCGGCTGGAGGGAGCGTGCAACGGCTGTTCCATGTCGGCGGTGACATTGCGCAACCTGGTGGAAGAGGCTCTGGTGCAGGGTGTTCCGGCGATCTCGGCGGTGGAGGTGTTGCCGAACGAGCCGACACCGACACTGATTCCGATCGAGGCGCTACGGATCGGGCGTGACCCGGCCGGTGAGGGCTGGGTCGAGTTGGGCCCGGCCGCTGGCCTGGCCGTCGACGATCTGTCGCCGCGGAGCGTGACGACAGCCGACGGCGAGCGTGCCCAGGTGATCGTGGTCAACGCGGGCCGGCGACTGTCGGCCTACCGCAACGAGTGTGCGCACGAAGCGCTTCCGCTGGACAACGCGATACTCGACCTGGAGACCAACACGCTGACCTGTCCGTGGCACGGCTTCTGTTATGACGCGACGTCGGGGGAGTGTCTCAGCGCTCCCGGCGCCCAGCTGGAACAGCTGCCGTTGCGCGTCGACGACGGTGTCGTCTGGGTTCGCGTCGGCGGATGAGCCGCTACACCGTCCGGCACAACGTGAGCGGACTGGGCACCCGCGTCGACGTGATACCCGATGTCGATCGCACCGGCGGCTGGTCACCCGCGCTGTGGCTGGGCGCGCCGGCACCCGGCGGCCTGGCACTTCCGCCGGCGAAACCGTCTCTGTCCTGGATGTATTCGCCGCGTGGCGTGTTTCTCGGCGACCGCCACCTGGTGGTGGCCGACTCGGGAAACCATCGCGTCCTGATCTGGCACGGCATACCCGACGACGACGAGCAACCTGCCGATGTCGTGCTCGGACAACCGGACGGCGAGTCGGAGGGCCGCGCGGCCGGCGGTCGCGGTCCGGAACGCGGAATGAACCTGCCGACCGGGGTTCTGGTGCACGACGGCCGGCTCGTCGTCGCCGATGCCTGGCATCACCGGATCCTGGTGTGGAACACCGTGCCGCAGACGAGTGACGTGGCGCCCGACCTCGTGCTCGGCCAGCCCGATGCTGCCTCCGTGGTGGAGAACCGCGGCGGTGAATGCTCGGCGTCGACCCTGTATTGGCCGTTCGGAATCGGAATGGTCGGCCGGGCCTTCTGGGTTGCCGACACCGGCAATCGCCGAGTTCTCGGGTGGCGCAACGGGATACCCGAGGCTGATCAGCCGGCAGATGTCGTGCTGGGTCAGCCCGACGCGGCGACGCGGGAGGAGAACCGGGGCGGTGCCGTCGGTCCGGCCACGTTCCGCTGGCCCCACGACATCACCGGTCGCGACGACCTGCTGCTGGTCGCCGACGCCGGCGATCACCGGCTGCTGGGGTGGTCGCCCCCGCCGGAGGCCGACCGGGACGCCGATTCCGTGCTCGGCCAGCCGGATTTCACCAGCGCGCTCGAATGGCCCTATGGACCGCACACTTCGGACCGGTTGCGCTTCCCCTATGCGGCGTGCCTGGATCGCGAGCGGCTGGCCGTGGCTGATACCGCCAACAACCGGATTCTGCTGTGGGACGGCATGCCTGACGATGGCCGCGGCGCCGATCACGTGCTGGCCCAACCGGATTTCGGCTCCAACGGCGAGAATCGGTGGACCTCGGTGCAGCGCAACACGCTCTGCTGGCCGTACGGCCTGTCGCTGCGTGGGGACATGCTGGCGGTCGCCGACTCCGGCAACAACCGGGTGATGATCTGGCGGCGGACGTGAGACCGCGAATCATCCAGGGAGACGACCAGATCGGGTTCTACTGGTCGACACCGACCGGCAGCCCGACGTCGCTGCAGGCCCTGGTCGCCGTCGACGACGAACCAGACCGGCTGATGGCCACCCACCTCGAAGCGCTCGACGATGCGCTCATCATCGCCGCAGGCCGCTTCGGTGAGATCTTGGGGGGTGGGCGGCCACCCGCCGATGCCGACGAACGTGACGGCCTTGTCGAGCTGTACCGAACCCTCGACCGGTTGTGCCTCGAATTCGCGGCGGCACAGGAGTTGACCGGATTCGGTGTTGATCTGCGGGCCGGAAAGATCGTCGGCACGGCCGCCTTGTTCTCGATCCGGGCGCGCCTTCCGCTGGACCTGCTCGGACCCGCGCCGTTCGACGGTGAACTCGACGATCCGTCCATCGGCGTCATCGGTGGCTTCGGCGAATTCCACCACGTCGATCCGGACGCGCCATGGAAGGGCGGCCGCTGGGTGGTCCGTACCGAAGCGGGCCAACGTTTTCCGCTCACTTTGGCGATGCTGTTCTTCGACAGCTCAGGGGTCAACAAGGATGCCGCGCGCAAGGAACATCGCGACGCATTACAGGCGTTGGTCACGGCGGCACGTTCCCCGGCTGCCGATCCGTTGACAGTGAGCTGTGCGGTGGACTGGCTGCTGTACGACTGGCTGATGGCACATCGCGAAGACCCGGACAGCGCGGAGATCGTCTTCCCCAAGGGATACGAGGATGACGCCGCTTTGGTGGTTTCGGCTGCAGCGACGTCCGTTTCCGCGCGGGCAACGTTCGATCCCGGCCTGCTGGGGCTAATCGCGTGATCGCGTGTCCGCTCAGGGTGCGGTGGCCGCCCCGGACGCAAAGCGGCGAAGCCACTCGAACCAGGCCGCCATGCCCTCGCCGGTGCGTGCACTCACCGGCAGGATCGTCGCCGTCGGGTTGACCTCACGGACCCGCGAAATGTAGGTGTCGACATCGGTATCCAGATGGGGCACCAGGTCGATCTTGTTCAGCAGCACGACATCGACGGAGCGGAACATCACCGGGTATTTCAGCGGTTTGTCCTCGCCCTCGGTCACCGAGTACACCATCGCTTTGGCGTGTTCGCCGACGTCGAACTCGGCGGGGCACACCAGATTCCCCACGTTCTCGATGATCACCAGGTCCAGCGCGGGAAGGTCCAGGCCCTGCAGGGCGCGATTGACCATCGGGGCGTCGAGGTGGCATTCACCGCCGAAACCGTTGTTGGTGTTGAGCAACGAGATCTGCGCGCCCCGGCCGGCGAGCTTGGCGGCGTCGAGGTCGGTGGCGATATCACCTTCGATCACGCCGGCGGCGAGATCTCCGGCGAGCTCGTCGAGGGTGGCGGCGAGCACCGTGGTCTTGCCAGAGCCGGGCGAGCTCATCAGGTTCAATGCGCGGATGCCGTTGCTCTCGAAGGCTCTCCGGTTGATATCGGCTCTCGTATCGTTCTCGGCGAAGATGTGCTCGAGTACCTCGATCCGCTGGGAGCCGGTCGCATAACCACTGTGATCACCGTGGTCGTGGTCGTGGTCGTGGTCGTGCACCGTGCCGTCGTCGTGGCGGTGAAACCTACCCATGTCGAATGCCTTTCGCTATCCGCTTACGTCACGTCGACCGAGGTGACCAGGAACTCGGTGCCTCGCACCACCTCGACATCGGAACTTTCGCACTCCGGGCAGCACACCGAGAACCGGGACGAGATCTCGGAATGCTCGCCGCAGCTGCGGCAGTCCACCTCGGCAGCGACGAACTCGAGCTCCAACTCCGCCTCGGGCATGCTTTCGTGTTCGCGGACCATCGTCCAGCAGAACGACAGCGACTCCGGAACCACCTGCCGCAGCGCCCCGATCTGGACCCGCACCACATCGATGCGGCGGCCGTCCGCGTACGGCCTCACCACCCCGGCGATCGCGTGGCACAACGACAATTCGTGCACTGTGGGATTTTCCGTCCTCCCCATTGGGCAGGCCTGCACCCTACAGCGCGTAGACAGCACCGGCCGAGGGTATTTCGGCCGTAAAAACGCCGACTTTCGCCGCGGAATTCTGATTGTGGTCGGCCTACCGCGGGACTAGCGTGGGATGACTGCCCGCGAACAGCCCAACTGCGGGTGGCCGTCTTCTGCTCAGGAGGTTCATGAGCATCTACGTGCGCCCGCGATCGGTCGACTGAGGTGACGGTGACCCGATGAACGTGCGGGTGCGTCTTCACATCACCGGTGTGGTGCAGGGCGTCGGGTTCCGCCCGGCTGTCGCACGGATCGCCGCCGAATTCAGGCTGGGCGGTCTGGTCTACAACGACGCGGGGTCGGTGCACTGCGAGTTCGAAGGGCCGCCAGGTGATGTCGAGGCCGCTGTCACGGCGCTGCGCCTGCGACCGCCGCCGATGGCACGCATCGACAATGTCCGCATCACCCGGGTCGACCTCAACGGCGACAACCGCTTTGACATAGTCGGCAGTCGCGACGGCGACGAGTCGCGCACCCTGGTTCCGCCCGACATCGCGGTGTGCGCGGACTGTCTGCGCGAAATGCGGGACACGGCCGACCGCCGCTACAGGCACCCGTTCATCACCTGCACCAACTGCGGACCGCGCTACACCGTGATCACCGATCTGCCCTACGACCGGCCCGCGACCACGATGGCCGGTTTCCCGATGTGCGAGGCATGCGACGCCGAGTACCACGATCCGCTGGATCGCCGCTATCACGCGCAGACCATCGCCTGCCCGGAGTGCGGGCCTCGGCTGACGTGGCGGTCCGCCGACGGTTCGCCGAACACCGACGATCCGATCGGTGCGGCGGTGGCTGCGCTGCGGGCCGGACTTATCGTCGCGGTCAAGGGGATCGGCGGCTTCCATCTGGCCTGCCGAGCCGACGATGCCGCCGCCGTCGCCGAACTGCGCCGCCGCAAGAACCGGCCGGCCAAGCCGTTCGCGGTGATGGTCGCCGACCTGGCCGGCGCCGGCGAGATCGCCGTGCTCGACGACGCGGTGTCCACCGCGCTGACCGCGCCGTCGGCACCCATCGTGCTGGTCGGCAGCCGGCCGGGGACGGTGGTCGACGGTGTTGCTCCGGGCTTGACCGACGTCGGTGTGATGCTTGCCTACTCACCGGTGCACCACCAGTTGTTCGATCGGCTGGGCCGTGTCCCGCTGGTGATGACGTCGGCGAACCGCGGCGGGTCACCCATCGTGTTCCGCGATGACGATCTCGGCTGGATCGATGGGCTCGCCGACGCCGTGCTCACCCATGACCGGCCCATCCACGTGCCGTGCGAGGACTCGGTGGTGATGATCGACGACCGCGGCGCGCACGTGCCGCTGCGACGCTCGCGCGGATACGCCCCGCTGCCGGTGTCGGTGCCCGGCCCGCTGCCGGAGCGGGTCATCCTCGCCACCGGCGGCGACCTGAAAACCACTTTCTGTCTGGTGGGCGCGGACGGCCACGCCCACATGTCCGCCCATCTGGGCGATATGGCCGACCCGCGGACCCAGGGCTGCTTCGAGGCGGCGCTGGAGCATCTGGCGTTCATGACCGATCGCACCCCGGACGTGATCGCCTGTGACCTGCACCCCGGGTACGCCACCACCGCGTGGGCGCGGCGCTACGCCGAGGGCCGGCCCGTCCTCGCCGTCCAGCACCATCACGCCCACGCTGTCTCACTGCTCGCCGAACACCGACGGCTGGGTACGCCGGTCATCGCGGTCGCCTACGACGGCACGGGCTACGGCACCGACGGCACCATCTGGGGCGGCGAACTGCTGGCGATCACCGACGCCGCCCGCTTCACCCGGGTGGGTCACCTTCGACCGTTCGCGCTGCCCGGCGGTGACGGTGCCGTGCGCAATCCCGCCCGGATCGCTCTGGATCTACTGCACCGGGCCGGTATCGAGTGGGCCGGCGACCTGCCGTCGGTGGCGGCGCTCGACGAGAGGTCGCTGCACATCCTGCGCCAGCAGATCCCGCGCGGCCTCGGCTGCGTCCCCACCACCAGCATGGGGCGGCTCTTCGACGCGGTGTCCAGCCTGCTCGGCGTCTGCCAGCAGGTCAGCTATGAAGGCCAGGCGGCGGTGGAGCTCGAGCACCTGGCTCGCCGGGGCGACGCGAGTCCGTTGGACATCCGCGTCGCCGATGGTGTGCTGGACCCCGCACCGCTGATCACGGGGATCGTCGAGGGGCTGCGGCGCGGTACACCGGCTGCTGACCTGGCCGCCGGCTTCCACGACGCGGTGATCCGCGCGACCGCGATGGCAACCGCCGAATGCGCTCGTGCGGTGGGGATTTCGGTCATCGGACTGACTGGCGGCGTGTTCGCCAATCGCCTTGTGCTGCAGGGCCTGCGGCAGGTCCTCACCGCGGGCGGCTTCGAGGTGCTAAGTCACCGGGTCGTGCCGTGCAATGACGGTGGGCTGGCGCTGGGCCAGGCCACCATCGCCGCCGCGACGCTCGCCGATGGGCGCGCCTCGGCTGTATCGGAAAGGAACGGCGTATGTGCCTCGGAATCCCCGGCAAGGTGATCGAAATGTGGGAGGAGGCCGGCACTCGGATGTCGACCGTCGACTTCGGCGGAACCACCAAAACCGTGTGCCTGGCATATCTGCCCGACATGGAGATCGGCGAATACACCATCGTCCATGCGGGTTTCGCGATCACCCGACTCGATGAGGACTCGGCCAACGAAACGTTGCGGATGTTCCGAGAACTCGGCGTGCTCGACGAGGAACTCGGTGGCGCCGAGGGGCAGGGCAGGCGGGGGCCGGCATGAAGTATCTCGACGAGTTCCGCGATCCGGCCGCCGCCAGGACTCTGGTCGACGCTATCCGGCGCCAGGCCAGTCGCCCCTGGACGATCATGGAAGTGTGTGGCGGGCAGACGCATTCGATCATCCGGAACGGCATCGATCAGCTGCTCGACGGTGCGGTCGAGTTCATTCACGGTCCGGGGTGCCCGGTGTGCGTCACCCCGCTGGAGATGATCGATCGGGCCTTGGAGGTAGCCGCCCGCGACGACGTCATCTTCTGTTCGTTCGGCGACATGCTGCGGGTGCCCGGTAGCCGCCACGACCTGTTCAGTGTGCGCGCCCGCGGTGGTGATGTCCGGATCGTCTACTCGCCCTTGGACGCCACCCGAATCGCCGCCGACAACCCTGACAAGCAGGTGGTGTTCTTCGGCGTCGGGTTCGAGACCACCGCCCCCGCCAACGCCATGGCGGTGCTGCACGCCCAACGGCTTGGCCTGACCAACTTTTCGGTGCTCATCTCACACGTTCTGGTACCTCCCGCGATGACGGCGATCCTCAGTTCGCCCACCAACCGGGTGCAGGGGTTCCTGGCCGCCGGCCATGTCTGCACCGTGATGGGCACCGCGGAGTACGGGCCGCTCGTGGAGAAGTTCGGCGTACCCATCGTGGTAACCGGGTTCGAGCCGCTGGACCTGCTCGAAGGCGTGCGGCAGGTGGTCGATCAGCTCGAATCGGGCAAGGCCGAACTGCGCAACGCCTATCCGCGGGCGGTCAGCGACGCCGGCAACACGGTGGCGCAACAGACGCTTGCCGAGGTGTTCACCGTGGTCGATCGGCAGTGGCGCGGGATCGGCATGATCCCGAAGTCAGGGTGGGCGCTCTCGCCGCGCTATGCCGAATTCGATGCCGAACTCAAGTTCGGCGTGGGGCACCTGCAGGTACAGGAGTCCGCCGAGTGTCACGCCGGGGAGGTGCTGCAGGGCTTGCTCAAGCCCAACGAGTGCCCGGCATTCGGCACCAGCTGTACGCCCCGTACCCCGCTGGGCGCCACGATGGTGTCCAGTGAGGGAGCGTGCGCAGCGTATTACCAATTCCGGCGGTTGGGGGCCGCTCATGTCTAATTCGGTGGGTATCGATCCGTCGGATTGGGTGTGTCCGTTGCCATTACGGGAGACCAAACGCATTGTGCTCGGCCACGGCGGCGGCGGGATCCTGTCCGAGGAGCTGATCGAGAATCTGTTCCTGCCTGCCTTCGGCTCTGATGGTGGCCCGGCTCGTGACTCCGCGGTGCTGGCCGTTGCCGGTGGGCGGATTGCCCTGACCACCGATTCTTATGTGGTCAACCCGCTGTTCTTTCCGGGCGGCAACATCGGGGACTTGGCGATCAATGGAACGATCAACGACCTCGCGATGAGCGGTGCTCAGCCGCTGGGGTTGACCGCCGGCTTCATCATCGAGGAGGGTTTGGAGCTCGAGGTGCTCGGGTCCGTCGCTCAGACGATGGGCAAGGCGGCCGCTGATGCGGGCGTCGGCATCGTGACCGGCGATACCAAGGTCGTCGGAAGAGGCAGTGCGGACGGTCTTTTCGTCAATACCGCCGGTGTCGGTGTGATACCCGACGGCGTCCGCATCGGGCCTGAGCAAGCCCGTCCCGGTGACCACGTGGTCGTGTCCGGCAATCTCGGTGAGCATGGCGTGGCGATCATGAGTGTGCGCGAAGGAATCGACTTCGGGACGACGGTGGTCACCGACAGTGCGCCGCTACATCTATTGGTGGCGGCGATGCTGGCGGCGGTGCCCGACCCGAACGTCGTACATACCCTGCGTGATCCGACCCGCGGGGGACTGGTCGCCTCGACCGTCGAGATCGCCCGCGCCGCCGGTGTCGGCGTCGAACTCGACGAGCACCGGATTCCGATTCCTGATGCGGTGTCGTCGGCCTGCAGCTTCCTCGGGCTCGATCCGCTTCAGGTTGCCAACGAGGGCAAGTTGGTGGCTTTCGTCGACCCGGCGCACAGCGATGCAGTGTTGGCGGCAATGCGTTCCCGGCCCGAAGGTGCGGGAGCGGTTGTCATCGGCCGGGTGGTTGCCGACCATCCGGGCATGGTGGTCGGGCGCACCGCGTTCGGCACCACCCGGGTGATCGAACGTGAACTGGGCGAACAACTTCCGCGGATCTGCTGAGCCGTCAGCCCACAGCGGCGGGCGTGCGGCCGGCACGACGCGGTCGTGGAATCAGTTTCGGGACATCGTCTTCGGAGGTTCCGGAAACTCGACGTCGGCGCCGCCCGGCATCGGACTGATGCCGCGGCGATCACAGACCTCGAGGACCTCGTCGACGATCGACTCCGGCACGATGAACTTCTCGGTGGCCGATATCTGGTCGAGATGGCCCGAGATGTCTTCGGCTGACGGCACGGTGCCGACATCGGCCAGCCACCCTTCACTGAGCCCGATGAACGCCCGCGCGTAGCGTCCCGCGCATGCCGAATAGTTGCGATGGGTGAACGTGCACGCCGTACTCGCCAGGAACGCCACCAGCGGGACCACCAGTTCCGGTCTGATGGCGCGCATGAAGCCGGATTCGGCGAGAAACTTCTCGTCGCCGACGGTCTCGGTCACCATCCGGGAGAACCCCGTGGGGAGCACGGAGTTGGCGCGAATTCCGTGCGCTTGCCCCTCGATCGCAATGACATTCGACAGACCGATGAGACCCGCCTTGGCTGCCGCATAGTGCGCCTCCATCGGCTGGCCGAAGACGCCCGCCGAGGACGAGATGAACACGAAGCGGCCACCGCCGGCCGCCCTCATCACCCGGTAGGCAGGCTGTGACAGGTGAAAGCCGCCATCGAGATGGACCCGCAGCATTCGCGTCCAATCGTCCTGCGAGAGCTCGTCGAAGGCGACGCTGCCGAAGATACCCGCGTTGCTGATGACGGCATCGAGGCGGCCGAACGACGTCATGGCCGCGTCGACGATCGCCGCCCCACCCGCCGCGGTGTCGACCGAGTCGTATGACGCGACCGCGCGTCCTCCGGAACTGGTGATCTCCTCGACCACCGAATCGGCGACCGACGAGTCCACTCCGTCCCCGTGCATGGTCGAACCGAGGTCATTGACGACGACGGCCGCACCCCGCCTGGCCACGTCGAGCGCGTACAACCGGCCGAGTCCACGACCGGCACCGGTCACGATGACTGATTGGCCCGTGAAGTCGATCATGTCGTCACCCTTGTCAATTCGGTTCGGATAACCGCGACCCCGACACCGCGTAATCAGGCAGTTGACTGCTGTTCGATCGAACCCTACGGTGGAACAGATATTTGGTCAACGAGGCCAACGACCGGTCCGGAAGGACGGAGGTGCTCGGTGGTGGACAACGAGCGACTCGCCCGGCTGGCCGTCATGGCATCGGCTCTGGCGGGGCGCACCGTGGTGGTGGCGCCCGCCGAGCCCGGCTCGCCGTCGTGGACCGACGGCCAGCGCATCTTCGTCAATCCCGGCGGCGACCGGTGCGCGATCATCGACGCCATCGCCGTGCAAGCATCGCTCATCGCGGCGGGCAGTCTCGATGCGGAGATCGTCCGAGCGCTGGGTCGCAAGACCCGGCTGGTAGCTCGGTACCTGGCCGTCGAGGGGCGCCGCGCGGTGCTGGCAAACGCCGACGTACTGCCGGGCGCGCTGGCGTCGCCGGCTACACCTGCAGTCGCGGGCGGCAGCCAATCGGCCTCGGAGTCACTGGCGATCGCGAGAGGTTCGGCGCCGATTGCCGAAGCGCCTGCGCATTTCGGGGAGATCCGGCCGAAGCAGGTACTCGAGACGATCAGGCGTGGGGCCAAGGCAACCGACCATGACTCGGTCGGCCACATCCCGAGACGGGATGGCGCGGCGGAAATCGAGGCACTCGACGACGGTGAATTGATCACGGCGGCAGACGGTCCCGACCTCTTTTCCAGTCCGGTCGGTGGTGGCGGGTTCATCGGGAAGTGGTTGAAGAAGATGCTGTCGTCCACCCGTGCCGGCAGTTCTGGCGGTGGACCCCCGGGCGCGGACTCACCGACGCATCGCGCCAACGTGTCCACGCGAGGCGCCCACGTCGTGTCCTCGACCGCGTCAGCGGCGACCGAAGACGGGGCGGACGCTGATGCGAGCGGAATGACCTATCCGGAGTGGGACGTCAACCACATGCGGTACCGCCCGAACTGGTGCACGGTCCGCGAGGTCGAACCCCGGGTGGAGCCCGATGCTTCGGCGGCCATCGCCGATGCCGTCGCGCTTCGCCGCCCGCTCGCGCGCCTCGGCATGGGTCTGCGTCGCCGGCACCGGCAGCCCCAAGGCGATGAGATCGACATCGATGCCGCTGTATCCGCACGTGTGGAGGTGCGGGCCGGATCGGTGCCCGATGAATCGGTGTATCTGGACAGCCTGCGCCGCCGCCGCAACCTGTCGGTGCTGGTGTTGCTCGACGTATCGGGTTCGTCGGCGGAGGCCGGGACGCTGGGCAAGACAGTCCATGAACAGCAATGCCGCGCCGCCGCCGATCTGGTCGTGGCGCTGAACGACCTAGGTGATCGTGTTGCGTTGTACGCCTACAACTCTCAGGGCCGCAACGCAGTGAACGTGATGCCGATCAAACGCATGGACGACCATCTGGACACCCGAGTGCTGCGCACGCTCAACAGCGTTGAACCGGTGGCGTATTCGCGCCTCGGGGCCGCCATCCGGCACGGCACAAGGGTGCTCGAGGAGCGGGGCGGAACGCCGCGACGCCTACTCGTCGTGTTGTCGGACGGCCTTGCCTACGACCACGGTTACGAGCGCGGCTACGGCGCCGCCGACGCGCGCCGGGCACTGACCGAGGCGCGTCGCAGCGGTACGGGGTGTGTGTGTCTGACGGTGGGTGCGAGCGTCGATTCAGCCGAGCTTCGTCGCGTCTTCGGCAGCGCTGCCCATGCGGTGGTGAGCCGTCCGGAACAGCTTCACGGTGTGGTCGGACCGCTGTTCCGGTCAGCCGTCCGCGCAGCTGAGGCCCGGCGACGGGTGCCGGCGGCACGCGCTTGAAACAAACATCTGTTCCGCGATAGGCTGCCTACACCGCAGAACGGCGGGGAAGGAAAGAACGTCATGCCACAGCTCCCGGGCGAGCTCGAGCAACCGCAACGGTGCCACCTGTCTCCCCGGCGGCGAGCGTCCGTACTACCAGGCGCTCGGCAACGAGGAGGCCGTCTTCAAAGCGGCCTATCGGCAGGGGCTTTCGCTGCTGTTGAAAGGTCCCACGGGCTGTGGCAAGACCCGGTTCGTCGAGGCGATGGCCCACGACCTCGGCCGCCCGCTGATCACCGTGGCGTGCCACGACGACCTGACCACCGCCGATCTGGTCGGCCGCTATCTGCTGCGCGGTGACGAGACGGTATGGGTCGACGGGCCGCTGACCCGCGCGGTGCGCGAGGGGGCGATCTGCTACCTCGACGAGGTGGTCGAGGCCCGCCAGGACACGACGGTGGTCCTGCACCCACTCGCCGATCACCGCCGCCAGCTCCCTATCGAACGGCTCGGCGTGACGCTCGACGCGGCGGCCGGCTTCGGGCTGGTCGTCTCCTACAACCCGGGCTATCAGAGTGTGCTGAAGGATCTGAAGGACTCAACTCGTCAGCGCATGGTTGCGATCGACTTCAGTTTCCCCACAGCCGAAGTCGAGGAGGAGATCGTGACCCGGGAGGCCGGCGTCGGCCGTTCGGTGGCAGCTGAACTGGTGCGGTTCGGCCACGCGGTACGCCGCCTGGAGACCGGCGGACTCCGCGAGGTGGCATCGACGCGGGTGCTGATCGCGGCGGGACGGCTGGTCGCCGAAGGGTTACCGATGCGCGATGCGGCGCTCGCCGCGATCGCGGGACCGCTGACCGACGATGCGGTCGTCAGTCGCGGGCTTGCCGAAATGATCGACATCTACCTCGCCGCTCCGGCCTGACCAGGAGACGTCAATGTCCTACGAGAGCACCGCCGAGCCGATCAAGGTCGGCTACCTGATGGACTTCACGTTGCCTCCGGGCTTCCCGGACGAACTCCTGTCGTCCTTCACCCGGTGCTTCGAGCTGGTTTTCGAGGAAGCCATCGCCGACGGTGTCATCGATCGGCCCGTGCAGATGATCTACAAAGAAGTCGAGGGCCTGCCCAAAGGCAGTGTGAAGGCAGTGATCGACGCCTATGCCGAGCTCGTCGACGACGGCGCCCTGGTGGTGTTCGGGCCCAATATCACCGACAACTGTGTGCCACTGCGCGAGGCGATCGAAGACCGCTTCAAGGTTCCCGCTATCAGCGTCACCGGCACCGACGATTGGTTGGGGGAGTGGACGTTCGCGTTTCCGCAGGGCTCGATGACCGACGAACCGATCTTCATCGCTGATCTCGTCGCCAAGCGCGGTCTGACCCAGATCGGTGTTTTGGTCGAACAAAGCCTGATCGGCGAAAGTTATCTGAAGAACCTTCGAAGTGCATGTCGCCGCAAGGGTATTCGCATCGCCGCCGAAGCTGCCATCGCTCAGACGGCGCAGGATGTCGACGAGGCGGTCCGCTCGCTGCACGAGGCGAAGGCGGAAGCCATCGTGCACCTGGGGTTCGGGTTCGGGATCGTCTTCGTCAACCCGGCGCTGGAGGCGCTCGGTTGGGATCCGCCGCGGTTTACCACCACCGCCTTTCAGAACGCCTGGGTCAACCCGATCATGTGGAACGCCTTCATGGGTTGGATCGGAGTCGACCAGTACGACGAGGGCAACCCGATCGGGCAGGCGTGGCTGGACCGCTACGCCGGGCGCTACGACGGCAGCCGGCCCGAGTATTGCGTCACGGTGGTCAACCATGACGTGGCCGCGACGCTGGTGCGTGCGTTCGCGGACTCGCACCCGCTGAGCCCCCGGGGTGTGAAGGAGGCACTCGAGCGGGTGAAGATGTTGCCGGCCGCCTCCGGTGCGCCGGGAACCCGGGTGTCGCTCGGCAAATGGACGCGTCGCGCGTGGATGGGAGCCGGCTACCTGGTGGCGCGCACGCTCGATGCCGACGGCATCAACTCGCATCTGGTGGATCGCTTCGGTGCGGAGGACTGATCCGATGACAGCCCAGGAATTCGTACCGACACCCACGGTAACCGTTCGCACCGGGCCGAACTGGGGCCGAGTGATCTCGTTGGTCGCCTGGCTCGGCTTTCTCGGCGTGTTCGCGGCAGTCGGGCGTACCCACGTCGACCCGCGGGTGGCCAACCCCAACGTCGAGGGCCGGCCCCGCCCCGTCGAGTTCCTCAACGGCTGGGACCACTGGCAGCTGGTGCCGCAGATCGGTGCCGCGCTGATGGTCGCGGCGCTCACCGTCGTCTTCATCCGCGGCTGGCGCAAGAACCCGGGCAGCCCCGTGCTGCTGATGGTGCTGTGCACGACGCTCATCGTGTGGCAGGACCCGATCATGAACTGGTCGCCGTACGCGGTGTACAACCCGGCCTTGGTGCACTGGCCGGAATCCTGGTACCTGATCATGATGTCGCCGACCGTGGAGCCCTTCATCGTGTTCGGCTACGTCACGTTCTATTTCGGGCCGTACTTTCCGGCGATCTGGATCTTGCGCAAGCTGCAGGCCAAGTACGGACCCGCGGCGTACGTCAGCCGGCACCCGCTGATCAGCCTCGGCGCCCTGGTACTGGTGATCGGGTTCGTCTTCGACGCGATGCTGGAGATCAGCCTGGTCCGGACCGGGTTGTACATCTACTCGCAGGCGATCCCGTTCGGAACCTTGTTCCCCGGCAGCACATTCCAATTCCCGCTGCTCTGGGAGTCGTTGTCGGTGACCTTCGTGATGATCCCGGCGGCCATCCTGGTCTACCGCGACGACACCGGGAAGTCGGTCGCGGAGAAGCTCGCGGCCAGGGCCCGCATCTTCCCGGCCCGGCCGGTCCTGGGCACCTTCCTGGTGATGTTCGCGATCATCAACGTCGCGTATTTCGCGTACGGCAGCTGGTTCTGGGTGATCAAGGCCAGCGGCGCCGCCACCTCCGTCGCGTGCCCGTGGCCCTACCCCGAGGCCAAGGTTTACGACCCGCAGGGCAACTACGAGAAGGCGGGGGCGCAAGGCCCGTTCTCGGTGGGCAAGTGGTCCACCTGGCAGCAGGGCCTGCCCGACGGTCGCCCCGATGTGACGCCCCCACCGCCTGGTGACGGCGCCTGCGCCCCGGCGAATCCCGCCGGCTGACCACGAATCCCAATCTAGGAGCCCGGTATGGAACAACTCTTCGACGACCTCGACGACTTCGGTTCGTTCGACGATGTCGTGTCCGGCAACGTGCGCGATCCGTTTCCGGAGCTGGCCCGGCTGCGTCGAGAAGAGCCGGTTCAGCGCATCGAAGGGTCGTCGATGCCCGGGGAAGCCGGTTTACCCGTGTTCATCGTGTACCGCTTCGAGGAGGCGCAGCAGATGCTGCGCGACAACGAGACGTTCTCGTCGGCCGGGGTGATCGCGGCCTTCGGCCCGGTACTGGGCGAGGGGGTGATGCTCGGCATGGATGAACCCGTGCACGGCCGGTTGCGGGCGCTGATCTCGAAGGCCTTCTCCCAGAAGTCGCTGGCGCGCTTCCAAGACGAACTGGTCGCGCGGGTGGGTGACGAGCTTATCGACGCCTTCGCCGCGAATGGCAAGGCGGATCTGGTGAAAGAATTCACCTTCACGTATCCGAGCCGGATCATCGCCGGACTGCTGGGGCTGCCCGAGGAGGACTACCCCCAGTTTCAGCGCTGGTCGATCTCACTGCTGAGTTGGATCATGAATCCCGAACGGGGACTGGCGGCGTCGGCGGCGTTGGTGGAGTATTACCGGCCAATCCTCGAGGCACGCCGTGCCGAGCCGCGCGACGATCTGATCAGCTTGCTGGCCGCCGCCGAGATCGACGGGGCGAAGCTGGCGGACGAGGAGATCTTCTCGTTTCTGCGACTGCTGCTGCCTGCCGGCGTCGAGACGACGTACCGATCGCTCGGCAATCTGTTGTTCGCCTTGCTGTCCGACCCCGCTCAGCTCGACGCGGTGCGCACTGATCGGTCGCTGCTGCCTCAGGCCATCGAGGAGGGGGTGCGGTGGAATCCGCCGCTGCTCACCATCACTCGGGTCGCCACCCGCGACACCGAACTGGGTGGGGTGCCGATTCCGGCGGGTGCGTCGGTGATGCCGATGTTGGGGGCGGCGAACCGGCAGGAGGACCGTTGGCCGGATCCCGATAGGTTCGACATCTTCCGTGAGCAGCGCAGTAGCCTCGGCTGGGGATACGGCGTGCATGTATGCCTGGGCATGCACCTCGCTCGGCTCGAAATGCGCACCGCCGTAAACCTTCTGCTGGACCGCCTGCCGAATCTGCGGATGGACCCGGACGGGGACGACCCGCACATTCGCGGACAGATCTTCCGGTCGCCGACGTCGTTGCCGGTGCTCTTCGATCCGCAGTAGCGAGGCGTGCCCTGTTCGGGCTGTAGTTATCGACACCGTTACTCGCAACTTCGCGCGATAACGACAGTGTCGAGCGAACCTACGACCGCGTGACGACGACGCCGCGAAGTGATGTGTCGCGCACACACAACAGTGCGGCCCGCGTGCCGACCTCGCGAAGGATGCTCTCGGGAATCCAGCCGACGCAGATCACCGAGCGAGCCAGCAGATCGTTGGACGGGCTGTCGATGCTGATCTCGCCGGACTTGATGCCTTCGGAGAGCAAGGCTTTCATCTGACGCACCCGCTTGGTGAACAGCCATCCCGGATTGGGCGTGTCCGGAGGAGACTGCCGCATCCAGGCCAGCTGAATCCGGAACTCGTCGGCGAAGCGGTCCATCGCATTGGTGTTGATCCAGCTCAGGGCGTCCAACTTCTCGACGCTGGAGGAGTCCGACGCCAAGACCTCCGACCACCCCATGGCGACCTTCTCGCCGAACGACTGCATGATCGCCGCCAGCAGCTGGTCCTTGGACCCGATCAATCGGTACACCGTCCCGGTGCCCATGCCGGCCGCCGATGCGATGTCGCGGACGGTCGTGACCTCGTAGCCCTTCTTGCCGAATTCGGTTCTGGCGATGGCGCGTACGTGGGCCGCCTTGTCGTCGGCCTCAGCGTCGGCGCCATCGGCCCAGGACCGGACGACCGCGTCGGCGGCCAGGAACGCCGCGGACGCATCCAGTTGTTCGTCGGTCGGTGAGCCGGCAGCCAGCCCCTCGAGGAGGATTCGGCACAGCAGCGCCGCCGACTTGTCGGAGCTTGCGTTGCCGCGTATGACATCGAGCCCGATCTGCAGCATCGTCTGCACGATCCGCTCGGCCAGCACGGCCAGGTCCACATCGGATCTCAGATAGCCGCTCCAGCGCGCTGCCCGAAGGGTTTCCAGCATCGACTGCAGCAGAGCGGCAGGGCGGCGCGCCGCCAGGACGGTCAGCTCGTGATTCGAACTGGGGCCCTCGTAGAACGACATCTGCAGAGCCGCGCGATGGGTGACCGAGCACTGCGCGATCGCCTTGCAGAGGTCGGCGATCTGGTCGAAGGCCGGGTGGAAGTCGGGATCGTTGAGACGGCTCTGCGCCTCGTCGGCGATCCGGTCCAGGTCTTCGTGATAGCGGTGCAGCAACTCGACAAGGATCGCTTCTTTGGAATCGAAGTGGTGGTACAGGCTGCCGGGAAGAATGCCTGCCGCGTCAGCGATCTCCTGCAAGGACGTGCGCAGGCCGGACGTCGCGATGATCGAGGCCGCGGTCTGCAAGATCTCGGTTCGCCGCGTGCCGTCGTCGTAGGCATGGCTCGTCCCCACGTTCGGTGTCATGCGCGAGCGACCCACGACTCCTCCATTGGCTGGAACCCGATATTTGGTAGACGCTACCAGAGCCGGGTTCGCTGACAGGCCCGCCACCTGCGGATGTGGATCGAAAACGACCAGCTACGGGAGACCCGTTTGGTTTGGATGTCAGGTGTTGTCAGCGTTGCTGCGGGGGAAGCCGCCGCCCTGCGGGAAGAGTGGGAAAACCACGTCGTCGAGCTTCTCGGCGTCTCCGGCGGTCCGGTTGACCGTTGCGCCCCAGATGTTTCCGTCCGGGGCGACCTGCAGCGCCCAGGCGTGACCGTGGGTGTCCTGGCGCACCACCTCGGGCTCACCGGTCACTGACCCGGTGCCCTTCGCCAGTCGCACCGCGACGGTCTGCTTGGCGTTCACCAGGTTCACCAGCACCGTGCCATCCAGCGCGGCACAGCCCGCGACGCCGGGCCGGTCCGGCCACGTCCACACCGTGGAGGTCTTGGCGTCCGGCGTGATGCGCTGTAGGCGGTCACCGGCCGTGGAGCGATCGGTGATGTAGAGCGACTTGTCGGTGGGATCGATGCACATGCCACCGGCCGGACCCATCCCGGACAGTGCGGTGGTGGGCGGCGCGGGTTGCACGGTGGTCGGCTGTTCGAGGCGGATGACCTTGCCTGCCAACGAGTTCGGATCCGCGGCCAGGGCCGGGTTGCCCGCGTCGCCGGTCTGCACGACGAGCGTCGTCGGGCTGGTGAAGATCAACGATCCGCTATTGCCGGTGGCGCCCTTCGGGATCCCGGTCAGGATGTCCTTGGGTATGTCGCCGTCGGCAACCCGGATCACCCGGTTGTCGGTGGGCGTGCTGATGTAGGCGTACATCAGCCCGTCCTGCGAGTAGGTGGGGGACAGCACGATGTCCATCAGCCCGCCGTCACCGCTGGGGTCGACCGGGATGATGGTGTGGATCTTCGGCTCGGCGCTCACCGACACGTCTTTGACGGCACCGGTGGTGCGTTCGGCCACCAGTGCGGTCTTGCTGTCCGGGCCCATGATCAACCCGCTGGTGCTCTCCAGGCAGCCCTGCATGACTCCGGGCGCGGGGCAGGCCTTGGGGAAGGGCTTGGGCGGCAGCGGCGGTGGTGGCGGCGGCGTCGACGGCTGGCCCGGGGCCAGCTGCGGGGCCGTGGTGAAGGGCTGCGAAATGTCGTTGTTGAACTTCGCGCAGCCCGCCGTCGACCCGGCCACGACCGTCACTGCACAGAGTCCGGCCAGCACTCCGCGAACCGACCGGCGTACCTGCATGCCCGCCAGGTTACGGATATCGCGCCGATGTTCGCCACGACGGCCCGACCGCGACGCGAAATCCAGGCAATATTGGCCGCTAGAAGCGCCGCTCAAATCCCCGGTTTGCACCCCGGGTGGCCTTACTCTGACTCCCGTGACGAGTCAAGGCCCCGATCCGCACTGGCAGCGCCCCGACGATTCCTCGGCCCGGCCGACGTCGGCCAAGCTGGTCGACCCCGAGGACGATCTCCCCTCGGCCACCTACGGTGGCGACTTCGAGACCACGACCATTCCGCACTACACGTCGGGACTGCCGGGTTCGGCGCCGTCAACCGGCTACGGCCTGCTGCACGACCCCGAGCCGCTGCCCTACGTGCAGCCGCACCTGGACCCGACCCCCTCGCAGGCCACGCCGATGGAGATCGAACCCTTCGACGCCGAAGAACGGGCGAAGGCCGCGGGACGCCGCGGCACCCAGGACCTCGGCATGTTCCTGTTGCGGGTGATCATCGGTGCGGCGTTCATCGGACACGGACTGCAGAAGGCCTTCGGGTGGTGGGGCGGCCAGGGGCTGGACGGTTTCAAGACCGCGCTCGCCGACGCCGGATACCAGCACGCGAGCGTGCTCACCTATGCCGGTGCCGGCGCCCAGATCCTGGTGGGTGTGCTGCTGGTGCTCGGACTGTTCACCCCGATCGCGGCCGCCGGCGGGATCGCCTATCTGGTGAACAGCTTGCTCACGATCATCTCGGCACAGCGCCAGGACGGCTACCTCGCGGTCTTCGGACCGGACGGCATCGAGTACCTGCTGGTGCTGATCGTCGCGACGTCGGCCGTCATTCTGGTCGGCCCCGGCCGCTACGGATTCGACGGCGGACGCGGCTGGGCCCGGCGCCCGTTCGTCGGGTCGTTCATCGCGTTGCTGCTCGGCATCGGTGGCGGCATCGCGGCGTGGGTGTTCCTGCACGGCAACAACCCACTGGCCTGATCATTCGTAGGGCCTGATCATTCGTAGGGCCGGATCACTCGTAAGGATTGGGCACCCGCCCGCCGCTGGCCTCGGCCAGCAGCGGCAGCGTCGTGAACGTCACCGCGGGCAGCAGCAACCGCGAGCCGTCCTTCAGGTGCGCCCGCGCCCATGAAGTGCGCTCGAACCCGAGACCGTCGACCTCGTCCCAGCCGACCGTGCGGCTGCCGAACAGCGTTCGTGCCGTCAGGGTGTTGCGGTCAGCCACGGTGCGCAGCCGCACGATCGCCACCGACGCCAGGATGGGCAGCACCATGAACACCGCACCCCAGGTGGGGAACACGGTGATCATCACCAGCAGGCCCAGGGCCAGGAAGCCCGAGGCGAAATGCGCCATCGGCGACATCCGGATCACCACGGGTTCGGCGGGTCTGGTCGTCGATTCATCGGGTGCACGACGGGAGGCCATGGCTGTCATCATCCCACCTACCGGCGGCGCGACCCGGGGCCCGCGTCGGGATTTGACGCTTGACCAGTGCGGAGGCTACCGTCGCAGGTTATGAAGACCGGCGGAATGCTCGTAGTAATTGGCCAGCGCGTTGGTGCCGCGCTTGCCCCGACACGGGCATAGCCACACGCACCAGCGCGCAACCCTCGTACAGCCGCCGAAGCTGACGGGGGTTTTTTCTTGCCCGAAGAAATGAATCAGGACCGAAAAGGACGACATCGTGAGCGCACCCACGCGACCACCCGAGCCGTCGGCCACCGCCGACAGCCCAGGCGCAGCACATTCCGCCGGTAAGAACGGCACGACCGCCGCCAAGCGCGTCGCCCCGGAGCAGCTCACGGGCGCCCAGGCGGTAGTCCGCTCGCTGGAAGAGATCGGCGTCGAGACCATCTTCGGAATCCCGGGCGGCGCGGTGCTGCCGGTCTACGACCCGCTCTACGACTCCCAGAAACTGCGCCACGTGCTGGTCCGCCACGAACAGGGCGCCGGGCACGCGGCCAGCGGTTACGCCCACGCCACCGGCAAGGTCGGGGTCATGATGGCCACCTCGGGTCCGGGTGCCACCAACCTGGTCACCCCGTTGGCCGACGCGCAGATGGACTCCATCCCGGTGGTCGCCATCACCGGGCAGGTCGGTCGCAGCCTGATCGGGACCGACGCCTTCCAGGAAGCCGACATTTCCGGCATCACGATGCCGATCACCAAGCACAATTTCCTGGTGCGCAACGGCGATGACATCCCGCGGGTGATCGCCGAGGCATTCCACATCGCCTCGTCCGGCCGCCCCGGTGCCGTGCTGGTGGACATCCCCAAGGACATCCTGCAGGGGCAGTGCACCTTCTCGTGGCCGCCGCAGATGGACCTGCCGGGCTATAAGCCCAACACCAAGCCACACAGCAGGCAGATCCGCGCGGCCGCCAAGCTGATCGCCGAAGCTCGCAAGCCGGTGCTCTATGTCGGCGGCGGCGTGATCCGCGGTGATGCCACCGAGGAGCTGCTGGAGCTGGCCGAGCTGACCGGAATCCCCGTGGTCACCACGCTGATGGCCCGCGGGGCCTTCCCGGACAGCCATGAGCAGAACATGGGCATGCCGGGTATGCACGGCACCGTCGCCGCGGTCGCAGCCTTGCAGAAGAGCGACCTGCTGATCGCGCTGGGCGCCCGGTTCGACGACCGGGTGACCGGCAAGCTGGATTCCTTTGCCCCCGAGGCGAAGGTCATCCACGTCGACATCGACCCCGCCGAGATCGGTAAGAACCGCAACGCCGACGTGCCGATCGTGGGTGACGTCAAGCTGGCGATCACGGAATTGACTGAGGCGCTGCGCAAGACGGTCGGAGGGCAGGAGCGAAGCGACTCGGGAAATACACCCGGCTCGCCGAAGGCGAACCGGGACGGTTGGTGGAAGTACCTGAAAGGAATTCAGGAGACCTACCCGCTCAGCTACGACCCCCAGCATGACGGCAGCCTGAGTCCGGAATATGTCATCCAGCAGCTCGGCAAGATCGCCGGGCCGGACGCGATCTACGTCGCCGGCGTCGGCCAGCACCAGATGTGGGCGGCACAGTTCATCTCCTACGAAAACCCGCGCACCTGGCTGAATTCCGGCGGTCTGGGAACCATGGGCTACGCCGTCCCGGCGGCGATGGGCGCCAAGATGGCCCGGCCCGAGGCCGAGGTGTGGGCGATCGACGGTGACGGCTGCTTCCAGATGACGAATCAGGAGCTGGCCACCTGCGCGGTCGAAGGGGTGCCGATCAAGGTCGCCCTGATCAACAACGGCAACCTGGGCATGGTGCGCCAGTGGCAGACCCTGTTCTACGAAGAGCGGTACAGCCAAACCGATCTGGCCACCCACAGCCATCGCATCCCGGACTTCGTCAAGCTGGCCGAGGCGTACGGATGTGTCGGGCTGCGTTGCGAGCGTGAAGAAGACGTGATCGACGTGATCAACCAGGCCCGGGCCATCAACGATCGGCCGGTGGTGATCGACTTCATCGTCGGCGCCGACGCCCAGGTCTGGCCGATGGTCGCCGCGGGATGCGGCAACGACGAGATCATGGCGGCGCGCAATATCCGGCCGCTGTTCGACGACAACGAGGAGGGACGGGCCTGATGGCGGGAAATACTGTCACCCACACCCTGTCGGTGTTGGTCGAAGACAAGCCCGGTGTGCTGGCCCGAGTGGCCGCGCTGTTCTCCCGGCGCGGCTTCAACATCGAGTCGCTGGCGGTCGGAGCCACCGAGCAGAAGAACATGTCGCGGATGACGATCGTCGTCACCGCGGAGGAGACGCCCCTCGAGCAGATCACCAAGCAGCTCAACAAGCTGATCAACGTGATCAAGATCGTCGAGCAGGACGTCGAGAATTCGGTGCACCGCGAACTCGCGCTGATCAAGGTCCGCGCTGACGCAGGCACCCGCGGTCAGGTCATCGAGGCGGTGAACCTGTTCCGCGCCAAGGTGATCGACGTGTCCACCGAGTCGCTGACCATCGAGGCGACCGGCACCCAGGAGAAGATCGAGGCGTTCCTGCGGGTGCTCGAACCCTATGGTGTGCGCGAGATCGTGCAGTCCGGCGTGGTGTCACTGTCGCGCGGACCGCGCGGCATGACGAACGCCAAGTAAAGCCCCCACCGAAGAAAACAACAGAAGGAAAGTTCAATCGTGTCAGTTGAGATGTTCTACGACGATGACGCCGACCTGTCGATCATTCAGGGCCGCAAGGTCGGTGTGATCGGTTACGGCAGCCAGGGCCACGCGCACTCGCTGAGCCTGCGTGACTCGGGTGTGCAGGTCAAGGTCGGCCTCAAGGAGGGCTCCAAGTCTCGCGAGAAGGTCACCGAGCAGGGCCTCGAGGTCGACACTCCCGCCGAGGTCGCCAAGTGGGCCGACGTCATCATGTTGCTGGCCCCCGACACCGCGCAGGCCGAGATCTTCAAGAACGACATCGAGCCGAACCTCGAGGACGGCAACGCGCTGTTCTTCGGCCACGGCCTGAACATCCACTTCGGTCTGATCAAGCCGCCGGCCAACGTCACCATCGGCATGGTCGCCCCGAAGGGCCCCGGCCACCTGGTGCGCCGCCAGTTCGTCGACGGCAAGGGCGTGCCCTGCCTGATCGCCGTAGACCAGGACCCGAAGGGTGAGGGCCAGGCGCTGGCGCTGTCCTACGCCAAGGGCATCGGCGGTACCCGCGCGGGCGTCATCAAGACCGACTTCAAGGAAGAGACCGAGACCGACCTCTTCGGTGAGCAGGCCGTGTTGTGCGGTGGCACCGAGGAACTCGTCAAGGCCGGCTTCGAGGTCATGGTCGAGGCGGGCTACGCCCCAGAGATGGCCTACTTCGAGGTGCTGCACGAGCTCAAGCTGATCGTCGACCTGATGTACGAGGGCGGCATCGCCCGGATGAACTACTCGGTGTCCGACACCGCGGAGTTCGGTGGCTACATCTCCGGTCCGCGCGTCATCGATGCCGACACCAAGGAGCGGATGCGCGGCATCCTCAAGGACATCCAGGACGGCAGCTTCGTCAAGCGCCTGGTCGCCAACGTCGAGGGCGGCAACAAGGAGCTCGAAGCACTGCGCAAGAAGAACGCCGAGCACCCGATCGAGGTCACCGGCAAGAAGCTGCGCGACCTGATGAGCTGGGTCGACCGGCCCATCACCGAAACGGCTTAGTTTCGTTAAATTTCGGCGCGCTAACCGGTGTTCAGCACCGGTTAGCGCGCCGAACTGCGTTCAGGGCCGGCTGAACGGATGCGCCCGCCACATCCGGGCGGTCAGCAGGATCGGCACGATGATGTACGGCAGGTTGTAGGCCATCGCCTTCGGCGCGTTGGTGAACGTGTAGTCGTAGGCCGTGTTGCAGACCGCCTGGAAAAGGCTTGCGTCCCCGGCGAATCCGACCATCACCACGATGAACGTGGTCTGCACGACCATCCCGGTGTAGATGAACGACGGCTTGCGGATCCACTCCCGCCCGCGGATGAAGCAGTAGACCAGCAGTACGTAGAAGGTCCCGAAGACGACGGCCGACACGCTCGCGCCGACTTGAAGGAACCTCGGGTTGGCGATGAGTAACGGGTCGGTGCCGCCCGCATACACCTGGTAGACGACCCGGGCGAGGAAGAAGTCGGAGTCCGGGTCGGGGCGGCTCACCATGTTCACGATGTCGCCGGTGAACGAGGAGCCGATGAACACCGTGAACACGACGATGAAGAACCAGTCGTAGCGGCGTTCGCGCAGGGGGATGGGACTGCGTTCGGCAGCAACGGCATTGGTGATCGCAACCGGCGGAGTGGTCATGTCCGCTGATGGTAGGTCGTTACGACGGCACCGGTGACCGATTTACTGAAGTTACAACAGTAAGTGCATCTGTATAGCTGAATTATGGGGCGAGCGACGGCAGCGGCAGGCCGAATTCGCGCTTGAGCACCGTGCGCGCGGCGTAGTAGCCGCACATCCCGTGCACGCCGGTGCCCGGCGGAGTCGCCGACGAACTCAGGTACGCCTTGGGGATCGGGGTGGTCCACGGATTCCAGCGCAGCGTCGGCCCGACCATCGCCGCGAACAGCGTCGCCCCGCCGACGATGATGTCGCCGCCGACGTAGTTCGCGTTGTGCGCAGGCATCTGAGCCGCGGTCACACATCGCGAGGCCAGCACCAGGTCCCGGAATCCGGGTGCGGCGTTCTCGAACAGTCTGATGACTGTCTCGGTGACGTCCTCGGTCGAGTTCGACGGAACGTGCGCATACGTCCACAGCGGTCGGCGTCCCGCGGAGTCGATCCTCGACGGGTCGGACAGGTGCGGCAGCGCCGCCAACGTCATCGGCCACTCGGCGTGGCGCCCCGCGGCGATCTCCTTCTCGCCGTACGCCATCTGCGCGCGGGTCCCGCCCATGTGGACGGTGGGGGAGTTCGCCATCCGCTGGTCACGCCAGGGGATGTCGCCGGAGAGCACGAAGTCCACCTTGCAGACACCCGGCCCGAACTTATAGCGCCGCAAGGACTTTGCGTAAGAATCCGGTACCGCTGAGCCGTAGATGTCCAGCAGTGCGGTGGGCGCGGTGTCGTAGATCACCACACCCGGCGGTGGGGAGGTCACCGGCTCGCCGACCACCAGCTCGCCGCCGTGAGCCTGCAGATCCGCGAGCATCGCGTCGACGATCACCTGGCTGCCGCCGACCGGCACCGGCCAGCCCGCGGTGTGCGCCACCGTGCCGAGCATGATCCCGGCGCCACTGTTGACCGGCGACGGCATTGTCGAGATCGCATGGGTGCCAACGCCGGTGAACAGCGCGCGGGCGTCCTCGCCGCGCAGCACGCCCCACGCCGGGCTGCCCTGGGCGAGCACCCGCAGTCCCGATCGCACGGTGGTGAGGAGATCGGGTGGCAGCGAGCGCTTGTCGCCGAGGAAGAATCCGAGCACGCCATCGGGATGAGAGGCCAGCGGACCGAACAGCCGCCGCCACGAGCTGCCCTCGTCGAGTTCGGCGCAGGTGCGCTGCAGCGAGTGGTAGGCGATCGCGGCGGGCCGGTTCGGCAGCGGGTTCGCGTAGGAGATCTCCGGCACGACCAACTCGACGCCCCGCGCCGGGAGATCGAACTCGGCGAAGAAGGGCGAGGCCAGTGCCAGCGGGTGCACCGCCGAGCAGACGTCGTGGCGGATGTCGGGATACTCCGGGTCCGCCGCGGTGCGGGCACCGCCGCCGAACGTCGGCTGGCCTTCGATGACGCGCACCGACAAGCCGGCTCGCGCGCAGATGACGGCGGCCGCCAACCCATTGGGACCACTACCGACGACGGTCACGTCCACCGCCTAAGTAGACCGCACCACGGCCGATGATCGTCCACCGGGCGACAACCACTAGGCTGACCGGCGTGAATCTGCCCGTTGTGTTGATCGCAGACAAACTCGCCGAGTCGACCGTCGCAGCCCTGGGTGACCAGGTCGAGGTGCGTTGGGTCGACGGCCCGGACCGGCCGAAACTGCTGGCCGCCGTCGCCGATGCCGACGCGCTGCTGGTGCGTTCGGCCACCACGGTGGACGCCGAGGTCATCGCCGCCGCGCCCAAGCTGAAGATCGTCGCCCGGGCCGGCGTCGGCCTGGACAACGTCGACGTGGACGCCGCCACCGCCGCCGGGGTGCTGGTCGTCAACGCGCCGACGTCGAACATCCACAGCGCCGCCGAGCACGCGCTGGCCCTGATGTTGTCGGCCGCGCGGCAGATCCCCGCCGCCGATGCGACGCTGCGGGAGCACACCTGGAAGCGGTCGTCGTTCTCCGGCACCGAGATCTACGGCAAGACCGTCGGCGTGGTGGGTCTTGGCCGGATCGGACAGCTGGTGGCCCAGCGCCTGGCCGCCTTCGGCACCCACGTCATCGCCTACGACCCGTACGTGCCGGCCGCCCGTGCCGCCCAGCTGGGCATCGAGCTGATGTCGCTCGACGAGCTGCTGGCCCGCGCGGACTTCATCTCCGTGCACCTGCCCAAGACCCCGGAGACCGCCGGTCTGCTGGGCAAGGAGGCGCTGGCGAAGACCAAGAAGGGCGTGGTCATCGTCAACGCGGCCCGTGGTGGTCTGATCGACGAGCACGCCCTCGCCGATGCGATCACCAGTGGTCATGTGTTCGCCGCGGGCCTCGACGTCTTCAGCACCGAACCGTGCACCGACAGCCCGTTGTTCGAACTGCCGCAGGTCGTCGTCACCCCGCACCTGGGTGCCTCCACCGCCGAGGCTCAGGACCGGGCCGGCACCGATGTTGCGGCGAGCGTGAAGCTGGCGCTGGCCGGCGAGTTCGTGCCGGACGCTGTGAACGTCGGCGGCGGCGCGGTCAGCGAAGAGGTGGCGCCCTGGCTGGATCTGGCCCGCAAGCTCGGCCTTCTCGTCGGGGTGCTCTCGACCGGTGCCGCGTCGAACCTGTCGGTCCGGGTCTCCGGCGAGATCGCCTCCGAAGATGTTGAGGTACTGAAACTTTCGGCGCTGCGCGGATTCTTCTCGACGGTGACCGATCAGCAGGTGACGTTCGTCAACGCGCCCAACCTGGCCGCCGAACGCGGCCTGCAGAGCGAACTGACGACGGCGAGCGAAAGCCCGAACCATCGCAGCCTGATCGACGTCCGGGTGGTCGGTCCCGACGGCACCGCCACGAACGTGTCCGGAACGTTGTCCGGCCCGCAACAGGTCGAGAAGGTCGTCCAGATCAACGGGCGCAACTTCGATCTGCGTGCCGAGGGGGTGAACCTGGTGCTGCACTACTCGGATCAGCCCGGTGCGCTGGGCAAGATCGGCACCGTGCTCGGCAACGCCGACGTGAACATCCTGGCGGCCCAGCTGAGCCAGGACACCAGCGGCGAGGCCGCGACCCTGATGCTGCGGCTGGATCGCGACGTGTCCGATGATGTCCGGTCGGCGATCCGCACGGCCGTCGGCGCGACGACCCTGGAAGTGGTGGACCTGTCATGAAACTGGCGGTGATCGCGGGCGACGGTATCGGCCCGGAGGTGATCGGCGAAGCGCTGCAGGTGCTCGATGTGGTCCTGCCCGGTGTGGAGAAGGCCGAGTACGACCTCGGTGCGCGCCGCTATCACGCCAGCGGTGAGCTGCTCACCGAAGACACCATCGAGGAATTGCGCGGCTACGACGCCATCCTGCTCGGCGCCATCGGCGACCCGTCGGTCCCCAGCGGTGTGTTGGAGCGTGGGCTGCTGCTGAAACTGCGGTTCGCCCTGGATCATCACGTCAACCTGCGACCGGGTCGGCTGTATCCGGGTGTGGACAGTCCGCTGTCCGGGGTGACCGGTATCGATTTCGTTGTTGTGCGTGAAGGCACCGAGGGTCCGTACACCGGCAACGGCGGCGCGCTGCGCGTCGGGACGCCGCACGAGGTGGCCACCGAAGTCAGCGTGAACACCGCGTTCGGTGTCGAGCGCGTGGTGCGTGATGCGTTCGCCCGCGCGCAGTCCCGGCGCAAACACCTGACATTGGTGCACAAGACGAACGTGCTGACGTTCGCGGGCAGCCTGTGGTCGCGGGTCGTCGCCGAGGTCGGAGCCGAATTCCCCGACGTCGAGGTCGCCTATCAGCACATCGACGCCGCCACGATCCACATGGTCACCGATCCGGGGCGGTTCGACGTCATCGTCACCGACAACCTGTTCGGCGACATCATCACCGATCTGTCCGCGGCGGTCTGCGGCGGAATCGGCTTGGCCGCAAGCGGCAATATCGATGCGACGCGGACGAATCCGTCGATGTTCGAACCGGTTCACGGCAGTGCGCCCGACATCGCGGGTCAGGGCATCGCGGATCCGACGGCTGCGGTGATGTCGGTGGCGCTGCTGCTCGGCCACGTCGGCGAGGACGCCGCGGCGGCCCGGGTCGACAAGGCCGTCGCCCATCATCTGGCCACCCGCGGCGATGCCACGATGTCCACCCGCGAGGTCGGCGAGCGGATCCGCGCGGCGCTCTAGTCCCGTCGCGGCGGGTCCGTCGGGACCAAGGGGAACGCGACGAGCGGGAACAGTGCGCACACGGCAAAGGCCACCGGGTAACCGAGCACACCGATCAGCGCGCCGAACAGCGGCGGAACGATACCGGTGGTCAGCAGTTGGCTGGTGTTCTGCGCGCCCAACGCCCGGCCGCTCCAGAACGGCCCGGTGATCTCGGCGATCGCGGTGAACGCCAACCCGTTGTCGCTCACCGTGATCACCGACGCCGCGACCATCACCGCGATGCTCAGCGGTGAGTGCAGCGCGTCGGTCAGAGCCAACAGGAACATCGACGCCGCCGCGGCCAACGCGATCGTGCGAATCGGCCGTAGCCGCAGACCCAACCGGTCCGACCAGCGCCCGGCGGCGATGCGCCCCAGCGCTCCCAGGATCTGCGCGAACATCACCATCAGGCCGGCGGCTTCCGCGGACCAGCCGCGGTCGGTGATCAGCCACACCAGGGTGAATGTCCACACCACGCACTGCGGCACCACCAGTAGCACCGACACGGCATGGATGCGCCACAGCAGCGCCGAGCCACGATATGGGTTGGCCAGGTGCTCGGCCGGCGCCTCGGCGCGCGGGGGCCGTGGCGGATCGGCCACGGCGACGGCGCACACCACCGCTGCCACACCGCACACGATCGCCGGGAACAGCAGCGCGCCACCAACGCCGTGAGATTGGGCGAGCCGGGGAATCACCAACGCACCGAACGCCACTCCCAGCGGCTGGGCGGTCTGGCGGATGCCCATCACCAGCCCACGTTGATGTGGCGGAAACCACCCCACCACCAGCCGCCCGCTGGCCGAATTGCTGCTCGCGGCCGCCATTCCGCCCAAGAACAGGAAGACGCCCACCACGAACAAGGAGGGGGCTGCCGCCGCTGCGAGCGCCGCGGCGGCGGTCAGCGCGGAGCCGACCGCCAACACGAAACGCTCACCGACCCGGTCCACCACATAGCCCCAGGCGATCAGGGTGACGACCATGCCGAAGCTCGGCATCGCCGACACCAGACCGGATTTCGCCAGGTCGAGGCCCATCGTGGTGTGCAGGGTGGGAATGAGGAATGCGGCCCCGTTGATGAAGACGTTGGCGGACAGCGTTGCGAACAGCGCGATCACGAGCATCATCCATCGCCGCACGGTGCTGATCGCGTCGACGGCCATGCGCCCATGATTCCACCTGCGTCCCACAATGCTGAATCAGATTCTCAAAATATGAGACACCCGGGTCGTAGCGGGAGCCGATGGCCCGAGCACTAGGCTGTTGACATGCGCCTGGGTCGAATTGCCAGCCCCGATGGGGTCGCCTTCGTCAGTATCGAAGGAGACAGTGGGAGCGAAATCGTTCGTGAAATCGCCGAACATCCGTTCGGTACGCCGACGTTCACCGGCCGCACCTGGCCGCTCGCCGATGTGCGCCTGCTGGCACCGATCCTTGCCAGCAAGGTGGTCTGCATGGGCAAGAACTACGCGGCGCACATCGCGGAGATGGGTGGTGAAGCGCCGGAGGACCCGGTGATCTTCCTCAAGCCCAACACCGCGATCATCGGCCCCGGTGTGCCAATTCAGTTGCCTGCCAATGCTTCACCGGTACACCATGAGGGCGAACTCGCCGTGGTGATCGGCAGGCCCTGCAAGGACGTCCCCGCCGCCCGTGCCGCGGAGAACATCCTCGGCTACACCATCGCCAATGATGTGTCCGCCCGCGATCAGCAGAAAGCGGACGGCCAGTGGATGCGCGCCAAAGGCCACGACACGTTCTGCCCCGTCGGCCCGTGGATCGTCACCGACCTGGACCCCTCCGATCTGGAGATCCGCACCGAGGTCAACGGCGAGGTCCGCCAACTGAGCCGAACCTCGATGATGATCCACGACATCGGCGCGATCATCGAGTGGATCTCGGCGGTGATGACGTTGCTGCCCGGTGATCTCATTCTCACCGGCACCCCCGAAGGCGTCGGGCCGATCGAGAACGGCGACACCGTCAGCATCAGCGTCGAGGGCATCGGAACGTTGTCCAATCCCGTGATTCGAAAGGGCAATTGATGACCGCCGCCGCCAACGACACGGTGCGCGTGCGGTTTTGCCCGTCGCCGACCGGAATTCCGCACGTCGGGATGGTGCGCACCGCACTGTTCAACTGGGCCTACGCCCGGCATACCGGTGGCACATTCGTGTTCCGGATCGAGGACACCGACGCCGCGCGCGATTCCGAGGAAAGCTATGCCGCATTGCTCGAAGCATTGCGGTGGCTGGGTCTGGACTGGGACGAGGGGCCGGAGGTCGGCGGGCCGCACGAGCCGTACCGGCAATCGCAACGCACCGACTTGTACCGCGATGTGCTGGCGCGCCTGCTCGACTCCGGGGAGGCGTACCTGGCCTACTCCACACCGGAGGAGGTCGAGGCCCGGCATGTGGCCGCGGGCCGCAATCCCAAACTGGGCTATGACAATTACGACCGCGACCTGACCGACGAGCAGCGCGCCGCCTTCGCTGCCGAGGGGCGCAACGCGGTCATGCGGCTGCGGATGCCCGACGAGGACATCAGCTGGCACGACCTGGTCCGCGGCACCACGACGTTCGCCGCAGGCACGGTTCCCGACTTCGCCCTGACCCGGGCGACGGGAGAACCGTTGTACACCTTGGTCAATCCGGTCGACGACGCACTGATGAAGATCACCCACGTGCTGCGCGGTGAGGACCTGCTGCCCTCGACGCCGCGTCAGATCGCGCTGTATCAGGCGCTCATTCGGATCGGGGTGGCCGAGCGCGTGCCCGAATTCGCGCACCTGCCACCAGTGTTGGGGGAGGGCACCAAGAAGCTGTCCAAGCGCGACCCGGAGTCCAACCTGTTCCTGCACCGCGATCGGGGATTCCTGCCCGAGGGGCTGCTGAATTATCTGGCGCTGCTGGGCTGGGGGATCGCCCAGGACCGGGACATCTTCACCCTCGACGAGATGGTCGCGGCCTTCGACGTCGTCGACGTCAACTCCAACCCGGCCCGCTTCGACCAGAAGAAGGCCGACGCGATCAACGCCGAACACATTCGCCGTCTGGACGAGGCAGAGTTCGCCGCGCGGTTACGGGCCTACTTCGAGGCGCACGGTCACGACACCGGGCTGGACGATGCGGGTTTCGCCACCGCCGCGCAGCTGGTGCAGACCCGCATCGTGGTGCTCTCCGACGCGTGGTCGCTGCTGAAGTTCTTCGACGACGCCGCTTACGAGCTGGACCCCAAGGCTGCCGCCAAGGAGCTCGGCCCCGATGCCGCGCCGGTGCTGGCCGCGGCGATCACTGCGCTCGACGCGGTGGCCGAGTGGACGACGCCTGCCATCGAGGAGGCGCTGAAGGCGGCGCTGCTGGATAACCTCGAACTCAAGCCGCGCAAGGCGTTCGGCCCGATCCGGGTGGCGGTGACCGGATCCACGATCAGCCCGCCGCTGTTCGAGTCGCTGGAGCTGCTCGGTCGCGACCGCAGCCTGCAGCGACTGCGCGGAGCGCACGAGCGGGCCGGGGGGCCGGAAAAAGACGGGTAAAATCTTTGATAGTCTGCTCGTCGGCCCGCAACCACGGCGGAGCGGCCCTCACCCCCTGGGAAACCAGGAAAAGGCTGCTTGACCAGCGGTTATAGGCCGTTGATGGGGTATGGTGTAATTGGCAACACTAGGGATTCTGATTCCCTCATTCTAGGTTCGAGTCCTGGTACCCCAGCAATTATGTCGGCAACGCCCTCTGGGCTATGCTGGCAACCCGGTGCGCCACGCGGTGCGCCACGGATTTGGTTCTGGCCCCGTCGTCTAGCGGCCTAGGACGCCGCCCTCTCACGGCGGTAGCGTGGGTTCGAATCCCATCGGGGCTACCAAATCAAATCGCCCGGTCATCGACCGGGCGATTCGTCGTTTCGAGCCTCTTATTCGGTTGGTGCGGTGGAGCCGGCCAGCGGCATCGGGGGCAAGCCGAGCTTGCCGTGATCCCAGGAGCGGGTGCGCTTGGCCACAATGCGCACCGCCACACGCTTGTTCATCATCATGTCGACGGCCGGCTTGAGATCGTCGGTGTAGGGCCCGTTGTAGCGCTCCCACACGCTGATGCCGACTTTGAAGATGGTGTCGGGGTCCTCGACGATCTCGGCGACACCTTCGAAGGAGACCCCGCGCAGGGTGTCGTAGGTGTCGCCGTCCTCGATGAGGAAGCTCACCCGCGGGTCGCGACGCAGGTTCACGGCCTTCTGCGACTTGGCTTTCGTCTCGACCCAGATCTCGCCGTCGAGGACGCCGTACCACATGGCCACAAGATGGGGCTGGCCGTCGGGGCCGATGGTCGCCATGGTGCCGGTGCGACTGCGTGCGACGAAGTCGGCGACCTCGGCGTCCGACATGACGATCTGGTTGCGCTGATTGGTTCCCATGGCGTCAGTTTGTCAGGCTCTGCCGCGCGGCTGTCGCGGGGATCACAGTCGGCGGGTGAGTGCGTCGGCGGCGGCCAATAGATCGGCCGCCCAACGCGCGCCGGGCCTGCGGCCCATCCGGTCGATCGGACCCGACACCGACACCGCTGCCACCACCGCCCCGGTGCGATCCCGTACCGGGGCCGAGACACTGGCCACCCCGGGCTCGCGTTCGGCCGCACTCTGCGCCCAGCCGCGGCGGCGGACCTCGGCGAGGGTGCGTTCGGTGAATTTCGCCGTCGGGAGGACGGTCTGCTGGGTGGCGGTATCGCTGAAGGCCAGCAGAACCTTCGCGCCCGATCCTGCCGTCATCGGCAGGCGCGCCCCGACCGGCACGGTATCGCGCAGCCCGGCAGGGGGTTCCAGCGCGGCGACACAGATTCGAGTGGTGCCCTCGCGGCGGTAGAGCTGCACGCTCTCGCCGGTGATCTCCCGCAGCCGCGGTAATACCGTGGCGCCCGCGGCAAGCAGCGGATCGTTGACGTGGGCGGCCAATTCGGAGATAGCCGGTCCGAGTCGCCACCGTCCCGCACTGTCGCGGGCCAGTAAGCGGTGGACTTCCAGGCCGGCGGCCAGCCGGTGTGCGGTCGCGCGGGGCAGGCCGGTGCGCTCACAGAGTTCGGCCAGCCCGCAGGGGGACTCGGCGATTGAGTGCAGTACGCCCACGGCTTTGTCGAGCACGCCGATGCCGCTATCCTGTCTCATAGAGAGATACTAGCGTCCCGAAATGTGAGATAGCCACTCTCGCGTTGCGGGAATCGAGAAGTGAAGTGAGAACCCATGGCTCAGTCCGACAAGCCCAGGACACTGCCCGAGAAGGTGTGGGACGACCACGTGGTGGTCGCCGGAACCGGCACCGGCTCATCACGTGAACCCGACCTGATCTACATCGATCTGCATCTCATCCACGAGGTGACCAGCCCGCAGGCCTTCGACGGGCTGCGGCTCGCGGGCCGTCCGGTGCACCGGCCGGATCTCACGATCGCCACCGAGGACCACAACGTTCCGACGGTCGACATCGACAAGCCGATCGCCGACCCGATCTCTCGGACCCAAGTCGAGACCCTGCGCCACAACTGCGCCGAGTTCGGGGTCCGGCTGCATCCGATGGGCGACGCCGAACAGGGCATCGTTCACGTGATGGGGCCCCAACTGGGACTGACCCAGCCCGGCATGACGATCGTGTGCGGGGACAGCCACACCTCCACCCACGGTGCGTTCGGCGCGATCGCGATGGGCATCGGGACGTCCGAAGTCGAGCATGTGCTTGCCACCCAGACACTTCCGCTGCGTCCGTTCAAGACGATGGCGGTCAATGTCGACGGTGCCCTGCCACCGGGAGTGAGCGCCAAGGACATCATCCTGGCCGTGATCGCCAAGATCGGCACCGGCGGCGGTCAGGGTTACGTCATCGAATATCGGGGCAGCACCATCGAATCGCTGTCGATGGAAAGCCGGATGACGATCTGCAATATGAGTATCGAGGCCGGTGCCCGTGCCGGGTTGGTGGCACCGGATGAGACGACCTATGAGTTCCTGCGAGGCCGTCCTTACGCGCCGACCGGTGCGGACTGGGATGCCGCCGTCACCGCGTGGGAGGCGCTGAAGACCGACGAGGGTGCCGAATTCGACACCGAGGTCTACATCGACGCGACGACGCTGAGCCCCTTCGTCACGTGGGGCACGAACCCCGGCCAGGGTGTTCCGCTGGCCGCCTCGGTACCCGATCCCGAGTTGATGACCAGCGATGGCGACCGGCAGGCCGCCGAGAAGGCGTTGGCATACATGGACCTTCGGGCGGGCATGCCGATGCGTGAGGTGGCCGTCGACGCCGTCTTCGTCGGGTCGTGCACCAACGGGCGCATCGAGGATCTGCGGGTGGTGGCCGACGTGCTGCGTGGCCGCAAGGTCGCCGACGGGGTGCGCATGCTGATCGTGCCGGGGTCGATGCGGGTGCGTGCACAGGCCGAAAGTGAAGGCCTGGGCGAGATCTTCACCGCCGCCGGTGCCGATTGGCGCCAGGCGGGCTGCTCGATGTGCCTGGGCATGAACCCCGATCAGCTGACGCCGGGGGAGCGTTGTGCGTCGACGTCCAACCGGAATTTCGAAGGCCGGCAGGGCAAGGGCGGGCGGACACATCTCGTTTCGCCCGCGGTCGCGGCTGCGACCGCAGTGCGCGGAACGCTGTCCTCGCCTGCCGATCTCGAAAAATAGACCTGCTAAGGAGAACACGATGGATGCATTTCACACCCACACCGGCATCGGTGTTCCGCTGCGACGATCCAATGTCGACACCGACCAGATCATTCCGGCGGTGTATTTGAAGCGGGTAACCAGAACGGGTTTCGAGGATGGTTTGTTCGCCGCGTGGCGCAACGATCCCTCATTCGTTCTGAATCTGAGCCCCTTCGACCGGGGTTCGGTTCTGGTGGCCGGACCGGACTTCGGCACCGGCTCGTCGCGTGAGCATGCGGTCTGGGCGCTGATGGACTTCGGCTTCCGTGTCGTCATCTCATCCCGTTTCGCCGACATCTTTCGCGGTAACGCCGGCAAGGCCGGGCTGCTGGCGGCCGAAGTCGCTCAAGATGATGTTGAACTTTTGTGGAAGCTCATCGAGCAGAATCCTGGGCTGGAACTGACTGTGAATCTTCAAGATCGAAATATCACCGCGGGAACAGCAGTGGTGCCGTTCACGATTGACGATTACACGGCGTGGAGACTGCTGGAAGGTCTTGACGATATCGGCCTTACGCTGCGGAAACGCGATCAGATCGCAGCCTTCGAGGAGTCCCGTCCGAGTTGGAAGCCGCGCATTACGACACCGTCCTGAACGACGCGAAACGCCGAAATCCCGCGCCAAAAAGGGGGTTCGGACGACCTGAAATCACCGCCCTAGGGCGGCAAGCGGATTGCTGAAATCCTCCTAAGTAAAGCCTGAAATTGGGCGTGGCTCTTGGAAATCTGCAGCTCTTGGGTTTACCGTGTTCTGCAGTCGGTCCAAAGTGGACCACTGGCTTCGGAGGAATTGAATGAACAAAGCAGAGCTCATCGACGTACTCACGGAGAAATTGGGCTCAGATCGTCGGCAGGCAACCCTGGCGGTGGAGAACGTCGTCGACACCATTGTGCGCGCGGTGCACAAGGGCGACAGCGTGACCATCACGGGCTTCGGCGTTTTCGAGCAGCGGCGTCGTGCCGCTCGTGTGGCGCGTAACCCGCGCACCGGCGAAACCGTCAAAGTGAAGCCGACTTCCGTTCCCGCTTTCCGTCCCGGCGCTCAGTTCAAGGCCGTCGTCTCTGGTTCACAGAAGCTTCCTTCGGAGGGCCCCGCCGTCAAGCGCGGTGCCGTCGGCGGACCCGTCAAGAAGGCGGCGGCCAAGAAGGCCGTTCGCAAGGCGGTCGTGAAGAAGGCTGCTACCAAGGCTCCGGCCAAGAAGGCTGCACCGGCCAAGAAGGCCGCGCCCGCCAAGAAGGCTGCACCCGCTAAGAAGGCTCCGGCCAAGAAGGCCGCGCCCGCCAAGAAGGCTGCACCGGCCAAGAAGGCTCCGGCCAAGAAGGCCGCGCCCGCCAAGAAGGCTGCACCGGCCAAGAAGGCTCCGGCCAAGAAGGCCGCGCCCGCCAAGAAGGCTGCACCGGCCAAGAAGGCTCCGGCCAAGAAGGCCGCGCCCGCCAAGAAGGCTGCACCGGCCAAGAAGGCTCCGGCCAAGAAGGCCGCGCCCGCCAAGAAGGCTGCACCGGCCAAGAAGGCTCCGGCCAAGAAGGCTCCGGCCAAAAAGGGCCGTCGCTAAATAGCTGAAGTTGAATACGCCGCGGGCTCAACGCCCGCGGCGTATTCGCGTGTCAGGGGCGTGTTGCCAGTGGACTGTCGATGTAGTCGGCGGCCACGACCTGGTCGCCGGTCAGTGACAGCACCCAGGTGCTGCCCTTGCGGTTACGCGATTTGTCCGGTTTGTCGGTTCCGCGCCACCACGCCAGCAGGTAGGGAATCACCTTGCCCTGCGTGCAGATGACCGGTGTCCCGCCCTGCGCGGCGATCTTGATGATGCGATTGTGCGCGGCGTCGGGATCGGCGGCGTACGCCTCTTCGGTGAGGCTGGTCTCGGCGGAGATCGTCACGCCGAGTTCCTGCGCCAGCGGTTCGACTGTCTGGAAGCAGCGAGCCCGGTCGGCCGCGTAGACGTCGGTGGCCCCGAATGCCATCAGCTGGCCGGCCAACGACTCCGCTTGCGCCCGACCATTCTTGTCCAGTGGCCGACTGCGGTCGTCGTCCTTGTAGCGGGACTTGATGCCCGCGGTTCCGTGCCGGACGATCAAGACCGTCGTGGTGTCGGCGGGTTGTTTGGCGAACGCCTTCAGCACTTCCCGGTCGTGCGGGTAGGTGAGGCGCTGCGCCGCCTCGGCGACCGGCAGCCACTCCATCAGGTCGACTTCGGCGTTGGGCGTGAATTCGCCGCCCAGCGCCCGCGCCGTCCAGTAGTGAACGATCTTGGTCCCCTGCGGGATCGGGTAGTGCGTCTGGATCAGGCGCCGGCCCAGCTGAGACCGCTGACCGGTTTCCTCCCAGATCTCGCGTACTGCGGCGATGGGTTCGTTTTCGCCCGGATCCACTTTCCCTTTGGGTAGCGACCAGTCGTCGTAGCGCGGCCGATGAATGACTGCGACGTGCAGCTCGCCCGTCTCGGGATCGTGTCGCCACAGCGCCGCACCGGCGGCGATCACCCGACGCTTGAGCGTCTTGCTTTTGTTTGTCGCTGACTTGTTGGTCGATTTGGTCCTCGAGCTGTCACGTGACGTTCTCTTGGCCACGTCAACTCCCGCAAATCATTTCGGGGCCCTGTTCGGGACCGGATCTGGTGGGTTGCAACGGCGAAGGCACTTAGCGCTGCCGATGACGTTCCATCAGCCACACCTGATGGTCTCGGACTTGCCTGCCGTCTTGCGGCGCCGCGGTCCAGTGCCCCTCGGGTCCCAGCTCCCAGCATCGCGTCGACGGATCCATCGCCGATTCGAAGATCTCATCGAGATGCGCAGTGAGCCGGGGATCTTTCACCTGCGCCATCACCTCGACGCGCCGGTCGAGATTGCGATGCATCATGTCGGCGCTGCCGATGAAGAACTCGTTGATCGCATTGAAATGGAAGATCCGCGAATGCTCCAGAAACCGGCCGAGTATCGAACGCACGACGATGTTCTCGGAGAAACCCTGGGCACCCGGCTTGAGGGCGCAGATGCCGCGGACGACCACCTCGACGCGGACGCCGGCCTGCGATGCGCGGTACAGCGCGTCGATGACCTGTTCGTCGACAAGGGCGTTGGCCTTCAGCCGAATCCGGCCGCTCTCACCCTGGCGGTGCGCGTCGATCTCGCGCTCGATGCGCTCGATGATGCCCTTGCGCACCCCGTGCGGGGCGACCAGCAGGTTGCGGTAGCTGACCTTGCGGGAGTAGCCGGTCAGCGAGTTGAACAGATCCGTCAGGTCCGCGCCGATGTCGGGCGCGGCGGTGATCAAGCCGACGTCCTCATACAGCCGCGCGGTTTTCGGGTTGTAGTTCCCGGTGCCGATATGGCAGTAGCGACGGATCGTCGAGCCCTCGCGGCGCACCACCAGGCAGGTCTTGCAGTGGGTCTTCAACCCGATCAGCCCGTAAACGACATGCACGCCCGCATCTTCCAGCGTGCGGGCCCACTTGATGTTGGCCTGCTCGTCGAAGCGCGCCTTCAGTTCCACCAGGGCGACCACCTGCTTGCCCGCCTGGGCCGCGTCGATGAGCGCGTTGACGATGGGGGAGTCACCGGAGGTCCGGTACAGCGTCTGCTTGATGGCCAACACATTCGGGTCGGCGGCGGCCTGCTCGATGAAGCGCTGAACGCTCGTCGAGAACGAGTCGTACGGATGGTGCACCAGCACGTCACCGTCGCGCAGCGTGGAGAAGATGCTCTTGGGTGTCTCCCGCTCGGCGAACGCGGGATGGGTGGCCGGCACGAACGGGCGATCCTTGAGCGCCGGCCGGTCGACGTCGTACACCTGCCACAGCGACGAAAGATCCAGCAGCCCCGGCACCTGCACCACATCGCCGGGGTGGACGTCGAGCTCGCGGAGCAGCAGTTCGAGCATGTGCTCGGTCATGTCGTCGGCGACTTCGAGGCGCACCGGAGAACCGAAGCGCCGTCGCGCCAGTTCACGTTCGAGCGCCTGAAGCAGATCTTCGTCGCGGTCTTCCTCGACCTGCATGTCGGCGTTGCGGGTGATGCGGAAGACGTGATGCTCGACGATCTCCATGCCGGGGAACAACACCGGAAGGAATGCCGCGATGAGTTCCTCGGTGGGCAGGAACCGGACGACGTCGTTATCTCCGTTGGTGCCCTTGAGAACAACGAAACGGTCGACGTTGTCGGGAACCTTGATGCGGGCGAAGTGTTCGCCACCGTCGTCGGGCGACTTCACGGTGATCGCCAAGTTGAGGCTCAGCCCGCTGACGAACGGGAACGGATGCGCGGGGTCGACGGCGAGCGGGGTGAGAACCGGGAACACCTGCTCGTGGAAGTACGTCGAGAGCTCACTGCGTTCGGCGTCGGTCAGGTCCGCCCACGTGACGATGTGGATTCCCTCGTCGGCCAACGCCGGCCGCACCGATTGGATGAAGACCTCGGCTTGGCGCAACGAGATCTGGCGCGTGCGTTCGCCGATCCGGCGCAGCTGTTCGCGCGGCGACAGCCCGTCGGCCGAACGCACGGACAACCCCATCTCGTCGCGGCGCTTGAGCCCGGCCACCCGGACCATGTAGAACTCGTCGAGATTGGACGCGAAGATCGCCAGGAACTTCGCCCGCTCCAGCAGAGCCAGCGAGGTGTCGGCCGCCAGCGCCAGCACGCGGGCGTTGAAATCCAGCCAGCTCAGCTCGCGGTTGAGGTACCGGTCCTCGGGCAGTGCATTTTCGACGGCGGCAGCCGTGGCCGCCGGCGGGGCCTCCGGCGCTGCGTCGCCGGGCTGCCAGCCGTCGTCCGTCGATCGCGCATCGGTTTCCATGTCCGTCACGCTTCCGATCATCCCCCATCCGCGAAGCGCGCGGACCGAGGCAGGCAGAAGTTGCTGCCCGTTCAAGCGTTGTTAACCGTCAGTGGTGGCTGATTGCCCTGGTCGTCGCCGCCCCGACACCCAGCAGTCGCGCCGCCTCGAGGTCCTCGATGGTGTCGATGTCACAGCGCAGTCCCGGCCATGCGCCGGTCAGTTCGACGGCGCCGGAGTCGCGGTGCAGACGGGCCGAATCGCGGCCGAGCAGTGGGTCCAGCGGGGCCCCGAACGCGAACAGGGCCGCGGTACCTGTGCCGGGACGGTCGGGGACAAAACTGCGCCGGTGCGCCCGGGCGTGCGCCACCGCGTCGGTGAGTTCGTGCGTCTGCAGTGCGGGTAAATCTCCTTGCAGCACAACAGTATTGGCCGTTCTTCTGCTGACCTCAGCCCAGGCGAATCGCACTGCGGTGTTCAACGGGTCGGGCTCGGTCGGCGGCGTCGCGTCGAACAGCACGTCCGCGCCGAGCTCACGGGCGGCGGTGGCCGCCGTGTCGTCGGGGGTGACCACGGTGATCGACGCGACGGCGCTGGCCGCACGGGCCGCGGTGATGGTGTCGATCAGCATCGCGAGCACCACCTGCTCGCGGATACTCGCCGAGAACACCGGACTGAGTCTGGTCTTGGCGGCCGTGAGGCGTTTCACCGCAATGATGACGCCGAGGTCCGCGCTCATGTTCACCATCCTTCCAGCGTCGTTCGGGTCTCTCGCATTCCTGGCCGGCGAGCGGTCGCGGCGGCGTGGGCTACGTTAATGACCATGACCAGCACGGTGGGCACCGCCGCGGTGATGGGCGCCGGCGCCTGGGGAACCGCACTGGCCAAAGTTCTGGCCGATGCCGGCTCCGAGGTCCGGTTGTGGTCTCGTCGCGCGGAAGTCGCCGAGGCGATCAACACCACACACGCCAACCCCGGATACCTGCCCGACATCGCGCTGCCGACCACGATCCGCGCCACCACCGATGCCGCCGAGGCCCTCGACGGGCTGACCACAGTGCTGCTCGCCGTGCCCGCGCAGACCTTGCGCACCAACCTCGAACAGTGGCGTGGCCTGATCGCCGACGGCGCCACCCTGGTCAGCCTGGCCAAGGGCATCGAATTGGGCAGCCTGATGCGAATGAGCCAGGTCATTGTTCAGGTCACGGGCGTCGACCCCAGCCAGGTCGCCGTCGTCTCGGGCCCGAATCTGGCTGACGAGATCGCGCAAGGCCAGCCCGCCGCGACGGTGGTGGCCGCCACCGACTCCGGCCGCGCGATCACCTTGCAGCGCTCACTGAGCACGGGCTACTTCCGCCCGTACACGAACGCCGACGTCATCGGCACCGAGATCGGCGGTGCGTGCAAGAACGTCATCGCGCTGGCCTGTGGCATGGCCGCCGGAGTGGGACTCGGGGAGAACACCGCTGCGGCGATCATCACCCGCGGTCTGGCCGAGATCATGCGACTGGGCATCGCCGTGGGCGCCAAGACCGCGACGCTGGCCGGCCTTGCCGGCGTGGGCGACCTGGTCGCCACCTGCACGTCGCCGCACTCGCGCAACCGCAGTTTCGGTGAGCGCCTCGGGCGGGGCGGCACCATGGAGGCCGCCCAGCTGGCCGCCGGCGGGCACGTTGCCGAAGGCGTCACCTCATGCGAATCGATCCTGGCGCTGGCGTCGAGCTATGACGTCGAGATGCCGCTGACCGATGCGGTCCACCAGGTGTGCCACAAGGGATTGTCCGTCGACCAGGCGGTGGCGCTGTTGTTGGGCCGCAGCACCAAACCGGAATGACCGACCGCTACGGCGACTCGACCCGCGCCGTCAAAGCTGTGAGTTCCCTGCCGATTCCGGGAGATCCGATTCAGCCGGGTCCGGTTCCGGCGTCGGCGTACCACCTCTCCGACGACGAGGGCAGCGAACAGAACACCTACGGTCGCGCCACCAACCCCACCTGGCGGCAGCTCGAGTCGGCACTGGCCGAGCTCGAAGGGGCCGCGGCGGCCTTGACTTTCGGCTCCGGGATGGCGGCGATCACCGCCGCGCTGCGTGTGATGGCCAAACCCGGATCAGTACTGGTCGTCCCGGCCGACGGCTACTACCAGGTGCGCCGCTATGCCGCGGAATATCTTGCTCCGCAAGGGATCACCGTTCACGAGGCCAATGCCGAGCAGATCTACCAGGCCGCCGGAAGCGCCGACGTGGTGCTGGCGGAGACCCCGACCAATCCGGCGCTGGATGTTGTGGACCTGCGCCGGCTTGCCCAGATCTGCCGGCAGCGCGGTGCGCGGCTGCTGGTGGACAACACCACCGCGACGCCGCTGGGTCAGCAACCGCTGGCGCTGGGCGCCGATCTGGTGGTGGCCAGCGCCACCAAAGCCCTGTCGGGCCACAGCGATCTGCTGGCCGGGTACATCGCAGGCACCGATCCCGACCTGATGGCGGCCCTGGAGCGCGAGCGGCTGCTGTCCGGGGCGATCCTGGGGTCGTTCGAAGCGTGGCTGGTGCTGCGCAGCCTCGGCAGCCTCGGCCTGCGCTTCGACCGGCAATGCCGCAACGCCCTCGCGCTGGCCGGCGCGCTGGCCAGCCACCCGCGCGTCCGCTCGGTGCGCTACCCGGGATTGCCCGACGACCCGTCCCACCCGGTGGCCGCCGCGCAGATGCGGCGTTTCGGGGGATTGGTGTCGTTCGAACTCGCCGACGCGCGCGCCGTCCACGCCCTGGTGCAGCGCAGCGACCTGCTGGTGGCCGCGACCAGCTTCGGCGGCATCCACACCTGCGTCGACCGTCGGGCCCGGTGGGGCGACCCCGTGGCCGGCGGCTTCGCCCGGATCTCGGCCGGCATCGAGGACACCGACGACCTGGTCGCCGACGTCCTCGCAGCCCTCGACGCCGGATAGTCACTGCTCACAGCGCCAGATCGTGCTCATACCGGCTGGGCTGTAGCCTCTCTAGTTTGTGACTTCTCGTATCCGCGTCGCCGTCGTCTACGGGGGCCGCAGCTCCGAGCACGCGATCTCCTGCGTATCGGCCGGAAGCATCCTGCGGAACCTCGACCCGGAGCGGTTCGAAGTCGTCGCCGTGGGCATCACCCCGGAGGGCTCCTGGGTGCTGACCGACGGCAGGCCGGAAACCCTGGCCATCACCGACCGGCGGCTGCCGGAGGTCAGGGGTGACTCCGGCACGGCGCTGGCGTTGCCTGCCGACCCGCAGCGGCACGGTGAGCTGGTGTCGTTGGGTCAGGCCGCCGGTGAGGTGCTGACGTCGGTCGACGTCGTCTTCCCGATCCTGCACGGGCCGTACGGCGAAGACGGCACCATCCAGGGTCTGCTCGAATTGGCGGGCGTGCCGTACGTGGGTGCCGGCGTGCTGGCCAGTGCGGCCGGCATGGACAAGGAGTTCACCAAGAAGCTGCTGGCCGCCGATGGTCTTCCGATCGGTGATCACGTGGTGCTGCGGCCGCAGGAGAAGGCGCCCACGCTCGATGACATCATGCGCCTCGGCTTTCCGATGTTCGTCAAACCCGCGCGCGGTGGGTCCTCGATCGGGGTGAACCGGGTGATGAGCCCCGACGAGCTGCCCGCGGCGATCGCCGATGCACGCACACACGATCCCAAGGTCATCATCGAAGCCGCGATCGAAGGCCGTGAGCTCGAGTGCGGTGTCCTCGAATTCCCGGACGGCTCAGTGCAAGCCAGCGCGATCGGGGAGATCCGGGTCGCCGGCATCGCGGGCCGCGAAGACGGCTTCTACGACTTCGCCACCAAATACCTGGACGACGGCGCCGAACTCGACGTCCCGGCGAAGGTCGACGAAGACGTGGCAGAGGAACTGCGGCACTTGGCAATTCGGACCTTCAAGGCTCTGGACTGCCAGGGTCTGGCGAGAGTGGACTTCTTCCTCACCGAGGACGGCCCGGTGGTCAACGAGATCAACACGATGCCCGGGTTCACCACGATCTCGATGTATCCGCGGATGTGGGCGGCCAGCGGCATCGACTACCCGACGCTGGTCGGCACCATGGTGGAGACGGCGTTGGCGCGCGGAACCGGTCTGCGCTGACTCAGCGAGGCGGGTTGGGGTCGATCGGAACCGCAGGCAACGTTCGCGCGATCACATCCGACAACGCCTGAATGGGCGTGGGGCCAGACTCTTTCGGGAGGGTGAGTGCCAGGTACACCGGGCGGTCCACGGTGACCCAGGTGCTGCGGTCGGTCTGGGGATCCTCGAGCTGGAACCATTGAACCGCGTTGACCAGCTGGATGGGGGAGCCCACCATGAACTCCGCGGGCCGGTCGATGCCACATCGCAGGATGACCGGGTAATTGTCGGCCGCCCCACGCCAGGCCGCTGCGCCGGGCGGCACCGGGTCGGCCGCCGCCACCCGATGGAATTCACCGAGGTTCTCCGGCAATGCGCCCATCAGGCTCCGGCAGCTCGGTGAATCCGCTTGCGGCGCTGGGGCAGCGGCGATCACGACCGGCTGGACCGGAGCCTTGCGGGTGGCCGCGATCGCGAGCACGGCGCCGATCGCCACCACTGCCACGATCACCGCGGCGATCAGGAAGGCGCGGGGCGGTCCGTCCCCGGTGCTGTCCTCGCTGGCGACGGGAAGTGGCTCAGTCGGCATCGGCGATAGGGCAGGTTAGGGTCCGGGTGATCCCGGCGATCTGCTGAACGCTGGGCACCACGGAGGCGGCCAGATCATCCTTGGTGGCCGAGGCGACTCGGACCACCACGTCATAGGGACCGGTCACGTACTCGGCGGACAGTACGCCCGGCAGTGCGGCCACCTGCTTGGCGACGACCTCGGCGCGGCCGACCTCGGTCTGGATCAGCATGTACGCCTCCACCACCCGTCGCCTCCTCTCGATGGCCGCCCGCATGCGGCGCCGCCCTAGACTGGCATGTCCGGGTGCCGGCAAGGCCCCAACGTACCGCAGGTTGCCGTGCCGATCAGCCTGGGCGACGGGAGGAGGGCAGACCTCGTGGCCGACGGTGGCGACCCCACATTGCGCCAGCTCGGCGAGTTCCCGGTGATCGACCGCCTGGTCGCCGGACGTCGTCAACCCGCGATCGTGACGGTCGGGCCCGGAGACGACGCCGCGGTGGTGGCGATGCCGGACGGTCGCGTCGTCGTGAGCACCGACATGCTGGTCGAGGGGCGCCACTTCCGGCTGGATTGGTCCACTCCGCAGGAGGTCGGCCGAAAAGCCATCGCGCAGAACGCCGCCGACATCGAATCGATGGGCGCGCGGGTCAGCGCGTTCGTCGTCGCGTTCGGCGCCCCGCCCGACACCCCGGCGGTGCGGGCGCAGGAGTTGGCCGACGGAATGTGGCTGGAGGCCGGTCCGCTGGGCGCCGGGATCGTCGGCGGTGATCTGGTCGCCAGCCCGCAGTGGGTGGTCTCGGTGACCGCGTTCGGTGATCTGGCCGGCCGGCCACCGGTACTGCGCAGCGGCGCGCGAGCGGGATCGGTCGTCGCCGTCAGCGGTGAGCTGGGCCGCTCTGCCGCCGGATATCTGCTGTGCCACAAGGGGATTGCTGGTTTCGGCGAGCTGCGCGAGCGGCACCTGGTGCCGCGTCCACCCTATGGGCAGGGCATTGTGGCAGCGGACGCCGGCGCGCAGGCGATGACCGACGTCTCCGACGGGCTGCTCGCCGATCTCGGCCACATCGCCCACGACTCCGGTGTCCTCATCGACCTCGCCGCGGACGCGCTGCGACCCGACGTCGACGCCGTCACCGCCGCGGCCGCGGCGGCCGGTGCCGATCCGCAGGCGTTGGTGCTCTCCGGTGGCGAAGATCACGCCCTCGTCGCGTGTTTCCCCGCAGCCGTTCCGCCCGGCTGGCGGGTGATCGGCACCGTGCGAGACGGCACGCCCGGCGTGCTGGTCGACGGGCTCAGATGGGAAGGCGCGGCGGGTTGGCAATCCTTCGACTGACGGCTCGCGTTAGGTTACGTCGGTGACGACCACCGCCCGGCCGCTGGCCGAACTCGTCGACGAAGGCTGGGCGCAGGCGCTCGCCCCGGTCAGTGACCAGATCACCCAGATGGGCCAATTTCTGCGCGATGAGATCGCCGCCGGCAGAAACTACTTGCCCGCAGGCCAGAACGTGCTGCGCGCCTTCACCTTTCCGTTCAGCGAGGTGCGGGTGCTGATCGTCGGCCAGGACCCGTACCCCACGCCGGGACACGCGGTGGGTCTGAGCTTCTCGGTGGCCCCCGACGTGCGACCGGTGCCTCGCAGCCTGGCCAACATCTTCACCGAGTACACCGCGGACCTCGGCCACCCACCGCCGTCGACCGGTGATCTGACGCCGTGGTCGCAGCGTGGTGTCATGCTGCTGAACAGGGTGCTGACGGTGCGGCCGGGAACCCCGGCATCGCATCGGGGGAAAGGTTGGGAGGCCGTCACCGAATGCGCGATCCGCGCGCTGGTGGCGCGCGATCAACCGTTGGTGGCGATCTTGTGGGGACGCGATGCGTCGACGCTCAAGCCGATGCTGGGTAGCGCGCAGGCGATCGAATCCCCGCATCCGTCGCCGCTGTCGGCGTCACGGGGGTTCTTCGGATCACGGCCGTTCAGCCGGGCCAACGAACTGCTGGCCGGGATGGGTGCCGAACCGATCGACTGGCGACTGCCTTAACCCACGCCGAGATCGACGTCTCGCGGGAACGTCTCGAACTTTTCCGCCCACACGTCGGGGTGGGCGCAAGAGCGGGATTAACCGCGGCTGACCTTGCCGGCCTTCAGGCAGGAGGTGCAGACATTCACGCGGTGCTTGTTGCCACCGGGGCGGCTCACGGCGCGCACGGTCTGGATGTTCGGGTTCCAGCGACGGCTGGTCCGGCGATGGGAATGCGACACCGACTTGCCGAAGCCGGGGCCCTTTCCGCAGACGTCGCACACGGCAGCCATGTAGAACTCCTCTATCGAACGTGTTCCTGGGGGCCAACGACCGAAACGGGTGACCCGACAACCTGACTAGGATAGCCGTCCGGTGAACCGAACGCCAAAATGCGCCGCTGCAACGCCCGGACGACGCCCTCTGCGGCCAGCTGACCTGCAGTGATCCGGCCATCCCACGGTCCTGCGCCGCGGCGGCATCGCGGTGTCGGGTGGACTGGATAGGCTGGCGCGACGACGCCGTGTGGTGGCCAGGGATCGCGAGGAGGTGCCGATGCCGGACCGGCGGCTGGACGCATCTGCCCTGCGCGACTGGGCCTCTACCGCGGTCGGCGACCTGATCACCCACACCGACGAGATCAACCGGCTCAATGTGTTCCCGGTCGCCGACTCCGATACCGGGACCAACCTCTTGTTCACCATGCGGGCGGCGCTGACCGAGGCGGAGTCGGTGACCGGCTCGGGCGGCGTCGGTGAGTTGACCGCCGCGCTCGCCGAGGGTGCACTGCACGGCGCCCGGGGCAATTCCGGGGTGATCCTGTCCCAGATTCTGCGCGGACTGGCCGACGTGACCGCCGCGGCCGCCGCCGACACCGACGGTTATCTCGCCGACATCGACGCGGTACTGCTGGGCGCGGCCCTTCGGCACGCCGTCGGGCTGGTGGTGTCGTCGATGGGTGGGCAGCTGGTGGCCGGCACCATCGTCTCGGTCCTGCAGGCTGTCGCCGACACCGTTCAGCAGTGGGCCGCCGACGGCGCGAGCCTTGCCGAATCGCTGACCGCAGGTGGCGAGGCCGCGGTCACCGCGCTGGACCGCACGCCCGAACAGCTCGACGCGCTGGCCGAGGCAGGGGTGGTCGACGCGGGCGGGCGCGGCTTCCTCGTCCTGATCGACGCGCTGACCGCCACCGTCACCGGGCATGCGCCACACCGGCACGCTTACGAACCGGGCCCGCCGCGGATCGAGACCGCGGCCGCGGAACCGGCTCCGCCGCAGTTCGAGGTGATGTATCTGCTCGCCGGCTGTGACCCGGCCGCCCTCGACCCGCTGCGCACCCGGCTGGAGCAGCTCGGCGATTCGGTCGCGATCGCCGCGTCGGCCGAACGCTATTCGGTCCACGTCCACACCGACGACGCCGGCGCCGCCGTGGAGGCCGGGATGGCGGCCGGCGCGGTGAGCCGAATCCAGATCTCGGTGTTGAGCACCGGGCCCGCCCGGGTGTCCCCGGGCAGCTGGAGTCGGGAGCGCGCGGTGCTCGCCGTCGTCGACGGAGACGGTGCCGCAGAGCTTTTCAGCCAGGAGGGCGCCTGCGTGCTGCGGCCCGAGGCTGAGCTGGAAGATCCGGTCAACGGCGTGAGCGCCCGTGAACTGCTTCGCGCGCTGGTCGATACCCGGGCCGCGCAGGTGATGGTGCTGCCCAACGGATATGTGGCGGCCGAGGAGTTGGTCGCCGGCTGCACGGCCGGAATCGGTTGGGGCATCGACGTTGTCGCGTTGCCGACCGGTTCGATGGTGCAGGGCCTGGCCGCGCTCGCGGTCCACGATCCGGGCCGCCACGCCGTCGACGACGGGTACTCGATGGCCAGGGCGGCGGCCGCGGCCCGGCATGGTTCGGTTCGCACTGCCACCGAACAGGCGCTCACGTGGGCGGGTAGCTGCGAACCGGGTGACGGGCTGGGCATCGCCGGTGACGAAGTCCTGGTGGTCGCCGACGATGTGACCGGTGCGGCCGCCGGGCTGATCGACCTGCTGCTGGTGGCCGGCGGTGAGCTGGTGACCGTGTTGACCGGTGCCGGCACCGATCCGGCCGTCGCCGAGGCGCTCGCCGCGCACATCCACCGGCGCCATCCCGGAATCGAATTCGCCACCTACGCCACCGGTCACCGCGGCGATGACCTGTTGATCGGGGTGGAGTAGTCGTGGTCAGTCTCACCGACCGTCTCGACGGAATCGTCGGCGGCAAGGCCGCCGGTCTGCTCGACGATGTGTTCGGCATCCGCACCGTCGACGGCCTGCTGCGGCACTACCCGCGCAAGTACATCCACGGGATGTCGGTGTGGGGTGAGGACGAGGTGCCGCCGGAGGAGGGCGAGCACATCACGCTGGTCGGCGAGATCGAGAGTGCCGTCACCCGCCTGCCTCAGCGAGGACCCAAGCGCGAGTATCTGGTGATCACGCTCGGCAAGGGGCGGCGCAAAGTCACCGCGACGTTCTTCAACGCCAAGTGGCTCAAGAAGGAATTGATCGAGGGCGTCCGGCTGATGCTGTCCGGGGAGGTCGGCTTCTTCCGGGGGGCCATGCAGCTGACGCATCCGGATTTCCTGGTTCTGGAGTCGCCCAAGGGGCGAGTGTTCGGCAGCAAGTCGTTGAAGACGATCGCCGACACCTCGACGTCACAGAGCGGCGAGTTGGCGATGTCGGCGTTCGAGCGCGACTTCTTCCCGATCTACCCGGCCAGCTCCAAGCTGCAGAGCTGGGACATCTACGCCTGTGTGCAGCAGGTACTCGCGGTCCTCGACCCTATACCCGATCCGCTGCCCGAAAGCGTTGTGCGCCAACGGGGTCTGATCTCCGAGGATGAAGCGCTGCGCGCCATCCACGTGGCCGAACGGGAACCCGAGCGCGAGGCAGCCCGCGAGCGGCTGCGGTTCGACGAGGCTGTCGGGATGCAATGGGCGCTCGCGCAGCGCCGCCACGGCGAGCTCTCCGAATCCGGCCCGGTCGCGCCGCGTCGCGAAGACGGCTTGGCCGCCGCGCTGATCGAGCGCCTGCCCTTCGCGCTGACGGCGGGTCAACGGGAGGTGCTCGACGTCGTCTCCGGCGAACTGGCCGCGAGCAAGCCGATGAACCGGCTGCTGCAGGGCGAGGTCGGCTCCGGCAAGACGATCGTGTCGGTGGTGGCCATGCTGCAGATGGTCGACGCGGGTTACCAGTGCGCGTTGCTGGCGCCGACGGAAGTCCTTGCCGCCCAACATGCCCAGTCGATCCGCGGTGTGCTCGGCCCGCTGGCGATGGCCGGCCAACTCGGCGGTGAGGACGGGGCGACCCGAATCGCACTGCTGACCGGGTCGATGTCGGCGGCCCAGAAACGTCAGGTGCGCGACGAGGTGGCGTCCGGGGAGGCGGGCATCGTCGTCGGCACCCACGCGCTGTTGCAGGACGCCGTCGAATTCCACAAGCTCGGCTTCGTCGTCGTCGACGAACAACACCGGTTCGGCGTGGAGCAGCGAGACCGGTTGCGCGCCAAGGCGCCTGCCGGACTGACCCCGCATCTGCTGGTTATGACGGCCACCCCGATCCCGCGCACCGTCGCACTGACGGTCTACGGCGACCTGGAAACTTCGACCCTGCGCGAACTTCCGCGCGGGCGTCAGCCGATCACCACCAACACGATCTTCATCAAAGACAAGCCGCAGTGGCTGGCGCGGGCCTGGCAACGGATCACCGAGGAGGTCGGCGAAGGCCGACAGGCCTACGTCGTGGCCTCTCGCATCGACGCGGACGACAAGGCGGGCGAGCAGGAGGGCGGCCCGCCCGCCGAGACGGTCGTCAACCTGTTCAAGCATCTGGGTCACGGGCCGCTGGCCGGGCTGCGGTTGGGCCTGATGCACGGCAAGCTGCCCGCCGACGAGAAGGACGCGGTGATGGCCGCGTTCCGGGCGGGCGACATCGACGTCCTGGTGTGCACCACTGTCATCGAGGTGGGTGTGGATGTGCCGAATGCGACGGTGATGGTGGTGATGGACGCCGACCGGTTCGGCATCAGCCAGCTGCACCAGTTGCGCGGGCGGATCGGGCGCGGTTCGCACGCCAGCCTGTGCCTGCTGGCCACCAAACTCCCGGAGGGATCCAAAGCCGGCGACCGGTTGACCGCGGTGGCGAGCACGCTGGACGGCTTCGAGCTGGCGGATCTGGACCTGCAGGAGCGCCACGAGGGAGACGTGTTGGGGCTCAACCAGTCCGGCCGTCCCATCACGCTGCGCTTCCTGTCTCTGGCGGAGCATCTCGAGGTCATCGTCGATGCGCGTGAGGTGGCCCAGTCGATCTATGCCAGGGATCCCGCGAACCCCGGCATGACGGTCCTGGCCGGCCAATTCACCGGCGGCGACCGGATCGACTACCTGGACAAGTCGTGAGACGGCGGCCCCTGATCTGGCTGGCCGTGATCGCGGCGCTGGCGGTGATCGTCTCCGTGCAGGTCACGTCCTCGACCAGCCATCCCGATGCGATGATCGCCCGCGCCGACGTGCCGACGGTGGCACCGGGAACCGACGTGCTCGACGGGATCGTCGTCATCCCGCAGCGGGTGCGCGGCAACGACTATCGGCGCGCGGCCTTCGGCGATGCGTGGGACGACAACAACTCCGCGCCGGGCGGGCACAACGGCTGCGACACCCGCGACGACGTGCTGGACCGCGACCTCGTCGACAAGACCTTCGTGTTCACCAAACGCTGCCCGCAGGCGGTCGCCACCGGCGTCCTGCACGACCCGTACACCAGCGCGACGATCCCGTTCACCCGTGGCGCGAAGGTCGGGGCGGCGGTGCAGATCGACCACCTGGTGCCGCTGGCGTACGCGTGGGACATGGGCGCGCGAAACTGGCCGGACGACATGCGGATTCGATTCGCCAACGATCCGGCCAACCTGCTGGCCGTCGACGGTCAGGTCAACCAGGACAAGGGCGACCAGCCTCCTGGCAGCTGGATGCCGCCCAATCATGCGTTCTGGTGCCAGTACGCGATGCAGTTCATCGCGGTGCTGCGAGGGTACGCACTGCCGGTGGATCAGGCCTCAGCCGACGAGTTGCGCTCGGCCGCGGGTACCTGCCCCAGTCGCTAGCCGGGGCGGTCGGTTACCTCGAGATCGGGCTCACGCGGTCGTCACCGCGGGTCAAAAATCCGCACCGAATCGTGTATTCAAGCCCACACGCAGAAAATACGCATCTGCGATGCCGAATAAACTATCGTCGGGTTTATGCAGCTCACGAGGTTTACCGACCTAGGTCTTCGGGCCATGATGCTGCTCGCCACCGGTCAGGCTCGCGAGCAGCGGGTCACCACCAGAACGGTCGCCGCCGCGGCCGGCGCGTCGGAGAATCATGTCGCCAAAGCGGTGTCGCGGCTGACCGAGCTGGGGCTGGTGCACGCCCGCCGCGGCCGCGCCGGCGGCCTGGAACTCACCGACGCCGGCCGCGAGGCATCACTGGGCTGGCTGGTACGCCGGCTCGAAGGTGATCGCGAAGTCGTCGACTGCACCGGCCAGCCGGCCTGTCCGCTGATCGCGGGATGCCGGCTGCGTCGGGTGCTCGCCGATGCCAAAGAGGCCTTCTACGCCGAACTCGATCGCCACACGATCGCCGATCTCGTCGGCAGCCAGATGCTGCCCGTCGTTCTGCAACTCACAACCGAAGGGAATCTGACATGACCACCACCGCAGTCGGTGCGGCCGAGGTTCAGGAACTGGAGCCGCACCACGCCGAGATCATCACGGCGACACTGCCGCTCGTCGGGGCGCACGTCGACGAGATCACCTCGGTGTTCTATCGGCGGATGTTCGGTCGTCACCCGGAGCTGCTGCGCAACCTGTTCAACCGGGGCAATCAAGCGCAAGGAGCGCAGCAGCGTGCCCTGGCCGCCTCGATCGCGACTTTCGCCACGCACCTGGTCAATCCGGACCTGCCGCATCCGAGCGAACTGCTGTCGCGCATCGGCCACAAGCACGCGTCGCTGGGCATAACCCCCGACCAGTACCCGATCGTGCACGAGCACCTGTTCGCCGCGATCGTCGAAGTGCTGGGCGCCGACACGGTGACCGCTGACGTCGCGGCGGCATGGGACCGGGTGTATTGGATCATGGCCGACACCCTGATCGCTCTGGAACGCGATCTCTACGCCGGCGCCGGGGTCGCCGCCGGAGACGTCTTCCGTCGGCTGCGGGTCACCGCCCGCGAAGACGACCCCTCCGGTGCCGTACTGGTGACGGTGGGAGCCGACGGTGTGGCCGGAGCTGGTGCGGCGCAATATGTTTCGGTTGGCGTGACGCTACCCGACGGCGCGCGTCAGCTGCGGCAGTACAGCTTGGTGACCGCTCCCGGTGCGTCCGAGTTGACCTTCGCGGTCAAGCCGGTCGACGCCGTCGGGCACAACCCGGCGGGTGAAGTGTCGAGCTGGATCCGCGACTGCGTCCGGGTCGGTGATCTGCTCGACGTCACGGTGCCGTTCGGCGATCTGCCCGAGCCGCGCAGTGGTGCGCCGGTCGTGCTGATCTCCGCGGGCATCGGCATCACGCCGATGATCGGAATTTTGGAATACCTTGTCGGCCAGTCACATGCGGCACCGGTGCAGGTGCTGCACGCCGACCGCAGCGCGGTAACCCACCCGTTGCGTAAGCGGCACCGTGAACTCGTCGACATCCTGCCCGACGCCAGCCTGGACCTCTGGTACGCCGAGGACGTCGACGGCGACAACCCCCGGATCCACGAGGGGCTGATGAACCTCGACGACGTCGACATCGCCGACGGCGCAGAGATCTATCTGTGCGGGAACGACGGTTTCGTGCAGGCGGTGCGCGCCCAGTTGACCGGCCGCGGCATCGCCACGGATCGGGTGCACTGCGAGTTGTTCAGCCCGAACGACTGGCTGCTGGACGCCTGAGCCACGGCGGGCTCGGCGGCGGGGCCTAGCCTGCCGGATTCGGCAGGAAGCGGGTCCCGTCGTCGAGACCGTTGAGGGTCTCGATCTCCGCCGCGGTGAGTTCGAAGTCGAACACATCGGCGTTCTCGGCGATGTGCGCCGGAGCCGACCGCGGAACGACGATATCGCCCTGCTGCAGGCTCCAGCGGATCAGCACCTGTGCCGGTGACTTCCCATGCGCCGCAGCCACTTCGGCGATCGCGGGATTGTCCGTCAGCTTGCCCTCATCGGTCGGGATGTACGCCCCGGTGCGGATCGAACGATCGCCGTGTGCCGCGCGCAACTCGGTCTGGTTGAGCAGCGGGTGCAGTTCGATCTGGTTGACCACCGGCGAGAAATAGCTCAGGTCGATGATGTCCGACAGGTTTTCTGGGGTGAAGTTCGCGACACCGATCGACTTGATCAGACCGTCCTGACGGGACCGCATGATGCCGCCCCAGGCGTCGATGTACTTGCCGTTCTGCTCGGCCGGCCAGTCCATCAGATACAGGTCGACATACTCCAAGCCGAGGCGTTCGAGGCTGGCCCTGATGGCGTCCTGGGACGACTGGAAACCCTGGTCCTCGGTGGCGAGCTTGGTGGCGATGAACAGTTCGTCGCGGGGCAGACCCGACGCGGCGACGGCGCGCCCGACGGCCTCCTCGTTGCCCTTCGCGGTTTGGATCAGCCGATAACCCGCCTCCAGGGCGCTGGCCACCGCGCTCTCGGTCTCCTCGGCGGACAGCTCGGCGACGCCGAGGCCCAGCACGGGGAGGGTGTTGTCGTCGTTGAGCGTGACGGTGGGGATCGCGGCCGCCGGCATCGTGTCACCTGTCTGTGGAGTCGAATGAGTCGGGGACAGGACCCGTCGCAATCGGCTCCGGGGTCAACCGACTTCGGGTGACGATAGTACCCAGGGCGATATGTCGTTTGAGCAGGCCCGGCGCGCCGCCGCCGAGAACAGGTCGAATTGTCGGATTCGTCAACCGCTGATTGCGGGCGGGGCCGACAGGCCGCCGACAGTCGAAGTCCCGTACGCTGCGGCGATACCGGTACTGCGCACCAGAACCGAGGACTATCAATGACAGACACCGTGTCCGGGACCGCGCGAAGCCGGTTCCTGAAGAGGGCCTTGCCGGTCGCCAACCGCGCCGGCGTCAAAGCCATCCCGCACCTGCCGGGCTTCGTGAAGAGACTGTTGTCGGGTGGCCGCGCCATCACGATCGACGGGAACACTCTCGATCCGTCGATCCAGATGATGCTGGCCGCCCAGCGCGCGGTCGGCTTGAGCAGCCTCGCGGTCACCGGCGATCCGATCGCCACCCGCCGTCAGAACCGGGAAGCCACCGACAGCCTCGACGAGGCCGACATCCACGTCGCTCAGATCTCGCCGCTGGAGATTCCCGGCCCGGCCGGCATCATCCCGGCCCGGCACTATCGCCCCACCGACGGCGACGGCGCGCCGCTGCTGGTCTTCTATCACGGCGGCGGGTTCGTCTTCGGCGACCTCGAAACCCACGATTCGGCCTGCCGGTTGATCTGCCGCGATGCCGGTGTGCACGTTCTGTCCATCGATTACCGGCTGGCGCCCGAGCACAAGGCGCCCGCCGCCGTCGACGACGCCTACGCCGCCTACCTGTGGGCCGTGTTGAACGCCGCGGAGTTGGGTGCCGACCCCGACCGCATCGCGGTGGGCGGCGACAGTGCCGGCGGCTGCCTGGCCGCGGTGGTGGCCCAGCTGGCCCGCGACGGTGGCGGCCGCCAGCCGAGCCTGCAGTGGCTGATCTATCCGGCGACCGACCTGCGCGGCGGTACCCGGTCACGCACCCTGTTCGCCGACGGATTCCTGCTGTCCAAGGCCAACATGGACTGGTTCGCCGACGCCTACGTCGAGGGATCCGAAGTCGACATCATCGATCCGCGAGTGTCGCCGCTGCTGGCCGACGATTTCAGCGGGCTCGCACCGGCGCTGGTCGTCACCGCGGGGTTCGATCCGCTGCGCGACGAAGGCGAGCAGTACGCGGCAAAGCTGCAGGCAGCGGGCGTACTGACCGATCTGCGGCAGATGGGTCCGATGACCCACGCATTCCTCAACCTGAATGCGCTGGGCGGCCAGGTGAGCCGGTGCAATGCCGAGATGATCTCGGCGCTGCGCGCCCACCTCGCCCGCGCCTGAAATTCGGCGGGCAGGCGCGCCGGTATTCTAGAGGCGCCAACACCGAGTCTTGACAGCGAGGATCAGCCGAGCCGTGGCCACCAACAAGAAATCCACCCCCCGCTACGACCTGAAAGCCCAGGACCGTAAGCGCAACCTGGCCATCCAGCTGGGGCTGACCGGCATCGTCGTCATCTTCGCCGTCGCACTGGTGCTGTACATCGTGATGAGTCACGACAAAAAGACCGCCGCGGCAGGCGACGCGCAGGCGGTGCGGATCACCTCGAGCCAGCTGATCAAGAAGGACGGCACCGACGAGCCCAAGGCGGTGCTGTCGCTCTACGAGGACTTCCAGTGCCCGCACTGCCGTGATTTCGAGAAGGCTTTCGGCCCGACCATCTCCAAGCTGGTCGAGGCCGGTGCCATCGCCGCCGACTACTACTCGGTCGCCATCCTCAACTCGCGGGTCAACGACAACTACTCCACTCGCGCGGCCAACGCGGCCTATTGCGTCGGCGACGCGGACAAGGAAGCGTTCCCCCGCTACCACTCCGCGCTGTTCGCCATGCAGCCCGAGGAAGGTGCGGGCGGTGCCCCTGACAACGCCCGCCTGATCGAGACCGCCCGGCAGGCCGGAGTGCCGACCGACAAGGTCTCGTCGTGCATCAACTCCGGCAAGCACAGCGACATGGTCGAGGGTCTGGCCGCGGCCTCCAAGATCACGGCGACGCCGACCATCCGCCTCAATGGCCAGGACATCAGCCCGGCCTCGCCGGAGGATCTGATCGCCAAGGTCAAGGCGATCGTCGGCAACGTGCCCGGCCTGGACAACGCTCCCGCGCCGCCGAGCCCGACTCAGCCCACGCCGGCCCCGACGTCATGAGCGTGGCGACCCCGGCTCCGGTCGAACCGACCGAACCCGTCGAGTCGAAAGACCCGTCGGGCGGGGTCGCGGTGCGACCGGCCAGCGCGTGGTGGGTGCTGATCGCCGGCGTGGTCGGTCTGATCGCGTCGGCCACCCTGACGATCGAGAAGATCGAGATCTTGGTGAACCCGGCCTACGTGCCGAGTTGCAGCATCAACCCGGTGCTGTCGTGCGGATCGGTGATGATCACGCCGCAGGCGTCGGCGTTCGGCTTCCCGAACCCGCTGATCGGAATCGCCGCGTTCGCCGTCGTCGTGGCCACCGGTGTGCTCGCCGTGGCCAAGGTGCGACTGCCGCGGTGGTACTGGCTGGGACTCACCATCGGCACGGCGCTGGCTACGGTGTTCATCCACTGGCTGATCTTCCAGACGCTGTACCGCATCGGCGCGCTGTGCCCGTACTGCATGGTGGTGTGGGCGGTCACCGTCCCGTTGTTGGTTGTGGTGTCCTCGATTGCGCTTCGTCCGCTCGCCGGGAACGTGGTTGCCCGGGTGCTCTACACCTGGCGCTGGTCGATCGTGACGCTGTGGTTCACCGGGTTGCTCCTGCTGATCCTGGTGCGGTTCTGGAACTACTGGTCCACGCTCATCTAGTCGCCCGCCGCAGGCGCGGTCACGCGGGTAGGGTATGCGGGTGATTTCCAAAGTCCTCGTGGCCAACCGCGGTGAGATTGCGATCCGAGCTTTCCGCGCTGCCTACGAAATGGGCATCGGCACGGTAGCCATTTTCCCGTACGAGGACCGCAATTCGTTGCACCGCCTCAAGGCCGACGAGGCATATCAGATCGGCGACGTCGGCCATCCGGTACGGGCGTACCTGTCGGTCGACGAGATCGTCGCCACCGCCCGGGCCGCCGGTGCGGACGCGATCTATCCCGGTTACGGCTTCCTGTCGGAGAATCCGGAATTGGCGGCCGCCTGCGCGGCGTCGGGCATCACGTTCGTCGGCCCCGATTCGTCGATTCTCGAACTCACCGGCAACAAGGCGCGAGCGATCGCCGCGGCCCGCGAGGCGGGGCTGCCGGTGCTCACGTCGTCGGCGCCGTCGGCCTCGGTGGACGAATTGGTCGCCGCGGCCCAGCAGATGGAATTCCCGTTGTTCGTCAAGGCCGTCGCCGGCGGCGGCGGGCGCGGTATGCGCCGGGTGACCGAGCCGTCGGCGTTGCCGGAGTCCATCGAGGCCGCCAGCCGCGAGGCCGAGTCGGCCTTCGGTGATCCCACGGTGTTCCTTGAACAGGCAGTGGTCAATCCACGCCACATCGAGGTGCAGATCCTCGCCGACACCTACGGCAACGTCATTCACCTCTACGAGCGTGACTGCAGTGTGCAGCGCCGCCATCAGAAGGTCATCGAGCTGGCCCCGGCGCCCAACCTGGATCCCGCTCTGCGCGACCAGATCTGCGCTGACGCCGTCGCCTTCGCCCGCCACATCGGCTACACCTGCGCGGGCACCGTCGAGTTCCTGCTCGACGAGCGCGGCCGGCATGTGTTCATCGAGATGAATCCCCGGATCCAGGTGGAGCACACCGTGACCGAGGAGATCACCGACGTCGACCTGGTGTCGGCCCAGCTGCGGATCGCGGCGGGGGAGACGCTGGCCGATCTGGGGCTGAGCCAGGAGCGCATCGCGCCGCACGGCGCGGCCCTGCAGTGCCGCATCACCACCGAGGACCCCGCCAACGGATTCCGTCCCGACACCGGGCGGATCACCACCTACCGCTCGCCGGGCGGCGCGGGGATCCGGCTCGACGGCGGGACCCATCTGGGTGCGGAAGTCGCCGCGCATTTCGATTCGATGCTGGTCAAGCTCACCTGTCGCGGTCGTGATTTTCCCACCGCGGTGGCACGGGCCAGGCGGGCGGTGGCGGAATTCCGGATCCGTGGCGTGTCGACGAATATCCCGTTCCTGCAAGCGGTTCTGGACGATCCGGATTTCCAGGCCGGGCGGATCACCACGTCGTTCATCGACGAGCGTCCGGAACTGCTGACGTCGCGGACATCCGCGGACCGCGGAACCAAGATGCTGAAGTTCCTGGCCGAGGTGACGGTCAATTCGCCGTACCGCGACCGGCCCCGGTACTACCCGCAGGACAAACTGCCCGACATCGATATCGCGGCGAGCCCGCCGCCGGGCAGCAAACAGCGCCTCGACGAACTGGGCCCTGAGGGATTCGCCAAGTGGCTCAAGGATTCTCCAGCGATCGGCGTGACCGATACGACGTTCCGAGACGCCCACCAGTCACTGCTGGCGACCCGCGTGCGGTCCTCGGGACTGCTCAAAGTCGCCCCGTACATCGCCAGGATGACGCCGGAGCTGTTGTCCATCGAGTGTTGGGGTGGAGCGACTTATGATGTCGCGCTTCGGTTTTTGAAGGAAGACCCGTGGGAGCGGTTGGCCTCGCTGCGTGAGGCGATCCCCAACATCTGTCTGCAGATGCTGCTGCGCGGCCGCAACACGGTCGGCTACACGCCCTACCCGGAGACGGTGACGCACGCGTTCGTCGACGAGGCCGCTCGCACTGGTGTCGACATCTTCCGAATCTTCGACGCCCTCAACAACGTCGAGTCGATGCGGCCGGCCATCGATGCCGTGCGCGCGACCGGTTCGGCGGTCGCCGAAGTGGCGATGTCCTACACCGGTGACCTGTCCAACCCGGCCGAGACGCTGTACACGCTGGACTACTGGCTGCGGCTGGCCGAGCAGATCGTCGACGCCGGCGCCCACGTGCTGGCGATCAAGGACATGGCCGGGCTGCTGCGGCCACCGGCGGCGCACACGCTGGTGTCCGCGCTACGCAGCCGCTTCGACCTGCCGGTGCACGTGCACACCCACGACACGCCGGGCGGTCAGCTCGCCACCTACACCGCGGCCTGGCATGCCGGCGCCAGTGCGGTGGACGGCGCGGCGGCTCCGCTGTCGGGCACCACCAGCCAGCCGCCGCTGTCGGCGATCGTCGCCGCCGCGGCGCACACGCCGTACGACACCGGCATCAACCTCGACGCGGTGTGCGACCTGGAGCCGTACTGGGAGCTGCTGCGCCGGGTGTACGCCCCGTTCGAGGCCGGCCTGCCCGCGCCGACCGGCCGGGTGTATCACCACGAAATCCCGGGCGGCCAGCTGTCCAACCTGCGCACCCAAGCCATCGCGCTGGGGCTGGGCGAGCGGTTCGAGGACGTCGAGAACGCCTACGCGGGAGCCGACCGCATCCTGGGCCGACTGGTGAAGGTCACGCCGTCGAGCAAGGTGGTCGGCGATCTGGCGCTGGCCCTGGTCGGTGCCGGCATCACCGCCGAGGAGTTCGCCGAAGACCCAGGGCGCCACGACATCCCGGACTCGGTGATCGGGTTCCTGCGCGGCGAGCTTGGTGACCCGCCGGGCGGCTGGCCGGAACCGTTGCGCACCAAGGCATTGGAAGGGCGTGGAGCCGCCAAGCCCGAACAGTCGCTGTCGGTCGAGGACGAAAAGGTGCTGGGCGAACCCGGTCCGGCTCGCCAGGCTGCACTGAACCGGCTGCTGTTCCCGGGCCCCACCAAAGAGTTCGAGGCGCACCGCGACGAGTACGGCGACACCTCCGGCCTGAGCGCCAACCAGTTCTTCTCCGGACTGCGCCACGGCGACGAGCACCGAATCGAGCTCGAGCGCGGCGTCGAGCTGATCGTCGGGCTGGAGGCCATTTCCGAACCCGACGAACGCGGCATGCGCACCGTCATGTGCATCATCAACGGCCAGCTGCGTCCGGTGCTGGTGCGCGACACCAACATCGCCGAAACCGTGCCGGCCGCCGAAAAGGCCGACCGCAACAACCCCGATCACGTGGCCGCCCCGTTCGCCGGGGTCGTCACCATCGGGGTGGCCGTCGACGAGAAGGTGCAAGCGGGACAGACCATCGCCACCATCGAGGCGATGAAGATGGAGGCCGCCATCACCGCACCCAAGGGTGGCAGGGTGACTCGCGTTGCCGTCGGCAGCACCGCCCAGGTCGAAGGTGGCGATCTGCTGGTGGTGATCGGTTCGGAAGGACTGACCGGGGGAGCAGCCTGACCCGCATCGTCGGCGGCAGCGCCGGCGGACGGCGCCTGGATGTGCCGCCCCGGGGTACCCGGCCGACCACGGACCGGGTCCGTGAGGCGCTGTTCAATGTCCTTGCCGCGCGGCGGGATTTCGACGGTCTGCGGGTGCTGGACCTCTACGCCGGTTCGGGGGCGCTCGGCCTGGAAGCGCTGTCGCGCGGTGCGGCCGCGGCGCTGTTCGTCGAAAGTGATTCGCGCGCAGCGGCTGTCATCAAACGAAATGTCTCGACGTTGGGTCTGCCCGGGGCGACGGTACGCCGCGGGGCGGTCGCCGCGGTGCTCGCCGCGGGCACCGACGTAGCGGTGGACCTGGTGCTGGCGGATCCGCCGTACGAGGTGTCCAGCGCCGACATCGAGGCCGTGCTCGCAAGTTTGGAGCGCAACGGCTGGCTTCGGTCGGACAGTGTCGTCGTGATCGAGCGGCCGGCCTCCGCGGATGAACTCACCTGGCCGGCCGGCTGGACGGCCTGGGACAACCGGCGATACGGAGATACCCGCATCGAGATCGCGGCCTGCTAGCGTCACTGCCCATGACCGGCGGCGACGACGCAGAGCGTAGCGATGAGCAGGAGCGCCGCATATGACTGGCGCGGTATGCCCGGGATCGTTCGATCCGGTGACGCGGGGTCACGTCGACATTTTCGAGCGGGCCGCAGCGCAATTCGACGAGGTGATCGTCGCGGTGCTGATCAATCCCAACAAGTCCGGGATGTTCGACATCGACGAGCGGATCGCGATGATCTCCGAGGCGTGCGCCCATCTGCCGAATCTGCACGCCGAGTCGGGGCAGGGACTGGTCGTCGACTTTGTGAAACAGCGCGGCATGACCGCGATCGTCAAAGGTCTGCGCACCGGAACCGATTTCGAGTACGAGCTGCAGATGGCGCAGATGAACAAGCACATCGCCGGGGTGGACACCTTCTTCGTGGCCACCACACCGGAGTATTCGTTCGTCTCCTCGTCGCTGGCCAAAGAGGTTGCGATGTTCGGCGGTGACGTCTCGGCACTGCTGCCGGAGTCGGTGAACCGCCGGCTGCAGGCCAAGCTGGCCCAGCGCGCCCGCTGATCTGTCACGACTGTGCGGCCCGATCAGGGGCACGCCGGGCTCGGCGAATCCGAAGTCGCACTCGCTGATTCTCCAGTGCAGAGGAGTGTCTCGCCGACATAATCGTCGGCGAGACGCCCCTGACCGGTGCGGTTGCCAGAAAAGTCTGCCCGACACACCGAGCCGCCACCGCAGTCACAGGCGTAACACCAGGCACACTGGTCACTACCAACTACGCCCAGGAGGGTGGCGCCGTGTACCGAGTTTTTGAAGCGCTCGATGAATTGAGCGCGATTGTCGAAGAGGCCCGCGGCGTTCCGATGACGGCTGGTTGCGTGGTGCCGCGCGGTGACGTGCTGGAGCTCCTCGATGACATCAAGGACGCCATCCCGGGTGAACTCGACGACGCCCAGGATGTGCTGGACGCCCGCGATTCGTTGCTGCGGGAGGCCAAAGAGCACTCCGACTCGATGGTGGCGAACTCGACCGCCGAGGCCGACTCCCTGCTGAGCCATGCCCGCGCCGAGGCCGACCGGCTGCTCGCCGACGCCAAGTCGCAGGCCGACCGGATGGTCGCCGAGGCGCGTCAGCACAGCGAACGCATGGTCGCCGAGGCCCGCGACGAGGCGAGCCGTCTGGCCGCGACCGCCAAGCGTGAGTACGAAGCGGCCACCAGCAGGGCCAAGGCCGAGGCCGACCGGCTGGTGGAGAGCGGCAACATCTCCTACGAGAAGGCCGTGCAGGAAGGCATCAAGGAGCAGCAGCGGCTGGTCTCGCAGACCGAGGTCGTCCAGTCGGCCAACGCCGAGTCGACCCGGCTGATCGACACCGCCCACGCCGAAGCCGACCGGCTGCGTGGCGAGTGCGACATCTACGTCGACAACAAGCTCGCCCAGTTCGAGGACTACCTCAACGGCACGCTGCGTTCGGTGAGCCGCGGCCGTCATCAACTGCGCACCGCCGCGGGCACCCACGACTACGCGCAGCGCTGAGCGTCCCGGCCCGCGCCTACTGACGCGATCGCGCGGCGCCGGGTTTTAAGATCGGAACATGGCGACTTCACGTAGTGCTCACACGAAGCGCAAACCCCGGTCGCCGCTCGTCCTCGACATCTCCCGCTTGGGCCGGCGCCCCGGCTCGATGCTCGAGCTGCACGAAACGGTGCCCAGCCCATCGCGAATCGGGCTGGACCTGGTGGCCATCGAAGCCGGCGCCGACCTGACTCTGGATCTGCGACTGGAGTCGGTGTCCGAGGGGGTCCTGGTCACCGGCACGGTCTACGCACCGACCCGGGGTGAATGCTCCCGCTGCCTGACCGAAGTCACCGGCGACGTCGAGATCTCGCTCACCGAACTGTTCGCCTATCCCGACAGCACGACGGAATCCACCACCGAGGAAGACGAGGTCGGCCACGTCGTCGACCAGACCATCGACCTGGAGCAGCCGATCGTCGACGCCGTCGGGCTGGCCCTGCCGTTCGCCCCGCTGTGCACCGAGGACTGTGCGGGGCTGTGCCCGCAGTGCGGTGTCGCGCTGGCCTCCGAACCCGGCCATCACCACGACGTGATCGACCCGCGGTTCGCCAAGCTGGCGGGCATGTTCCCCGCAGCAGACGCCGACACCCCCGAACCGGGGGCCGGCCCGTCGTGAGCCCGCCACGCGAAAGTCTGCTTGCCGCACTCGGCGTCGACATGCCCGAAGACCTGCTGACGCTGGCGCTGACCCACCGCAGCTATGCCTACGAGCACGGCGGTCTGCCCACCAATGAACGCCTGGAGTTCCTCGGCGACGCGGTGCTGGGCCTGACGATCACCGACGAGCTGTTCCATCGCCACCCGGAACGCACCGAAGGCGACCTGGCCAAGCTGCGCGCCAGCATCGTCAACACCCAGGCGCTGGCCGACGTGGGACGGGGCCTGACCGACGAGGGCCTGGGCGCACACCTGCTCCTGGGCCGCGGCGAAGTCAACACCGGCGGAGCCGACAAGTCCAGCATCCTGGCCGATGGCATGGAATCACTGCTGGGGGCGGTGTATCTGCACCACGGTATCGACGTTGCGCGCGACGTGATCCTGCGGCTCTTCGGCAATCTGCTGGACACGGCGCCGACGCTGGGTGCCGGCCTGGACTGGAAGACCAGCCTGCAGGAGCTCACCGCGTCGCGCAGCCTGGGACCGCCGTCCTATGTGGTCACCTCCACCGGGCCCGACCACGACAAGGAGTTCACCGCCGTCGTTCTGGTGATGGACACCGAGTACGGCAACGGCGTCGGCCGGTCGAAGAAGGAAGCCGAACAGAAGGCCGCCGCCGCGGCCTGGAACGCGCTGGACAACGCTTGAGCCACAGTCGCATTCGGCGCTCCTGCGATGCCTGAGCTACCTGAGGTCGAGGTGGTCCGGCGCGGCCTGCAAGCCCACGTCGCCGGCCGGTCCATCTCCGCGGTACGAGTGCACCATCCCCGGGCCGTGCGCAGGCACGAGGCCGGTGCGGCCGATCTGACCGCCCGGTTGCTCGACGCGCAGATCACCGGCACCGATCGGCGCGGAAAGTACTTGTGGCTCACCCTGAATGACGAAACCGCACTGGTGGTGCACCTGGGTATGAGCGGCCAGATGCTGCTGGGCCCGGTACCCAACACCAATCATCTGCGCATCGCGGCACTGCTCGACGACGGCACCGCGCTGAGTTTCGTCGATCAACGCACCTTCGGCGGGTGGCAGCTGGCCGACCTGGTCGACGTCGACGGCGCTCGGGTGCCCGAGCCGGTGGCGCACATCGCCCGCGATCCGCTGGACCCCCGGTTCGATCGCGATGCTGTCGTTACGGTGTTGCGCCGCAAGCACTCCGAGATCAAGCGGCAGCTGCTCGATCAGACCGTGGTGTCGGGTATCGGCAACATCTACGCCGACGAGTCGCTGTGGCGGGCCAAGATCAATGGCGCGCGGCTGGCCGAGAACCTGACCCGCCGGCAGCTCGGCGAGCTGCTCGACGCCGCAGGAGAGGTGATGCGTGAAGCGCTCGGCCAGGGCGGCACCTCGTTCGACTCGCTGTACGTCAACGTCAACGGGCAGTCCGGGTATTTCGACCGGTCGTTGAACGTCTACGGGCGTGAAGACCTGCCGTGCCCGCGCTGCGGCACCGCGATCCGGCGGGAGAAGTTCATGAACCGCTCGTCGTTCTACTGCCCGCAGTGTCAACGAAGACCGGGCCAACCGCGTCCTCGGCGTTGAACCGTCGAGATCGACGTTTTGGCGTGATTTACTCGCACTTTCCCGCCCAAGCGTCGGTTTGGGCGCAAAGGAAGGAACCATGACTGACCTGTGGGTGGAACGCACCGGCATCCGCCGCTACACCGGGCGCAGCAGCCGCGGCGCGGAGGTGCTGATCGGCTCGGAGACCGACGAGGGTGTCTTCACCCCCGGCGAGCTGCTCAAGATCGCGCTGGCCGGATGCAGCGGCCTGAGCAGCGATCAACCGCTGCGCCGTCGCCTCGGCGACGACTATCCGGCGACGATCCGGGTGTCCGGACCGGCGGACCGGGAGCAGGAGCGCTACCCGCTGCTGGAGGAGAAGCTCGAGATCGACCTGTCCGGGCTGTCCGCCGAGGAGATCGAGCGGCTGGTGGTGGTGGTCAACCGGGCGATCGACCAGGTGTGCACGGTGGGCCGCACCCTGAAATCCGGCGCCGAGGTCCGGTTCGAGGTGGACGACGTTGGCCGATCCTGACGTCCGCCTGACCGCCTGGGTACACGGCCACGTCCAGGGCGTGGGTTTCCGCTGGTGGACCCGGTCTCGCGCGCTGGAGCTCGGTCTGACCGGGTATGCCGCCAATCAGGCCGATGGCCGGGTGCTCGTCGTCGCGCAGGGCCCGCGTGACGCATGTGAACAGCTGTTACAGCTGCTCAATAGTGGGAAAACGCCGGGGCACGTCGACACGGTTGTTGTCGATTGGTCACCGCGCGGCGAAGCCATCAGAGGCTTTAGCGAGCGGTAGTCTGGCACGCCGTGTACCTCAAGAGTCTGACCCTGAAGGGCTTCAAGTCCTTCGCCGCGGCGACGACTCTGCGCCTCGAGCCCGGCATCACCTGCGTGGTGGGCCCGAACGGCTCGGGTAAGTCCAATGTCGTCGACGCGCTGGCCTGGGTGATGGGCGAGCAGGGCGCGAAAACCCTGCGCGGCGGCAAGATGGAAGACGTCATTTTCGCCGGCACCTCCTCGCGGGCCCCGCTGGGTCGCGCCGAGGTGACGCTGACCATCGACAACTCCGACAACGCGCTGCCGATCGAGTACTCCGAGGTGTCGATCACCCGGCGGATGTTCCGCGACGGCGCCGGTGAGTACGAGATCAACGGCACCAGCTGCCGGCTGATGGACGTCCAGGAGCTGCTCAGCGACTCCGGCATCGGCCGCGAGATGCACGTCATCGTCGGCCAGGGCCGGCTCTCCCAGATCCTCGAGTCGCGGCCAGAAGACCGCCGGGCCTTCATCGAAGAGGCCGCCGGCGTGCTCAAGCACCGCAAACGCAAGGAAAAGGCGGTCCGCAAGCTCGACTCGATGGCGGCCAACCTGGCCCGGCTCACCGACTTGACCACCGAGCTGCGCCGTCAGCTCAAGCCCTTGGGCCGCCAGGCCGAGATGGCGCGGCGAGCCCAGACCATTCAGGCGGATCTGCGCGACGCCCGGCTGCGGCTGGCCGCCGACGACCTGGTCACCCGGCGGGCCGAGTTCGCCGGCGCCGACGACACCGAGACCACGTTGCGCCGTGAGCACGACGACGCCGCGAAACGGCTGGACGTCGCCGGCGCGGCGCTGGCCGAACATGAGGCCGCGGTGGCCACGCTGTCCGAACGCACCGACGCCGCCCAGCAGGCCTGGTTCCGCCTGTCGGCGCTGGCCGAACGGGTCAGCGCCACCGTCCGGATCGCTTCTGAGCGAGCGCAATACCTCGAGACCGAGCCCACCGCGAGCACCGGCCCGGACCCCGACGAGCTGGAAGCCGAGGCCGACGAGGTCGCCGCGCGGGAACAGGAGCTGCTGGCAGAGCTGGCCGAAGCGCAATCGCGGCTCGAGTTCGCCCGTGCCGAGCTCGGAGAACGCGAACGCGCGGCCGCCGAAGCCGAACGTGCCCACATGGCCGCGGTGCGCGCCGAGGCCGACCGCCGGGAAGGCCTCGCCCGGCTGGCCGGTCAGGTCGAGACCGTGCGCGCCCGGGTCGAATCGATCGATGAGGGTGTCGCGCGGCTGACCACCGCGATCGAGGAGGCCGCCGCCCGCACCCAGCACGCCAGGGCCGAGTTCGAGACCGTGCAGGGCCGGGTCGGCGAACTGGATCAGGGCGAGGTCGGCCTCGACGAACAGCATGACCGTACGATCACCGCGCTGCGGCTGGCCGACGAACGGGTGGCCGAATTGCAGGCCGCCGAGCGCAGCGCCGAACGGCAGGTGGCCTCCCTGCGGGCTCGCATCGACGCGTTGGCGGTCGGGCTCGAGCGCAAGGACGGCTCGGCCTGGCTGACGGAAAACCGTGGTGGCGCAGGACTTTTCGGGACCATTGCCAATCTCGTGAAGGTGCGTTCGGGCTACGAGGGGGCGTTGGCGGCGGTGCTGGGCGCGGCGGCCGACGCGGTGGCCGCCGAGAACTTCGACGCCGCCAGTTCGGCGGTGCGAGCACTCAAGGACGCTGACGGTGGCCGGGCGGCGATCGTGTTGGGGGACTGGCCGATTGCGCCGCGCCAGACCGGTTCGTTGCCCGAGCGCGCGGTGTGGGCGCTGGATCTGATCGAGGCGCCGGGCCGACTGCAGGGCGCCATGACGGCGATGCTCGCCGACGTCGCCGTCGTCGAGGATCTGGGTGCCGCGCTGGCTCTGGTCGCGGCGCGGCCAGCGCTGCGTGCGGTCACCCTCGAAGGCGACCTGGTTGGCGCGGGGTGGGTAAGCGGCGGCTCCGACCGCAAGCCGAGCACACTGGAGATCGCCGGCGAAATCGACAAGGCCACACGCGAACTCGCGGCGGCCGAGACTCAGGTCGCCGAGCTGTCGGCCGCACTGGCCGGTGCCCTCACCGAACAGGGTGAGCGTCAGGACGCCGCCGAGCAGGCGCTTGCGGCGCTCAACGAATCCGACGCCGCGATCGCGGCGATCTACGAACAGCTCGGCAGGCTGGGGCAGGAAGCTCGTGCCGCCGAGGGGGAGTGGCGCCGCCAGCAGGCTCAGCGCGACGAACTCGAGGCCGGGCGGTTGCGCACGGTGGAAGAGCTCACCGAACTCGAGAACCGGCTGGCTGCCGCCCAGGACGGGGCGACCGAGGTCGACGACGCGCCCGAGGACCGCCAGTACATGCAGTCCGCCGCGGAGGAAGCCCGTGCCGTCGAGGTGGAGGTGCGGCTGGCGGTGCGTACCGCCGAGGAACGTGCGAACGCCGTTCGCGGGCGGGCGGATTCGTTGCGGCGCGCCGCTGCGGCCGAGCGGGAGGCACGGGTTCGCGCCCAGCGCGCCCGCGCGGCCCGCGAGCACGCCGCCGCAGTCGCGGCCGCGGTGGCCGAAGCCGGGCGACGCGTGGCCGGGCACCTGTCCGGTGTTGTGGCAGCGGCATCCCGGCGCCGAGACGCCCTCGCTGCCGAACGGCAGGAACGGGCCACCGCGATGACCGCTGCGCGCGAGGAAGTCACCGCGCTGAACGGCCGGATCGCCGCGCTGACCGATTCGCTGCACCGCGACGAGGTGGCCAAGGCGCAGGCGTCGCTGCGCATCGAACAGCTCGAGCAGATGGTGTTGGAGCAGTTCGGTATGTCCGCCGACGATCTGATCGCCGAGTACGGCCCGGACGTGACCCTGCCGCCGTCGGAGCTGGAGATGGCCGAATACGAACAGGCCAAGGAGCGCGGCGAGCAGGTCTCGGCGCCCGCGCCGATGCGGTTCGACCGCCCGACTCAGGAACGTCGGGCCAAGCGGGCCGAACGCGAGCTGTCCGAACTGGGACGGGTGAATCCGCTTGCGCTGGAAGAGTTCGCCGCGCTGGAGGAACGCTACAACTTCCTGTCCACCCAGCTCGAAGACGTCAAGGCCGCCCGCAAGGATCTGCTCGACGTGATCGCCGACGTCGATGCACGCATCCTGCAGGTGTTCGCCGAGGCGTACGCCGATGTCGAGCGCGAGTTCGAGCAGGTGTTCGCGACGTTGTTCCCAGGCGGTGAGGGCCGGTTGTTGCTGACCGACCCCAGCGATCTGCTGACCACCGGCGTGGAGGTGGAGGCCCGCCCGCCGGGCAAGAAGGTCAAGCGGCTCTCGCTGCTCTCCGGTGGTGAGAAGTCGCTGACCGCGGTGGCCATGCTGGTGGCGATCTTCCGGGCCCGGCCGTCGCCGTTCTACGTCATGGACGAGGTCGAGGCTGCCCTCGACGACGTGAATCTGCGCAGGCTGATCGGACTGTTCGAGCAGCTACGGTCACAGTCACAGCTGATCGTCATCACCCACCAGAAGCCGACCATGGAGATCGCCGATGCGCTGTACGGCGTGACGATGCAGGGCGACGGCATCACCACGGTGATCTCCCAGCGGATGCGCGGCGAAGAGCTGGTCGCCAGCGCGGCACCGTAACCGTCCGCGGCTCAGCCGGATTCGATCATGAAGTGCGCCCGCACGAGCTCGGACGCCAATGGGAAGTCGTCGAGGCTGTCGGCGAGCAGGTCCGCCAGCTCGGCCACTGACGCGGAGTCGGCGTCACGCGCCTGCAGTACGTCGTTGATCCACCACGCGGTCTCGGCGATCGGCCGCGGGTCACCGGTGAGCAGCGCCGCCGACAATGCGTGCAGCGCCTGGTTCAACGTGTCGCGAGTCAGGTTGGCGAAGACGGTGTTCGGCGGCGATTCACGCGTCAGCGACCACCGTTCGTGCAGGAACTCGACGATCCGCCGGTGGTGGAGATCCAGTTGCGCCTGCTCGGCGCTCGCCGCCGGTGAAATCTCCGGTAGCACACCGGCAACAGTGGGCAGCCGGTCCATCGCTTCGACCGCGGAGTGCGCGTTCGGTGCCCACGCGGTGGCGCCCAGCGCCCGCGCCCGCACGTCGTCGTAACCGAATGCCGGGCCCCCGACCAACGTCGGCACCCCGGCCCCGGTGGCCGCCTCGATGAAGCGGCGGGTGGTCGGCAAGGCGCCCAACACCGAGCAGCTGATGGCCACCGCGTCGTGCCCGTGGTCGACGAGATGCTGACTCAGGCGCATCGGCGAGGTCGCCGCGCCCAACACGGTGGTCTTCCAGCCATGCGCGCGCAACGCGCACCCGATGATCATGGCGGGCAGTTCATGGAACTCCCGCTCGGCACACGCGACCAGAACAGACCTGCCCCGCAACGGAATTGCGTTCACGTGCTCCGCGACGGCGCCGGTGGCGGCGACCGAGATCGCGGTGGCCGCGTGCTCGTCGGCGACGGACCATTCGGCGCGCTGCCACCGCATTCCGACCTCGCGCTGCGACGTGGCGATCACGTCGGTCAGTATCGTCAGGGGATCCACACCGTCAGTGAGCAATTGGGTGACAACGCCGGTGGCCTGCGCCCGGTTTCTGCTCGCCAACGCATGCTGGTAGTCGGCCAGCGCTGTCAGCTCCCGCACGTGACCGCCAGCAATGCCATGTCGTCGTGCGGATCACCGTCCAGGTACTCCAGGACGTCGCGTTCGACGGCTTCGCAGATCACCTCTCCGCCGGCGCCGGCGTAGGCGGGCAGCAATTCCAGCAACCGATGTACGCCATACAGACGCTCGTCGCGACGCGCCTCCTCGACGCCGTCGGTGAACATCAGCATGGTGTCGCCGCGCTCCAATCGCACTGCGGCAGTGTGATAGTGCACACCGAGCTTCACTCCGGCGGCGATCCCGGAGACCTCGATCTGTTCGATATCGCCGGTGGCCCGAACCACGATCGGGCCGGGGTGTCCGGCCGCGGCGACGTGCGCCTCGGCCCATTCACCGTCAGGTCTGCCCCGCACCCGCGCGCACAGTGTGGTCACGAACCGTCCCACCGCCTGCTCACACAGCACCGTGTTCAGCGTGTCCAGAACCCGATCGGGGCTGCGGTCGAAATGCGTGGAGGTGCGGATGGTTTGGCGGGCCTGCAGCGTGAGCGCCGCGGAATCCACCCCTTTGCCGCACACATCGCCGAGGGTGAGCACCACGTCGTCGCCGCTACCGACGACATCGTAGAAATCACCGCCGACCTCGAGATGCTCCACCGCAGGCCGATACCGCGCCGCAACCGAAAATCCGGTGGCCTGAGGAAGTTTCGGCGGCCGGAGGCTGCGCTGCAACGCCGCGGCCAATTGTCCGCGCTCTTCGTAGAGTCGAGCCGAATCCAGCGCGACAGCCGCGGTCGCGCCCACCCGCTCGGCCTCCTCGATGGTGTCCTCGTCGAAAAGCCTTCCCGCCGTGCGGGCCAACACGAACGCGCCCAATGTCGTGCCCCGGGCGGTCAGCGCCAGCGTCAGCACGTCAGCCGGACGCAGTGCGGCCAGTTCCTCGGCGAGGGCGCGGTGCCGCAGGCGGGTGCCGATCTCGGCGAGGGACATATCGTGACCGACGTGGCCATGGAGTCGCTGGCCGGTGCGCAGCACCTGATCCAGACCGCGCTCGGACGGCGACGACCGGGCGATCACATCGGTGAATCCGACGTTGGCCCCGCCGTAGACGGTCAGTCCACCGGTCCGGTGATCCGGCATGGCCAGTACCGCCCAGTCCGCCAGGCGTGGCTGGACCGCGCTCAGCAGATTCAGGACGGTGCGCCGCAGATTCAGCGATCCGTTCAGCGCGGTCTCGACGTCGCGGTGCGCGACGTCGGGCGCGAACTGGTTTGCCATTGCCTCCACGCTAGCGGGGATCTTCGCCGCAGGGCCAGGCCTGGCCGTTAGAGGGAGCCGACGGCGTGAGCTAATCTGTTCGCCGAGGTTCAAGCAGCAGCCTTCCGATAGTTGTCGCCCGCCGGCCGGGCACCGATCGTCGAAGGGTGGCTTTGGACGCTTACGATTCCCGCCAGTACTGGCTGGGGAGAACCGCCGTCGTCAGTGCTTCCGGGGCACTCGATCTGCTGACGTCGCCGCGTCTCGAGCAACTCGTCACCAGCACACTGGAGCAGCGCCCAGACGCCCTGATCGTGGACCTGACCGAGGTGAGCTTCCTCGGCTCGGCCGGCATGCAGGTGCTCGTCGACGCCTACGAGGCGGCATCCCCGGAGATCGGATTCGCAGTGGTCGCCGACGGGCCAGGCACCAGCAGGCCGCTGAAGCTGATCGGACTGACCGAGGTCTTCGACGTCGTCGCGTCCTTGCAGATCGCGGTCGACCGACTCAGCCGAGGCGCGTGAGGTCCAGGCGTTTCAGCGCGGAAAGATCATCCGCACCGCAGCCGTGCAGGCAGACGCGCAGCTCTTCGACGAAGCCGTGCAGCGCATCCAGCGCGGCGGCCGGTGACTCGATCGCCGGGGCCAACAACGGGCGGGCCAGGGCCACCACATCGGCGCCCAGCGTCAGTGCCGTCGCGGCATCGACCCCGGTGCGGATCCCGCCGGAGGCCACCAGCGGCATGCCCGGCAGGGTGGCCCGAACTTCGGTGAGCGCCTGTGCGGTCGGCACTCCCCATTCGGCGACGGCCGGGTAGCGCACCTCGCCGTAGCGCACGAGCTGTTCGACCCGGGCCCATGACGTGCCGCCGGCGCCGGCGACGTCGACCGCGGCGATCGGCAGGCCCCGCAGCCGCTCGGCGGCCGCAGCGCCGATCCCGTGGCCGACCTCCTTGACAAGGATCGGATAGGGCAGCGCCTCGGCCAGCCTGCGCAACCGGTCCAGCGACCCGCTGAAGTCGGTGTCGCCGTTGGCCTGCATCGCCTCCTGCAGCGGATTGGTGTGCACGGCCAGCGCGTCGGCGCCGATCCGGTCCAGTGCCGCGGCGATCTTGGGGATCGCGGATTCCGAGAGCTGAGCCAGGCCGATGTTGCCGACCAGCAGGACGTCGGGGGCGAGGTCGCGGACCTCGAAGCTGGCGGCTGTGACCTCATCGTCGAGCATGATGCGCTGTGAACCGAGCATCATGCCGATCCCGAGCTTCTGCGCGGCCTCGGCAAGATTGCGGTTGATGGTGCGGGACAGCTCGGCCCCGCCGGTCATCGCCCCGATCAGGACCGGGGCGCGCAGCTGGGCACCAAGAAAGCCGGTGCTGAGGTCGACGGTCCCGAGGTTGGTCTGGGTCAGGGCGTTGTACGGAAGCCGATAGCGCTCGAAGCCGGTGGTCACCGTCTCGTATTGCACCGGCCCGTGAAGGCAGGCGTCGATGTGGCGAAGCTTGCGGCTCGCCATACCCAAACTGATCCCCGGGTCGCTGCGCTCTCCCCGGCCGGATCCCGCGTCGTCCATCGTCATGAGATACCCCGTACCCCAGGGGTGGCGCGGCGCATCGCCATGCCCTGAAACAATGGCACGGTGTCAGAGGGTCTCTGGATCGCTATCGCGGTCATCGCCGTCCTGCTCGTCGCTGCACTCATCATCGGTCTGGTCCGCTATCGGCGGCGCCAAATCAGTCTGCGCCGCAGCTCAGAGAGTCCCACACCAATTGACCGATCCGGCGGCTACAGCGCGTCGAGCGGCATTTCGTTCACACAATCGTCAGTAACGACAGCGCCCCCCAAAGCGCCGGTGGCGCCGCCCACGATCGACACCACCGGACTGCCCGGGGTCGGTGACGATGCCGCGCTGCCGCGAGACTCCATCAAGCGCCCGATCGAGGATGTGCGGCTGCCCGAACCGCCGGTGGCCGAACCGCCGGTGGCCGAACCGCCGGTGGCCGAACCGCCGGTGGCCGAACCGCCGGTGGCCGAACCGCCGGTGGCCGAACCGCCGGTGGCCGAACCGCCGGTCATCGAAGAGCCTGCCGTCGAGGAGACCCCCGCGCCGGCAACGGTCACCCCGGCGGCCCCTGACCTCAGCGGCATCGCGCCCACGGAAGGCCGCCTCGAGCGCCTCCGCGGGCGGCTCGCCAAGTCACAGAACGCGCTGGGCCGCAGCATGCTCGGTCTGCTCGGCGGCGGCGATCTCGACGAGGAGTCCTGGGAAGAGGTCGAGGACACCCTGTTGATCGCCGACCTGGGCCCGGTGGTGACCGGCTCGGTGATCGAACAGTTGCGCAGCCGGCTTGCTGCCACCACCGTGCGCACCGAGGCCGACGCCCGCGCCGTGCTGCGCGATGTGCTGATCGCCGAGCTCAACCCGGGGCTGGACCGCTCGATCAAGGCACTGCCGCATGCCGACAAGCCGTCGGTGCTGTTGGTCGTCGGCGTCAACGGAACGGGCAAGACCACCACGGTGGGCAAGCTGGCCCGCGTCCTGGTCGCCGACGGGCGCCGGGTGGTCCTCGGCGCGGCCGACACGTTCCGCGCGGCGGCCGCCGACCAATTGCAGAGCTGGGCGTCGCGGGTCGGTGCCGAAGTCGTGCGCGGCGCGGAGGGAGCCGACCCGGCCTCGGTGGCCTTCGATTCGGTGGACAAAGGAATCGAAGCCGGCGCCGACGTCGTCGTCATCGACACCGCCGGGCGACTGCACACCAAAACCGGCCTGATGGACGAGCTCGGCAAGGTCAAGCGGGTGGTGAGCAAACGTGCGGCGGTCGACGAGGTGCTGCTGGTGCTCGACGCGACGATCGGCCAGAACGGTCTGGCGCAGGCCCGGGTCTTCGCCGAGGTCGTCGACATCACCGGGCTGGTGCTCACCAAACTCGACGGCACCGCCAAGGGCGGCATCGTCTTCCGCGTGCAGCAAGAACTCGGGGTGCCGGTGAAGCTTGTCGGATTGGGTGAAGGCCCCGACGATCTCGCACCGTTCGAGCCGGCCGCGTTCGTCGACGCGCTGCTCGGATAGCCCCGGAAATCGTTCTGAGCGGTGCGAATTGCGGGATGTAACACCCGCGAAACGCAGACTGCCGATCCGTTCACATGCGCGAAACACCTAGGCGTCTCCGCTGAAACAACCACTGCGCATTGTCTTGGCCTAGGTCAACGGTGCCTAACCGTGGCATGGGTGAAGGAGAAACTGCGAGTGGATGGATTCCCGGTGATGGGCGTGCCGGACACCGGCGACACAGCATGGATGCTAGCGAGCTCCGCGCTCGTCCTGCTGATGACGCCAGGCCTGGCCTTTTTCTACGGCGGCATGGTGCGTGCCAAGGGCGTGCTCAACATGATCATGATGAGCGTCAGTGCCATGGGTGTGGTCACGGTGCTGTGGGTGCTGTACGGCTACTCATTGGCATTCGGCAACGACAAGTTCAACCTGTTCGGTGACCCCAGCCAGTATTTCGGCCTCAAGGGGCTGATCGGCGGCACCTACCTGCAACTGAAGCCGGAGGATGCGGCCGTCTCGATCCCGCTGGCCGGAACCATTCCACAGGTCGTCTTCGTGGCCTTCCAGCTCATGTTCGCGATCATCACGGTCGCCCTGATCTCCGGTGCGGTCGCCGATCGCCTCAAGTTCGGCGGCTGGCTGGTGTTCGCGGGTCTGTGGGCCACCTTCGTGTACTTCCCGGTCGCCCACTGGGTGTTCGCCTTCGACGGCGTCACCGGTGAGACGGGCGGCTGGATTGCCAACAAGCTCAAGGCAATCGACTTCGCCGGTGGAACCGCGGTGCACATCAACTCCGGTACCGCGGGCTTGGTCCTGGCGATCATCCTGGGCAAGCGCCTGGGCTGGCCCGGCACTCCGATGCGGCCGCACAACCTGCCGTTCGTGATGCTCGGCGCCGGTCTGCTGTGGTTCGGTTGGTACGGCTTCAACGCGGGTTCCGCGGTGGGCTCCAACGGAATTGCCGGTGTCACATTCATCACGACCACCGTCGCCACAGGCGCGGCCATGCTGGGCTGGCTGCTCACCGAGCGGATTCGTGACGGACACGCCACCACCCTCGGTGCGGCATCGGGCATCGTGGCCGGCCTGGTCGCGATCACCCCGTCCTGCTCCTCGGTGAATGTGGTTGGCGCACTGGCGATCGGCGCGGGCGCAGGTATCATCTGTGCCCTTGCGGTGGGATTGAAGTACAAGCTGGGCTTCGACGACTCGCTGGACGTGGTCGGCGTGCACCTGGTCGGTGGTCTGTTCGGCACCCTGATGGTGGGCCTGGTGGCCACCGCGGAGGCGCCGGCGGCGGTTTCCGGCCTGTTCTACGGCGGTGGCTTCGATCAGTTGATCAAGCAGGCCATCGGTGCGTTCGCGGTTCTGGGGTACTCCGCCATCGGGACAGCTATCTTGGCCTTGATCGTCAAGTACACCATCGGACTGCGGCTTGATCGCGAGGAAGAGGCATCCGGTATCGACGAAGCCGAGCACGCGGAAACCGCGTACGACTTCGCGACCGCCGGCACCGGCTCGGTTCTCGGTCGTCACGGCGCGGAGGAATGAGGGAAATGAAGCTGATTACTGCGATCGTCAAGCCGTTCACGCTGGAAGACGTCAAGACCGGTCTGGAGCAGACGGGCATCCTCGGGATGACCGTCAGCGAGGTCCAGGGGTACGGACGTCAGAAGGGTCACACCGAGGTGTACCGGGGCGCGGAGTACTCCGTGGACTTCGTGCCCAAGGTGCGCGTGGAGGTCATTGTCGATGACTCCGCGGTCGACAAGGTCGTGGACGTCATCGTGCAGGCCGCACGAACCGGCAAAATCGGCGACGGCAAGGTGTGGGTCAGTCCGGTGGAGACCGTGGTTCGGGTCCGCACCGGTGAGCGTGGGTCCGACGCTCTCTGACGCAGACGTTGTGAGGTTCTTCGCGGCCGCACCGAATGAGCGTTAGTCGAGCGTCGGCCGTTGGAGGACTGAGATGACAAAGCAATCAAGAGATTCCGCCGCCGGCGCCTCCCGATGGGAGGCACCGGCGGCGGGTTCGTCGAAACCCGCGAAAGATCTGGCCGCCGCCAGCAAGCAACTGCTGGAAGGCGGCCAGCGCCACCTGGATTCGGCGGCACTGCGCGACGCGCTACTGGACCTGCACGAATTCTGGCTGACCACCAAGGCCACCGAGATCGGCATCACGGCCACCAGCGGGTTCGCCATCGTCGCCACCGGCGGGTTGGGCCGCCGCGAGTTCGTGCCGTACTCCGACCTCGACCTGATGCTTTTGCACGACAACATGCCCGCCGAGATCGTCACCCAGGTGGCCGAACTGCTGTGGTACCCGCTGTGGGACGCCAACATTCGTCTGGACCACAGTGTCCGCACGGTGCCCGAGGCCCTCGCGGTGGCCAACGAGGACATCTCGGCCGGGCTGGCCATGCTGGAGGCGCGACACATCGCCGGTGATGCCGAACTGTCCCAGCTGTTGATCGGCGGGGCGCGACGGCAATGGCGCACCGGAATCGGTTCCCGCTTCGAGGAACTCGTCGAGCTCACCCAGGCCCGCTGGCAGCGCAGCGGGCAGATCGCACATCGCGCCGAACCGGACCTCAAATGCGGTCGGGGTGGGCTGCGCGACGTTCAGCTGCTGAATGCGCTGGCGATCGCCCAGTTGGCGGACGTGTACCCGAGCCACTCGCTGGTGTCGCCGACCGGCTCACTCGGCGGCGCGCACCTGGCGCTGCTCAATGTGCGCACCGAACTTCACCGGTCGTCCAAGCGTGGCCGCGACCAGCTGCTGGCCCAGTTCGCCGACGAGATCGGCGCCGCCTTGCGCATCGGCGACCGTTTCGATCTTGCCCGGATGCTCTCCGACGCCGCCCGCACCATCAGCTACTACGTCGACGCCGGGCTGCGCACCGCGGCCAATGCCCTTCCCAAGCGCGGTCTTTCGGTGCTGCGGCGGCCGGCCCGCCGTCCGCTGGACGAAGGGGTGGTGGAATTCGCCGGCGAGGTGATACTGGCGCGTGACGCCCGCCCGGAACGCGATCCCGGTCTGATCCTGCGGGTGGCGGCGGCCTCGGCCACCACCGGACTGCCGATGTCGGCGTCGACGTTGAACAGGCTGGCCGCGTCGGCTCCCGAGCTGCGCACGCCGTGGCCGCGCGATGCGCTCAAGGACCTGCTGGTGCTGCTGGCCGCAGGCCCGACCACGGTGGCCACCATCGAGGCCCTCGACCGCACCGGTTTGTGGGGACGGTTGTTCCCGGAGTGGGGAGCGGTGCGCGACCTGCCGCCCCGCGACGTCGTTCACATCTGGACCGTCGATCGCCATCTCGTCGAGACGGTCTCGCGGGCAAGCACATTCACCACGCGGGTATCCCGCCCCGACCTGCTGGTGCTGGGCGCACTGCTGCACGACATCGGCAAGGGCCGCGGCGGGGACCACAGTGTGATCGGTGCCGAGCTGGCCGTGCAGGTCGGCACCCGGTTGGGCCTGTGGCCGTCCGACATCGACGTGCTGTCGGCGATCGTGCGCTACCACCTGCTGCTGCCGGACGTCGCGACGCGGCGGGACCTGCAGGATCCCAAGACCATCTCCGGTGTCATCGACGCGCTCGGTGGCGACCCGGTGCTGCTCGAGCTGCTCGATGCGCTGGCCGAGGCGGATTCGCTGGCGACCGGGCCCGGGGTGTGGGGGGACTGGAAAGCTTCGCTGATCGGCGACCTGGTCCGGCGTTGCCGGTTGATGCTGGCCGGCGAGCCCCAGCCGCACGCGGATCCGATCGATCCGCACCATCTTTCACTGGCGGCTGACGGCGGCGTGCACGTCGAGATGACGCCGGGGGACAGTGTGCACACCTTCAACGTCGCGATGATCGCCCCGGACCGGCGCGGCTTGCTGTCGAAGGCGGCCGCGGTGCTGGCGCTCAACTCGCTGCGCGTGCATTCGGCGTCGGTGAACAGCACCGGCGGTGCGGCGATCAACACCTTCGTGGTGTCGCCGCGCTTCGGTGCCCCGCCTGCGGCAGAACTTCTCCGGCAGCAATTCATCCTCGCGCTCAGCGGCGAGCTCGACGTGATGTCGGCGCTGGAGAAGCGTGACGCCGACGCCGCGCAGTACGGCACCGGCCGGGTGGGCGAGCACAAGCCGGCCGTGCCGATCAACGCGGTGCCGGCACCGCCGCGCATCCTGTGGCACGACGGCAGCGGGGAGGGTCAGCTGATCGTCGAGATCCGCACCACCGACCGCACCGGGCTGCTCGCGACGCTCACCGGCGTGCTCGAGCGGACCGGCGCGGACATCGCCTGGGCCAAGATCACCACGCTGGGATCGTCGGTGGTCGACGCGTTCGGAATCTCGGTCCCGACGTCGCTATCGGTCGCCGAGGCCCGCGCGAAGCTGGAGAACGACCTCTACGCGGTGCTTCCGACACCGCCGCCCGCCAAGCCGGCCGAGGCGGCCGGGTAGTCGTGCGCGAAACCGACACCATGGTCGTGGTTGGCGAAGGGGGCGCGACCATGGCGTCGATCTCGGCGCCCGACGTCGCCCGCTAGGCTTACTGCGTGTTTGAATCCCTGTCCGACCGGTTGACCGGTGCGCTCTCGGGCCTGCGCGGCAAGGGTCGGCTGACTGACGCCGACATCGACGCCACCACTCGCGAGATCAGGCTGGCGCTGCTCGAGGCCGACGTTTCGCTGCCGGTCGTGCGTGCCTTCGTCAACCGCATCAAGGAGCGGGCGCGCGGCGCCGAGGTCTCCGGTGCGCTCAACCCCGCCCAGCAGGTCGTCAAGATCGTCAACGAGGAGCTCATCGGCATCCTCGGCGGGGAGACCCGTCAGCTGGCCTTCGCCAAGAACCCGCCGACCGTCATCATGCTGGCCGGCCTGCAGGGCGCCGGTAAGACCACGCTGGCCGGCAAGCTGGCCAAGTGGCTCAAGGGCCAGGGCCACACCCCGCTGCTGGTGGCCTGCGATCTGCAGCGCCCCGGCGCGGTCAACCAGCTCAAAATCGTCGGCGAGCGCGCCGGCGTCAACGTCTTCGCCCCCCATCCGGGCACCGCACCCGATGCCGCGGACACCGAGGGCGCCGGCCCCGGTGATCCGGTCGCCGTCGCCGCTGCCGGTCTGGCCGAGGCGCAGAGCAAGCACTTCGACGTCGTCGTCGTCGACACTGCGGGCCGGTTGGGCATCGACGAGGTGTTGATGGAGCAGGCCGCCGCCATCCGCGACGCCGTGCACCCCGACGAGACGCTGTTCGTCCTCGACGCGATGATCGGTCAGGACGCGGTGGCCACCGCCGAGGCGTTCGGGTCCGGTGTCGGGTTCACCGGCGTCGTGCTGACCAAGCTCGACGGCGACGCCCGCGGTGGTGCGGCCCTGTCGGTCCGCGAGGTGACCGGCGTGCCGATCCTGTTCGCGTCGACCGGTGAGAAGCTCGAGGACTTCGACGTCTTCCACCCCGACCGGATGGCCAGCCGGATCCTCGGCATGGGCGACGTGCTGAGCCTGATCGAGCAGGCCGAGCAGGTCTTCGATCAGCAGAAGGCCGAGGAAGCCGCCGCCAAGATCGGCTCCGGCGAGCTGACGCTCGAGGACTTCCTCGAGCAGATGCTGATGATCCGAAAGATGGGGCCGATCGGCAACCTGCTGGGCATGCTGCCCGGCGCGGGCCAGATGAAGGACGCGCTGGCCACCGTCGACGACAAACAACTCGACCGGCTGCAGGCGATCATCCGCGGCATGACGCCACAGGAACGGGCCGACCCGAAGATCATCAACGCCTCGCGCCGACTGCGCATCGCCAATGGCTCCGGTGTCACGGTGTCCGAGGTCAACCAGCTCGTCGATCGCTTCTTCGAGGCGCGAAAGATGATGTCGCAGATGGCCGGTGCGATGGGCATGCCGTTCGGGCGTCGCTCATCGAAGAAATCGGCCAAGGGCAAGAACAAGCAGGCGGGCAAGAAGAAGGGCGGTCGGGGGCCGACGCCGCCGAAGCAGAATCCGTTGCTGGCCGGTGCCATGCCCGGTGGCTTCCCGGACCTGTCCGGAATGCCCGAGGGACTGAACGAATTGCCGCCTGGTCTGGCCGATTTCGATCTGTCCAAGCTGAAGTTCCCGGGCAAGAACTAGCGTGCCGGCTCTCCACGTTCGGGGCCGCGGTCTGCCCGACGGCGAGCTGGTGGAGTGGTGGATCGTCGACGGTGTCTTGCGCACCGAGCAGGTCGCCGATGCGGAGACAATTTTTGACGGTGGCTGGATCCTGCCCGGCTTGGTGGACGCGCACTGCCATGTCGGGCTGGGGGAGCACGGCGAGATTCCGCTGGACGAGGCGATCGCCCAAGCCGAGCGTGAACGTGAGGTCGGCGCGCTGTTGTTGCGCGACTGCGGATCTCCGACCGACACCCGCAGCCTCGACGATCACCACGACCTGCCACGGATCATCCGGGCCGGGCGACATCTGGCCCGCCCCAAGCGGTATTCGCGCGGCTTCGCCATCGAACTCGAGGACGAGTGGCAGCTGCCCGAGGCGTTGGCGGCTCAGGCCCGTGCCGGCGACGGGTGGGTCAAGCTGGTCGGTGACTGGATCGACCGCTCGGTGGGGGACCTGGCGCCGCTGTGGTCCGACGACGTGCTGCGCGCGGCGATCGCCGCCGTCCACGACGAGGGTGCGCGGGTCACGGCGCATGTGTTCAGCGAGGACGCGTTGCCCGGACTGATCGGTTCGGGCATCGACTGCATCGAGCACGGCACCGGGTTGACCGACGACACCATCGCGATGATGGTCGAGCACGGCACCGCGCTGGTGCCCACGTTGATCAACATCGAAAACTTCCCCGGATTCGCCGACGCCGCAAGCAAATACCCGACCTACGCCGCCCACATGCGCGACCTCTACGCCACCTGCTACCCGAGGGTGGCCGCGGCCAGGGAAGCCGGCGTGCCGATCTATGCGGGTAGCGATGCCGGCAGCACGATCGTCCACGGCCGGATCGCCGACGAGGTCGACGCCCTCACCCGCATCGGGATGAACCCGACCGACGCGCTCGGCGCGGCGTGCTGGGATGCGCGCAGGTGGTTGGGCAGGCCGGTGCTCGACGACGGCGCGCCGGCGGACCTGGTGTGCTACACCGAGGATCCGCGCGGCAGCGCCGACATCTTGTCGAACCCCGACCGGGTGATCCTGCGCGGCCGGGTGTACTAGATCAGGCGGCGATGGCCGCGGCCGGGGCCGGGGCCTTGGACGCGACGATCACCCCGAAATCGCTTGACTGCCAAGACCACATGAAGCCGGCGATGGACACCGGTGCGCTGCCGGCGGCCAGGTTGCCGTCATTCAGGTAGATCTTGCCGGTGCTGACATCCACTCCGGTCACGACCACCCAGTGGTTGGCCTCGGGTGCGGGCGTCTCGACGTCCTGACCGGACGCGTTGACGATCAGGCCGGCGTCGACGACGACGGCCACCGCCTTGCCTGCGGCCAACGCGGCTTCGACATCGCCGAGCGCGCGCTGGCCGTCGACCTGGGTGGCCTTGTTCGGGGCTTCGCCCGGCTCGGGGTCGTCGACGTAGGACTTGTAGGTGGCGTCGATTCCGTACTTCTTCAGCAGCGCAACGCCGTCGTAGTTGTAGAGGCCGATGAATCCGGTCTCGGCCCGGGTGCCCACGTACATCGGCTTCGTCGGGTCAACGGTGCTGGGCGTGGCCTTGCCGATCGCGATCATCTCCTGCTCGGTGAACTGCGGGCCGCCGAGCTGAGCGATGATGGCGGCATCGGCGAGCAGCACACACGAATTGTCGACGTCCTGGGTCTGCCAGTACTGCGCCTGATCGGCGGGGGTCCCGTACTTCCCGGTACCGGAAATCTTGACGACGATGCCTTTTTCGATGGTGTCGGGCTTGGCCACCCCCAGTGCGACCGCCATCGAGTGCAGCGCCAGCTGCAGCTGGCCGAGCAGGCCCGGCAGCCTGGCGGCGGCACCGTTGCTCACGCTGACCGTGAACTCGTCGGTGATGCCGGGCGTGATCAGTTCGTCGCGCGCGACGTAGGTGTACTGCCCGGTCTTGGGATCGAGGGTGACCGTGCCGTACTTGGGTTGTTCGGTGACGGTGTAGGTCGGATCGAATCCGTTGTTGCTGCTGCCGTTGACGGCGCCGTCGACCTGTTTCTTCGGGCCCGCTTGGGCGCCCTGAGTGGGCGACGCGGTCGGCGCCTTGTTGAAGAACGTGTAGTCGATCTGGCGGGCGATGTCGCTCAGTACCGACTGGACAGTCGGAATCTTCGGTGTGGCAGACGCTTTGGGTGTCGCATCGGTGGTCGTCACCAGCGACAGGGATGGCTTGGAATCCGTTGGCGTCGCCAGACCCTGCGCTGACGGCGATGTCACGGCGCCACCGCCGGCCGTCACCTTCGGTGACGGCTTACCGATCGCCCGGCGTGAGGAGCCCGTCGACTGATGCTTGTTCGCCGCGCTGGTGGAGGTGTCCGACGCCGAATGTGACGTCGACCCGGACGACCCGGTGTCTGCGTATGCCACCGCGGTGCCGGCCACCATCGCAGCGCCGAGGCCCGCGGTGAGGGTTCCCGCCGCCAGCCAGGCAGCGAATTTGTGTGCGGCTCTGCGCCTGCGCGTCTGACCCGTGCTGTAGTCCATCAACGATCCCCGTCCCGACATTCAACGCTGATAAGAATGGCCGACATGTGCCGACCTGAGAGTAGAGCTAATTAGCTCGAGTGGTCGTCAATTCGGGAATATTGCTGAATTGTTGATCTTTCCGTTGTCAAGCGGATAGCGCCGCGTTTGCGGTGGTTCACGCGGGGTAGTGGCTGAAGCCCCAGTCGAGCAGTTGCGCGGCTTGGTTCCACAGGTCGTCGTCGCCGTACATCTCCACGACGATGAGCCGGTGCCCGCCCCGCTGCGCCATTCCGACATAGGTTTCGCGGGCCAGATCGGTGTAGCCGCTCTTGCCGCCGATGAAGCCGGCGTAGCTGCGCAGCAGGCGATCCTGGTTCTTGATCTCCCGGTAGCCCGACCGGCCGGGGAATAGTGCCGAGGTTTGGTGGACGATCTGCACAAACAAGGGGTACCGCAACGCTTCCCGATAGATCAGCGCCAGGTCGTGCGGTGAGGTCACCGACTCCCAGCCCGGCCCGTCCAACCCCGACGGCGATCCGGCCCTCGTGCTGCGGGCGCCCAGTTGATAGGCCTTGGCGTTCATCTTCTGCACTGCCGCCTGCTGACCGCCGAGCATGTCGGCGAGCAGATTGGCGGCGTCGTTGCCCGACACCAGCAGCAGGCCGTCGAGCAGTTGGCGTGCGGTGTAGATCTGGCCGGGCACCAGTCCGACGCACGAGCATTCGACTTGCGTGTTGGCTGCCGTCGCCCGGATCGCGGCATTGGGCGCCAATTGGTCGAGCACGACCATCGCCAGCAGCGGCTTGATGGTGCTCGCCGGCGCGTGCGCGCTGTAGGGTTCGCGGCTGCCCAGGATCTGGCCGGTGTCGAGGTCGGCGACCAACCAGGCTCGTGCCGGACCCTCGGGGGGAGCGGTCACCGCGCCGGCCGGCTGCGGGGCGGGTGCGGCCGCGGCGGGCGCCACCAGCACCAGGGACATGGCGATGCCCAATATCGCGACGAATGGGCGGGCCGGCATGAGTGCCGACGCTAACCAGACTGCGCCTCGGCAACGACGCGGGTGAGTCTCGAATGTATTGCGATGGGGTGCGACAGGTTTAGCGTGCGGCGACCAGGGTCGTGATGATCGCCCAGATGCCGGCTAAAGGGAGTGCTGTTAGGTAGGTCACAGTAAAGTATTCGGCACACCATTGCCAGGGATGTTGGCACCGATCAGCTGGGGAGAGACTGTGAAGATCGCGAAAATGGCCGGGGTGGCCGCCACTGTTGTCACGTTGGGCCTTGCCGGCGTCTGCGCCGCACCGGCGTGGGCGACGGACAGCGTGCGGGTGTTCGGCGAGCAGGAAACCTTGAACGGACCCAACGGCCTGCCCTACATCGGCTACGCCGTGGGCAAGCTCAGGCCCAGTTCGGATCCGGTGCCGCACAACGGCACGTTGTATTCGGCCAAGCTGACGATCGACGGGTTCGGGGGCAGTTACCCGCCGTTCATCGAGCGGTTCGGTGCGCGGGCTGAGTCCGGCGATTTCTACCCCTCTATCTGGGGTGCGTCGAATGCCGGAAAGCTCTACTTCGACGTCGTGGGCGACATCCCGAACAGCGTTGTCTTCAACGACGGCACCCGCGACCTTCTGGCCTGGGTGCCGGGTGACCCGGGCAGCACCGCGGCGCCTGTCGTCGTGCCGGATTCCGATGAGAATTTCCAGGTCGCGCCGGATAACCAAGCACCCGCCGGTGCCCCGCCGTCGGGGGACAACTCCGCGATTGTGGCGACCCCGAACGACCTGGCCCCGGCGCCGTACCAGATCACCGAAGGTGAGGCCGCTCAGCCCGGGTTCAATGCGGGTGGCGGACACCGCTAGCCGGACGAACTACAGCGCGGCGACGCTCTCGGACGGGTTCTGGGCGAAGCCCCAATCCAGCAGTGCCGCCGCCTGATCCCAGTAGGTCGGGCCACCTTCGTGGATCAGCCCGTACATCATGGCGATCACCAGCCGGCGGCCGCCGCGGTCTGCGGCGCCGACGAACGTCTTTCGGGCTGCGTCGGTGAAGCCGGTTTTGCCGCCGATCGCACCGGGATAGCGGGCCAGCAGTTCGTCCTGATTCACCAGCGGCTTGTCCCCGATCTCGCCGGGGAACATCGCGACCGGCTGGGCGGTGATCTGTGCGAACACCGGATTGGCCATCGCGGCGCGGAAGATCGCGGCAAGGTCATGCGGAGTGGTCCAGCCCGGGCCGCCCGCTCCGTCCAGGCCGGACGGCGTGGTCGCGTGGGTGTTGGTCGCCCCGATCGCCACGGCCTTGGCGTTCATCTTGTCGACCGCCGCCTGGTAGCCGCCGAGCATGTCGGCCAGGGTGTTGGCGGCGTCGTTGCCCGACACCAGCAACAGCCCGTCGAGCAGCTGACGGGCGGTGTAGCTGCGACCGGGCCGCACACCGGCGCAGTTGCATTCGACGAGGGTGTCGGAGTTGTTGGCCACCACCGTCGCATTCAGATCGGGCAGCTCGTCCAGCGCGGTGAGAGCCAGCAGTGTCTTGATCGTGCTGGCCGGCGGGTGCGCGGCGTACATGTCACGGCCGGCCAGCACCTGGCCGGTGTTCATGTCGGCGATGATCCACGCGGGCGCGGGTCCATCGGGGATCGGCACCGAGCCCGGCGGCTGATCGATGGTGTCCGCGTTGGCAATCCCTGCCGTCGCCGTCAAAACGGTGAGCGCCGTGGTCAGGCTCGCGAGAAGTCTGCGCATGGGCCCTGAGCCTAACCCGCTCGGTCAGTAGACGTCGCGTACGTACCGGTGGGCTTTGATCAGTTCGTTCACGTAGGAGTGCGCGGCGGCGGCGTCCATGTCACCGGCCTCGGCGACGATCTCGTGCAGGGCGGCGTCGACGTCCTTGGCCATCCGCTCGGCGTCCCCGCACACATACAGGTGCGCTCCGCTTTCGAGCCACCCGAACAGCTCCCGCGCGTTGTCCTTCATGCGGTGCTGGACGTAGGTTTTCGGCCCGGCACTCTCGCGCGAGAAGGCCAGATCCAGTCGGGTCAGTGCACCGGATTCGTGGAATCGCGTGAGCTCGTCGCCATAGAGGAAATCGGTGTGCCGCCGCCGGTCGCCGAAGAACAGCCACGATCTGCCCGGCGCAGCGGTCGCCTGGCGTTCGTGCAGGAACGCGCGGAACGGTGCGATGCCGGTTCCCGGTCCGACCATGATGATCGGTACATCCGGGGCGGGTAGCCGGAAATTGTGGTTGGGCCGCAGGTGAATTCGCACGGACTGCCGACCGGAGACTCTGTCGGCCAGAAATGTGGAGGCGACGCCTCCGCGGGCGCGGCCGCGGCAGTGGTAACGCACGGTCGCCACCGTCAGATGCAGCCGATCCGGATGGACCAGGGGACTCGAGGCGATCGAGTAGTCGCGAAACTGCAAGGGCCGCAACGCTTCCAGTACCTCGTCGACCGACAGTTCGGTGAGAAGCAGCAGGTCGAGCACGTCGCGGCCGTACAACCAGGACGACACCACCGCGGGGTCGGGGGAGCGCAGCGCCGCCGCGGCCTCGGTGTCGTCGGTGCGGGCCGCGACCAGCGCCTGCAACGCCCGCGACGGAGAGCAGATGTCGAGGTGGCCCGCGAGCAGTTCGCCCAGCGGCCGATCGCTGCCCGCGGCGACGTAGGAGCCGTCGACTCCGAGCTTGGCCAGCACGGCCTCGACGAGCGCGGGATTGTTGACCGGATGCACGGCCACCGAATCGCCGGCCTGATAGGTGATTCCGGAATCCGCGAGGTCCAACTCGATGTGGCGGACCTCCTTGTCGGACTCCGGTGCCGTCAGCGGCCGGTTCACCAGGGCGGTCGAGGTGAAGGGATTCGCGTCGGTCCACGGGCTGGCTTCGTGACGGCGGTGCGGTGCCGCCTTCGGGGCGGTGGGTTCTGCTGCGGCGGGTGCGGCGGCGGCCGCCTCGATGAGGATCTTGGCGATGTCGGCGATCCACTCGCGGGCGTCGCCCTCCCGGTAGCAGTCGTATTCGGCGCGCGCGGCCAGCGCGTGGGCACCCAGTTCGGCGAGGCGGGCATCGATGATCCGGCCGGCGTTGCAGAACATTTCGTAAGAGCTGTCGCCCAGCGCCAGGACCGCGTATCCCAGCCCGTCGAGCCGGGCGTCGGATGCCGCCAGCTCCTCCCAGAACACGGTGCCGTTGTCGGGGACCTCACCCTCACCGAACGTCGAGGCCACCACGATCATGTGGGTCGCGGCCCGGACCTCGTCAACAGCCACCTCGTTGAGCTCGGTCTCGGTGGCGTCGATCCCGGCTTCTTTGATCGCGTCGGCGAGTTGCATGGCGATGTACTCGGCGGTGCCCATGTCGCTGGCGTAGCCGATGATCACCGAGAAACCGGGTCGCTCCACCACACCTGCTCCGATCTGATTTGGTTAGGCAAACCTTAGTAGAAAGTGTCCCGCAGGTGTGGACCACGCCCGCCGCGCCCGCCGATCAGGTGTTGAATCACGCGCATGCTGAGCCTTGAAGAGATGTCGGATCGGATGGAGATCCAGCAGCTGCTGGTCGACTACTCGACGGCGATCGACAGCCGCCGCTTCGACGACCTCGATCGTGTTTTCACCCCGGACGCCCACATCGACTACACCGAACTCGGCGGGATCGCGGGCACCTTTCCCGACGTCAAGGCTTGGCTGGCCGAGGTGCTGCCCAATTTTCCGGCCTATTTCCACATGCTCGGAAACTTCGACATCCGGCTCGACGGCGACACCGCGACATCGCGGACGATCCTGTTCAACCCGATGGCGCTCGGCGACGACGGCCAGATCATGTTCTGCGGGCTCTGGTACGACGACGCGTTCGTGCGTACCCCCGACGGCTGGCGGATGACGCGGCGCGTCGAGCAGAAGTGCATCCAGAAGATCGTCTGATCCGGCCGGCGCCAGGTCGCGCGATTAACACCTGACCAGGGCCGTCTGGCACAATCGGTGGCTGTCCGACCGCGGCTTCCGTTATGGATGGGCCGCCGGCTGGTCACGCACGCGAGGCAAAACCGGATCCGGCAATCCGCCGGCATCGCTGAATTGCAGCGTGATACCCACAGGAGTTAGTTCATGGCTGTCAAGATCAAGCTCACCCGGCTTGGCAAGATCCGCAACCCCCAGTACCGCATCGCTGTCGCCGACGCGCGCACCCGCCGCGACGGCCGCTCGATCGAGGTCATCGGCCGCTACCACCCGAAGGAAGAGCCGAGCCTGATCGAGATCGATTCCGAGCGCGCGCAGTACTGGCTGTCTGTTGGCGCCCAGCCCACCGAGCCGGTTCTCAACCTGCTGAAGATCACCGGTGACTGGCAGAAGTTCAAGGGTCTGCCCGGTGCCGAGGGCACGCTGAAGGTCAAGGAGCCCAAGCCCAGCAAGCTGGACCTGTTCAACGCCGCGCTGGCCGAGGCCGACGGCGCCCCCGGTGGCGAGGCCACCCAGGCCAAGAAGAAGAAGGCCCCGGCCAAGAAGGCCGACGCCGCTGAGGCCGAGCCCGCCGCTGAGCCGGTCGCCGAGGCTGCCGAGTCCACTGAGGCCGCCGCAGAATGAGTTCGGTCGTCGTCGACGCCGTGGAGCATCTGGTCCGCGGGATCGTCGACAATCCTGACGATGTCCGCGTCGACATGGTCACCAACCGGCGGGGACGCACGGTTGAGGTCCACGTCCACCCCGAGGACCTCGGCAAGGTGATCGGCCGTGGCGGTCGCACCGCGACTGCGTTGCGCACCCTGGTCGCCGGTATCGGCGGCCGGGGTATCCGCGTCGACGTGGTGGACACCGACCAGTAGCTGACGATGGAACTCGTCGCCGGGCGGGTGGCCAAGGCTCACGGGATCACCGGGGAACTGGTGGTCGACGTCCGCACCGACGACCCCGAAGGGCGGTTCGCTGTCGGAAACCGGTTGCGGCTGCGGCCATCTCGCGGTGAGGGCGGTCAAGACGTCGTCGTCGAGTCGGTTCGGCCGCACGGCGGGCGTCTGCTGGTGCGGCTGCGCGGGGTGTCCGACCGCAATGCGGCCGACGCATTGCGCGGCCACCTGTTCGTCGTCGACTCCGCTGAACTTCCTCCCATCGATGATCCCGACGAGTTCTACGACCATCAGCTCGAAGGGCTGACGGTGCGGACCGTCGACGGCCGCGTCGTCGGCTCGATCAGTGAAGTGCTGCACACCGCGGGCGCGGAACTGCTGGCGGTGCGCGGAGCGGACGGAACCGAAGTGCTGGTGCCGTTCGTCGGGGCGATCGTCGTGTCGGTGTCGCTGGCCGACGGGATCGTCGAAATCGACCCTCCCGACGGCCTTTTGGATCTGGACGGCCTGGAATAGGGTGCGCGCCCGTGCGGATTGACGTCATCTCGATCTTCCCCGAGTACCTCGACCCGGTACGACAGTCGTTGCCCGGCAAGGCGATCGAGTCCGGCATCGTGGACTTCGCCGTGCACGATCTGCGTCGCTGGACCCGCGACGTGCACCACTCGGTGGACGACGCCCCGTACGGCGGCGGCCCCGGCATGGTGATGAAGGCCCCGGTCTGGGGTGAGGCACTCGACGAGATCTGCACCGAGGAAACAGTTCTCGTGATCCCGACGCCGGCGGGACGGCTGTTCACCCAGAACGACGCCCAAGCCTGGACGGCGGAGCGGCATCTGGTGTTCGCCTGTGGCCGTTACGAAGGCATCGACCAGCGGGTCGCCGAGGACGCGCGGCGGCGAATGCGGGTCGAGGAGGTCTCGATCGGGGACTACGTGCTGGCCGGTGGTGAGGTCGCGGCGCTGGTGATGATCGAGGCGGTGGTCCGGCTGCTACCCAACGTGATGGGCAATCCGCGCTCGCACCAGGACGATTCGCACTCGCCGGAAAAAGACGGTCTGCTCGAAGGCCCGAGCTACACCCGTCCGCCGACCTGGCGTGAGCTGCCGGTCCCGGAGGTACTGCTCTCCGGGGACCACGGCAAGGTCGCGGCCTGGCGCCACGAACAGGCGCTGCAGCGGACGCGGGAGCGTCGCCCGGACCTGCTCGGTGGTTCGACGGGCGAAAGCGAAGCGACCCGGGATCGGTGACTGAGAGCACGGCGCGGCGCAGGTTACCGAAGCTCGCGGCAGGGTATTGAGAACAGCGTGAATCGTCCATCCACCGGCGCTCCGCCAGCACCGGCGGCTGCGCAGGTGACGGGCCGGCAGCGCAACTTCGTCTTCCTCGCCGTGGTGCTCGGCATGCTGCTGGCCGCCCTCGACCAGACCATCGTCGCAACCGCACTGCCCACCGTCGTCGCTGATCTCGGCGGAGCCGGTCACCAATCGTGGGTCGTCACCAGTTACCTGCTGGCCTCGACGATCGTGACCGCAGTCGTCGGCAAGCTCGGCGACACCTTCGGCCGCAAACCGGTTTTCCAGGCCGCCGTGCTGTTCTTCCTCGCCGGCTCGGTGCTGTGCGGCTTGGCCGGATCGATGACGATGCTGGTCGCCTCGCGCGCATTGCAGGGCATCGGCGGCGGCGCGATCACCGTCACCGCGGTCGCGGTCATCGGCGAAGTGATCCCGCTGCGTGAACGCGGCCGCTACCAGGGCGCGCTGGGCGCGGTGTTCGGTGTCACCACCGTCGTCGGACCGTTGTTGGGTGGGCTGTTCACCGACCACCTGGGGTGGCGGTGGGCGTTCTGGGTCAACGTGCCGGTCGCGGTGGTGGTGCTCGCGGTGGCGGCGGTGGCGATTCCGGCGCTGGGCCGTACCTCCCGGCCGGTCATCGACTATCCGGGCATCGTGCTGGTGGGTCTCGGCGCGGCCGGTCTGACCTTGGCCACCAGCTGGGGTGGCACCACCTACCCGTGGGGTTCGCCGACGATCATCGGCCTGTTCGTCGGCTCGGTGGCGATTCTGGTGGCCTTCGTGTTCGTCGAAAAGCGGGCCGCGGAGCCGATTCTGCCGATCCGGCTGTTCGCCGACCCGGTGTTCACGGTGTGCTGCGTGCTGTCGTTCGTCGTCGGATTCGCGATGCTCGGGGCGCTGACGTTCCTGCCGACCTATATGCAGTTCGTCGACGGCGTATCGGCCACTGTGTCCGGCCTGCACACCCTGCCGATGGTCGCCGGCCTGCTGGCCACCTCACTGACCAGTGGTGTGATCGTCGGCCGCACCGGGCGCTACAAGATCTTCCCGGTCGCGGGCACCGCGATCATGGCGGTCGGGTTCGTCCTGCTGTCGCTGATGGACGCGCACACCTCGACGCTTGTGCAGTCGCTGGACCTGCTGATCCTTGGCGCCGGCATCGGGTTGAGCATGCAGGTCCTCATCCTGACCGTGCAGAACACCGTCGACTTCACCGACCTGGGCGTGGCCACCTCGGGCGTCACGTTCTTCCGCACCATCGGCAGTTCGTTCGGCGCCGCGATCTTCGGCTCGCTGTTCAGTAACTTCCTGGCCGATCGGCTGCCTGCGGCCCTGGCGGCCAGCGGTGCCTCGCCCGAGGTCGCGCAGTCACCGCAGGCGTTGCACAAGCTGTCGCCTACGGCGGCCGCGCCGATCGTCGACGCCTACGCCGACTCCCTGAGCAAGGTGTTCCTTTTCGCGGCGCCGGTCGCGATCGTCGGCTTCGTGCTGGCGCTGTTCCTCAAGCAGGTGCCACTGCGCGACGCGGCCGCCACCGGCAGCACCGACCTCGGCGAAGGCTTCGGCATGCCGACCACCGAACCGGCCGAGAAAGTGCTGGAGGTCGCGGTCAGCCGGCTGCTGCGGGAAAGTCGCGGCCAGCACCTGCCTGCTCTGGCCCGGGCGGGCGGCACCCGCCTCGACGTCCCGTTGATGTGGGCCGCGTTGCGGATTTACCGGCATGCGCAGGTGGCCGGCACAGCGGACCTCAGCGCCGTGGCCGCCCACCACCGGGTGCCGGTCGAGATCCTCGAGCCGACGTTCGACCGGCTGGTCGCGAACGGCTACGCCCAGCGCAGCGGGGATCAGCTCTGGCTCACCCCGGCCGGCGCCGCGGAAGTGAATCACGCCCGCAACATGCTCGCGAGCTGGATCACCGACACCCTCACCCGGTCGCCCGCATTCGAGGGCCGGCCCGACCGCATGCAGGTGCAGGGTGCGATCGAGCGGATCGCACGCAGTGTGCTCGAACAGAACGACGACGAGAGCGCCCAGGCAACCCGCCCGCTGGTGCTCGGACCGCGACGCGCCGCCAGCCCGACCGCGCCGACGACGCGGCTCGCCAGCCCGATGGCGAACACGACCGCGGTGGCAGCGACGGTCGGCAATGAACCGACCCGGCCATTCCGTGCTCGGGCCGAATTCCGTCAGCCGCCGCCGAGACCGCCGCGTCGTTGACAGCGGGGTGCCGTCAGATCCGCCCGCTGGGGAACATCGTCTTGACGGCTTGGGTCATGGTGCTGCGCGCGGTCGCGTCGTCGACCGGCTGCAGGGAGGCCATGGCCAGCACGAAACGCCGATCCGGTCCGATCACCCCGGTAGACATGTGCAGCCAGTTGCCGCCGTTCCAGCAGCACATCCAACCTTGTTTGACCGCAACGGGTTCCGCGAACAGCCCGTCGGGGATGCCGAACCGCTGCGGGTAGCCGTCGGAGCCGGTGGGGGTGGATGCCGAGAGGTCGCCGAGGATGACCGCCGCCTGCGAGGCGGGCAGGCCGCCTGCACCGTCGAGCAGCATGTCGTAATACCGGACCAGGTCGGCGGTGGTGCTCATGGTGTTCCACCAGTTGCCGTCATACGGCGCACTCGTCGAGGTCAGTCCGTATCGCGCGGTGACCCTGCTGATGATCGCGCTGCCGCCGCTCTCGCCCCAGAACACTTCGGCCGCGCTGTCGTCGGAGGACCGCAGCATGACGTCGAAGGACTGCTGCTCTGCCGGGGTGAGCTGGCGCTGACCCTTGGCCACCTGCAGCAGTAGGTCGTCGGCGATGAACAGTTTGCTCACCGAGGCGACCGGGAAGGGAGCGTCGTCACCGCCCTTGAGGACCCGTCCGGTGGTGCGGTCGAGCAGGGTGAAACTGATGTCCGCGCCGTCCTGCGCGGCCTCCGAGGCCGCTTCTTTGGCGCGCATATCGAGGTTGGTCGAGGGGTCCGGCGGCGCATCGGGCAGCGGACTGAGGGCGGGCGCCTGCGCGACGGCGTTCGGATCAGCGGACAGCAGGTTCACCGGGCGGGCGGCTGCGTCGCTCGGGCCGGCGTTCACCTGAGCGGATGAGGCAGCTACCAGAACGCCGATCACTGCCGCCGCGGTGCCGGTGACCAGCATCGACAGATGCCGTCGCATGTCCATCTCCTCGGAAACCGGTGCAAGTCTGAGATCCGGGGTGCCGCGTTGCCGCCCGACCTTGGTCCAGGTTAACGGTACCTTTTCTACACCGCGTGTTCAGTTCGTCGACAGATCATCGGCGCCTCGGCGGGTCGTGCGATTTCACTGCTCGCGGTGCGTCTGGCACAATTGAGCAGTTGCCGCGCGGGCTGGGAGTTTTCCGCCTGCTGCGCCAAACATCACGTGCCCGAATCCATCGGCCCGGCGATCGCCAGCGCTTTCCGCGCAGGCAGGTGGCTGCGCCGCGAACCGCAAGGAAGTGTCACCGATGAACACGCTGGACTTCGTCGACCAGGCGTCGCTGCGCGACGACATCCCGACCTTCAGCCCCGGGGACACCATCAATGTCCACGTGAAGGTTATCGAGGGCAACAAGCAGCGCGTTCAGGTCTTCAAGGGCGTTGTGCTCCGTCGTTCGGGCGGTGGCATTCGCGAGACCTTCACCGTGCGCAAGGAAAGCTACGGCGTCGGTGTCGAGCGCACCTTCCCGGTGCATTCGCCCAACATCGACCACATCGAGGTGCTGACCCGCGGCGACGTGCGGCGCGCCAAGCTGTACTACCTGCGCGAGCTGCGGGGCAAGAAGGCCAAGATCAAGGAAAAGCGCTGAGCTTCGACGTGTGGGAGTCGCTGACCGGTCAGCCGGTCTGACTACGCTGACGACGTGACCGACAACACGGGCTCGAACGACTCCACGCCGGACAACCTCACCGCGACGGACGGGGCGGACGACAGTCCCGCCGACGCGGCCCCGGAGACCGGGGAAAAGAACCCGGAGACCGGGGAAAAGAAGAAGTCGGCGCTGCGCGAAGGCGCGATCCTCGTCGCCATCGCGCTAGTCCTGTACTACGTGATGCTGACGTTCATCGCGCGTCCGTACCTGATTCCCTCCGAATCGATGGAACCGACGCTGCACGGCTGCCCCGGCTGCGTCGGCGACCGGATCATGGTCGACAAGGTCACGTATCGGTTCGAGGACCCCCGGCCCGGTGACGTCGTCGTCTTCAAGGGCCCGCCGAACTGGAACGTCGGATACAAATCCATCCGGTCCAGCAACACCGCGGTCCGCTACATCGAGAACGCCTTGTCGGTGGTCGGTTTCGTGCCGCCCGACGAGAACGACTTGGTCAAGCGTGTCATCGCCACCGGAGGCCAGACGGTGCAATGCCGTGCAGACACCGGACTGACCGTCGACGGCAAGCCGCTCACCGAGCCGTATCTCAACGCCCAGACGATGATGGCTGATCCTGCCGTCTACCCGTGCCTGGGCAACGAGTTCGGTCCGGTGAAGGTGCCGGACGGCCGGTTGTGGGTGATGGGTGACAACCGCACTCATTCGGCGGACTCCCGCGCACACTGCACCAGCACCCCCGCTGATGCCCAGAAGGGCATTCTCTGCACCGGTGATCCGATGGCCGGCACGGTCCCGGTGAGCAATGTCATCGGCAAGGCGCGGTTCATCGCGTGGCCGCCGTCTCGGTGGGGTGGTGTGTCCTCGTTCGACCCGCAGCAGGGTTGATCTGTGCCGGCGATGACATGGCCGCCGCGGACGGTGATTCGCAAATCGTCGGGTCTGCGAACGCTCGAATCCGCTTTGTATAGAAGCGGTTTGGGTCCGGTCGCCGGGGTCGACGAAGTCGGCCGTGGCGCGTGTGCGGGCCCGCTGGTGGTGGCGGCCTGCGTGCTGGGGCCCAACCGGATGGAGAGCCTCGCGGCTCTTGACGACTCCAAGAAGCTCACCGAGAAGGCGCGCGAAGAACTGTTCCCGCTCATCAGGCGCTACGCGCTGGCCTACCACGTGGTGTTCATTCCGGCCCCTGAAGTCGACCGGCGCGGCGTGCACGTGGCCAATATCGAGGGGATGCGGCGCGCGGTGGCGGGGCTTTCGGTGCGGCCGGGCTATGTGTTGTCCGACGGGTTCCGGGTGCCGGGGCTGCCGATGCCGTCGTTACCGGTGATCGGCGGGGACGCCGCGGCGGCCTGTATCGCCGCGGCCAGTGTGCTGGCGAAGGTCAGCCGCGATCGGCTGATGGTGGCGATGGACGACGAGCATCCGGGCTACGGGTTCGCCGACCACAAGGGGTACAGCACCCCGGCGCACAGTGCGGCGCTGACCGACCTCGGCCCGTGCCGTCAGCACCGGTTTTCCTACATCAATGTCCGGCGGGTGGCACGTGCCGGTGGTACCGAGATGGTGATGGAGTGCCCACCCCCGCAGCGCGACGATCAGGTGTGAGTCAAGATGGATAGCACCACGACAAGACAAAGAGGACAGCTGAACCGATGAGTGCCGAAGATCTCGAAAAATACGAGACCGAGATGGAGCTCTCGCTGTACCGCGAATACAAGGACATCGTGGGGCAGTTCAGCTACGTCGTGGAGACCGAGCGCCGCTTCTACCTGGCCAACAGCGTGGAGCTGGTGCCGCGCAACACCGATGGTGAGGTCTACTTCGAGCTGCGCCTGTCCGATGCGTGGGTGTGGGACATGTACCGCCCGGCACGGTTCGTCAAGCAGGTCCGGGTGATCACGTTCAAGGACGTCAACATCGAAGAGGTCGAGAAGCCCGAGCTTCGGCTGCCCGAGTAGCTCGGGGTCGGCGCTGCGGGGACTCTTGTCAGTGCAGCGATGCGTCGATGGCGCCGGGCGACAAGATTTTCTCCAAGACCAGCATCGCGCTGCCGATGTTGCCTGCCTTGTCACCGTACGTCGACGGGACGACCTGAAGGTGCCGGGTAGCCAGCGCGGTTGCGTTGCCGTACAACGTTTCTCGTAACCCGGCGACAAACACGTCGTACGCGCCGGACATGTCGCCGCCAACGACGAGAACCTCGGGGTTAAGCAGGTTCACCGCGGCGGCGATCACCTCACCGACGTGGCGGCCACTTTCGCGCAGCAGCCGGCGCGCTTCGCCGTCGCCGTGGTTGGACAGTTCGACGACGTCGCGGATGTGGTGGACCTGCCGGCCCTGCTCCTGCAGTGTGCGTACCAATGCCCATCCGCCGGCGATCGCCTCCAGGCAGCCGGTGTCGCCGCAGCGGCACGGTATGCCCGCAGCCGCGACGGTCTTGTTGTGGCCGAACTCGCCTGCCGCGCCCACAGCGCCGCGCTGGAGTACGCCGCCGCACACGATCCCCGCGCCGAGGCCGGTGGATGCCTTGATGAGCAGCAGATCGTCGTGAATTCTCAAGCGCCCGCGGCGTTCCGAGAGCGCCTGAACGTTGGTGTCGTTGTCGAGCACGATCGGTGCCGTCGTCAGCTTCCGGAAGTACGGCTCCAACGGCACGCCGTCCCAACCGCTCATCACCGGAGACGCCAGGCTGCAGCCGCGCTGCTGGTCGACCGTGCCGGGTAGCGACACCCCGACGCCGAGCACGTCACCCGCGGCCCGGCCACTCTCGTCGAGCAGTACCTCGAGGCGCTTGACCAGGTCGGGCATCAGATCATCGGGGCCGATGCGGATCTCGGAGTCCATGTCGGCCAGGGCGTGGATGTCGCCGGCCAGGTTGCACACCGCGAGCCGGGTGCGGCTGCGGCCGATGGCCGCCGACAGGACCACACCGGCTTCGGCGTTGAACCGCACCAGCGCTGGTGGGCGACCGCCGGTCGACGGCCCCTCATCGCCTTCGGAGACCAGCCCGCGACGGGCCAGGGCGGCGATGCGGCTGCCGACCGCCGTCCGGGACAGGCCGGTCAGCTCCCGGACCTCGGTTCGGGTGGTGGCGGTGCCGGCGCGTATCAGCGCGAAAACGTCCCCCGTTGTCGCGGGGGCAGCGGAACGCCTGGTTACCGGCATCTTTCCATTGAACCAAGATCAATCGGCCAGGCAAAGCAATGGAGACACCCATCACTTTGACCAGATTTAGACAAAAGTCGGTTGGTTGTGTGGTTTAAGTGGCGGTAGGGTCGGGGGACAGGGACCGAGCGCTGCACCGCGGCAGCATCCGCCACCGCACAGAAAGTCGATAGCACCCGTGACCCTCACGCTCCGACCCGCCGCACCGGCGGCGTCTCCCGCGCTCTGCCCGACCAGGACCGGGCTGGGCATTCTTGCCCTGGCATTCGGTGCCTTCGGAATCGGCACCAACGAATTCGTCGCGATGGGCCTGCTGCCCGAGATCGCCGGCGGCCTGCGGATCTCTGAACCGACCGCCGGCCACATCATCTCCGCCTACGCGCTCGGCGTCGTGGTCGGTGCGCCCGTCATCGCCGCGCTGACCGCGAAATTCAATCGCAAGGTCGTGTTGATGACCCTGATGGCGTTGTTCGCCGTCGGCAACGTGCTGACCGTGCTGGCGCCCAGCTACGGAGTCCTGATCGCCGCCCGCTTCATCGCAGGCCTTCCGCATGGCGCGTTCTTCGGTGTCGCGGCACTGGTGGCTGCGCAATTGCTCGGGCCCGAACGGCGGGCCAAGGCAGTCGCGCAAGTGATGACAGGCCTGACCGTGGCGACCGTGATCGGAGTGCCACTGGCGTCCTGGCTTGGCCAATTGCTCGGCTGGCGAAGCGCGTTCGCGCTTGTCGTCGGCATCGGACTGGTGACGTTGGCTGCGATCTGGATGTGGCTTCCCGACCTGGCCGCGACCAGCAGCACCAGTACCCGTGCCGAACTCGGCGCGCTGCGACGCCCGCAGGTCTGGTTGGCGCTGGCGATCGGCATGGTGGGCTTCGGCGGCATGTTCGCCGTGTACACCTACATCGCGACCACCCTGACCGATGTCACTGGTGTCTCCCGCTCGTGGGTGCCCTTGGGGCTGATGGTGTTCGGCGCCGGCATGGTGGTCGGCAATCTGGCCGGCGGCCGGATGGCCGACCGGTCGGTGATCCGCGGCCTGTATGTGTCGATGACGGCTCTTGCGCTGGTGCTCGCGGCTTTCGTGGCCGGCGCGCACAACCCGTTCACCGCGATGGTGCTGTTGTTCGGCATCGGTGCCAGCGGAGCGGCGATCGCGCCCGCGCTGCAAACCCGGTTGATGGATGTTGCCGCCGAGGCGCAGACGCTGGCCGCCGCGCTGAACCATTCGGCCTTGAACATCGCCAACGCGTCGGGGGCGTGGATCGGCGGACTGGTGATCGCCGCAGGATATGGCTACACAGCGCCGGCCGCCGCGGGTGCGGGGCTGGCGGTCGTCGGTCTGGTGGTGCTGAGCGTCTCGGTTGCTCTGCAGCGTCGGTCTGCGGCGGTGTCCTCATGATCCGCGTCATGCTGGCTTTTCTGCTGAAGCGGCGGGCGCCGATGTGTGTGGATCTGTATCTGCCTGCGCGGCAACGCGTCACCATTGTCGTGGGGCAGCGGGCGGCCCGTCGGGAGGCGAGCTGATGGCCGAACACGTGATCTTTCGCCACGACCCCGACCGACAGCCACAGCTGACCTTCCGCGGCGTACCCAGCGGCTGCGCAGGCGGAGCCAACACGATGGCCGAGGCCCGTGCGTCCTACCGGACCTGCCTGTCGGCCCGGCTGCACGTCGACCGTCGCGCCCTGCCACCCGTCGTCGAGCACATCGAAGGTTCGGTGGGCGGCATGTGGGTGCGCACCAAAGTGGGTGCGGTGCATCGGGATACGGCAAGTGACCGAATGCTGCTGCAGATCCTGCTGACCGAGCAGACCGGGCTGCGTGAGGAAGTGGCGCGGCTGGCCGCGCTGGGCGCCGAACCCGTCGTCGTGCTGGCTGAACCCGACTATGCGCTCGAAACGCTGCTGGACCAGATGTCGGCGCGGGACGCAATTGTGGTCGCACATTCCGATGACAACGGCTCGGTGGACTGGAGTGTCTTGTTCGGGCCGGAATCATCTGTTCAACAGGGTGTTCCGAGTGTCGTGGTGGACGAAAACCTACGGACAACTCCGGTAGCGACGGTCACCCGGGCGCATCCGCGCGCCGCGCTGGTCGTGCGGCACCAGCGGACCGCACACATCGCGTCATGACCGCCTTGCTCGATCGCGGGATCTGTCACCCGTCGGCGGGGAACACTGATGGACACAACGTCCCCGAAGGGAGGACCGTGCGCGCGACACCGCAATGCTGGCTGACCGATATGGACGGCGTCCTGGTCCGCGAGGAACATGCGTTGCCCGGGGCCGCCGAGTTCCTGGCGTGCCTGATCGACAAGCAGCGACGATTCCTGGTGCTGACCAATAACTCGATCTACACCCCGCGTGATCTCGCGGCACGGCTGGCGCGCTCGGGGCTCGACGTGCCGGAGTCGGCCATCTGGACCTCGGCGCTGGCCACCGCGGCCTTCCTGGATGATCAGCTGCCGGGCGGGTCGGCATATGTGATCGGCGAGGCAGGGCTGACCACCGCACTGCACGAGGCGGGGTACACGCTGACCGATACCGGTCCGGACTTCGTGGTGCTCGGCGAGACGCGCACCTATTCTTTCGAGGCGATCACCAAGGCGGTCCGGCTGATCGGCCAGGGTGCCCGGTTCATCGCCACCAACCCCGACGTCACCGGACCGTCGGCGGAAGGGCCGCTGCCGGCGACCGGTTCGGTGGCCGCGATGATCACCAAGGCGACCGGGCGCGAACCGTATTTCGTGGGCAAGCCCAACCCGATGATGTTCCGCAGTGCGCTGAACCGGATCGAGGCGCATTCGGAGAGCACTGTCATGGTCGGTGACCGGATGGACACCGACGTGGTGGCCGGTATCGAGGCCGGTCTGGAAACCATTCTGGTGCTTACTGGTTCGACGACCGTCGAGGACATCGAGCGCTACCCGTTCCGGCCGGCTCGGGTGTTGCCATCGATCGCGGAGGCGATCGAGCTGATCTGAGGCGCTGCGTATCGGCTCGAGTCAGTTAGCCACTGCACGTCCCTCGAAGCGGACCGGTTTGTGCCGAGTTGGTTGAGCCTGTGGATGAGCGCGGATCTGTGGACAACTCGGCGGTTTCGGCGGTGATTCAGGTCGTAGGCGTCGGCGGGTGTCGGCCTCGTGCCCGACGCTGCACTCATGACGACGATGAGCCGCAACCAGCTCGGTGCGCTGGGGGAGCAGCTGGCGGCCGAGCATCTGGAGTCGCTGGGTTTGCGGATCGTGGTTCGGAATTGGCGCTGCCGCTATGGCGAACTCGACGTGATCGCGGCGGCGCCCGACGGCACGCTGGTGTTCGTCGAGGTGAAGACCCGCACCGGTGACGGGTTCGGCGGCGTGGAATACGCGGTCACCCCGGCCAAGGTGCGGCGGATCCGCCGGCTGGTGGGGATCTGGCTGGCCGGCCAAGACCGGGGTTGGGCCGCGGTCCGCATCGATGTCGTCGGCGTACGCATCGGTCGCCGGCGCACCCCGGAGATCATCCATCTGCGTGGGGTCGGCTGATGGCGTTGGGGCGCGCCTACTCGGTCGCGGTGCGGGGCCTCGATGGCGAGATCGTCGAGATCGAGGCCGACATCACCGCGGGGCTCCCCGGGGTGTACCTGGTGGGACTGCCCGACGCCGCGCTGCGCGAGTCCCGAGACCGGGTGCGCGCGGCAATCACCAACTGCGGCAACGAGTGGCCGATGTCGCGACTGACCTTGGCGCTCTCGCCGGCAACGCTGGCCAAGGCCGGCTCGCTGTACGACATCGCGATCGCCGCCGCGGTGCTGTCGGCAAGCCATAAGAAGCCGTGGGATCGGCTGGAGAAGACGGTGCTGCTGGGAGAGCTGGCGCTCGACGGCCGGATCCGATCGGTGCGTGGCGTGCTCCCGGCCGTCCTGGCGGCCAAGCGACAAGGCTGGCCCACTGTCGTGGTGCCGGTCGCCAACCTCGCTGAGGCCAGTCTGGTCGCCGGCATCGAAGTCCTTGGCGCCCAGACACTGCGGCAGCTACAAGGCTGGTTGACGGGAAAGGCCGCCCTCGCCGACCGCGTGGACACACCGGCGCCGCAGGCTGATTCGGTTGCCGACCTGGCCGATGTGGTGGGCCAGACGCATGCCCGGTTCGCCGTCGAGGTCGCCGCCGCCGGCGCACACCACCTGATGCTCACCGGCCCGCCCGGTGTGGGGAAAACCATGCTGGCCCAACGGCTTCCCGGGCTGCTGCCCGAACTCACCGAACGTGAGGCGCTGGAGGTGACGGCGATCCACTCGGTGGTCGGAATGCTGTCCGAGACCACCCCACTGATCACTCGTCCACCGTTCATCGCGCCGCATCACTCGTCGAGTGTGGCCGCACTGGTCGGTGGGGGCTCGGGCATGGCGCGCCCCGGTGCAGTCAGTCGCGCCCACCGGGGCGTATTGTTCCTCGACGAATGCGCCGAGATTCGGGTCAGCGTCCTCGAATCACTACGAACACCATTGGAAGACGGCGAGATTCGGCTTGCCCGCCGCGACGGGGTGGCGTGCTACCCCGCGCGTTTCCAGCTCGTGATGGCGGCCAACCCATGCGCCTGTGCGCAAACCGACCCGAAAGACTGCATCTGCACGTCGCTGGAGAAGCGGCGCTATCTCGGCAAGTTGTCCGGACCGCTGATGGATCGGGTGGACCTGCGGGTCGAGATGCACATGGTGCGCGCCGGTGCCTTCGCGCCCGATGCCGCGGAACCCACTGCCGCTGTGCGGGATCGGGTTGCTCAGGCGCGTGCTGCGGCCGCCGAACGCTGGCGTCGATACGGATTCACCACCAACGCCGAAGTCACCGGGTCGGTGCTGCGGCGCAAGTTCCGGCTCGACGCCACCGCGATGGCCCCGTTGAAGATGGCACTCGAGCGCGGGGTCCTCAGTATCCGAGGCGTTGACCGGTCGTTGCGGGTCGCCTGGACCTTGGCGGATTTGGCCGGACGCACCACACCGAGCGTCGACGATGTGGCGGTGGCACTGAGCTTCCGTCAGGGAGGAGCAAAGTCATGACGGACGTGGCCAAGACTTTGGCATGGGCGTATCTATCCAGGGTCGCCGAACCGCCCTGCGACGAGATCGCCGCGCTGGTCAAAGACGTCGGCCCGGTGGAGGCCGCCCGCCGGGTCGCCGGAGGCGAGGTCAGTGACGCGTTGCGGGAACGCACCGCCGCGCGGCGCGATATCAATGCCGCCGAGGCGGACCTGGCCCTGCTCGAACGTCGCGGAGGCCGACTGATCACGCCCGACGACGACGAATGGCCGACCCTGGCGTTCACCGCCTTCGGCGGGTCCGCGGTGCGGGAGAAACCACACGGCCGGCCACCGATCGCGCTGTGGGCGATCGGCCCGTCCCGGCTCGACGAGGTCGCGGAGCGGGCCGCGGCCATCGTCGGAACCCGGGCGGCCTCCGGGTATGGCGAGCACGTGGCCGCCGACCTGGCCGCAGGGCTGGCCGAGCAGGACGTCACCGTGGTCTCCGGCGGCGCCTACGGCATCGACGGGGTGGCGCACCGTGCCGCGCTGGCGGCGGAGGGTCAGACGGTGGCGGTGCTGGCCGGCGGCATCGACGTACTGTATCCGGCCGGCCATTCGGCGCTGCTGCACCGGATCAGTAATTCCGGCCTGCTACTCACCGAATACGCGCCCGGTGTACGGCCCGCCCGGCACCGTTTCCTGACCCGCAATCGGCTGGTGGCGGCGCTGGGTACGGCCACCGTGGTGGTGGAGGCCGGTGTCCGCAGCGGGGCGGCGAACACCGCCGCGTGGGCGCGGGCGCTCGGCCGGGTGGTCTGTGCGGTGCCCGGCCCGGTGACGTCGGCGTCGTCGATGGGATGTCATGTGCTGCTGCGCAACGGTGCCGAGCTGGTGACGCGAGCCGACGAGGTCGTCGAATTGGTCGGTCGGGCCGGCGAATTCGCCGACGAGGAGCCGCGACCGGTAGGCGTGCTCGACGGTCTGAGCGACCCCGAGAAGCAGGTGTACGAGGCGCTGCCCGCCCGCGGGGTGCGCAGCGCCGATGACATCGCGGTGGCGTCCGGTCTGGCGCCTACCGCGGTGCTCGGCCCGCTGGCGATGCTGGAGATCGCCGGACTTGCCCGCCGTGAGGAGGGCTGCTGGCGGCTGGTGCGCAGGCCGGCCTGACGATGTAGACGGCCGGAACACACGCTCGAAACGTATAGTCGAGCCGGTTGGCTATCGATTTTCTTTCGTCGGGAGGCGATGTGGCGGGTCGACCACTACACACATTTCAGGTCGTCAGTACCGAGCAGCTGGCGCCGCACATGGTGCGCGTCGTCCTCGGCGGTACCGGGTTCGACACGTTCACACCCGGTGAGTTCACCGACTCCTACGTCAAGTTCGTCTTCGTGCGCGACGACATCGACGTCGCGTCGCTGCCGCACCCGCTGACGCTGGACAGCTTCAAGGACTTCCCGCCCGAACAGCAGCCCACCGTGCGCACCTACACCGTGCGCCGCGTCGACCCGCAGGCTCGTCAGATCACCGTCGACTTCGTGGTCCACGGTGAGCACGGCGTGGCCGGACCGTGGGCGGCGGCCGCCACACCCGGCGACACCGTCTACCTGATGGGCCCCGGCGGGGCGTACGCACCCGACCCGGCCGCCGACTGGCATCTGTTCGCCGGCGACGAGGCAGGACTCCCCGCCATCAGCGCAGCCCTGGAAGCGTTGCCGCCCAACGCTGTTGGCAAGGCCTTCATCGAGGTGGCCGGCCCCGAGGACGAAGTCGAGCTCAACGCGCCGGAGTCCGTGGCCATCAATTGGATCTACCGCGGCGGGCGCGCCGACCTGGTCGGTGACGACCGGGCCGGTGACAACGCGCCCCTGATCGAGGCCGTCACCACCACCTTGTGGCTCCCGGGCCAGGTGCAGGTCTTCATCCACGGTGAAGCCCAAGCCGTCATGCACAACCTGCGCCCCTACATCCGCAAGGAGCGCGGAGTCGACGCCAAGTGGGCCTCCATCTCCGGCTACTGGCGGCGCGGCCGCACCGAGGAGACGTTCAAGCAGTGGAAGCGTGAACTCGCCGAGGCCGAAGCCGGGGAGGCTTAAGCCGGCGCGATCGCCTCGGTGTCATTCTCGGGTTCGGGCTTGATGTCCCGCTCGGCTGGGACCGCGCGCATCCGCTCGCTGTAGGCCGGCCGCTGCCGGACTCGCAGCGGCCACCAGAACCAGGGTCCGAGGATCGCGGCGATCGACGGTGTCATCAAGGACCGCACGATCAACGTGTCGAGCAACAGGCCGATACCGATCGTCATCCCGCCCTGACCGACGTTGAGCAGGTCACCGGAGATCATCGAACCCATCGTGAAGGCGAACACCAGTCCGGCCGCGGTGACCACAGTGCCGGTACTGCCCATCGACCGGATGATGCCGGTGTTGATACCCGCGCCGATCTCCTCCTTGAATCGCGACACCAGCAGCAGGTTGTAGTCACTGCCGACCGCCATCAAGATGATCACTGCGAACGCCAGCACAATCCAGTTCAATTCGATGCCCACGATCCGCTCGAAGATGAACACCGACAGGCCGAAGGCGGCACCCAGCGAGATCACCACCGTCCCGACGATCACCATCGACGCCACCAGTGCGCGCGTGATGATCAGCATCACGATGAAGATCAGTGTCAGAGCGGCGAACGCGGCGATCATGGTGTCGTATTTGGCTCCCGCCTGCACGTCGCGGTACGTGGCCGCCGTGCCGGTCAGGTAGACGTCCGCATTGGCCAGCGCGGTGCCCTTGATCGCCTCGTGCGCGGCGGTCAGCTGGTCGTCGACCACCGAGATGCCGGCTTCCGATGCGGGATTCACATCATGGGTCACAATAAGCCGGGCCGCTTTGCCGTCCGGTGAGAGGAACAGCTTCAGCCCCTTCTGGAAGTCCGGGTTGGCGAACACCTCCGGCGGCAGGTAGAAGTAGTCGTCGCTCTTGGAGGCGTCGAACGCCTCGCCCATCGCGGTGGCCGTGTCGGTCATCTGCTGCATCTGCTGGATCAACCCGTCGAAGCTGCTGTGGATGGTCTGCAGGGTGTGCTGCATCGTCGTGGCGGTTGCGATGATCGGGCCGAACTGCTGCACCATCTGCGGCACCAGCGCGTCGATGCTGTCCATGCCGTTGACCATCTTGTCCATGCCGTCGACCATCGCCGTCATGTCGGTCTGCAGTGCGGCCATGTTGTCGCTGAACGTGTTGACGCCGTCCATCGCGTCGAACGCCGAGCGCACCGCAAAGCAGGCCGGGATGTTGAAACAGTTTGGCTCCCAGTAGAAATAATTACGGAACGGCCGCACCTCGTCGTCGAAGTTGGCGATGTTATCGCGCATCTGGTCCAGCGTGGCCTTCATGGTGTCCATGTCGGCGACGCTGCGGTGCGCTGACTCCACCATGCCGTGGCCCGCGCCGACGGTGGTGTGCATGGCGTCGGAGAACTTCACCATCAACGCTTGCAGCTGAGTCATCGATCCGATCATCGCGCCCATGTCGTCACTCATCTTGCTGATGTCGCCGACGCGCTGCTTCAAGAACTGCAGGTTCTGGGTGATCGGTACCGAGGACATGCTGATCTGGTAGGGGATGGAGCTGTGGGCGATGGGGGAGCCCAGCGGACGGGTGATACTCTGCACCATTGCGATGCCTTTGATTCTGAACAGCGCCTTGGCAATCCGGTCGAGCACAATCATGTCGGTGGGGTTGCGCATGTCGTGGTCCGACTCGATGGTCATGATGTCGGGGTTGAGTCGCGCTGTGCTGAAGTGCTTTTCGGCCGCCGTGTACCCGACGTTGGCCGGCACGTCGGAGGGAATGTAGCGGCGGTCGTCATAGCTCGTCTTGTAGCCGATCATGGCCAGCAGGCCGAGCAGCACGATGCTGGTCGCCGCGGCGAGAATGGGTTTGGGCCAGCGGACTGTTGCGGTGCCGACCTTGCGCCACCCCCTGGTCTTCATCATCCGCTTGGGATCGAGCAGACCGAATCGGCTGGCGACGACCAGGATGGCCGGGGCGACGGTCAGTGCGGCGGCGACGACGATGATCAGGGCCAGGGCTGACGGGTAGGCCAGCGAATTGAAGTAGGACAGCCGGGTCAGCCGCAACGTCAGCATGGCGCCCGCGATGGTCAGCCCGGAGCCGAGGATGACGTGGCCGACGCCGTGGAATGCGCTGTAATAGGCCGATTCCGGATCCTCGCCGTTCTGTCGGGCTTCGTGGTAGCGACCGATCAGGAAGATCGCGTAGTCGGTGCCCGCCGCGATCGACAATGCCGTCATCAATGGGACCGAGAACGTCGAGAAGTCCATGATCCCGAGGTGGCCGATCACCGCGACCGCCCCGCGGGCGGCACCCATCTCGATGCCGACGATCGCCAATATGAGCAGCACGGTGCTCACCGATCGGTAGACCAAGGCCAGCATGATCGTGATGACGATCATCGTGACCACGGTCATCTTGATCATGCCGCGGTCACTGGCTTCGAGTGAATCCGTGGTCAATGGCGCAGGGCCGGTGACATAGGCGTGTAGCCCTGCGGGAGGCGGGGTTTGGTCGATGATCGTGCGCACAGCATCCACCGAGTGGTTGCCTTCGGTGCTGCCCTGATCACCGGCCAGGTTCAGCTGGACGTAGGCGGCCTTGCCGTCACTGCTCTGGACGCCGGCGGCGGTGATCATGTCGCCCCAGAAGTCCTGAACGTGCTCCACGTGCTTGGAGTCGGCGTTGAACTTCTCGACGAGGGTCTGGTAGTAGCGGTGCGCCGCGTCGCCCAGGGGTTGATCGCCGACGAGCACCACCATGGCGATGCTGTCCGACGTGGACTCCTGAAATTTCTGTCCCATCCGCTTGGCGGCGATCACCGCGGGCGCGTCCTGCGGTGACATCGATACGGCATTGGCCATGCCGACCTTCTCGACCTGCGGGACAAGCAGATTCACCGCTGCGGTGAATGCCACCCAGACCAGGATGATCGGAACCGCGAGCGCCCGGATGGTGCGGGGGACCCGGGTCCGAGTGTCCTTGGTGTGGGCGCTCATGCGGCTTTGTCCAGACAGAAGGCTTGCGCGTCACGGCCGTTGGCGAAGTTCTCGGCGACGAGTTTGTCGTCGACCAGGATGCGGCACCCCAGAGCATCGGTATCGCCCTGGGCGACCACATTGGCCAGCACGCCGGGGTCGGTGGTGCTCACCGTCACCGACCAGGGCAACTCCGTGAAGGCGGCCTCTATCGTTTTGCCGTTGACGTCGAGGTAGCTGATCCGTCCGGATGCCTCTGCGGGACCGACGATCTCATAGGTCACCCGCTTGGTGTTGATGGGCTTGATGGCGTCTGCCGGCATCGCGGCGGCGAGATAGGGCTTGTCGGAGTCAAAGAACGTTCGAAGCCGGCCGACCACACCGACCGCGGCGAGTAGGGCGATCACCACCATCGCTGCCACCCAAAACCGTTTCAGCAAGCCAAGCATTGGCGGCATCTCCCTCTCGTGTGACGCGACTCAGGCCGCATCCCGTGGACAGCGACCATCTAGTAATACCATAGGGGGTATGGTATACAGAAATGGTGGGAACCGAGAAAGTCGACGTCGTCGACGTCGAGAAAGGCCAGCAGCCGCAGTGTGATGCGGCCGTCGCCGGCGCGTTGACACGGCTGCGCCGTGTGCACGGTCAACTCGGCGGTGTGATCGGGATGATCGAAGAGGGTCGCGGGTGCAAGGATGTCGTCACTCAGCTCGCAGCGGTGTCAAAGGCTTTGGACCGTGCGGGTTTCACGATCATCGCGACCGGCCTGCGCGAATGCATCGACCCGGCCGCCGCCGGGCGCGAAGGCGCCCAGAAGTTGACGATCGACGAGTTGGAGAAATTGTTCTTGAGCCTGGCCTGACGCCGGCTCTTCCGGAAAGGAGATCACGATGTGCCGAGCTGTGAATTGTCGGGTGTGCGGGAAGACGACGTGGTCGGGGTGTGGCATGCACGTCGATCAAGTACGTCGCGGCGTGCCTGCCGGGCAGTGGTGCTCGGGTCACGCCGAGAGCGAGGCGCCGCGGTCGCGCTGGAATCCGTTCAAGCGGTCCTGACGCCGGCAACCCACAGCCGTTGGTGCGCACAGTGGCGCCGGCGCTCTGTCGGTGGCGGGCGAACAGTTGACTCTGCGCGATAGCCTCGGAGGGTTCCCGACAAGCGAGGTGAGTGGTTCTGCGTTCTTATCGACTGGTCGCGGTGTCGGTTCTCGTGTGGGTGGCCGGCCTCGGGCTGATCGGCGCACCGCGGGCGGCGGCGCAACCCGCTCCCGAGGACGGATCACAACAGGTCACCGTCGCGATTCACCGCCTCGAGCCATTTGTGATGAAGACCAGCACCGGGGAGTGGACCGGGTTCAGCATCGACCTATGGACCGAGATCGCCAGGCGGCTCGGCTGGAGGACCGACTACCTCGCTACCGACGACGTCAACGGCCAACTCGCTGCGGTGGCCGACGGCAGAGCCGATCTGGCGGTAGGCGCGATCTCCTTGACCGCCCAACGCGAAAAGTCCTTCGACTTCTCGCAGCCCACACTCGATGCCGGGCTGCAGATAATGGTGCCCGTCCACCACACCCGACCGTCGGTGCCGGGCCTGGGGGGTTTCCTCGATCTGTTGTGGAGCCGGACCATGTTGATCTGGCTCAGCGCCGCCGTCGTGGTGAGTGTGGTCCCGGCGCACATCTTCTGGTTCATTGAACGTCGTACCGCCAAACCGGTTGTCTCGAGGTCATACTTCCCGGGCATATTCCAGGCGTTCGGTTGGGGAATCGGGTCGCTCGTCGGCAAGAACAGCACCGCGGCCACCCAGTCGGTCACCCGTGCGCTGGCGATTCTGTGGGGCTTCGCGGGCATTGTCTTTGTGTCCTTCTACTCCGCGAACCTGAGCGCCACACTGACCGTGGCGAAGCTGGAGTCCAAGATCAGTGGTCCGGCGGATTTGTATGGCAAGTCGGTGGCGACGGTGGCCGATACGACCGCCTCGTCGTACTTGCGCGGCATGGGCATCGAAGCGACCGAGACCCGTACGATCGACGACTCCTACCACCTGCTCAACAACGCGGATTACGACGCGGTCGTGTTCGACGCGCCGGTGCTCCGCTATTACGCCGCGCACCGCGGCGAGGGTGCCGTCGCATTGGCCGGTCCGGTCTTCCAGGACGAAAGCCAGGGCTATGTCTTTGCCATCAACAGCCCGTTGCGCAAACCGATCAACCAAACGGTGTTCCTGATGCGCGAGGACGGCACCTACAACTTGATCAAGGAGAAATGGTTCGGCGACGACGAGGCAACCTCGGCAAGCAGTGCAAATTAGCGGCTGTTTCGGACACGCCGGGCCGCTCGCTCCCGTAATGTCCGCGCGTCTGCGAACGTAGCGGAGTGGACCCGAGCGACTACGCGGCGATCCTCGACGATTACGCCGAGTACCTCGCGCTGGAGCGCGCCCGCTCCGAGCACACTCAACGGGCCTATCTCACCGATCTGAAATCGCTGTTGGCCTTCCTCGACGAGCGCGCCCCGGGCGCCGGGCTGGGCGGACTGAGCCTGCCGATCCTGCGCTCCTGGCTGGCCGCGCAATCCGCCGCCGGAGCGGCCCGCACGACCCTGGCCAGGCGCACCTCGGCAGTCAAGACGTTCACCGCCTGGGCCGTCCGGCGCGGTCTGCTTGCTGAGGACCCCGCGGTCCGGCTTCAGCTGCCCAAGGCCCGTCGCACCCTGCCCGCGGTACTGCGTCAGGATCAGGCGCTGGCCGCCATGGCCGCCGCCGACCTCGGCGCCGAGCAGGGCGACCCGCTGGCGCTGCGTGACCGGCTGATCGTTGAGCTGCTCTACGCCACCGGCATCCGCGTCAGCGAGCTGTGCGGCCTGGACATCGACGACGTCGACACCGGCCGGCGGGTGCTGCGCGTTCTGGGCAAGGGCAACAAACAACGTACGGTCCCGTTCGGAGCGCCGGCGCTGGCCGCGCTCACTGCCTGGCTGACCGACGGCAGGCCCGAACTGGCCACCCCCGACTCCGGTCCCGCGCTGCTGCTCGGGACGCGCGGCAAACGACTCGACCCCCGCCAGGCCCGCACGGTTGTGCACCAAACGATGTCGGCGGTCGACGGGGCGCCCGACATCGGACCGCACGGTCTGCGGCACAGCGCGGCCACCCATCTACTCGAGGGCGGCGCCGACTTGCGCATCGTCCAGGAGATCCTCGGTCACTCGACGTTGGCGACCACGCAGCTCTACACCCATGTGACGGTCGCGCGCCTGCGCGCAGTGCACGATCAGGCTCACCCGCGCGCCTGAGAATCTAAGTGCCGCAGAATGTTTGAAAGCAGCGGCCGAAATCTTCCGGTGCGGGCTCGGCGTAGCGTTCGAACCCCGCACGCTCGTCGTACGGCGAGCGGAGCGCCACCAGCAGCCGCGTGAACGGCTCGAGGTCGCCCACCGTGGCCGCGGTCAGTGCCTCCTCGACGAGGTGATTGCGGGGGATGTACACCGGATTGACGCGGCGCATCGCTTCGACGTCCGGGCTCAGGCTGCGCCACCGGGTCGCCCACGCCTCGAACGGTGGCTCGATGACACCCTCGGCGAGTCGACGGAAGAACGAGGTGTAGTCGACGCGCTCGCCTTCGAGTAGCTCCACCAGATCCTCGGTGAGTTGCAGGGCGGGTGCGTGCTCGACCTCGGCACCCAGTCCGAGCTTTCGGCGCATGCCCGCCAACCACGCCGAGGAGTACCGCGGCGCGAACTGCTGCAGCGATTCGGTCGCCAGCTCGACAGCGCGGTCCTGATCCTCATCGATCAGCCCGAGCAGCGCCTCGGCGAAGCGGGCGAGATTCCAGGTGGCGACGGAAGGTTGGTTGCCGTAGGCGTAGCGGCCCCACGAGTCGATCGAACTGAACACCGTCTTGGGGTCGAAGGCGTCCATGAAAGCGCATGGCCCGTAGTCGATCGTCTCACCCGAGATCGTCATGTTGTCGGTGTTCATCACGCCATGGATGAAGCCGACCAGCATCCACTGCGCGACGAGGTGGGCCTGAGCGGCGATCACCGAGTCGAGCAGCGCCAGATACGGATTGTCGGCTTCGGCGGCGGCCGGGTGGTGCCTGCTGATCGCATGGTCGGCGAGTCGTCGCAGCACCTCGAGTTCGCCTGCGGCCCCGACATATTGGAAGCTGCCGACGCGCAGATGGCTGGACGCGACACGGGCGAGGACGGCGCCCTCCAGCTGGGTCTCGCGCTGGACGATGCGCCCGGTGGCCACGACCGACAGCGAGCGGGTGGTCGGAATGCCCAGCGCGTGCATCGCCTCGCTGATCAGGTATTCACGCAGCATCGGACCGACCGCCGCCAGGCCGTCGCCGCCGCGGGCGAACGGCGTGCGGCCTGATCCCTTGAGATGCAGATCGCGTAACCGCCCGTCGGCGTCGGTGAGTTCACCGAGCAGCAGTGCGCGGCCATCGCCCAGGCGCGGCACCCAGCCACCGAACTGGTGACCGGCATACCCCTGCGCGACGGGCTCGGCGTCCGCGGGCAGCTGAGTCCCGACAAGTAGCCCGATTCCGTCGGGACTGCGCAGCCAGGCGAGGTTCACCCCCAGCTCGGCGGCCAGCGTCTCGTTGAGCACGAGCAGCCGTGGGTCAGGGGCGGCTTCGGCCTGCCAGCGCAGCGCGATCTCGGGCAACTCGGTGGCGAATCGGTGGCCGAGGACGACGGTCGTGTCGGGCGCGATGCTCATTACCGACCAGCCTACGGAGAATTACTTCTCGCGAGCAGACACCAACTCGCAATTTCGAGAGCCAGTTCGTACGAGTTTGTGTCTGCTCGCGGTGGGGATTCTCACCCCGCCAGCGGCTTGAGCCGAACCGGCGTGCCGGTTAGCAGGCCCAGCGGATCGATGTAGTCGGCTCGCGACGCCGGGCCCCACATCGCCCCCCAATGCAGGCACGCCGGTGCCGGGCAGCCCGCATGCCCGGGCAACAGCCGGCCCAGCGCCGTCGACCCGTCGACGAGCTGACCGACCCGCACCGAGGCCTCGACCGGTTCGTAGCTGGTGCGCAATCCGCCGGCATGCGCCAACGACACCACCGGGCGCCCCGCCAACCTCCCGGCGAAGACCACCGTCGCCGGGCCTGCGGCGTAAACCGGCTGGTCAGGCGTCCCGGCCAGGTCCACGCCGCGGTGACCGCGCTGCCAGTCCGGCGACGGTGCGTCGAAGGCCCTGGTCACCGACGGCGGAGGCCGCAGCGGCCACACCAGCCGGCCGGCGTCGGCACGCCCGGCGCCCGCACACACCAGCAACGCCGCCACCACCACCGCAATGACCCGCATCACTCCAGTTCAGCGCGATATTCGCCGAGACGAAAGCCGCCAGGAGCCATCCTGTGGACGGACGCCGCGCTGTGGACAAAGCACCCCTTCGAGCGGTGTAAACTTTCCCCTGCAACTCGCGCCAGCGGGTTGACTTCGCGCGCCTGTTCCGCAAGTTCGCCACGTCGACACTTGCACCACGCATGCCGGTTGGTCTCGTCCGAGGTTTCACAACGACGGGTCGGCACGCCTCAGGCGCCAGGGCTTGGCTTCACCCGAAGCCGGGCGACAACCGACAACACATAAGGAATGGCCGACCCATGGCTGTTGTAACCATGAAGCAGCTGCTTGACAGCGGCACGCACTTCGGGCACCAGACCCGACGTTGGAACCCCAAGATGAAGCGGTTCATCTTCACCGACCGCAACGGCATCTACATCATCGATCTGCAGCAGACGCTGACCTACATCGATCAGGCCTACGAGTTCGTCAAGGAGACCGTCGCCCACGGCGGCACCATCCTGTTCGTCGGCACCAAGAAGCAGGCCCAGGAATCCATCGCCGAAGAGGCGACGCGCGTTGGCATGCCGTACGTGAACCAGCGCTGGCTGGGTGGCATGCTCACCAACTTCCAGACCGTGCACAAGCGCCTTCAGCGGATGAAGGAGCTCGAGGCCATGGAGCAGACCGGTGGCTTCGAGGGTCGCACCAAGAAGGAAATCTTGATGCTGACCCGCGAGAAGACCAAGCTCGAGCGCAGCCTCGGCGGTATCCGGGACATGGCGAAGGTGCCGTCTGCGGTGTGGGTCGTCGACACCAACAAGGAACACCTCGCGATCAGCGAGGCCATCAAGCTCGGCATCCCGGTCATCGCGATCCTGGACACCAACTGCGACCCCGATCAGGTCAACTACCCGATCCCGGGCAACGACGATGCGATCCGCTCCGCGGCGCTGCTCACCAAGGTGATCGCCTCCGCGGTGGCCGAGGGTCTGCAGGCACGCTCCGGCGGTTCGGGCGACAAGGCTGACCCCGGTTCCGGAGCCGCGGCCGAGCCGCTCGCCGAGTGGGAGCAGGAGCTGCTCGCCAGCGCAACCGCGTCGGCCCCCAACGACGCTGGGCCGGTCGCCACCGAAACCACCACTGAAGGTTCTTAAGTTTTTAGGGAAGGGCCACATGGCTAACTACACCGCTGCCGACGTCAAGCGGCTTCGGGAGCTCACCGGTGCGGGCATGCTCGACTGCAAGAACGCCCTGGCGGAGAGCGACGGCGACTTCGACAAGGCTGTCGAAGCGCTGCGCATCAAGGGTGCCAAGGACGTCGGCAAGCGCGCTGAGCGTGCCACCGCCGAAGGCCTGGTCGCCGCCAAGGGCGGGGCGATGATCGAGCTCAACTCCGAGACCGATTTCGTCGCCAAGAACGCCGAGTTCCAGAAATTGGCCAACGACGTGGTCGCCGCCGCGGCGGAGTCCAAGGCCGCCGACGTGGAGGCCCTCAAGGCCGCCAAGATCGGCGACACGACAGTCGAGGAAGCCGTCGCGGCACTCTCGGCCAAGATCGGCGAGAAGCTCGAACTGCGCCGCGCGGCGTACTTCGACGGCAACGTCGAGGCCTACCTGCACAAGCGTGCCGCCGACCTGCCGCCCGCCGTGGGCGTGCTGGTCGAATACACCGGCGACAACACCGAGGCGGCGCACTCGGTGGCGCTGCAGATCGCCGCGCTGAAGGCCAAGTACCTGACCCGTGACGACGTCCCCGCCGACATCGTGGCCAACGAGCGCCACATCGCGGAGGAGACCGCCAAGGCCGAAGGTAAGCCCGAGCAGGCACTGCCCAAGATCATCGAGGGCAGGGTCACCGGCTTCTACAAGGACGTCGTGCTGCTCGATCAGCCGTCGGTGTCCGACAGCAAGAAGACCGTCAAGGCGCTGCTCGACGAGGCCGGCGTGACCGTGACCCGGTTCGTCCGGTTCGAGGTCGGTCAGGCCTAGCGCCCGACACCAAACTTGGGCGGAACACCAACCGCCCACTGGAAAACCCCGCGCCACATCCGGCGATCCCGGAGGCGCGGGGTTTTGCCATGTCGGGATCGCTGCTATTGAACACGTGCCTGCTAGCGTCGGCGGAATGCAACATGTGAACGCCTACCGCGATGACGCGCTCGGCACGATGGACGCCGTCGCTCTGGTCGACGCCCTCCGCACCGGCAAGGTATCCCGCCTCGAGCTCGTGGAGGCCGCCATCGCGCGTACCGAGGCGGTCAACCCCATGCTCAACGGTCTGGCCCATCAGACGTTCGAGCGGGCACTGGCCCGCGCGGCCGCCGGCGGCCACGGATACTTCGACGGGGTGCCGACGTTCATCAAGGACAACGTCGATGTCGAGGGCATGCCGACCATGCAGGGCACCGACGCCTGGGAGCCCCGTCCCCAGCCCGCGCACGGCGAGTTCGCCAGCCTCTTTCTGGCCACCGGCGTGGTGCCGCTGGGCAAGACCCAGCTCTCGGAGTTCGGGTTCAGCGCCTCCGCCGAGCATCCGCGGCTGGGCGCCGTTCGCAATCCGTGGGACACCGACTTCACCGCCGGGGCGTCGTCGTCGGGCTCCGGTGCGTTCGTCGCGGCCGGTGTGGTGCCCATCGCCCACGCCAGCGACGGCGGCGGCTCCATCCGCATCCCCGCCGCCTGCAACGGCCTGGTGGGCCTCAAGCCGTCACGGGGCCGGCTACCGCTGGACAAGATGACCCGACAGATGCCGGTGCGCATCGTCAACGACGGGGTGCTGACCCGCAGTGTGCGCGACACCGCCGCGTTCTACCGGGAAGCCGAGCGGGTCTGGCGCGACCGCAAGCTGCCGCCCATCGGCGCGGTGACCGGGCCGAGCACTGCCCGGCTGCGCATCGCCGTCGTCACCCAATCGGTCGTTCGTCAGGCCGCACCCACCATACGGGATCACACCCTGAAGACCGCCGAACTGCTTGCCGGCCTTGGTCATAGCGTCGAATACCTCGACCAGCCGCCGGTGCCGCGCTACTTCTTGGACGACTTCCTGTTGTACTGGGCGTTTCTGGCGATGACGCTGGTGCGCACCGGGCAGCGGACGTTCGGTCAGAGTTTCGACAAGACGAAGCTCGACAATCTCACCCTGGGGCTCGACCGGCACGCCACCCGCAACCTGCACAAGTTGCCGATCGCCATCACGCGGTTGCGCAGGCTGCGGCGAATCACCGCCCGGCTGTATCAGACGTACGACGTGATCCTGATGCCCACGCTCGCCGAGGAGACGCCCCGCATCGGTCATCTGGATCCCACCGCGGACTTCCAGCAGATCATGGACCGACTGATCGACTGGGTGGCATTCACCCCGCTGCAGAACGCGACCGGCGAGCCGGCAATCTCTTTGCCGCTGGCCCAATCCGCGTCCGGCATGCCGGTGGGCATGATGCTGGCCGGACCGCTCGGGCACGAACGCCGACTCCTGGAGCTCGCCTTCGAGCTCGAGGCGGCTCAGCCGTGGCCCCGTATCGACACCGCGCCTCGGCAGCCGCTGTCGCACTAGTTGCCACAGACACCTTGATTTAACAGCCGGGGTGCTCGCGTAACTCGGGTGACATCAGCGGATTCGGTGGCCGAAACAGTCCACGCCGAATATTTTCGGTGTGGAAACCTCTGCCTCCACAACGATTTCGCGGCCATCGGTGATCGCCACAACATCCGGAAACAAGACGTTCGTGCGTCTGCTCCGGTTTGCTTGGGCGAACATCCGCCGGCGGCCCGAACGGTTTGTGCTGTCTGTTCTCGGTATCGCACTGGCGATCACCTGCGTGACGGTGGTGCGCACGATTTCGTCGAGCTTCGCCATCACCGGCGCCGATTCGGTGACCGACGTGCTCGGTGGTGCTCAACTGTGGGCGGTGCCTGCCGCGGGCGTCCACTACGACAGCTCGGTGCAGGCGCTCGTCGCCGATGGTCCGGTCCCGGTGATCGACGCCCCTGGGGGGTGGCGGGCGATCAAGACGCTCTCGGGCACTACCGACATCGGTGGTACGCCGGTATCGCTGCGCGGCAACGACGAAATCCCGGACAGCCAAGCAGTTTTGGGCTCCGGCGTCGCGCAACGACTGGGTCTGCACGACGGTGACCGGGTCAGTGTCGGCTCGCAGAGCCTCGCTGTGGTGGTACGCGGCACGGGAGAATCGGTCACGGTGTCGACCCCACTGGCGCGCACCGTGGTGGGCGACAGCGGGTGGTGGACCGTGTACGCGCCGACCGGTCAGGAGAAGAGCCGCAGCCTCGGCAGCACCTTTGGTGACGCGGTAGGGCTGCGGTCCACCTCCGATCCGTCCGTCAAGCCAGATCCCGGCGGCCCGGGATTGATCTACGACACGGTGGGCGGTACCGGCCCGCTGACGTTCGATCAGAAGTTCTCGGCGTTGTTCTCCGGCAAGGTCACCAGCTCGACGCTGGGCATCATCTCGATCATCGGGCTGGTGCTGGGGTTCATCATCGCGGTCTCGTCCTTCCTGGCGGCCGTGCAGGAACGCCGCCGTGAGTTCGGCATCATGTCCAGCATCGGCCTGGCCGACGAGGTGCTGTATTTCTTCCTCGTGGAGTCCGCCGTCGTGTTCATGGCGGCTTACGTGGTGGGGGTGCTGACCGCGGGAGTCGCTGTGTGGCTGGTGATTCCGGGCATCGCGACGCCGGTCGCCTGGCTTCAGGCGGCCGGCATGGTGGCGGGCTTCCTGCCCGCGATGTCGATCGTCGGTGCACTGATACCGGTGCATCGCCTGTTGCAGAACCGTCCGGTCGACCTGCTCGGAGCGCGCTGATGATGAGGTTCGGACTTTCCTACGGCTGGCTGGCGGCACGACGCCGGGTCCGCGAGATGGTGCTACCGATCGTCACCACCGCCACCGGCGCCTTTCTCGTCGTCATCGTCTTCGGAATGTCGGCAGGCATCCAGGAACAGTCGGCGTCGCTGGGTCACGCAGGAGAAATCGGCCGGGCCGTCATCCTGATCGCGATCACGGTGCTGCTGGTGGGTGTCGTGGAAGTGGCTGTGGCGACCACCCGCACGATCGCGCATCGCACCCGCGAACTCGGGGTGCTCGGCGCCACCGGAGTGCCGCGCCGTCCTGTCATCGCCGCACTGCTCGTCGAACCGGCAGTCGCGGCCACGCTCGGAGCGATCGTCGGTGTGGTGCTTGCGATCATCGCCGCCGTCGCATTCGGCATGCTCGGTCTGGTGCCCACCGGGGTGTCGGCGGCCGGTCTCGGATTCGGCTCGGCGATCGCGGTCGCGGTCAGCATTGCCGCCGCCCTGGCGACCAGCGTCATCCCCACCTGGAACGCGGCGTCGCGTCCCCCCGTCCATTCCCTGTCGACCGGAGGTTAGACATGACCGCAGTCGAAGACGCCGTCCCCGACGTCGCGTCAGCGCCCGAGCCGTCGCCGGTGATCGAGATCAGCGACGTGTGGAAGTTGCACAAGCTCGGCGACGAAGTCGTCAAAGCCCTGATCTCCGCCGAGTTGACCGTGATGCCAGGCGAATTCGTCTGCCTGATGGGTCCGAGTGGGAGCGGCAAGTCAACGCTGCTGAACATCATCGGCGGCCTGGACCGGCCGACCAAAGGGTCGGTGCTGATCGCAGGCCGGGACACCGCCAGGCTGACCGAAAGCCAGTTCGCCGCACTGCGCCACGACACCATCGGGTTCATCTTCCAGAGCTACAACCTGATCCCGTTCCTGTCCGCGGTCGAGAACGTCGAGCTGCCGCTGATGTTCGAGCCGTATGACCGTAAGGCGTTGCGGCAGCGCGCACTCGACCTGCTCGACCTGGTCGGGCTGAGCCACCGGGTGCACCACCAGCCGACCAAGATGTCGGGCGGTGAGCAGCAGCGGACCGCGATCGCGCGGTCGCTGATCAGCAACCCGACGCTGGTGCTGGCCGACGAGCCGACTGCAAATCTGGACCACCGTACGGGGGAGACGGTGGTGCGCATGCTGCGCGACCTGTGCTCAACGCTGGGCGTGACGGTCGTTGCCAGCACCCACGATCCCACGGTGGCCGATGAAGCGAGCCGTGTCGTCCGGATGAGAGACGGACAAATCATCAATTGATCCAACTCCGATGGGGAGTTACGTATGACGCAACAAATAGATGCGCCGGCCTCGGCCGGGCGTGACAAGCTGCTGACCACAGAGCTCGTTCCCGAGCAGGTACTGCCGAAGGTGATGACCACCTTCGGCCTGACCGCCACCTACGTCTTCATCATCTGCTGGATCACCGGCTCGTCGATCATGGCTGCCGGCGGGTGGACCGCGATCCCGATGTGGATTCTCGGCATCCTCACCTTCCTGATCCCCGCGGGCATGGCGGTCGCCGAACTCGGCAACCTGTGGCCCGGTGAAGGTGGTGTCTACATCTGGGCGACCCGAACCATGGGCGAGACTTGGGGATTCATCGGCGGCTACCTGTCGTGGATCCCGGTGGTGCTGAACTCGGCGTCCTCACCGGCGATCATCCTGCAGTTCCTGCTGCTGGCTTTTCACGCCGAATTGGGCCTGACGCTCACCATCATCATCCAGGTGGCGCTGCTGTGGGCTGTCATCGGCCTGGCGCTGGCCAAGCTCGCTGCCAACCAACGCATCATGAACACCGTCTTCGTCGTCTACTGGGCCCTGACCGCCGTCATCTTCATCTCCGGCGTCATCTACGCCATCCGCAACGGGTCGGCCCAGGAGTTCACCGCGCACGCCGCAATGGTTCCCGACTTCGCCGGCGCCGGTTTCCTGTATGGCACCGTGCTGCTCTACCTGGTCGGTGTCGAGACGCCGTACAACATGGGCGCGGAGTTCCTCTCGGTACGCAAGAGCGGACCGAAAATGGTGGTGTACGGGTCGATCGCGCTGATCCTGATCTACCTGCTGACCACACTTGGCACCATCATGGTGCTGCCGGCCGATCAGGTGAATCCGGTCACCGGTGTCATCGGCATGCTGGGCACCGCCGCACCCAAGGGCGTGATGGAAGCCGCGGCTGTCGTGCTGGCCATCATCGTGTTTGTGGCGTTGATGAGCTACCAGGTCACCTACTCCCGACTGATCTTCGTCTCCGGTCTGGAACGTCACCTGCCGCGCATTTTCACACACCTCAATCCGCGTACCCGCAATCCCGTGACGGCGATCCTCATCCAGGGCGTGCTCTCGTCGCTGCTCATCGTGGGGCTCTACTCCCAAAGCAGCATGGCCAACGTCACCGTGTTCCTGCAGGGCGGCCTGTCCATCGCGTGGCTGATTTCCGGATTCTTCTTCCTGGTCCCGGTCATCATCGCGCGCAAGAAGTACTCCGATCGCTATGCCGCGGAGAAGTTCTGGCGGATCCCCGGCGGCACGGTCGGTGTCTGGATCACGGTCATCGTCGGCTCGCTGGGTACCATCGGCGGCGTCTATTACTCGTTCGCGAAGTCGTGGATCGCGGATGTGCCCGACAGCACCTGGATGACCTGGACCGGCAGCATCGCGCTCGGCATGTTCGCCCTGGGTGTCGTTGTCTACATTTTCGGCCGGCGCTCGGCGCACAAGACGACCAAGGAAGACGCACTGGCGCATCTGGCCGTGCTCGATCTCAAGAAATCCGAATCACCTAGCCCTGAGGCGGTTTGACCGACAATGACCATGGACAGCACCGTGCTGAGCACGGGAACGACCGATGACCGTGCCGCTTACCCGCTCGACCCGCTCAGCGGAGCCGAGATCGAGATGGCGGCCGCGATCGTCAAAGAATCCGACTATTCAACTCCGACACTAAAATTCGTGATGATCCAGCTCGCCGAGCCGGCCAAGAACACGCAGCTGACGTTTGAGTCGATGACCGATGTCCCGCGGCGGGCGTTCTGCACCATGTACGACGGGGCGGCCAAGATGATCTACGAGTCGGTCGTCGACATCGGCGCCCGGGTGGTGGAGTCCTGGACTGCGATTCCCGGCCGCTTCCCGTCGTATCTGGTCGAGCACATGACCGGCGTCGAGGAGGTGGTCCGAGCCGACCCACGCTGGCAGGAGGCGATGCGCAAGCGCGGCATCACCGATTTCGACCTGGCGATGATCGATCCGTGGCCGGCCGGCTATTACGGAGCGCAGGATCACTACGAGAACTCGCCGCTGATCTGTCGCCCGCTCACCTTCATGCGGGCGGCGCCGTCGGAGCACGGATACGCCCGCCCGGTGGAGGGCGTAATCGTGACCTTCGACCTCGACTCCATGACGGTGCTCGACGTCGAAGACCACGGCGTGGTGCCGTTGCCGCCCAAGGCGGGCAACTACTCGGCGCAGTTCATGTTCGACGCCGACAACCGACCGGCCTTCACCGAGTTCCGCGACGACGTCAAGACCATCGAGATCACCCAGCCGGACGGACCGAGCTTCACCGTCGACGGCTGGAAGGTCGAGTGGCAGAAGTGGTCTCTACGAGTGGGATTCAACCCGCGCGAGGGCCTGACATTGCACGAGATCACCTACAACGACCGGGGCACCGTCCGGCCGATCATGTACCGGGCCGCGCTCTCGGAGATGGTGGTGCCGTACGGGGACACCTCGCCGACACACTGGAACAAGAACGTGTTCGACATGGGCGAGGTCGGCATGGGCTTCTCGGCGAACCCGCTGACCCTGGGTTGCGACTGTCTGGGCGAGATCTTCTACTTCGACGGCATGGTGCACGATTCCGACGGCAATGCGGTCACCATCCCCAACGCGATCTGCATGCACGAAGAAGACTACGGAATCTCCTGGAAGCACACCGATTTCCGCACGGGCGAGGTCGAGGTGCGTCGCTCGCGCCGGCTGGTGATCTCGATGATCTGCACGGTCGGCAACTATGAGTACGGGTTCTTCTGGTACCTGTACAACGACGCGTCGATCGAGATGGAGGTCAAACTCTCCGGGGTGCTCACGACGGGGTCGATCCCCGAGGGTGAGAAGCCGCGGTGGGGCAAGCTGGTGGCGCCGGGTATCTACGGCCCGAATCACCAGCACTTCTTCAGTTTCCGACTCGACATGGCCATTGATGGTCCGGATAACAGTGTCTACGAGGTGGATTCGATCGCCGAGCCCGACCCGGCGCTCAACCCGCACCACAATGCCTGGATCACCCGAGACACCCTTGTCGCGTCGGAGGCCGAGGGCGCCCGGGACTGGAACTGGCAGACCGGGCGCTACTGGAAAGTCACCAACCCGTCGAAGATCAACGAACTCGGCGCCGAGGTGGGTTACAAGCTGGTGCCGCGGGACCCGGTGCCGGTGATGGTGCAGGAGGGCTCCTACATCTATGACCGGGCCCGATTCGTCCAACACAATCTGTGGGTGACGAAGTACGACCCGGCCGAGAAGTTCGCCGCCGGGGACTACATGTATCAGTGCGCCGAGGCGCAGGGGCTGCCCGAGTACGTCGCCGACGACGCCCCGCTGGACAACACCGACGTGGTGCTCTGGTACACGGTGGGGGCCCACCACATCGTTCGGCCCGAGGACTGGCCGGTGATGCCGTGCGCCTACACCGGATTCCACCTCAAGCCGATCGGCTTCTTCGACGGTAATCCCGCGCTTGACCTGCCGCCGTCACCACCGAAAGCCTGCCACGCCAATCACTGACAACCAACGAGGCTGCAGCGCAACGTAATCGGGATCAGCTACTGGTCCGGGGCGCCGAGGGCGGCGAGAATGGTACGGAATTCTCGCCGCTGCTCGGTGGACAGGCCCGCCATCAGCCGCTGCTCGGCGGCGCGGACGCCCGTCTCGGTGCTGTCCAGCAGCTCTGCACCGGCCCGGGTCAGCTTCGCGGGCAACGAACGGCCGGAGGCCACGGTGTCGGGGCGGGTGACCAGCCTGCGTTCTTCGAGGCTGCGCAGCACCATGTTCATCGCCTGTGGCGAGACGCCGGTGTCGCGGGCCAGTTCAGCGTTGGAGCGGTCGGGGAACCGGGACAGAATTCGCATGCAGATGTATTGCGGGAACGAGAGGCCGGCCGGTTCGAGCGCGGTGGTGCTCACTTCGGCGCGCAGCGCCGAGGCCACCCGGTGCATCAGGTAGCCCAGCGGCTCGTCGTGACCTCCACCCATGTCAATGATATTGACATATATCAACTGGGTTGATAGTCGTGGAGGTATGAGTACAGAAGATCTCTTTGATTCGGCCTACCGTCAGTCGGCTCCGCAGTTCGCGGGCCTTCGTCCGCCGTGGAGCATCGACGAGCCCCAGCCCGAGATCGCGGCACTGATCGAACAGGGCAAGTTTCACGGTGACGTGCTTGATGCCGGCTGTGGGGAGGCGGCGGTCTCGATCTACCTCGCCGAGCGCGGCTTCACCACCGTCGGCCTGGACCTGTCACCCGCGGCCATCGAGCTCGCCCGCGCGGAGGCGGCCAAGCGCGGCCTGCGGAACGCGAGTTTCGACGTCGCCGACATCAGCGACTTCGGCGGCTACGACGGCAGATTCGGCACCATCGTCGACTCGACCCTGTTCCACTCGATGCCGGTCGAGTTGCGCGACGGCTATCAGCGCTCGATCGTGCGTGCGGCCGCACCGGGGGCGTCCTACTTCGTCTTGGTCTTCGCGGTCGGATCGATGCCCGCCAATGGGCCCGTGCATCCGGTGACCGAGGACGAGCTGCGCGCCGCGGTCGAACCGTATTGGGTGATCGACGAGATCCGTCCCGCGCGTATTCACGCCAACGTGCCACCGGAGATGGCTGCGATGGTCAAGTCGGCCGGTGGTGACCTGCGCGAGGAGCCGAAGGGTCGCAAGTCGATGCCGGCCTGGCTGTTGTCGGCGCACCTCGGCTGACTGCCGCTTGATGGGCGACGTCGTGTCGTAGGCTCTGCCGCATGGAACTACTACGTCATGTAGTTGTGCTGGTGCACATCGTCGGGTTCGCGGTGACGTTCGGCGCGTGGGCGGCCGAGGGAGCCGCCCGGAGGTTTCGCACCACCCGGTTGATGGACTACGGCCTGCTGGTGTCGCTGCTCACCGGTCTGGCGCTGGCCGCGCCGTGGCCCGCCGGAATTGTCTTGAACTATCCCAAGATCGGGGTCAAGCTGGCCATCCTGGTGGTGATCGGTGGCCTGCTCGGTATGGGCAACGCCCGGCAGCGGCGCACCGGCGAGCCGGTTCCGCGCCCGGTCTTCCTCTCGGTGGGGGTCTTATCGCTGACGGCAGCGGGTATCGCTGTGCTGTGGTGATGGGCGCACCCGGCATAACCCGGGAAATCGGCACCTTCGGCGATGAGGCAGGATGGAAGTGCCGTCCCGAAAGTCGCCGGGATGGCACTCTCATGCCAGGAGCCCGACTAGTCCGAGGAGTCTGATGGGGGAGACGGCGACGGATTCTCAGGAATTGCGCCCACATTTCAACAGGGTGGTGCTCAAGCTCGGTGGGGAGATGTTCGGCGGCGGATCGGTCGGGTTGGATCCCGACGTCGTCGCCCAGGTGGCCCGCCAGATAGCCGAGGTGGTCCGCAGTGGCGTCCAGGTTGCTGTCGTCATCGGCGGCGGCAACTTCTTCCGCGGCGCGCAGCTGCAGCAGCGCGGGATGGAACGCACCCGCTCCGATTACATGGGCATGCTCGGCACGGTCATGAACAGCCTTGCGCTGCAAGACTTCCTGGAAAAGGAAGGCATCGTCACCCGGGTTCAGACCGCCATCACCATGGGGCAGGTCGCGGAGCCTTACATTCCCTTGCGCGCGGTGCGGCACCTGGAGAAGGGGCGCGTGGTGATCTTCGGAGCCGGCATGGGTCTGCCGTACTTCTCCACCGACACCACAGCGGCGCAGCGCGCCCTGGAGATCCGTGCGGATATCGTGCTGATGGCCAAGGCTGTCGATGGCGTCTTCACCGCCGATCCGCGACAGGACCCGAAGGCCCAGATGATCACCGAGATCAGCCACCGCGAAGTGCTCGATCGCGGGCTTCAGGTCGCCGACGCCACGGCGTTCAGTTTGTGCATGGACAACGGAATGCCGATCCTGGTCTTCAACCTGCTCACCGACGGGAATATCGCCCGGGCGGTCGCAGGTGAGAAGATCGGAACTCTGGTCAGCGGTTGAGGAGGACCACTACATGATTGAAGAGGCTCTCTTCGATGCCGAAGAGAAGATGGAGAAGGCCGTCTCGGTCGCCCGCGACGACTTGGCGTCCATCCGGACCGGACGGGCCAACCCGGGAATGTTCTCCCGCGTCGTCGTCGACTACTACGGGTCGCCGACGCCGATCACGCAGCTGTGCAGCGTCAACGTGCCCGAGGCACGGATGGTCGTCATCAAGCCCTACGAGGCGTCGCAGCTACGGGCGATCGAAGACGCGATCCGCCACTCCGATCTCGGGGTGAACCCCACCAACGACGGCAACATCATCCGGGTGTCGATCCCGCAGCTGACCGAGGAACGCCGCCGCGATCTGGTCAAGCAGGCCAAGTCCAAGGGTGAGGACGCCAAGGTGGCGGTGCGCAACGTGCGCCGTCGTGCCATGGAGGAACTGCACCGCATCCGCAAGGACGGCGAAGCCGGCGAGGACGAGGTCGGGCGCGCCGAGAAGGATCTGGACAAGGCCACAGCCACCTATGTCGGCCAGATCGACGAGTTGGTCAAGCACAAGGAAGGCGAATTGCTGGAGGTGTAGCCACCTTTCAGCAACGCATCGAAGTGGCGGAAACCGATACCGGCGGCGCGGCCGCGCAGCCATCGCCCAAGAGTTCGCGCGCAGGGCGTGATCTGCCCGCCGCCATCGCCGTCGGCGTCGTGCTCGGCGCGATGGCGATCGGCAGCCTGCTGTTCGCCCCGAAGTGGTGGATGCCGCTATTGGCCATCGCGATGGCGATCGCCACCCACGAGGTGGTCCGCCGGCTTCGCGAGCACGGGTATGTGATGCCCGTCGTGCCGCTGCTGCTCGGTGGCCAGGCGATGATCTGGCTGGCCTGGCCGTGGGGCGTGGCGGGAACGCTGGGCGCCTACGGTGCCACGATCGTGGTCGCCATGGTGTGGCGCCTGCTCGGTCAGGGTCTGCGCGAGCAGCCGGTCAACTATCTTCGCGACATCGCCGCCTCGGTGCTGCTGGCCACCTGGGTGCCGTTGTTCGCGAGTTTCACCGCGCTGCTGATCTTCCAGGACAACGGCGGCGCCCGGGTCTTCACCGTGATCGCCACCGTCGTGTTCGCCGACATCGGCGGCTACACAGCCGGCGTGCTGTTCGGCAAGCATCTGCTGGCCCCGGCGATCAGCCCGAAGAAATCCTGGGAGGGCCTGGGCGGCTCGCTGTTGTTCGGCGTCACCGCGGCCGTGCTTTCGGTCACGTTCCTGCTGCACAAGCCGGCCTGGGTCGGTCTGCCGCTCGGGCTGATGCTGGTGATTACCGGAGTCCTCGGCGACCTGGTGGAGTCCCAGGTCAAGCGCGACCTCGGTATCAAGGACATGGGCACGCTGCTGCCCGGCCATGGCGGCATCATGGACCGCGTCGACGCGATGCTGCCGTCTGCGGTCGCCGGCTGGATAGTCCTGACTCTGCTGGCCTGACCGCCATACTGGAGCCAATGAAACAAGAGCTCGTCTTCGAGGCACCGCGGCGTGGGTTACCGCCGCGGCATCTCGCCGACCTGGATGCCGCGGCCCGCGCGGCCGCGGTGGCCGAACTGGGGTTGCCGGCATTTCGGGCCAAGCAGCTCGCGCAGCAGTACTACGGCCGGTTGCTCGCCGATCCTCAGCAGATGACCGATCTGCCCGCGGCGGTCCGCGACGCCGTCGCCGATGCGCTGTTCCCGAAGCTGCTCACGGTGGCCAAAGAAATCGAGTGCGACGCGGGTGAGACCCGAAAGACGTTGTGGCGCGCCCACGATGGCGCCACGTTCGAGTCGGTGCTGATGCGCTACCCGAACCGCAACACGGTGTGCATCTCGTCGCAGGCCGGCTGCGGCATGGCGTGTCCGTTCTGTGCGACCGGACAGGGCGGGCTGACCCGCAATCTGAGCACCGCCGAGATCCTGGAGCAGGTTCGGGCGGCGGCGGTGACCTCGCGCGACGAGTTCGGCGAACGCCTGTCGAATGTCGTGTTCATGGGGATGGGTGAGCCGCTGGCCAACTATGCGCGGGTGCTTGCCACCGTGCAGCGCATCACCGCGGCGCCCCCGGAGGGCTTCGGGATCTCCGCGCGGTCGGTCACGGTGTCGACCGTCGGGCTGGCAGCGGCGATGCGCAAGCTCGCCGACGAACACCTCGGTGTGACGCTGGCGTTGTCACTGCACACGCCGGACGATGAGCTTCGCGACACCCTGGTGCCGGTGAACAACCGCTGGCAGGTCAGCGACGTGCTTGACGCCGCGCGCTACTACGCCGACCAGACCGGCCGGCGGGTGTCGATCGAGTACGCGCTGATCCGCGACGTCAATGATCAGCCCTGGCGTGCTGATCTACTCGGCAAGAAGCTGCATCAGGCCCTCGGCCCGTTGGCGCACGTGAACCTGATTCCGCTGAACCCGACGCCGGGCAGTGAGTGGGACGCCAGCCCCAAGCCGGTGGAACGCGAATTCGTCCGCCGGGTGCGCGCTCAGGGAGTGTCATGCACTGTGCGCGACACCCGCGGGCGGGAGATCGCCGCGGCATGCGGCCAGCTCGCCGCCAGCGGTTAGCGCGTCGGCCTAGCGGATCCAGCCGCGGCGGCGACCCCACCAGTCGCGCACGGTCACGGCGAACACCAGCACCGCGAACACGATCAGCACGTAATCCTCGACGTGGCCGACGTGATTGCCCTTCAACATCGCCAGCAGGAAGACCGTGACGAAGATGCCGAGAGCGTGCCAGGTGCGCGGATTGACCTTGCTCCAGCCCCAGGCAGCTGAGGGTACGTCGGCCGGATCGACCTCTGAATAGCGCTCCACCTCGGTGCTGACCATTGCGGCTCCTGTCACTCGGCAACTGCGGTAATTCTGGCATACCGCTTCGACCCGAGCTCAGCCGATCTGGCCGTAGCGCCGCAGCGCTTCGACCCGCTCCGCGGCGTGGTCGACGATCGGCTCCGGATAACCGGGTGGTGGGCCGCCCTTGAGCTTGTGGACATCGGTGACGTCGGCGAGCTCGGGCACCCACCGCCGGATGTACTCCCCGTCGGGGTCGAACTTCTGGCCCTGGGTGGTCGGGTTGAACACCCGGAAGTAGGGGGCCGCGTCGGTCCCGGACCCGGCGCACCACTGCCAGCCGTGCTGATTGTTGGCCATGTCGCCGTCGACCAGCTGCTCGAGGAACCACCGGGCGCCCCACTGCCACGGCAGATGCAGATCCTTGACCAGGAAGGACGCCACGATCATCCGCACCCGGTTGTGCATGAATCCCGAGTCGCGCAGCTGACGCATCCCGGCGTCGACGATCGGAAATCCGGTGCGGCCCTCCTTCCAGGCCTCGAACGCCTTCGTCGACTCGGGGCCGGTGTCCACCTCGATGGCGTCGAAGTTTCGGTTCCAGTTCCACCACGCGCTGTCCGGCCACTGGTCGAGCACCGCGGCGTAGAAGTCCCGGAACGCCAGCTCCCGCAGATACGAAGCCGGACCCTTGGTGCGGAAGTCGAGGTCGGCGGCCATCGTCCTCGGGTGAATCGTGCCGAACTTCAGATGCGCCGACATCCGGCTGGTGGCCGCTTTGTCCGGCCGGTTGCGATCCTCGTCGTAGTCGGCCAGATGGGATCGGACGAACTCCTTCCACCCGGCCAGCGCCGCCGCCTCGCCGGCCTCGAGGTCGAGGTCGGCACCCGGGTCGGGGGCGTCCACCCGCAGCTTCGCGGGCAGGTCCGCCGGGTCGATCCAGTTCACCTTCGCTGTTGCCGACGCGGCGGGACCGCGCCATCCGACTTCCCGCCACCGGGCCAGGAACGGGGTGAAGACCTTGTACGGGGTGCCGTCGTCCTTGGTGACCCGACCCGGCGTGACGAGATAGGGCGAACCGGTGGCCTGCAGCGTCGCCCCCGTCTCGGCCAGTGCGGCCGTGACCGCCGCGTCGCGCCGCACCCCGAACGGGGTGAAGTCGGCCGAGACATGCACCTCAGTGGCGTTGATCTGCTTGCACAGCAAGGGGATTCGTTCCTCGGGCCGCCCGCGGGTGATCAGCAGCCGGCCGTCGAGTGAGTCGGCGAGCGTGCGCAGCGAATCCCCGAGGAATTGCAGCCGACGTGGGCCCGATGACGTCTCCAGACGTGGGTCCAGCACGAAACAGGCGAGCACCTCGTTGCCGTCGGCGGCAGCCTCCAACAGCGGGGGCAGATCGTTCAGGCGCAGGTCGCGACGGAACCACAACAGTGTGGGCATGTTCCTATGCTGCCCTTTCCATGCTGAAGGTATGCGCGACGCAGGTCCTCACCCGCGGGGTGACCCGCACGCCGCCCGAGCTCTCGATCACCGAGCCGGCCGGCGTACGGGTCGCGCCGGTCTACTGCGCCGGCGGCATCAGCACCGTGTCGATGAGGTACACCGTGGCGTTGGCGGTGCGCACGCCACCGCACACCACGTTGGCACCGTTGACCTGCAGGTGATCGCCCGAGCCGGTGACCGTCAGGTCCGCGCCTTGGACGGTCTTGTGAGTCCCCACCACCTTGTCGGGTGTGGCCTGACCCGGAACCACGTGATAGGTCAGGATCGAGGTCAGCAGGTCCTTGTTGGTCTTGAGCTGGTCGATGGTGGCCGGGTCGATCTTCGCGAAAGCGTCGTCCGTAGGCGCGAAGACGGTGAACTGCCCGCCGTTGAGGGTGTCGACCAGGTTGACCTCGGGGTTCAGCTTGCCGGACAGCGCAGCCGTCAGGGTGGTCAGCATCGGGTTGTTGGCGGCCGCGGTGGCGACCGGGGCCATCGACATTCCGCTCACCGAACCCGGCCCGGTGGGCACCTGCTCGGCGTAGGCCGCGCAACCCGGCCCAACCGGACCTGAGTGGTTGTCGGCGGCGGCGACGGGAGCCAGGCCCACCGAGAACACCGCGGCCATGGTGAGGCCGGCCATCGACGCGACCTTCGTGGATACCTTCATCGACATTCGTTCATTCCTTTCGTAAGACGTTGCGCCAGAAGAGGTCAGCGCACCGTGGCGATGTGTTGAGAGTTGTCGTGGTTCGTGCGGAGCGCGCCGGGTCACTGGGCGGGCGGCATCAACACCGTGTCGATCAGGTAGACCGTGGCGTTGGCCGTCTGCACACCGCCGCACACGACGTTGGCGTCGTTGACCTTCAGCGCGTCACCGGATCCGGTCACCGTGACCTCTGCGCCCTGGACGGTCTTGTGCTGGCCGACGACCTGAGCGGGGCTGGCCTGCGCCGGAACCACGTGGTAGGTCAGGATCGAGGTCAGCAGGTCCGAGTCGGTCTTGAGCTTCTCGACGGTGGCGGGATCGAGCTTGGCGAACGCGTCGTCGGTCGGCGCGAACACGGTGAACTGCCCGCTGTCGAGGGTCTGCACCAGGTTGACGTTCGGGTTGAGCTTGCCCGTCAGCGCCGACGTCAGCGTCTTCAGCAGCGGGTTGTTGCTGGCTGCCACCGTCACCGGGTCCTTCGACATGCCCGCGACCGAACCGGGTCCGGTAGGCACCTGTTCGGCATAGCTCGCGCAACCGGGGCCGACGAGCGTGCCGGCCGGTGCGGCCGCCGCCGAGGTGGTGGTCGAGGTCGTCGTGGTCGCCGCAGGCGAGGTGCTCGATGACGACTCCGCCGTCGTACTGGTCGAGGAACAGCCCGCGAAGAGCACGGCGGCCGCCGTCAGTCCGACAGCGCTCAAAACGGTGCGATGAAATGCCATAGGTGACTCCCTTGTCGTGTGAATCGGTTCCAGTCGGTGCGACCGGTCGTGATCGGCAATGCACAGGCAATTCGGCACGCACCGCGGTCCGGACGGGTGCATCCGGGGTGGGGTCACAAACGCGTCACAGTCTCGGCGGGCGCGAATCGACAGGGATGCCGGGATTGCGGGCCGCACGCGGCACAATTGAGTGGTGAGCGCCGCCAACCGTCTCCGGGTCCTGATCTTGGGCAGCACCGGTTCCATCGGAACCCAGGCGCTGGAGGTCATCGCCGAGAATCCGGACCGGTTCGAAGTCGTCGGTCTGGCCGCCGGCGGGGGGAATCCCGACCTGCTCGCCCGACAGCGCGCCGAGACCGGTGTGACCAGCGTCGCCGTCGCCGACCCCGCCGCCGCGGACCAGCTCGGTGATGTCACCTACAGCGGGCCCGACGCGGTCACCCGGCTGGTGCAGGACACCTGCGAGACCGGCGTCGACGTGGTGCTCAACGCCCTGGTCGGGGCGTTGGGGCTGGAACCGACCCTGGCTGCGCTGGCCTCCGGCGCCCGCCTGGCCCTGGCCAACAAGGAATCGCTGGTTGCCGGCGGACCGCTGGTGGTCAAGGCAGCGGCTCCGGGACAGATCGTGCCCGTCGACTCCGAGCACTCGGCGCTGGCCCAGTGCCTGCGCTCAGGCACTCCCGACGAGGTCGCCAAACTGGTGCTCACCGCCTCCGGCGGGCCGTTCCGCGGCTGGTCCGCCGCCCAGCTCGAGCCTGTCACTCCCGAGCAGGCCGGCGCCCACCCGACCTGGAACATGGGCCCGATGAACACGCTGAACTCTGCGTCGCTGGTCAACAAAGGTCTGGAGCTGATCGAGACGCATTTGCTCTTCGGTGTTCCCTACGAGCGCATCGAGGTCGTCGTGCATCCGCAGTCGATCGTGCACTCGATGGTGACGTTCACCGACGGCTCGACGATTGCCCAGGCCAGCCCGCCGGACATGAAACTGCCGATCTCACTCGCCTTGGGCTGGCCGGACCGCGTGCCCGCCGCCGCCGCGGCCTGCGACTTCACCACGGCCTCCACCTGGGAGTTCGAGCCGCTGGACGCCACGGTGTTTCCCGCCGTCGACCTGGCTCGCGAGGCCGGACAGGCCGGCGGCTGTCTGACCGCGGTCTACAACGCCGCCAATGAAGAGGCCGCCGAGGCCTTCCTGACCGGAAAGATCCGGTTCCCGGCCATCGTGCGAACAATCGCCGACGTGCTGCACGCCGCAGACCAGTGGGCCGCCGAACCCGCTACCGTGGAAGAAGTACTTGACGCGCAGCGCTGGGCACGGCAACGGGCCCGCGAGGCCGTCACACAGGAGGTCGCTTCAATCCGATGATGTTCGTTATCGGCATTGTGCTGTTCGCACTCTGCATCCTCATCTCCGTGGCGCTGCACGAATGCGGTCACATGTGGGTGGCGCGCGCCACCGGAATGAAGGTGCGCCGCTACTTCGTGGGCTTCGGTCCGACCCTGTGGTCCACGCACCGGCCCAACCGGCTCGGCTCCACCGAGTACGGCGTCAAGGCGGTCCCGCTCGGCGGCTTCTGCGATATCGCCGGTATGACCTCGGTCGAGGAACTCACGCCCGACGAGCGCCCGTACGCGATGTTCAAGCAGGACACCTGGAAGCGGGTGGCGGTGCTGTTCGCCGGGCCGGCGATGAACTTCATCATTGGTCTGGTGCTGGTCTACGGGATCGCCATCGTGTGGGGTCTGCCCAACCTGCATCAACCGACGAATGCGATGGTCGGCGAAACCGCTTGCGTCGCACCACAAGTCAGCAAAGACAAGGCGGGTGACTGCACTGGACCCGGTCCGGCCGCGCTGGCCGGCATCAAGAAGGGCGACGTCATCACCAAAGTCGGTGACGCCCGGGTCAAGACCTTCGACGAGCTCGTCTCCGCGGTGCGCAAGGTGAACGGTCCCACCGTCTTCACCGTCGACCGGGTCGAGAACGGGCAGTCCCGAGAGTTCACCACCACTGTCGACGTCACCACGACCCAGCGGTGGACGTCCAAGGACGCGACCGCACCGACCACTGTCGGCGCCATCGGTGTCGCGCCCGAGGTTTTCGGTCCCACGCAGTACAACCCGCTGTCGGCGGTCCCCGCGACGTTCGCGTTCACCGGTGACCTGGCCGTCGAACTGGGCAAGTCGCTGGCGAAGATCCCGACCAAAGTCGGCGCGCTGGTGCACTCCATCGGCGGCGGCGAGCGCGACCCCGAGACCCCGATCAGCGTGGTGGGCGCCAGCATCATCGGCGGCGACACCGTCGATCACGGTCTGTGGGTGGCGTTCTGGTTCTTCCTGGCCCAGCTGAACTTCGTGCTCGGCGCGATCAACCTGGTGCCGCTGTTGCCGTTCGACGGCGGGCACATCGCGATCGCGGTGTTCGAGAAGATTCGCAACCTGCTCCGGTCGGCGCGCGGCAAAGTCGCCGCGGCGCCGGTCAATTACCTGAAGCTGATGCCCGCCACCTACGTGATCCTCGTCGTGGTGGTCGGCTACATGCTGTTGACCGTCACCGCCGACCTGGTCAACCCGATTCGACTGTTCCAGTAGTCGGCCCGACGTTTGGAGATGAAGAAGTGACTTCCATTGGCCTGGGCATGCCGGCCCCGCCCGCACCCGTCCTTGCGCCGCGCCGCACGACCCGCCAGCTGATGGTGCGCGACGTCGGCGTCGGCAGCGACCACCCGATCTCGGTGCAGTCGATGTGCACCACCAAGACTCATGACGTCAACACGACGCTGCAGCAGATCGCCGAGTTGACCGCCGCGGGCTGCGACATCGTGCGGGTGGCGTGCCCGCGCCAGGAAGACGCCGACGCGCTGTCCGAGATCGCCAAGCACAGCAACATTCCGGTGATCGCCGACATCCACTTCCAGCCGAAGTACATCTTTGCCGCGATCGACGCAGGCTGCGCGGCCGTGCGCGTCAACCCCGGCAACATCAAGGAGTTCGACGGCCGGGTCGGTGAGGTCGCCAAGGCTGCGGGCGCCGCGGGTATTCCGATCCGCATCGGGGTGAACGCCGGCTCCCTGGACAAGCGGTTCATGGAGAAGTACGGCAAGGCCACCCCGGAAGCGCTCGTCGAGTCCGCGCTGTGGGAGGCCTCGCTGTTCGAGGAGCACGGCTTCGGCGACATCAAGATCAGCGTCAAGCACAACGATCCGGTCGTGATGGTGGCCGCCTACGAGCAGCTGGCCGAAAAGTGTGACTACCCATTGCATCTCGGCGTCACCGAGGCGGGGCCCGCGTTCCAGGGCACCATCAAGTCGGCGGTCGCCTTCGGCGCGCTGCTGTCCCGAGGGATCGGCGACACCATCCGCGTCTCGCTGTCGGCCCCTCCGGTCGAAGAGGTCAAGGTCGGTATCCAGATCCTGGAGTCGCTGAACCTGCGGCCCCGCGGTCTCGAGATCGTGTCTTGCCCGTCGTGCGGGCGGGCGCAGGTCGACGTCTACACGCTGGCCAACGCGGTGTCGGCCGGTCTGGACGGACTCGACGTGCCGCTGCGGGTGGCCGTCATGGGATGCGTCGTCAACGGTCCGGGGGAGGCGCGCGAAGCCGATCTCGGCGTGGCGTCGGGCAACGGCAAGGGCCAGATTTTCGTCAAGGGCGAGGTGATCAAGACCGTGCCAGAGGCACTGATCGTCGAGACGCTGATCGAAGAGGCCATGAGACTTGCCTCCGAGATCGGCGACGCCCAGCGTGACAGCGGCACATCTGCCAGCGGTTCGCCTGTCGTGACCGTAAGCTGATGGCGTAACCCGCCGGGGTTCCTCCGCAGAAAGTAAGGCCCATGTCGGCTCCGCCACTGTTTCGTCTGGTCGACGAGCGACGGGTATCGGTGGTGCGCGACGCCGCGGCGGTGAGCCGGGTTTTCGCCGACGATCCGGTCGGCTCCTGCATGGTCGCGGCGCGCGTCGCCGATCACGGCGTCGAGCCGCAGGCGATCGGTGGCGAACTCTGGACGCGCAGGCGCGCTGAGGAATCCCTCTGCTACGCCGGGGCGAATCTGATTCCGCTCCGTGGCGCGCAACCCGACCTGCACGCGTTCGCCGACAAGGCGATGAGCACCGCCCGGCGCTGTTCGTCTCTGGTCGGCCGGGCCGAACTGGTGCTGCCGCTCTGGGACCGCCTGCAGCACACCTGGGGGCCCGCCCGCGATGTGCGCGACCACCAACCGCTGATGGCATTGGGTGTGTCCCCGTCCGCACGAATCGACCCGGCGGTGCGGCGCGTGCGCGTCGACGAGCTCGATGCCTACCTGGTCGCCGCGATCGACATGTTCATCGGCGAGGTCGGTATCGATCCGCGGATCGGCGATGGCGGCCGGGGATATCGCCGCCGCGTCGCCAGCCTGATCGCGGCGGGCCGGGCCTATGCCCGTTTCGAGCACGGGCAGGTGGTGTTCAAAGCGGAGGTGGGTTCGCAGTCACCGGTGGTCGGCCAGATCCAGGGCGTGTGGGTGCATCCGGAGTGGCGCGGCCACGGGCTCGGCACGTCGGGCACCGCAGCGGTGGCCGCCGCCGTGGTCAACAGCGGGCGCATCGCGAGCCTGTACGTCAACAGCTTCAACGCGGTCGCCCGTGCGGCATATGCGCGCGTGGGCTTCGCCGAGGTCGGGATGTTCGCAACCGTCCTGCTCGACTGATTTCGTCATATTTACATGTGCCCGATCTGAGACGAGATCTTCCCGATCCCGCCTAATGTAGGTGAGACGCGGTGCACGTCGCGTCAAGGTCTGGAGTTCGCGGGGGTCCGGGGTGTTTGCGGTCTGCCCGCGTTGTCGAATCGGGGGGTCGGCATGCGGGAATCTCGTTATGGTTTGCCAACTTTCGGCTGGGTGACCGGCGCCCTGATGGCGCTCGGGGTCGGCGCCTCGATCACAGTGGGCTGCGGTGTCGCGGCTGCTGACGACGGCTCGTCGTCGTCAGCGGCGGCGTCCACGTCGAAATCCGGTGCGGCACATTCCAAGCCGTCCTCACACACCTCGAGTCGGCCGCGCGCGCCGCAGGCGAAGAAACCGGTGGCGGCGGTCGGCACGACCGGCCGCCGGGTCGCGGCGCAGGCGCAGGCGCAGCCCGAAGTCACCGCCTCCGCGCTGGTCGGCGCGCAACCGGTCAAGGCGGCAACGGCCACCAAAGGTGCTTCGGCAGTGGGTAATCCGCTGGGGTTCCTCAATTCGATCGCCCGGCGGATTCAGGTCACTTTCTTCAACCGAACGCCGACGATCTATTACGACGCGTCGAAGAACGTCATCAATGACGACGGCACCATCACCGGGCAGGTCATCGGCAGCGACGCCGACGGCGACGCACTCAAGTACACCGTCAGCACCCCGGCGGACGGGACGGTGAAGGTCGACAGCAGCGGTCACTTCACCTACACGCCCGGGGCCGACTTCGTGCCCGCCTCCGGTGACCTGTTCACCGCGTCGGTGAGCGACGCCATGGCCGGGCGCTACCACGGACTGATGGGATTGCTGGTTCCGGGATGGGGGTCGACGGCAAGCCTGGTTGCGAAGGTGACCGGTACGATCCCGTTGCCCGGCGATCCGGGAGGTGTCGGAACATGGGGTACACCAACGCGATCCACGTTCTTCACTGACTGGTCGGTGCTGTCGGACTGGTGGGTGTACAACGGCAGGACTCAACATGGCAACCGCACACCGAACCAGATTTCGTTCGCCGACGGGGTGATGACGCTGTCGGGTGACGCGGCAGGCAATGATGCGGGCATCGCGTGGGGGCCGGGCCAGAAGTACGGCGCCTGGGAGGTCCGAGTCAAGATCCCGGTGGGTGCGCCGAACTACGATCCCGTGCTGCTGCTATGGCCTGATGCCGAAAACTGGCCCACCGGAGGTGAAATCGACTTCATGGAGATCTGGGGCGACGGCTCGCGGCAGGCGGTGAATTCGGTCCTGCATTACTCGTCGACCAACCAACAGGCCGGTGCGACGATGGCGGTGGACGCCACGCAGTGGCACACCTACGCGGTCAAGTGGACACCGACCGAGATCACCACCTACGTCGATGGCACGACGATCTTCACCACCACGGACACCTCGATGTTTCCGCCGGGCCCGATGCACCTGGCGATCCAGCTGGACATGCTGGGTCCCGACATCTCGGCCGGAGCGAAGATGATGGTGGCGTGGGTCAAGGAGTATTCACTGGCGTCGGTCCTGTGACCGGCGCCGCGCAACTTTGAGGTTCCGATCGACTCCACCGCGGTGTGTTTGCGGCACTTTCCGGTCACGGGCTCATAACATTTGCCCCAATGGCTACTTGCACCTCATTAGCAACACGAGTAACAGGCGTCATCTCGGTTTTGGCGGTGGTGGCGGCGTCGGCGACCCTGTCGGCGTGCACCCCGCGCCCCGATGGGCCGGGCCCGGCTGCGGAGAAATTCTTCGCCGACCTCACCAAGGGCGACACCGCCTCGGCTGCGCAACTGTCCGACCGCCCGGCCGACGCCCAGGCCGCGCTGAACGAGGCATGGGCAGGGCTGCAGGCCACCCACCTCGACGCCCAGATCCTGGGCTCGCGATACACCGAGGACACCGGCAGCGTGAACTACCGCTTCACCTGGCAGCTGCCCAAGAAGCGAACCTGGACCTACGACGGCGTGCTGCAGATGATCCGCGACGAGGGCAATTGGCACGTCCGCTGGACCCCTGCCGGACTGCATCCCAAACTTGGTGAGCACCAGCACTTCTCGCTGCGTTCCGATCCGCCGCGGCGGGCCTCGGTCAATGAGCTCGGCGGTACCGACGTGCTCGCTCCGGCCAACCTGTATCGCTATCAGCTCGACGCCGCCAAGGCAGGCCCCGCGCTGATGTCCACCTCGCGGGTGGTCGCAGACCAGCTGCGCCAGTTCGACAACACCCTGGACCCGCAGCGCCTCGCTGAGCAGGCCAGCTCGTCGAGCGCCCCGCTGGACCTGATCACGCTCAAGCCGGTGGACCACGACAAGGTCGCTCAGGCGCTGGACATGCTGCCCGGGGTTGTCGTCACCCCGCAGGCCGACCTGCTGCCCACCGACGACCGCTTCGCCCCGGCCGTCATGGGCCAGGTGAAAAAGGCGGTGATCGACGAACTCGACGGCGAGGCCGGCTGGAGAGTGGTCAGCGTCAACCAGAACGGCGCCGACATCGACGTGCTGCACGAGGTGGCGCCCACCCCGGCGCCGTCGATCTCGATCACCCTGGACCGGTCGGTGCAGAACGCCGCCCAGCACGCCGTCGACACCCAGGGTCGCAAGGCGATGCTGGTGGTGATCAAGCCGTCGACCGGCGAGATCCTCGGCATCGCGCAGAACGCCGCGGCCGATGCCGACGGACCGGCGGCCACCACCGGGTTGTATCCGCCCGGCTCGACCTTCAAGATCGTCACCGCCGGCGCGGCCATCGACCGCGACATGGCCACCCCCAACACGCTGCTCGGCTGCCCGGGTGAGATCGACATCGGCCACCGAACCGTGCCGAACTACAACAAGTTCGACCTCGGCACCGTCCCGATGTCGAAGGCGTTCGCCAATTCGTGCAACACGACGTTCGCCGAACTGGCCAGCCGGATGCCCCCGACGGCGCTGACCGTGGCGGCCTCGCAATACGGCATCGGCCCGGACTACACCATCGACGGGTTGACCACGGTGACCGGCACGGTGCCGCCGACGGTGAACCTGGCCGAACGCACCGAGGACGGATTCGGCCAGGGCAAGGTGCTGGTCACGCCGTTCGGTATGGCGCTGGTGGCCGCGACCGTCGCCGCGGGCAAGACGCCGACCCCCCACCTGATCGTGGGCAGCCAGACCTCCGAGACCGGCGATCACCCGCCGATCACCCCGGCGATGCTCGACGGTCTGCGCCCGATGATGCGGCTGGTGGTCACCAATGGCACCGCCAAGGACATCAGCGACGCCGGCGATGTGCGCGGTAAGACGGGCGAGGCCGAGTTCGCAGGCGGATCCCACGCCTGGTTCGCCGGCTACCGCGGCGATATGGCGTTCGCAGCGCTGATCGTGGGCGGCGGGAGTTCGGAGTATGCGGTCCGGATGGTCAAGATGATGCTGCAGGAGTTGCCGGCCGACTACCTGGCTTGACCCCAGGCGTCAGAACGTCGGCAGGTACGACAGGCTCTCATTCCAGAAGTCGTCGTCACCGTAGCTGCGCAAGTACTTGGACTTTCGAAACGCCTTGTCGCCGAAGAGGTCGAACACGCCGACTTCGGAGTGGTCTTGCTCGGTCGCGACGTACGCCGTGTCGCCGCGCTCGAGTCGGCGAACCATGTGTTCGCGACGACAACTGTCGACATCGTTCCCGACCTGATACTGAACCGCGACCAGATGGCGATAGTCGCGGCTCTCGGGGGGTGACATTCGCCGAGCAACAATTTGATAACGCATCGCACCACCTCGAAATATGCAGCTAGAAAGCGTGTCGAAGACTCTACAAGAGTTTGCCAAAAATGCAGCGTCGTGTCGAGTTCTCGGCGCGTCGCTGCTGGCTCGAGACCGTGGAACACCCGATGCTTAGATGAGGCGTGGCCAACCGGATTCAGACTCTGCTGGGTGTTGCCTACCCCGTCGTCCAGGCGCCGATGACCTACATCGCGCGGGCCACGCTGGCCGCTGCGGTGTCCGAGGCCGGGGGACTCGGGGTGATCGAAACCCTCACTCCGGAAGGTCGCGCCGACCTGCGTCGAGTGCGCGATCTGACCGACCGGCCGGTGGCCGCCAATCTGATGATCCAGGGCTGGAAACGGGATCCGTCGATCGTCGATGTGCTCGCCGAGGCGAACGTCCGCCACGTGTTCACCTCCGCGGGCGACCCGGCCCTGTTCACCGCCCGGCTGCACGACGCGGGGATGACCGTGGTGCACGTGGTGGGATCGCTGCGGGGCGCCCTCAAAGCCGTCGACGCCGGGGTGGATGCGTTGGTGGTCGAGGGCGTCGAGGGCGGGGGATTCAAATCGGCGCTCGGAGCGTCCACCTTGGTGCTGCTGCCGCTGATCGCCGACCAGGTCGACCTGCCCCTGATCGCGGCAGGCGGGATCTGTGACGCCCGCTCGGCCGCCGCGGCGGTGGTCCTGGGGGCCGAGGGCGTCCAGATGGGCACTCGCATGCTGGCCAGCCGCGAGGCGGCGGTACACGCCAACTTCAAGGACGCCATCGTCGCCGCCGATGACTCCGGGACGATCCTGCTCGACCTTCCCGGCAATCCCACGATGCGGGTGCTGCACGTCGGTCTGGCCCGTCGGGTGTCGGCCGAGGGGGCCTCCGCGCCGCTGATCAGCGGTGTCACCGAGCTCTACTTCGAGGGCGACATGGAGGCCAGCGTGGCCAACACCGGTCAGGTCTCGTCGCGCATCGGCGAGGTTCTGCCGGTCGCCGACATCGTCCGCGATACCTGGCTTGGCGCCCAGGGCGTCCTCACCGGGGCCGCGGCCCGGCTCTGAGTCAGCCGGCGACGATGTTGCCGCCCGCGACCCGCACCGCCACCTGGGTCAACGGAGTCACGGCGGGCCCGCGCAACACGGCGCCGTCCAGGCCGAACCGACTGCCGTGGCACGGGCAATCGAGCGTGCCGTCGGTCACCGTGGACAGCTTGCAGCCGGCGTGCGTGCAGCGGGCCACGAATCCCTCGAAGACGCCGGCGGTGGGCTGGGTGACGACGGTGTCGCCTATCACCTTGCCCGACCCGACCGGGATGTCGGTGGCCGCCGCCAGCACCTGACCCGGTGCACTGGTCGTCGGCGGGGACACGAGCTCACCGGTGTTGGAATTGCAGGCGGCGATCGGTGCGACGGCGGCCCCGATGAGGACAGTTCGACGCGGCAGCCCAAAGATCGACGCACTCATCGGCCCAGGCTAGCCAGCCCGATCCCAGAGGTCGAGCAGGTACCGTGGAGAGGCCATGACCGGAATCGAACACACCCCTGGACTGCGGGTTTCCGATGCCGACCGCAACGGAACGCTGCGGCGGCTGCACAACGCCGTCGCGCTCGGGCTGATCGACATCGGCGAATTCGAGGAACGGTCGGCGCAGGTGTCGGCCGCGCGGATGCATTCCGATCTCGAGGTGTTGGTGGACGACCTGCCGGGGCCCGGGGCGATCGTCACCTCCGCCGCCGATCGGGTCGAACTGCGCGGCTGGATGGGGTCGCTGAGGCGGCAGGGCGAGTGGATGGTGCCGACCCGGCTGGCGTTGGTGCGCCGCTTGGGTTCGGTCGACCTCGACCTGACCAATGCCCGGTTCGCCGGGCCGGTCGTCGTGATCGAGCTGGACATGGTGCGCGGGTCGTTGGATTTGCGGCTGCCCGACGGCGCCAGCGCGTCGATCGACGACGTCACCGTGTACGCCGGCAGCGCCCGCGACCGTCGCAAGGACGCCCCGGCGGAAGGCACCCCGCACGTCGTGCTCACCGGCCGGGTGGTCATGGGGTCGGTCAACGTTCGCGGCCCCAAGCGTCCGCTGTTGCGCCGCCACTAGGCTGGGAACATGCCCGTACGTACCGCACTCCGGCCCGGAACCGTTGCACCGGAACTGCCTGTCCCCAAGGCGATCGAGCGACCGGAATACGTCGGTAAGTCGACGGTCGCCGAAGGCAGCGAACCGTGGGTCCAAACGCCCGAGGTGATCGAGAAGATGCGCGTCGCCGGGCGGATCGCCGCCGGCGCGCTGGCCGAGGCGGGTAAGGCCGTCGCGCCGGGGGTCACCACCGACGAGCTCGACCGCATCGCCCACGACTACATGATCGATCACGGCGCCTACCCGTCGACGTTGCACTACAAGGGTTTTCCGAAGTCGTGCTGCACGTCACTGAACGAGATCATCTGCCACGGCATCCCCGATTCGACCGTCGTCGAGGACGGCGACATTGTGAACATCGATGTGACGGCCTACATCAACGGCGTGCACGGTGACACCAATGCCACCTTCCTGGCGGGCGAGGTCAGCGAGGAACACCGTCTGCTGGTCGAACGCACCCACGAGGCGACGATGCGCGCGATCAAGGCCGTCAAGCCCGGCCGGGCACTGTCGGTGGTCGGCCGGGTCATCGAAGCCTATGCAAACCGGTTCGGCTACAACGTTGTTCGCGACTTCACCGGTCATGGAATCGGCACGACGTTCCACAACGGACTGGTGGTGTTGCATTACGACCAGCCTGAGGTCGAGACCGTGCTGGAGCCGGGGATGACGTTCACCATCGAGCCGATGATCAACCTCGGGGCGCTGGACTACGAGATCTGGGACGACGGCTGGACGGTGGCCACCAAGGACCGCAAGTGGACCGCGCAGTTCGAGCACACGCTGGTCGTCACCGAGGACGGTGCGGAAATCCTGACGCTGGCGCCCTAGTCATGGCGAGTGTGCGTCCTCGTACGCGGTCAGCGGCGTGTTGCGTACGCAACCGCACATTCGGCGCCGCGACGTGAGCGCCGGCGCGCTGCTGATCGCCGGCACCACATCGGATGCCGGTAAGTCGATGGTCGTCGCGGGGTTGTGCCGACTGCTGGCGCGCAAGGGAATTCGCGTGGCGCCGTTCAAGGCGCAGAACATGAGCAACAACTCGGTGGTCGCCCTGGACGCGCACGGGGTCGGCGGCGAGATCGGCCGGGCCCAGGGTATGCAGGCGCGCGCGGCCGGACTGGCGCCGAGCACCCGGTTCAACCCGGTGCTGCTCAAACCCGGCAGCGACCGCACCTCCCAGTTGGTGGTCAGGGGCCGCCCGGTCGGCACTGTCGGCGCAGCCGACTACATCCACCATCGCGACCGGCTCGCCGGGGTGGTCGCCGACGAACTGGCTTCACTGCGCGCGGAATTCGACGTCGTGCTGTGCGAAGGTGCGGGATCGCCGGCCGAAATCAATTTGCGGGCAACCGATCTGGCCAATATGGGCTTGGCCCGGGCGGCCGATCTGCCGGTGGTGATCGTCGGCGACATCGACCGCGGCGGTCTGCTGGCTCACCTGTTCGGCACCGTCGCCGTGCTGTCGCCGGAAGACCAGGCACTGATCGCGGGCTTCATCGTCAACAAGTTCCGCGGGGATCCGGCCCTGCTGGCCCCCGGGCTCGACCAGCTCGCCGAGCTCACCGGCCGGCCCACCTACGGCATCGTGCCGTACAGCGACGGGCTGTGGCTCGACGCCGAGGATTCGGTGTCGGTGGTGGCCGGGCATGTGGTCGGTATCCCGGCTCCGCCGCGCGGTGAGCAGCGGTTACGCGTCGCGGCGATCCGGCTGCCGCGCATCTCCAATTCCACCGACGTCGAGGCACTGGCCTGCGAACCGGGCGTGCTGGTCCGGTGGGTCAGCGAGCCGGCGGAACTGGCCGACGCCGACGTGGTCGTGATCCCCGGCAGCAAGGCGACTGTCGCCGACCTCGGCTGGCTGCGGGAGCGCGGCCTGGCCGATGCGATCACCGCGCATGCGCACTCCGGTCGCCCGGTGCTGGGCATCTGTGGTGGTTTTCAGATGCTGGCACGGCGCATCGGTGACACCGTCGAAACCCGGGCGGGTGATGTCGAGGGGTTGGGACTGCTCGATGCCGAGATCGACTTCGCGGCCGAGAAGGTGCTGCGGCACTGGGAGAGTCCGTTGAGCGGTTACGAAATCCACCACGGCCGGGTATCCCGATGTGGCGAGGACGGCTGGTTCGACGCCGACGGCGCCGTCCAGGGTTATCTGCGAGGCGCGGTGTTCGGCACCCACTGGCATGGCTTGCTGGACAATGACGAGTTCCGGCGCGGGTGGCTCACCACGGTCGCGGCGGCCGCGGGCCGGACCGGTTTCGAGGTTGCGACCGATGTCAGCGTGCCGGCCCGCCGGGATGCCCAGCTCGATCTGATGGCCGATCTGCTGGTCGCCCACCTCGACATCGATGCCCTGTTGTCGCTGATCAGCGGTGGTGCACCGGTGCGTCCGACGGTGAGCACCCGCGTGCATCGCCTACCCTGAACTCATGTCGGGTCGGGCAGTTCTGGTCACCGCGTCGGCGGCTGCGGTCTTGGTCGCCGGTTGCGGGTCGACGGTGTCGGGAACCGCGACGTGGCCGGGTGCCACGCTGGAGAAGGCCACGCTGGCCCCTGCCGATTTCCCGCCCGGCGTGCAGTACGACCGGATCGTCGAGCAGCTCGGTCAACCTGACAACACCGGTAGTCCACCGTCGATGCGGTCGCGACCGGAGGGCTGCGCGAACGCCCTGACCAACGTGATCGCCGACTCGGCCGAACGCGGCCCGGGCAGCGCGGCCAAATACGCGGCCACCTACAACGGCACACGCATCGTGATGACGGTCCTGTCGTGGCCCCTGGATCTCGACAAGCTCGAGGCGGCGGCCGGCCGCTGCGCCCAGTTCGAGACCTACTTCGACACCCGCAGCAAGGGCATCCCGATCACCACCACGGAGCTTCCCGGGTTGAGTGATGATGCGCTGGCCTATCAGCAAACGATGCAGCTGATGGGTTCGGCCAGTAGTGTTTACATGGCGTTCCAGAATGTGGGCCGGTATGGAGTTTTCGGAATCGCTTTTCCCACATCTGATCCCAGCATCGCTGCCAAAGCGTCACTGCCGCAGACGTTCCTGGACGTGTTTGCCAAACAAGCTGTGAAGATCCGTAAGGCGATCTGAGGAGATGAGGAACCCTGCCGAAACTGCCTCGGGCCCGCTGGTTTCCCAGTAACGTGGCGAAATGCCTTCGACGATGGTGACTGTCGACGGGTTCCCCGTCCCGGTCAGCGTGACCGGACCGGAGAAGGGCCCCCATGTCGTCGTGCTGGGCGCGGCCCAGCACGCACCTGCTGCCTATGACGGGGTCTGTCAGCGCTTGCACACGGCGTCGGTTCGCACGGTGGTCATCGGCGCCGACCCTCGGCTACATCCCAAAGCGGTCATCGGCATCCTCGACGCCCTCGACGTCCGATGGGGAATCCTGGTGGGGGATCGCGCGGGCGCCGAACTCGCCTGGGAACTGGCGGCCACCCGGCTCGATCGGTTCACCGGCCTGGTCGTGATCGACCGCGGACATCCGCGTGTCCCCGACCAGAACGGTGTGGTCCGCGATGAGGACTGCCCACCGGTGGAGATCAACACCACCGCGCTGGTCAGCACCCCCGCCGCCCGGGCATTGGCCAGGGCCAGTCAGCGCTACGTCTACAGCGATTACCGGTTGGTGGAGTTCACCGGCAGGCGCAATGCCGCCGAGTCCACCGCCCAGCTCGCGGCGGAGATCGTGTTACGCACCAGCACCTGGTGAGTTCAGCGCGGCGCCGCCTCGGTCGCCTCGCTGGGGGTCCACGCCTGGGGTAGACCCGGCTGTCCGGGGAACAGGAAGTCGACGAAAGCCTGTGCGGTGGGCTGTGGCTGGTGATTGGCCAGCCCGGGCCGTTCGTTGGCTTCGATGAACACATACTCGTCGCGGGTCACGTCGGGCACCAGGAGATCGATGCCGGTGACCGGGATGCCGATGGCGTCGGCCGCCACCACGGCGACCCGGCACAATTCGGGATGCACGATGGCCGTCACATCGTGAATGGTGCCGCCCTGGTGCAGGTTTGCGGTTTTGCGCACCCGCAGCCGTTCGCTTTCGGGAAGGACGTCGTCGAACGACCAACCGGCCTCGGCGACAGTCGCTTCGGTGACGTCGTCGAGGGGGATACGCGATTCACCACCGGTGGCCGCGGCGCGGCGGCGGCTCTGGGTCTCGATGAGTTCCCGCACAGTGTGTTTGCCGGTGCCGAGGATCTCGGCCGGTTTGCGCAGAGCCGCGGCGACGACCTTGCCGTCGATGACCACCAGGCGAAGATCATCGCCGGCGGCGCGTTGTTCGATCAGCACTTCGGGGTGTTGTTCACGGGCGCGCGCGAGAGCGGCGTCGAGCGCCTCGGGGCTGTCGATTCCGACGGTGATGCCCTTGCCCTGCTCGCCGCGGGTCGGTTTGACGACGACGTCGCCGACCTCGGCCAGGAAGGCATGGTCTTCGTGGTCGAAGGTGGCCAGCCGGCCCCGCGGCACGACGATGCCGGCTTCGGACACGATGCGACGGGTCAGTCGCTTGTCGTCGCAGCGGCTCATCGCGACCGCGGAGGTGTATTCGCTCAAGGACTCTCGCGTCACCACACTGCGGCCGCCGTACGACAATCGCATCTCACCGGTTTCGGCGTCGAGGACCTCGATGCGGATTCCGCGGCGCATGGCCTCGTCGGCGATGATGCGCGCGTATGGGTTCAGATCGTCGACAGTCTCGGACGCCGGGGTGAACAGCGGCTCGTTGATCGCGTTCTTGCGCTTCACGGCCAGCACCGGAACGCGCTGGAAGCCCAGCTTCTCGTACAGCGCGATCGCGGCGTCGTTGTCGTAGGCCACCGAGAGGTCCAGGTAGGCGCGGCCGCGCTGGCGGAAGATGGCGGCCAGCGTGCGGGTCAGCGATGCGCCGATGCCGGGCAGGCTGGCGGTCGGGTCGACCGCCAGTGACCACAGGCTGGAGCCGTCCTCGGGATCGTTGAACAGGCGCTTGTGGTCGACGCCGGTGACGGTGCCGACCACCGACCCGTCATCGTCGCGCACCGCGACGAGGTACTCCACCGCGTCGCGGTGCAGGTGGTTGTTCCAGATCAGCTCGGTGGGGGCGGGGACCATGCCGCAGCGCACGTACACCCGGTTCATGTCGTCGGCTTCGGCCTGATCTCGCAATTGGCGCACGGTGAATCCGGCCGGTGTCGGCACTTCGGGGTCGTCGGGGTGCAGCCGCCAGCGGTAGGTGTGGCTGGGGTCGATGAACAGTTCGGCCGGCGACTTGGCCACCAGCACATGCGATTCGCGGGCATAGATGCAGATGTCGCGCCGGCCCTGCTCCTCCTGCTGCAGCACTGCGGCCAGCTTGTCGGGGCTCTCGAAGGTCTGCCCGAAAATCAATCGGCCCCAACCCAATTCGAGAACGGTGTCGTCGGACATCTCACGGACCAGGTCTTCGGGCGAGGCCTCGTGCAGGCTCATCGTGATGGCCTCGGTGTGCGACGAGGTGCTCATGCGGCCGGCCCGGTGATGCCGTGCTGCTGCAGCCATAGCTCGAGGAGTCCGATCTGCCAGAGTTCGTTGCCGCGCAACGGGGTCAGCCGTCCGTTCGGATCGGCCAGCAACCGCTCGACGGCCTCGGGCCGGAACAGGCCGCGTTCCTTGGCCTGGGGCGCGTACAACGCGTCACGGACCATCTCCAGGTACGGCCCCTCCAGATGGGTGAGCGCTGGTACCGGGAAATAGCCCTTCGGCCGGTCTATCACCTCGGCTGGAATCACTTGGCGGGCAGCCTCTTTCAGCACGCCCTTGCCGCCGTGGGCGGTCTTCAACTCGGGCGGGCAGGTCGCCGCCAGCTCCACCAGGTCGTGGTCGAGGAAGGGCACCCGGCCCTCCAGCCCCCAGGCCATCGTCATGTTGTCGACGCGCTTGACGGGATCATCGACCAGCATCACGGTGGTGTCCAGTCGCAACGCGCGGTCCACGCCGGTCTGCGCACCGGCCCGGGCGAAGTGCTCGGCGACGAATGACAGGCTGGGATCCTCCCGGCCGGTGAGCCGGTCGTCGGCGATCAGCGCGGCCACGCCGTCGTGGTCGCGGTCGAAGAACGCCCCCCGGTAGCGGGCGACCGAACCGTCGACGCCGGCCGCGTCCGGCTCGGCCATCGGGGGATACCAGTGGTAGCCGGCGAACACCTCGTCGGCGCCCTGGCCGGACTGAACGACCTTGACGTGCTTGGCGACTTCCTGGCTCAACAGATAGAACGCGACGCAGTCGTGGGAGACCATCGGCTCGCTCATCGCGCCGATCGCGCCCTGCAGAGCGGGCAGCATCCGCGCGGTGTCGATGCGGATCTGGTGGTGGTCGGTGTCGAAACGCTTGGCCACGATGTCGGAGTAGACGAACTCGTCACCCTTGACGCCGCCGACCGATTCGAAGCCGATGGAGAAGGTGGACAGTCCGTGCTGGCCTGCTTCGGCGAGCAGACCGACGATCAGGCTCGAGTCCACCCCGCCCGAGAGCAGGCAGCCGACGGGCACGTCGGCGACCAGGCGGCGCTTCACGGCGGCCCGCAGCGAGTCGAGGACCGCGTCCTCCCAATCGCGTTCGCTCCAGTCGGACCGGTCCGCGCGACGGCTGAAATCCGGTTCCCAGTAAGTGATCTCACGTCGCTTGCCGTCGGGTTCGATGGCCAGCAGGGTGCCGGGGGAGAGCTTGCGGACCCCGCACAGGATGGTGCGCGGTGCCGGGACCACCGAATGGAAGGTCAGGTAGTGGTGCAACGCGATCGGGTCGATGCGGGTGTCGACTCCGCCGCCGGCCAGCAGGGCAGGCAGTGATGACGCGAACCGGATGCGGTGGGAATCTTCGCTGATGTACAGGGGTTTGATGCCGAGCCGGTCCCGGCCGAGCAGTACGCGTCCGCTGTCTCGTTCGGTGATCGCGAAGGCGAACATGCCGGACAAGCGGTCGACGAACCGGTCACCCCAGTGGTGGTAGGCCTTGAGCAACACCTCGGTGTCGCTGTGGGAGAAGAACCGGTAGCCATGACCGGCGAGTTCGTCGCGCAGAGCTTCGTAGTTGTAGATACAGCCGTTCCAGGCGATGGTCAGTCCGAGCTCGGCGTCGACCATCGGCTGGGCGCCGGCGTCGGACAGGTCGATGATCTTCAACCGGCGATGGCCGAGCGCCACGCGCCCCTGTGACCACACACCCGACGCGTCCGGCCCGCGGGGCTCCATCGTCTCCGCCATTGCAGCCACCGCGGCCACATCGGGGGCCTGATTGTCGAGACGGACTTCACCCGCCGCTCCACACATCGTTACGACCAATCCCGTCTGTTTCGCTGTCTTCGGCGTTCCTATTTACCCGCGACGAACGATTCTTAACCCGAGCCTAGACGCCGGTCACAAAAACCGCGCCCCTCGGCCTGGGGCACGAGGGGCGCGGGGCCCGCCTCACGGAGGGCCTGGGGTGTGGTCTCCTGCAGTGTTTAGGAAACCCCCTCCAGTTCCTCACCGGTGAGGTCGATTTGCCGCACCGGCCCGGTGAACCAGTTCTTCACCGACGCGTGCCAGTAGATGTACAGCAGGATCAGCACGCCGCCGACCACCAGTGGGGTGTAGTTGACGAACTTCCACTCGAAGCTCGCGTCCCATGGCGCGCCGCCGATCGAGGTGGGGAACATCGCGATGATCGAGGTGATGATGATCTCGGCCAACGCCAGAGGTGCCATCCACTTGTGATGCCCACGGAGGTTCCATTTGCCCAGGGGGAACGAGTCGCCGGCTTTCCAGCGGAAGTAGATCGGCACTGCGAAGCACAGATAGAGGCCGACCACCCCGATCGAGACCACCGCGAAGAAGGCGATCGGCACCGGGGCGCCATTGATGTCCACCTGGACCAGGGCGGGCAGCGTCAAGATGGCCGCGATCACCGCGGTGACCATGACGGCGTTGGCGGGCACCTTCTTCGTGCTGAGTTTGGACCACAGCTGATGGCCGGGCACCGCCCGGTCGCGGCTGAACGCGAACAGCATCCGCGAGGCGCTGGTCTGGCACGCCGTGGTGCAGAACAGCTGCCCTGCGGTGGAGATCAGCAGCACGATCGCCACCCACTTGGAGTCCATCGCCTGGCTGAAGATGGTGGCGACCGCGCCACCGCCCGTGGTCACGCCATCGACGTCCTGGACGGCGAACAGGAAGCTCAGCAGCAGGATCCAGCCGCCGATCGTGGAATAGAAGATCGACCGCCAGATGCCTTTGGCCGCGCCATCGGCCGCACTCTTGGTCTCCTCGGACAAGTGTGCCGACGCGTCATAGCCGGTGATGGTGTACTGCGTGAGGATCGCCGACATCGGCAGCACGAACAGCAGGAAGCCGAAACCGGAGGTGGATCCGCCGAAGAAGCCGGTGTTGTTGACCGTGGTCGCGAAGACCGTGGAGAAGCTGGCGTGCTGGGCGGGGATCAGCCACAGGATCACGATCACTGCGGCTGCGCCGATGACGTGCCACCACACCGAGATGTTGTTGATCACGGCCAGCAGGTGGCTGGAGAAGATGTTGATGGTCGCGACGATCACCAGGATGACGAGGAACATGACGAATGTCCGGGTCAGGCTGTAGCCGGCCAGCCAACTCTCGCTGAACGTGCCGAGCGTCAGATCAAGGAAGGTCGCCGATCCGTAGGCCACCGACGCCAGGATGGCGATCAGGCCGATCAGGTTCAGCCAGCCGGTGTAGTAGCCGGCTTTGGGACCGCCCAGTTTGGCTGCCCACCAATAGATTCCGCCCGATGTGGGGAATGCCGACACCAGCTCGGACATGCACAGCCCGATGAGCAGGATGAAGACCGACAGGATCGGCCAGCCCCAGGCGATGGCCGCCGGGCCGCCGTTGTTCCAGCCCAGGCCGAACGAGGTGAAGCAGCCGGCCAGGATCGAGATGATCGAGAACGAGATGGCGAAATTGCTGAAGCCGGACCAGGACCGGTGCAGCTCCTGGGTATACCCGAGGCTGGCGAGGTGCTTTTCGTCGTCGTCGAGTAGTTCGTGACCCTCTGGCACGGTGTCTCCTTCTGGGCGTCATTACGAAGAGGCGCCCACCGGCGCTCTCCTGAGTAGGGACAATAGAGTGCTATTGGTCTGGTGTCCTACCTTTGGAGTGACGTTTATGTAAACCTGGACGACGACGCCGTCGCGACGGCGGCATCCAATGGTTGACTTTCCGTCTAATCAACCCGATCCCGGGCTATCGAGAGGGGCACGCGTGACGCCTGATGGTGCCGGCCGCCGCCGGCCAGGTCTGTTGCTGCAGGCCGAGTTGGAAGCCATGGTCGCCGCCGGTGAGATCGACACGGTGATCGTGGCCTTTGCCGATATGCAGGGCCGGCTCACCGGCAAGCGGATCTCGGCCGAATTGTTCGTCGACGATGTCGCCGCCCACGGCGCCGAGTGCTGCAACTACCTGCTGGCCGTGGACGTCGACAACAACACGGTCGACGGTTACGCGATCTCGAGCTGGGAGACCGGCTACGGCGACATGGTGATGACCCCGGATTTCAGCACGCTGCGCCGTATCCCGTGGCTCCCGGCCACCGCACTGGTGATGGCCGACCTGTCCTGGACCGACGGCCGGCCGGTGAGCCAGGCGCCGCGCGGCATCCTGCGCAAACAGCTCGACCGGCTGGCCGAACGCGACATGTGTGCGGTCGCCGCGACCGAACTCGAGTTCATGGCGTTCGACACGAGCTACCGCGACGCCTGGAAGGCGGGCTACCGCAACATCACTCCGGCCACCGACTACAACATCGACTACGCGATGCTGGCGTCGACGCGGATGGAGCCGTTGCTGCGCGACATCCGTAACGGGATGGCCGGTGCCGGCATGTACTGCGAGGGCGTCAAGGGCGAATGCAACCTCGGCCAGCAGGAGATCGGGTTCCGGTACGCCGACGCGCTGGTCACGTGCGACAACCACACGATCTACAAGAACGGCGCGAAAGAGATCGCCGATCAGCACGGCAAGAGCCTGACGTTCATGGCGAAATACGATGAGCGGGAAGGAAACAGCTGCCACATTCACATCTCGTTCCGTGGCACCGACGGCTCCGCGGTGTTCGCTGATGACTCCGACGAGCTCGGCATGTCGTCGATGTTCCGCAGCTTCATCGCCGGTCAGCTCGCCACGCTGCGCCAGCTGACGCTGTTCTATGCCCCGAACATCAACTCCTACAAGCGGTTTGTCGACGGCAGCTTCGCGCCGACTGCGATCGCGTGGGGCATGGACAACCGCACCTGCGCGTTGCGGGTGGTCGGCCACGGATCCGGGATGCGGATGGAGTGTCGCGCCCCCGGCGGTGACGTCAACCAGTACCTCGCGGTGGCGGCGCTGATCGCCGGCGGGCTGTACGGCATCGACAACGGGTTGGAGCTGCCCGATGCGGTTGACGGCAACGCCTACACCAGTGGGGCCGAGCGGCTGCCGACCACGCTGGCCGAGGCGGCCGCGCTGTTCGAGGGTTCGGCGGTGGCGCGCGAGGTGTTCGGCGACGACGTCGTGGAGCACTACCTGAACAACGCCCGCGTCGAGCTGGCGGCGTTCAACTCCGCGGTCACCGACTGGGAGAGGGTGCGCGGTTTTGAGCGGCTCTGAGAGGGAGACCTTGCTCCGTCCCGTCGTGGGCCTCACGACGTATCTCCAGCAGGCTCAGACCGGCGTCTGGGATGTGCACGCCAGCTTCCTGCCCGGCATCTACATCGAAGGCGTCACGCTGGCCGGGGGCATCGCCACACTGCTCCCGCCGCAACCGGTGGACGCCGGCATCGTCGAGCGGATCCTGGACGGCATCGACGGTCTGATCATCACCGGCGGCCGCGATGTCGATCCGTCCGCATACGGCCATGATGCGCACCCGGCCACCGACGTGCCGGACCGTGTTCGCGACGCCTGGGAGCTCGCGCTGGTTGCCGCGGCGATCCGCCGGCACCTGCCGGTGCTCGGCATCTGCCGCGGGGCGCAGGTGCTCAACGTGGCACTGGGCGGCACACTGCACCAGCACCTGCCCGACGTCGTCGGGCACACCCGTCATCAGCAGGGCAACGCGGTCTTCACCACCTCGACGATCAGCACCGTGGCGGGTAGCCGGCTGGCCGGCCTGATCGGCGAGAGCACGAATGCGCAGTGCTACCACCACCAGGCCATCGACCGGCTCGGCGACGGACTGATGATCAGCGCCTTCGACGGTGAGGGTGTGATCGAGGCCGTCGAGGTGCCGGGGGACGTTTTCGTCCTGGCCGTGCAATGGCATCCCGAGGAAACCCTGGACGATCTTCGCGTGTTCGCCGGCCTGGTCGAGGCGGCCCGGGCCTACACAACGGAAAGAGTGAATTGAGTACAACCGAACTGGTCAATCCGGCCACGGAAGAGTCGCTGCGCACGGTGGAGCTGACCGATGTCGCCGGCGTCGACGACGCCGTTGCGCGCGCCAAGGTCGCCCAAAAGGTCTGGGCCGCACAGGCGCCCGCCGAGCGGGCGGCCGCATTGCGGGCGTTCGCCGCCGCAGTCGACGCGCATGTCGGGGAGCTGGCCGCCCTGGAGGTGGCCAACTCCGGTCATCCGATCGGCGCGGCCGAGTGGGAGGCCGGACATGTGCGCGACGTGCTGCAGTTCTATTCGGCCAGCCCGGAGCGCTTGTCGGGCAAGCAGATTCCGGTGGCCGGTGGCCTGGATGTGACGTTCAACGAGCCGATGGGTGTGATCGGGGTGATCACGCCGTGGAACTTCCCGATGCCGATCGCGGCGTGGGGCTTCGCGCCCGCGCTGGCCGCAGGCAACGCGGTGGTGCTCAAACCGGCCGAGTGGACGCCGCTGACCTCGATGCGGCTCGGTGAGCTCGCGGTGGAAGCCGGCCTGCCCAAGGACCTGTTCCAGGTGCTGCCCGGCCGCGGTTCGGTGGTCGGCGAGCGGTTCATCAGCCACCCCGATGTCCGCAAGATCGTGTTCACCGGTTCGACCGAGGTCGGCACCAAGGTGATGGCCGGGGCGGCCAACCAGGTCAAGCGGGTCACCCTGGAGCTCGGTGGCAAGAGCGCGAACATCGTGTTCGCCGACTGCGATCTGGAGAAGGCCGCGGCCACCGCACCCTACGGCGTGTTCGACAATGCCGGCCAGGACTGCTGTGCGCGCAGCCGGATTCTTGTGCAGCGCAGCGTGTTCGACAAGTTCATGGAACTGCTCGAGCCGGCCGTCAAAGGCTTGGTCGTCGGTGATCCCGCGGCCCGGGACACCGAGATGGGACCGCTGGTGTCGCGCAAGCACTTCGAGTCGGTGGCCGCCTACGTACCTGATGACAGATGCGTCGCTTTCCGCGGCTCGGCGCCGAGCGGACCCGGTTTCTGGTTCCCGCCGACGGTGCTCACCCCGCAACGCACCGACCGCACCGTCACCGAGGAGATCTTCGGACCGGTCGTGGCGGTGCTGCCGTTCGACGACGAGGCCGACGCCATCGCGCTGGCCAATGACACCGAATACGGTCTGTCCGGGTCGATCTGGACCGACAACCTGTCGCGGGCCATGCGGGTGTCCCGCGCGGTCGAGGCGGGCAACCTGAGCGTGAACTCGCATTCGTCGGTCCGGTATAACACCCCGTTCGGCGGCTTCAAACAGTCGGGGCTCGGCCGTGAACTCGGCCCGGACGCACCCCTGCACTTCACCGAAACCAAGAACGTCTTTTTTGCTGTAGAGGAGAGCTAGATGGATCTGTCCCAGCGACTCAAGGACAAGGTCGCCGTCGTCACGGGTGGGGCGAGCGGTATCGGACTCGCAGCCGTCAAACGGATGCGGGACGAAGGTGCGATCGTCGTCATCGGGGATCTCGACGAGACAACCGGCAAGACCGTGGCCAACGACTTGAACGTGACGTTCGTCCAGGTCGACGTTTCCGATCAGGTCGCGGTGGATAGGTTGTTCGACACCGCTTTCGAGCTGCACGGCGGCGTCGACATCGCGTTCAACAACGCGGGTATCAGCCCGCCCGACGACGACCTCATCGAGAACACCGGCATCGACGCCTGGGACCGGGTGCAGGACGTCAACCTGAAGTCGGTCTTCTTCTGCTGCAAGGCCGCGCTGCGGCACATGGTGCCCGCGCAGCGCGGCTCGATCATCAACACCGCCTCGTTCGTGGCGGTCAACGGTTCGGCCACCTCCCAGATCTCCTACACCGCGTCCAAGGGCGGCGTGCTGGCGATGTCGCGCGAACTCGGAATCCAGTACGCGCGCCAAGGCATTCGGGTCAATGCGCTGTGCCCCGGCCCGGTGAACACGCCGCTGTTACGGGAGCTGTTCGCCAAGGATCCCGAGCGGGCCGCCCGCCGACTGGTGCACGTGCCGATGGGCCGGTTCGCCGAGCCGGAGGAGCTGGCCGCCGCGGTGGCGTTCCTGGCCAGCGACGACTCGTCGTTCATCACCGGGTCCAGCTTCCTGGTCGATGGCGGCATCACCGGCCACTACGTCACCCCGCTGTAAATCATGGTTCGGCGGGCAGGAACGGAGTGACCCGGGAATTGTCAAGTGCACCGGAACCGCAGCAGGCCCACGAGGCATTGCTGCGTCCGGTGCGCCTTGGCAATGCCTTCGAGGACACCGTCGGCCGGCTGCTGCAGACCATCAAGCTCGGTGTGCTCACCCCCGGTGACTCGCTACCCCCGGAACGGGAGCTCGCCGCCCGGCTCGGCGTCAGCCGAGACACCGTCCGGGAGGCGATCAAGTCCCTGGCCGACGCCGGTTATCTGGTGTCGCGCCGCGGCCGCTACGGCGGCACCTTCCTGGCCGAGTCGCTACCGGCCCCCACCGAAGGCCGGGTGCGGTTCAGCCGCGCCGACATCGACGACGCGCTGCGGCTGCGCGAGATCCTCGAAGTCGGCGCCGCCAGGATGGCCGCGACCCGAACGCTGACCGCGGCCGAGCGGGAAGGGTTGTGGTCCCGGCTGACCGATGTGCGCTGCTCGTGCGCAGAGGACTATCGGCGGCTGGACTCCCGGCTGCACCTGGCCATCGCCGAAGCCGCCGGCTCGGCATCGCTGGTGCCGCTGGTGGCCGAGAACCGGATGCGGCTGAACGCGCTGTTGGATCAGATTCCCTTGCTGCGGCGCAATATTGCGCACTCCGACGAACAGCACAAGGCCATCGTCATCGCCATCCTCGCCGGCGATCCTGATGCGGCCGGGGCGGCGATGCAGGCCCACGTCGCCGGGTCGGCCGCCCTGCTGCACGGCTTTCTGGACTGAATTTCCCTTTCGCTTTATTGCCATTTCTGCGTGCGCTTCACCGCGTGCGCGCATTCTGTGCCCACGGCCGTGGTGAAGGAGATCTGGGATGGGTACCGGACCGGAACACGATGACTCCGCCGATCGCGCGCTGAAGGCCAAGCACCGTGCCCTGTGGGCGTCCGGTGACTACCCGACGGTGGCCGCCGAGTTGGTGGCCGAACTGGGACCGCAACTCGTCGACGCTGTCGGCATCCGGCCCGATCACGTGGTGCTGGACGTGGCCGCCGGCGCCGGCAACGCCTCGATTCCGGCCGCCGAAGCCGGCGCGCGAGTGACCGCCAGCGACCTCACCCCGGAGCTCTTCGACGCCGGCCGCCGGATCGCCGCCGCCCGTGGTGTCGAGTTGGAGTGGGTGGAGGCCGACGCGGAGGCGCTTCCGTTCGCCGACAACCACTTCGATGTCGTCCTGTCCTGTCTGGGCGCCATGTTCGCCCCGCATCACCAGGCGGCCGCCGACGAGCTGGTGCGGGTGTGCCGGCCGGGTGGGACGATCGGGATGATCAATTGGACGCCGCAGGGCTTCATCGGGCAGTTGTTCGCCACCATGAAGCCCTATGCCGCACCGCCACCCCCGGGTGCCTCGCCCGCACCGCTGTGGGGCGACGAGAACCATGTACGAGAGTTGTTCGGCGACAACGTCACCGACCTCACCATGGCACGGCGGGCGCTTCCGATGACGCACAGTCCCAGCCCGCTGGAATTCCGGGAATACTGGAAACGCAACTACGGACCGACGATCGCTGTGTACAGCTTCAATGCGGAGCGCCCCGACCAGGTGGCGAACCTCGACCGCGACTTCCTGGCGTTCCTCGAGCAGTGGAATCAGTCGGATCGGCCCGGCCACACCGCGTATTCGGCCGAGTATCTGGTGCTGACGGCGACCAAGGCCGCGCGGGATTGACGGTGATCACCCGGCGATGAAGGCCAATCCGGCAACCCCGACGACGTAGAGCACAACCACGGCGATCGAGTCCGGACCCATGCGAAGCCATTGCCGCTGTGGGCGAAAGATCAGCCCTGCCATGTACACCACGGTGAGCAGGGCGGCCAGGGCGGTGAGGTAGATGTCGGTGTGATGGGCGGTCGGCAACACGGCGGCGCCGGACAGCAGCGCCGCGAGGAGGAAGAGCACCGGCAGGAAAGCGTTGCCGCCGAAGATGTCGCTCATCGCCAGCTTGTAGTCGCCCATCCGAGTCGACGCCAAGCCGGTCGACAACTCGGGAAGCGAGGTGGCGGCAGCAAGCACGGTGGCGCCGAACAACACCCCCGACATGCCCCAGCGGCTGAACACCTCCTCGCCGCTGCGTTCGATCAGAACACCGGCGAGCAGTGTGCCGAGCGCCGCGACAACGAACACGGCGACCGCGCGGCCGGTGCTGACGCCCCGTTGCGTAGCGGTCTTCTCGTTCGTGGCGGTGGAGTGACCCGGTGGCTTGTCCTGGCTGCCCGGCGCGTGGCCGCCGTCGTGCCACGGCAGGCCCTGTCCGGCGCGGCGGATCAGATACAACCCGATCGCCCAGACGGCGGCGATCAGGACCGCACCGGGAGTCAGCCGCCAGACGATCAGCGAATCGGGCAGCTGCGTGGACATCACCACGATCACCAACAGCGCCACCACGAGACCGGCTTCCAGCACCAGGGTCAGCGATGCAGCCAGATAGGTCAACGGCTTTCGCGGACGCGTGCCTGCGGCGTCGAGGACGGCCAGGACGACGGTCTGGATCGCGACGCCACCGAGGATGTTGCCGACCGCCACATCGACGTGATGGGACAGTGCGGCGCTGGCGGTGATGGCGATCTCGGGCAGGTTGGTCGCAATGGCGAGAAGGATGACCCCGCCGAGCGCCGAGCCCAGATGCCATCGCTGCGAGAGCACATCGGTCGTCTGGGACAACTTGATTCCCGCGAACCAGATCACGGCGGCGCAGACGACGAAGATCGCCACCAGCGCCGGCGAAGCCAGAGAGGTCATGGCGATGTGTTTCCCGCCCGGCGGGATGCTAACCAGAGGGCAACAGTTGTCCAGCGACAAACAATCGGCGCGGGCGTCGAGTCGGTCAGCCGGCCTGATCGTCGCGACCGGCGGCGGCGAGGAGATCCTCGCGCGCCCGCGCCACCCGGGAGCGGATCGTGCCCACCGGGCATCCGCAGACCTCGGCGGCTTCGGCGTAGGACAAGCCCAGCACCTGGGTGAGCATCAACGCATTCCGGCGGTCGGTGTCCAAGCCGTCGAGCAGCATCCTGATCTCGGTGATCTCCTCGAAGCGCCCGCTGCTGCGCCGGGAGTCGAGCACCTGCTCCAGGTCGACCGCCGAGGTCGTGCGCGGTCGCGCCTGGTTGCGGCGGATCTGGTCGACCACGACGCGGCGGGCGATCGACAGCAGCCAGGTCCGGGCCGAGGACCGGCCGGAGAACCGGGGGAGTGCGCCCAACGCCCGCAGGAACGTCTCCTGGGTCAGGTCGTCGGCGTGACCAGGATCACCGAGAAAGGCGACCGCGCGCCACACGTCGCGCTGGGTGGCCTTGATGAACGCCTCGAGTGCGGCCGCATCGCCCCGGCCCGCGGCCAGGGCCAGCGCAGTCACGGGGTCGTCGTCGCGTTCGGCCACGCTCAGTGAGACTAGGGGATCTCCATGACCGCCACATTCCCGGCCCGTTGCAGGCGCGTATTTTGGGAGGCTGGGGAACCCGACGGCAGCTTCAGCCGACTCTTCCCTCGGGTCCGCACCACAGCCAAGGAGAGCGATGACGGTATCGGTCGTGGGCGGGTCGACCGCTCCGGGCGTGTCCGACGCCGCGCACCGGATCGAACTCGACGTCTCGGGGATGTCCTGCGCGGCGTGCGCGGCCCGGGTCGAGACCAAGCTCAACAAGATCGGCGGCGTGCGCGCCTCGGTCAATTACGCCACCCGGGTGGCCAGCGTCGACGCCCCCGACTCGGTGGCCGCCGACGACCTGTGCGAGGTGATCCGCAAGGCCGGGTACGACGCCGCTCCGCGTGCGGCCTCGTCGGCCGAGCCGGTGGACCCCGACGACAAGATGGCCCGCAGCCTGCTGCGGCGGCTGGCGATCGCCGCCGTGCTGTTCGTGCCACTGGCCGACCTGTCGGTGATGTTCGCGGTCGTGCCCAGCACCCGGTTCACCGGCTGGGGTTGGCTGCTCACCGCGCTGGCGGCGCCGATCGTCACCTGGGCGGCCTGGCCGTTCCACCGGGTCGCCCTGCGCAACGCCCGCCACGGCACCGCCTCGATGGAGACGCTCATCTCGGTCGGGGTCACGGCGGCCACGTTGTGGTCGCTGTACACGATCTTCATCGGGCATCGGGACCGGCGCAGTGACGGCATCTGGCAGGCGCTGCTGAGCAGCGATTCGATCTATCTGGAAGTGGCCGCCGGCGTCACCGTCTTCATCCTGGCCGGCCGCTATCTCGAGGCCCGGGCGAAGTCTCGGGCAGGCAGCGCGTTGCGCGCGCTGGCCGCGCTGAGCGCCAAGAACGTGACGGTGCTGCTGGCCGACGGCAGCGAAATGGTGCTGCCCGCTGACGAACTCAAAGAGCAGCAGAAATTCGTGGTACGCCCCGGCGAGACGATCGCCGCTGACGGGTTGGTGATCGAGGGTGACGCCGCCATCGACATGAGCGCGATGACGGGCGAAGCCAAGCCGTCGCGTGCCCATCCCGGTGGCCCGGTGGTCGGCGGAACGGTGGTGCTCGACGGTCGGTTGATCGTCGAGGCGGCCGCCGTGGGTGCCGATACCCAGTTCGCCGGGATGGTGCGGCTGGTCGAGGAAGCGCAAGCCCAGAAGGCCGATGCGCAGCGGCTGGCCGACCGGATCGCCGGGGTGTTCGTGCCGGTGGTCTTCGGTATCGCGGCGCTGACGGCGACGGGCTGGTGGCTGGCCGGGGCCGACGCCGATCGGGTGTTCTCGGCGGCGCTGGCGGTGTTGGTGATCGCGTGCCCCTGTGCGCTGGGACTGGCCACCCCGACCGCGATGATGGTGGCCTCCGGACGCGGCGCGCAGCTCGGCATCTTCCTCAAGGGTTACCGTGCGCTCGAAGCCATCCGCGCGGTGGACACCGTGGTGTTCGACAAGACCGGCACACTGACCACGGGTCATCTGGCGGTCACCGAGGTGACGGTCGCCGACGGCGCGCAATCCGACGAGATCCTGGCGCTCGCCGCGGCGGTCGAGGTGGCCTCCGAACATGCTGTCGCGGTGGCCATCACGACCGCCACCGACGAGCGCCGCCAGGTGGAGGATTTCCGTGCCCACCCCGGCCGCGGGGTCGTCGGGACGGTGTCCGGGCAGCACGTGACGGTGGGCCGCCCATCGTGGGTCGCCGGGCAGGCCGAGATCCCCGAGCCGGTGCAGTCGGCGCGACGGCGTGGTGAATCCCGCGGCGAGACAGTCGTCTTCGTCGCCGTCGACGGACGGGTCTGCGGTGCCGTTGCGGTGGCTGATGCGGTCAAGGAGTCGGCCGCCGACGCGGTGGCCGCGCTGCACCGCCGGGGGCTGCGCACAGTGCTGCTCACCGGCGACAACGCCGCCGCCGCGGGTGCGGTGGCCACCGAGGTCGGCATCGATGAAGTGATCGCCGAGGTGCTGCCCGAAGGCAAGGTCGACGTGATCGAGCAACTGCGCGAACATGGCCGGGTGGTCGCCATGGTGGGTGACGGCATCAACGACGGACCCGCGCTGGCATCGGCGGATCTGGGTCTGGCCATCGGGCGCGGGACCGACGTGGCGATCGGCGCCGCCGACATCATCCTGGTGCGCGACGATCTCGACATCGTCCCGCAGGCACTCGACCTGGCCCGTGCGACCATGCGCACGATCCGGACCAACCTGTTCTGGGCATTCGGCTACAACGTGGCGGCCATCCCGATCGCCGCCGCCGGATTCCTCAATCCGCTCATCGCCGGTGCGGCGATGGCGTTCTCATCGTTCTTCGTCGTCTCGAACAGCCTGCGGCTGCGCAACTTCGACTCCCGATAGCCACCGGAAGGCAGATCTCGATGTCTCACACGTTCAAGGTCACCGGCCTGCACTGCCAGAGTTGTGTGCGGGTGGTCAGCGGTGCGCTGACGGCGCTGCCGGCGGTCAGCGCCGTCGACATCGACCTCGACCCCGAGGGCGCGTCGATCGTGCGGGTCGACGGCGACGTCAGCGTCGAGCAGGTCCGTGCCGCGCTCGCCGACGAGGGCGACTACGCCGTCGTCGGCTGAGACGCGATGACCGTCATCACACCGATCTCGCGGGAGTTCCTGCGCGGTGCACAGGAACTCGAGCAGACGAGCCATGGCCTGCTGCCGCATCGGCTGCCCGGTTGGGCCCGGGCGCAATGCGCCGACCCACAACTCGCGATGGCCGAAGCCCAGCCGGCCGGGTGCCGATTGGTGTTCGAAACCCGGTCCACCGAAATCGAATTGGACGCCCTGCGCACCCGGCCCGCCTATGTGGGCATGCCCATGCGACCCGACGGCCGCTACGACCTGCTGATCGACGGGGAGCTGACGGCGCAGGCCAGCCTGACCGGCGGCAGCCTGCTGATGAAGGATGTCGCCGCCGGCACCGAGGAACTCATCGCCGGCCCGCCAGGGACGATTCGCTTCGCCGGCCTGCCGGACCGGGCCAAGTCCGTCGAGATCTGGTTGCCGCACAACGAGATCACCGAACTGATCACACTGCGCAGCGACCACCCGTTGCAGCCTCGCCCGATCACCCGGCCGGTGTGGCTGCATCACGGCAGTTCCATCAGTCACGGCTCCAATGCCGTGCACCCCACCGGCACCTGGCCCGCGGTGGCGGCCGCCGGCGCCGGCGTCGAACTGATCAATCTCGGTATGGGCGGCGCGGCGCTGCTGGATCCCTTCACCGCCCGCACCATGCGCGACATACCCGCCGACCTGATCAGCGTCAAGATCGGGATCAACATCGTCAACGCCGACCTGATGCGGCTGCGCGCTTTCGGCCCGGCCGTCCATGGCTTCCTCGACACCATCCGCGACGGGCATCCGGTCACGCCGATCGTCGTTATCTCCGCGGTGCACTGCCCGATCCACGAGGACACGCCGGGACCGTTGGCCCCCGACTTCAGCGGCGGAACACTGGCATTCGCCGCCACCGGCAACCCGACCGAGGTGTCGGCAGGCAAGCTGACGCTGCGCGTCATTCGTGATGAACTCGCCCGCATCGTCAGCCACCGCGCGGTCACCGACCCGAACCTGCGCTACGTCGACGGCCTGGACTTGTACGGTCCCGCGGACTTCGCCGAGTTCCCGCTTCCCGACCGGCTGCACCCCGGCCCGCAGGCCCACGAGCGCATAGGGCAGCGGTTCGCCGAAGTCATCCGCGGGACCCTCCCGCTCCTGTAGCGAACCGATCGAATCAGTGTGGCGCCAAGGCCAATTCAGTGCGACGAGTGTGGTGGGCAGTGCCGGTCGCGAGCTACCACCTCGGGTTGAGGGTCTGGCGATGTGCTGCATCGACTCGTCGACCGCGACCGACCTGCCACAGATTCACCCTATCATCTGAACACCTGAACAGATAAGTTGATGGCATGACGGAATACTCATTGCCTGACTTGGACTACGACTACAGCGCGCTCGAGCCCCACATTTCCGGCGAGATCAACGAGATTCACCACAGCAAGCACCATGCGACCTACGTCAAAGGCGTCAACGACGCGTTGGCCAAACTGGAGGAAGCCCGCGCCACCGCCGACCACGCCGCGATCTTCCTCAACGAGAAGAATCTGGCCTTTCATCTCGGCGGCCACCTCACCACTCGATCTGGTGGAAGAACCTGTCGCCCGACGGAGGTGACAAGCCGACCGGTGAGCTGGCGGCCGCCATCGACGATGCGTTCGGGTCATTCGACGGTTTCCGTTCTCAATTCGCCGCAGCCGCAAACGGTTTACAGGGTTCCGGTTGGGCGGTGCTGGGTTACGAGCCGCTCGGTGGCAGACTGCTCACCTTCCAGCTCTACGATCAACAGGCCAACGTGCCGCCGGGGATCGTGCCGCTGCTGCAGGTCGACATGTGGGAGCACGCCTATTACCTGCAGTACAAAAACGTCAAGGCCGACTACGTCACGGCCTTCTGGAATGTCGTGAACTGGGCCGACGTTCAGGACCGGTTCGCCGCCTCGACCGGCAGACCGCTGGGCGGCCTTGCCTGACAGGCTGATTCAGCGCCGGTTCTTGGCCAACTCCCGCAGCATCGCGTTGTAGGCGTCCAGATCGTCGTCGTAATGGGCGTCGGCGTGCCGGTCGGTGCGGGTGGCGGTCCGCCGGTCTTGACGCGCCCATTGGTACACCAGTGCAATCACCACGACGATGACGGGGAGTTCGCTCGAACCCCAGGCGATCGCCCCGCCGAGGTGTTGGTCGTCGTTGAGGCTCGCCAGCCACGGCACGTGCAGGTAGCGGTAGAACGTCCCGCCGAGCACCGAGGTCATGGTCATGGTCGCGATGCCGAAGAACGCGTGAAACGGCATCACCGCGAACAGCAGGCCCAGCCGCCCGATGAACGGCAATCGCTTGGGTCCCGGGTCGATACCGATGATCCCCCAGAAGAACAGGTACCCGGTGATCAGAAAGTGCAGGGTCATGAACTCGTGACCCCAGTGGTAGCGCACCAGGGTGTCGAAGATCGGGGTGAAGTAGACCGCGTACAGCGATCCGACGAACAGCACGAAAGCCGTTGCGGGATGGGACAGGAACCGTGACGCCGGCGAATGCACCAGCCACAGCAGCCGTTCCCGCGCACCCGGCGGATGGCCGGCGCCCGCCACCGGAAGCGCGCGCAGCGCCAAGGTGATCGGTGCGCCGAGCACCAGGAACACCGGGATGAACATGTTAAGCGCCATGTGCTCGGCCATGTGCACGCTGAACATCGCCGACCCGTAGGCGCGCACCCCCGAGCTGGTTGCGAGGAGCAGTGCGGCACAACCCAACAGCCATGCCACCAAGCGGCCGGGCGGCCAGGCGTCGCCGCGCCGTCGCAGCCGGATGTAGCCGATCACGTAGCCCAGCGCCAAGACCACCGCCGCGACGCCGAGCAGCACGTCGAAACGCCAGACAGTGAGCAGCCGAAGCGCATTCGGCGGGTCGGAGAGCTGGTAGCCGAGGAAGACGTCCCAGGCGGTGAACTCGTGTGCCAACAGCCGGGGCGCGGTCTGAACCGCCATCGCCGCCGCGGCGGCGACCGCCACGATGCCCGCCACCGCGCCGGTCACGGCGCTCCGGGGGGCGATCGCCAGGCTCACGATCAGGGCGACCGCGGCCAGCGCGCCGAATCGTCCATAGTCCGACGCCAGCCCGGCCGGTGTCGCCAGCAGGAACCACAGCACGGCGCCGTAGATCAGGGCCGCCGCGCCGGCGACCCGCTGGGTGAGCAGAATCCGTCTGCGCAGTTCGGCCGTCGGCGGGGCCAGCGCCGCACTGACCGCCACGCCGGTCAGCACAGCCAGCGCGGTGGCGAAGACGATCACGGCGCTGGTCGCGTAGTCGTGGTTGGGCCCCTGGCCGGCGTTCCCCGTGACCGGTAGCGCGATCACGCCGATGAACGCGGGAATCAGCAGCACGGCGTGCCACGACCAGCGCAGGGTGGCGCGCAGACTGACGGTCACCACGGCCGCGACGACAGCGGCGGCGACCCAGCCGCGGCCCATTTCCGATGCGCCGAGCGCACTTCCGAGGCCACCGCTGGTGATCAACCGGGTCACCGGCACGCCGGCGGCGTTGGCGGCCTGGACCGGGATCATCGCCAGCGCCGTGACCAGCCAGATGGGGGCGAGGCGCTCGGCCAGCAGATGCACCCGGAATGACGCCGGGTCGAGCACGCCGCGGTCGTCGGGCTCGGCGGCGATGACGATGAACACCAGCGCGCCCAGACAGATCGCGGCGGCCAGCGTCGCGGTGAAGTAGCCGATCAGCCCGGCGACGCTGGTCGCCAGGCCGGGGTAGGAGTCGCCGGTCGCGGTGAAGCGACGGTCACCGGAGGCCACCGCGTAGGCGACGAGGGCGGCGAGCAGCCCGAGGTAGCCGCCGAGCATCCACCGACCCGGCGAGCGGGTGCCTGTGTGGGTGGCTTCCATCATCGCGAGTCTACGACTCGTCGTCGTAGTCGAGTCGCCGTGGTGGGAACTTTCTGGTGCGATGAATCGACCATTGCTGACGTGCCGAGCGGAGAAGGAGTGACCGGTGATCGCTGACCTGACGCTGCGCTGGGTCGTCACGCTGCTGTTCATGCTCGCCGCCGCGGAATGCCTCTCGACCCTCGTCGTCGGTGACCGGCGCCCGGCAGGTGTCGTCAGCCAACTGCTGCACGTCGTGATGGCGGTGGCGATGGCGGTGATGGCCTGGCCGTGGGGCGCGGCACTGCCGACCGTCGCGCCGATGGTGTTCTTCCTGCTCGCGACCCTGTGGTTCGTCGCTGTCACAGCGAGCCCGACCTGCGCCGGCCATCGGGTCGCGGGTGTTTATCACGCACTGATGATGCTGGCGATGGCGTGGATGTATGCCGTGATGAACGGCCGGCTGCTGCCCGGGCAGGCGTCCTACGCCGGGGACACGGCGTCGACGTCCGGCGGGTCGTCGGGCCATGCCGGTCACGCGGGGATGAACATGCCCGGCATGGACATGTCCGGGGCCGCGGGCACGGCGGACAGCTCCGGCGGCGGATACCCGCCCTACATCGACACGCTGAACTGGGTGTACACGATTGGGTTCGCGGTGGCCGCGGTGTTCTGGCTGTATCGCTACCTGGCGGTGCGAATGGACCGCGAGCCCGCTGCGACGGCGCGGCCGCTCGGGATCCTGTGTCAGTCGATGATGGCCGCCGGGATGGCGATCATGTTCGGCGTGATGCTCTGAGGCGACGACCAACTGTGGCCCGAAGGATCGGGCCACAGTTCGTGGTGTGTCGGTCTAACAGGAGCCCTGCGCCCGCAGCGCCGTCTTCGCCGTCGTCGCGGTGCATACCTGCGTAGCTGTCGACGAAGCGCGCCGATGATTACCGGTGGCGACCTGGTGGCCGCTGAGTTGGCGGATCACTGCTGCGGAGAGGTCTGCCTCGTCGGGTAGCGCCGCACCCCTGGTTTGCAGGGAGTCGTAGGTCGTCTTGATCAGGCCGCCGTTCAACAGGCCCGTCACCGTGCCGTTCGATCCGTGGGTCGGGTGCTCGTAGTTCGGCGTGCCAAATGCGTTGTGGTAGTTGATTCCGAGTGCGGAATCGTCCAGGGCCTTGGTGAATGCGGTGCTCTGGTTGAACACCCGGTCGCCGAGTGCTTGGACGGCGCGCACACCCGGTGCCGGATTGCCCGGAGTGTCTTCACTTCCGAAGCCCGGCCGGCCGACTGCGTCGCCTGACGGGGTGCTGTAGCCGTGGGCGTGCCCGATACCCGCTCCGGGAGTCGCGACCATCAGTACCGCGGCCAGAGCGGTCCCGCCCAGTGCGGCGCCTGCGCGAATGCGGCGCCGGGGATTGACGTGCTGCGTGATCATGTGGGTCTGCCTTTCAGTCAATGGTGGTGTTTTTCAACGGCCTCGGCCGTTGCAGGCCGCCGTGGTAGGCACGCCGGTGTCGGTGCACATCGCCCTGGACCCGCCGCCGTTGCCGGTGGCAGTGCCGGCACCGGCCCCGCCGCGGGTATTGGCGCCTCCGCTCTTCGCGCTGCTGTCGGTGCTGCCGCTGGTGCCGGAATCTGAGCCGCCGTGGTCGTGGCCGGGATGCGCGGCCGCATTTCCCGCCAGGGCGACGCCGGCTGAGACCGCTGCGGCGGCCACGAACGCGCCCAGTAGTCGCGGCGCCCGACTGTTTTTTGTGACCTTCATTCGTCTCTCCCGTGTTGGTGGACCCGATCTACTACAGGGCGTAGTAATCGAGGGCATATCGGTGCCCTTGCGGGCCGGCTGACCCTGATTCCGTCAGCTGCGTGCGAGCCTTAAATCATCTCTAGGGGGCTGAGCCCTCACAGCAGACGATCAGGAAACGCACAGATAGTTGGTCGCGGGCCGCCGCGGAAAGTTCCCCGTTGTCAGGTCACGCAGCGCCGTCGGTGGGGTAGAGGTGACCGCGGCGACGGCCGCGAGAGGCACTGTCGGGCAACACCACATCGGCGGTGATGGGCGCGGCATCACCTCGGGGCTCCGGCTCGGACGCCCGGCTGTCGCGCCACACCAGCAGCGCCAGGACGGTCCCGGCCAGCACGGGCAGGTGCGATAGGACGCGGTCGAGCGTCACCGCGCCCGCGACCGCGTCGGAGACGACGTAGCCGGTGAGGACCGCGGTGAACACCGACAGCACCCCGGCCAAGCCGGCGGCCGCGGTAGGTCGCGCCGCCGCGACGATCATGACCACGCCCAGTGCCGCCGACCATGCCGTCGACTCGTTGAGCAGGTGGCCGCCCATCATCGCGTGGTGGGTGGCGGCCGATGTTCCGACGTTGACGCCGAAGGCCTGAGCCCCTGCGACCCCGACCTGCATGAGCCCGATGACGGCCAACGCCGCGCGCAGCATGGTGTTGGTCGATGGCAGCCGCCGACGTGCGGCCAAAAGCTGGTCATTCGGCGCAGCGACGGCCGCCACCTGGGACCGGCCGGCCAGCCGGCGCAGCAGCTGCGTCTGCTCGACGGCCCTGGCGTACCACGCCCCGCACTGGTCGCAGGTGGTGAGATGCTCGTCCACCCGGGCCGCGGGAACGGGTTCACGTTCGCCGTCGATCCGGGCTGACAACGCCTCCCGGGCGACATCGCAGTCCACGCATCAATAGTCGCGTACGGGGGCCGGATTGTTCCAGCGTCCCGGGTCCAGCCCGCCTGCTGGGCTAGATTCCTAGTCATGGATGCCCCCGGCGATACGGCGAAGGTCGAGCTTGCCTCGTCCGCGCTGGCCGATGTGGACATCCACAATTGGACGCAACGCTTCGATCTGTTGTCCGACCCGCACCGGCTGGAGATCCTTCTTGGGTTGCACCGCGCGCCCGGCATCTGCGTCGGTGATCTCGCCGCCGCTGTGGGACGGTCGGAAAACGCTGTCTCGCAGGCACTTCGGGTGCTACGTCAGCAAGGCTGGGTCACCTCGACGCGGGTGGGGCGTCAGGTCAGCTACCGGCTGGAGGATCACACCGTGCACGATCTGCTGCACTGGATCGGCGCCGCCCACTCCGAGTGAGTGACCTCTTCACTCCATTATCTGTACAGGTAGACAGATATCTCGCCGGCCGATTATGGTTGACCGTTGGGGACCGACCCGACCGCGAGGAGACACGTTGAGCGTCCAGATCACGGCCATGCACATGAGCGACGGCCTGGTCAACGCGCCGACCTCGGTGATGTTCGGGGCGCTGGCGATCGCGGCGGTGGCGGTGTGTGGCTGGCGGGCGCGTACCGAACTCGACGAACGCACCGTCCCGCTGGCCGGTCTGGTCGCCGCCTTCATCTTCGCGGTCCAGATGATCAACTTCCCGATCCTGCCCGGCGTGAGCGGGCATCTCCTCGGTGGCGCGCTCGCCGCGATCCTGGTCGGCCCGTACACCGGCGTGCTGTGCATCACGATCGTGCTGGTGGTGCAATCCCTGCTGTTCGCCGACGGCGGCGTGACCGCACTGGGGATGAACATCACCAATATGGCGTTGATCGGCGTCACCGCGGGCTACGCCGCCGCGCGGGTCCTCTACGCACTGGTGCGACGGCGTCGCCCCGGCTCGGTACCGGCGCTCGGAGTCGTCGGCTTCCTCTCGGCGTTGTTCGGGACAGTCTGCGCAGCAATGGGATTCGTGGCCGAATACGCGATCGGCGGTTCCGCGCCGACCTCGCTGGGCACAGTCGCCACCTACATGCTCGGTACCCATGTCCTGATCGGTATCGGCGAAGGGCTGATCACGGCGGTGACGGTGATGGCTGTCGTCCGGTCCCGTCCGGACCTCGTCTACCTGCTGCGCCGCGATCGCGACCGCGAGGTGGTGGCCGCATGAGCGCGCAGGCGGTGGCCCGGCGCTGGCAGTTCTGGGTCGGCTTCGGGGTGGCGATCCTGCTGATCGCCGGTGTGGTGTCCTACTTCGCCAGCTCGAGCCCGGACGGACTGGACTCGGCGACATTGCAGGGCTGTCAGGTCGTCCACACCGACCACGGTGAACAACTGACCGGCAGCTGCATCGCCCAGCACGCGACCGAACACACCATGTCGGCCTCGCCGCTGGCCGACTACACGATCTTCGGCCATCCCGCGACGAGCGGACTCGCCGGCGTCATCGGCGCCCTCGTGGTGTTGGGTATCGCCTTCGGCGGATTCTGGCTGATCGCCCGCAGCCGCCGCGCGAAGGACTGAGATGGGAGCCGGGCACTCCCACCCGCTCTACCGGGACGGCGAATCAGCGGTGCACCGCGCACCCGCGGAAGTCAAGATCGCCGGACTCGTGTTGTTCGTCCTCGCGGTGGTGGCCACCCCGCGGGAGATGATCTGGCCGTTCGCCCTCTACGCCGTGATCGTGCTGGTGGTGTGGCGGGTGGCTTCGATCCCGCTGCGGTGGATCCTGCCGCGGATGCTGATCGAAGCGCCGTTCATCGTGCTGGCCGTGTTGCTGCCGTTCGCCGAAGGCGGCGAACGCGTCACGGTCGGCGGTCTGCAGCTGTCGGTCGCCGGGTTGTGGGCGGCGTGGGGGATCGTGGTCAAAGGCACGCTCGGCGTGGCCGCCTCGCTCACCGTCGCCGCCACCACGTCGGCGCGGGAGCTGCCGTTGGCGCTGAGCCGGCTCGGGGTGCCGGGGCTGGTGACCTCGATGCTGGTGTTGATGATCCGCTACATCGACCTGCTGTCGGCGGAGGTCAGCCGGATGCGGATGGCACGGATCTCCCGCGGCGACTCTCCGCGCGCCCTCCATCAGATCGGCGCGATCGCGAAAGGCGTTGGGGCGTTGTTCCTCCGGTCGTACGAGCGGGGCGAGCGCGTGTACCTGGCGATGACGTCACGCGGCTTCGACGGCACGGTGCCCGAGTTGGCGATCGTCGGGGCCGGTCCGCGGGCCTCAGGGGCGCAGTGGGTGTTCGCGCTCACGCCGGCGGTGGCCGCGGCCGCGGTGGCGGCCTCGGCGTGGGTGCTGCGATGAGCGCGCCGGCCGTCCGCGTCGAGGGTCTGCACTACCGTTATCCCGACGGCCGGGTGGCGCTCGACGGTGTCGATCTCAGCATCGCGCCCGGTGAGCGGGTGGCCATCCTCGGCCCCAACGGGGCGGGTAAGACCACGCTCATGCTGCATCTCAACGGCGTCCTCACCGCCACCTCGGGCACCGTCGAGATCAGTGGAATTACGTTGACCCGCAAGAGTCTTCGCGACATCCGGCGCCGAGTTGGGTTGGTGTTCCAGGATCCCGACGATCAGCTGTTCATGCCCACGGTCGCGCAGGACGTCGCGTTCGGCCCGGCCAACTTCGGGCTCACCGGGGATGCGCTGCGCGCCCGGGTGGCCGCCGCGTTGGAGGTCGTGTCGATGACCGAGCACGCCGACCGCAGTCCCGGGCATCTGTCCGGTGGGCAGCGTCGCCGCGCCGCGCTGGCCACTGTCCTGGCCTGCGAGCCCGAGATACTGGTGCTCGACGAGCCCTCGGCGAACCTCGATCCGGTCGCGCGGCGGGAACTGGCCGAGACGCTGGCTACGCTGCCGGCGACGATGGTGATCGTCACCCACGACCTGCCGTATGCCGCGCAGCTGTGCGACCGGGCGATCGTGCTCGACGGCGGCGCGGTGGTCGCCGACGACACCGTCACCGCGGTGCTGTCCAACGCCGAATTGCTGGCCGCCCATCGGCTCGAATTGCCCTGGGGTTTCGCGGTTCCCGCGCGCTGATCGTGTCCCGAGCAGACACAAAATCGTATGAATCGGGCGAGAATTCCACGAGTTTCTGTCTGCTCGCGAGGGAAATCGAGCACGCGTCAGTCGGCGAGCGACAGGACGACGGGGCCGCCACCCGCGTCGACACCATCCAGGATTCTGGACGGGACCCGGAACACTCGCCCTGGCGATGCGGGCCAGGGCAGGGTCGTGCGGCCGATGACGGCACCATCCTGGCGGGCAACGACTTTGGGAATGCGGACCAGCCGATCAGTCCACAACAGCAGCCGGTGCCGGGCGGGCGCCGGATCGCCGGGACGCACCAGATTGGGAGCCACCCAGCGCAACGGCGCCGCGGCGTGGATCGGAACCCCCGCATCCGTAGGCCGGTGTCCCGCCAGGTGGGCGCGGACCTGGCCGGCGACGTGGCGGCCGTCGAGTGCGGCGATGTCGGCGGTGTCGACGGGGTGCAGCAGGTTGCCGATCGCGAAGACCCCGGGTCGGCTGGTTCGCAGCGCCGTGTCCACGACCGGACCGAGAGTTCCGGGATCGATGTCGAGGCCGGTGCTGCGGGCGAGTTCGTGGTCCGGGATCCAATCGCCGGTCAGGACGACGGTGTCGCAGTCGACGATCCGGCGTTCACCGGTGTCGAGATTCTCGACCTCGACGCCGGTGACTGTCGGCGTGCCGATGATCCGCACCACTCGGGTGCGTGTGGCGATCTGCAGTCCCAGCAGCGGTGACCGGCCGGCGAGGTTGAACACGCCGTAGGACTCCGGCGACGGGTATTCGGTTGTCATCAAGACGGTCTGGCAGCCGACGTGTTTGAGGGTGAGCACCGCCGAGTAGCTGACCAGCTCGGCACCGACCACGACGGCACGCCTGCCGACGGTGCGATGCTTGAGATGCACCGCGTTCTGCAACAGGCCGGTGGTGTAGACGCCCGCCCCGCGATCGCCGGGAATCAACCGGGCCGGGCGTGGTCGCTCACGTGCCCCGGTGGCCAGGACGATGGCCCGGGCGGTGAGGTGGTAGCGCCCCTGCGGTGAGGTGATTTCGAGAGTCTGATCGTCGGCCCAACCGGTGACCATCGCACTGGTGCGTATCGCCGCGCCGGCGGCGCGGGCATCCCGGGTGAGCCGTTGCGCGTAGGCGGGCCCGCTGATGAACGTCTTGCGGTCACGCATTCCGTAGCCCGGGTGATCGCTGTGCCGCGGGATCCCACCGGCTTCCGACTCACGTTCCAGAACAACGACATTCAGCGTGCTGTTGCGGGCCAGGTCGGCGGCCGCCGTCAGTCCGGCGGGGCCGGCGCCGACGATCGCGACGTCGACCGTTTCGGTGGCGGTCATCGGCGGCTCTCCTGGTGAGTCTCACGGTCGAACACCGACTGGACTTCGGCGCCGCAGAAGAACGCCTGGCAGCGGCCGTTCATCACGCGGGTGCGTCGCCGCAGTCCCTCCACGGTGGCGGGCGGGATCACCGAATGGCAGGCGTCGCGAATCTCACCCTCGGTGACCCGCTCGCAGAAGCACACGATGCGCCCGTAGGCGGGGTCGGCGGCGATGGCGTCGGGCTGCTGGAAGGGGCGGGGGAATGCCTCGCCCAGATTCGGCATCTGCGGGGGAGCCGGCAGTTCGGCCTTCGGCACCAACGACAGACCGGCGTCGGCGAGCTGATCCCGCACGTATTCGGCGATTGCCATACCCGCGGTCAGGCCGGTGGAGCGGATACCGCCGACCAGGAGGTAGTGCTGCGCGGTATCGGCCTCGATGAGGTAATCGCCGTTGTCGATGGCCGCACGGAGCCCGGAGTAGGTGGCGGTCACTTCCTCCTCGAGGAGGCGTGGCATCAGAGTCCTGCCCTTGCCGAGCAGGAAATCGAAGCCGGCTTCGGAGGTGCCGGTGGCGGTGCGGTCCTGCAGATCTTCGGACGTGGGTCCGAGCATGACATTGCCGTAGATGGTCGGACTGACCAGCACGCCCTTGCCGCGCGCGGTCGGCACCGGCAACACGATCTTGTCCACCAGTGCACGGGCGAGCTTGTCGTAGACGATGAGTTCGCCGCGGCGCGGGGTGACCGTGAACCGCTGATAGCCGAACAAGGCGTCGACGAGATCGGCGCCGAGTCCCGATGCGTTGACGATCCAGCGTGCGGTGACCTCCCCGCCGCTGGTGTGAAGAGTGGTGGCATCCGCTGCGATGTCGACGCCGTCGACCCGGTGGCCGGTCAGCAGCACGGTGCCGCGGTTGACGGCATCGGTGGCCAGTGCGAGGTTGACCGTCCACGTGCAGATGATCGATTCGTCGGGGACGGTCAAGCCACCGAGTGCGCCCGGTCCGAGGTTCGGGATATCGGCGTAAACCGCTGCGGCGTCGATGATTTCGCAGTCGTGGTAGCCGTTGTCTTCGGCTTTCTTCCGCAAGCCGGGTAGGGCGTCGAGTTGCTCCTGGTCCCAGGCCGCCAGGATGGCTCCGGTTCGTTCGACCGGGATGCCGGTGAGCGAGGCGTAGTCGGAGAGCAGGTGGTAGCCGCGGTGCACCATCGCCGACTCGAGCGTGCCGGGCTTCGCGTCGAAGCCGGTGTGCAGGATCGCGGTGTTGGCCTTACTAGTGCCGTCGCCGACGTCGCTACGGGCCTCGATGAGCGCGACCGAGAGTTGGTGGCCGGACAGTTCACGGGCGATCGCCGATCCGACGATGCCCGCGCCTATGACGACGACGTCGTAGGCGGTGGGGGTGGTCATCACATCTCCTGGGAGGGGTAGGTGGTGGCGGCAAGTTCACGCCACCGATCACGAAAGCCGTTGGCCTGCTGTCCTGTCCAACTCGGTTCGTAGGTCGCCGCAGGTGCCCAGTCCGGAACGACCTCGGACAGAGACTGATTCGGAGACCGGCTCAGCCGGGCCAGCGCCGCGGCACCGAGCGCGGTGGCATGGGCGGACGGGTACACCTCGACGGGCACCTGCAGGATATCGGCGCAGGCCTGCATGAGGATGGTGGACTGGGTCAGTCCGCCGTCGGCGCGCAACGTGGTCAGCGGCGTCGGGGTGTCGGCGTTGATGGCGGTCACCAATTCGGCGATCTGGGCGGCGATGCCCTGCAGGACGGCCAGCACCAGATGACCGCGATCGGTCGACAACGTCATCCCCGAAATGGACGCCTTGGCTTGAGATTTCCACCACGGTGCCGCCAGACCGGCCAGTGCGGGCACACACAGCACCCCGCTGCTGTCCTTGGCTGCGATGCCGTCCATCTCCTCGGCGCCGCCGACGATGCCGAGCGAGCTGAGCCAGCGCACGGCCGACGCCGCGGTGTACACCTGACCGTCGACGCAGAACGTGTCGCGGCCCCCGATCCGCCATGCCACCGAGGAGGTCAACCCGGTGGTGGAGTGCACGCCGGTGGTTCCGGTGTTGGCCAGCAGGAACGCGCCGGTCCCGAAGGTGCATTTGGCCATGCCCGGCTCCAGGCAGGCCTCGGCAAGCAGGGCTGCCTGCTGATCGACGACGATACCGCCGACCGGAATTTCGCCGCCGAATGCCGTTGTTGTGCCGATGGTTTCGTCATTGCCGACGATGGCCGGTAGGCGTTCGCCGTCGAGCTCGAACAGCGCCAGCAACTCGTGGTTCCACTCCTTGGCGCCCAGATCCACCGCCAGGGAGCGACTCGCGGTGGTGGCGTCGGTGACGAACGCTCCGGTCAGCTGGTGCAGCAGCCAGGTGTCCGATGTGGTGACCACTCCGGCGGTCTCGACATTGCGACGCAGCCAGGCCATCTTCGGTGCCGAGAAGTAGGGGTCGAGCACCAGCCCGGTGCGGTCGGCCAGCATCTCGCCCCAGTCGCGCATGGCCGCGCACAGCGGTTCGGCACGGCGGTCCTGCCACACGATCGCCGGCGTCAGAGCACGGCCGGTATCGGGATCCCAGGCCAGGACCGTCTCGCCCTGGTTGGCCAACGAGACCGCGTCGATCGGGGAGTTCGCCTGGGCCACCGCTGCGCGCCCGGCGATCAGGACCGACTCGAGCAACTCATCCGGGCTCTGTTCGACGCCACCGCCCTCGAGATACCGCGGATGCACGGCGACTTCGGCCAGCCCCACCACGCCTTCGTCGGGGTCGACGACGATGGCCTTGGTTCCCGACGTGCCCTGGTCGATGGCCAGGACACTCATCGCGGCACGTCCTCGGCGACTTGCCGTGCGCCGGCCGCGCTGTCGAGTTCGGCATCTATCGAACGCAATCCGGGCATCTTGAGCCCGTCGCGACCGCGGGTGACCAACAGGTAGCCCAGGTAGACCGCGCCGATCGCCACCATCACCAGCACATAGAGCCAGGGCTGCCGGAACGAGGCGTCGCGGAACAACGACAGCGCGAACACCAGCCACGCCACCGCCACGACGATGATCGGGACCTCCCACCGGCCGAGGCTGAACGCTGCGCTCTGCGGCAGCTGACGCCGCTTGGCGATGTAGAGCGCCACGGTGATGGCATAGATGACGGCCGGCAGCAGGGTCGCTGCGGAGAACAGGATGAACAGCGCGTCGGTACTCGTGGAGAAGACGCCGAGGATCACCGCCGAGATCGTGGTCATCGCGATCGTGGCGTTCAACGGGGTCTTGGTGCGGGGAGACACCTTGTGCAGCGCCTGCCAGCCGGGGAAGCGCTGATCGCGGGACATCGCCCAGGTCAGTCGCACACCGCTCATCACGATCACCAGACCGCAGGCGAAGATCGCGATGGCGACCAGGATCAGCAGCGCGGTGCCGACGAATGAGCCGAGGATGTCGCGGATGACGTCGGCGATCGGAGTTCCCGACTCGGCCAGCGCCGTCGGATCGTTGACCGCGGCGGTCACCACCAGCAGGAACAGGAAGCCCAGCACGCCGGAGGCCAGTACGGCCTGCCACATCGCCCGTGGCACAACAACTTCCGGCTTCTTGGTCTCCTCGGCCAGGTTCGCGGCGGATTCGAAGCCGACGATGGTGAAGGCGCCGAGCAGGAAGCCCAGCATCCAGGGGCCGGCGGCGGTCGCGGTGCCGAAGTTCCAGTAACCCTCGGCAGGGATGTCGCCGCGGGAGAACAAGTTGCCCGCCGACAGTTTGTGGGTGACCACACCCACGATGAACAGCAGGACGACCAGCGCCACCATGCCGATCAGTTCAGCACTGACCGCGAAGTTGTTCACCCGTTCGGTCCACTTCGTCGAGACCGCGACCAGAAGACCCTGCAACAGCAGGATGGCGGCGGTGATCAAGAACGACGTCAGTGCCGTGCCCGTGAAGTCCAACAACGCCGGAACGACTGTCGCCGCGACGGTGTAGTCCACCGCGACGGCCACGATGGCCAGGAAGGTGAACGAGATCCAGCCGGTGATCCACCCCAGGATCGGGTTGGCCAGCCGGGACACCCACTGATAGGCGTAGCCGGTCACCGGGATCCGGGCGGCCAGCGCGCCGAGCAGCAGGGCGACCGCCAGCTGCCCGATGATCACGATGGGCCACGTCCAGATGCCCAGTGGGCCGGAACTTTTCAGAACACTGCCGTACGTGGTGAAGATGCCGGTGGCGATCGAGACGAAGGCGAATGCCACTGCGAAGGAGGCGAATCGACCGGTGGAGCGCTCCAGGGTGTCGGTATAGGTGCCCCCGGAAAGGTCCTGAGAAGGGGTCCCCGCGGGTGGCGGTGTGGAAGAATGCGTCACTGGATCGGTCTTTCTGACTCTGAGTGATTCGGATATGAGGTTCGGTCCCGCGGGCGGCGCTGCAACGCCGCCCGCACCCATGTGGGGGGAGCGATTCAGGCAGTGGCTGCGGCCGGCGGCCGCGCTGACAAGACCACACCTCCCGTCTCGTCGAAGGCTGCTGCAACAGCCGCGTCGGTGCTTTGGTCGGTGATCAGGCCGTCGACCGCGCTGAGGGCACACACCCGGTGCGGCGCCACCTGGCCGAGCTTGGAGGAATCGGCCAGGATGTAGCTGCGCGCGCTGTTGGCGATGATCGTGCGCCGGACGTCGATCTCGTCGAGATGGAAATCGGTGAGCCCCGAGCGGGCGTCGACCCCGCCGGAGCCGATCAATGCGAGATCGGGATAGATGTCGGCGAAAAAGGCTTTGGTGTGGGCATTCGAGCAGGCCAGGTCGCCGGGGCGGACGCGCCCGCCGGCCAGCAGCACCTGGATGCCGGGGCGGTCGGCCAATTCGACGGCCACCGGCAGCGACGGCGTGACGATCGTGCCGGTGAATCCGCGCGGGATCGCCTGGGCGACGGCGACCGCAGTCGTGCCGATGTCCAGGACCACGGTCTGGCCGTTCTCCATCAGTCCCACAGCGACTTTCGCAATCTGAGCCTTCGCCTGATGGCGGATGACCGAACGTTCGGTGAACGACGGTTCCATCGCTCGGCGCTGGTCGACCGCCGCGGCACCGCCATGCACGCGGCGGATCACGCCACGCTCCTCCAGCAGTGCCAGATCGCGGCGTACGGTCTCCGCGGAGACACCCAGCCGGCGGACCAGGTCGTCGGTGCTGACGGCCTGGCCGGAGCTGCTGACGGCCTCCACGATCGCTTCTTGCCGTGCGACGGGCAGCATCTCAGCTGACCGATTTTGTGGATTTTTGACCGCACATGACTGCAAGTGTGGAGTGTTGTGTGCATCACGTCAAGCCGAGCAACCACTGAAGCCCGCGAGCAGACACGAAAGGTACGCGACACACCGGTTTTCGGAGGCGTTTGTGTCTACTCGCGAGAGGAAGGTGAGCCGTCAGTGCCGGCGCGACGGCGGCCAGGGCGGCTCGCCGCACAACGCCAGCAGTGCGTTCTCGATCACTTCGGGCAGGGCCGGGTGAATCCAGTACTGACCTCGGGCCATCTCCTGACCGGGCAGCCCGAAACTCATCGCCTGGATCAGCGGCTGGATCAACGACGATGCCTGGTACCCCATGATGTGGGCGCCCAGGATCTTGCCGCTGTCCTGCTCGACGATGAGCTTGGCGAACCCCGTGCTGTCCTCCATCGCCCAGCCGTACGCCACGTCGGAGTAGTCCTGCACCTTGACGTTGATCTTGTATCCGGCTGCGCGGGCTTCGTTTTCGGTGAGCCCGACGCAGGCGATCTGCGGATCGGTGAACACCGCCGACGGCACGAAGCGGTGATCGGAGTACATCAACGCGTCAGTGTCGTCCCAGTCCTGCAGCAGGTTGTGCCGCACCACCCGGGCCTCGTGGTTGGCGACATGCTTGAGCTGATAGTGCGACGACACGTCACCGAGGGCGAAAATGCCTCGCGCGGTTGTGCGTTGGTAGTCGTCGACCTTGACCAGACCGTGCTCGTCGAGTTCCACGCCGGCCAGGTGCACGTCCATCAGATCGCCGTTCGGCTGGCGGCCGGTGGCCACCAGCACGGCATCGGCGTGCACTTGCGATCCATCGTCGAGTTCGACCACGGTCTGGGACCCGTCCGTATGCGCCCCGATCATGTTGCGGTGGCTGCGGATCTCCCACTTCTTGGCGGCGATGTCGGTGAACCGCTCGCAGAGCGTGTCGTCGCAGTGCGACAGCATCGCGGCACCGCGGATGACGATGGTGACCCGGCTACCCAATGCCGAGAAGACATGCGCGAATTCGGCCGCCACGAACCCGCCACCGATGATCACCAGATGGTCGGGTAGCTCGGGGATGCGCATGATCGTGTCGCTGGTGTGGACATCGACACCGCAACCGGCGATCGCGTCGGGCACCATCGCCCGCGCACCCGCGGCGATCACCACCTGCGCGGCGGTGAACTCGTCACCGGCCTCGGTCCGCAGCCGGTAGCGATCGTCGTCGCGGCCGGTGAATCGGGTGTGGCTGTCATAGACCGTCACGTCCGGCGAGGACCGCCGATAGTTCTCGCCACCGGCCGCCAACGGATCGATCCGGCCGAACACCCGCGAGACGATATCGGTCCAGCGCACGCCATCGATGTGGGCGTCGACGCCGAATCGGGCGGCCTCGCGGACGGTCTGAGCCACCTCGGCGGCGTAGACGAACATCTTGGTGGGGATGCACCCCACGTTCAGGCAGGTGCCGCCGAACACGCCCTGCTCGCAGATCGCGATCTTCTTGCCGCTGAACCGCTCGTCGATGATCGTGTTGCCCGAGCCGGTCCCGATGATCGCAATGTCGAAGTGCTCCAACGACTTCCCCTTATCCCTGACCTGCGGCCGACGCGGCGGTGTGGCGTGCGCGGTAGAAGTCCAGCCAGCCCGACAACTCGTCATAGGCTGCGGCACGCGGCTCGGCCAGCGACAGGAACACGTCGTGCTTGGCGTCGCGGATCGGCACCACCGTCGTGCGATTACCGATACAGCCCGCCCGCCGCGCGATCTGCGTGACGTCGAGCACCGCGTCACCGCGCTGCATGCTCGCCGCGTCGGCGCTCTCGGTGACGCTGTGATCGGAACGCAGGATCAGGTTCGGCACGCCGACGTCCAGACCGCGGTGCAATGTGGCGTGACCGCGGCGGATCGCGTGGATCCAGCCGAACGTCACCGGGAAGCCGCCCAGCGGTTTCCACTCCAGGTTGTAGTCGAACTCACCGTGGTAGTCGCGGTGCAGTGTCAGCCCGTAGCCGCCCTTACTGGTGCTGCGCACCACCCGGGTCTTGCGAACCCGCGACATCGCGCCGATGGCCGTCGAGGTGAGCCGGGTGCGCAGGATCGCGGGTCCGTGCAGATCCAGCCATGGGCTGTTCAACACGAGACCGCCGATGGACAGCGCCGCGGTCGCGGAGCGCCGCCGCACCCGATCGAGCCACAGCGACACGATCAGTCCGCCGGCCGAGTGGCCGCATACCAGGATGGTCGTACCGGGATTCTCGATCGCAATGATCTCGACCGCCCGCTCCAGCTCGCGGTCATAGCGGGCGAGGTCGGTGGTGAAGTGCGGCGTCTGGCCGTCGCGCCACGACCGCCCGCACTTGTGTTGGTCCAGCGCGTAGAACCGGAACCCGGCGCCGGTGAAGTGGTCGGCCAGGTCGGTGTTGAAGAAATAGTCGGTGAATCCGTGCACCGCCAGCACCGTGTGGGTGGCCGGTTTGCCGTCCGCGCGGCGCACCAGCGTGGCGAACAGATCTCCCTCACCATCGGGGTCCGGGCCCAACGCCATGGTGGCCTGTTGGTAGCCGGACAGGACGTCGTCACCCCAGTCGGCCTGCCGTGGCGTCACAGCCCCTACCCTAGCTGTGAGCAATGCGGGGTGTGGTGCTGGCGACTCTCGCGAATAAGTCGGTGTCGGGCGGGATAACCTGACTGTCTATACAGCTGTCACAAGTAAAGGACGACGATCCGGTGTCAGATACCACCAAGACCGATGTCGTACTGGTCGGTGCGGGAATCATGAGCGCGACGCTGGGCGCCCTGCTGCGGCTGGTCCAGCCGGACTGGTCGATCACGCTGGTCGAACGCCTGGACGCCGCAGCCGCCGAGAGCTCCGATCCGTGGAACAACGCGGGTACCGGCCACTCCGCGCTGTGCGAACTGAACTACACGCCGGAAAAGGCCGACGGCACCATCGACATCGCCAAGGCCATCACCGTCAACGAGCAGTTCCAGGTCACCCGCCAGTTCTGGAGCTACGCCCACGAAAACGGCATCCTGCCCGACGTCCGCAGCTTCCTGAATCCCATCCCGCACGTCAGCTTCGTGCAGGGCGCCGAGCACGTCGACTACCTGCGCCGCCGCCGGGAGACCCTGGTGCGCAACCCGTTGTTCGCCACGATGGAGTTCATCGACGACCGCGACGAGTTCAGCCGTCGGCTGCCGCTGATGGCCAAGGGCCGCGACTTCTCCGAGCCGGTCGGCCTGAACTGGACCCAGGACGGTACCGACGTCGACTTCGGCTCGCTGACCCGTCAGCTGCTCTCCTTCGGCACCGAGCGCGGCATGAGCACATTGTTCGGTCACGACGTTCTCGATCTGCACAAGGAGTCCGGCGGCGGCTGGACGGTGAAGATCCATAACCGTCGCACCGGGCAGAAGCGCAAGCTGTCGGCCAAGTTCGTGTTCGTCGGAGCCGGCGGTGGTGCGCTGCCGCTGTTGCAGAAGGCCGGCATCCCCGAGGCCAAGGGCTTCGGAGGCTTCCCGGTCAGCGGTCAGTGGCTGCGCACCGGCGACCCGGAACTGGCCGCCGCGCACCAGGCCAAGGTGTACGGACTGCCCCCGCTGGGTGCCCCGCCGATGTCGGTGCCGCACCTGGACACCCGCGTGATCAACGGCCGTTCCTGGTTGCTGTTCGGTCCGTTCGCCGGGTGGTCGCCGAAGTTCCTGAAGGAAGGCAAGGTCACCGACCTGCCGCTGTCGGTCAAGCCCAACAACCTCGCTTCGATGATCGGCGTGGGGCTCACCGAGATGGGCCTGTTGAAGTATCTGATCGGCCAGTTGGCTCTCAGCGAAGCCGACCGGGTCGACAACCTCCGCGAATTCGCCCCCACCGCACGGGATTCCGACTGGGAGCTGGACATCGCCGGCCAGCGGGTGCAGGTCATCCGCCGCGACTCCAAGAAGCTCGGTGTGCTGGAGTTCGGCACCACGGTGCTCGCCGCCGCCGACGGTTCGATCGCCGGCCTGCTCGGTGCCTCCCCGGGCGCCTCCACCGCGGTCCCGGCGATGATCGAGGTTCTCGAACGCTGCTTCGCCGACCACTACCAGGGCTGGCTGCCCAAGCTCAAGGAGATGGTGCCTTCGCTGGGCGTCAAGCTCTCGGAGAATCCGGACCTGTTCGGCGAGGTGTGGGCGCACGGCACCAAGGTGCTCGGGCTCGAGAGCGGAACCCACGCCGGCCACGCCGCACGGGCTGCCGGCCCCGACAGCACCCCGGTCGCGTCAGATTCCGGTGATCCGGAACCCGCGGGAGTGGTGTGACGGTCGCCTTGCGCCGGTCCTGGGCCAAGGACCTCGACGCGGCGACCCTGTACGAGCTGCTGAAGCTCCGGGTCGAGGTGTTCGTCGTCGAACAGGCTTGTCCCTACCCGGAACTCGACGGCCGCGACCTGCTGGCCGAGACCCGGCATTTTTGGCTGGAGCAACCCGACGGCACGGTGATCGCCACGCTGCGGCTGATGGAGGAGCACGCCGGGGGAGAGAAGGCATTCCGCATCGGCCGGGTGTGCACCCAGCGCCCGGCCCGCGGTCAGGGCCACACCAGCCGGCTGATGCAAGCCGCGCTGGCCGATGTCGGTGATCACGCCTGCCGGATCAACGCCCAGACCTACCTTGTCGACATGTACGGCAACCACGGATTCGTGGTCGACGGGGCCGAATTCGTCGAAGACGGGATCCCACACGTTCCGATGTTGCGCCCGGCCGCACCGATCTTGACCGAGAAGCCGTGAACGCACCCGCTTTTCCGTTCAGTGCGATCGTCGGGCACGACCAGCTGCGTCTGGCGCTGATCCTGTGTTCGGTGCGCCCCGAGATCGGCGGGGTGCTGATCCGCGGCGAGAAGGGCACCGCGAAGTCGACGGCGGTGCGGGCGCTGGCCGCGGTCCTGGCCGAGGTGGACGCCGGTGCCCGGCTCGTCGAGTTGCCGATCGGCGCTACCGAGGACCGGGTCGTCGGATCGCTGGACCTGCAGAAGGTGCTGCGCGATGGTGAGCACGCCTTCTCACCGGGCCTGCTGGCCCGCGCCCACGGTGGCGTCCTCTACGTCGACGAGGTCAACCTCCTGCACGACCACCTCGTCGACATCATGCTCGACGCCGCCGCGATGGGCCGGGTGCACATCGAGCGCGACGGTATCTCCCACTCCCACGAGTCGCGATTCGTGCTCATCGGAACCATGAATCCCGAAGAGGGCGAACTGCGTCCGCAACTCTTGGACCGGTTCGGGTTGACCGTCGACGTGCACGCCTCCCGCGATGTCGCGGTGCGCAGCGAGGTGATCCGCCAGCGGCTGGCCTACGAAGCCGATCCCGCCGGATTCGCCACCCGGCACGCGGGCGCGGACAGCGAGCTGGCCGCCCGGATCGCCGCCGCCCGAGCGCGGGTGGCCGCAGTGGTGCTGCCCGATGCCGAACTGATCCGGATCGCGGCGCTGTGCGCGGCGTTCGACGTCGACGGCATGCGAGCCGACCTGGTGGTCGCACGCACCGCGGTGGCGCACGCCGCCTGGCGTGGAGCCGAAGTCGTTGAGCAGCAAGACATTCGGGTGGCCGCCGAACTGGCGCTGCCCCACCGCCGCCGTCGCGACCCGTTCGACGACCCGGGCCTGGACCCGGCGCAGCTCGACGAAGCGTTGGCCGCCGCCGACCCTGAATCCGGCCCCGAACCGGAGCCCGAGCCGGACCCGCCAGGGGGTGGGCAGCCGAGCGAAGGATCTCCGCAATCGTCTGCGCCGCAAGGCACGTCGTCCTCGTCGCCGCGCCCGGCTGCACCCCCCTCGGCGACGTTCCGGACCCGTGCGCTGACCGTGCCCGGCGTGGGGGAGGGCAACCCCGGTAGGCGCTCGCGGGCCCGCAACCGCTCCGGTGCCGTGGTCACCGCGACCGATTCCCCCCAGCAGGGGCACGGTCTGCACCTGTTCGCCACCGTGCTGACCGCCGCGGGCAACCGCCGGTTGCGTCCGCAACCCGAGGACATCCGCCGCGCCATCCGGGTCGGCCGGGAAGGCAACCTGGTGATCTTCGTCGTCGACGCCTCCGGGTCGATGGCCGCGCGGGACCGGATGTCGGCGGTATCCGGTGCGGCACTGTCGCTGCTGCGCGACGCCTACCAACGCCGAGACAAGGTCGCCGTCATCACCTTCCGACAGGACGGCGCACGAGAACTATTGCCGCCCACGACGTCGGCGCACATCGCCTCGCGGCGGCTGACCCGATTCGACACAGGTGGCACCACGCCGCTGGCGCAAGGACTGCTGGCGGCGCGGGACGTCGTGGTCCGCGAACGAGTGCGGGACCGCACCCGCCGCCCGCTGGTGGTGGTTCTGACCGACGGCCGCGCCACCGGTGGGCCGGACCCGCTGGGGCGCAGCCGTTCCGCGGCCCGCCGGCTGGTCGCGGAAGGTGCCGCCGCGGTGGTGGTGGACTGCGAGACGTCCTACGTCCGGCTGGGGTTGGCCGCCGATCTGGCCGAGAATCTGGAAGCCCCCCTGCTGCAACTGGAGCAGCTGCGCGCAGACTATCTGGCACAGGCCGTGCGCAGGGCCGCCTGAAGCTGCGTTAGCGTTCGGAAAGGTTTACGTCCATGCCGCAGGGTCAGCCGCTCACCGTGCCGAACGACGGGCTGACCACCCGGGCCCGTCGCAACACCCCGGTGCTGGCCGTGCACACTGGGCCCGGCAAGGGCAAATCCACCGCGGCGTTCGGAATGGCGTTGCGCGCGTGGAACGCCGGGATGAGTGTGGCGGTCTTCCAGTTCGTCAAGAGCGCCAAGTGGAAGGTCGGCGAGGAGTCGGCGTTCGCCGCACTGGGCCGGCTGCATGACGAGCAGGGACTCGGCGGAGCCGTGGAATGGCACAAGATGGGCTCCGGCTGGTCGTGGACTCGGAAAGCCGGCTCCACCGACGATCACGCCGGGGCCGCCGCCGAAGGGTGGACCGAAATCGCCGGGCGCCTCGCCGAACAACGACACGACTTCTATGTCCTCGACGAGTTCACCTATCCGCTCAAGTGGGGCTGGATCGACGTCGACGAGGTGGTCGACGTTCTCCTCGACCGGCCGGGTGGTCAGCACGTCGTGATCACCGGCCGTGATGCGCCGCAACGCCTTCTCGACGCCGCCGACCTGGTCACCGAGATGGCCAAGCTCAAACACCCGATGGACGCCGGCCGCAAGGGTCAGCGCGGAATCGAGTGGTGAGCATGACCAGCATTCCTGCCGTGGTGATCGCCGCGCCCGCGTCGGGAAGCGGAAAGACCACCGTCGCAACGGGTTTGATCGGCGCGCTGCGGGCCGCCGGCCGACGGGTCGCCCCGTTCAAAGTCGGACCGGACTTCATCGACCCCGGCTATCACGCCGTCGCCGCGGGCCGGCCGGGCCGCAACCTCGACCCCGTTCTGGTGCCCGAGGAGCTGATCGGCCCGCTGTACCGGCATGGCAGCAGCGATGCCGACATCGCCGTGATCGAAGGCGTGATGGGCCTTTTCGACGGCCGTATCGACGAGCATCCGGTCACACCCGCGCGCGGCTCCACCGCCCACGTCGCCCAACTGCTCGGCGCCCCCGTCGTCCTGGTGGTCGACGCCCGCGGCCAGTCGCAGAGTATTGCCGCGGTGCTGCAAGGCTTCTCGACGTTCCACACCGGCGTGCACATCGGCGGGGTGATTCTCAACCGGGTCGGCACCAACCGCCACGAACAGGTGCTGCGCCAAGCGTGCGAGGCGGTCGGGGTGCCGGTGCTCGGTGCGATTCCGCGCCGTGACGAATTGGCCGTGCCGTCACGGCATCTGGGGCTGATCACCGCCGTCGAGCACGGCGAGCAGGCCCGCGCCGCGGTCGCCGCGATGACCGAGCTGATCGCTCGTCACGTCGATCTGCCCGCCGTCGTCGCGCTCGGTGCCTCGCGGGTGCAGGCGCCGGCGTGGGCACCCGAGGACGTGGTCGGCGAACCCCACGGGGGGCATCCGGTGGTCGCGATGGCCGCGGGCAAGGCCTTCAGCTTCGGCTACGCCGAACATCGCGAACTGCTGCGGGCCGCCGGGGCTGACGTCGTCGAATTCGATCCGCTCACCGACAGCCTGCCCATGCGCACCGCGGCGATGGTCCTGCCGGGCGGCTTTCCTGAGCAGCATCTGGCCGATCTGTCGGCGAACTCCGAACTGCGCGCCCAGATCCTTGAGTTGGCCGGCCACGCACCCGTGCAGGCCGAATGCGGCGGCCTGGCCTATCTGATGGATGACCTGGACGGCCATCCGATGTGCGGGGTACTGGCCGGCTCCGCCCGATTCACCCCGAGGCTGACGCTCGGCTACCGGGAGGCCGTGGCGGTGTGTGACTCATCGCTGCATGCCGCGGGTCAGCGCGTTGTCGGCCACGAATTCCACCGCACCACAGCGGAATTCATCCGCGCGCCCGAGTCGGCCTGGGCGTTCCGGGGCCATGCCGGCCAGCCCGTTCGGGAGGGTGCGGTCCACGCCGGGGTGCATGCGTCGTATCTGCACACCCACCCGGTCGCCCAACCGCAGTCGGTCGCTCGATTTGTCGCGCACGCAACCTTGACTAGGCTGCCCCGGTGACCGAGAACGCCTACCTCGTCGGCTTACGCCTGGGCGGCAAGAAGGTCGTCGTGGTCGGCGGCGGGACAGTGGCCCAACGGCGGATTCCGCTCCTGATGGCCCGCGATGCCGATGTGCACGTGATCACCCGGGCCGCGACACCGGCTGTCGAGGTACTGACCACCACCAACCCCGGCATCACGCTGGAATTGCGGGACTACCGCGACGGCGACCTCGAGGGCGCCTGGTACGCCATCGCCGCGACCGACGACCCGGCCGTCAACGCCGCCATCGTCGCCGAGGCCGACCGTCGGCAGATTTTCTGTGTGCGCGCTGACATCGCCCGCGAGGGCAGCGCGGTCACCCCGGCCTCGTTCGACCACGACGGGCTCCTGGTGGGTGTGCTCGCCGGTGGGGAGCACCGCCGGTCGGCGGCGATCCGCACCGCCATCCGCGAAGCCTTCCAGCAGGGACTGATCACCGCCGAGGCTCCGGACGACGTCACGCCCGGCAGCGTCGCCCTGGTCGGGGGCGGTCCCGGCGACCCCGAGCTGATCACCGTGCGTGGCCGGCGGCTGCTGGCCCGCGCCGACGTCGTCGTCGCCGACCGGTTGGCGCCACCGGAACTGCTCGCCGAGCTCGGACCGCACGTCGAGGTCATCGATGCCGCGAAGATCCCGTATGGCCGGGCGATGGCTCAGGAAGCGATAAACAAAATTCTTATAGACCGCGCCCGGGAGGGGCGGTTCGTGGTGCGCTTCAAGGGCGGCGACCCGTTCGTGTTCGCCCGCGGATACGAAGAAGTTCTGGCCTGCGCGGAGGCCGGCATCCCGGTCACCGTCGTACCCGGTGTGACCAGTGCCATATCGGTGCCGGCGATGGCCGGTGTTCCTGTTACTCATCGCGCGGTCAATCACGAATTCGTGGTGGTCAGCGGGCATTTGGCACCCGACCATCCGGAATCGTTAGTGAATTGGAATGCGCTGGCGCAATTGTCGGGAACGCTGGTTTTGTTGATGGCCGTCGAACGCATCGAATTGTTTGCCCAGGAATTGATGTCGGGCGGCCGACCTGCGGAAACACCGGTATTGGTGGTGCAACACGGCACCACCGCCGCCGAACGCATACTCCGGACCACACTGCGCGATGCGCCTGATCGGATTCGAGCCGACGGTATTAGGCCCCCGGCAATCATCGTGATCGGCCCCGTCGCGGGCCTTCCCGGGGCGTTCGGCCTTTAAAGAATCCTTAAGATTACTGTAGGGTAGCTCGGTATGACGGCCCTCAACGACGCTGCGCGGGCGACCGCCAACAGTTCTGAGCGCGCGGTCCCGATGCGCCTCGAGCCGGCAGCACTGGCGAAGACCAACAAGTACATCCCGAGCTGGTTGCCGTCTCGGCGGTTCTTCGCCGCGGTGACCGCCATCGGCGGCATGCAGCTGCTGGCCACGATGGACAGCACTGTCGCTATCGTCGCGCTGCCCAAGATCCAGGACGAGTTGGCGTTGTCCGATGCCGGCCGTAGCTGGGTCATCACCGCTTATGTGCTGACGTTCGGCGGGCTGATGCTGCTCGGCGGCCGACTCGGCGACACCATCGGCCGTAAGCGCACCTTCATCGTCGGCGTCGCGCTGTTCACCATTGCGTCGGTCCTGTGCGGCGTCGCGTGGGACGAGGCGACGCTGGTGATCGCACGGCTGCTCCAAGGTGTCGGTGCCGCGATCGCCTCACCGACCGGTCTGGCCCTGGTGGCCACCACATTCCCGAAGGGGCCGGCGCGCAACGCGGCGACCGCGGTGTTCGCCGCGATGACGGGCATCGGCTCGGTGATGGGCCTGGTGGTCGGCGGCGCGCTGGTCGAGGTGTCCTGGCGGCTGGCGTTCCTGGTGAACGTGCCGATCGGCCTGCTGATGATCTACCTGGCTCGCAAGACCCTGCGCGAGACCCACCGTGAGCGCATGAAGATGGACGCCGCCGGTGCGCTGCTGGCGACCGTGGGTTGTACCGCGGCGGTCTTCGGCTTCGCCCAGGCGCCCGAGAACGGATGGCAGTCGCCCATCACCCTGGCCTCGGGCCTGGCGGCCGTACTGGCCTTCGTCGCCTTCGCGTTCGTCGAGCGTCGCGCGGTCAACCCCGTGGTGCCGTTCGCCCTGTTCCGTGACCGCAACCGGCTGGCGACGTTCGCCGCGGTGTTCCTGGCCGGCGGCGTGATGTTCACGCTGACGGTGCTGATCGGCCTGTACGTGCAGGACATCATGGGCTACAGCGCACTGAAGGCCGGGATCGGCTTCATCCCGTTCGTGATCGCCCTCGGCATCGGCCTCGGCGCATCCTCGCAGTTGGTGTCCCGTTTCCCGCCGCGGATCCTGGTGATCGCCGGTGGCGTGCTGGTGCTGGCCGCGATGATCTACGGCTCCACGCTCAACGGCGGCATCCCGTACTTCCCGAACCTGGTCCTGCCGATCACCGTCGGCGGCTTCGGCATCGGCATGATCGTCGTGCCGCTGACCGTGTCGGCCATCGCGGGTGTCGGCTTCGACCAGATCGGCCCGGTGTCGGCGATCGCGCTGATGCTGCAGAACCTCGGCGGACCCGTCGTGCTCGCCATCATCCAGGCCGTGATCACCTCGCGCACCCTGTACTTGGGCGGCACCACCGGTCCGGTGAAGAAGATGAACGAGGCGCAGCTGCACGCCCTGGATCAGGGCTACACCTACGGCCTGCTGTGGGTCGCCGCCGTCGCGGTGATCGTGGGGGCTGTCGCGCTGTTCATCGGCTACACCGCCGCGCAGGTCGCGCACGCCCAGGAAGTCAAGGACGCGATCGACGCGGGAGAGCTGTAACTCCGCGAGGGCTCACCGACGACCGCCGCGGCGGCCAGTAGGGTAGTCACCCATGTCTGGTGTGAGTGGTCGTCAGCCGACCACCAGACCGCTGTCCTCCAGAGTGCTGGGGCTGGCGATCGTCGCGATCACCGGTATGCAGCTGATGTCCACGCTGGACGGCACGATCGTGATCGTCGCGCTGCCGCGGATGCAGGCCGAGCTGGGCTTGTCGGATGCCTCCAAGAGCTGGGTGATCACCGCCTACGTGTTGGCCTTCGGCGGCCTGCTGCTGCTCGGCGGTCGCGTCGGCGACGCCGTCGGCCACAAACGCGCGTTCATCTCCGGCGTCGGCGTGTTCACCATCGCCTCACTGGCGTGCGGCCTGGCCAACGACCAGTGGACGCTGATCGTGGCGCGCGCCGTGCAGGGGATGGGCGCCGCGGTGGCCGCCCCGACAGGTCTGGCGCTGATCGCCACCACGTACGCCGTCGGACATGCCCGCAATCAGGCATTGGCCGTCTCGGCCGCCATGCAGGGACTCGGATCCGTTCTCGGCCTCGTCGCCGGCGGTGCGGTGACCGGCTTGTCCTGGCGGCTGGCCTTTCTGGTCAATGTGCCGATCGGAATCTTCATCATCATCGTGGGTCTGACCCGGCTCGAGGAGACCCGGCACGAGAGACTCAAGCTCGACATCACCGGCGCGCTGCTGGCCACCCTGGCGTGTACCTCGGCCGTGCTGGTCTTCACCCAGGGCCCGCCGCGCGGGTGGATCGATCCGTGGGTCATCGGTGCGGGCGTGGCCGCGGCGGTGTTCTTCATCTCCTTCCTGATCGTCGAGCGCGGCGCCGACAACCCGCTGGTGCCGTTCTCGATATTCGACAATCGCAGCCGTGTCGCATCCTTCGCGGCGTACTTCATGGCCGGCGGCGTGATGTTGACGCTGAGCGTGATGATCGGTCTGCTGGTTCAGGATGTGCTCGGGTACTCGCCGTTGCGCGCCGGGATCTGCTTCATGCCGTTCGCGGCGGCGTTCGTGGTGGGCAACGTCGCCGCCACCAAACTGGCGCTGCGGATCGCGCCGCGGTGGGTGATCCTCGGCGGTGGTCTGCTCGTGCTGGCGGCCATGCTCTACGGGTCGACGTTGAATCGGTCGATTCCGTACTTCCCCGACCTGTTCGTCCCGATCGTCGTCGGCGGTCTGGGCATCGGGATCATCTCGGTGATCTTGCCGCTGTGCACCCTGGCCGGAGTCGGGCCGCGCGAGATCGGCCCCGTCTCGTCGGTCACCCTGATGGTCTTCAACCTCGGCGGTCCGCTGGTCCTGGTGATCGTCCAGGCGGTGCAGACCTCGCGAACGCTGTACCTGGGCGGAACGACGGGTCCGGTCAAGTACATGACGCCCGCCCAACTCGACGCGCTGGGCCAGGGGTATACCTACTCGCTGCTGTGGGTGGCCGGCATCGCCGTGCTGGTGGGGGTGGCCGCGCTGGGCATCGGGTTCTCCACCCGTGACATCGCCGCCGCCCAGCACACCCGCGAAGCCGTCGAGGCCGGCGAGCTCTAGGACCTACGCGCTCGCATCACCCGATAGCCGCCGTAAACCGCCGCTGCGACAAGGAAATTCACGAAGTACGCCAGATCGGCGCCGTGCAGAGCCGTCGCCACCGGCCCGACGATCAGGTTCGTGTGCATGAACGGCACCGCCGCCGCGAACGCCACGAAGAACGCCGCAAGGGCGACGACGGCGTCAGTGCGGGGGGTGACCTCATCGGCCGGGTTCACCGCGTCGCGGCCTGCGCTGCGGAAGCGCCAGTCGATCGCCACGATCGCCACGAACGCCGGAATCCAGTAGCTGACGAACAACAGCACACCCTGAAAGCGTGACGCCAGGTCGCCGGAGTGCAGCCACATGATGAGCGCGAACGCGATCAACACCACCACGACCGCGGACACCGGCCTGCGTACCCGCACTCCGACGGTCTGCAACGCCAGCGACCCGCTGTAGTCGTTCATCGCGTTCGAGGCCACCGACCCCAGCGCGATCACCAGCAGTGCCACCGCGCCCAGCACGCCGCCGCCCATGATGTCGCGCACGCCCTGCGCAGTCTGATCGGTGAGCGTGCCTGCCGCGGCCACCCCGATCGCCTGCACGGCGATGTAGGCCACCGCCAGGCCGCCGAAGGTGTAGCCGAACACCGCCGTGCGTGATGTGGTGACGGGCAGATACCGGCTGTAGTCCGAGGCGTAGCTGGCCCACGAGATCGCCAGGCTCAGCGCGATGGTGACCTCCAGCGCGAACGCGCCGGCCAGGTCGGCGCCGCCCAGGGTGGGCAATGAGATCACCTGATGACCGCTGATCAGCTTCCACGCGAACACCGCGAAGGTGACGATCAGCACGACCGTCATCACCGCCTGCACCCGGTGGATCACCTCGTAGCCGAAGACCCCTACTGCGCCCTGGGCCGCCAGCACGATCACCACCGCCAACCAGAACGGCATGCCCAGCAACTCGGCGAGCGCCTCACCGCCGAACAACCCGACCAGGCCGTCCCAGGCGATCGAGGACAACCACTGGATCACCGCCACCACGCCGACGGTGCCGCCAAATGCCATGCGCGCGTTGGGAAGTTGCGCGGTACCGGTGCGCGGGCCCCAGGTGGACAGGTAAGCGACGGCCAGCGACCCGATCACCGTGCCGATCACCATCGCCAGCAGTCCAAGCCAGAAGCCCAGCCCGAGCACCACCGCCAGCGTGCCGGTGAACACCACCGTCATGTTCACCTGCGGGGCGAACCACACGGTGAACAGCCGGCGCGCGCCGCCGTACCGGTTGCCGGGCGGAATGGGCGCGATCCCGTGGGTTTCGACTGCCATGTCCCCGACGTGCGACGGCATCCGGCCGGCATAGGTCTGGGCGGCCAGCGATGACCCGGCAGAACCGGTCGGCGACGATTCGGTTGTCACCCACCCACCCTAGAGGCCGCCGGGCTCACACCTCGATGGGTGGGTGCAGCCGCTCCATCGTGTATTGGCGGTTTCGCCGGGCCGCCCAGGCGGTGGCCCCCAGCGATGCGGCGAGGACGCCGGAGAGCACCGCCACCGCGATCCACAGTCGGTGGTCTATCCCACCATTGATGAGTTGGCGTAAACCGTTGACGGCGTACGTCATCGGGTCTGCCGGGTGAATCACCTGGAAGGGCTTTGCGGTGGTCTCCACCGGATAGATCCCGCCGGCCGACACCAGCTGGAGCATCAGGAACGCCAGCGTGACGACGCGCCCGACGGCCACGCCGAACACGGCGTTGAAGGCCTGGATGATGCCGAGGAACGCGGCGATGACCAGGATCAGGAACGCCACCGTGGCCACCGGATAGCGAGCCTTCAACCCGACGCCGTAGTGCACCACCACGTACATCACCAACACCTGGCTCACCGCGACGAGGAGGGCAGGCCAGTACGACGCCAGCACCACGCGCAGCGCTCCGAGCCCGTTGATGATCGGCCGGGACTGCAGCGGGGTCAGAAGCATCCAGATGATCAGCGCCCCGATAAACAGTGCCAGCGGCAGGAAGAACGGGGCGAATCCGGTGCCGAAGGTCGCCGCCGGGTTGTGTGTCTCCATGTCCAGATTCACCGGAGAGGCAACGGTTTTGGCGACGACTTGGCGCTGTTGCGGCGTCCACGACGGAACCTGTGTGGAGCCTTCCCGCAGCTTGCCGGCCAGCTCCTGGCTGCCGTCCCGTAGCTGCCCGGTGCCGTCGGCAAGCCGCTGCGCACCCGCTGCCAGCTGACGGCTGCCGTCGGTCAACGCCACCAGGCCGGCGCTGAGCCGCTGCGTGCCGGAATCGAGCTGTTGGACGCCGCTGCGCAGCTTCAGCACTTCGGCGCGCAGGCTGCCGTCGACCGCCGCGGTGAGGAAGGTCCGCACCTTGCTCGTGGGGTCGCCCAACTCGTTTTCGAGTTGGGCGGCGCTGTCGCGCAGTCGGGCGAGGCCGTCGTCGGTCGTGGGATCGATACCTTGGGCCCGAAGCAACCGCTGGGCGCCGGCGAGGACTGTCCCGACATCGCGCACCGTGGGGTCCGGGTTGTTCGACAAGGTGGCCACCGCCTGATCGACCAGCGCTGCGGCCTGCCGCTGGTCGATGTTCAACGCCGCTATCCGGTCAGAGGCCGAGCGCACCGCTCCGCTGAGGTGTTCGGCGACCGCGCCGACCTCGGCCGGATCCAGTCCCAGCCCGTCGACCCGCTCCAGCACGTGCACCAGCGGATCGGTCGCCGTGGTGACAGCGGCATTCAATTGTTTTGTACCGGTGGCCAATTGGGCTGCGCCATCTCGAGCGGTGGCCATGCTGGTGGCCAGAGTGGCCGATCCGGTGGCGAGTTGGTGGGCCCCCGCGTCGGCGGTGTCCAGCCCGGACGCCAGCCGGTCGGCGCCGTCGGCGGCGGCCTTGAGGCCAACGCCGGCGTCGGTGAGCCCGGTCAACACCGTGCCGACAGTCTGTTCGCCGACGCTGGAATTGACCTGATTGATGACCTCGCGCGCGGCGTTCTGACCAATGATCGAGCCGAGGTAGTTGTTGGCGTCGTTGAAGGTGAACTTCAGGCTGGCCGGGGTGGGCTCATCGCCGGAGGGCGAGGCGATGTCGGCGCTGAAATCGGCCGGGATCGTGATCGTGAAGTAGTAGGTGCCGTCTGCGAGCCCGCGGGCGGCGTCGGCCGCCGACGTCTCGTGCAGCTGCAGTTGGCCGGAATCCTTGAGCGCCTTGGCCACCTGGTCCCCGGCCCGCAGGGGTTTGCCCTGAGCCTGGGCGCCACGGTCCTCGTTGACCAGGGCGGCGGGAACCTTGTTGACCGCGGCGAACGGATTCCAGAACGCCCACAGGTACATCGCTCCGTACAGCAGCGGCATCAGGATGATGGTGACCAGGGCGATGCGGGGCAGGACGCCTCGGGAGTAGCGCTTGAGGTCGGTGCCCAGTGACATTCCGGCGAGCATGGTCAACCCGTCCCTTTCTGGGATTCCGACAATTCGGCGCGGTCGGCGTTGGCGACCGGAATCTGTGACCGGACGTCGTGGCCGCTCACCCCGTTCACTGTCGCGGTCACGATCGTCTGTTCGCGGCCCAGGTCGATCAGCCGCTCGATGAGCAGGTCCCGGTTGAGGTCGCTGGTGACGAAATCGAGGTTGCCGACGACCAGCAACGGCGGGCGCTTGGTGTTGGCCAGGGCGATGCGGAGCAGCAGCCGGTCGAGTTCGGAGAGTTCTTCGAAATACTCGTCGAGGGGAGGCAGTGGATGCGGCCCGAACACCGGCGCGCAGATGGCCGTCAGCGCGGCCATGTCGGCTCTGCGCACCAGGCGATACCACGGTGCGTCCCAACGCAATTGTTCAGTGATCAGATCGCGGACGGTGACCGACTCGGGGACGGTGTCGAGCTCGTCGATACCGGCGAGGGCGGACGTGGCGAAGATGTTGTGGACGTCGCCGGCACCGAAGACGGTCAGCTCGCCGGACTGAGGCGCCATCCGTCCGGCGATCGTCATCAGCAGCGCCGTGCGTCCCGAGCCGGCCGGACACACCAGGACGTTGACGCCGCCGGCCGGCACCTCGAGGTCGACGGGACCGTAGACCGGACCCCACGGTCCCCGCACCCTGATCCCACGGGCGACGACAGCGGGTGGACCGGAGTCGTCACTGTGGCTGTCGGGCAATTCCGGTAACACTGCGCACCTCCCGCGTCGTGCGTGCCCGCACATCAGAACACGCCGAGGCGGTGGCGCGCGCGGGAAATTATGCACGCCCTGACCGCGGCCGGCCAGATCGCTAGGCTGACCTTTGTGAGTGCGTCGGACCGGCCGAGCCGCCAGGAAATCTCCGACGCGGTGACCGGCCTGGGCTGGCGACTGGTGCTCGGCGCGGTCTACGCCGAGGTGACGGTGTCGTCGCTGGCGCAGGCCGGTGAGGCGGCCGCACTGGTGGTGGCCGCCGTCGGCGCGGACGGGCAGGGACACGCGAGCATCGACATCAGGTCCGATCGGGTGGTGGTGCGGCTGCAGTCGGCATCCGCCGGGGCGGTCCTGGATGTGGATATCGCTCTGGCGCAGGCGATTTCGTCAGCGTTGACGGAACGAAACCTGCACCTTGCGCCTTGCTCGGTGCAGGCGTTCGAGATCGCCGTCGATGCGCTGGACATCGGTGCGGTCCGGCCGTTTTGGCAGGCGATCACCGGCTACGTCGATGAAGCCGGGCCATCGGATCTGACCGACGGTTTGATCGATCCGGCCGGGCGCGGCCCGGCGATCTGGTTCCAGCAGATGGATGCGCCCCGGACCCAGCGCAACCGGATCCACCTCGACATCGACGTGCCGCACGACGTGGCATCGGCGCGCGTCGCCGCCGCGATCGCCGCGGGCGGGACGCTGCTGTCCGATGCCAAGGCGCCGGCGTTCTGGGTGCTGGCCGATCCGGAGGGCAACGAAGCCTGCATCTGCACCTGGCAGGGGCGCGACTGAGGGCATCGCTAGGCTTGCCCACTGTGATCACCCGCATGTCCGAGCTGTTCTTGCGCACCCTGCGTGACGACCCAGCCGACGCCGAAGTGCCCAGCCACAAACTGTTGATCCGAGCCGGGTATGTCCGGCCGGTGGCGCCGGGGCTGTACACCTGGCTGCCGCTGGGCCTGCGGGTGCTGCGCAAGATCGAGAAGATCGTGCGCGAGGAGATGGTCGCGATCGGCGGCCAGGAGATCCTGTTCCCGGCGCTGCTGCCGAAAGCGCCCTACGAGACCACCAACCGCTGGACCGAGTACGGCGACGGAGTGTTCCGGCTCAAGGACCGCCGCGGCAACGACTACATGCTGGGCCCCACCCACGAGGAGTTCTTCACCCTGACGGTGAAGGGGGAGTACAGCTCCTACAAAGACTTCCCGCTGCTGATGTTCCAGATCCAGACCAAGTACCGCGACGAGGCCCGGCCGCGGGCCGGGATCCTGCGCGGGCGCGAGTTCATCATGAAGGACTCGTACTCGTTCGACGTCGACGACGACGGCCTCAAGACCGCCTACCACGCGCACCGCGAGGCGTATCAGAACATGTTCAAGCGCATGGCAATTCGCTATGTGATCGTCTCGGCGGTGTCCGGCGCGATGGGCGGTTCGGCCTCCGAGGAGTTCCTGGCCGAAAGCGAGATCGGCGAAGACACCTTCGTGCGGTGCGTGGAATCGGGGTACGCGGCCAACGTCGAGGCGGTGGTCACCGCGGTCCCGGAGGCAATGCCGGCTGAAAAGGTGGCTGGCCTTCCTCCCGCCCAGGTGCACGACACGGGCGATACCCCGACCATCGCCACCCTGGTCGAGTGGGCGAACTCCGCTGGCCTCGGCCGGGAGATCACCGCCGCCGACACCCTGAAGAACGTGCTGCTCAAGGTCCGTGCGCCCGGTGGCGATTGGGAGCTGCTGGCCATCGGCGTGCCCGGTGACCGGGAGGTCGACGACAAGCGCCTCGGCGCCGCGCTGGATCCCGCCGAGTACGCGCTGCTCGACGACGCCGACTTCGCCAGGCACCCCTTCCTGAAGAAGGGGTATATCGGCCCGAAAGGCTTGCTGGCCAACGGGGTTCGCTATCTGGTGGATCCTCGGGTGGTGGACGGGACGGCGTGGATCACCGGCGCCGACGAAACCGGCAAGCACGTCGTGGGCCTGGTCGCCGGCCGGGATTTCGTCGCCGACGGCACCATCGAGGCCGCCGAGGTGCGCGACGGCGACCTGTCGCCCGACGGCGCCGGACCGCTGGTGTCGGCGCGCGGGATCGAGATCGGTCACATCTTCCAGCTGGGCCGCAAGTACACCGACGCCTTCGCCGCCGACGTGCTCGGCGAGGACGGCAAGCCGGTGCGGCTGACGATGGGTTCCTACGGCGTCGGGGTGTCCCGGCTGGTCGCGGTGATCGCCGAACAACAGCACGACGAATTCGGGCTGCGCTGGCCGGCGTCGGTGTCACCGTTCGACGTGCACGTGGTGATCGCGAACAAGGACGCACAGGCCCGCGCCGGGGCCGAGGAGCTGGCCCGCGACCTGGACCGGCTCGGCCTTGAGGTTCTGCTCGACGACCGCACCGCCTCGCCGGGAGTGAAGTTCAAGGACGCCGAGCTGCTCGGGGTGCCCTGGATCGTCGTGGTCGGGCGTGGCTGGGCCGACGGGGTCGTCGAGCTGCGTAACCGGTTCACCGGGGAGAAGCGTGAGATCGCTGCCGAGGGTGCCGTCACCGACATCGCGGCGACCCTGGCGTCTTAGTTACTCGGTGCCGCCGGGGAACGCCTCGGTCAGCGGCCGGATGCCCAGCGCCTGCTTCCAGCGTGCCGTCAGTACCGCCGTGTCGGTCAGCGCGCTGACACCGAAGGCGCGGTCCTGGTCGGACGTCGCCCGTTCGATCACTGCACGCCAGGCCGTCGCGCAGTCGTTCTCCATCCGGATCGCGAGATTGCCCGCGTCGGTCGGGGTGTTCACCGCCATCGGCAGCTGATAGCCGGCGGCGGGCACCGGCGCCTTGACTGAGCGGCCGGTCAGCATCGCGATGGCCGCTTCGCGGCGCTCGCGGTGCTGCGCCATCGCGTCGGAGACCAGATCGTTCTCGTCCGGAGAGCTGTGGGCCGAGACGATGCCGTAGCCGTAGATCGCCGCGTGCTCGGTGGCCACCGCGTCGAACAGCGCCGCCGCGGCGGCATCCGACGGCCGGTCGGGATCTGGCGTGGTCGACGGGGTCGGCGACGTCGACGAGGTGGGTGACGTCATTGCCCGGCCTTTCCGGCGGCGAGGGCCACCGAGTACCCGGTGACGCAGGACGCCGCGATCGAACCGATCAACCCGGCCCGGTATCCGGACAGGGTCGGCGCCAGCGAGGTGGCGCTGTCCGCCGAGCTGCGCAGCGCGGCGACCACATCGGCCACCGTCGGTGCCGGGGCGCCGGACGCCGACGTGGTGGTCGCAGCGGTGGAACTGGTCGTGGATGCCGGTTTGCCGGAGAGTCGCGCGACCTCGGCGGCCAGCACCGTGGCGTGCTTCCCGCGTTCGGCCGCCAGCTCGGTCAATGCCGGCGCCAGCGCTGAGGGAGCGGTCTTCGCCGCGGCGGCCGCCAGTTCGCTGTCGTGGCGGGCCAGCTCGGCCTGCTGCTCCAGCGGATCGGGTTCCGGCGGCGACGGGTTGCCGCAGGCGGTCGCCGCTGCGCCCAACACCGCGAGCAGCGCCAACCCGCGGCTGCCGTCGATGAGAACTCGTCGTCGGGATATCCCGCCGAATGGACGGGGATCTCGGCTCAGCACGCCAACATCCTGCCATTGCAGTGCCCCGCGCTGGCGTATCGTGGAGGGCTGGCTCTCTCGAGAGCGCTGCATCCGACGCAGCTGATCAGGACAACTCAAGATGGAGGAGCTCGCCGTGGCTGGCCGTTCTACGGGGCTACCAACCCAGAAGCAGGTGATCGAGCTACTCGATGGTGAGTTCGTGCGCGCCGGATACGAAATCGAAGACGTCGTGATCGACAGCCGCCCCCAGCCGCCGCGCGTCACGGTCATCGCCGACGGCGACAAGCCACTGGACTTGGATACCGTCGCCGCGCTCTCCCACTCGGCCTCGGCACTGCTGGACGACCTGATCAGCGGCGACGACGCCTACGTTCTCGAAGTCACCTCGCCGGGGGTGGACCGACCGTTGACCAACGAGAAGCATTTCCGTCGCGCGCACGCCCGCCTGGTCGACGCCGAGCTTGCCGACGGAACCACGGTCACCGCCCGGTTGGGCGTCGTGTCCGATGACGCCGTCGACCTGGTGGTGCGCGAGCGCAATGATTGGACGGTGCGCCGGATTCCGCTGGCTGACATCGTCAAAGCTGTTGTCCAGGTTGAGTTTTCACCACCAAAGCCACGCGAGCTCGAACTTGCGGGAGCAGCCGGAACGGAGGCCGAAGCATGAACATCGACATGACCGCCCTGCATGCGATCGAGATCGATCGCGGCATCTCGGTCGACGAGTTGCTCGACACCATCAAGACGGCGTTGCTGACCGCCTACCGGCACACCGAGGGGCATCAGCCCGACGCGCGCATCGAGATCGACCGCAAAAGCGGTGCGGTGCAGGTGATTGCGCGCGAGACCGACGAAGACGGCAACCTGATCAGCGAATGGGACGACACGCCAGAGGGATTCGGCCGCGTGGCGGCCACCACGGCCCGCCAGGTCATGCTGCAGCGCTTCCGCGACGCCGAGAACGAGCGCAGCTATGGGGAGTTCTCCGCCCGGGAGGGCGACATCGTCGCCGGTGTCATCCAGCGCGACGCCCGAGCCAATGCGCGCGGCCTGGTCGTCGTGCGGCTGGGCAGTGAGACCAAGGGCGCCGAAGGCGTCATCCCGGCTGCCGAGCAGGTGCCGGGCGAAACCTATGAGCACGGCGACCGGTTGCGCTGCTACGTCGTCGGGGTCAGCCGCGGTGCGCGCGAACCCCTGATCACGCTGTCGCGCACACACCCCAACCTGGTTCGCAAGCTGTTCTCGCTGGAGGTGCCCGAAATCGCGGACGGCTCCGTGGAGATCGTCGCGGTGGCTCGAGAGGCGGGCCACCGATCCAAGATCGCGGTCCACTCACGGGTGCCCGGGCTCAACGCGAAGGGCGCCTGCATCGGCCCGATGGGCCAGCGAGTGCGAAACGTGATGAGCGAGTTGTCCGGCGAGAAGATCGACATCATCGACTTCGACGAGGATCCGGCGCGGTTTGTCGCCAACGCTCTGTCGCCGGCGAAGGTTGTCTCCGTCTCCGTCATCGACGCGAACACCCGCGCGGCGCGGGTGGTGGTGCCCGACTTCCAGCTCTCGCTGGCGATCGGCAAGGAGGGGCAGAACGCCCGACTGGCAGCCCGCTTGACCGGGTGGCGCATCGACATCCGCAGCGACGCGGCGGCGCCGGAAGACGAGCCGCGACCTGCCGCGTCGCACGACGTGGAGCACTGACGAGAACCGGGCGCTGAGTTGCCGATGTAGCCACATCGGCGACCGGTGGGTACACCATCGTCAATTAGGTGGGTGCACCATCGTCAACAAGGGGGGAATTCGTTGTCAGAACTCGGCGCTGCCCAATCCGTCGACGTGCTCATCGTCGGAGCCGGCCCGACCGGGCTGACAGCGGCAGACGCGTGTGTAGCGGCCGGGTCTTCGGTGGCCATCGTGGAACGCACCGTCTACGTCGGCGGGTTGGCCCGGCCGGCAACCGTGGCCGGGCACGACGTCGACCTCGGCGGTCACCGGCTGCTGTCGGCGACACCCGAGCAGCGCCGGGTGTGGCTGGAGTTCGCCGAGCGGCTCGGCGGTATCCCGATGTCGGACATCGACCGGCACAGCGGAATCCTGCGGGAAGGCTACGTGGTCAGCTATCCGTTCGACTGGCGGCAGTTCCGCCACTCGGCGCCGCTGTCCGTCCGTGCCCGCGGCGCCGCCTCGCTCATCGCCTGGAAGCTGACGGCGCCGGCCGGCCGCACCGACGACACCCTGGACGACTGGGTCAAGAACCGGTACGGGCCGTACCTGTCGGAGAAATTCATGGCCCCGCACGCCCGGAAGGTGTTCGGCATCGACCCGAAGAACATTCCGGCGGCGTGGGCGTCGCAGCGGATCCTCTCGCCGCGGCTCGCCTCGGTACTGGCCACCGCGTTACCGCGGATGCGGAACTCGACGCGTCCCGATGAGCCGACCGACAAGTTCATCTATCCGCACGGCGGAGCGGGCGTCTTGTGGTCGCGCCTGGCTGCATCGCTGGGAAGGAAAGTCAACTGGCTGTTCGACTCCACCGTGGCGGCGATCAGTAGATCCGGTGGCGGACGATTCACCGTCACCGTGTCGGTGCCCGGCGGAGAACACGTCCTGTCGTGCGGACGGATCATCTGGACCGGGCGACCCGATGACCTGGCCGCAAGCCTGGGGCTGACCGCGCTGTCCACCGCGATCGCCAAGGCCTCGGCGCGGCGCGACCTTGTCGTCGGCGTGGTGCGACTGCCCGACGCACCGCCGAGCTGGCATGGCTACCAGTGGCTCTACACCCACGACGCCGGCGTGCGAGCGCACCGATTCAACAACTACGGCGAATGGAAGACGCTGAACTGCCCGTCCGGCGTGATCGGCCTGGAGTACGCGGTTCCGTCCGGTGAGCCGTTCGACGTCCGGTCCACCGCATCGACGGACATGTCGATCCTGCTCAACGGGGGTTCGTTTGAGTTCCTCGGATCCGAGATGACCGCCGATGCGTACTCCAACTTCGACGCCGCCGCCGACCTGTTCGCCGAGCTCGACACGGCGCTTCACCGGTTCGGCGAGGGCATCATCGCCACGGGACGCCAGGGGGCCGGGATCTACATCAATCTCGACCAGGCGAGGGAGTTGGGAACCCGGGTCGGCAGCTTGCCCGCCGACCACGCGGGCGTCGTCGGCCGAGACGGATATTCGCGGTATCAGGAGAAAGCAGGCTGACGGCCCGGCCCGGATCGCCCGGCCAAGGGTGGTTCTGAGCGATGCCGCGATGACGGTAGACTGTGCCGTGATCCAGCGCGAGACTCCGACTCCCGAGCGACCGCATCGACGTACCGAAGGTCCGGTACGGACATGTGTCGGGTGCCGGAAGCGAGAGTTGGCCGTCGATCTCCTCCGAGTGGTGGCTGTGTCGAACGGGAACGGCCATAGCGCCCTAACCGTTGATCAAGCAGGTAACCTCCCAGGGCGGGGTGCGTGGCTGCACCCCGACGACCGGTGCCTTCAGGCAGCGTTTCGACGGCGAGCATTCGGCCGAGCGTTGCGCATCACCGGTTCACCGGATACATCCGCGGTGGTCGAGTACGTCAGAGCCCAGACGGCGCTGAACAACTCAGCCAGCCCGGCAAGAGAACAGGCAGCGAAGAACATGAGCACACCGTGAAGTCCCGACGATGACCATGCGTCGTAGCTAAACCCGAGGCGCGGCCTACCACCGCTGTCGCCTCTTGAGTAGGAGATGTAGTGGCAGGTAAGGCCCGTGTACACGAGTTGGCCAAGGAACTCGGTGTCACCAGCAAGGAAGTTCTCGCCCGACTGAGCGACCAGGGCGAATTCGTCAAATCCGCGTCGTCGACGGTGGAAGCCCCCGTCGCCCGCCGTCTGCGGGAATCGTTCGGCGGCGGCAAGCCCGACAAAGCCCCGGCGAAAGCCGCACCGGCCAGCCCCGCCGGCAACGGAGCTCCGGCACCCAAGCCCGCGCCCGTGTCCGATGGCGCTGTCGCGACTGCGCCGCCCGCGGCGCCGGCACCCAAACCGGCCGCCCCGGCCCCAACCCCGACCCCAGCCCCGGCTGCGCCGACTCCGGCGCCGCCCGCTCCTGCAGCCCCGGCTGCGCCGGCGGCTTCGGCTCCGGCGGCCCCCGCTGCACCTGCACCGACCGGCCCCGGGCCGACGCCCGGTCCCCGTCCGGGACCGGCCGCGCCGAAGCCGGGTATGCCCCGGCCGCCGCGCGTCGGCAACAACCCGTTCTCGTCGGCCCAGCCGGTCGAGCGCCCAGCGCCGCGCCCGCAAGGCCCCGGTGGCCCCGGCGCCCCGCGTCCCGGTCCTGGCGGGCCGCGTCCCGGTGGCGGGCCTCGTCCCGGCGGTGCAACCCCCGGCAACATGCCTCCCCGTCCGCCCGGCGCCCGGCCCGGTGCGCCCGGTCGTCCCGGCGCGCCGCGACCCGGCGGCGGTCCCCGTCCCGGCGGAGGCCCCGGTGGTGGCGGCCGTCCCGGTGGTGGCGGCGGCGGTAACTACCGCACCGGCGGTCCCGGTGGCGGCGGCGGTGGCGCCGGCGGCGCTGCTGCCGGTGGCTTCCGTGGCCGTCCCGGTGGCGGTGGCCCCGGCGGTGGTGGCGGCCGTCCCGGTCAGCGCGGTGGCGCGGCCGGCGCGTTCGGCCGTCCCGGCGGTGCCCCGCGTCGTGGCCGCAAGTCGAAGCGGGCAAAACGCGCCGAGTACGAGAGCATGCAGGCGCCGGTCGTCGGTGGCGTGCGGTTGCCGCACGGCAACGGCGAGACCATTCGGCTGGCCCGCGGCGCGTCGCTGAGCGACTTCGCCGAGAAGATCGACGCCAACCCGGCCGCACTGGTCCAGGCGCTGTTCAACCTCGGCGAGATGGTGACCGCCACCCAGTCGGTCGGCGACGAGACGCTCGAGCTGCTCGGCGGCGAGATGAACTACGTCGTGCAGGTCGTGTCGCCGGAAGACGAGGACCGCGAGCTGCTGGAGTCGTTCGACCTCACCTACGGCGAGGACGAAGGCGACGAGGGCGACCTTGAGGTCCGTCCGCCGGTGGTCACCGTCATGGGTCACGTCGACCACGGCAAGACCCGACTGCTGGACACCATCCGCAAGGCCAGCGTCCGCGAGGGCGAGGCCGGTGGCATCACCCAGCACATCGGTGCCTACCAGGTGACCGTCGAGCATGACGGGGTCGAACGCCCGATCACGTTCATCGACACCCCGGGTCACGAGGCGTTCACCGCCATGCGTGCCCGTGGTGCGAAGGCCACCGACATCGCGATCCTGGTGGTCGCCGCCGACGACGGGGTCATGCCGCAGACGGTGGAGGCCATCAACCACGCGCAGGCCGCTGACGTGCCGATCGTGGTCGCGGTCAACAAGATCGACAAGGAGGGCGCCGACCCGGCCAAGATCCGGGCGCAGCTCACCGAGTACAACCTGGTTGCCGAGGACTTCGGTGGCGACACCATGTTCGTCGACATCTCGGCCAAGAACGGCACCAACATCCAGGCGCTGGAAGAAGCGGTGCTGCTGACCGCCGACGCGGCACTGGACCTGCGGGCCAACCCCGATATGGAAGCCCAGGGTGTGGCTATCGAAGCGCACCTGGACCGCGGCCGCGGTCCCGTGGCGACCGTGCTGATCACCCGCGGCACGCTGCGCGTCGGCGACTCTGTGGTCGCAGGCGACGCCTACGGCCGCGTGCGCCGCATGGTCGACGAGCACGGCGAGGACGTCACCGAGGCGTTGCCGTCACGACCGGTGCAGGTCATCGGCTTCACGTCGGTGCCAGGTGCTGGTGACAACTTCCTGGTTGTCGACGAGGACCGCATCGCCCGCCAGATCGCCGACCGGCGCAGCGCGCGCAAGCGCAACGCACTGGCCGCCCGTACCCGCAAGCGGATCAGCCTGGAAGACCTGGATTCGGCACTGAAGGAAACCAGTCAGCTGAACCTGATCCTCAAGGGCGACAACTCCGGCACCGTCGAGGCGCTCGAGGAAGCCTTGCTGGGCATCGAGATCGACGACGAGGTGGAGTTGCGCGTCATCGATCGTGGTGTCGGTGGCGTCACCGAGACCAACGTCAACCTGGCGTCGGCATCGGACGCGATCATCATCGGGTTCAACGTGCGCGCCGAGGGCAAGGCCACCGAGCTGGCCAACCGCGAGGGTGTCGAGATCCGGTACTACTCGGTGATCTACCAGGCGATCGACGAGATCCAGAGCGCGCTCAAGGGCATGCTCAAGCCGATCTACGAGGAGAAGGAGCTCGGCCGCGCCGAGATCCGCGCGATCTTCCGGTCGTCGAAGGTCGGCAACATCGCCGGCTGCCTCGTGCAGTCCGGGATCATGCGGCGCAACGCCAAGGCGCGGTTGCTGCGTGACAACGTCGTCGTCGCCGAGAACCTCACGGTCTCCTCGCTCAAGCGGGAGAAGGACGACGCCACCGAGGTGCGCGAGGGTTACGAATGCGGTCTGACGCTGACGTACTCCGACATCAAGGAAGGCGACGTCATCGAGACCTACGAGCTGGTCGAGAAGGAGCGCGTCTAGTGGTTGATGTTGGTAGGGCCCGCAGGCTCTCCAAGCGCATCGCCACCATCGTCGCCTCGGCCATCGAGTTCGAGATCAAGGATCCGCCGCTGGCGTTCGTGACGGTCACCGACACCAAGGTGACTGGTGACCTTCACGACGCCACCGTGTATTACACGGTGCGCGGTAACACCCTCGATGACGAGCCGGACTATGCGGGTGCGGCGGCGGCGCTGGAACGGGCCAAAGGCACGCTGCGTACGAAGGTCGGTGCGGGCACCGGCGTGCGGTTCACTCCGACCCTGTCCTTCGTTCTGGACAAGGTGCCCGACACCGCGCAGAAGATGGAGGAGCTGCTCGCCAAGGCGCGCGCTGCCGACGCCGATGTGGCGCGGATTCGAGCCGGGGCCACTCCTGCGGGAGACGCGCAGCCGTACCGTGTGGTAGGAGAAGAGGGGGACGTTGGGCAGGAGCGCAGCGACCCGGGAAATGTGACAACTTCTTCGCAGGACGACCAGGACGCCGGTGACCGCGATCGACTCGACGACTGAGCTCACCCGCCTCGCACGGCGGGTGGATGCGCATGGCGCCGTCGAGGTCCTGCGCGGCGCCGGCGTGGTCAGTGTCATCTGCCACGTCCACCCCGACGCCGACAGCGTGGGGGCCGGGCTGGCTCTGGCCCTGATTCTCGAGCGCGACGGTGTCGACGTCGAAGTGAGTTTCGCGACGCCGTCCACACTGCCGGAGTCCCTGCGCATGCTGCCCGGTGGGCACCTGCTGGTGGCTCCCGGTGCCATGCGCCGTGACGTTGATCTGGTGGTGACGGTCGACGCCCCGAGTGTGAACCGCCTCGGTGCGCTGTCGGAGTTCACTCAGCTCGGCTGCGCGGTGCTCGTGATCGACCACCACAAGTCGAACACCCTGTTCGGCAGCGTGAATCTTGTTGACCCGAAGGCAGATTCGACCACCATGGTGGTGGCCGAGCTGCTCGATGCATGGGGTAAGACGATCGACTGTGATGTCGCATCGTGCCTGTACGCGGGACTGACCACCGACACCGGTTCGTTCCGGTGGGCATCGCCGGGCGCGCTGCGGCTGGCCGCCCGCCTGGTCGAGCTCGGGGTGGACAATGCCGCGATCAGCCGTGAGCTGTTCGACACGCACCCGTTCGTGTGGCTGCCGCTGCTGTCGCGCGTTCTGTCCCGTGCCCAGCTGGTGCCCGAGGCGGCAGGCGGGCGCGGGCTGGTCTACGCGGTGGTCGCGCACGAGGAGTGGATGGAGAACCGCTCCGAAGAGGTCGAGAGCATCGTCGACATCGTCCGCACCACGCACGAAGCCGAGGTCGCCGCGGTCTTCAAGGAGATCGAACCCGGACACTGGTCGGTGTCGATGCGGGCCAAGAGCTATGACCTGGCGGCGATCGCCAGCGGCTTCGGCGGCGGCGGGCACACGCTGGCCGCCGGGTACTCCGCGGCCGGACCGATCGACGACGTGGTGGCGCAGCTGACCGCCGCCCTTGGCTGAGTCGGGTTTTGGCTGGCGCCGCTGCCGCACCATCGAATTTCACCTTTGGTAGCGATCTACTCGTACTTCGAGTGCAAAAGGTGAAACTCGATCTCAATACTCTGGGGTCTGGGCTTGACTGACTCAGCCGACGACGCCTCAGTAACCAGCCTGCGGATCGCGGCGCTGGCGCTTCCCGCGTTGGGTGTCCTTGCCGCCGAACCGATCTATCTGCTGTTCGACATCGCGATCGTCGGCCGGCTAGGCGCGCTGAGCCTGGCCGGCCTGGCGATCGGCGGTCTGATCCTGTCGGTCGTCAGCGCCCAGCTCACCTTCCTGTCGTACGGGACGACGGCTCGCTCCGCGCGTTTCTACGGCGCGGGTGACCGTGCCGCGGCCGTCGGCGAAGGGGTACAGGCCACCTGGCTGGCGCTGGGGATGGGCGTCGCGATCGTGGCTGCCGTTCAAGTGGCCGCGGTTCCGATTGTGTCGGCGATCGCGGGCACGAAGTCCGGCGGTGGCGACATCGCCGGTGCCGCACTGCCCTGGGTGCGCATCGCGATCTTCGGTGTGCCGGCCATCCTCATCTCCGCGGCAGGCAACGGCTGGATGCGCGGTGTGCAGGACACCATGCGTCCACTGCGCTATGTGCTGGTGGGTTTCGGTGTCTCGGCGGTGCTGTGCCCGCTGCTCGTCTACGGCTGGCTGGGCCTGCCGCGGCTGGAACTGGCCGGTTCGGCCATCGCCAATCTGGTGGGGCAGTGGCTCGCCGCGGTTCTCTTCTGCTGGGCGCTGCTGGTCGAGAAGGTGCCGCTGCGCCTGGACACGTCGGTGCTGCGCGCGCAGGTGGTGATGGGCCGTGATCTGGTGCTGCGGACCATGGCCTTCCAGGCGTGTTTCGTCTCGGCTGCCGCGGTGGCCGCCCGGTTCGGTGCGGCGGCCGTCGCCGCGCATCAGGTCGTGCTGCAGCTGTGGAATTTCCTTGCGCTGGTGCTGGATTCACTCGCGATCGCCGCGCAGTCGCTGGTGGGTGCCGCGCTCGGCGCGGGGCGGACGGAACACGCGAAGTCGGTCGCGTGGCGGGTGACGGTGTTCTCCGCGATCGCCGCCTCGGTGCTGGCTCTCGCTTTTGCCGCCGGTGCTTCGGTGCTGCCGTCGTTGTTCACCGACGACCGGTCGGTGCTGGCGGAGATCGGGGTGCCGTGGTGGTTCATGGTGGCCCAATTGCCCATCGCCGGAATAGTCTTCGCGCTCGACGGGGTGCTGCTGGGCGCCGGCGATGCCGCGTTCATGCGCACCGCGACATTGGTCAGCGCTCTGGTCGGTTTCCTGCCGCTGATCTGGTTGTCGCTGGCTTTCGGCTGGGGGCTGCTCGGCATTTGGTCAGGCCTGAGCACGTTCATGGTGCTGCGACTGGTCTTCGTCGGGTGGCGCGCCTTCTCCGGGCGCTGGTTGGTGCCCGGCACCAACTAGCGGCGGGCGATTGCTGCCCAGCCGAAGTCGTTGGTGCGCACGTCGATTCGCTCGAATCCAGCCGCGGAAAGCCGGTCCGCGAGACCGGCCGGATCGATCGGATTGTAGGTGTCGCCCCCGTGCGCGGCCGCCATGTCGTCGTCGCCGATGCCGTCGCTGGCCACCAGCGCGGGACCTCGTCGAACCGCTCGGTGAGCGTCGCGGCGAGCCGTTCGTCGCCGCCGCAGACCTCGTGCGCCTCGTTCAGGAAGCCGAGCGTAAATGAGTAGCCCGTCAAATATGTTGCGTGCCTATGTATCAATTTTTGCTGAGTTACTTCCGAACACGTCGCTGGTGGGTTATTAATGACGTTGCTGATACATCGATTCGTGACGGGGGCTCCATGAGTTCGACCAACTTTGGATTTCGCATTGGGTCGGCGGCGTTTGCCATGGGCCTGGGCGTGGCAGTTGCCAGCAATCCCGGAGTTGCGGCGGCTGAAGGTCCGGACTCCGGCTCGACCGCGCATTCCTCGACATCCTCGAAGTCGTCCGATTCGCCGGGTTCGGCCGATTCTTCCCGATCAGGGCCGCGGGCTGTCGGCTCGTCCCGTCGCGCGGCGCAGCAGCCCCACGGTGCTGCGGGCCCGCAGAAGAAGTCGAACGGCCGGACGTCGGCAACGCGGCCCAGTGCTGCGGACCGGTCAGACACACCAGCGACGACCCCCGCAGATGCCGTGTCTGCGGAGAAAGCGCAAGCCGCTGATCGGGTGGATCTCGGCGGACCGAACACCGCGGCCGCCGTCGCGTCTGCAACCGAGCAGGATTTGCCAGCTGCTACCGCGGCGCCGTCCGCAGTGTCGGTTCCGGCCGCCCTCGTTGCGCCGGCGCGGCACGCCGCGGCCGTCGCGATTCGCCCACCGACCATCGTGTCGGGATTCCTGTCGCTGTTCGGTCTGAGGCCGGGCACCGGCCTGCCGCCGGCCCCGATCCAGCTACTGACCGGCGCACTGGCGCTGATCAGGCGCGACATCGAGGCCGTGGTCAACCAGGTGACGGCGTGGACGTCCGCGCCGGCCGCCCGCAGCCTGTCGGCCGCCACCACCGGCACCACGACCACGATCACCTGGGCCTGGGGATCGAACCCGGCGTTGGCCTTCAACCCGGCCACCGACAAGCTCGACTTCGGGTGGATGCAGTCCAATCAATTCACCGTCGTCGAGAGGTCCGGATCCGTGGTGATCGGGGTTGTCGACAACAACCACTCCTACACGCTGCAAGGCGTCAGCCTCGGGCAGCTGTCGATGACCAACATCGTCGCCAAGGACGCGGGCACCGTGGCCAAGTGGCAGTCGCTGATCAGTGGCGCCCAGACCGCGGTGCCCAGTGTCTCGGTCGCCGACGCGACGGCGACCGAAGGCAACAGCGGCACCACCAACGCCGCCTTCACGATCACCCTGTCGAAGGCCAGCACCAAGCCGGTGACGGTGAATTACACGACCGCCAACGGGTCGGCGACCGCCGGGCAGGATTACGCGGCCGGCTCGGGCACCGTCACCTTCGCCGCGGGGCAGGTGTCCCAGGTGGTGAACGTCGGCGTGCTGGGGGACACGACGGTCGAACCGACCGAGACGTTCACGGTCTCGCTGTCGAATCCGTCGGGTGCCACCATCGGCAGAGCCACCGCGACCGGCACCATCACCAATGACGACGCCGCGCCCGTGCTGCCGAGCATCTCGATCGCCGACGCCACCGCGGCCGAAGGCAACAGCGGCAGCAGCTCGATGGCGTTCGCGGTGACGCTGTCGAAAGCGTCGACGACGCCGATCACCCTGAACTACACCACCGCCAACGGTACGGCCACCGCCGGCCAGGACTACACGGCCGGCGCAGGCACCATCACCTTCGCCGCGGGGCAGGTGTCCCAGGTCATCAACGTCGGCGTGCTGGGGGATACCACGGTCGAGCCGACCGAGACGTTCACGGTGACGCTATCGAATGCGTCCGGCGCCACCATCGCCGACGGCTCGGCGGTCGGCACGATCACCAACGACGACACCGCGACGACGCCGGGCGGAACCGCGCGGTGGGGTGATAGCTTCTTCGCGCCGTACATCGACATGGGCGCCTACCCGGTCCCGAACCTGCTTGGGCTGTCGAAGACCTACGGCACCTCGCTGGTGACGCTCGGCTTCATGCAAGCCGACCAGAACGGCAATCTCGCATGGGCGGGATTGGCTGCGCTGGAACCGAGTTCGACGAACGAACAGGCGGTCGCCATCAACACCTCGATCGCCACGTTCAAGGCGGCCGGCGGCGACGTGATGATCTCGTTCGGAGGCGCGTCGGGCACGAGCATCGCCCAGGCGTATGCGGCGAAGGGCCGCAGCGCCCAGGAACTGGCCGACGCCTACGCCGCGGTTATCGACACGTACGGCGTCACCCACATCGATTTCGACATCGAAGGTGCCGCCGTCGCCGATCCGGCGTCGGTCGCCCTCAACAGCCAGGCGCTCGCGCTGCTGCAGAAGCAAAAGCCGGAGCTGCACATCTGGTACACGCTGCCGGTGTTGCCGACCGGGTTGACCGCCGACGGTCTCAACGTCGTGGACGCCGCGGTCAAGGCCGGGGTCAAACTCGACGGCGTGAACGTGATGGCGATGGACTACGGCGAGTCCGCCGCCCCGACCAGCGGCCCGGGCGCAAAGACTATGGGCGCGTATGCAATTCAGTCAGCGCAGTCGACCTACACACAGCTGAAATCGCTGTACGGCAAGTACGGGCAGAGCTTTGGATACAGCCAGATCGGTGTGACTCCGATGCTCGGCGTCAACGACGTCCTCTCCGAGGTGTTCACCGTGGCCGATGCGCAGGCCCTGGAGGACTTCGCCCGCGCCAACGGCATCGGCATGCTGTCGATGTGGCAGGTGCTCCGCGATACCCCGGGGACCCTCGGGCAGGCGAGCACCGGCGCCTCCGGGTTGAGTGATCCGCAAGGCGCATTCAGCAAGGTGTTCAACGATTACGGCACGATCAACGTCGTCGACTACAGCAGCACCGGGGGCACCGGTGGAACTGGCGGCACCGGCGGTGGCACCCCGGTGACGGGCGGCACGACCACGACGATCACGTGGGGCTGGGGCAGCAACCCGGTGCTGAGCTTCAACCCGGCGAAGGACACCCTGGACTTCGTCTGGATGCAGCCCAGCGAATTCGACGTCACCGAGAAGGCCGGTTCCGTGGTGATCTCCGTGGTCGGCAACAATCACACCTACACGCTGCAGGGTGTGACGCTGAGTCAGCTGCAGGCCGGCAACATCATCGCCAAGGATGCCAGCACGCTGGCGAAGTGGCAGAGCCTCATCGCCGCCGCGAAAGCGGTTTAGCCGGAAGTTATTTCACCTGGCTGCGGCCGCGTTCGATCACCGACGCGCGGCTGGCGGCGATGTCGTCACCGGACGTCGCCGCCATCCACTTCCTGGCCGACATCGCCTCGATCCACAGTCCCGAGCCGGTCTGGTCCTCGTCGATGCGGTGGTATGAAGCCAGCAGCGCGCGGACGGCCTTCTGGTTGTTGCCGACGATCGAGGCGGCCACCGCCCGCGCGGTGGGCAGCAGCTCCTCGTGGGCGACGACCTGAGTCACCAACCCGGCCCGCAGCGCGTCCTCGGCGGACAGGTAGTCCCCGGTCAGGCTCATCCGCCGGGCCATTCCGACGCCGACCTTCTGCGGCAGTCGCACGCTGAGGCCCCACGTCGGCAGCAGCCCTACCCGGGCGTGGGTGTCGGCGAAGCGAGCGTGTTCGGAGGCGATCAGAATGTCGCAGTACAGGGCCAGTTCGAGTCCACCGGTCACGGCCGCGCCGTTGATGGCGCCGACGACGGGCTTGGTCATGGGCGGCCACTTGGGGGAGATGTCGGGCAGCTCAGTGGTGTCTCCGAGCTCCTTGAGGTCCAGCCCCGCGCAGAACACCGGGTCGGCGCCGGTGACGACGATGACGTCGACGCCCTCGTCGGCGTCCGCGTCGCGCAATGCGCTGAAGAAACGGCTGCGCAGTGCGCTCGACAGCGCGTTACGCGAGTTGGGCCGATTCAGCGTCACCGTGCGGACGCGGTCGGTGGTGTCAATGAGCAGGATGTCGTCGCCGGTCATAGGGACACCGTATCGGCACCCCTAACGGCCCGGGCGTGCCGTCCGGCTCGTCGAGCGGTGAGGTGCCGTCGCGGGATGCGGTGGATCGCCCGCGCTGACCGCCGGGCCGCTATCGGGCTGCGGCAGGCCTGGATTCACGGCCGCCGCCGGGTGTGGGGCCGTCGCGGCGGACCGCGCAGGCAGCGGCGGGCGCACGGTCCCCGCGGGAGAGGTGTGCCCGGCCGTGTTGCCGTTCGGTGCCGGACCGTCGTCGGCGGCGACGACATCGGGTATCCGCACCCGGTCCGGAATCCGATGCTGGGCCAATGCTGTTGGGAGAGAAGGAGAAACAGTCTGCTCGCTCGGTGCCGATGCCGCGGCGTTGCTGATTTGCTGCGGCGCCGCGCAGGTGTCGATCATGGCCTGGATGCGGTCCTGCAGCGCGTGAATCTCCTCATGATCCGAGCTTAGCCTCGATCCACCGATAAATTGGTTGGTCGTGGGGTGTCGGAATGAGGAAAGTG
>NZ_PDHO01000069.1 GCF_002887815.1 Mycobacterium sp. ENV421 | reverse complement strand
CACCCATCATCACCGCCAATGACGCCGACATCCTCATCCATAGCGACGGGCAACAGATTTGGAGCCAACGAACCTCGTGACTGTGGTGATGACTGGCTCCGGAACAACTGTCACAACGCAGGGCTTATCCGTGTGTTCTGTTCCAGGTTCATCAGATTTTGGCTTCACCTGAGCCTGCTCGGCGATCTCTTCGTCTCGTTGCCTTTGAGCCAACGCGGGCTTGACCACCAGAGTGTTGTCAGTGACTACCACCGCACGGCCGTCGGTCGGAAGAACCAGCCCTCGGAAGCGCCCGTCCTCATAGCCTTCAGCCAACGCGAAGCCGTCGTATTCCCAGGCCGTGGACTGCTGCTGAACAACGCCAGCATCAAGGACTGTTCGGTCGCGGAGTCGCGTCATGTACGGGTAGCGGGCGAACAGCTTCCAAAGCTCGCCGACACTGATGTACCCCTGTTCCCAGGCGGCCGGCACCCGGTTCTCGAGAACGAATCGGATTGTGGCCGGGCCAAGTTGAGAGGTGAGTTGACCTTCGGTGCCGAGTTTCTTGCTAACACGCTCACCGAGCGAGGCAGCTTGTCCCTCAGCCTTCGTGGTGGTGATTGTGAAGGGTGCTGCCGGATCGGCTTGGGACGGAACAAGAAGCCAGTGATAGGCGCCGAGCAGTCGCGCAGTGGCGGTGTCGGAGTTTTTTTGGGTTTGTTCCTCGGCCTGTTGGCGCTGGCTTGGTGTTAGGTCGAGCTCGCCCGCGTTGTTGAGGACGTCCTTCCACCCTAGGTATTGACGCACTGCGTTGTCGAGCTCTTCCAGCCGGGATTCATCGGCGGGGTCTGCTGCACGAATAGGTGACATCTGAGTTGGCTTGCCCGTAATGGGCGAGCTGGAAGGATGTCATTGTGCCCAGGCCTTACCCCCAGGAGTTCCGCTACGACGTCGTGCGGGTCGCTCGCAACCGCGACGACGGGGTGACGATCGAACAGATCGCCACCGATTTCGGTGTCCACCCGATGACGCTGCACAAGTGGATGCGCCAAGCCGATATCGACGAGGGCGCCAAGCCCGGCAAGAGCACCAGCGACTCGGCTGAGTTGCGGGAGCTGCGCCGCCGAAATCGGTTGTTAGAGCAAGAAAATGAAGTATTGCGTCGAGCGGCGGCGTATTTGTCGCAGGCCAATCTGCCGGGAAAAGACTCTACCCGCTCGTAAGTGAGCTCGCCGCCGACGGGATTCCCGTGGCGGTGACGTGCCGGGTACTCAAGCTCGCCCGCCAGCCCTACTACCGCTGGCGGGCCCATCCCATCACCGACGCCGAACTCCTCGAGGCTTACCGGGCCAATGCGCTGTTCGACGCCCACCAGGAGGACCCCGAGTTCGGCTACCGCTACCTGGTCGAAGAGGCCCGCGATGCCGGCGAGCCGATGGCCGAGCGCACCGCCTGGCGGATCTGCACCAGCAACCAGTGGTGGAGCGTGTTCGGAAAGAAACGCGGCAAGAACGGCAAGGTAGGGCCGCCTGTGCACGATGATCTCGTCGAGCGCGACTTCACCGCTGATGCGCCAAATCAGTTGTGGCTCAGCGATATCACCGAACATCGCACCAGTGAGGGCAAGCTGTACCTGTGTGCGATCAAGGACGTGTTCTCCAACCGCATCGTCGGGTACTCGATCGACTCCCGGATGAAGTCCCGGCTGGCCACCACAGCGCTCAGTAGTGCAGTAGCACGCCGCGGCGAAGTTGCCGGGTGCATAGTCCACACCGACCGCGGATCTCAGTTCAGGTCAAGAAGATTCGTTCACGCGTTGGGTCGCTACGACATGGTCGGCTCGATGGGCCGCGTCGGGGCGGCCGGCGACAATGCGGCCATGGAGAGCTTCTTCAGCCTATTGCAGAAGAACGTGCTCGATCGCCGCCGTTGGAACACCCGGGAAGAGCTGCGGATCGCAATCGTCACCTGGATCGAACGGACCTACCATCGACGCCGACGTCAGTCCGGTCTCGGGCGGTTGACCCCGATCGAATTCGAAGCAATTATGACCACACCGGCCAGTCAGGCCGCGTGACCGAGACTGTCACCTGATCGTGCAGCAGACCCCCCCGTTGACTGCTCTGGGATTGCAGCCGGCCGATCATCTCAGCCCACACGTCCTGCGGATGCAGCCGCTCGGCTTGGTCTTTGGCGCGGCGGGTGATGTTGGCCTGGGTGTCGTACCAATACTTGCCCTGCCCCGTATAGAAGTACGTAGCTCGGTCAGCAAGCCTCGTCAGGGCGGAGTGGAAGTTTCCAATCACGTCTCCCGGAATCGCGGTTCCGAGAAACACTCGCTGCGTCTCTAAGCCCTTATGCGAAGTCCCGATGGTCGTGGCGTGTTCCCACTGAATGAGTCCAACCAGTTTTAGAGTCCTGTGGCCCGGTATCGGGCGAGAAGGGACGATGAAACGTATGGCTGGTCGGAAGCGGCATTCCGCAGAAGACATTGTGCGCAAACTGCGCCGCGCGGACGAGCTGACCGCGGAAGGCAAGACCGGTGACGAGATCGCCGCCGAACTCGGTGTCTCGGCGGCGACGCTCTACAACTGGCGCCGCGCTTACGGCGGGATGGACACCGACGCCGCCAAGGAGCTCAAGGAGCTGCGCGAGCAGAACGCCCGATTGAAGCGGCTGCTGGCTGAGGCCGAACTGGTCAAAGACGCCTTGCGGGAGGTCGCGAAGGGAAAATTCTGAGCCCAGCTGCCAAGCGCCGCGCCGTCGACATGCTCAAGGAGACCTTGGGTATATCGGAACGGTTGGCGTGCAAAGCTGTTGGGCTGGCCCGCTCCACCCACCGTCGCCTGCCCCTGTCGCAGACCCCCGCCGATCCTGACACCGATATGAGGGCCTGGTTGCGCTCGTATGCCACCAAGAACCCGTGCCACGGGTTCCGCCGTGCGTGGGCGGCGCTGCGCTACGACGAGCGCCGTGAGGTCAACAAGAAGAAGATCCACCGCCTCTGGCGCGAAGAAGGCCTCCAGGTCAAGATTCGCAGCCCGCGCAAGCGGGCCGGCGTGTCCTCGATTCCACCGATCGAGGCAGATGCCCCGAACGTGGTGTGGGCGATCGATTTCCAGTTCGACTCCACGATCGACGGCAAAGCCATCAAGATCGCCTCGATGGTCGATGAACACACCCGCGAGTCGATGCTGAACATCGTCGAGCGGTCGATCACCGCCGAACTGCTCGTCGCCGAACTCACGAAGGTGTTCGCCGCCGCAGGCGGGCCGCCGAAGGTGCTGCGGATGGACAACGGCCCGGAGTTCATTTCGCAAGCACTACAACAATTTTGCGACCGCCGAGTGGGCATGTCCTACATCCCGCCGGGTACGCCGTGGAACAACGGACACATCGAATCCTTCAACAACCGCCTGCGCAAGGAGTGCCTCAACCGCAACCACTGGAACACCCTGCTCGAGGCCCGCGTGGTCATCGGCGACTTCAAGGATGAGCACAACCACCGGCATCGCCACTCATCGCTGGGCTACCGCACGCCGGCCGAGTACGCTGCCGAATGCAGGTGCACCCACACCCCAGTGGCCTGCGAGATCAACTGAATCTGGATCAAACAAACCCGACTCTAATTCCGGGTGGACTTGGTATCGGGGACTCGCCAGTCGGAGCTGCGCCGAAGAAGACAGTGCGAGCGAGGCGGCGGGTAGTGCGGCGCTGTCCGTACAGCGGGGTTTCGGTGTCGATACGCACCGGCTCAGATTCATCACCGTCAACATCAGCGTCGATGATGGGCTTCCACGAATCTTGCAGGTATTGGGTGAGTTCGGAGTTGACCGCCGAAACCGCAAGCGGAATGGATCCCGGCATGATCAGAGGTGAAACGTCGCTGTCGCCTACCCACAGTGCGTGGATGATGGTGTTCATTAAGCGCAGCACACCGCGAGTGCGTTGGAACCGCTCTAGCGTTGACCAATCCTGATAGAGCCGATCAAACAGTTCGGGGTGAATCGGATAGGTCTCTCTGATCCGCTGCTCATAAGCAGACTCACGGGACTCACGCGGGAACTCCTGGCCGTGCTTGCCGTACATATCCACAAACGCCCGCGCGGTCTGTCTGATTGCAGCTAACGCCGCCGCATCGGGCTCAACGAACAGTCGCCGTCGAACAATGTGATACGCCTCATTCGACGACGCTGGCCGCCACTGATCCGCCACCCGGCGCACAACATTCTGCAGTCGTTTAAGTGCCTCAAGACCATAGGTGCCGCCGACCTCCTCCGCAGTACCGGCCGAGTGCGTGCTGTCATCGGCGTTATCGGAAGCCGGAATCGAGATCGCCAACAACACGCCAGGAGTTGCTTTCACGGCCTCAGTCAGGGACTGAGCGAAAGTGAACTGGGTATCGAAAGTTCCGGCCCCACTGTGCTCCTGGGAGTACAACTGTCGGGCGTAGGCCACCCATTCGTCGATCAAGATGACCGCTGGCGCGTACCGGGCGATCAGGGTATGCAGAGCTTCACCAGGATTTGTGCCAGCCTGGTCGGCGTCCGCAACGATCGCGTATCCCTCTGCTCCACCCAACTGCCAGGCCAACTCGCCCCAGATGGTGTTCACACGGGTGCCGTCTACCTTCTCGGCGCCAGTGGGCGCTAGATGGTTGCCGACGATTGCGACCCGGCGCACCGTTGAAGGCAGATCGCTGTAGCCGTGGGCCGCCAGGAGCTCTTGGACGTCTTGGTTGTAGGACGTCAGCGGTAGCCCCGATGCCAGATGCCATAAAGCCAGCATCGAGTGGGTTTTACCGCCGCCGAAGTTGGTCTGGAGATTGATCACCGGGGAAGCGTTGGTGTCACCAGCGAGTCGCCGCACAGCCCGGCCAATCAGATCGCGCAAACCTTCGGTGAGGTAAGTGCGGCTGAAGAACTGAACGGGGTCGGCGTAGTCACTACTCTGCTGCGGATCACCGCTGGCCACCTTGTAGAGATCGGCGGCGAACTCCGCAGCGTGGAAGTTCCCGGTCGCAACGTCCGCGTGCGGCTGGAGTACCTCGCGCCACGGCTTGAGACCGTGCGAATCCGGGCTGGCAGTGGTGTCCGAGCTGACTTTGCGATCGTCCTTATCGGCAGTGACCCGGCGAAGATTCAGGCGGATCGCCGCAACCCCAGCGGCCGCCTGAGCCCCTCCCACCGCGACGAGAAGCCGTTCGCAAGTGTCCAGAGCGCGGTAAGCATCGTCATCGGTAAATGGCTTGTTGTGCGCGAAATCGTCACGGTACTTGCGCAGTTCGCTCGCATAAGACTTATGCACTGGGCTGAGTAGTCCGTCGAACGGGTACCACCCTGGTTTCAGTTGGTGCGGAATATTCTCGGTGAGCATGCGTAACTGAACCTGAGGATCGGTGCGGCTGTATTCCTTGCCATTGATACCCCGTTCCTCATCGCGGGCGGCAACCAGCAGCGTCCATTCCGCCCCATCAGGCAGGTTCTCGGTCAGCGTCTTCTGCAAGAAAGCATCAAAGATCGGCGCGGCGGTCTCGAACATCTTGTTGACACGATCGCGGTTACTCATAGCCATTGCGCGGGCCCTCCCAAACTCTGTCGTGGAGCTTCACTCATCACCGGCGAAGTCGAGTGCTCCCTGGCGGGCATCCGATCGTGGCGCGCGGGATGCGTCGATGATGTCGGGCCAGGCGGTAACGAGGCTGTTGAAGCTGATCGCATCCTTCATCCACTTGTTGTCTTCAGCAATACGGAACAAAAGATGAGACAGCTCGGGAATCAGGTCGATGTCGATCGCACTGTCTCCTCGTGCGGATGCCTGCGCGAGAAATGAACCGACCGAGGGAATGCCCTCCGACTCCATGATTCTTATCAAGTGGTGCAACACCTCCCATGTGCTGACTGATTCATCGGTGATCACGTCGTAATCATCTGCCATATCGGACGGACGAAAAAGTCGAACGACGCCCTTTCGGCCAGTTAAAATACCCTCGCGCTCAAGAGTCGCCACCGAAGAGTTTCGTGCTCGGGCAAGGTTGTCAGCATCGCCGAAATCGCCTTCGCCGTAGCCTTGGGTACGGAACCACGCGATCGCAAATCGCGTCGTGGAATCGAAATCGCCCTCTTGCTCAGTTAGCACTTCATCGAGCATCTCATTGATTAGTGAGAGGGCAGCTCGCACGGTCATTGGTGATCCATCGGGCTCAAGCACTGCGGAGTAGCGACTAAAGACCGCCATCCCTGGCCCGATTGCCGCCTGCGGGAGGTCAACTGGGGCAACACCACCGGCTTGGAGTGTGGTAACCGAGTCTCCCAACTCGGCTTTCATAACCGCGATAAACCCTGAACGGTCTTGAGTTGGCGCGGTCTTTGGCCTCGGACGCAAAGCCAGCACAATGGACGAAGCAAGAGCGTTATGCCCAACCGCGATCATCCGCGCGGTGCGCTCGCTCCGCATGGGCCATGTGGCTGTGATAGTCCAGCCTGCCCGAACCATGCCATCTAGAAGCGTTTGCCAACCGGAAGAAACAGCGCCTTCATCCGAAGTCTCAGTCTGCTTGAACGCGTAATAAACGGTCATGGGGTAATCCGCAAGCGCATTTTCGCGAGCATTTGTGAAGACCTCCTCGAATCCCGCCTCGAAGAACTTTCGCGCTGCATCTCGGCCGCCGTGACGATATGGATTGGCGACTAGTTCGTCAGCCTTCGGAACGAGCAACGTACCAAATAGTTCGGGGAGAACCTCTTTGAGTGTTCTGCGTTCCCACACGTACAGAAAATCTGACAAGTCGGAGTAAGCGATGTTGTCGTAGTACGGCGGATCAGTTGAGACAAGACCCCCAGCCCAGGTCACCTTTGTTGCACTCCGCTGGCTAACATTGGCGGATCCTAAGGCTGGGAGTTGCTCGACCGCGTCGGCAATCCACTTGATATGGCCATTGATGTTCCCAACGGCGTTGGAAAATGGATTGATCTCGACGTAATCCCAGGCCATAGGGATAGCTTGCCTGGCGAAAGTATCGCGAACACCCTCTATCTGCGGGATCCAACTGCACACAGCGGATAGCCAGTCCGCAAGTTTCGACATCAAGAATCCTAAATAAACTGTAACGACGTCCGCATAAGCTGCGGCGCCGGCGCCGCCTTTTTCTAGACGGTCGCCAAGATCCATGCCGGCCGCACTCGCGTCGCGCTGAATAACTTCCCGACCTTCAGCTATTAGGTCACTGAGAGTGGTCAAGGTGACGAGTTGACGATTAGTGAAGAGGCTCGAGAACGTCGATAGCCCGTAGGCGGGAGTCCACAGATTCCTCGGATCTATGCCCAATTCCTGGTCAGGAACGTCGGCCGGCGCCTCTACGTCCGCGGCTTTGACTTGTTCGTCGCTCGGCTCAAGGTAAATTCGCCGCCGATCGCCTTCGGCGACGACAGCGAGCAGAGTTTGGCTCATTCTGCCCGCTAGGGCCTCCGACTTCACGTATTCCTTTGATATGACCGATTCGCATGCGATGCAAGACCCACCGGTTCGCCCGGACATGGTGGCTCGAACTGGTTGACCAGGCCCACTCCGAATGGTGAAAGTGACGTCTTTTGAATCACCTACCGGCGAATGGGGCACGATAAATGTCTCTCGGCCCTTTTTCTTGCTCAGCCACCACGAACGAACGAGGGGCGCTTTTATACGACATGCGGGATTCGGGCAAGTCACAGTTCGGCCCCAAATGCAGGCAATTACGTTCGCTTGTACACCGTTTGGAAGGTCAACCTTCGGATATAAGTGACCAAGGCGTCGAAAAGCCTGGTCACGTAACCGTTCACCGTAAGCACGAACGTCGGCAGCAATCCCATGTGCGCCTGTCCATTCTGTAATTTCCGACCCAGCAAGACCGGGGTATACAGGCTCCCTAGCTGCAAATTTCGGAGGAAACTCGACAAGAGCCTTGTTTATTAGCACCGCAACCGGATTCAGATCCGATGCTTGGACTTGAAGTCCTAAACGCTGAGCCTCCAGAGGAATGCTCCCGCCGCCTGCAAATGGATCGACGATGAAGGGGGGATTAGATCCAGTTGACTTCTTGATTTCGGCCCGCGCATCTGCCAGAACTGAAGCGTCATTGGTGTTCTCCCACTCAACGAGTTTAGCGATAATGGTATGCAGTCGTTCGCGCTCTATTTTTTGTGCGGCTTCGGTAGGGAATTCGTCGGGTCGAGCGGAGGGGTCGTCCACTAGCTGGGAGAATAAGACGGCGCGAACCGTTGCCAGCGGCCGACGAGCCCACCACAGGTGAAGGGTTGCCGGGTGCCCCCTTCTCGGTACCGATTTTTCGTGAGCGGAAGCTTTGTTGATGGCTTCGAGAGGTAAGGCGACCTCGATCAGCTTTTTACCCGACTTGGCTCAATTTAGTGTTCAAGTCCGTGGCTGATCTTGGCGAGGGCGTC
>NZ_PDHO01000068.1 GCF_002887815.1 Mycobacterium sp. ENV421 | reverse complement strand
TGAGACTCGCCGATTTCAGCGCTTGGGGGGCGGTCTTTCGTGCTTCAGGATGAGAGCCTGGTTTGTGCGTCCCAAGACGGGCTGGTGCGGCGAGCGCCCGGGCCGGGGAAGCACTGACGGTCGCGAGGCTCACTCTGTCGACGTTACGCAGGTACAGCCGCGCCTGCCGGGGGTCGAGGCGCTACTGTGATGGTTGCCGCCTACCCGCCGCTTGAGAGGGGTGTGTCGACGTGGCTGCCCTGGGTATCGATGCTGAGTTCAGCGCGGTGCTCTCGCTGCTCGACAGAACGGCCGCGCTGCGGCGTAGCGCGGAGATCGTTCACAGCGTGCTCGGCGCGGACGTGGCGGCTGGGGCGAACCGGGTCGCCGAGGACGACACGATGGAGGTCGTCGCCGTGGTGGGCGGGCGTTCCGAGGCGCTCAACGGGCTGGTGATTGGGCCGCAGGAAGGCCTCGGCGGTCAAGCGGCGGTGTTGCGTCGGACCGCGGCGGTCGCGGACTACTGCATAAGCCGGGCGATCACGCACGACTTCGACCACGCAGTTCGCGCGGAGGGTTTGCATGCGGTGATGGCCGCTCCGATCGTGCGCGCCCACCGGCTCTATGGGCTTCTCTACGCGGCCCGTCGGTCCGTCGTTCCGTGGACCGACGGCGACCGGACCGCCTTGCTGGGCTTAGCGCGGCAGACTGCGGTGGCGATGGAGGTCGCCGACAGTGCCCGCGAGATGGCGGAGGTCGCGGTGTTCAGCGAACGGCAACGCCTCGCGATACGGTTGCATGATTCGGTTGGCGCGACTTTGTTCAGCCTCCGGGTGGCGTTGACGTCGGCGCGCGCTGCGGTGGAGGCGCAGCCCGGTGATACGGTGGAACTGCTGACTGATGCGTTGGCTTTGACGGAGCGGGCGGCCTCCGAGTTGCGGGCTCAGACGTACTCGCTTCATGATGCACCCGAGGACAAGGCGCTCGCGGTCGCGTTGCAGGGAGATTGTCGTGACTTCTGCGAGCGAACCGGTGTCGCAGCGGAATTGGTAGTGCTGGGTGATCTGCCGCGGTTGGATACGGGCCGAGCGGACGTCTTACGGCGGATCTCGCGCGAGGCCCTGCTCAACGTGGAGAAGCACGCTGGCGCCCACTCCGTGGTCGTAAGCTTGTACGCCTACCAGGACGGTGTGGGCATGGCCGTGGCCGACGACGGAACATTCGGCGACATCACACTGCAGGGCGGGCGCGGCATGGGTCTCGGGGTGATGGTCGAAAGCGTCGAGCGAGTCGGGGGCTGGCTGACGTACACAGGCAACGAAGAAGGCGGCGGCACAGTGCGGGCGTGGGTACCGGCTGCTAGAGCATTCCGGCCTGTTGAGCCTTGACCACCGCGTCCAGCCGGTTGCGCGCCTCGAGGTGGGCCAGTAGCGATTGGACGTAGGATTTCACGGTGTTCGGCGCTAGACGCAGCTGCTGAGCAATTTCGCTGTTGCTCTCTCCCATGGCCAACCGCTCCAGCACCTGATACTCACGCCGCGACAGGGCCAGCGGATCCCCGGAGCTGATGACGGGGTCGCAGTAGCGTCGCCCGGCGGCGACCTCTGCGATCGCTGTGATGAGCACTGCGCAGGCGTTGTCTTTGTGCACCACCGCGTCCACCCCGACCAGTCCAGCGACCTGGCCGACCGAGCGTTTGCTGTCCCCGGTAAAAAGCACCAGCTTCACTCCGGGGCACACGCCGCGAAGGGCGGCGGCAGCGTCCGGCAGAGCCATGTCTGGAAGATGCAGATCCAGCAAGACGACGTCTGGGTGCGCCGCTGCAACGGCTGCGACGCCATCTGTGGCGGTCCGCGCACCCCGGCATATTTGCACGCCCGAGGCACTCTCGACTAAGCGTTCCACTCCCAAATGCACGATCGGATGATCGTCGACCACCAGCACCCGCACCTCCCCGCCACTCGCACACACCACGCCAGCAGGGGCCGCGATGGCGGTGGAACCTCCGGGTGAGTCACTACAACCTCGCCGGTGAGGACGCATGGTTCCAAAGTACCCCGCGTTCACGACGGCTGGCAGCCGCAGTCATCGCAGACCTCCGATCGGAGGTAGGCAACCGCAGAGCTATGTGTGAGCATGGTCTCAACGCGGCGGTGGTCGGCACCGTCGTCACATATTCGGGAGGTAGTTGATGACCGCATCGATTACGACGCAGCACGAGAAGATCAAGTCGTTCGATTGGGAGCCGAGCTATTTTCGGCGCGACGCGCTGTATCCGACGAAGTACAAGATCCCGCCGAAGACCAAGGATCCGTTCCGCACCCTGGTCCGGGAGTACGTCGGGATGGAGGAGGAGAAAGACGACCGGCAGTACGGTGCGCTCGAGGATGCGTTGAGCCGGATGAACAACTCCGGGCAGGCCGAGCCCCGCTTTATGGAGATCATGAAGCCGGTGCTGGCGTTGGTCGACTTCGGTGAGTACGCCGCGATGAAATGCACTGCGATGCTTGTGGACACGGTGGAGAATCCGGAGCTGCGCCAGGGGTACCTCGCGCAGATGATCGACGAGGTGCGCCATACCAATCAAGAGGCGTACTTGATGCGGTACTTCGCCAAGCACGCTCCGGACCCGGCTGGGTTCAATTCGGGGTTCCAGATGCGCGCGTTCGACCCGATCGGGCGACCGGGGCGGGCGGTGTTCGAAGCCTTCATGAACGACGATCCGATCACCAATTCGCTGAATCTGCAGGTCGTCGCCGAGACTGCGTACACCAACCCACTGTTCGTGGCGGTGACCGAGGTGGCCGCCGCCAACGGAGACCAGGCAACCCCGTCGGTGTTCCTGTCGATCCAATCCGACGAGGCGCGGCACATGGCCAACGGTTACTCGACGCTCGCGGCTGTGCTGAGCGAACCGGACAACCTGCCGATGCTCCAAGAGGACTTCGACACGGCGTTCTGGCGTCAGCACGCCTTCCTGGACAATTTCCAGGGGGCGGTTTACGACTACTTTTCGAAGGTTCGGCTGAAGTCGTATAAGGAGTACTGGGACCAGTGGATCTGGGACGACTGGGCCGGAAGCTACATCGAACGGTTGGAACCGTTCGGCCTGAGGGTGCCGCGCTGGATCCATGATGCGAAGCGGCACGTGGAATGGGGTGGGCATTCCGCAGCCATGGTGTCTGCAGCGCTGTGGCCGGTGCACGCCTGGCGTTCGGACTACATGACCGACGAGGACTTCGCGTATCTTGAGGAAAAATATCCGGGCTGGGAAGAGCATTTCGGCGGCTTCTGGACGGCGTACCGCGAGATGGGCGACCCTCGCAAGGGCCACCTCGCCTTGGAGCTGTTCTCTGAGATGCCGCCGATTTGTCGGACCTGCCAGATGCCTTGCGTGTTCCCGCGCCCGGACATCAACGAGGTCCGGTTGTCAATCGACGCGGCCGGCCAACGACACGCGTTTTGCTCAGAGGCGTGCCAGCACATTTTCCGGCAGGCCCCCCACCGCCATACCGGTATGACGTGGTGGGAGGTCAACGACGGTGTCGAACTCGCCCGCTACATCGAGGACAACGGCTTGCTGCGCGCGGACGGCCGGACCCTGATGGGTCAACCGCACGTGCACACGGAGGAACGGTGGCTATGGACCATCGATGACATCCGGCGCACCGGAATCGTCATTCAGGACCCGCTCAAGGCGATGCCCGCCGACGCATTCACGGCGGACATCTGATGAGCGCCGAACTGACTTCCGAGGGTGTGGAGGCCGAGACGGTGGGCGAGGGGTTCTACTCGGCCCGGGATCTGACGTACATCCGACCGCAGAAACGCCGACTCTCCGAGTACGAGGCGGTCATTTGCCACACGCAACCGGACCTCGGCCAGTTCGATTCCGGCGGTTGGTATCTGCTGCGGCCCGACGGTCTGGGCTGCCAGGATGCCCGCACCACCGCGCTGGCGCATCCGAACTGGTTCGAGTACCGCGATCCGTCCGGACTGTGGCAGCGTCCCTACATCAAGCTGCAGGCCCAGCAGGAACGGTCCATTGAGGGGGCGATCGCCTCGGCGAAAGTCAACGGCGCATTCGGCGACATCGCGCGAGGGTGGCTTGATGTCGTGGCGCGCTACTATGAAGCGTTCGCATCGTTTCAGTGGGGAATGTTCAAGGCGCATGCATTCGTCACCCGGGAAGCATTGTCGGACACCCTGTCGATGGCCTATACCTTCAGCGGGATGGATCGGCTGCGTCACCAGCAGGATATTGCGCTTTACAGCCTGGACCTGCATGAACAGGTGCCCGATTACACCGAAGGCGCAGGCGTTGAGGCCTGGCTGCATGATCCGGCGTGTCAGGGCGCGCGCCGGCTGGTCGAGCGGCTCCTTTCGCTGCGCGATTGGGGTGAAATGGTCCTGATGACCAACCTCGTGGTCGAGCCGCTGTGCACCGCCCTGATTAGCAGCGAGTTCTTTCGACGTCTCGCTCCGCTGCACGGTGACGTGGTCATCCCGGTAATCGAGATGACTGCGGAGGCGGACCGGCATCGCAACCGCGCTGCGACCCAAGCGTTGGTCAAGATGCTCATCGCCGATACCGACCGTGCCGGTCGGCCGGTGCCGTCGGAGCGCAACCGCGAGCTGATGCAGGGCTGGGTTGACTCTTGGTATCGCGACGCCCTCGCGGCCGTCGATGCGTTCCTGCCTGTCTTCGACGCTGTTCCCGCAGCAAAGGGGTTCGGGGAACGCGCCCGACAGCATGTCGTCGAGACGACCGCAGACATCCTCGAGCTGGCTGGTCTACGGGTACCCGCGGCGGTGACCTCGTGAGCAACGCCCAGCAGCACGGACGCAAAACCATCGGACTCGTTCTTATGAAGAGCGAAGAGGCGCAGGCCACGGTGCATTACGTGAGCGAGGAGTGCCCCCAGATTCGGGTGCAGGATCGGGGCACGTTCTTCCTGCTTGAGGCGGAGGGGACGATCCGGATCCCGCTGGCTGAGGTCGAGGAATACTTGGGCAAACCCCTGACGATGTCACGGTTCTTGGTGTGCATGTCCAGCTACTACGGGCGGGCGCACGTCGAAGACGATGCGTTCGTGGTTACTGCCGACATGTCGCAACTCGAACCGGCGAAGATCTGATTGGACAGCTGATGGCACGCGTCACCCTGGTACCGACGGGGGAGGAGTTCCCCGTCGGTGAGAACGAGGACATACTCACTGCTGCTCTGCATCACGGTGTTAACTTGCAGTACGGGTGTCGGCACGGGAACTGCTCCTCGTGCAAGCACTGGTTGGTCGACGGCGATGTCGACGACTCGGCGGCGTCGGTGTATGCGATCCCGAGGAATGAACGCGAGGACGGGGCGATCTTGCTGTGCTGCACCTTCGCCGAGAGCGATTTGGTGATCGAGATCGATCAGCACGACGGTGCCGAGGCGCTTCCGCCGATGACGCCGCCGAGCCCGCGGCGTGCCACGGTGCTGGAGAAGCTTTCCCGCACACCGGATTTGGTCGAGTTGCGGGTGGCCCTAGATGAACCGTTGAGCTTTCGGGCCGGCCAGTACGCGGAATTCACTCTTGACACGGGGGAACGCCGCTCCTATTCGCTGCTGAGTCCACCGAGTTCGGGAAGCGAACTGACCTTCTGTATCAAACGCGTGCAGAACGGGGTGTTCACTGCCGTGCTCGACCGGCTCGAGCCGGGACACCACCTGCGGCTGGAGGCGCCGTTCGGCACCATGTTCATGCGGGAGACCGGCCGTCCGGTGATCGCGGTCGGGATCGGCTCCGGGATCGCGCCGCTGTTATCAATTCTGTCCGACGCCGCCGAGCAGAATAGCGACGTCCCGATCCGCTTTTACTATGGAGCCCGCACCAACAGTGACTTGGTGTATGTCGACGAGCTCGCCGAACTTTCGAGACGGTTGAAGGATTTCCAGTTCATCGCGTGCCTGTCGCAGGGGACCCCGGACACGGTGCCGGCAAACGGCCGCGTGGGGCGGGTCACCCGGGCCATCGCCGAAGACATCCGGGACGCTTCGTCCTATGACGCCTACGTGTGCGGGGCGCCGCAGATGTGTGACGCCGTCGGTCGTCTCCTGGAAGCCAAGGGTCTGCCGGAGGCGCGTATCCATGCCGATAAGTTCTATTCGGCTGTCGAGTTGGCCCCTGCTGCCACGTGAGTGACGTGCGCTTCTGCCGGTCCTCGACGCAGAACCGCCGTTGAATCCAAGATACTTATTACCTCCAGGAGATTGCCGTGACAGCTGTCGTAAACCATTCGGTCCTGCCCGCGGCTCGGCGGGGCTTCCTCCGGCGGTAAGAAGCTGTTGATCGTCGGAGAATGGGAGCACGCCGCACGGGCAAGACTTCCCCACGGCCGACCCGGCCACCGGAACGGTACGCAACCGAAGTCGCCCACGGACAGGCTGCTGAGGACAACGATCGGGCGGTCGCGCCGCCCTAAGGCGTTCGCCACCGGTCCGTGGCGGACGATGAGAAGCACCTGAACAGCGTCTCCTGCGGCAAATACGTAGACACATGGCGCCGAACCCAAACCGCACTGCGCCTGCACAACCAGCGCGATTGGGATGCTCCCAGTTATCACTGGGGCGCGAGCCCACACGAAGAGAAGAGAGCGTGCAAACGTGGCCAAGATGATCGCCTACGACGAGGATGCCCGGCGGGCCATGGAGCGAGGGCTGGACAAACTCGCCGACGCCGTCAAGGTCACCCTCGGTCCCAAGGGCCGCAATGTCGTACTCGGGCGCCACCTCGCGAAACCCGTCGTGACCAACGACGGTGTCACCGTTGCGCGCAGCATCGAACTCGGCGACCCCTTCGAAAAGATGGGCGCCGAACTCGTCAAGGTGGTCGCCAAACAGACCGACGACGTCGCCGGAGATGGCACGACGACCGCCACCGTGCTGGCTCAGGCCATGGTACATGAGGGTCTGCGAAACATCGTCGCCGGCGCCAACCCGGTGGCGGTCAGACGAGGCATCGCCTCCAGCTTGGTCGGCGTCGTTCGGGCGCTCAACGATGCCGCGAGACCCGTCGAGACCTCAGAACAGATCGCCGCGACCGCGACGATCTCTTCGGGTGACCGGGCAATAGGGAACGTTGTTGCCGCGGCGTTGGACAAGATCGGTGTCCACGGCATCATCACCGTGGAGGCATCCGACGCGATCGGCCTCACACTCGAGTTCGTCGAGGGTTTACGTTTCGAGAAGGGCTACCTCAGTCCGTACTTCGTGACCGATTTCGAACGGCTCGAGGTCGTCCTTGACGACCCCTACATCCTTCTCGTCTCGTCAGTGATCAGCTCCGTCCGGCAGCTGAGGCCGATTGTCGAAAAGGTAATGAAAACCGGCCGTCCGCTGGTCATCATTGCCGAGGATGTCACCGATGATGCTCTCGCCACCCTGGTCGTCAACAATGTGCGCGGTACGTTCACCTCAGCGGCGGTAAAGGCGCCCGGTTTCGGCGACCGGCGTGAGTTGATGCTGAGCGACATGGCCATCGTGACCGGTGGCGAAGTCATTTCCGAAGCCATCGGGGTGGCCGTCGAGGCTGCGAGCCTCGACTTGCTCGGAACTGCGCGTCGGGTGCTGATCACCAAGAACGACACCTCCATTATCGGCGGATCCGGCGACGCAGCCGTGATCGCTGGACGAGTCCAGGAAATCACCGCCGCGATCGAGGCGTCGAACGATGATTACGACACCGACAAACTCAAGGAACGGCTGGCGAAGCTCAGCGGAGCGGCGGCGGTAATCCGGATCGGTGCCGCAACCGAGATCGAACTCAAAGAACGCAAACATCGGCTCGAGGACGCCGTGCGCAACGCGAGGGCCGCAGCAGAGGAAGGCGTAGTGGCCGGCGGTGGCGTCGCTTTGCTGCAAGCATCCATGACCGCGTTCGACACACTCCATCTCACTGGCGATGAGGCTGTCGGCGCCAACGTCCTGCGGGTAGCTCTTGAAGCGCCGTTGAAACAGATCGCCGTCAACGCCGGCCTGGAAGGAGGGGTAGCGGTCGAGAAGGTCAGAAACCTACCGACCGGGCACGGTCTTAACGCCGCGATCGGACGGTATGGCGACATGATCGCCGCCGGAATCATGGATCCGCTCAAGGTAACCCGATTAGCACTGGAGAACGCGGCATCCATCGCGGCGATGTTCCTGACCGCCGAGGTACTCATTGCCGATAAGCCCCATATCCCGCTATCTAAAATGCCTCCGCTCTGAGATGTGGTTCTCCGAGATCGTGGAGGGTTTCTTAACTTAGCTTAGCCTCGATCCACGTGTGTCACGAACGCTGAAGGGAGTGTGATAGGCGAGCTTCTGGAGGTGGTGCTGTGCAGGAGATGAAGGATTGTTGGCCCTTCGGAGTCGCCCTGCGGGGGGAGGCTTCAAGCCGCCCACTGCTGCGTTAGCTGAAGACTGTCGTGGTGAGCGATGTGGGAGAAGGCCCGGTTCACGGGTCAGGCGGGGGTCAGGAAGACGAGCGTTGTAGCCGTTGACGTGTCGAAACAGGTTGGCTGGCATCGAAACCGGGGCAGGTGGATCGTCCCGGGACGAGCCTGGAGGGTGCCCGTTTACCGGCCAGGTGGTGCCCGGCATGGAGGCGACGTGAGCCTGGTCTGCGGCTCCTGTACGGAACGTGAGAAGGCGTGTCCCGATACTGCCGCCGGATGAGGT
>NZ_PDHO01000067.1 GCF_002887815.1 Mycobacterium sp. ENV421 | reverse complement strand
ACGACGAAGCCGCGAACCGGCCGGTGCTTTTTACACCCACTTTCGGACGCGACCGTTCTTCGGCGTTTCCTTGTGCCGGTACCCCTCCTCGCGGGGCAGATGGACCAGCATCGTGAACCTGGTCTTACGTTCCACGACGGTGCCAATCGCCGAGCGCTGCAAGCCAATAAGAAGATCGCCCTCCCAATGCCCTGGAACAGCACGATCCTCGGCCTCGGCGGGTCGCTCGCTGATCAGCGTCTCAGGGGTGACATGTGCCCAGGTCTTGCGCCGCGATCGTTCCCGTGGCGCCCTGAGGGCTCGGCCAGTGCGCAGGCACCAAACCAATTCACGCTTGAGCGCGCCACGACCCTGAATGTAGAGCGACTGATAGATCGCCTCGGGGCTGATACGCATGAACTCGTCCTCGGGGAAGTCGACTTTGAGTCGATTGGAAATCTGTTCTGGACTCCACGCTAGCGACCACGGTCGGTCCTTGCGGTGAGGCTTGTTGCGCCCGGTGAACTTCGGCGACGGCGGCCCGGCGATGGAGGTGCCATCAGGTCGGCTGATCTGACCAGACAACCGTTCCTCGACGTAAGCACGCAGTCCAGGATTGACGACCAGTTTCGCGGCCTTGGGTCGACGTGCGGCCATGTCGGCCTTCCATTGCGCAACCGAGGCCCGGTACTGCAGCTTCCCGCTGCGGGTGGCCGCGTTGCGCCGCAATTCCCGTGAGATCGTGGACGGGTCACGCCCAATTGCCCGGGCGATCTCCCGAACGCCCTTGTCCTGAGCCCGCAGTAGCGCTATCTCCTCACGCTCGGCGAAAGACAGGTAGCGGCCGGAGGGCTGAAACGTCAGGTCGAATGGTGCCATCCCGCCAGCGTTGTGGAACCACCGCGCTCCGACCGCCTGCGCCACGCCGACAACGCTCGCGGCTTCCTCGGCGAGAAGCCCTTTGGCGATCTGCTCCCAGAACGCCACCTCGACAGGACGCTGATATTTGGGATGCCCCGGCGATCGAAGTTTCGGACGCACCGCCCGATCGGCTGCTTGTTGACGACGCACCAATTGACACCTCCATCACGGGGTGTTGCGACGACCAGTTGAATCCGCCCTGAGACCCGGCATCTGAGTGATCATGTCAAGCCCGGCAGCAGAATTCCGCGGGACTGTCATTCGCCAGGGTGATGGGACCACCGTTTAGCCAGGGGGTAGGGACCACCTGTTTGGCTCAGTGGGGATGATCTGCGCTGGGCGTTGAGCTGTCAACTGAGGGTTTTGAACAGGCAGAAACTCTTCGATCAACGACCACTGAGCATCGGTGAGCAGCTGAAACCGCGACATACCCCAAGCCTCAGGCACGACACCCGAAACACTTGTCAGACACGCCCTAGCTGCTGTGTATCCCCGAGTCCGACTACGTCAGTGGACAGGTCGTGCAATGCTGGGGCGGCTTCAACCCCTGAGGGGACTCAGCCGGCCGCCACGCCGACATCCGGTCACGGCGCGCCGCTGAACAGCGCTGCAGTGGCCGCGGCGGCCAGCATCGCCTCGATCGTCGCGTCGTCCAGCGACGCCGGCATGTGCGCGGACGCGTTCAGCATTGACAGCACGGCGGCGACCAGGCCCTGTGCGCGCTCACGATCCAGATCGCCGCGTGCCCGTACGAGCGCGTCGACCCAGATGGACTCGAGCTGTGCTGTCGGCGTCGCAGGGCGCGGGTCGCCAGCGGTGATAGCGAGCGGTGCTCGCGGGCGTAGACGGCCAACAGGCCGCGTCGTCGCGCGCCGAAGGCCGCGTGTAGGTCGACAAGGGCGTGCAGGACCTCCGTCGGTGTGCCGGCGTTGGTGGCGCGCCGGGCGCCGGCCAGCAGCTCAGTCATGGCGGCGTCGCATAACTCGCGCAGGATCGCGTCCTTGTTCTGAAAGTGCCGGTACACGGCCGGCCCGCTCACCCCTGCTGCGGCACCGATGTCGTCGATGCCCACGGCGTGAAAGCCTTGCCGCGCGAAGGGGTCGGCGGCGGCCTCGAGGAGCAGTTTGCGGCGCAAACCGGCCACTTTCAGGCCTCCTGTCGATTTGTGGTTACGTTGTTCGCCGTCCGATCCGCTGGGCTGGGATCCTACCGACGCTGGGGTTGCCTGCGTCGGCACCCGCCGCACCAAATCAAGGGAGGTGAACGAAACCGCCAGCCCCCGCCGATGCTGTCGCATCCTCTTCTGAGTTCATGATTTAGGGGCCCTGCTTCGAACCCGCGATGTGCAGCGGCACGACTCAGCGCAAAACGACTCCGCCCTCGATGCCCGTGAACTGCGCGCGCAGCTCGGTCTTGAGCAGCTTGCCGGTGGCGTTGCGCGGCAGTTCGGCGACGAAGTGCACGTCACGCGGACACTTGAAGTGTGCCAGCCGCTCCCGGCACCACGCCACGATCTCCTCGGCGCTCGGCGCCTGTGTCGCCGGGTCGGCGACCACGACCGCGACGACGCGTTCGCCCCACTTCGCGTCCTTACCGCCGATCACGGCGGCGTCGAACACCGCCGGGTGGCGGAAGAGAACCTGCTCGACCTCGATCGGGTAGACGTTCTCGCCGCCGGAGATGATCATGTCCTTCTTGCGGTCGACGAGGGTGATGAAGCCCTCGGCGTCCATGCGCCCGAGGTCGCCCGTGTGGAACCAGCCCCCGCGTAACGCCTCGGCGCTCGCCTCGGCCTTCATCCAGTAGCCGGTGAACACATTCGGGCCGCGCACGATCAGTTCGCCCACGGTGTCGGTCGCGACGTCGCGGTCGTCGTCGTCGACGATGCGGGCGTCGACATGCATTGCGACGCGGCCGATCGACCCGGCCCGCGTGCTGATGTTCTCGGCGTCGAGGACCGTCACCAAGGGAGCGGTCTCGGTCATGCCGAAGCCCTCGGTGAAGGGCACGCCTCGCTCGCGCATGAAGTCGATGACCGTGAGGGGGACGGGCGACCCGCCGCCCATGGCGAAACGCAGCGCAGACAGGTTGAAGGAGTCGAAGTCGGGCACCTGTGTGAGTGCGGTCCACATGGCCGGCACCATGAACTGGACCGTGACGTGGTGGTCGGCCATCGCCTGTAACGTCGCTCGCGGCTCGAAGGACGGCATGATCACGCTGGTGCCGCCGACGTACAACAGCGGCAGTGTGTGTACTCCCAGCCCGCCGATGTGGAACATCGGCGCCACCGCGACGGTGACGTCCTCGCCCCGCGGACCGATGTCGGTGCCGAGGACGTTGATCGCGTTCCACAGCAGGTTGTCGTGGGTGAGGATCGCGCCCTTGGGTCGGCCCGTCGTCCCCGACGTGTACATGATGAACGCGGGGTCGCGGCCGTAGACGTCACCGCCGAGCGGTTCGGACGCTCCCGCCGAGACGATGTCTTCGTAGCCGAGCTCACCCGGCGCCGGCACCCCACCGGCGCGCACGACGTGGCGCACGCGGACTCCGGGCTCGGTGACGGCGCTCCTGGCTTGCGCGGCCAACGGCTCGTGGAAGACCAGAACATCGGCGCCTGAGTCGGCCAGGATGTAGCCGATCTCGGATCCGGCTAGGCGCACGTTGAGCGGCACTGCAAGTGCGCCGATTTTGGCGCAGCCCAGCAGCACCTCGATGAACTCGGTCGAATTGACCAGCAGCACCGCGACCCGATCGCCCCTGCGCACGCCGAGGGCGATGAGTGCGGCGGCGACCTGGTTGGTGCGCCGATCGAGGTCGGCGTAGGTGATGTGCGCGCCGGTACTGATCAACGCGGTGCGCCCGCCATTGAGGAAGGCGCGCCGGGTGACCCACTGACCGATGCCGAGTTGCATGCGATTCCCTTTCAGTCTGCGGCGACTCAGTAGGACGCGGGCAGTTTCAGGCTGTGCTGCGCCACGAAATTGAGGATCATCTCGCGGCTGATCGGCGCGGTGCGCATGAGCCGGGCCGGACCCCACAACGTGGCGAGGCCGTACTCGGTGGCCATGCCGTTGCCGCCGTGGGTCTGAATCGCCTGGTCGAGCGCCAGGATGCCCGCCTCGGCTGCGGCATATTTCGCCATGTTCGACGCCTCACCCGACCCCGGATCGCCGGCGTCGTGCAGGGAGGCGGCACGCTGAGTCATCAACCGGGCCAGCTCAACCTGGATCTTGGCGTGGGCGAGCGGGTGCGATACGCCCTGGTGCGAGCCGATCGGAGCTCCCCACACGTGGCGCTTGCGGGCGTAATCGGCGGCTTTATCCAGCGCGTAGCGACCGATGCCGTTGCCGAGCGCCGCCCCCATGATTCGCTCCGGGTTCAGGCCCATGAAGACCTGGCGCAGGCCCTCGTTCTCCGTGCCGATCAGGTTGGCGGCCGGGACGCGGACGTCATCGAAGAATAGAGTGAACTGCTTCTCCGGAGTGACAGCCTGGACCGGGATGAGTGACTTGGTTAGCCCGGGGACATCGGTGGGCACGACCAGCAGGCTGAGCAGTCCGCGACCACGGTCGTTAGTAGACGTCCGGGTGACGACCAGGATCGCCTCGGCTTCGTCGACACCGGAAATGTAGTACTTAGTGCCGTTGATGACCCAGTCGTCACCGTCGCGTTTGGCGGTCGTGGAGATGTTATGCGAGTTCGAGCCCGCGTCCGGCTCGGTGATCGCGAAGGCCATGATCGTCTCGCCGCTGGCGATGCCCGGCAGCCACTGCTGCTTGAGTTCCTCACTGCCGAATGCCTGGACGATCGTGCCGCAGATGGTCGGCGAGACGACGGTCATCAGCAGCGGGCAGCCCGCCGCGGCGAGCTCCTCACCGACAATCTGCATGTCGTAGATGCCGCCGCCGCCGCCGCCGTACTGCTCGGAAAGGTTCACCCCGAGGAAGCCCTGTTTGCCCACGGCCTGCCACAGCTCGGTGCTCTTCCCCCCGGCCAGCGACTTTTCCAGGTAGTACTCGTGTCCGAAGTCCTTGGCGATCTCGGCGACCGCTTTGCGCAGGTCCTGACGTTCCTCTGTCTCGTGCAATTCCATGACAATCCTCACATCGGTATCGACGCGCCACCGATCGGCAGCGCGCGAGGTTCATTTGAGCTCCGTGGCATCCGACGCCACTTCACCGCCGTCCACAGCCTCGACCACGGCGAGTACATCACCGCTCGAGACCTGATGGCTGACCTGGACCGGCAGGGCGCTCAGCACCCCGTCGATCGGGCTCGCGACGGTGTGCTCCATCTTCATCGCCTCCAGGACGACGAGCGTTTGACCGGCTGACACCGTCTCGCCCTCGGCGACCGGTAGTCGGATCACCGAGCCCGGCATCGGCGCGGTGAGCGACCCGGGCGGGTTCAGAGTGCTCGGGTCGACGAAGCGTGGCGCCAGCCGCAGGGCGGAGTAGCCGGCGACCGAGTCGACGTGGGCAACATCGCCGTCGAGGACGACATCATAAGTGCGGCGCACCCCATCGACGCGCAGCACCACCCGCTCGCTACTGCCCTCGACAACCTCGACGTCGGCCAACGGCTCGTCGTCGACCTGCAGGCAGGTCCCTGTCGAACCTAACGTGTACCCGACGCGCACTTCGCGCCCGCCCTGGGTCTGCCAGGTTGTGGTCTGCGGCTGCGAAGGGTTATTGCGCCAGCCGGCGGGCAACGTGGCCTGCAGAGTTGCGACGGCACGCCGCGCGGCCACCCCGGCCACGGTCGCCGCGACGGCGTGCAGGCGCTCGGACTGCGTGTCTGGGAGGGCAGCGCCGAGTTGGGCGACGTCGTGTCGGTCAAGGAAACCAGTGTCGGTGCCCCGCCCGGCGAACTCGTCATGGCGCAGGACGCGAACAAGCAGGTTGCGATTCGTCGTCACGCCGTGAATACGGGCGCCGGCCAGCGCCGCCGAGAGGCTGGCAAGTGCCTCGTCGCGCGTTGGTGCCCACGCGATGACCTTGGCCAGCAGCGAATCGTAGTAATGACTGATGACCGAACCGGCACGAAAACCCGAGCCAACCCGCACGCCGGCAAGCGCCGGGACATCCAAGGTGCGCAGGGTGCCGGTACAGGGGCGGTAGTCATCGGCCGGATCCTCGGCGCACAGACGCGCCTCGACCGCGTGACCGCGAATTCGCGGGTTGTGCATCTCCTCAGGCAGCGGGCGGCCCATGGCTACGAGCAGCTGGGCACGCACCAGGTCGAGGCCGGTGATCAGCTCGGTAACCGGGTGCTCGACCTGCAGCCGGGTGTTCATCTCTAGGAAGGCGAAGGAGTCGGCTTTGCCATCCTGAGCGGCGTCGTAGACGAACTCGACCGTCCCGGCGCCTACGTAGCCGACGGCGCGCGCGGCGGCGATGGCGGCCTCGCTCATCCGAGCGCGCAACACGTCGTCGACGACCGGTGACGGCGCCTCCTCGATCACCTTCTGGTGTCGACGCTGCACGGAGCACTCGCGCTCGAACAGAGAGACGACGTTTCCGTGCGTGTCGGCCATGATCTGGATCTCGACGTGGCGTGGGCGCTGGACGTAACGCTCGAGGAAGACGGTGCCGTCGGCGAACGCGGCGGCGGCCTCACGCGAAGCGGAGGTGACCGCTTCGTCGAGCTCGTCGGGCGACGCGACAATGCGCATGCCTCGGCCGCCGCCGCCGGCGCTGGCCTTGACCAGCACGGGGTAGCCGACGTCGGCGGCCAGCGTCGCCAGCTGCTCGGCCGATAGCCCCGTCGTGTCGCCACCGGGCAGCACAGGCACCCCCGCGTCGGACATCGTCTTCTTGGCCTGCAGCTTCGAGCCCATCGCGTCGATCGCCCCGGGCGGCGGACCGATGAAGACGAGGTCGGCGGCGGCACAGGCGCGCGCGAACCCGGCGTTTTCCGAAAGGAAGCCGTAGCCGGGGTGTACTGCGTCCGCGCCGGTGAGCGAGGCAGCGGCGATGATCCGGTGGATGTCGAGGTAAGTCTCGGCGGCAAACGAGCCGGGAAGGTGCACGGCCTCGTCGGCGTCGGCGACGTGCCACGCGTCGGCGTCGGCGTCGGAATAGACCGCCACGGTGGCGATCCCGAGGTCGCGGCAAGTGCGGAACACCCGCCGCGCGATCTCGCCACGGTTGGCGACCAGGACCTTGCGGATCTTGGGCATCGCCATCACATCCGGAACACGCCGTAGCCACGCTGGCCACGGACCTCGCCGTTGTGGATCACCGACAGGCAGAACCCGAGAACGGTCCGCGTATCGCGGGGATCGATGATCCCGTCGTCGTAAAGGCGGCCGCTGTTGGCCAGTGCGACGGATTCGCGCTCGATCTGTTCCTCGACGGCGGCGCGCATCTGGGCGTCGGCCTCCTCGTCGAAGGGCAGCCCGCGGTCGGCGGCGGACTCGCGCGCCACGATGGACAGCACTCCGGCCAGTTGCGCCGGACCCATCACGGCCGACTTCGAGTTAGGCCAAGCGAATAGGAAACGCGGTGAGTACGACCGCCCGCACATGCCGTAGTTCCCAGCACCATAGGACGCACCCATGGTGATGGTCACGTGGGGGACTGTGCTGTTTGATACGGCGTTGATCATCTTGGCGCCGTCCTTGATAATGCCGCCCTGTTCGTACTCGGCACCGACCATGAAACCGGTGGTGTTCTGCAGGAAGATGAGGGGGGTATCGATCTGATTTGCCAGTTGGATGAACTGCGAACCCTTCTCGGCCTCCTCACTGAACAGGATGCCCCGTGCGTTTGCGAGGATGCCGACCGGGAAGCCGTGGATCGAGGCCCAGCCGGTGACGAGTGACGTGCCGTAGAGAGGTTTGAACTCGTCGAAGGCCGAGCCGTCGACCACTCGGGCGATGACGTCGCGGGGGTCGAAGGGCACCTTCGGATCGACGGAGGCGATGCCGAGCAGCTGATCGGGGTCGTACACCGGCGGGTGCGGCGGCGTGGTGGGTCCGGGGCCGTTCTTCCGCCAGTTGAGCCGCGCCATGATGCGACGGCCGATGCGGATCGCATCCTGCTCGTCCTCGGCCATGTAATCGGCCAGCCCCGAGGTGCGGGCGTGCATGTCGGCGCCGCCGAGCGACTCGTCATCGGAGACCTCGCCCGTGGCCATCTTGACCAGCGGCGGACCCCCGAGGAACACCTTGGAACGGTTGCGCACCATCACGACGTAGTCGCACATGCCCGGGACGTACGCACCTCCCGCGGTCGAGTTGCCGAAGACCAAGGCCAGTGTCGGCAGCCCCGCTGCGCTGTGCTGTGTCAAGTCGTGGAACAGCTGTCCGCCGGGCACGAAGATCTCTGCCTGCGTGGGCAGGTCGGCGCCGCCAGACTCGACGATGTTGATGATGGGCAGTCGGTTTTCCCGCGCGATGGCCATGCCGCGGAACACCTTGCGGAAGGTATAGGGGTTCGATGCGCCGCCGCGGACGGTGGGGTCGTGGGCGACGATCATCGACTCGATGCCCTCGACCACGCCGATGCCTACCACCACGCTACCGCCGACGGGGAACTTACTGCCCCAGGCGGCGAAGGGGCATAGTTCGAGGAACGCTGTGTCGGGGTCGAGCATCAGCTCGATGCGCTCGCGGACAAGCAGCTTGCCCCGCTTGCGGTGGCGCGCAACATATTTTGCGCCGCCGCCGCCGTTGACCAGCGCCAGTTGCTCCGCGATGATCTCGAGTTGCGCGCTCAGTCCTTCGCGGTTCTTGAGATAGCTGGGCGCGATGTCGTCGACCCGATCGGGCAGGACGTGTACCAAAGTTTTCCCTCCGGGCGAGCATCGACGTCGATCTGCTAGGCGCTGATGTTAGCCGTAATTAACATCAGGTGACAACGGCGGCAGGCCGGCTGTCAGATTTGTGTCCCGCGCCGCGATTCCGGGTCTTGACCCCAGGTGTTGGACACGCTTAATCCCGCAAGATTGGCGGGGGAAG
>NZ_PDHO01000066.1 GCF_002887815.1 Mycobacterium sp. ENV421 | reverse complement strand
CATGTTTCACCACAGAATGCACTGACCTGCGGTGACGCCAAAGTTAACGGCATTGGCATCAAACCAACCCGACTCTAATTCCGGATGGACTTGGTATCGGGGACTCGCCAAGTACGCGCCCGTCGATGACGGTTCTGGTTTGGCGCTGAGTCGGTCGAAGACCGCTGTGGGCGTGCCCGGCTTGGCCGGTGTTCACCGACGGTGACGTGACACGTCGGATTTCCCGAAAGTCGTTCGGCGGGAACACAACCGGCGCTGGCTTGCGCCCTTGACCGAACCGTCCGCGGGGCATGGCCTTCAATGGCAGAAAAGCGGTTTCAGCGGGCCCACTGTGCGGTGACGCACTACCCCGCTCCATAGACCCGTTCCGTAGGCCAGGTCGTCGAGCCGCCTCAGGACCAAGTATGTCAATAGTCCAATGTGTCTATCGGTTTCGCCGGCTTTGTCGCGCCGGTTACACCAGTCCGTGACGCCGTCGACGACCGCACTGGCGACCACCACGCGGCGAATCCGTCTCGACACGATCGCGCCGAACAAAGCAGCAGGCCAGTACTGACGGCACAGCGCTGAAGCCAATTGCATGCCCGCACCAACGATCCCTTCGGTCGCGATCACCGCGACGTCTCGCTGCCGCAGTCCTACACCGGCGAGAGCAGCCGCAGTCCGATGGGTGCCCCCGACCCCAACCACCACCGCTGAAACCCAGCTGAGGCGTGACCCCGTGGCGATTAACAACCACAGCGCCAGCGTCCAACGCGACAACTTCAGCGGTGCGATCTTGTCGGGATGCCGACGCCATAGCGGCGCCGCCGACGTCCCGTAAAAGGCTCTTCGCGCCAACCACTTCTTCAGTGAAACTCGATGGTCGTGGGCCACCAAACCACTGGGGTCGTAGCGAAGGCGGGCTCCGCTGTCGAACAGCCGCCAGCACAGATCGACGTCTTCGCCCGAGGTCAACTGTTCGTCGAACCCGCCGAGTTCGACCAGTACTGCGCGCCGGCCGACAATCGCGGCGCTGGGAACGTAGGACACCGGCCCGTAGGGAACGATAGGTGACTCGCTGGTCCCGAGATCCAGCGATGAACGGATCGCTTCGTAGCGGGCCACCACTCCCCCGGATCTGGAGAATGCTTCGATCCGGGGGGCGGCCAGCGCGACAGCCGGATCGCTGAAGTGTCTCAAGACCGCCTCGATCCAGCCGGGGCGCGGCACGACGTCCGAGTCGAGGAATGCCACGTATTCGGTGGTGCAGGCGGCAAGGCCCGTGTTGCGCGCTGCCGCCGGCCCTCTGCTGGAATCATGGCGAATGACTGTCACTTTGGCGCCCGGATCGCCCAGGTGAGACGCGTCGATCGGGTCCAGCGATGCATCGTCGACGATGACGACAGGAATCTCAATCAAGGTCGACACGAGCCGGCGAAGCCCGGATAGGTTGTCGCGCACAGGGATAACCACGGTGAGGTCGTCTACCGAGGGACAGAAGTTCGGGCGGGGATGGGCTACTGCAGCATCGAGCAGTGTTCGAGCGAGCTTCGCCGTCACGGCGTCGCGCACAGTCAGCTGCCTGCCGACGATCAACGATTGCGCCTTCGGGGTCAGCCGTAACAGGCGGGTCGGCGCGCCACCGAGAAGGGCCGCTCCGTCAGACAGGATGCGCACCCGTGCGTCGAGCTCCACCTGAAACCCGATCGGCAGACCCAACGCGCCGAACTCGGCGTCTCCCCGAGCGATTTGCGCCTGCGGCCTCACTGAGTAGACGCTACCGCGCGAGGACGGTGATCTGTGCGGTGTGGAGCTGGCCGTGGGTTTGGAATTGTATGAAGACACGATTTATGCCCCTTGGCTGTCGGCCTGCAACGATCGGCGCCTCCGCGGGCGATCGGTCTGTCGGTTGTGACGCTCGAGGGTGCATGTGCACGGATTGCAGATCCCCTTTCGTGGAAGGCGATGGCCAGCCGGAGCGTGTTCCGCGCGCTGTGGAACCGGAAGACTATGCCGCAGAGCCGCCCCGCGGCGACTTGCCCACCGGGGTGGAGACGGCTCGAATCGGTCGTGTGCTGACAGCAGAGGCACGGTCTGGCTCAAATACTGCCGCGCCAGAGGGGGCGGGCCGCGGTGATCGCGATCCGCGCCAGACCAGGAACGCCAACACGGCACCAGCGACCACCGGTATGTGCACCAATTCGCGGATGGGACTGATTACGCCGTCGGCTGCGTCGACCACGACGTACACAGCCAGGACGATCGAGTAGATGCCCAGTACGCCGACTAGCCCGGCGGCGGCGGCCGGCGTCACCCCGGCGAAGATCATCGCCACTCCAACGGCGATCGACCACGCCGTGGACTCCCCGAACAGGTGGATTCCTAGCGCATCACTGCGTTGGCTTGGCCCGAAGGTCAACTGCATTGCCGTGAGCACCAAGCTAACGACGCCAACCAGCGCGAGGGCACACCGCGCCCAGCCCACGACCGCCAACGAGGACAAGCGGCTCGAACGATCGACGGGGCTGGCGGGTGCACCCTCGACCCCACCAGGCAGGCTGAGGAGCCCACCGACCCGCGCCAGATCTCGAAGGCCCTGCGCCTGCCCGGCGGCGGCCTGATACCAGGCCCGACACTCGGCGCAGGCCTTGAGGTGCTTGTCGGTCCTCTGTCGAGGCACTGGTTCGCGCTCGCCGTCGATTCGCGCCGACAGCGCCTCGCGCGCGAGGCTGCAGTTCATCAATCTATGGTGGCTCATCCCAGATCCCGCGGCTATTCGGGGTACGCCGGGCCGTCAGTCAACGACAGTCTTTTCGCTCGGCGATGTATCCAACCGTCAATTGCGGGCAATCCACGGACACACCTACCCAGATTGGGGAGCGTCCCCGCGGTTCAGACGTCGACTGATTCCCACCCTGCACGCAACCCATGCGTTCTGCCTGTCCGCACAACCGTGCGCGTCTAGTCCTTCTGCTGCCGTCGCGAGTATCTCTGCGACGCGAACAGCAGCGTCAGGTTGGATGACGATCTCGATCGCGTCCCCCCCGATGGCGCCACTGGCTTGTCCGCCCAGCCTGACCCGCAGTGAGAGCAAGCCGTCGGCGGTTTGGTTCGCCGTCAGCCAGCCATCAACAACGCCAGGAATGGGATGCGCCGACCAATCGGATGCCGTGACTGGAGAGTCCCGCTCGATCGTGGGCGGGGTCAGCTCGCTAGCGGCCACCGCTGGTCGGGTCGATCACCCGACGTACTTCCGATATCTTGTCAGCCGGAAAGCCACCCCGCACAGCGTGCTCTTTGACACTCTCTGCGTCGGGCGCTACGTAGACGCAGTACAACTTGTCGTCAACGACATAGCTTTGTTGCCACTGCACCTGGGGCATGTCGTCGAGAACTTCGTTCGACTTGGCGCTGATATCGCGGACCTCTTCGTCAGTCCATTGTCCGGCGCCGGGCACGGCCCGTTCGATGACGAATCTGGGCATAGGGGACCTGCACTTTCTTTGTTGTTTGGCTGCTATCCGCGGCCGGGCATCAGTTGCTGCGCCGAGGGTTACTCGGCAGGCGGGGCCGCGTGCACTAACACTCCCCGCTCCTCCCGCAGTTCGGTGATGGATTTGCCGTACCAGTCGACTGTGCGTGTGGTCATGAGCTTTTCGCTCAGGTCGCGCTCGACCGGCATGAACAGGTTGGTTGGCATGATCGGTGGCTTATACCGAGAACGGAATGCGTCGTTGATGCGCTCTAATTCCTTGTAGTCGGATCCGGCGACCCGCGCGGCCTCGGCGGTACGCGAGCACACCTCGTGGGCGTCCTCCCCGGTTAGGGTCCGGGATCGGAACTCTTCATCAGTCATCGAGTCCATCCGAAGCACCGCTACTCGTTCTTCGAGCCGCGCCTCTATCCAGAGGCTGTCCTGGTCTTGGCGGTCCCAATGGTCGGATCGCCACTTCATTAGGGTCGCGACGGCTTCATCGAGATCGGACAGCGCCTCGGCGCGGGCAGCCCATTCGTTTCGCATCTCGGTGTCCCCATACGGCGACGGGTCGAGGCGGAACTCAGCGCCGAGCGTTTCCTGTTCACGCGCACGGCGGCGTCCCGATCGTTGTTCTTCAGCCATTGCCTTCCTCCATTCTGCTAGGTACGAAATCTTCGTGGTGGCGCAACTCTCGCGGAACCCCTGCGGCTTCGAGCATCCGGGTCGTCGCCTCGATCATCCGTGGTGGGCCGCAGTAGTAGTACTCGAAATGTGCCTGCTTGGCCTCCCGGAGTACGCGGTCGGCAACCTCGACGACGGAGCCCACCTCGCCGGTCCACAAAGGGTCCGGGTTGATCACGCTGGTATGGACGCGCAGGTTCGGCAGCTGCTGGCCGAGCGCTTTCAGTTCCTGCGTGCAGAACACATCACCGAGGTTCGTGTTGCCAAAAATCACCACCGCCGGCCGGTTCGGCTGGCTGGCAGCCATCTGTCGAAGCATCGCAAGGACTGGCGCAAGTCCGGTGCCCCCGGCGATGAACACCGGCGTGTGCTCGTTGTCTCGCAACACGAACTTGCCTCGAGGTCCGTGCAGGCTGATTTGCTCTCCCGGCTGGGCGCCGTTGCCGATATAGCTGGAAAACTCGCCGTCGGGATAGACGCGGATGAAGAACTCCAGCCGCCGGCTGTCGTCGGGCATGTTTGCCATCGAGAAGTCGCGGCTGACGCCGTTGGCGAGCACGATTCGCGCGAACTGACCGGGCAGGAAAGTCAACGGGTCCTGGGCCGCAAGTGTCCGCACCACGACTCGGGCTACCGTGTCGGACACCATCGCAACTTCCTCGATGCTGCCGCGGCGCTCGGTCTCCTCATATTGCTGCGCCATCGAGAAGGGATAGTCGAATTCGAGTTCGAGGTCCGTGCTTGGTCGCAACCGGCAGGCCAGCACGTAACCCTCTTCCTCTTCGCTCGGTGAGAGGGCGTACACCGAGTGAGACATCAGCTGCTGGTATTCGCCGTCGGCGAGGAAGCACTTGCATGTCGAGCACACGCCCTCGCGGCATTCGCTCATTAGGATCAGACCCTGGCGCAGCCCGGCGGTGATCACGTCCTCGTCAGGTCGGCACTCGATCCTGACCTCGTGGTCGTCGTCGAAGAACAGTTTTACGGTGTGGGTCAATGTCTCTCCCGAAACTCGTGTCGGCTGTAATCGCCGGTCATGTCCGTCCCTGCAGGTAGGTGAGCACTTTCAGGCCAGCCAGACGCGCTGAGGATTCGCTGAGGGCGACCCCGTTCTGCACTTGGGCCTCTCCTCGATAGATCGACCACTGCCAGAACGGATCCACCTCTTCGACGACGACGACGAACTCGTCGTCCTGGTAGACGATCGTCTCTTCGCCATCCATCCCGGGACTGCCCGCTACCGCTCCCCGGCGCCGCGGATGTGGTTCAAGTCGGGGTCCTCGTCTTCGTCGTGCGCATCTGGACGGAACTTGGGAAGATCCTCTTCCAACCCCATGAGCTTGGTGCTCATGACGAATTTGTTGCCGTCGTTGTAGGCGCGGCCGATGGTCGTGGTCACGTTCACCATGAAGTCGAACACGTCATAGCGGTGCCCGATCAAGGGTTCCATGATGTCGAGGTCGATCTCGAAGCCTTCTTCGTTTTGGAGGTGGTAGAACGTGCCACAGTCTTCAACGATGAACGTGTCGTCGTCGGCGTAGATGTCCTCCAGCTCCTCGATGACCATTTCAATCTCGGCGCACTTCATCAGGCACAGAACCACCCGTCGGGTTTCTTGCACCGGCGCCTCGGCCCCCGCCCCGTACATTCGTTCGGCGAGCGCCTCGGGATTGAATTCCGCTGCCACCCGCTCTGCGGTGGTCATTGTCCGCAGCCGTTGCTTCTTGGTCTCCGCGGGCGCGGGAGGAGCCGGTTGATCGTCTACTGTCATGTCAGTCTCCATCTCGGATTTAACCGTGCGGCCACGCCGCCCGGACCAGCAAGGAAAAGCGGCGCCCTCGTCATGTTCGGGCGGCCTTCGATGAACCGGTGCGCACCCGCTGCACGAGGTCTTCGACGTCGACATCCAGCTCGAAGACGGGCGCGTACCGGCGCGCCCAGTCGCCGATGACGGTCCGGGCAGCGTCTGTGACCTGCTCGGTGCTGACGTGATTGCGCAGCGTGCTCGTGCTGGCGAAGACCGGAACGAAGTCGGCCATCGCCTGGATCGATTGCATCGCCCAGTCGCGGGCCCACAGCCTCATCAGCGACTTGTTGTAGTCGCCGAACTTGGGATCTCCAGCCAGCATGTGACCGAACAGTTCGAACGCCCACTTCGCGCCGATCTCCGAAGCGTTGATCGACGGCCACACGATGGCCGGAGTGAGCTGGTCACCGTGCAGCGGCGCCAGGCGATGGAAGAACTGCTGGCGGACAAAACGGCCGAACAGCGGTTCGTGCACCATGAATGCCGCGAAGACCGCCTCGATGTGGTCATATACGTCGCCCCACATGCGTTCGATGATCTCGCGGGCGGTTCGGTAGGCCGGGTTGGACAACCACGCCTCCCGCGCCGGCGCCACCTCGGCGGAAAAGCCGTCGACATTGTGGGACAGGTAGACTTTCTCGGCCTGGATCATCTCGGCGCTGTCGAGGTGATCCATCGCTCCGGTGATGATCGCGACCCGCAGTACGTCGGTTAGTGAGTCGCGTGCCGGGGAACCCAGGGCCATGAACAGGCCGTATTCGTGGTGGGCGTAGGCGCCGAAAATGACGGGGAGGACTTCCATCGCCCATTCCCGGTCGAGGTCGCGGTAGAGTCCTTGCGCGGCGTAAGTGGCGAATAGCCGCCCACTTTCTTCGTTCTCTTCGGCCTTTTGCGCCACATATGAGGGCTGTCCGCGGCCGGACGGGTCGCGAAACACAAACCAATCCGACGATTTCGCCTCGGTGGTGTAGTTCTCCCACGGGGCACGGCCACCGGAGAACTTGTTGCAGAACCCGCCGACACCCAAACCGCCGGGAATCCAGTCCGGGTTGGGCTGAGCGTAAAGCAACAGCGACTCGTACTCGGAGATCCTGCGGCGATACGGTTTGGCGTACCACTGCGAGGTTCGCCGCGTTTCCAGTGGTTCGCGTTCCACATCGTAGGCCGGGTTCAGGAACGCTCTCCGCACCCCCTCCATCGCGGGCGGGTCGTGGTCTAGTTCGGTAGTCATTCGATGATCCTCGATTTCAGTCGGATTAGGGCTGGGCAGTTGGACAGTTAGGGCGCGACAGGTTCCGACCGAGCGAACCGAACGATTCGCCCGTTCGGTCGGAACCGCGGCTCCGTCAACGTTTGACGGCGCACACCCCGTGCTTGAGCGGGTCGCGAATCTCCACGTTGCAGGCCCGCAGGTCGTCGAGCGTCCACAGCCGTTCGCTGTTGAGGTGTGGCTGCGCCAGCAGCGTCTTGCCGTCGCTGCGCACCGCGCCAGCGGCTTCGACCATGCTGGCGATGTCCCAGCCGTCGAACTTTTCCAGCAGGTTCTGCCCCTGGTAGCGTTCCGGTTCCTTGAGGAACATCCGCTCACACCACTGCGAGCAAAGCGCGTGCTTGCGGCCGTTGTGTTCAAGGATCCGCATGTTCTCCATCGCCTTGCCCAGCGTCGGGGTGACGATCGGGAACTGGCACACCCGGCAGATATGCAGGCAAGCTCCCGCCTGCAGCAGTGTCTCCAGGGGCAAGGAGTGGTTCGCCGGATCAGTCATGCCCGCGTCGCGCCACGCGTCCCACAGGTAACCGACCTCGCTGTGCCAGCCCGGGTAGTTGTTCTCGAACCAGTCCATGTCGCGCGCGTTGGGCGGGTCCATCCGGATGCCTATCAGCGGCCACAGCGCGTACGCGACAGCGAACGTGAAGTGGTGGCCCCAGTAGGCTTCGCGTTTGGCATCGGCCAGGTTGCGGGGCGATTCGATGCCGAACTTGGACAGTCGGCCCAGCCAGATGCCGCCCCAGTCCTCATACACCCAGCGGTCCCACACCCGCGCCCACGGCTCAAGCCGGTTGACCGCTCCGTACTCGAAGCCGGCGCCCACGACCGGGGTGGCGAAGCGATGCTGCAGCCAGAACGCGTTCTCCAGATCGGTCTGCAGATACTTCATGTTCTCGGCGTCGTGAGCGACCGACACGATGGTCTGGTAGCCGTTGGCCATGTGGCGCATCTCGTCAGACTGAATCGACAAGAAGATCGTCGGGGTGATCTCGTCACCATTGGCGGCGCTCCACTCCGTCATCGCCACGATCAACGGGTTGGTGAAACATGCCTCAGCGACCAGCTGCAGATTCAGCGAGGCGAACACCGGGTCGCCCGAGCAGAAGTTCTCCCCGAAGGCCTGCATGTCGGGAGCGAACAGCGGGTTGATGTAGCGCCACTTGCGCATGTCGGTAAAGCCGGCGGGGTCGTAGTACTGGCTCGCGTAGTACTTCGTCAGGTAGTGCACCTGAGTGGTATGGCGGACCTCGTCCTCGACCTGGTTCAGATAGCCGTTGCGCAGCTCAGGCGAACGGGTGGTGTCGTAAAGCACCGCCGAACCCGCCATTGCAGCGTATTCGCCAAGCTCCAGGGCCCCGCCGAGCAACTTCATGACCTCGCCCCAGCGCGGTTCCACCCGCTTCGGGGCCTGCATGCGCGCCAGGCTGTCCAGCAGGCTGCCATACTGACGGTCGTCCTTCTCGCCCTCCATCCGGGCGTAATCGCGAACGACCAGCTTGAACTGCTCCTGGGCCTTGGGGTCGAACGTGTACTTGGTCGGATATTTCCCGCGCACGGTCTCGGCGTCCCAGCCGAGGTCCATCAGCCAGGAATGCACCTCCTGGCCGTTAACGTGGGCGTGGGGCGCCGACGGATGGCCGGAAACCTTTCCGGGCAGAGTAGCGGTCATATTGAGAGTCCTTTCTCCAGTTCCCGACGTTGAGACCAGGGTCTGCTGCACGAATAGGTGACATCTGAGTTGGCTTGCCCCGGGTGGGTGGGC
>NZ_PDHO01000065.1 GCF_002887815.1 Mycobacterium sp. ENV421 | reverse complement strand
CCCCAGGTCAACGAGTCGCGATCAACTCCGCGTCCGAAAAGTGAGCCAAGTCAGGACGGCGCGAACCGTTGCCAGCGGCCGACGAGCCCACCACAGGTGAAGGGTTGCCGGGTGCCCCCTTCTCGGTACCGATTTTTCGTGAGCGGAAGCTTTGTTGATGGCTTCGAGAGGTAAGGCGACCTCGATCAGCTTTTTACGTTCGGGCATTCACGCTCCTTCGAGGGTCGGAAATGAACTGCTGAATCCGATGTCAAGTTCACCGTGGCGTTGTTCCGCTCTGCCACGTCTTGCCCCAGTCCACGCGTATCCCAGTCGCTTCCAGTCCGCCAAGTTCAGTTGTGGCGAACGGATCGAGGACATACCGCAAGGTGTCGTGCCTAGGGCCTTCTGGATGCACTGAAACGAGGGCCAGGCGGTATGCGGGTGCAGCATTTTTTCCGGTAAGGACTTCGTTGTGAGTGATGAAGAAGTCTTCAGCGCCGAGAATCCTTGCTTTCACTTCGATGCGGATCGTGTGGCCGCCGGCGTCGGTGGACAGGATGTCGTAGCCGGGGTTGTTGAACGCTTGTTCCTCGGGTTCACGGCCCAGTGCGCGTTCTGCGGCCATTACGGCTTCGACCCCTCGTCGTTCGACCTCTTTTGTCGCTACCGAATGCATCGGTGCGTCGGCCGGGACATCACCATCGACGGCCGACAGGGGAAGAACGAGGGCCGCTGCGACGACGCGGGGCGGTTTAGTCGTCATATGCCGCTGCTTAGCGAGTCCACCAAGGCGATGCGTCAGTCGGGCTTCGAGGTCAGCGGCCTTACGGCCTAGATTGTCGGAGGATTCACGAACTTTCTGACCGAGCTGTTCTTTCTCTTGGACTGCAAGTGCTTCGGTGGAAAGTCTGTTGATTTCGGCGTTGAGGCGTTCCTTGACTGCTGCGGCGGCGCGGTCGATCTCCGCTGTGCGGCGTGTGGTGACTTCCGCCAGGTACTCGGGGAGTTGGTGTTCGATGATCCAACTGGTGGCTTTGTGTTCGGCCTCAGTGAGCCATGCTGCATCTCTGACCTTGCGGGTGTATTCGGTGTCCGGGGCGGCGACACAGTCCAGGTAGGGGGCGGGGCCGGCAGGAGTGGAGGTTCCGTCAGGTGCGACGTGGGCGTAGCCGAATCTTTTGGCGATCGAAGTACCACTGGCATCGACGACTTGCTCAACAACACCGACCAAGAGTCGGGGTTCGTCGATGGTGGCCGAGACGAGAACCGTGCCCGTTTCGAGAGTGTGTGCCCACGTGCCGACGGCCAGGTCGGTGACGTTGTCGTGGAGCGGGTGGCCGGGAGCGAGGAGGTCGGCATGGATCGGCGAGGATGAAACGTCGATGTTGTCGAGGTCGAACGTCACCCTTTCATAGCGACTCGCGATTGGGCCGGCCGAACCGTGCCGGACCGCGGCCGGCACATGCGTGATCTCGTAGCGGCCCTTCTCGCGGCGCACCATTCGGCCACCGAGCCGACGGAAAGCATCGCTAAACATCGACTGGATGTAGTGCGGTTGCAGGCGTCGGGCTTTAGCTTCTTCCATCTGGCGGCGCAGCTCAGCGAGATCAGCAGTGCTCAAGGAATTGGCTAGGGCGCGTTCGGCCATCACCTTGTCGAGTCCGTCGGCTATGCCAGCGTTGATGACTTTCTCCATGCGGGCTTGAACTTCCGGTTGCTCGCCGTAGCGGATTGCCTCGATGAGCAGATCCCGGAGGGGGGTTTCAGAGAATGCGCTGCCCAGGACGTCGAAAACTTTGCCGCCGTATGCCTTGCGTTGTTCGTCGATCTTGTCGAGTAGCCGGGAGAACACCGCACCCTCGCGGGTGTTTTCGGCTACCAGGTTCCACAGTCGGCACACCTGTTTTTGGCCGATGCGGTGGATGCGGCCGAACCGCTGCTCGATGCGGTTGGGGTTCCACGGCAAGTCGTAGTTCACCATCAGATGTGCGGCTTGCAGATTCAGGCCCTCGCCGGCGGCATCTGTTGCGAGCAGGATCTGGCACTCCGGGTTCTTGGTGAACTGCTCGGTGATAGCGCGCCGGGCGCCCCGGCTAACCCCACCGTGAATGGCTTGAACCGCTTCGGCTTTGCCCAACAAGTTAGTGATACGGCGCTGAAGATAGAACAGGGTGTCTTTGTGTTCCGTGAAAACGATCAGCTTGCGAGGCGATCCGTCGCTATTAGCGGCTAAAGCTTCGTCTTCGACAATCGTGCGCAGTTCAGACCATTTGCGGTCAGTCCCGCTGGCACGTACCACGGCTGCAGCCTCGATCAGTGTGGCCAGGTCAGCCAGTTCGGTGTTGAGCTCCTCGACAGTGCGGGCGGCCGTAGCCGCATCGACGAGATCCTCTTCGATGTCCTCCAGTTCAGCGGCCGAATACTCATCGGGATCATCGAACATGTCAGCCTCGGCACTCAAAACTGGCCATTCAGGCTTCTTACGCAGCGACGGGTTCAGTAGTTCCTGCTTGGTGCGCTCGAGGCGCTGGGAGCGGCGCACCAGCGACTGGTAGATGGCTTCAGGGCTTGATGCCAGCCGCCGTTGCAGCACAGTGAGCGCGAAGCCGACAGTGTTGCGGCGTTTGTCATCGAGTTTGGCAGCCCGGTTCATTCCCTCGCGCACATACTCGGTGACCTGCTTGTAGAGGTCATCCTCGGCGTCGGTGAGCTGGTATGGAACGGTCTGGGCGACCCGCTCCGGAAACAGGGGTTTACCTTCGAAGGTCAGTAAGTCTTCTTTGACCATCCGGCTCATCAGCCCTTCGGTGTCCGCCCGGTGCACCCCCTTGGTGAGACGGCCCTCGAAACGGTCGCGGTCCAGCAGCGACATGAATAACTGGAAGTCTTCGTCCTTACCGGCGTGCGGGGTGGCCGTCATCAACAACAAATGCCGGGCCCGTCGGCCAAGCTTCTCCCCAAGCTGGAATCGCTTGGACTTCTCCAGCTTCCCCCCGAAGTAGTGCGCACTCATCCGGTGTGCTTCATCCACCACGACGAGGTCGAACTCCGTTTCGTCCAACTGCGCGTGGAGGGTCTCGTTGCGGGCCAGTTGATCCATCCGCGCAATCAACAAAGGCTTGGCGTCGAACGCGGTCGTGCCAACCGGGCCGTCAGCATCGCGGGCATCGAGGATGTCGAATCGCAGACTGAACTTGCTGTATAGCTCGTCCTGCCACTGCTCGACCAGCCCGCCTGGGGCCACGATCAGGCATCGCTGTACGTCGCCGCGCAGCAGGAGCTCCTTGATGAACAAGCCGGCCATGATGGTCTTGCCGGCGCCGGGGTCATCAGCCAGGAGGAACCGCAACGGGGTTCGCGGCAGCATCGCGCCATAGACGGCACGGATCTGGTGGGGCAGCGGCTGCACCGCACTGGTCGCCACCGCCAGCATCGGGTCATAGAGTCCGGCCAGCTGGATGCGCTGCGCTTCGGCCGCAAGCTTGAAATCTCCAGCCGCAGCGTCAAATGGGCGCAGGCTGCTGACGGCCAGCCCGAAGCGGCTCTCGTCAGCGCGGTAGACGATCTCCTCGCTAATCGCCCCGGCCGCATCACGGTAGATCAGCTGGATCGCGTCAGCACCATGCGGCAGAGCGGCCACAACTTCCACCGTCGCACCGGGAAGAACACCGGAGAGCCGCTGGCCAGCGACTAAATCCTCCAGCTTCATACCGCCCCCTCTGTCCGATGCTGCGTACGCAACGAGACATTACTCAAGCGCAGACCCCCGACAGATCGGGTTCGGGTCGCAACGGAAGTCATGATCGCCATTGTCGGCGCCGAGGATGGTCCTTCGTCAGGGGTGTGACGGTGCCGGTTGGCTCCTCGCCTCGGGCTGAGCGGAGCTGGGCGCTGAGTTCGGCGATCATGGTCACCGCGGCTTGGTTCTTGCGCCTGAGGGCGGTGTTTTCTTCGCGGAGCTTCTCGAGCGATTTTCTAAGTTTGGAAACTGTTTCCTGCAAGCCAACCAGCTGTGCGTCTCGGGGAGTGGACTCGGTGCCGACCGCAGAGTCCCACTCGGCAAGGACGACAGCGGCGCGGTTCATGGTGGCTCGACTGACGCCGGCTTCGATGTGCAGGTTGGTTTTTATGAGCCGGCCATCGGTGCATTTGGCCTTGCCCGTGAGCAGCCGCTGCATTGCGTCGCGAAGCTTCTTCTCGGTCTCGGGCGTCACGGTCGTCATTTGGGGTCCTGGCGGGTGATCTTGCGGACGTCAACAAGCTGAGCTTGTAGTCGCTCGCGGTGGACGGCTGCCATCTTCCTGTCTTCGAGCTTTTCAACGAGGTCGGATTCCTCGCGTTGCCAGATCGGCAGATGCTTGTCGGTAATGACGGAGTTTCGGCAGGTCGCTGGGCGACACATGCTCGGGATCGGGCCGCCGGCTTTCACCGCGGCGGAGGCACCTTCAAGGCACAGCGCTTTGGAGGGGTCGCCGAGGCAGTGGTTGAGGGTGCCCAGCCGGATTGTCGAGAACTCGTCGCGCAGAAGGTTTCGGAGCATGCGGTCACTGCCTAACAGAGCTGCAGTGTGTGCGCGGTCGGTGACCCGGTCGAGGGCGTTGACGAAGATCGCGGCGCCGGGGCCCCTCGTATTGCGTTCGCCACGATCTCGACGTACCCAGTCGGCTACGAGTTCGCCGGCCGCAGCTTCTTTGGCTTGGTGTTCGAACTCGTTAGCCCACTCGGGTGTTGGCGCCCCATATCCGCTTGTTGTGGCATTGGCGAGCGCTCGGATCGCGTTGTGTTTCAGAGTAATTCCCAACGCGATCTCGCCATCGGGCTCGTTGGCAGTAACGACGGCCATGGTCCGGCGAAACATGTGTGGTGCCAGCGGGGTCGTCGGTATGGGTTCAAGGCCGTTCTGGTGTGCATGCTCGTTGACCCATGAGATGAACGAGCGAATTTGTTCGTATTGGTCGAAACCCTTGAGATCGCGATGAACGCTCCGGTTTGCGGCACCGAAGAGCCGATTCCCGTCGAGCGCGATCTTCTCGGCAACTTCTAGGGCCTTGACAACCGGTTCGCTTACCCACCAGCGTCGAGGCGCTCCACGCCCGGATTGCATCTTGTGCAGCGTCGCAGTGATTGCCTGGCGCCCCGAAGTGAGTACCGATCGAATTACTGGCGATGCTTTGAACTTCGCTGTCGCGCATCATGGTCATGATCGCGACGAATATGTAGGCAGCGTTGCGCAGTTGGGTTAGTTCGATCCCGTTGTTGGTTCGATCAAATCCCCTGATCCAGGGTCCACGTGTTCCATCTGCTCGTTCAACCGCCACGGGAGTGATCTTGCTGAGACCTTGACGAGTGGGCAGGCCCCGGCGGATTGCTTGCCGGACGCGGTCTTGGCGGTCGGCGCCGCGGGTTCCGTGAAAGCCGGTTACCGGTAATGGTGGCGTGGTGCAGAGCGTCAACGCACTCCAGTTGATATCGCCGGCGCGTCCACGCCCGTTTCTATATGCGTGCAGCGGAACGTATCCATCCGTTGACGACAGCCAGGCATCCAGCACCGCATCCGGATCCCGCACCGGTGCCCTGCCCTCTTGCTGCCGGTGTGCGTCAAGACTCGCAAGTTCGTCGCGTGCGGCGATAATATCCGGGGCGAATGTGTCGATGTAGGTCCAGCATGCCCGGACCAGCGGCCAAAAGGTACCGGGCGGGATGACGAGGGTCTTTATCTCTCCGCTGCTTCTGCCCGGAAGGCGGCGCCCTGCCCGATAGAGAAGACCGCCATCTGGCATCAAGCCCCGGAAGTCGTTGAGATGCCGTAACAAGTCGTCCGCAGAACGGTGGGCTGAGGCGGATCGCGTCTTCCGAAACAGCACGTAGGCGTCACAATCGCCCTGGTTCCAGGACGCGAGCTTCGCGCAGCGGCCTGTTGTGTTGGCCCACTGAGCCAGATACTTCAGTTCGGTTAAGACGTGTTGCAGGGTCTTGAGCTTGTAGGGCCGATTCGAACGGTAGATCCCGGCCTCACGCACCACCGAATGGATGGGATTCAACATCGCCATAGCCAATGTCTTCGCGATCTGCACCCACTCCTTGTCGGGGTAGATGTCAAACCTCAGATGCGCCTGTGCCGCATTCAGATTCGGCGTCAGACCAAGGGCGCTCAAGTCCCAGCGGGGAAGGTCACCGAACCGCGGCTCAGGACCATCGGCTACCCGCAATTCAGTTGCAATGACGACTTCGTCGGCTGCGAAGGTTGAATACTCGACTGGATCGCAGTCGGGATGAAGGCTCACAGTTCCGCCCTTTCGCCAAGTGGCCGATGCAAGTCGGCGCCGATGTTGCGGGCTGCCTCGACCTGGTCGGCCGGGAAGGTCGCAAGAATTGCTTCGAGGTTCACACTCTGCTGCCCGTAGACCTCGTTGAAGACCGTCGGGTGTGTGTTCTTCGCGATTGCGTCAAGTGCGCCCTGATAGGCGATCAGGCGGGGAAGGTGATCGCGAAAGACGATCGCGTTGCGGCATTGCAAGCACATGGACGGCGATGCGTGGCACAGCATCCCTGCTTCGGTCATTGGACCATCGTGGGGGTCTTTGCAAGCGGTGATGGTCAACATCTTCTCGGTCGGGGTTTCCGCCACGACGGCCGCAGCAACGTCTCTGAGTCCCGATGCTGCTGGAAGCCCGGCGATCTCAGCCGCAGATGCGTTGACGAAGGTCGGCCCTTGTGATGCGTGTTCAACAACCTTTAGCTGTGCTCGAAGCACTGTCTGGGCGGCGATGGTGTGAACTGTCGTGGTCTGCGCATAGTGGCCGCGGAAAACCTCCACCGAGTGGTCATCGCCGGCTCCGCCGGCGAGCGTGCCGAGCAGCGCGGCCCGTGCACTCTTGACCGTCTTACGTAGACGGCGCATGTCGTGAGGCTTACTGATCGAGAGGCCATGGCTCTCAATTAGCTGTGACAGCGTCAGGTGAAATTGGTTGGGGCGGATGACGAAATGCGGATACTCGTGGTCTTGCCGCTCAGACGTCGTTCGGCAACCGACGACCCAGAATCGAGTTTCATCGGGAGTCATCGCGTGGGCGTGGCGAAGAGCGTGAGCCGCACGCCGCAGAAGGTCGCCCGCTTTCCACCCCCACGAATCGCTTTGAGGGGACGGCAGCGAATGCCACCGCACTCGTTGCGCACGCGCCTTAGTCGCCCGGACTCGTACAACGTCGGTATCAAATTCGATATCGCGGCGGTGGAGTCCGCCGGTCTCTTCTGGAGCCCATCCGGTCCTGAGATGGAATAGCACGCGAACCGCGAGCTGGTATTCAGTGCCAGGAACCAAGAGGCTGCCAACTGCGGTCAGCATTGGTGGAAGCTTCCTGCCATGCTCGACCGGTGATACTCCGGGGATCTCCAGTAGGTCGATCTGGCGACCTTTTCCCACAAGGCGGTTGTGAAACTCGGCTTCGTACGGGAGGTTCCGCAACGCCCACAACACATTCGGCACGCTGTCCCAGCCCTCAATCCGCGGGTCGCCACCTTCGCGCAGCAGGGCATCTCCGAGAGCGAGTCGGTCCTCTGTATCTCGAACGATCTGTCGGCACGTTCGGACAAGGTCGAGGCGCTCAGCGTTGCTGAATTCATCAAGGGGTAGCCCCTGCGCGGGACGTCCATCGAGGACGTTTCCGTTAGCCCAATCCGCGACGACGCCTTCGCTTATCCCGTTTTTCAGCAGATAGCGGTGGACTTGATTGCGAAGCTCCATGCCGAGGTCCTTGGCCCGAACGCTTGGTGGCGGGAATTTCGCAACCATTGCCGACTCCCAATCATGCAACCGCCGCGCGACTGCCGTGCCGTCGCCTGACATGGTCAGGAACCGATCGGCATCCAAGGTCAAGAAATCGCCCAAATTCCTCGTTACGCAGGCTTGACGGACCACTGTTCCAGGCGCTAGCGAAGCGGTGTCGGCATAGCCTTTCCAGGCGTCGGCGAGCTCGGCGATGAGGCGATTCGCAACATATCTGTCAGGTTCAATCCGCGCCGACCGGTTCCTTCCCCCTCCGGTGAACACTACGACGCGGGGTTGATGCTCAACGGCGTTCACGCGCGTTGCGCTTCGAGTTGCTCGAGAACGTAACTGGCGTAGTCGCGTTCGCCGTCGCTCCATGATTCAAATGCGGCCTGAATCAGTGCGTCCGACTCGTCGACGAAACGCAGGTACTCCATCGTCGTCGACGGACTGGCATGCCCCAACAGCCGTTGCAGCGTTAACAGTGGATTGTGAACGATGTGCTCACTGATGGTGCCAATGCCGTGCTTCGGCCGCGCATGTTCAAACTGCGCCGCGCGAGCCTGCAAGCTGCGCAACATCACTATGGCGAACGTATGGCGGAGATCATGCGGTGTTACCGCCGGCATCGCAGGAAGTCTCCCCTCGAAAGTTCCGATCCGATTATTTGCCTCCGCGAAATACTGATGCCACCGCCGCTGCGACGGAGGCAGGCCGCTTCGACCAACGAACAACGAGAGCGGCTCGACCCAGCCGTCGGGCCCGACCGTCACTAGCAGCCTCCGTGTCTTCGGGGGGATCCTGGCGAACTCCTCGCGCCGCGTCACCCCCTCCAATGTGTAAGTGACCCGCCCGGTCGCAGCATCCATCTCGGTCACAGCGGCGAGGGTGGGCAGCTTCCGGCGCAAATAGGACTGAGCTCTGCGGATCATGGCTTTTCGTTCAGTGCTGCGATAAAGCTCAACCGACTGAACAGTCGACGCAGGGACATAAACACGGCGACGCCGGCCATTCTTCGCACACGCCTCCAAAAGCACTGACGTGCCGCCGGCACCGGATCGGACCTCAGGATCCAGCAGGGTGCGCCACTCCGTCAGTCTCATGCCCGTAGTGAGCGCAAGCTCAGCCGCACACCCATTACGCACGGTGCACCTACCGCGATACGACTCGTCCATTTCGCCGTCGGGCAGTTGCCCACCGAACCCGACGTCCCGCAGAGCGATCCACTGCGAATGCGAAATTGCGCGGACATCCATATCGCTCTTCGGTACACGCGGACTGACCACCGAGCGCGTACCTACCTGTATCCACGGCAGACTATTCCGCTGCCCGGTCTCGTAGAGATAGGTGAAGAGAGCGCGGATCACTACTAACTGGCGGGCCCATGAACGTCCCGAGATGCCCGCCTCCATTCGGGCGGCACGATAGCCGACGATGCCTTGCTCAGTGACGTCCAAAACGCCAATGCCTCGTGACTCTAGAAATCGGGCGAACTCAAGCGCGTCGCGTGCGTACGCGGCGATCGAGTTCGAACTCAGATTCTGCGAGTACAGCCGAAGGAATGTGCACCAGGGCTCGACCGGCCGCATTGCCTCGTCGACCAAGATTGGAGTTCCGTCGGGCACGACACGAGCACCCTCCACCGACATCCCCAGGCGTGATGCGAGCGCCCAATCGGCGAAATAGAGTGTTGCCCGTCGCTATGGATGAGGATGTCGGCGTCATTGGCGGTGATGATGGGTG
>NZ_PDHO01000064.1 GCF_002887815.1 Mycobacterium sp. ENV421 | reverse complement strand
CATCGTCATCAACACCGATGACGTCGACATCATCATCTTCAGTGACGGCCAACAGGCTGAGCACGTGGCGTACTGATGGGTGCCCACCAAGACGCGGTACAGACCGCGAAGTGTATGCCGTTGTGGGCTGGCCAGCGGATGCCCGGGCTCGACCCAACTGTTCTACGTGCATCTCAAGACCACCACGAGCTGGGTGTATTCAGCGAGACTTGCTTGCGACACGCACATCTCCAGTTAACGGCTGGTTTATCCGTCAGTGAAATACTGACAAGGTGGCCAGCCGCCCGAAAGTGCATCGCAGCGAGGTGAGTCGGGCCATCGCGATGGTCGCCGGTCGGCGCTTGAAGGTCGATGATCCGCACCGCTGGCGGCTGCCAGATTCACCCGACTCCGAACCTAGCGAAGTGCTCGATTACCTGCGGAAATTCAGCGGAGTTGGGATTCCGCGGTGGGTGCTGCAGGCCGACGTGTGCGACGCGTTGACGCTGAACAACTGGCTGTGGTGGGAGGACCGTCGCCGCGAGCTGCATTTCCTGCGCGTAGGCCGCGACCGCGGGTTATTTCTGTCGCAAATGGGTGCTCAGGTCGGTGTGGGCAAACAAGGCGTCCTGGATCGTATTGACCGTCTAGAGGCGCTGCTGCGCTATGACCGACCCGATGAGAAGATCACCCGCGCCGCCCGGCGCCTGGACCATCTGGCTCGCGAACGCGTACCGAGTGAGCTGGCCTGGGTGCAGGCCCACCGGGACGAGATCCTGTCGGTGATCACCGGCTTGGTTGGTCAAGCCGACCGGTTCAGCCTGGCTGAGCAGAACCGGGAGTGGCTCGAGGAGTTGGTCGTCGATGCCCGCGACGATGAGCTACGCCCGACCACGATGGTGTTGTTGGGGTTAGCGAGTGCTGAGCTGCGGACTGCGCCCTCGGTGCTCGAGCTGGACAGCAGCCGACCGTTCATGGTGCACACCATATTGGCGCGGGCTGACCGGTTGCGTTGTGATTTCGCCGCTATCGGCGCCAGCGAATGCTCTGGGCTGGCGGCCGGTACGGGACCGGCAGATTAGGAAGCTTTGAGGCTCGACCGTCGCACACTGTGCAGGATGGATTCGCGCATAAGCTGAGCGACGCTGACCCCCCGTCGCTCAGCTTCTCCGCGGATCTCGTCGTAGTCCGACGGGTTGAAGCGCACGAACACACCCTCGGTGAGCTGGCGCGTCTCACTCTTGACCCTGCCCACGTTCACTCCTTCGGCACCGTCGGTGTTGTGGCGCTGCCTGGCGGCATGACGCTAGTTTACGGCATCGATGCCCTTATTTAGCAACATCAGCCGTTGCCCGCGTGCCGGATGTCGCTAATATGCTGCTGGTTAGGAGCATAATGCTTCTATGGAAGGAGCATGCCCGTAGCGGGCTGACACGCGATGACGCAACCCAAGCAGCCGCCCGCAGGGGTGGAGACCGAGCCGCAGGGTGAGGTCGTGCCGCTGAAGGTTGCTGCCACCAGGCTGGGCAAGGACCCCCGCACCCTGATCAAGGCGATTACGGCCGGTGAGCTGCGCGGTGGCGCGATGCCGCGTCCGGAGCGGCTGCGCTGGTATGTCTACGCCGATGCGTTGCCACCTGAGCCCGGCGCTCGTCCGACTGGGCCGCCGCGTGCGGTGGTCGAGGAGTTGCGTGCCCAGGTGGTGTCACTACAGGAAACGAACCGGCTGTTGATCGCTGCTCAGCAAGAGCTGCTGGATGCCGACCATTCCACCCACGAAGCCGCCGACAAATACCGGGCGGTGGCGCGCGGCTATCTCGATGCGCTGGCCCAATTCATGACGCCGGGACATTTGGGCGAGCTGGCCGACCTCTGACGGCGCGGATGCTCAGGATGCCGCGGGGCTGAGCTCGGCGCGGTCGGCGAGCAGGGCCATCAGCGTCTTGATTCCGTCGGCACCCAGGTAGGTGTGTAGTGCATCGGCCAGGCTTTCCGGCTTGGCGTGGAACTCCCCGAGGGCGCCGGCGATGACCCGCGAGCGGCTCGGCGGCCGGGTGGCATCGCCGTTCCCCTCCCCCGCCGCCGGAGCGGAGTCGTGGCGGTCCAGGGCGGTGCGCCAGCGGGCGACCTGCTCCTCGAGCGGCACCCGGGCGAGGTTGCGGGCTTCCCGGATGGCCAATTCGCCGCGGCGCAAGGCGGTTTGAAGTTCGGGGGCGAGCTTCAATAGAGCGCGCCGCTGGGACACCCACGCCTCGGTCTTGCGCAGCCGGGTGGCGGCTTCGGTCGCGGTGCCGCACTCGGCGACGAGCGATTCCACGGCCTTGGCTTCCTCGAGGACGTCGAAGTCCTGCCGGTCGACGTTTTCGGCGATGCTGGCGGAGATCAGGGTGACGCGGTCGCGGGCGATCGCGTCGTTGACGACGATGTCGAGCGTGCTGCGCCCGTACTTGTGCGCGGCGGCCAGCCGTCGGCAGCCGTTCACCACGACAAACTTGGTGTCGATGGTGTCGTCGGGATACAGGCCCAGATAGGCCGCTTTGGTGACCACGATTGCGGGTTGTAACTGCATGTCGGCGATCGAGGCCAGATCCTCCAGCGTGCCGACGTCATCGCGTGGGTTGCGGGGGTTGGGCGTGAGATCGGCTAGGGCGAGACTTCGGGGTGGTTCCAGGCGCGGATTCTCGACCGGCGAGTGGTCCCCGACGGCGCTGGCGAGACTGGCGAGACTGGTGCGCTGTCCGCGGGCCATTAGCGGGCTCCTCCCCCGATGTTGAGTTCGAGTGCGAATCGGTAGAAGTCTTCGCGGGCCTGCAACGCCACCCGGTTGGTCGGGTACTCGGTGACCACATGCCCGTCGGCACTGGCTCGTGTGTGCAGCTTGTAGTGGCGGATCACCGTATGCGCCAGTGGCCAGCCGTTGGCTTTGACGAAATCTTTCGTCTCGTTGAGGTCGTAGGTACCGTCGCGGGGGTCCCAGTTATTGATCACGACGACGTAGCGCAGGCCGCGGGGCTTGATCACCTTGTTGACCGTGCGGGTCGTCGGATCGAAGCTGAGCGGCTCGGGCTCGATCGGCACAATCACCTGATCCGCGACGTCGAGGACCGCCCGCAGCGCCTCCTGGTCGGGTCCACCGAGCGGGTCGGCGCCGTCGTCGGCGTTCCCGATCCAACCAGGGGTATCGACGTAGACGTGCTGGATACCGGGTAAGTCTCGGAGCTGGCTCAGTCGTTTGATGTCGTCGTGGGCCTGCACGATGTGGAACGGCAGGTCGTCGATGCGCTCGGCCCACCAGACCGCCGAGCCCTGTGGGTCGATCGATACCGCGGCGACCGGTGAGCTGGCGTCGGGGTCATCGTTGTGGTTGAGGACATCGGCGGTGACGGCGGCGAGGTTGACCGCGATCGTGCTCTTGCCGACGCCGCCCTTCTGATTGAGAACGACATGAACAGCCATCAATGGCCTTCCGTGTGCTTCCCCCGCTGTGCGGAGTACTTCGGATGCGACACCGTGATCCTATGGGCGTTGGGGCGCGCCGGCTCGCCGACACGCTCTCCATCTGCCGGATGACCTCGGTGGCGCGCCTGAACTTGTGCCTTAACCGCGGTTAAGGTGTACATCGGCGGCTTTCCCAGGGGTGTGCTCCGAGCGACCGGGCCGTCTTAACCGCGGTTAAGACGGAGGGGCTTCGATGAGGCGCCGCGGTCCGCCAATGGGTATTTCGGGCGGATTGAGTGCGCGGAGCTCCGGCGGTCAGTATCGACAAGTCCTGTCCTGTCTTAACCGCGGTTAAGACGGGCCTCTGCTGTGCAGTCGGGACGGCTCGGATTGCCCGGTGCCGGCGAATGACCACCCAGCAGCAGAGCCGAGTGCGCTCCGCGACGCATGCCTGGCCTCACAATGCGACACAGCGCCGTGGTGGCCGGGAATCGCGCACGGTCCCTTCCGGCAGCCAGGTCCGTCACGGTGACGCGCACGGTGACGCACAGCGCCGCGTCGGGCGGCCTCGGTGCGTGCTGTCGCGGTGCCTTAACCGCGGTTAAGGCACCCATCGTCGGCGGCTGCCCACGGGGCGGGGTTGATGACCGGGCCTCCTAACCGCGGTTAAGTCGCGGAGCCCCGACGGGTGGTCGCGGGTCCGCCAGTGGCGGGCGCAGCATCTCAGCCGCAGACGGCGTGCGCGGAGCCGGATCCGGCCGTCGGCGCCGACCTGTCCTCCTGTCTTAACCGCGGTTAAGACAGGACCCCTCCCCCTGTCCGTCGGGACGGCTCGAACTGGCCGGCGCCGGTGAATGGCCCGCGCCGGCTGTGGCCAGTGCGCGCCACGACGCGGGGGCCGGGATACGCATTGCGATACAGCGCCGTGGTGGTCGGGAATCGCGCATGTCCTCCGCTCGCAGGCGTTTCGTCACGGTGACGGTCGCCTCCCTGTCCGCAGTGAGGCGGAGCGGATCGCGACGGAGAGCCCTCCCCCGGTCGTGATGGGGAACGCGTTTGTGGCACCGACCGGCGCGGATCCGATCTGCGGGTGTCCGGTGGTGATCGGGTCACACGATCACCGAGTGATTGATGAATTGGCCAGTGGCCAGCGCGCAGGACTGGTCGTTCACCGTTTGGGCTGTGCGATGCGGTGATTCGGTGATGTCGTTTCGTCCGCCACCGGGTCACCGCATCATGCAGTGAGTCCGTGACTGTGTCGCCGGGTGATCACGTGCCGTGGTGATGACGTGAGTTGATCGCGCGATCACATCGTCACGGCGTGACAACGTCCCGGGGTGGCACAGTCATTGTGTTGCTGTGTGATTCAGTGATGGTGTGATCCTGTCGCACCGCCACCGCGTTACGGAATCCCTCAGTGACCGGGTCATCAGATCGCGGAGTTACCCGGTGCGCCGATCACACGGTCACCACATCGCCGGGTGATGGTGCCACCAGGTGATCCGATCCGGGTGTGGCGGCATCACCGGGCCACCGTGTCGCCCGGCGACCGCGTGATCTGGTGAGCAGGCGATTTCATCACCGCGCGACGCCGTCACGGAATACCGCGTGATTTCGTCACTGTGACACCGGATCGCACGATGTCCGGGTGATGGGGTGAGCCCGCGACGGCGTGACATGGTCACGCGGTGAGCCAGTGATGTTGCGAGCCGATCACGCCGTGAGCACAGCACCGCATCACTGCGCCACACGCCCGCGCGGGTCAAGCGCGCTGAACGCCAAGGGTGCTGTACTCGTTGTATCCAAGTGAAGGGAGTGACAGCTGTGAAAGCCGAAGTGATCGCCATCGCCAACCACAAAGGTGGCGTCGGCAAGTCGTTCACGGCGGTCAACCTGGCGGCCGGGCTGGCGCGCGGGGGGTGGCGCACTCTGCTCGTCGACTGCGACCCGCAGAGTAATGCCACCTCGATGTTCGATCCGGACGATGACGTCGAATACGACATCTACGACCTCATCAAAGAAGAGGTCCCGCTGGAGAAGGTGGTGCGGCGGACCCGGTTGCAGAATCTTGACCTGATTCCGTCCACCCTCGCGGTCGCCAAGCTCGACCAAGAGCTGGTCACCATGCACCGCCGCGAGGACCAACTCACGATCGCGCTGGCACCGGCCTTTCCCGACTACGACGCGATCGTGCTCGACTTGTCGCCGAACCTCGGGCAACTGGTCATCACCGCGTTGAATGCCGCCGAGTGGTTGATCGTGCCGACGGACGCCAGCAAGTGGGGGCGGCGCGGGGTGAACATGTTCCTGGAGTGGTCGATGACGTTGCGCCAGCACCAGGTGCTGTCGGCGCAGCTGCTGGGCGTGCTGTTGACCAAATACGAATCGTCCACATTGATCAGCCGGGAAACGTTGGCGGGCTTGAGATCTGACGGGCTGCCGCTGTTCGACACGTTCATTCCGAAGCGCACCGCAGCCGAGCGCATGGTCAGTGACCAGGTCGTGCTCGGCGACGAGGGAGCCGACCCCGATCTGGCTCAGGCCTACGCCAGCTTCACCGTTGAGGTCATGACCCTGGTCGACCAGGGCCGACGGAATAGAGGAAAGCATCATGCCTAAGAAAGACACCTCGGCGGCGGTTCTGGGAATGCTGTCCAGCGCCGGCGCCCAAACACGTCCCGCTCCGGTCGAGCCGCCCGTCGCAGTGACGCCGACACCCGAACCGGCTCCCGTTGTCCCGGCGCCGGTGGCCGCATCGGTGCGCACGTTGCCGCCGCCGGCCAAGCCGGCGCCGGCCGCCGAGGAGGCACCCCGGACGCTGCGGCTGCGCCCGGAGACGGCAGCCCGGCTGCGGGCGGCATGGTTGGAGGCCAAACGCGATGATGTGCTGCTCACCGCGCAGGACTTCGCCTCCAATCTGGTGGAGGATGCGCTGCTGCGCCGCCAGCGCCGCACCGCAACGTCCTAGACCAGGGCGCTGTTCGCGCCGTCTTAACCGCGGTTAAGACGCAAGGTCATTCGCCGGCCGGGCATATCCGGCCGCGGTGTGCGCGTCCAGCGGCCGCCCGCCGGGATCCAAGATGACCCAGCGGGTTTGGCGCCAGAAGAACGCGGTCGTGGACAGCTCGGCGGGGGAGTGCACCCGGTAACCGAGCTCCAGGGTGGCGATGCGACCGGGCTGCTGGAGGCGCGACCGGCACGGGTCGCAGGCCAGGAAACCGTGCGCCGCCGTGGGTAGTTCCGGCTCGGGGCAGCCGGTGATGCGGCTGAGCGCGACATCACAGGTGTAGCGGCAGCCGTCGAGCATGACTTCGCAATGTCCACTGGAGCGGGCGGCAAATCAGCGCGTGCGCCGGCGCAGCAGCGTAAGGGGGTTGCGGCGCAGCATGATTCGGCGCGCTCCGCGGCACTCGCAGCGGTAGGGGAACGGGCGGTGCCTCGGCCACGTCCCACAGGTGATCGATCGCGGCGTTGTGTTCGCCGTCGATCCAGACTCCGGCCCACATCCCCCAGCATGCCTTGCTGCGCAGCGCTTCTCGCGCACACCAGCTTCGCACCGGGCACGCCAGGCAGCCGCGCAGCGCGCGGCGGCGATCGTCACGGTCGAACCACCGGTCGGGCTCGGCACGGCACGGCATATCCGACCGCACCTCCGGACGGCTACCCATCGCGTGGCTCATCGCGGGGCCCCGCCCCCGCGGCGCCGACGCGCGACGATCTCGTCGAGGGCGCGGCGCGCGGCAGCGCGACCCCCGCCGTCCAGCGCCGCCCGCCCGACTTCACGGGCTCGCTCGGCCTTCTCCCGTTCGGCGAATTGCCGCTCGACCCGCCGCCGTGCGGCGGCCAGTTCTTCCTGCTCACGCGCGACGTCCAGGGCGGCCGGGCGTTCCTCGAAGTTCCCGTGCGACGCCAGCATCGCCCCGAGCAGACCGATCGGCTTGTGTGGGCTGTCGGGCACCCAATGACCGGTGCCGATCCAGTCGGTGATGAGCTGATTGAGGTCGCGGGGGGTCCAGCCGTGGTGAGCCGGTCTGGCCAGCACCGCAGCCCACGCCGTGCCGGTGCGGTAACGACGGGCCCACGGCGGACTTTGCTCGTCGGCCAGCCAGGCGTTTGCTAGGGCGAGGCCCAGGCTGTCGAGGCGTTGGCGACGCGGAGCGGCGCTGCGACCAGCGCTTTCGCGCTGGTGGTGGGTAGTGAGTGATTTTTTAGGTGAGGTTTTATGAATTAAATGAGACCCTCCGGGATGGGGTGACAGTTGTTGAAATCGGTTGTCGTGCAGCGCCCACACCGATGCCCAGCCGCGGCCGCGGTCACCCACCCGCCAGCTGGCATATCGCTCCGAGCGAGTGCGCTGCCGGCCCCGCATGACCTCGGTGGCCACCCCCAGCAGCCGCAGCGTCGTTGAGGCGCGCTGGACGGTGCGCACAGACAGACCGGTCATCTCGGCCAGGCGGGCGTTGGTGGGCCGGCACTCGCGCCCGGTGCGGTGATCGGCGAACGAGGCGCGCGCTTCCGCGACCGTTACTAATGCCTTGAGGCTCACCGGGTTTCCGGGCATCGCCGGGCGGACGTGGGTCTCGTAGCGTTCTTGGTAGGCCTTCGGGACGGTGATGTGCGCCCACTTGCGGGCCCGGCCGCTCCAGCAGGGGATGGCCGCCCACGGGGCGTCGACCTGCAGCGCGACGCGCGGAACATTGTCGAGGCAGTGGCCGCCGGCCCGCAGGATCCACTGGGGTGCGGTGTGGGCGACACCGCGGCGGGGGACCGCCTTGCTGCAGCCTCGGTAGGGGCGATGGACATGGATATGCTGGCCACGGTGCGCGGTATCTGGACCGACACATGTGTGTGCGCTACCGTGGAATGCGTCTTTCATGACGATTCCCTTTGGAAGTGGGAGAGCGCGAAAGCACACCAGATTTGGGCGGCAACCCGAATCAACAACCCTCGGCCGTCATGGCCGGGGGTTTCGCGTTGGAGGGGCTTTCGCTGGAACTATGAAGTTGTGTCCCGGCCGGCGGCAACCAGCCTGGATCTGTTGTGGCCGAACTCCTTTCGTCTCACCCGGACGGATATCCGTCCGGCTCGAGATGACGGATATCCGTCATCTGTTGGGTGAGGTGACGGATATCCGTCCGGGCAGAGCGGTCCGCCTGACTGAGTCAGGCTGACGGATATCCGTCCTGGCGTCGTGACGGATATCCGTCACCTCATGGTCGAGGATGCCTCAGGTGCGCCCGGGATCGGTGCGTGACACGCCGCAACATTGTTCACATCTGTCACGGCAGTGTCAGGCCCGGTCGGCCCGCCCGGTCCCGGAGCGGGGACATCAACGCCATCGCAATTCACCCTAAATGACCACTGCGGCGGCCTGCCGGGCCCCAAACCGAAATCTTTCGTCCTTCGCAGCGGGCGCCTGTCTGTACGTTATTCGACGCCGCTGTGTGTGCCATCCTGACCCGGTCTGACAGATACTGGATCACGAGCTGGCGGAGGTCGCCGCAGCGGTCAGCACCTCCGCTTTCGCTCGCTCGTGACCAGTGTGAAGTTGGGGTACGCACGGCCGCCTACTGGGGCCCGATACTTGGTCTGTCGTGTACCGCGACGCCGGTAAACAGTTGGCACGGGCAGATAGTGGTTTCGCGACAGTTTTGTTGGCGCGTTGCTACCGCAAGTGTCCGGGTTGTTGGATGAAACGTGCATGCCCGGCCTCCCAGGGCCGGTGACCTCTCCTTTGGCTTTCCCTTGACGACCACCCCCTGAGGCAGCGACACAATGACCGTAGTTCATGACACGACTTCGTCCCCCGAGGACGTTCGGGGTCGCGGCGCTGGTGATCGGCGTGCTGACACCCTTGAGGCGATGTTCGACTCCGGCGATGGGGAGGCGGTGTTCGCGGATCCGCGCGCGGTGGTCTGGGCGAGTCGAGCTGTGGCCGTTGCAATTAACGCGGCGATTTTGATCGCCAGCATCATTCTGTCCTTCTCCTCGCTGAGTGATCTAGCGCGGCGGACGGGCAGCTGGACGGGCTGGCTGCCATATCTGTGGCCTGGAATCGTCGATGGCTCAATCGTTTTGGCGACCGTGGGGTTGCTGACCACGAGGGCCCGTCCCGATCAGCGCAGGAACAGGCAGTTCTTCTGGATCATGCTCGTTACCGGGACACTGGTCAGTATCGGCGGTAATGCGGTGCATGCCATCCTGCCGACCAACGCACCCTTACCACCTGCCCTGTCCTTCGCAATGGCGTGCGTGCCGCCCGTGGCCATTCTGGCGTCCACTCATGCGGTGCAAATTTTCTGGCAGCTCAACACTTCCCGACGATCGGCTTCCCCACGGGTCGCGCGCACCGGTGAGAGTCCGGTTCAGGTCAACCAGGACCGAGGCCAGCCGTGGCTGGCGTTGGCCCGCGAGATCCACCAACGCGGTCGGTTGACCAATCATTCGGAAACCACGCTGAGTCAGGCGCTGTGGCGGCTGTTTGAGGTGCGCCCACAGATGTCGCTGCGTGCCATTGGCGAGGAGGTCGGCGTGGGTCACCACGATGTCATCGCCCGCATCCGCCAGACCGCCACCGAGGTGGTGCGGGAACGCCCTGAATTAGGGCGTGTCCGATAAATGTGGCAGCCAGACGGTGATGGCACGTAGGACTGCTG
>NZ_PDHO01000063.1 GCF_002887815.1 Mycobacterium sp. ENV421 | reverse complement strand
GTGAAGCGGAACCTACGCCCGTGCTCCCCATTTACACCGGATCCCGGACACGACCTCGGTCAGCGTCGGTGGTGTCGACGCGTGTACGGTGCACGGTGCCGCACGAGGGGACGTATTCGATATACCAGCGGTGGCTGTCGTCGGCGTTACGGCGCGAGTAGATCTTGGCCACCGGGCACGGTTGCGTGTGTTTGTCGCCGGTGTCGAGGATCTGGCGTTCGCAGATCCGTCCATCTTCGGTCCACAGGTCATGAGCGTCGCCACACGCGCACTCGAGCCGGGCGAATGCGGTAGCGACGCGGGTGCTGTCGTGCATCGGTGAGAGCACGGTCAGCCCGAGCTTCATGGCGTGGTCGATGTGCTTGCCGCGGAACGCTCCGTCGTAGCACACACCATCACAGCGCACGTGTGGGTCGGCGACGACGCGGTCGATCATGTCGAGGGCGATGCGGGCCTCACCGCCGTAGCCCTTGCCCGCAGGCACCGCGTCGACGTCGAGGATCACCCTGTTGTTGCGGACGGTGTCGGGGCGGGTTACCAGCATGGCGAACTTTGTGCCGTAACGGAATTCGCTGTCGCTCTCGCCGTTTTGGACTTCGATACCGGCGTGAACGCGGCGTCCGCCTTGTTCAGCCCAGCGGTCCGCGGTGGCCTTGCGCACCGGTGCGGCCACCACGGTGCCATCGCCTACCACATACTGCCCGCGCGCTGGATTGGTGTGCGACACCCCAGCGCCTGGGTCGAGACAACCGAGCTCGCGCGCGAGTCGACGGGCGAGCGGCCGGAACGCATCGAGCAGCTTGTCGGCGTGCTCGTCGAGTAGCCGTTGGGCGTAGTTGTGGTGCCAGCGCTGCGGTGGGCGCCGCGGCGGCTTCGGCGCGTTGTGGTCCGCGGCGTGGTGGCGGATAGTGCGCCAGTAGGCGGGATGCGCCATCGCCCGCGCAGCTTTGCTGTGCGAGCCCAGCACCCCGGCCAGCGCCTTGTGCAAAACGTGCACCCACGGTGGGTAGTGCGGGCGGCGGCCGGGAGTTCCCGGCTCGTGGACGGGCAGGACCGCGGCAAGTTGATAGATGACCTCGTGGGAGGCGACCGCCTCGATGGTGTCGATCTCCAGCAGCGTGAGGCGGTCGGGGTCGTCGCGTCGGTGCAGCTCTCGTTGCTCGATGCGTTCGGCCCCATAGGCCGACGTCTGAGTGTCGGTGGTGCGCGTCACGAAGCGCCACCCGTGTCTTGCCAGGAATATCCGATGAGGGCGGCGGTGGTGTCCAGCGAGGGCGAGCCGATGAGGCGCGCGGCGTGCTCGATCCGGCCGGTGCTATCAAACGCGCGGTGCGCGGCGTAGGCGGTCAGCGACGCGGGCCGCACCCCGGCGTCGTCGGAGAGCCCGGCGCGGGTGAGGATTTCGCGCACGGTCACACACACCCGGGCTTGCTTGTGCGCGTCGCTGCCCGCGGCGCCGGTGCATAACACCGGCGAGGGTGTGGGGCTGGGCAGCGGGCGCGGGAGGTGGGCGGCGCGTTCGGTGAGCACCCGCATCGACCAGCGGTCCACCCTCAGGGTGCGGGGGTGATGCTTGCTCGAGCCGTGCACCCACACGGTGGATGCCGGTGGGTCGAGATCGGCGGCGGTGATGTGCCCCAGCTCGGACGCGTGGGCTCCGGCGAGCAGCAGCGCGGCGGTCGCGGCATGCCTTGTGGGGGTGGCGCGTTCGGAGAACAACCGCACCAGCGCGGCCTCGTCCTCGTTGAGCGGGCGCCGCCCCGATGACTGCCGGGCGGGCACGTCGATATCGACGGTCGGGTCATCCAGCGTCAGCCGCAGCCGGCGCGCGGTGCGGAAGAACGCCCGTAGCGCGGCGCGGCGGTTGTGCATGGTCGCCACCGCGGCGTCAGACACGACACCGTGGCGGGTACGCCCCTTGGCCGCAACGAATTTCGTGACCAACGTCCGATCCACCGCCGCAAGCGTGGTGACGTCATGCGCGGCGGCGAACTGGGTGAACCTGCGGTTCAACAGCCCGAACTTGTCCAACGTCTGCGCGGCCAGTATCCCATCGGCGATCCACGCACCGGTCACCGCCTGCACCGCCGTGGTCAGGCTGCCTTCAGCCATGGCTGGGCACCAAACCAACGGCAGAAACAACTGATTCCCGGGTCTCAGCATTGGCCGCCCATGGTAACTCGATCATGATGGCGGCCCCTTCCATAATGGTGCGTACATGCACCATGGACCAAGGGGGTCCGACACGTTGGCCCGAGGTGACGGTGGCGCGGGATATCGTGGGCCTGTGTCGCGCAGCAACGGTGACAGCCCGCCGATCGCCTACGTGACGGCAGGGGTGTGGCCGGACGCCGAACTGGACCCCGACGCGCCACCGTCGGCACCCGCCGCCCAGCGACTGGCCCGTGCACTGCGTGACGCCATGACCGAGACCGCCATCGGTCAGCGAGCACTCGCGGCGGCCAGCGGGGTGGCCCACACCACCATCGGGCGCATCCTGGCCGGCACCGTGCTCTGCGACATCGGCTCGCTGGCCCGCCTGGAACACGCCCTGGACCGACGGTTGTGGTCCGAACACGTCGACGTGGAAGGCCGCCCCCGGTCCAAGCACAAGGCGGACGCTCGAAGGGCCAGTGGCGTCTGACACGTGCGGCAGGCTACAACGCTGTAATTCGATTGTGGCCGTGTCGATGCAGCGTGTTGCGCTTGACTCACGTTACAAGTGGCAGAACACTAGGTGTCGCGCGAACACAACGCGTCAACAACCGATCCGACGGGGTGGGCCGACTATGGGCAAGACCAGCAGATCGCTGATTGATTTGATCGACATCGCCGGGCAACGCCACGGCGGGGCGTCGGGCCGCCGGCTGGCCGAGCTGGCGCAGCGCGCCGGGCATGACATTTCGCACGCCACCCTGAACCGGCTGCGGCAGGGCACCTATGCCACCCGGCCGTCGGATGCGTCGATCCGCGCGATCGCCTACCTGGCCGACGTGTCGGAGAACACCGCGTTCACGGCCGCCGGAGTGAGAGCGCCGGCCGCGGTGGCATATGAACCGCCATCTGAGGCGCAGCGCATGAATACCCGGCAACGCAAGGCGGTTGACGAGTTGCTGCGCGCGTTCGTGCGCGATGACAGCAGTGAGCCAGCGGCGACGCGCAGCGATCTGACCAACCTCGTCGATGCGCGACAACGGCTACAGGCGGCGTTGGGGGCGGTCGAGGATCAGGCCGCGGCCGGCCAGTTGGTGGCCGCAGCGCGGGATGCGGTGCGCTGCATCGACGAGACGCTGGACATGCTGGGCGACACCAGCGCGATGCTGCCGTCCTGGCACGGCAAGCATCCCGAGGAGATGACCGACGCCGAGCTGAATGAGGCAGCCGCGGCTGGGGACCCGTGGCCTGCGCACATTCGCACCAGGACCAAGGAGCGCATCGACGTCGACAGGGGGTAGGCATGCTTCCGCGCTGCGTGGGGGAGCACGGAACATTACCTGCGGGTATCCATCGGGCGACGTTGGATGAGGTCGGTGCCCGATTCGTCGACGACGCCCCGGACCACACCCGTGAGCGTCGTGGCTTGATTCTGGATGCGATGTGCATTCACATCACCCTTGTCCGAGCGTTGTTCTATCGTCATGAGATCACGATCTGGCTCGGCGGCGGCTTCTGTACACATAAGGTAAACCCCCCCGGTGACGGCGATTTCGCGTGTCTGGTGCCGGCTCAGGCGTTGGAGGAGGTACACGGTGATGCCGCACTGCCGTTGTGGACTCTCGGCTCGGTCACCGGCACCCTCGGGCACAGCGACCTGGTCGTGCAAATAGGCAAGTTGCATTGTATGGGCGGGCTCACTGATGCCCTGGTGGTGAACGGGGACAACCCGTATGCAGTTGAGCGGCAACGCCGGTGGTGGTCACGCGTGATCGGCCCCGATGGTGAGATAATCGACGGTGCGACAAAGGGCTTCGTGGAGGTGATCGACCAATGACCGATCTCAACCACGTCTCCGACCTCACTGACGACGAGCTTCTTCGATCCGCCATCCGCTATGAATACGAACATTTCCCCGATACCGCTGATTTCGCGCTCGGCCAGATGTATTCGGGCACGATACAAGGTTATCTGGCCGCAGAACGCGTCTGGGCCGAGGAGACCGCGCCCGAACAAGTCGAACTCGACCTGCATCTAGAAGGCACGGGTGTGCGGGGTCATGCTACTCGTGCGGACAAACTCGCAACGTTCGTCGCCGGAGTCAATGACGCCACCAAGGCGATCGTTCGCGACAGGCTGCATCTGAGTGCGCTGAATCGAAACCTGCTTGTGCACGGGCTCGGTCCCGGCTCGGTGCGGGTGGTGCTGCGCGCCGACACCCTCTTCGAGGGTGATGCCAAGCGTGTACCGCTCGGCGGCACTAGCCAATTCGCCTCGAGCCCGGATTCGGAGGCGCTGCGCACTATCGTCCGCCTGTTCACGAACGCCAGTTCCAGCGTTCCTGCGGTCGGCAGCGACGTGCGCGACCTGCCTGTCAAGGCGCGACGAGGTCTACTGCGGTCCACCTCGGCGATGAGGACAGCGGGTTGGGACATCGCCGGACAATCCGCCAGCGCGGCCTGGGACCTACCGACGTCGCCTTCACCCAGGCCGGCGCGGCACTGCTGACCAGCGAGCTGAAGAACTACGACTACGACACCGAAACCACCTGGGCGATCGGCACCATCGACGGCTTCCGCCGCAGCCTCGGCAGCCTGTACTTCACCCCCGCAGGCACCAAATCCCCTCTCGCGGTCAACGTCAGCGACCCCGACACGCTAGCAGCGGCCGCGCGGCTCGCCGCCGACGAGGAAGCGGTTGTGCGCGTGCTTATCGAAACCGTGCGCGCGCTCAGCGGTGAGAAATCCACCCGCGTGACAACCAGCCGCAGCCTGCTCCAGATCGACTGTGCCGCCGAATCGTTGCCCTACCCGGAATAGCCCCGATGTCGGAAAGGGACCAGAGCCGCTGGCACCTAACAACTTTGGTTCGCCAACAGATGGGCCAGTACTCGATGTAGTGAGCGCCTCACACATCCGAACAACGAAATCCTGCAGCCGCTCGCACGGACTATTCGGCGACGCCGGCAACCACGGAATCGGGGCCGACGCGTCTCGGTGGGACGACGTGGCATCCGCGGTCAGCGTGGCAGCTGAGCATCTGCTTCGTGACTTTTGCCGCTCCCTCGAACTCACCCGGCCGATTTGCTCGACTACGTACCCACCGCCAGGTGACGATCGGACAGGCGGTGGTAAGCGGGCATCGACCCCTGCGTCAAGAGCAGGTAGAAACGTTGACTGCGCCGACACCCGGACTGATCCGGCTTTCCGGACTCGCGTGGGCGGTCGGCGCGGCGCCGATCCGCGCACTCATCGCGGCCAGCATCACCACCGGGTGGGGAACCGAGCGGCGCGCACCGACAGCGGCTGTGGGACGACTGGGAATCGGCGACGAGTCTGCTGCGCCGGCATGTGAACATCACCGCCGCCTGGCTGTACGGCATGTTCTTGTCCGAGAATCCCGAACCCGAAGTCGTGTCGCGCGTGTACTGGGCCAATGCGTTGCGGCCCACGAGGATCACAACCCGAGCGCGAAGACGCGTTGCCGCGCCGCGGATATGTGGAGGTGATTGTCGATGACTACCAATGACGGTGACATCGACCGAATGGAAGCGGCCATCCTCGCGGCGACCGCCGGCGACGACGCACCGACCTGGGCCACCCCCGACGATCTGTCCCGGATCAGCTTGGAGGGCCTGATCGCCCAGGACACGCTGGGCCGCACCTTAGCCTCGCGCGGCACCATCCGTGTTACTGGCGACGGGGTGACGGGCAGCTCGGCGCGGGTCTCGGAGGTGGCGCGGATCATGATGGGGTTTCAACGGCTCGCCACCGCCGTCGGCGCGGCCCAGCGAGGTGACAAGGCGCTGGGCCGCCAACCCAACGCCGAGGTGCGCCGCCGCACCGATCTGTTGCTGACCGCATCCCCAGGCCCCGGGTCGATCACCCTGACCTTCACCCCGGCGACCTTGCCGATCACCGAAACCGGTCACAGCAGCGGCAGAGTTGGCATGTTCGCCGAACTCGAAACCGACGAGCAGCTGCTCGACACCGCGGGGTGACGTCCGGATTTCGGTGTAAATCGGTGGGCACAAGGTTCCGCTTCGGTGGGTGATGTTACGCGGTGGCGCTGACAGGTTCGACTGCGTCGGTGGTCAGTGGTGGGCCCGCAGCTGTTGGGGTGGTTCGAGCAGGCTGCGGCGCAGGTCCTGTAGCAGGCGCAGGCCGGCGGGGGTCATGGTGAAGCCGCGCCAGCCGCGTGAGGCGCGGTCGAGCACGGCCCCCACGATGCTGATGCAGCTGGTTTCCCCGGGGAAGCGGCCGATAACCTTCGCGCGCCGTCGTGTTTCACCGAAGGTTCGCTCGATGAAGTTTGAGTGGCGGACCCGGTTGTGGTGCTCGGCGGGGAACCGCAAGTAGGTAGTCAGCCCGGCTCGATCGGTGGCCAGTATCTTCATCGCTGCGGGATAGGTTGTGCGGTAACGTGTTTCGGATGCTTGCAGGCGGGCATCGACGAGTTCAACCAGCTTTGGGTGGCAATGTCAACTTGAACTGGCCCCAGTGGGCCAGATTTGGCCCCGGCGGCCGGTTCAGGTGGTTAGCCCCAGAAGATGCCGGTGGGGTCTTTGTCGATTCCGGTGAGCAGGTCGGCGATGCGGGCCGAGGGGTGGAGCAGGTCGTAGCGGTGGAATCGCTGGCGGCGGTCACGCCAGTAGAGGGTCCAGGTTTTGGTGGTGGCGGTGTAGCGCAGTCGGGCGATCGGGAAGCTGATCCAGTCCGGGCCGAAGTCTTCACGCCAGGGCGGGCGATGCTCGGTGATGGTCAGATGCCTGGATGCGATGTCGCATTCGACACGGACTTCGTGGCGTGCATGGTCGGGAACCCTTGCCGCGCACCAACGTTGCACGCGTGCGACGTCAAGGTCAGACAGTGCCATTCTGATTACCAGCGGGGTTGACCGGCTGCGGCGGTGAGGTGGTCGTAGGCGGTGTCGAGTTGTTGTTGGCGGCGGCGGTTGGGTTCGTGGTTGGCTTCGGCGGCCAGAGAGTCGATCAGTTCGTCAAGTTCGGTGTCGGTGACCGCGAGGTGAAGATCGTTGCCGTGGGCGTGGATCGCGAAAACTGCTCTGTGGCAGTCATGGTCGAGGAACGGCAGGGTCCGCAGGACCGCGGCGGTTTCGGCATCGACGACGACGTTCTGGACCGGTTCTGCCGCGCTCAACTGCTGGCGACGTAGGTCGTAGATCGAGGTGGCCCAGTTGCTGACGGTGCCGTCATCGGCGCAGTGACTGCAGCACCAGTCGATGGGGTGATCGGGTTGGGTCCAGCGCACGACGATGCGGCCGGGGCAGGCGCGGTGGGCTGGCCTGCGCCGGCACGGCAGGGCGGTTTCCCAGCGGGTGTGCGCGTCGCCGGCCGACGCGGCGGCGACGATGGCGCTGAGGTGCTCGGCGAGCTTGCGGGCCGGCCCCGGGGTCTCGGGTCCCAGGTCGAGGAAGTGGTGCAGATCGGCGACCAACATGACCTGGCCACTGTAGCCGCCGCAGACGGTGAGGGCGTGGGTCAGCTGCTGGTCGCCTCGGCGGCGGCGCTGGTGCGTCGTTTGCGGGCATGGGCCAGCCGGTAGGAAGTGGTGCCGGTTTCGATGATCTGCCCGGCGAAGGTCAACCGGTCGACGATCGCCGCGCACAATCGCGGGTCGGTGAACGTCTTGGTCCACGAGGAGAACGGTTCGTTGGAAGCGATCGCCACCGCCGAGCGTTCCTCGCGTTCGGTGAGCACCTGGAACAACAGTTCGGCGCCGCGGCGATCCAATTGCAGATAGCCCAGTTCATCGATCAGCAGCAGATCGACCCGACCATAACGGCCGATCAGCTTGCTCAGCTGGGCGTCGTCGGCGGCTTCGACGAGTTCGTTGACCAGCTTGCTGGCCAGGGTGTAGCGGACCCGGTAGCCGGATTCGGCGGCCAGGGTCCCCAGGCCGATCAGCAGGTGGCTCTTGCCGGTTCCGGAGTCCCCGATCAGGCACAGCGGTTCACCGGCTTTGACCCAGGCCAGGCTGCCCAGGGTTCCGATGACGGCGGGGTTGATCGCCGGGTTGGCCTCAAAGCTGAACTCCTCGAGTCGTTTTGGTCGGGGAAATCCCGCGTCGTGCACGCGGCGGGCAGCGCGGCGACGATCCCGGTCGTCGCACTCGGCGATCACCAACTCCGACAAGAATCCCAGATAGGACTGCTGTTCGCGTTCGGCGGCCGCGGCGATCTCGGCGAAGCGGTCACGGATCGTGGGCAGTCGCAGCATTCGGCAGCCCTGCTCGATGGCCGCGAGCGCGGCTTGCTCGGTGACATTGCGCCGCGCAGTACTCATGAGGTTTCCCGGCCTAGCAGGGCGTCGTACTGGCGGACCGAGGGCAATTCACGCGCATCGAGCAGACGGTGCTCGGCCAGCACCAGCACCTGCCCACCGTGCCCGCCCACGGAATCGGTGAGGCTGCCGCCGCGGCGGTGTTCGGCGGCTTTGCGTGCCTCCAACGCGACCGCATCGGCGCGTTGGCGGCGCCAATCGACAATGCGGCCGCGATCCCGGCGAGGACATCGGCGTGGTCGAGATGGCGATGCAGCAGCAACACCTCCACCAAGGCCCGGGTGCCGGCCGCGTCCCCGTGGGCCCGCCGCGCTGCCGTCCACCAGGCGTCGTGCTCGGCGGTGAACACCTTGGCCGCCCGGGCTTGCAGCAGGGCTGTGGCACCTGGCAGTGCGCCGGGTTTGCGGGCCAGGATCTCCAGGTAGTGATCCAACTCCAGCACTTTGGTGCCCTTGCCGACTGCCCGCGGATGCCGTGCAACCACGGTGGTGCGGTCATAGACGGTGACGTGGGAGGCCGACAGTTTGACCCGGAGCCGATGCCCGATGAACCTGGGCCGGCACCGAGTACTGATTGCAGCGCACCATGATCTGGGCGTACCGGTCCACCCGCGGGGTCAACGACAGGGCCGTGTCGAACGGTTCACCGGTGAGCGGCTGCAACGCTGGCTTCTCGGTCTGCCAGTCCTGGCCAACGGTGTTGGCGCGGTTGGCGATCCGACGCCGATCATCAGCATCATCAGCCGCAGCCAGCATCTCGTTGAGTTCGTCGATCGACTCGACCACCGGCATCGGCACGCAATGGGTGCGGCGAAACCGTCCGCCTTCACCTTCCACGACCGCCCTTCTCATGACTGCCCTCATGACCAGGCTGGCAGTACCAGGCTTCGAAACCGTAGTGCGAGCGAAACGCGATCCAGCGCTCGCTCTCCTGGCGGGAGCGCCCGAACAGCACCTGCTTGACCGCGCTGTTGAGGTTGTCGTAGCGGATCTTGTCGACCGGCACACCGCCGAGCCGCTCGAACCCATACACGTGGCCTTCCAGAAACGCCTCCTGGCCCTGGGTCGCGAACACGCGATGGGCCGCCCGACCCGAGAACGACAACCGCATCGTGAACAGCGCGGTCTTGGTCTTCACCCCAGCCAGCACCACCCACAGATCGTGGAAGTCGACCTCGGCTTCGGTGCCGGGCCGATACGTCTGCGGCACGAATCCCGCTTCCAACGCTCGGCCGGCCTCGGCGGCGATCTGCGGGCGCCGCTTGCGGACATGATCACGCACCGTCGAATACGACAACCCGGCCGCGTCGTGCTCATCGACCAGCCGCGCCAAAACCCTTCGGGCGGTGTGCCGTTGCTTCTTCGGGGCGTCCAGATCCGAGCGCAGCATCTCATCAATGGCGGCCCTGAACGGCTCCAGCCGCGGCGCCACCCGCGCCGGAACCTTGCGTGCCGGCGGCACCGCCGAAGCCAACACCTGACGCACCGTCCGCCGGTGCACCCGATGCTTATCGGCCAGCGCCCGGATCGACAACCCCTCAACCCGATGATCCCGGCGGATCACCGCGAACTGCTCCACCTTCGACCTCACCCTCCAGACCCCCACCTTCGTCACCACGCGATCCGGGCCATCCGGAACGCACGTGATCACCGTCAGCTGGGGCCAATCCACGTCGTCATAACCAATGCGGCGTGTCGTGAAGACGGGGCCAAATCAGACCGTCACAACTGCACACCCGCGACCACACAGGTGGAGCCACTTCAAACCGTCCACCCGGGGCCAAGTCAGGCTGTCACAGCCATTTGGGCCGGGCTCGGTCTTCACCCCTTCGGTGTCGAAGCAGGCCCAGTAGCCGT
>NZ_PDHO01000062.1 GCF_002887815.1 Mycobacterium sp. ENV421 | reverse complement strand
CACGACGAAGCCGCGAACCGGCCGGTGCTTTTTACACCCACTTTCGGACGCGACCATTTCGAGATCGATGCTTGGTCTCTGAGCGCGTCGGCGAGGGTGGCCTCCACGTCGCGGACCGACAGTCCGCGAACGAACGACGCGATCACCAGCGACTCCAGAGCATGCGTCTTGGTGACGTGCTTGCCGAACAGCCGGGAGGCGAACGCGGCGGCCGTGCCACGCAGCTTCGGCCGTTCCAGCGTGACCGGGCCGGCGGTGGTTTTCACCGTCACCGGCCGGTACCCGTTGCGGGCACCCGGCTGAGCCTCGGGGCAGCCGCGGTGCGCTGATAGCGGTCACGACCGAGGAATGCGGTCACCTCGGCCTCCAAGGCAGCCTGCATCAGCAGTTGCGCACCCAGGTGGGCCACCTCCTCCAAGATCTCGGGTAACTCCACAATCAGAGGCGAACAGCTCGTCAATCTTGGCGCGGACACGATCGGTCGGCTGCCAGGTGAATGGGACCGCTTCAGGGGTCAAGTCCAGGTGTGTGGTGTACGATGTCGTCGTGTAATTCTTCGAGTTAATGGTTCAGGCGGTCAGCGCCGCGGGGGTGTCCTCCTGTTCTGTCGGGGTGTCGTTGACGGTGCGTGATTTGCTCAGGACGTCGAGGCCGAGGTAGCGCCGAGATTCGGCCCATTCGTCGTGTTGTTCGGCCAGTACGGCGCCGACGAGGCGGATCAGCGCGTTGCGGTCGGGGAAGATGCCGACGACGTCGGTGCGCCGGCGGATCTCCTTGTTGAGCGGTTCCTGGGGGTTGTTGGACCAGATCTGGCGCCAGATCTGTTTGGGGAACGCCGTGAAAGCCAGCAGGTCCGCCCGTGCCGCCTCGAGGTGCTCAGTGGTCTTGGGGAGCTTGTCGGCGAGTGCGTCGATGATCCGGTCATACTGGGCAGCAACGGATTGCGCGTCGGGTTGGTCGAAGACCGAATGCAGCGGCGTCTTTACCCAGGGCCAGGACGCCTTGGGCGTGACCGCCATCAGATTGGTGGTGTAGTGGGTGCGGCAGCGCTGCCAGGCCGCTCCGGGCAAGGTGGCACCGATCGCGGCGACCAGCCCGGCGTGCGCGTCGCTGGTGACCAGTTTGACCCCCGAGAGGCCGCGGGCGGTCAGCGACCGCAGGAACGTCAGCCAGCCAGCGCCGTCTTCGGCGGTGGTGACGTCGATGCCGAGGATCTCCCGGTACCCGTCGGCGTTGACTCCGACTGCGATCAGGGCGTGCACGTTGACCACACGGCCGCCTTCGCGGACCTTGAGGACCAGGGCGTCGGCGGCCATGAACGTGTACGGGCCGGCATCCAGCGGGCGAGTGCGAAACGCCTCGACAGCGGCGTCGAGTTCCTTGGCCATCACCGACACCTGCGACTTCGACAGGCTGGTGATCCCCAGCGTCTCGACGAGCTTGTCCATCCGCCGCGTGGACACCCCGAGCAGGTAGCAGGTCGCCACGACGGTGGTCAGTGCCCGTTCCGCGCGTTTGCGGCGTTCGAGCAGCCAGTCCGGGAAGTAGGAGCCAGACCGCAGTTTGGGGATCGCAAGATCCAGACTGCCAGCGCGAGTGTCGAATCGGCGGTGCCGGTAGCCGTTGCGGGAGTTGGTGCGTTCGCTGCTGCGTTCGCCGTAGCCGGCCCCGCACACGGCGTCGGCTTCGGCGCCCATCAAGGTGTGAATGAAGGTGGCCAGCAGCTCGCGCAACACGTCGGGATGGGCCGTGGTGAGTCATTCGGCGAGCACAGCGGGCAGGTCGATATTGTGGGCAGTGGTCATCGCGTCGATTCCTTTGCTCGAGTGACTTTGGACGGTCTCTCGAAGAATCACGCGATGACCTTCATTCACTCGGCTACGGCACGCCGGTACCGCTGATCAGGTCCGACTCGTACACCACTCTGCTGGACGCAACCGCTTCAGGGCTGGTTTTGCCATGAGGATGGGACCGCCTGTTTGCCATTGATGGGACCACCTGGCTGGTGTTTTGCCAGTTATGGGACCACCCTGGCGTGGCGTCGGGATCTTCCGGTTGTTGGGCCGCTGTATTGGCCAGATGAGCTACCGGGAGGTGTCGGTGATCGAGATTGTGGAGATGCTGCGGCTGTGGCTGCAGGGGTTGGGGTTGCGGGAGGTGGCCCGGCTATCGGGGACCGATCGCAAGACGGTGCGCCGGTATGTGGATCGGGCACGGGCGTGTGGGCTGGACCGCGATGGCGGTGAGGGTCAGCTCACTGATGAGTTGATCGCGGCGGTGATTGCCGAGGTGCGCCCGCACCGGCCTACCGGCAAGAGTCTGGCGTGGGAGACAATTGCTGGCGAGCATTAGCAGATCAAGGCGTGGCTCAAACAGGGGCTGACGTTAACCAAGATCCACACCTTGCTGGGTCGCCGTGGTGTGGTGGTGTCGTATCGGACGTTGAATCGTTATGTCACAACCGAATTAGACTTCGGGCGACGCCGGGCGACGGTGCCGGTGGCCGACTGTGAGCCGGGTGCGGAGGTGCAGGTCGACTTCGGCCGGCTCGGCATGCTCACCGATGCCGGCGATGGGCGCCGCCGAGTGGTGCAGGGGTTGATCCTCACCGCGGTGTATTCGCGGCACATGTTCGTCTGGCCCACCTACCGCCAAACCCTGGCCGATGTGATCGCCGGGTTCGAGGCGGCGTGGAAATTCTTCGGTGGGGTGTTCGCGGTGGTGATCCCCGACAACATGAAGGCCATCGTCATCACCGCCGACGCGGTGGACCCGCGGTTTAACGACAGCTTCCGTGAGTACGCCCAGTCGCGGGGATTTGTCATCGACCCGGCCCGGGTCCGCAGCCCGCGCGATAAGCCGCGGGTGGAACGCATGGTGACCTATGTGCGGTCGAATTTCTTTGCTGGAGAGTGCTTCCGGGATATGCAGGACTGCAGGATCCGGGCGCAGCACTGGTGTGCGCAGACCGCCGGGATGCGGATCCATGGCACCACTCGCCTGCGCCCGGACGAGGTGTTCACCGCCGAGGAACTGCCCGCCTTGAATCCGGTGCCCGAAGCGGCGTTCGATGTTCCGGCCTGGACGCAGCCGAAGGTGGCCCCGGACCGCCATGTGCAGGTCGCCAAAGGGCTCTACAGCGTGCCCGGGGAGTTGATCGGCAAGCGGATCGGCGCCCGCGCCGATGCGCACACGGTGAAGCTGTACTGGCGCGGTGAGCTGATCAAGGTTCATCCGCGGGTGGCGCCGGGGCGTCGGCACACCGATGCGGCGGATCTGCCGTCGGAGGTGTCGATCTACGCGATGCGTGACATCACCAGCCTGGCGGCCAAGGCCGCCGCCTGTGGCCCGCACGTCGGGACCTACGCGGCCGCGGTGTTGGAGCATCCGCTGCCGTGGACCAAGATGCGTCAGGTCTACCGGCTGCTCGGGCTGGTGCGCCGCCACGGCGCTGCCGCGGTCGACGATGCCTGCCGGCGTGCCCTGGACGCCGAGGTGATCGACGTCGGGCTGATCGAACGGATCTTGACTCGCGGGGGCGGCGAACAACTGCCGCTGATACCCAAGCCACCCGCGGGGGCGGCGTCGCGGTTCGTGCGGCACAGTTCGGATTTCGCGGTCCGGAGGCCCTCATGAGCCCGGCCCGCCCTGATGCCGCGCCCGCGCTCACACCAATCGAGATCTCCGCGGACTTGAAAGCGTTGATGCGTCGGCTCAAGCTCGGCCAACTGCTCGACACGCTCCCCGAACGGCTGGCGTTGGCCCGCACCAACCGGCTGCCTCATCACGACTTTCTGGAGCTGCTATTCGCTGACGAGGTCACCCGACGCGACAAAGAGTCCGCCACACGGCGCGCCAAGGCCGCCCACCTGGACCCCGCGATGCAGCTGCAGGCCTGGGACAGCTCGGCCGCAGTCAGCTTCGATCAGCAGCTGTGGGCCGAGCTGACCTCGCTGCGGTTCCTCGCCGACGCGTACAACGTGCTCATCATGGGGCCGGTCGGCGTGGGAAAGACGTTCCTGGCTAACGCAATAGGACACATCGCCGTTCGCCGCGGCCACAGCGTGCACAACGAGCGCGCCGACAAACTGTTCAAACGCCTGCGCGGAGCACGCCTGGACGGAACCTACGAAGACGAGATGCGCGAACTGCACCGCGTCGATCCGCTTATCGTCGACGATCTGGCGCTGCACCGACTGGAAGCCACCGAGACCACCGATTTCTACGAACTGATCGTCGAACGCCACCGCAAGGCCTCCACGATCATCACCAGCAACCGCGAACCACCGGAGATCCTGACCATGATGGCCGACCCGCTGCTGGCCCAATCCGCGATGGACCGGCTGCAATCAGCGGCCTACGAACTCGTCGTCGAAGGCCAGTCCTACCGGCAACGCCAAAAACCAAAGCCGGCCCCTCCGACTCCGTCGGATTGACCAGCACCAACTCCATCAGTCACCATCAACACGGCCCACGACCGGAAGACGAACTGGTCCCATGCCCATGGCAAACCAGTGGTCCCATCACCCCGGCAGGCGACACGATCGGTCGGGGATACTCGTGCAGGCACGGGCGTAGGGTCCTTTCTTCGATGACTTGGTCGTCTCGAAGCAGAACCTACGCCCGGTCCCTTTTACACCGGCTTTAGGACGCGACCATGGTCGCACGCAGCCGACTCTGAGAGCCAGATAGCGTGACGCCGCCCTTGCTACCGCTCAAGGCAAGCAGGATCGGCGAGAGTCTCCGCATCTGTGACACCTGCCTACCAGTCGCGCAGCACTCCCCCCGCGCGGGGCCCCTCTCCCTGCCTGCTTGGCCCTGGCGTCCCCCGCGCGGGCGCCTTGCAAGGCTCCGCGAGGCGTGCTCGATCTGCGTGGCACTCGTGGGCCACTGATGGCACGGGTGGCCCTGGCGCGCGCGCCACGTCGTTGTGACGATGGGCACACAACATTCAACATGCGAGGGAAGAATCAATAGTGAAGACGAAGGCTGCGGTTCTGTGGGGCCAGAACGAGAAGTGGCAGGTGGAGCAGATCGACTTGGATCCGCCCGGTGAGGGCGAGGTGCTCGTCAAGTTAGCCGCCAGCGGTCTATGCCATTCCGACGAACACCTCGTTACTGGCGACCTTCCCTTTCCATACCCACTGGTGGGCGGGCATGAGGGCGCTGGCGTTGTCGAAGCGGTGGGACCCAATGTCGCCGATATCGCCGAGGGCGATCATGTCGTGATGATGTTCTTGCCCGCTTGCGGGCGATGCTCCTACTGTGCCCGCGGAATCGGGAACCTCTGCGACTCCGGCGCCGCGGTGATGCTGGGACCGCAACTCGACGGAACCTACCGTTTTCACGCGCGGGGCGAAGACGTCGGTCAAATGTGTTTGCTCGGAACGTTTTCGGAGTACACCGTCGTTCCTGCCGCGTCGGTGGTCAAGATCGATGACGATATTCCCCTGTATACCGCCGCATTGGTGGGGTGCGGGGTGACCACCGGTTTCGGCAGTGCCGTGCGTACCGGTGAGGTGCGGGCGGGAGACGCGGTCGTGGTCGTCGGGGCGGGCGGCATCGGCATGAACGCGGTCCAGGGAGCTCGCATCGCCGGTGCCCGCATGATCATGGTGGTGGACCCAGTTGAGTTCAAGCGCACCAAGTCTTGTGAGTTCGGTGCCACGCATACCGCCTCATCGATCGATGAGGCGTGGAACGCGATCAGCGACTTGACCCGCGGCAGGCTTGCCGATGTCTGCATCGTCACCACCGGTGTCGCTGAGGGCGCCGAGGTGGGCCCAGAACTGAGTCTCATCGGTAAGCGGGGTCGCGTCGTGGTCACCGCGATCGGACACCCGGAGGAAACCACTATCACGACAAACCTTCTCGAGCTGACTTTATATGAAAAGCAGATCCGTGGATCGCTATTCGGCTCATCCAACGGCCAGCACGATATTCCGCGGTTGCTGGAGCTCTACGCTCTCGGCCAATTGAAGCTCGATGAACTCATTACCACCGAGTACGACCTGGAGGACATCAATCAGGGTTATGAGGACATGCGGTCGGGCAGAAATATCCGCGGCGTCATCCGCTATTGAGTGGGCCTTCGGACGGTCACCTAGCCGTTCGCGAGACCAGGATTCGGGCATGGTTCGCGCGCTGAGCGCGGGAAACGTAGCGGCTCCAGGAGACTCATGCGCAACACATGGACACCGCTGGCGAAGAGTCGGTGACCAAGACCTGCCGTATCGACGTCTTTTGCCGGGGAACGGAACGTAGTCGGACAATCCCGGCCGTGACCGTGTTAGACCCGAGTCCGGTGAGTCATCACCGGACACTGCACAGAGCGCCCACCTACAGCGCGGCGGGCTTGCCGCGCTGTTCAACAAACATGCAGACAAACAAAGGAATTGTGATGACCACGCTATCAATCGACATACCTGAGACGCTGCAAACGTTTTTGCGTGGTGCGTCGGCGAGCATCGTCATCGGGGCTGACAAGCTTGGGGCCGCCGACGGAGCCGAGGCTGTGACCACCGATCCGGCGACCGGCGCCGTATTGGCCACCATCGCAGCGGGTGGTCCGATCGACGTGGCGCGGGCGGTCGACGCGGCGAGCGAGGCATTTGAACACTGGCGTCGCCTGAGCCCGGCCGCCCGCGGCCGGATACTGCTCGACGTCGCCGACGCGATCGAGGCGCATGCCGAGGAACTCGCCACTCTCGAGACGCTCGACAACGGCAAACCGCTGACGGAATCGTTGTACATCGATATCGGCTTGGTCAGTCAAATCTGGCGCTACTTCGGTGGCTGGACAACCAAACTTGGCGGCCAGACCCTGCCCGTCTCACCGCCGGTGGGCGAGGCACTGGTGTATACGCAACGGGAACCGCTGGGCGTCATCGGCGCGATCGTGCCGTGGAACTTTCCGCTTCTGATCGCGTCGTGGAAGGTGGCGCCCGCCCTGGCCGCCGGCAACACGGTCGTGCTCAAGCCGTCAGAGCACACCTCGCTGACCGCATTGCGGCTGATCGAGATCGCTCTCGAGGCCGGACTACCTCCGGGTGTGCTCAACATGGTCACCGGGCTCGGTTCTTCCGCCGGCCAGGCCCTCATCGAAGACCCCCGGGTGGCCAAAGTGTCGTTCACCGGCTCGACGGAAACCGGTCGCCGGATAATCATCGCCAGCGCACCCAGCATCAAGAAACTCACCCTGGAACTGGGTGGCAAATCAGCCAACATTGTCTTCCCGGATGCCGACCTCAAAGCCGCGGCCCAGGGGGCACTGGCCGCCATCTTCCTCAACCAAGGGCAGGTGTGTTGTGCAGGGTCGCGCCTGTTCGTGCACCGCGACGTGCGTGCCGAACTGCTCGCCGAGCTGGAGACCGCGGCCCGGGCGATCGAGCTCGGTCACGGCCTTGATGACAGCACCGAGATGGGGCCCCTGGTCTCAGCCACCCAGCGCGACCGCGTTGAAGGTTTCCTGCGCGCCGGCACCCAGGAAGGCGCCACCCTGCTCTGCGGCGGCCAGCGACCCGGCGGCGCACTGAGTCACGGCCACTTCTTGACGCCGGCCATCTTCACCGACGTCGACGACGCCATGACGATCGCCACCGAGGAGATCTTCGGGCCGGTGCTGTCGGTGTTGACCTTCGACGACGAAGCCGAGGCGGTGCGCCGGGCCAATGCCAGCGCGTACGGACTGGCAGCGGGGGTGTGGACCGACGACCTCAAACGCGCGCACCGAGTGGCCAGGGAGCTTCAGGCTGGCACTGTGTGGGTCAACTTGTACAACGTGTTGGACCCTGCGGCACCGTTCGGTGGCTACAAGGCGTCCGGATACGGGCGCGATCTTGGCGAGGAGTCCCTGCTCGGCTTTACCCAGACCAAGTCCGTGTGGATCGGCTTGGACTAGCCCGGATCTTCCAGCTTTGGCGATCAACGACACGAAAGGATCACCGCCATGGGCGTTTTCGCTGACGAGGCAGAGGTGCACAAATACATCGGCGGGGTGTTCGAGAAGGGCCTAGCAGATCCCGACATCGGGCCCAAGCTGTCCGCCTCGGGTGTTGTGCTGCAAATCAACTACACCGATCCCGAGGCGATTGTGACGGTGGACCTTCCCAACGCAACAGTGCTCGCCGGCGCCACCGACATCACACCCGATGTCGAGTTGTTCATGTCGGCAGACACCGGTAACCGATTCTGGCAGGGCAAAGTGAACCTGTCGCTGGCCATGGCCAAGGGAGAGGTCCGCGCCAAGGGCCCGGTGCAGAAAGTCATCAAGCTCGTCCCCACCGCCAAACTGCTCTTTCCCACCTACACCGCGATGCTGGCCGCCGACGGCCGCAGCGACCTCGAACTGTGAACGTCGATATCGCTTGTGGCGGGCGGAATCGCTGATGCACTCCACCATGCAGGCCGCTCCGCTGTCGGTCGCCTCGATCCTGGCGCATGCTAGCGGCGTACACGGCGCCAAGCAGGTGATCAGCGCCACCGAACAGGGCCTTCGCGCTGCAAGCTACCGGCAGATCGGCCAGCGGTCGGCCCAACTGGCCTTGGCGCTGCGACGTCTCGGTGTGACCGGCGACGACCGCGTCGCCACGTTCCAGTGGAACAACCAGGAACACCTGGAAGCCTATTGCGCGGTACCCGCCATGGGTGCTGTCCTGCACACGATCAATATCCGACTCTCGGCCGATCAAATCCGCTACGTGGTCAACCACGCCGAAGACACGGTCATCATCGTCGACGCGTCCCTGACGCCACTGCTGGCCCCGCTGTTGGCGGATGCGCCCTCGGTGCGGGCGGTGGTGGTCACTGGCGGCGGCGATGCTGTCGACCTGCTGCGGGGCAACGGCCCCGAAGTAGCCCATTACCACGAGCTGCTCGCCGCTGAGGGTGACGAGTTCCCTTGGCCTACAGTCGAAGAAACCTCCGCAGCGGCAATGTGTTACACCAGCGGCACCACCGGCGACCCCAAAGGGGTGGTGTACAGCCACCGATCCTTATACCTGCATTCGATGGCCGCATGCACCACAAACGGGCTGGGCATCGGCGAGGGCGATCGCGTCTTGCCGATCGTGCCGATGTTTCACGCCAACGCATGGGGGCTGCCCTACGCAGCGCTGATGGCAGGGGCCGACCTGCTGATGCCCGACCGATTCCTGCAGGCCGAGGCGATCAGCCGGATGGTGCACGAGCAGCGCCCGACCATAGCGGGCGCCGTACCGACAATCTGGAATGACGTCCTCTCCCACACGGGACGCGTCGGCACCTGCGACTTCTCATCGCTGCGGCTGGTGGTCTGTGGCGGCTCCGCGGTGCCGCGCGCCTTAATAGAGGCATTCGAGGAGCGCCTGGGCGTCACGGTGTTGCAGGCCTGGGGAATGACCGAAACCTCGCCGCTGGCCGCCATCGCACGCCCGTCGGCAGCGGCACCGCCTGAGCGGGCACAGGAGATGCGAACGACCCAAGGCCGCCCCGTGTGCGGAGTCCAGATGCGTCTCGTCGCCGATGACGGTTCAGTGCTGCCGCACGACGGTCAGGCGGTGGGGGAACTGGAAGTCCGCGGGCCCTGGGTAACAGGCGCGTACTACCAGGGTGCCGACGACGACAAATTCCACGACGGCTGGTTGCGCACTGGGGATGTCGGGCGCATCGACGCCGACGGCTTTCTGACTTTGACCGACCGTGCCAAGGATGTCATCAAATCCGGCGGCGAATGGATTTCATCGGTGCAACTAGAGAACATCCTGACCGGGCACCCAGCCGTGTTCGAGGCGGCGGTAATCGGCGTGCCCGACCCAAAATGGCAAGAACGCCCCCTCGCTGCGGTCGTGCTGCAGGATGGACTCCACATTGCGCCCCAAGAGATCAAATCCTGGCTGGCCCAACAGGTTCCACGATGGTGGCTTCCCGAACAGTGGACGTTCATCGAGCAGGTTCCCCGCACCAGTGTAGGGAAGTTCGACAAGAAGCTGCTGCGCGCCTACCATGCGGACGGCAAGCTCAGCATCACCACGGTGCGGTGACTGCAGCGTTGACGCGCGACCTTTTTCGTCGCCCTTTGCAGGATGACTACGATGATCTGGCAATTGCGCAGCATCCATCGCAGCTAAGCCGCTGACACAGCCACGCACGGCGATCACCGCGTCAGCGACAGCGACGCGCCGTCAACATCGCCTGATCGTTGACGTCTGTGGGTGCGACCTTCGCCGCGTGCCCGACCATATCAGTGTGGCGATGGCTGAGATCGCCGAGAAAGTGCAGGAAGGTCTGCTGCGATGGCGGTGGGTGCCGGACACTGCAGGTCATGCGGGAGCTGATGGAGGTCGACGTGCTCGGCTGGCCGGCCCGAAGGGCGCCACGATGCGGCGCGCACGGCGGTGCGGCACGGTCCACGAACGCGGCTCGGTGACATTGGGCGGCCGTTGGGTGCCGGTGACCCGCCCGCGGGTGCGGCCGCCGATGGGTTCGGGAGGTGGCGATCGCCCCCTATGAGCTGTTCAGCTCGACCGAGGTGCTGGGCAGGATGGCGATGGAGAACATTCTGGCCGGGCTGTGGGTCTTGACCCCAGGTGTTGGACACGCTTAATCCCGCAAGATTGGCGGGGGAAG
>NZ_PDHO01000061.1 GCF_002887815.1 Mycobacterium sp. ENV421 | reverse complement strand
GCCCGCCCGACGACACGGGACGGCTCAACCGCGTTGCCACATCAGAATCATCACCCGGCAACCCAACTCAGCATCAAAACCCACTCGCGCCACCTACCACGCAAAATCCGGGCTAGTGCTCCTCGCCAGAAGCCGTCACGGGTGGCGGACCGTATCGGAAGACGGTCAGGCCGGCTGCCACCACGACCGCCGCCAGGGCGATCACCGGCGCGACCATGAAACGCGACATCGTCGCGCCGATGGTCGCGCCCGCGCACATCGTCGCAACCACGCTGTAGCGCAACTTCTCCCGCTGCCCGGTGCCGCCGGCGAGCCGGCTGTCGAAGCCGATCCCCACCAGCGTCGTCGTCAGCACCGTGGTGGACAGTTCCTGAATGCCGAACTGTCGGGCCGCGGCGTTCTGCCCACCGAAGGCCACCGCCAGCCCGGCGATCAGGATGAGCTTGCCGTCGTCGTGGTAGTCGACCACACCGCTACCGGCCAGGGCGGCCAGGACCGCCAGCAGCACCACCTCGGCGCCAAGCGCGGCGGTCAGCCAGGTCCGCACCGCCACCTCATGATCGAGGTGGCGCGCGAAGCGTCCGCCGAGCACCGTTCCGGCCAGAAAGCTGACGAACGCGACGACCGCGGCGGTCATGTCCACCCCGGAATGCGGCACGAACCAGAACCCCAGGAAGATCACGTTGCCCGTCATGTTCGCCACGAATACGTGACCCAGGACCAGCACGCTGATCGCGTCGACCAGTCCGGTCGCGAACGTCAGCAACAGCAAACCGACCACGGTGGAGCGTTGCGAGACGGGCGAGGCGACGGCCATCAGCCCAGTATCGCAACGAGTTACAGCTTGGGCGTCAGGTCCAGTGAGGTCACCGTCGTCATCTTGGTGACCAGCCAGTGCGATCCTTCGCGGGTCAGCTGGACGCGATACGACAGATACTTCGTCGCGGGAATGTCCTTGGTGAGCGGACTCTTCGACGTGGTGTTGGTGTAGACGATCGCAGTGGCTTCCGAGCCGGTCAGTGATTCGACGGCTGCGCCGACCACTTCGGTGCTGTTGGTGACCTTCGCCTGCTTGTTGGTCGGCACGATCGCGTCGACGTACTTGCGGTACTGATCCTCGAAATCGCCGGACAGGTACTTCGCCGATCGGTCCGGCAGCTTGTCCATGTCGTCGGGGGTGTAGGTCCACAGTGTCGTGATCGCGTCGGCGGCGGTGCGGGCGATCACAAGCTTGGTGTCGACGGTGGCCTTATCCATCAGGTACGGCTGGACGGCGGCACCCGCAAAAGCGCCCCCGGCGACGAACACGGCCGCCGAGGCCCCCACAGCGAGGGCAGTCTTGTTGCGGCTCAACCAGGTTGGCTGCTTCGGCGGTTCCGGGGCGGCCGGCTCCACAGTCTCGGCGTCGGCGTCGGTCGTCTCGTCCTCGGGCGCGGCCTCGGGTGCGGTGTCGGTCAGATCACCTGCAGCAGGTTGCTGATCTTCCACGGACCTCCTGCACCTCCTTCTTGGGTTGCGGTGACCACCCAGCGGCTGCCACTTTCAATGGTCTTGCCGTCGGGCATACGGGTTTTGGTGGTCGCGGCCACCACCACGTCGGCACTGCCGTCGCGGTTCCAGCGCTCGATACCGAGATCCTGGACGGTTCCCGTCGTCGGCTCGGCCCGCGCCACCTGGATGACGACCTCATTCATCTTGTCCTGGTACAGCTTTGCGAACTGCCCGGTGCCCTGCGCCAGCACCTTGTCGGCGTAGTCGTTGGCGTGGAACGGGTCGATGGACGTGTAATGCGTGACGAAGCCGCGAACGAAGCTGAGCACGGCGACATCCCGGACCGCGTCGTGCCGCTGGGTCTCGCGTTTGACCAGCAGCAGTGTGCTGGCGGTGATCGCGGCGATGATCAACACCGCCGCCAGCCCGGCGACCAGAGGCAGCACCCAGCGGCGCGGTTGCGGGTCGGGCAACCGGAACAGGTCCCGGTGGTCGGCGTCGAGCTTGCGGCGCGGGCTCACTTCGGCTCCCCGGCCGGGTTCGGCTTGGCCAGCACCGACAGATTGGCGACCTGCCACTGGCCGGCCGCCGACCTCTCGAAGTTCACCCGCACCGTGGCGGTGATCAGCCGTTGCTTGGGCGCCTCACCGCGCTGGCCCTGCATGAGCAGCAGCATGACGGCCTTGTCGCGGGTGTTGGTCAGCACGGCACTGTTGGTCACCCAGTAGTCGTTGTCGACGGGTCCGGCCTTGCGCACGGCGTCCTGCTGCGCAACCAGCTGCGGTCGGTAGGCATCGGTGGCCAGCCCGCGGGCCCGCGCGAAGTCGTTGTCGATCGACGTGACGTCATAACTCAGCATCTGCGAGACGATCCGGGGGCCGTCCACCGCCAACTGCTGGCGGGCCTGTTCGACCGCGAGTTCTGGTCGATACACCCCGAAGTAGGCCAGCGCGGTGGCACAGGCGGCCAGCACGGCGAGAACCGCCAACACCACACCGGCCAGTCGTCGACGGTTGGGGCGTTCGCCGTCGACGCGGCGGACCTCGGTGCGGGTGAGCAGGTCGGCGAAGGTGCGGCCGCGCGAGTCGAACAGCGGCCACAGCCAGCCGAGGAAGATCGCGGCCGTGTCGAGCAGATGGGCAAGATCGCGGACCAGCAGCCGCCACGGCCCGACCGGGCTGCCGTCCCTGCCGACCACGACGATTCCGGCCAGCGAGCGGCCCAGCGTCCAGCCGGTGATCGCCGGCAGGAGCAGCCTGTTGACCGCGACCGCCAAGAACACGACGCCGGCCACTGCGACCGCGACCCACCACAGCCATCCGCGCAGCGGCGCGGTCCACGCCACCAGCAGGCAGGTGATCACCACGCCGATACCGAAGAACACGTCGACCACGAATGCACCGGCCCGTGCCGACCAGCCTGCCGGCACCCCGGCGGGGGCCTCGCGGGCGATCTCGGTTGCGTCGACGTCGGCCTCGGCGCCGGTGTCCGCTTCGGGGACCGTCACCGTCACTTGCTCACCTGGTCGAGGTTGGCGATCTTGTACGTGCCTCCCTCAGGCGCCATCTTGACCCGCAGCCGATATCCCTGCTCCTGGTCTTGGGCCGCGGAGTTGGACACCTTCACCCGCACCGCGACCAGCACGTCCATCGAACCGTCGTCGTTGTGGCGTTCCACGGCCGCGCGCATGTTGGAGACCTGAACCTGGACCTTGGCGGCCTGATAGGCGTCGACCAGCAGCCCGCTGTAGAGGCTCGCCTGGGCCGCGAAATCGCCGGTCGAGCATTCGATGATCTTCTGCTGGCTGGCCGCCATCGCGGTCGCATCCGGCGCCTGGGTGGCGGTGACGCAGTCCTTGGCCGCGGCCAGCGCGACGGCCTCCGCGCGCTCCGCGGCGGCGCTCTTCTCGTGCGCCCGCAGTGCGAAGAATCCGCCGGTGGCGACGAGCAGGCCGGCGATCACCAATCCGACCGACACCACAGCCAGGCGGCGTCCGCTCAGTCGTGACCCGCGCGGCCCGAAGCCGTCGCTCGGTTCGGTCTCGTCGACCGGTGGGGTCGGATTCGCCGTCTCCTCAGCCGCACTGTGGTCGGCATCGTCGGCTGGCGGTGGGGTCAGCCGGCCGGAGCCAGCATCTCCTTCCATCCGTCGTCTCCTGTACTGCTCGAGTTCTTGACGTCGTATTTCACGCCATCGGGACCGGTCAACTCCCCGCTCTGCGGGCTGTAGACGGCCGTGTTGCCCGCTGCCGGGGTGTACGTGCACGGGTTCGGTTGTTGACCGTTGCACTGAACGGTGCCGGTCCCGGGTGGAGTGAGTGGGTCACTCGTCGGCGGTGTCGGGCCCGGCAGCAGATCGGCCGGCAACGGGTTCATCCCGTTGTTGATCGACGGTGCCGGTATCACGGTACCGGGGTTCACTGGCTGATCGCATCGAGCACCGGGCGCGGGGCAGTTCAGCACCTGGTTGGGGTCGCCGTACCAGGGGTTGTTGCCCAGTGGGGTGTAGGGCTCGCTGCTGCGGCACTCCATCGGCGTGGCGGCGCGTTTGCCGGGCACGTCGGCGCACGGGAAGTTACGCGCGCCGCGGACCACGTTGGCCGGGGTGTCCTTCGGGATCTTGCAGTAGAGGCCGTTCTCCACCGGCATCGGCCGCAGGTCCGCCGGAGCGCGCCACTGGCTGGCCGGCAGGAAGCCGGTCAAGCACGGCGGCGGCTGGTTGATCGTCAAACCGAAGTCCAGCGCGGCCTGGTGCGGGTACGGCGCCGACACCGACTGGGCGACCGATGCGCCCTGCGGAAGGAGCACCAGCGACTGCTCGACGCCCTTGTGATAGCGCTTGAGCATGTCCAGGATGATCTCGAGGTTGGCCAGCGTCTGCGGCAGCGCTTCCTGCACGTCGCTGAACACCGCGTTGACCGCGTCGGCGGTCGGTGCGGCCTGGCTCAACCCGTTGCGCAACGCCTGATCCTGCGCGGCGGTCTGGGTGGTGATGGTGTCGAGGTTCGCCGCCCACCGCTGGATCGCATCCGAGGAGTTGACCTGGCTGTCGACGACGGGCGCCGAGTTCTGGATGATGTCGTTGACGTCCTGGATGTTCGTCTTGAAGTCGGTGACGATCGCCTGCGTGCCGTCGACCAGACGTTGCAGCGCCGGCCCCAAACCGCCAACCGCCTGGGCGGTTTCGTTCAGCAGCACCGGGATCTTGTCGGCAGGTAGCGCCGCAAGCCCCTTGTTGGCAGCGTCCAGCGCCGGGCCGATCTCCTCCGGCACCGTCGACTTGGTGATCGTCTGCCCGGGCGAGAAGTACTGCCCGGGATTGCCGTCCGACACCAGGTCCAGGTACTGCTCGCCGACCGCCGACACCGAGTGCACGTTGGCGGTGGCGTCAGCCGGGATCTTGTACTTGTCGCTGATGCTCATCGTCGCCCGGACACCGTTCTCGGTGGGCTCCACCTCGGTGACGCGCCCGATGGTGATGCCCCGGTAGGTGACGTTGGCAGTCGCGTACAAGCCGCCCGAGGACGGCAGGTTGGCCTTCAGCTCGTACTGCCCGATACCTGCCAGCGTGGGCAGGCGCAGGAAGTACCAGCCCAGCACCAGCAGGGCGATCACGGTCAGCACACCGAACATGACGAGCTGCGTCTTGATGAAACGGGTCAACATCTAGCCGTCACCCCTTCACTCGCCGCGCTCGACATACGGTCCCCCGTCGGTCATGTTCGGGTGAGGCGTGAACCGGACATCCGGGATCATCGTCTGCGGGTCGCGGCCCCACGCCTGCTCGAGCGCACGCAGCATTCCGGACACACCGGTACCGGTGAGGAACGCGTTGTCGATCGAACTGAGCGTCAGGTCGAACGTGGCCGACGTGTTGATGTAGTCGCCGCGGATCACCTTCGGGATGTTGTCGATCGGGTACGGCGCGGTGATGACCAGCTTCAGCGAGTCGATCAGGTAGGGCGCCGCCCGGCCGAGCTGCTTCAACGGCCGCTGCAGTAGTGCCAGGTTGGTGTCGAAGTTCGCCCGCGCCTCCGAGAAGGTGTCGGCGGTGACCTTGCTGAACCGGCCGAGCGCCTCGACAGCACCGGTGAACCGGTCCCTGGCGTCGGCGAAATACTTGATCAGCGGCGGGAATTCGGTCAGCACGCGATCCAGGGTGTTGTTGCGCGCAGCCACGATCGACACCAGTTCGTTGGTCTTGTCGATCGCCCGGGTCAGGTCGTCCCGCTGCTGGTTGAGCTGATCGGTGAACGTGTCCAGCTTGGTCAAGAAGTCGCGGATCTGTTCGCCGTTGCCGTCCAGGATGTTGGCGACCTCGGTCTGGATGACCTCCAGGTTGGAGATGCCGCCGCCCCGAAGCACGGTGGCGATGCTGGCCAGGGTGCGTTCGGTCGTCGGGAACGACTGGGAGTTCTTCAGCGGGATCGTCGCACCGTCGCGCAACGGCTCGGGCGACGGGTTCGGCGGCGGATCAAGCTCGACATGCTGGGTGCCCAGCAGGCTGGTCTGGCCGATGCGCGCAATGGCGTTGGCAGGGAGCTTGACCCCCGGCTGCAGCCCCAGCGTCAACGTCGGGATCCAGTTCTTCAGTTCGATGGCACGCACCGTACCGACGAAGACGTCGGCGACCCGGACCCGACTGTTGACGTTGAGCGCCAACGTATCCGGCATCTGGACGTACACGGTCATGGCCTTTTCACCGGTGCCGGGACCACCCGGGATCGGCACGTTGGCGATACCGCGCCACCCGCACGACGTCAGGATCAGCGCCGTCAGCACCAGCACGAACCCCCGCCAGCCGTACCGACGGGTGGTGCTCAGAATCGTGCTCACTGTCCACCTCCCATCTCAGCGGGCAGCGGCGGACCCGCGGGTGCGGGTGCGGCCGGTGCCGGCCCGGCCGGGGGCGGGGCCCCGCCGTTGATCTGCTGCGAGACCGGCAACGGTCCCGGGACCACGTCCGGACCCGGCGGTGGCGGCGGGATCGCTCCCGGGTACCACGGCGGCGGCAGCGGATTGTTCTGGTCATACGAGTTCGACGGCGCGCCACCCCTCGGACCACCCGGCGGGTAGTTCACCGGATCAGGTCCACCCATCAACGCGGCCAGCGAGTCCGGGGTCAGCATGTTGGCGGTGAACGCCTGGACGTCGACGCCCTGCATGCCCGGCGCCACGATCCAGCCCTGCTCATGGTTGCCGTGCGAGAACAGCGTGTCGCGGGACCAGATGCCGGGCACCGTCGTGTCCTTGTATCCGGGCGGCGGCCGCAGCCGTTCCTCGGAGTAGGCGACGTACTTCGGCAGCGTCTCCGCCGTCGAGAACTGGTTCACGCCGAACGGCGGGAAGTTGAACTTGATGGCATCCATGATCGGCGCCAGGTACTGGGCGCACATCTCCGCAGAATCCTGGTAACCCAACCGACTGCCGGACTGGATCGCGCTGCAGATGAACTGCATCGGGTTGGCGAAGCTCGCGATCGTCGGAATGGCCACCAGCGCACCGTGCGTCGGGTGGTAGATGTTCTGCAGGTTGGCGGCCAGGTTCGGGTAGACGTGCAACACCGTCTCCAGACCGTTGCGCGACTCCGGCTGCAACACCTGAGTGGTGGTGTCGGAGAGGTTCTGGATGTCCTTGGTCAGCACCGAACCGTTGTCGTTGACGAACTTGCGCGCGGTGGTCAGCAAGGTGTCGATGTCCCTGACCGCCTTGGCGACTTCCTGATCGGAGTTGGAGAACGAGTTCGTGAACGTGGCCAGGTCGGTGTTGAGCGCCACCAGCTGCTGATCGCTCTTGTGCAGCGCGTTGACGAACAACGCCAGGCTCTTGAGAACGGCGAAGAAATCACCGCGACCCTCGTTGAGCGCGCTCACCGCATCGGACAGGGCCGTGAACGTGGTGTTGATCTGCTGGCCCTTGCCTTCGAGGCCGTTGGCGAAGGACTCCAGGACATCACCGAACGGGCCCTTGGGCTGTTCGGGTGTCGGGCCGAGTTTGGTGACGATGTCGGAGATCTGGTTGCGCAGGTCGTCCCATTCCACCGGCACCTGGGTGCGGTCGATCGGGATGACGGCGTTGTCCGCCATCACCGGGCCACCGGTGTAGGCCGGCGCCAGCTGGATCACCCGGGAGGCGACCAGGCTCGGGTTGAGGATCGTCGCGGTCGCGTTGGCGGGCACCTTGTACTTGTTGTCGTAGTGGAAGGTGACCTTCATCTTGTCGCCGGCCGGCTCGATCTTGTCGATCCCGCCGACCCGCACGCCCATGATCTGCACCCGGTCACCCGGATAGAGGGCCAGTGCCTCGGGGAAGTACGCCACCACCGTGTTGGTGGTCAGCTTCTCGTACAGCTTGTAACCGACCACCGCCACGACCAGCGCGATGACCACCACGAGGGTGCCGACGATGACCGACGTCCGAGACATCTTGGGCAGGCCCAGATTACGAATGTTGAAGACTGTCGACATTTACGCTCCCCCTCCCTGGTCGACGGGCGCCAAGTCACCGACCGGCGGCACCTGCGGTCCCGGTCCCGGCGGCGGGATCGGGCCGATCAAGGCGTTGGGCGGCGGGGCGTATCCGGGGATGTCAGTGGCCGGGCCCGGTGTCGGGGCGACCGGCACCGTGCGCGCCCCCGGCGGACCGGGTGCCAGCGGCGGGGCGGGCACACCCTGGATGCTCGGCGAGAGTTCACCCGGGAAGGCAGCGCTCGGAACACCGGGGGCGTAACCCGCGGCGGGGTTGGGCGCCGAGATCGGCACGTCGGCGCTCGGGTAGCCCCGCCCCCCGAACGGACCCTGGGTCAGCCCGGCGCACGGAAGCGGGTTGGCGTTCGTCGGGATGCCGTCCGGCGGCGGGGTGTACGAGCACGGCGAGCCGGGGCCGACCGCGGGGCCGGGATGGTCCGGCGTGCCTTCCAACGGGATCGGCGCCGGCGGTGGCGCACCGTTGGGCTGGCGCTGACCGTTGGGATCCGGGAAGCGGAAGGCCGGCAGACCCGCGTTGCGCCAGAACTCCTCGGGATCGATGCCGCGCTTCTTGAACGCGGCGTCCACCCACGGCTGCAGGATCTGGTACGGCACCAGGTTGACGACGAGCACCTTGAAGTACGGGCCGGAACCGATGGCCTCGGCCAGTGCGCCCATGAACTTCGAGGCGGTGATCAGCACGTCGGACAGATCCGTCTTGTGCTTGACCAGCACATCGCTGATCGTCTTCAGCTGCTCGAGAACGTGATTGAGGTTCGGGTTGTCGTTGACGAAGCCGGTGAACTGCTGGGAGATCAGCGAGATGTTGGACAGCAGCGAGTCGACCTCGGCACGGCGTTCGTTGACCGCGGCCAGCAGCGTCTGGGCGTTCACCGCGAGTCGGTTGATCTGCTCGCTGCGGTTACCCAGCACGGCGGCGACCTTGTTGGCGTTGGCCAGCAGTTGCTTGAACTGTTCGTCGCGCTTGCCGATGGTGTCGGAGAACCGGGCCACCCCGTCCAGCGCCGCACTCAGGTGCGGGTAGGTCTGATCGACGGTCTCCGACAACACATTCAACGATCGCTTGACGGTGTCGATGTCCCAGCCGGCGGCGGCCTTGGTCACGTCGAACACCGCGTCGTAGATCTGGTATGGCGTGGTGGTCTGGCCCACGGGCAGTACTCCGCTGGCCCGCAACAGCTTGCTGCCGCGGGGCTCGATCTCCAGGACGCGCTTACCCAGGATCGTCTCGGTGCGGATCGCCAGCCGGCTCTCGGTGCCGATCTGCCTGGCGCCCAGGTCGAATCCGATCAGCACCTTGTCGCCGTCGATCTTCAGCGATTTCACGGTGCCGACATCCATCCCAGCGATGCGGACCTTGTCGCCCGCGTTCAGCCCGGCGCTGTCGGTGAACTGGCCGTAGTAGTTCGGCTGGGCGAACAGCTGCGGAATGCCCGAAAAGCTTTGTCCCACGCCGATCACCAGGATGACGATAAGCATGCCCGCCAGGCCATTCCTGATGCGGTTGGAACCCTCTAGCGTCCTCATTGCGGCGTGCACCTACCCGTGGGCTGCTGAGTGATCTTCACGGTGCGGACCGGTCCACCCGGCTGCAGGCCGTTGAGCTTCAGGTTGATGTCGCACAGATAGAAGTTGAAGAAGTCGCCGTAGATACCGCCGGCGCGGCCGATCATCTTCACGGCTGCGGGCAGCTTGGTCAGCAGGTCGTCGAGCCGGTCCTGACCGTCGGCCAGCGGCTGCTGAATGGTCTCCAGCTTGGCGATGGTGTTCTGCAGCTGCGGGCGGTCGTCGGCCAGAAGATCTCCCAACGTGCCGGTCGCATTGCTGATGTCGGCGGTGGACTGGGCCAGCGGGTCGGCGCGGTTCTTCAACCCGGTGATCAGAACCTCGAAGTTGTTGACCGTCTGGTCGAAGTCCTTCTCGTGCTTGACCGTGGTGTCGAGCACGGTGTTCAGGTTGGTGATCACCTCACCGATGGCCTGATCGCGATCGGCCAGCGCGGAGGTCAGCTGAGCCGTCTGATCCAGGATGTCGTTGATGGTTCCGCCCTGCCCCTGGAAGACGGTGATCAGCGAGGAGGCGATGGTGTTGACCTTCTGTGGATCCAGCGCCTTGAACAGCGGCTTGAATCCGCCGATGAGTGCGTCGAGATCCAGTGCAGGCTGCGTGCGCGACATCGGGATGAAGCCGCCCGGCGGCAGGATCCGGTCGGCGCCCTCGCCGGTGCCGCGGTCGAGGTTGACGTAACGGTTGCCGATCAGGTCCTGGTAGCGGATCTGGGCGGTGGTCGACTGGTACAGCGGCAACGAGCGGTCGACGTTGAGCGTCACCTGCACGCGGTCGCCGTTGCCGATGAGCTTGATGTCGGACACCTTGCCGACCTCGACGCCGCCGGCGCGGACGAACTGACCGTCCCGCAGACCGCTCGCATTGCTGAATTCGGCTGTGTACGCGGTCGTTCGGTCGAAGCGGAACTGCCCGAACACGATGACGATGACCGCCGTGAAGAGCAGCAGCACGAACGAGAATGCCGCGAGTTTGACTGCTGTGCCAGTGATTCTCATGGGTTGATCGTGTTCTCCCCGACTTGGCGACCCCACACGTACTCGGTGAGGATGGGCTGGCCGAGCTCGAAGTGGTTGTACGGCG
>NZ_PDHO01000060.1 GCF_002887815.1 Mycobacterium sp. ENV421 | reverse complement strand
TCGGGTGGGGCGGCACTGGCGGCGGCGTTCAATGCCGCACTGGCCAACTTCCCGAGCCCGCAGGCCTTCGTCGACGCCCTGGTCGGCGCGTTCGCAGCGCTCAACCCCACGCTGGGCATCCTGGCCGATGCGTTCACCACGTTCACCGGTCAGTTGGCGACCACGATCCAGGCCGGAATTGCGGCCGGGCTCACCGGTTTCCAGGCTCTGCTGAATGCTCTGGGCAACCCGCTGAGCGCATTGTCGGCGGCCTTCCAGGCGGCTCTCGAGTTGTTCCCGAACCCGCAGGCGTTCTTCAACGCTCTGGTTCAGGCGTTCAGCAACATCGACGTCAACCTGGGTCTGGCCTTGCAGGCCGTGATCAATGCGTCGATCGACGGCCCGCAGGCCTTCCTCGAAGCGCTGATCTCGGGTGGGGCGGCACTGGCGGCGGCGTTCAATGCCGCACTGGCCAACTTCCCGACCCCGCAGGCGTTCGTCGACGCGCTCACCGGCGCGCTGGCGGCGATCAACCCGACCTTGGGTGTGCTCGCCAACGCGCTGACCACGTTCACCGGTCAGTTGGCGACCACGATCCAGGCCGGAATTGAGGCCGGGCTCACCGGTTTCCAGGCGCTGCTCGATGCGCTGGGTAACCCGCTGAGTGCACTGTCGGCGGCCTTCCAGGCGGCGCTGGCCGCGTTCCCGAACCCGCAGGCGTTCATCAACGCTCTGGTTCAGGCGTTCAGCAACATCGACGTCAACCTGGGCTTGGCCTTGCAGGCCGCGCTCAACATCGGCGTCGACGGGCTGCAGGGATTCGTCGACGCTCTGGTCAACGGTGGTGCGCAGCTGGCGGCGGCGTTCAACGCGGCGCTGGCCAACTTCCCGAGCCCGCAGGCGTTCGTCGACGCGCTCACCGGCGCGCTGGCGGCGATCAACCCGGCGCTCGGCGTGCTCGCGAATGCGTTCACCACGTTCACCGGCCAGCTGAATGCGACCATCCAGGCCGGAATTGCGGCCGGGCTCACCGGATTCCAGGCGCTGCTCGATGCGCTCGGTAACCCGCTGAGCGCGCTGTCGGCGGCCTTCCAGGCAGCGCTGGATGCGTTCCCGAACCCGCAGGCGTTCATCAACGCTCTGGTTCAGGCGTTCAGCAACATCGACGTCAACCTGGGCTTGGCCTTGCAGGCCGTGATCAACGCCTCGATCGAGGGCCCGCAGGCCTTCCTCGAAGCGCTGGTGTCGGGTGGGGCGGCACTGGCGGCGGCGTTCAACGCCGCACTGGCCAACTTCCCGAGCCCGCAGGCCTTCGTGCAGGCGTTCGCCAACGCATTGGCAGCGCTGAACCCGACGCTGGGCATCCTGGCCAACGCGTTCACCACGTTCACCGGTCAGTTGGCAACCACCATCCAGGCCGGCATTGCAGCCGGCGGGACCGCCTTCCAGGCGGTGCTCGACGCGTTGAGCAATGGCGCCACCGCCCTGTCGGCGGCCTTCCAGGCGGCTCTGGCTGCGTTCCCGAACCCGCAGGCGTTCGTCAACGCGCTCGTCAACGCCCTGGGCAACATCAATGTCGACCTGGCACTGGCCTTGCAGGCAGCGCTCAACGTCAACCTTGATGGGGCACAGGCGATCATCGACGCGCTGGCCAACGGCGGCGCGCAGCTCGCAGCGGCCTTCAACGCGGCTTTGGGCGACCTCCCGAGTCCGGCGGCGTTCGTCAATGCCGTCACCGGAGCGCTTGGCGGTGGCCTCGAGGTCGCCCAGCAGGTGTTCAACCAGGGTGCAGCAGCACTCCAGGCTGGAATCGACGCCGGTGTGCAGGTGGGCAACCAGCTCCTCAATGCACTCGGCAACGGGCTGGTCCAGGGCGGTGCGGCTCTGAACGCGGCGATCAACGCCGCGCTGGCTGCCTTCCCGAACCCTCAGATCGTGGTCAACGCGCTTGCGACCGCGGGCGCACAGATCGCCGCAGGGCTGAACACCCTGGTCAAGGGGATCAACGCGAGCCTGGGGATCAACATCAGCTTCGACATCGGTGGCATTCACATCGGTGGTGGCATCAACGCCGGAGCAGGGGCTGCGGCCCTCGCTGCGGCTGGTGCCGCAGGGGCCGCCACGGTGACGAGCATCAACGACAAGGTGACGGGCATCGCAGGCAACGCGCCGACGGTCTCGCTGAAGGTTGCGGACTCCACGCCCGCGCCGACGGCGAACAAGGCCGCCGACACGACGCCGTCGACGACGGCACCGAGCACGAAGGTTTCGGCTCCCAAGCTGAATCTTCCGGCGCCGCCGAAGATCTCGCTGCCCGCGCCGCCGAAGATCTCGCTGCCTGCTCCGCCGAAGATCTCGTTGCCTGCTCCGCCGAAGGTGTCGCTGCCGTCGCTGCCGTCGCTGCCGAAGCCGTCGACCAAGGGATCCTCGGATACCAAGGCCGGCACCAAGGCAGACAGCTCGGCCAAGGGTTCGAGCTCGGCCAAGGGCTCGGGTTCGGGCTCGGCCAAGAGCTCGGCCAAGAGCGGATCCGCCGGCAGTGCGAAGAAGGGCGCTGCCTAACCAGCACGAGCCTAACCAGCACGAAACGAACTGTGGCCCTCTCCGAAAGGAGGGGGCCACAGTCGTTGGTTCAACCGTTCACCAATCGATGACGGCGGCTTCCTTGCGCTCGGTGATGGGGCGAGCCAGACCCTGCTCCTCGCAGATCCGCTGCAGGTTGGCCAGCGTCTCGTCGAGCCCGGGGCCGAGGCGAGGCCCGGGAGTGAAATCGGCAGGCAGGTGCTTCATCCCCTGGATGACGCCGATCGTCTCGTAGTGGACGGTGCCTTCCTGATCGCAGACGTAGTCCGGCATCCGGTCGAGCACGGCGGTGACCATCGACTTGAACACCGTCCGGGCCACGTTCGACCCGACGCAGCGGTGCACGCCGATGCCGAAACTGAAGTGACGGTTACCTTTTCGGTCCAGAACGACCTCGTTGGGCTTGTCGAAGACGGACGGATCGCGATTGGCCATCGCCCACGACAGCCACAGCCGCTCACCCTCCTTGAAACGATGGCCCTCGACCTCGACGTCCCCGGAGAACGTGCGGCCGTCACCGGGCGCGGGTGTGTAGTACCGCAGGAACTCCTCGGTGGCGGGGTCCAGCAGCGCATCCCGTTCGCGACTGAGCCGATCCCGCTCGGCGGGATGCTCGCTCAGCCATTCCAGTGAATGGGCGGTCAGGGCGGTGGTGGTGTCGAAGCCGCCGCCGATGATCAGCCCGAGGTTGCCCAGTATTTCCAGATCGGGGGCGGGCTCGCCGTCAATCCGTAGTTGCAGCAACGCGTTCACCAGGCCGGGCCGCGGATTTTCGCGGACCTCCATCATGGTGGTGACCATGTCGAGGCCCATCTGCCGGTTCATCTCGGCCACGCGCGCGGCGTCCGGCGAGTGTTCCGGAGTGGACACCGACAGGTGGGCGGGCTCACTGTAGACCGGCCACTTCTGCAGCTCGATACCCATCATGGCGAGGGTGAGCACCGCGGGCACGATATTGGCGAGGTCATCGACGAAGTCGATGTGCCCCGACTCGATCTTCTCGTCGAGCGACGCACGGACGATCTCGTCGACGAACGGCACCCAGCGCTTGACCGCAGCGGGGGACAGGTACGGGTTCAGCGCCCCGCGGTACGAGCTGTGTTCGGGCTCGTCCATCTCCAGGATGCCCCCACGAACCACCGTGGCTCGCTGAGCCTTGGGGATCGTGATGCCTTTGTAGGGCGTCTCGCCGGTGAGATCGTGGTGGTTGGAGACCACCGGACAGCGCGCGAGCTCGAAGACCTCCTTGCTGCCGGCGGCCACCCAGTGACCGTCGTAAACGTCGGTCCATGCCATCGGGCAGCGGGACTGCATCTCCTCGGTGATCTTCTCGAACTGCTGCCGATATTCCGGCGTGTGCCGATCGAAGTGATAGGTCGGCTGCTTTCGTTCGGTGTCGTCGTTGACGTCATCGATACTCAAGGCATTGTCTCCCTTGATATTTGGCTGGAAAACTGGAGGTCAATCCTCTTCGATGAGGATGGCCTGTTCAGGGCAGGAGTGCGCGGCTTCGCGCACGAGCTCGATCTGGTCGGCCGGGACCTCCTCGGTCACCGGCGACGAGCTGCCGTCGATATCGCTGAGCTCGAACATGTCTGGAGCGATCATGGCGCACAGTGTGTGCCCCTGGCACCGGTCCTGGTCGACCCGAACCTTCACGGATTCCCTCTCAAATCTCTTGGTAGTTCCGGTGTTCAGACGTGGTAGTCGTACCACTTGAGGTAGCCGCCGGCGTCCACGCGCAGCTGCATACCGGTGACGTAGCGGGCCTCGTCGGACGCCAGCCACAGCACTGCGTTGCTGATGTCCAGCGGCTCGACAAAATTGACCTTCATCGCCTGCTGGATGCCGAACACCGGCTCGGCGTCGGCGCGGGTCGGGTTTTCGAGATCGGGCCGGAACGAGCGGTACATCGGGTCGCTCTGCAGCATGTCGGTGTTGCAGTTGGTCGGGTGAACGACGTTGGCCCGGATGCCCCGCACGGCGAGCTCGGTGGCGAGGTCGTGGACATAGTTGGACAGCAGGCGTTTGGCGACCATGTAGGACATCCCGCCCGGGTCCGCGCCGGGGTTGTCCTTCTGGTGTGCGTCCATCAGGGCCGCGGTGGAACCGGTCGCGATGATCGAGGCGCCCTCCTCCAGATGGGGGAGCGCCACCTGGATCGCATTGATGGTTCCGATCAGGTTGGTGTTGATGACATCGCACCATGCCTGCAGTGGCGGCTGCCCTTTCATCCCGGCGATGCCGGCCTGGGCGACGACGATGTCGACCTTGCCGAACTCGGCGAGCCCCTGGTCGAGAGCCGCCTTGAGTTCGGCGGCCTCGCGAACGTCGGCCTGCGCGGTGACGATGCCGCGCCCGGTCTTCTTGACCAGTTCGGCGGTCTCCTCGAGATCCTCGGGGGTCGCCATTTTGTAGCCGATGGTGTCGATGTCCTTGCACAGGTCGACAGCGATGATGTCGGCGCCTTCTTCGGCCAGCCGTAGGGCATGGCTGCGGCCCTGCCCGCGCGCGGCACCGGTGATGAAGGCAACTCTGCCCTGGACTCGTCCCACAGGTATTCCTCTCTCTGACTGCTGTCTGGTTGTGTTGAAAAGTCTTGTGGTGCCACTACTCAGGCATTGCGTCCGCCGGTCACCCCGTGGCTGCGATGTCGACGATCTTCTTCCAGTCATCGGGGGCCCTATCGAGGAATCGCCGAAACAAGGTGCGGCCCGAACCGACACCGGTCACCAACGCCGTCGTCACCAGCGATCTCCGTCGCGGTCGGGACAGGGCAGGCGCGCTTCACCACGGCGTGCACATCCGGTCGTGTCGCCGATCCAGCGGATCTCGTAGTTCAAGAATCGCCCTTTCTGATATGAGAACGCTACTCTCGGTGTGATCCATTTCGCAAGACACTTCGGTGCAATGTGTCTAACTGCGGAGATGCGGCGACGGACCACGTTGCGAGGGTGCGTCCTGGATGTGACGTGTTCGGTGAACGCGGCTTGAGTTCTCTCGCGCCGAATGTATGATTCGCCGGAGATGAGAACCGAGTTATCCGACGACTGGAGGAGTTGCTGATGTCGGTCCAGGACACGACGGCCACCATCGCGAGCGGCGAGCAAGCGGGGCAGAGCCAGGTGTCCGAGCGGCACATGCTGATCGACGGTCAGCTGGTCGGCGCGAAGCACACCTACCCGTCGATCAATCCCGCCACCGGAGATGTGGTGGGCCATGCGCCCAACGCGGACGTGGCCGACGCCGAGCGCGCGATCGCCGCGGCCCGGTCGGCCTTCGACACGACCGACTGGTCCACCAACGTCGAGCTGCGCATCCGGTGTCTCGAGCAGCTGTATACCGCGCTCGTCGAGCACAGCGACGAACTGCGCGCGCTGACGATCGCCGAGGTGGGCGCCACCAAGGCGTTGACCGAGAGTGCCCAGCTCGATGACCCGATCCGGATCGTCGGCTACTACGCGAACCTGCTGAAGAGTTACGAGATGTCCGAAGACCTCGGCGAGATCGAGAGCCGCGGGCAGCGCCACCACCGCTGGGTGGAAAAGGAAGCCGCCGGGGTGGTGGCCGCGATCATCGCCTACAACTATCCGAACCAGTTGGCGCTGGCAAAACTGGGTCCGTCGTTGGCCGCCGGATGCACGGTCGTCCTCAAGGCCGCGCCGGACACCCCGCTCACCACGCTCGCGCTCGGTGAGGTGATCGCCAAGTACACCGACATCCCGGCGGGCGTCATCAACGTCATCAGCTCCACCGATCCCGCGGTCGGTGCCGCACTGACCACCAGCCCCGACGTCGACGTCGTGACCTTCACCGGGTCGACGGCAACCGGGCGCAAGATCATGGCGGCGGCCAGCGACACCATCAAGAAGGTCTTCCTCGAGCTCGGCGGCAAGTCGGCCATGATCGTGCTCGACGACGCAGACTTCACCAACTGCGCGATGATGGCGGCGTTCATGATCTGCTCGCACGCCGGCCAGGGCTGCGCGATCACGACGCGGCTGCTGGTTCCCCGCGCACATCACGACGAGATCGTCGAGTTGGTGAAGAACTTCATGGGCATGGTGCGCTACGGCGATCCGGCCGACCCGTCCACGTATATGGGACCGCTGATCAACGACACCCAGCGCGACAAGGTCGACGGCATGGTCCAGCGCGCGGTCGCCGCCGGCGCGACCGTCGTCACCGGCGGCAAGAAGGTGGACGGCCCCGGCTTCTTCTACGAGCCGACGCTGATCACCGGAGTCGACCCCAACAGCGAACTCGCCCAGGAGGAGATCTTCGGACCGGTCTTGGCCGTCCTGGCGTACGAGGACGACGACGACGCGGTGCGGATCGCCAACAACTCCATCTACGGACTCTCGGGTGGGGTGTTCGGCGGCCACGACCGCGCGCTGGCGATCGCCCGCCGAATCCGCACCGGCACGATGGGCATCAACGGCGGCAACTACTTTGGTCCGGATAGTCCGTTCGGCGGCTACAAGCAGTCCGGCGTCGGCCGCGAGATGGGTGTGGCCGGCCTGGAAGAATTCCTCGAGCGTAAGACGCTCGCGGCGGTGGTGTCGTGAGGCCGCTCGACGGGGTCCGCGTCCTCGAGGTGGCGATGTACGGCTTCGTGCCGTCGTGCGGTGCGGTGTTGGGTGAGTGGGGCGCCGAAGTCATCAAGGTCGAGCATGCGGTCACCGGTGATCCGCAACGCGGCCTGCGGCAGACGGGTCCGCTGCGGGTCGAGGGTGATCCGAATCCCAATGTGGAGCACGCCAATCGGGGCAAGCGCAGCATCGGACTGGACATGTCGGTGCCGGAGGGCAAAGAGGTTCTCTACGAACTCGCCCGCCGCTCCGACGTGTTCCTGACCAGCTTCCTGCCCGGGCATCGGACCAAGTTCGGCATCGACGTCGACGACATCCGCGCGGTGAATCCGAACATCATCTACGCGCGCGGCAGCGCCTTCGGTCCGCGTGGCCAGGAGTCGGAAAAGGGCGGTTATGACATGACCGCCTTCTGGTGCCGGGCCGGCACGGCGGCGACGATCACACCGCCGGGCACCGAGGGCATGATCGCCCCGCCCGGTCCGGCGTACGGCGACACCATCTCCGGCACCAACCTCGCAGGCGGAATCGCGGCAGCGTTGTTCAAGCGCGAACGCACCGGCGAAGCGTCGGTGGTCGACGTGTCACTGCTCGGCAGCGGCTTGTGGGCGATGGGCCACACCATCGCGTTGACTCAGCATCTCGGTGAGCAGCTGGTGGCACCCGTGCCGGGCGTGCACGGCTCACCGATAAATCCGCTGGTGGGCCTCTACGAGACCGCCGACGGCCGCTACATCTCGTTCGTGATGATGCAGCCGACCAAGTTCTGGGCCGACGTCTGCCGCCACATGGATATCACCGAGTACATCGACGATCCGAGGTTCGCCGGCGTCGAGCAGATCGCCGCCAACACCGCCGACGCCGTCGAGATTCTCGGCAAGGCGATGGCCACCCGAACCCTGTCGGAATGGTCGACGCGGTTCGCCACGCTGGCCGGACCGTGGGCGCCGGTGCAGGACACGCTGCAGGCCGCCGCTGATGCGCAGGTACGGGCCAACGAATACCTGGTGAAGGCAGGGGAATTGGAGCTGGTCGCCAACCCGGTGCAGTTCGACGTCGCCGCGCCGAAGAGCGGCCCGGCGCCGGGATTCGCCGAGCAGACCGACGAGATCCTCACCGAGCTCGGCCTGGACTGGGACCGCATCATCGAACTCAAGACCGCTGGCGCGGTCACCTAGGTCGCGCCGGAGACTCCATGCCCTACATCGTCGCCATTGGCACCTACCTACCCTCCTGGGGGTGTGACGCGCATCGCATTGCCGGCGATGACGAGGACGCCATCACACTCGCTGTTGAAGCGGGCCGCGCGGCGCTGTCCGAGGGCGGTGCCGTCGAGCGGGTGGTGCTGGTCAGCCGTGACCTGCCGCTGGTGGAGAGCAGCAATGCCGCCGTGCTGCTGGCGGGTCTCGGTCTGGATCCCGAGCTCGAGGTCGACGAGCGGCTCGGCGGTGCGCCGGCCACTCTCGACGCGGTCAGCTCGGCCCGCCCGCGGACGCTGGTCATCGGCTCCGACTTGGATCCGGCTGGGGCAGCGGCGATCCTGACCGGCGAGGACGGCTTGCAGGTTCGTACCGCCGCGCGGGTGGCACGCAGTCTCCCGGTCCGCACCCGCAATGCCGACGGGGTGGTGCACGACTACGGCGACCCGCGGCTGTTGCACGAGCGCGGGCTGGTCGCCTCGCTGGCTGCGGCGTGGCTCGACACTCCGGTCGCGCTGGCCGGCGTCGACCATGACCGCGCGATCGAACTGTGCGGCGGCGAGGCGCCCGTCGTGCCGACAGCGGGTGCCAGTGCCGGGCTGTTCGCCTTGGCCGCCCTCGCCGAGTCGACTGTCAACGGCCCATTGGTAGCCGTCGAACAGGCCAGCCTGTCCGGCGTGACGGTGGCCGGCGGCGGAGCGGCCGTCTACCGGCGGGAGCCGACGGCGCGGCCGCGACCGCAGACCAGGGTGGCCGCCGGCCCTGACATCCCGATCTCCCTGGCTGCCTACGAGCGTGCCTTCGAAGCCAAGGTGCGGTGGGAGGCCGGCCGTCACAGCGGCAGCGAGGAATTGGACTTCCCGCCCCGCTACCGGCTCGACGATGCCGGCCGGCTGGCCACCGACTACGAACTGGTGCCGCTGCCCCGGGTGGGAAGCGTCTACACCGAAGTCACGGTTCACATTCCGGTACCGGGCCTGCGGACTCCCTACTCGTTGGTGATCGTCGAGCTCGACGACGTCGCGGTGCGCGCACTGGTCAAGGTCACCGGCGTCGAGGCGGGCGCGGTGCGGATCGGCGATCGTGGCCGGCTCACGCTGCGCCGGGTGGCCGTGCGATCGGGTGTACCCGACTACGGGTACGCGTTCGAGCCGTATGCACCCGCGACTCCGCGGGAAACGTCCGTCCGGTCGTGGGGTGCGGCATGAGGCGGGTCGCGATCGTCGGTGCCGGCATGACGGCGTTCGGCGAGCACTTCGCCCTCGGGCTCAAGGACCTGCTCCCGATGGCGTTCGCGGAGTGCGCCGCTCGGGTTGACAAGGGCGTCAACAAGTCTGAGATCGACGCCGCCTGGTTCGGTGCGATGGGAACCGCCGACGGCTTCCCGGCGGGGATCCTCGCCGACTCGCTCGGACTGCCCGACCTGCCGGTGACCCGGATCGAGAACTCCTGCGCGACCGGCAACGACGCGGTCCGCAACGCCCTCTACGGCATTGCGTCCGGTGCGGCCGATGTCGCGTTGGTGATGGGTGCGGACAAGCTGAGAGAGACCGCTTCCAAGCAACTGCTGTGGGAGTGGGAGGCGATGGCCCGCGACATGGCGTGGGACTATCCGCTGGGATTGGTCGCGCCCGCAGGATTTGCCCTTCATGTTGCGCGTTATTTGCACGAAACCCCGGCCACCCGTGAACACATGGCGATGGTGGCGGTCAAGAATCATCGGCACGGCCTGTCGAATCCGAAGGCGCGACTCCGTTTCGAGGTCACCATCGACGAGGTTCTCGCCGCGCCGATGGTGGTCACGCCGTTCGGCGTCTATGACTGCGCTCCCCAAAGCGACGGCGCGGCAGCAGTTTTGTTGGCCGCAGAGGACGTGGTCGACCGTTTCACCGACCGACCGGTCTGGATCCGCGGGGTGGGGTTGGGGCTGGATTCCGTGATGCATCAGCACAAAGCGGATATGACGACGTTCCCGGCGACGACCCGTGCGGCGAAAAGAGCCTTCAGAATGGCAAATTTGACGCCCGCCGATATCGATGTGGCGGAAGTTCACGATTTCTTCACCGGCATCGAATTGATCAGCTATGAAGATCTCGGCTTCGCCGAACCCGCGGAGGCCTACAAGTTAATGGAGGCCGAGGTGACTTGTGTGGGTGGAGCTTTGCCGGTGAACCCCAGCGGCGGCCTGAAGGCCAAGGGCCACCCACCGGGCGCCACCGGAGTGGCCCAGTGCGTGGAACTTTTCGACCAGTTGCGCGGGGAAGCCGGCAATCAGGTGGACGGCGCCCGAATCGGACTGGCTCACAACATCGGTGGTCCGACAGCAGTCGCTGCGGTGACGATTCTGGAAGGACCGGGTGGCCATGGCGGGTAAGGGGGCCGATCGTTGGTCGCCGGGCATTGCGTTGAGCAGTGCTGCGGGTCCGATGCAGGCTATTGGTGGCTTGTTTGCAATGTCAGCAGACGCCGTGCGGTTCATCTTCCGGAAGCCGTTTCAGTGGCGGGAGTTTTTGGAGCAGGCGT